>JAFDXR010000016.1:0-179549 GCA_018267825.1 Bacteroidota bacterium | reverse complement strand
CGGCACCAACGGACAGATCAGTTCAGTCATAAGTGGTGGTACAGCCGGCTATACCTATAGTTGGTCTCCCGGAGGAGGCAGCGGAGCATCTCTTTCCGGTATTGGCGCCGGAACATATACCCTGAAAGTAACGGATAGCAAAGGATGTATATCGAGTCAAACGGCCAGCATTACACAACCTTCCGCTCTTCTGGCTGCAGTAAGTGTAACCAATGAAAGCTGTCAATATTTAAACAACGGATCGGCATCTGTAAGCGTCAGTGGTGGCACATCGGGTTATACCTATACCTGGCAACCTGTCGGGCAATTTACATCACAAATCAATAATATTCCGAGTGGTTCATATACCGTCAATATCAGTGATTCTAAAGGCTGTACAACCACAACTGTGGCCACAGTTACCGAACCGGCTGTTCTGTCGGTTAATCTGCAGAGCCAGGTAAATGTAAGTTGTAACGGGGGAAATAATGGCTCTGCAGTTGTGTCGGGTATCGGAGGAACACCGAATTACACATATAGCTGGAGCCCGGGAGGTTCGTCGTCGTCGGTTTTAAGCAATGCTGTTGCCGGAACTTATACGGTTACCTTAACAGATTCCAGGTCCTGTCAGGCTCAAACCACCGTGTCTATTACCCAACCGCTGCCATTAAGTGTAAGTATGAGCGGCACCGCTGTTGCCTGTAGCGGCGGAAGCAGTGGCTCTGCACAGAGTATTGTGAGTGGTGGAACAGCTCCCTATAGTTACAGCTGGTTGAATAATGGCCAGACAGGATCGTCTGTGAATGGTATAAGTGCGGGCATATACACGGTTCAGGTAACCGACAGTAAATTGTGCACTGCAAATGGCACAATCAGTATTTCTCAGCCGTCACCATTGTCAGCGGGCCTGACAACAACGGCAGTGAGTTGTTATAACGGCACCAACGGACAGATCAGTTCGGTCATAAGTGGTGGTACAGCCGGCTATACCTATAGTTGGTCTCCCGGAGGAGGCAGTGGAGCATCTCTTTCCGGTATTGGCGCCGGAACATATACCCTGAAAGTAACGGATAGCAAAGGGTGTATATCGAGTCAAACGGCCAGCATTACACAACCTTCCGCTCTTCTTGCTGCAGTAAGTGTAACCAATGAAAGCTGTCAATATTTAAACAACGGATCGGCCTCTGTAAATGTCAGTGGTGGTACACCGGGTTATACCTATACCTGGCAACCTGTCGGGCAATTCACATCACAAATCAATAATATCCCGAGTGGTTCATATACCGTCAATATCAGTGATTCTAAAGGCTGTACAACCACAACTGTGGCCACGGTTACCGAACCGGCTGTTCTGTCGGTTAATTTGCAGAGCCAGGTAAATGTAAGTTGTAACGGGGGAAATAATGGTTCTGCAGTTGTGTCGGGTATCGGAGGAACACCGAATTACACATATAGCTGGAGCCCGGGAGGTTCGTCGTCGTCGGTTTTAAGCAATGCTGTTGCCGGAACTTATACGGTTACTTTAACAGATTCCAGATCCTGTCAGGCTCAAACCACGGTAATTATAACACAACCAAATGTTCTGACAGTATCGACCGGTGTAACGAATGTTTCCTGCAACGGGGGTAACAATGGTGTTATTTCTATCAGTTCTTCGGGAGGTACTGCTCCTTATGCTTATACTTTATTCCCGGGAAATATCATCAGCAGTAACTTTTCCAGTTTGTCGCCGGGTAATTATACGGTTGTTACAAATGATGCTGCGGGATGTAGTAAAACAAGCACGGTCACTATTAATCAACCAACGAGTGTATCATCCGTTATTGGTTATACCAATGCAAACTGTGGCATGCAAACCGGCAATGCTTCCATTTCAATCACATCGGGAGGTGTGCCGCCATTTACCTATCAGTGGTTGCCCGCAGGTGGAACCGGATCCGTTTCAACTGCGCTGGCTGCAGGTTCGTATACTGTAAAGGTGTCTGATAATAACGGGTGTTTGACTTTGAACACGGTGAATATCAATGATATTCAGGGGCCTCTTGTAAGTATAGCATCAACTACAAATGTGTCGTGCTTTGCAGGCTCCAATGGTGCAGCCGTAGCAACGTTTACCGGTGGAACAGGCCCTAATTACACTTATCAATGGTTTCCATCAGGTGGTAATTCACTTACTGCTGCAGGGTTACAGTCAGGATATTATACTATAAAAATTATTGACAACGCCGGATGTATCGGCTTAGCCACAACACCTTTTATTTCAGAACCCGCTAAAATAGTTCCTGTAATATCCACACAATCTGTTAGCTGCATGGGTGGGAATAATGGTTGGGCCACCGTTAACGCCAACGGAGGTACACCTTCATATTCCTACCTGTGGCAGCCGACAGGCCAAACGGGAAGCAGTATAACAAATATAAGCGCCGGTAATTATACGGTGCTTGTTACAGATAGTTATAGCTGTGTACAAACGCTTTCATTCACTATTGCCCAGCCAGCATCTTTTCCGTCTGTAACAATTGCTTCTTCATCGGTGAGTTGTTTTGGAGGGAACAATGGCTCTGCGGTTGCCCAGGCAATAGGTGGAGTTTCACCATACAATTTCCAGTGGAACTACGGAGCAGTAAGTGGTGCTACACTCAGTAATGTACCTGCCGGCATTTACAGTGTATCTGCTACGGATTATAATGGGTGTGTTACAGGAGCTACGGTATCTGTTACCCAACCTGCTGTCATGAGTCTAACGGTAAACAGCAGCAGTTCAGATTGTAGCCAGGCAAATGGTTCGGCATCAGTCAGTGTTTCCGGGGGAACAGGCTCATACACTTACCAATGGAACCCGGGTAACTCGGTTCTTTCGACAGCTGCGGGATTGTTCGCCGGATCGTATAGTATAGTGGTGACCGATGCAAATGCCTGTTCGATTACTAATTCAATTTTAATTACAGATAAACCCGCGCCAACATTGAATATTACGGGTACAGGAAGTGTCAGTTGTTTTGGTGGATCTAACGGTACGGCTACGTTAAGCGTAAGCGGGGGTACAGGACCTTTCAGTTATTCATGGCTTCCTTCAGGAGGATCACAACCTGTTGCCAGTGGCTTATCTGCCGGCACATATACGGCCCAGGTGGTTTCGGCAAACGGATGTACCGTGCAGGTTACAACTCCTTTAATAACAGCGCCATTGCCTGTGTTGACTGTAGTGAGCAGCACTGCAGTGGCCTGTTATGGAGGAAATAATGGAAGTGCCGGTATTAGCGTCAGTGGCGGGATACCAGCTTACTCATATACATGGTTTCCCGGTGGAATGAGTAGTGCAATGGTTAGTGGGCTGACGGCAGGTATTTATACGGTACAGACATCGGATCAGAATAATTGCATTCAGACAACAACTGTACAGGTTGCCGAGCCTGCTCAACTTTCGGTTTTATCTACAACTGTAGTGCCGGTAAGTTGTTTTGGCGGAAACACCGGGGCAGCTTCTGTAAGCATAACAGGCGGTACTGCTCCGTTTAATTATGCATGGCTGCCGGTTGGCTCTAACGGGCCACAATCCAGCGGCTTAACAACCGGAACATATTCCGTAAGCATTCATGATGCGAACAACTGTATGACCAACACAGTACTGACCGTTTCAGGACCACTTGCTCCTTTATCTGTTAACGGGTATGGGAATGGAACACTCTGTTACGGAGGATCGGATGGAACTGCTACAGTAACTGTTGCCGGTGGAACCCCGTCGTATTCCTACCAGTGGTCGCCTGCCGGCGGTACCCTGTCAACTGCAAGCAACTTAAGCAACGGAAATTATATTGTTACGGTAACCGACGGAAATAATTGTCAGGCCAGTGTTCCAATTCAGATTGCCCAGGCAACACCGATCACAGGTACACTGGTTCCGGATGATGCAAGTTGTGGATTGGCTAACGGAGCTATGCAGTCACAGATCAACGGTGGAGTTGGGCCATATCAATATAGCTGGAATAATGCCACATATACAACTGCAAATATATCGAACCTCCTGCCGGGTACATATTCCCTGCAGGTCATGGATGCCAATAACTGCCAGGTAACTTTTTCTGCCAGTCTCGTCAACTTACCCGGACCATCTGTGAATGTAGTTTCAACACAAAGTATTTTATGCCAGGGTGGAAATAATGGTACAGCTACAGCCAGTATTACAGGCACTCTTGTCCCGTATCAGTTCAGCTGGTTGCCATATGGAGGCAATCAGGTTGCTGCAACCGGTTTAACAGCGGGAACATATACAGCGCAGTTAATCGATGCGAAAGGTTGTACCGTTACGGCAAATGCCATTATCCCGGAGCCTTCATTACTCTCTATAACAACAACTACGGTATCGGATGTGTCCTGTTTCGCGCAGGCAAACGGTTCTGCTGCAATAGCTGTAAGTGGCGGAAGCCCCGGCTATTCATATGTATGGTCGGGAAGTGGAGCTACAGGCCCGCAGGCTACAAATCTCGTTGCCGGAAATTATTCAGTGACCGTGCACGACCAGAACAACTGTTCAACCGGCTATGGTTTTGTGATTGCACAACCCCCGGCTTTGACTTCGACATTAACGGGAGTTACCAACGCCCTGTGTTATCAGTCTGTAGGAGCATCGACGGTGAGTGCTGCGGGTGGAACTATGCCATATTCATATAACTGGACATCGACACCGCCACAAACAGGTACCATCGCCGGTGGATTACATGCAGGGAACTTTACTGTTACGGTTACCGATGCCAATGGCTGTACAAGTACAAAGACATTAACTATAACACAGCCATCTCAAATTATAACTCATACCGGTATCAATGATACAATTTGTGTAGGCCAACAGGCAACAGTTGTGGCATCAGCCAGTGGTGGCAGTGGTAATTATTATTATGTGTGGAACCCTTCCGGGTCTATAAATACAGGTACGTACAATCCTTCGCCTGTATCCAATACAACCTATACGGTGATGGCTTTTGATCAGAACGGTTGTGCCGGGATTGAAGACAGTGTCGACGTAACTGTTTATAGCTTAACCGGGGCGAATGTACAGGTTTATGGTGAGACACCTATTTGTCCGGGACAGGCCAGCCAGATTTCAGCTACAGTCATGGGAAATACCGGGCCATGTACACTCAACTGGAATAATGGCTTGGGCAGTGGACCCGGACCGTTTGTTGTTCAGCCATCACAGCCTGTAACCTATATATTGTCGGTGAGCAATGCCTGTGGTATCACCGTGATGGATTCTGTTAAAATAATGTTTAATCCACCACCAACTTTAGCATTTTTTTCGGATACTGTGAATATTTGTGCTCCTGGAATTATACATTTCAGTGACCAGTCTGTGACCGGAAACCCGGCTGATCCGATCAGCTCATGGAACTGGAACTTCGGAGATGGCGGAGTCTCTGCACTGCCGGATCCTGCATATATATACAACACTTCCGGTACTTATACTGTTACGCTTACAGTAACTACAGATGCAGGGTGCACCGCCAGTTCCGTTAATCCTATTGTTATTCATGCATTTCCGTCTCCATCTGCCGGATTTACCATGAATACAAATTACCTTGATATACCTTACGATGTGCTGCATTGCAATAATACATCATCAGGCGCTTCTGTTTACGACTGGCAATTTGGTGATGGGGCAACATCTACCAGTTTCAATGTAAGTCATTTATATCAAAGCATAGGAAATTACGGGGTTCAGCTCATTGCTACGAATCAATATGGCTGTCGGGATACTGCTTTTGCAGATGTTACCACACATGCCGATGTTGTATTCCCCAATGCGTTTACACCAAACCCGAATGGAGCCCCGGGCGGGGTATATGATATAGCCAGTCTTACAAACGATATTTTCTTTCCTTATACATCAGGGGTTGTTGATTTTAAACTGCAGATATATGATCGCTGGGGTGAATTGATCTTTGAATCGGAAGATGTGAAAATAGGATGGGATGGTTACTATAAGGGAAAACTTTGCCAGTTGGGCGTCTATGTGTGGAAAGCCTATGTGAAATTAAATAATGGTAAGGAATTTAATAAATCAGGTGATGTGACCCTGTTAAGATAAATGCATAAAAGGATACTGTATATTTTATTATTTGTGTTTGCATTGTTTGGAGCGCAATGCCAGGATATGCATTTTTCTCAGTTTTATGCATCTCCTTTATATCTGAATCCCGCATTTACAGGAGCCAATGTGTGTTCGAGACTTTCAATCGCGTATCGTAACCAGTGGCCGGGAATATCAACAGCATATTCATCCTGCCTGGCGTCTTTCGATCATTCTTTTTCAAATAATAATGTAGGCGTTGGAATTCAGTTTGCTTCGGATGTGGCAGGTACGGGCGGTTTAAAAACGACAATGGTTAACCCGCTGTTTTCTTATGAGGCTGCTTTATCACGCAAATATTCATTGCGTTTTGGTGTACAGCCCGGGATTACCATGAAAAGCATTAACATGAACAATCTGACATTCGGTGATCAACTGGCCCGTGGCGGCAATGTTTCAACGGTTGAAGTGCCTGTACAGTCGAGGACTTTTCTTGATTTCGGGGCCGGCGCATTATTTTACGGGAAGGGTTTCTGGCTTGGAACTTCTTTCTATCACCTGAACCGGCCTGATGAGTCGCTGTTCTGGTATTCCAATGCAAGACTCCCGATACGCTGTTCGGTGCATGGGGGATATCGTTATGATTTTAATAAGGGTGAAAAGAATGATGACGGTCGCAAATTATTTACGGCTGCATTTAATTACCGCAGGCAGGCAAAATTCGATCAGCTCGATCTCGGGTTTTATTTTACCAGAAATATATTTAATCTGGGCTTCTGGTATCGTGGTATTCCATTGCTGAAATCGTATAAACCGGGTTATCCGAATAACGACGCAGTATGTATCATCATCGGCCTTGAAACAGATCGTGTTAATATTGGCTATAGTTATGATATTACAGTGTCCGGCTTAGCAGCAATCTCACGTGGTGCACACGAAATAACCCTGAGCTACCAGATGTGTAAACTGAAACCTAAAAAGAAAAAAGCGAGATTGGTTAATTGCCCGAAATTTTAATACCGAAATCTATGAATATGAAAAAAAAATTAATCCTTGGGATGCTTGTATTACCTGTTTCTGTTGCGTTTTTGTCGTTTGCGAATCCGCCGTGTGAATCTGATGAATTCGTGGATAGCTGTGCGCCTGCGCTCGGAGATTATACATTTATTAAAACGTTTAATGTAAGCGTTAATAAAGCCGGCGATAAAACAGAGTACTCATACGTTTTCAGCAGAGGATCGGAATACAGAATTGTGATCTGCGACCAGAATGAGTCCGGAAAAAAGATGATTGTAAATTTTTACGATCGTGGAAAAAAACTGATTGCATCTAATTATCTCAAAAGCAGCAAGAAGTTTTTCCCTACAATTAATTACCAGTGCTCGGCAACCGGCGTTTATTATGTTGAAGCGTTTTTCGAGGGCGAAAAAAACGGCTGTGGAGTAAATATTTTAGGGTTTAAGAAATAAGTGCTTATGCGGTATCTGTTGTGGTGCATCATTCTGATTTGTAGTATACCCGGGGTAAATGATGCGCAATCGGTTGGCGGAAACACATCCGGATCAACAAGTTTTTGTGGGCCTGTAAACTCAGGCTTCATTTCATTGAGCGGATACTCCGGTACTATTCTTCATTGGGAATCTTCAAACAACAATGGCCTTAGCTGGACATATATATCCAATCCGACAAATACACAGAATTATAATAATCTGTCGCAAACAACATGGTTTCGAGCCATTGTCCAGAATGGTTCAGCCCCTCAGGATACATCTACAATATCGGTTATAACTGTCTATCAGCAGGCTTTCGCCGGGCAGGCAAATGGTGGCGGTCCTTTTTGTGTATCCGCACCGGCAGGAACCCTTTCTCTTACCGGTAACGTAGGACAAGTCTCTTACTGGGAATCGTCCATAAATGCCGGGGTCAGCTGGACCGTTTTGACCGTTACCACCACCATTTTATCATATCCTGTGCTAACCCAGAATACGTGGTATAGGGCCATTGTCACAAATGTAAGCGGGTGCCCGTCTGATACTTCGGCACCTGCAAAATTCGAAATATTTCAAAACACGATCGTAGGTACACTTTTTCAGAGTGATACAGTTTGTAAGGGAGATATTCATGATACACTGCATATTACAGGGCAATTGGGCAATGTTACCGATTGGTTTAGTTCAGTGAATGGAGGTGCATGGACTCCTCTTGGAAATACAAATACATGGTTAGCCGGACAGAGCATGATGCAGACCACGTCCTATAAAGTGGTTTTGAAAAACGGGGCCTGTAGTTCAGCTACAACCACTCCGGTAACTATTGTTGTTGTAAATGCCAATGCAGCGAATGCCGGGCCTGATAAAATGATCGTACAATATGAAAGTACAACGCTGGAGGGGAGTGGTGACGGAACTCCGGAATGGGGGCCTTCTCCGGGCTTAAACAATCCGGATATTTTTACTCCTCAGGCTTCACCGCTGCAAACTACCACTTACGTGCTCACATTGACAGATTCTCATGGTTGCACGAGCCAGGACTCCATGCAGGTAAAAGTATATGTTCCATTGCCCACTGCAATTACGCCAAACGGCGATGATGTAAATGATTATTTTCTGGTGGATAAAATAGACCAGTACCCTGAGAATACGTTTACGGTTTTCAATAGATGGGGAACTATTGTTTATAAGGAATCACCATATGCAAATCAATGGAATGGTAAATCCAGAGCCGGACAGGAGTTACCGGACGGAATATATTATTATACACTTGATTATGGAACCGGCGAGAAACCGACGACCGGTTATGTATTAATAAAACGTTGAGAGGATGAAAATAAAAGCGTGGTTTATATATGTTAACTTTTTACTGGTCATTCAGTCATTTGGTCAGCAGGACCCTATGTATTCTATGTATATGTTTGATAAGGTGCTTATCAATCCGGCATACGCAGGAAGTTCAAACTGGGCTGTAGGTACATTGAAATACAGGCAGCAGTTTATAGGTTTTGGAGGAAACCCGGTCACACAAACCTTTAATTTTCACAGCCCTATCCAAAGCAAACATATTGGTGTGGGGCTGAAAGTGGTTAATGATAAAATGGCTGTTCTCAATACATTGAATGCGACGCTACAGGTGTCATATCACCTCAATTTTGCGGGTGGAAAACTCTCACTGGGTATTGATGGAGGTGTATATAACCGGAGAATCGATTACCAGAAACTTATTGTGAGTACAAAGGGAGATAATGCACTCAGCCAGGTTCCTGTATCATCAACAATACCGGATATATCATACGGCATGTATTATCAGAAAAATCAATTTTATGTTGGGTTCTCGGAATACCATCTTCTGAAAAAGGACTTCAATGACAGAACACTGGCATCTTCAGGTTCACATTTGTATAAGCACATTTATATACTTGCAGGTAATGTATTTACTTTAAATAAATATTGGAATTGGGAACCGAATATGCTTATGAAATGGCAGCCAGGTAGTGCGCTGCAATTTGATTTTAATGCCATGTTGTATTACCAGGACAGATTTGGTGCCGGTATTCAATACAGAACCGGTGATGCACTGGCGGCTGTACTCAAAGTGAACATTCTGGAAAACCTGCGGGTCACTTTTTCCTATGATTATACCTTGTCAAAATTGTCCCGTTATTCAACAGGAGCCTGTGAAGTCCTTATTTCCTATGGCATAAAACTTCCACCACCACCGGTAAAAAAAGAAATCCATCCGCGGTATTATTTTTAAAAATCAATTTCATCATTATATGCATTATAAGAATATTCTGTTTTTGGGGATAGGAATCATTTTAGCATTTCATGGAAATTCTCAGCGTAATTGCGAGAAAGCTGACAGGTATTTCGGTCAGAACCAATTTGAAATGGCTATTAAATACTATCAGGCTGATATTGATTCCAGGAATGGAAAGGTATCCGAAAGAGCTCTGAAGGGGCTGGCAGATAGTTATCGCATTGTTGGTGAATTTGAAAAGGCCGAGGAGACTTACCGCAGGATATTAAAGAAGAAGAAGAAAGACCCGCAGAATTATCTGAACTATGCATTATCATTGAAAAGCAGCGCTAAATATGCAGAGGCAAAACTTCAGTTCGAAGAATATATCCGAATGAAACCCGATGACCCTATGGGCGAGGTTTATCTGAAATCATGCGACTCAGCCCAGGTTTGGCTCGATGCAACTATTGGGAAAGATGTTCGGAATATCAGCGCCTTGAATACCGGGTTTTCAGAGTTCAGTCCGGTAATCGTCGGAAACACACTTTATTTTTCTTCTTCACGTAAGGGAAGTACCCAGGCTTTGGTAAGTTTTGATGGGGGAGGGGAATTGCACAGACTCGATATATATGCGGTGAATCTTAATTCCATTGACCAGAATGACCATGAGGTTGTCCCCGTTGTTAATGTTAAGGAACTGAATTCTCCGATGCATGACGGATCAGTCTGCTTTTCACCCGACCGCCGTGAGGTTTATTTTACAAGAACCGTAAAAGGCGATCGTGATGAAAAATCAAATAACATACTGAATACCTTGCAGGTATTTTACAGCAGGCTCGACTCTGGCGGAAAATGGAGTAAACCGGAGAGCGCCTTTGTATTCAATAGTCATAAATATTCAACGGCTCATCCCTGTCTTTCTGCAGATGGTAAGACTATTTATTTTATGTCGGATATGCCCGGAGGCTTTGGAAAAACTGATATTTATTACAGTGTGCGCCAGAGCAATGGCAAATGGAGTAGTCCACGGAATGCCGGTCGTGAAGTGAATACATTTGGCTATGAGATGTTTCCATTTATTTCTGATAAGGGTATCCTGTATTTTTCTTCAAATGCTCACCCCGGTATGGGACAGCTTGATATTTTCCAGGCCAGTTACGAAAACGGCCAATGGTCTCATGTGGTTAATCTGAAACCACCTGTTAATTCCATCGGAAATGATTTTGGTATTTGTATGGATGGCACAAATAACCAGGGTTTTTTCAGTTCCGATCGTTTTAACGGAAAAGGCGCAGAGGATATATACAGCTTTTGCAATGAGGAACCTCTGGAGCTTTCATTCCGACTCGATACACTTGTTTTTCCGGATAAAGGTATTTTTGATGAATTGAAATATAAACTGGTCAACGAAAAGGATAAATCAGAACAGGAATTAAAATCTGAAAACCGTCAATACTATATCCCCATTGAACGTGGTGTACCATACAGACTTGTTGCAAAAAAGAATGGTATGTCTGTCAACAAAATAAATTTTGAATATACCATTGAAAATCACCAGTTGAAGTTATCTCTGAAATCGTCATCGCGAGCGGTGAGGGTAGATGGAAAATTATTCTGGCTGGCGGATAGTATACTTTCAAAAACGATTGTTGAGTTGGCAGATACGCTGGGCCGGAAGAAAAGCAGCCGGTTAAAGACAGACGGTTCCTTTCATCTGAATGATATAATTATGCCTTCCCAACTATACAAGCTGCAGTCTTTTGTGCCAGACACCGATCACATGACAATTCTGCCAGCAAATACGATACCGGTTAATGGAACAATTCATTACCATGATGGGGCCATTGTACGGGCAGCTGTCTCTATTTGTCAAAACCAGAAAGTAATTGCAACCTTGCAAACCAATGAAGCTGGTAATTTCCAGGGTGTAGTTTTATATGATCCGGGCTTACCTTGCTCTATTGAGATTAAGGCAGAAGGATATAAAAGCAAAACATTAACTGCCGGTGCATCATTAACGGATTTAAAAATAGAGTTGGAAAGGCTATAGAACAGTGTTTAATTGCTTTTAGCCTTTATGATTTTTAGGACCAACAGGTTTTGTTAATGCTGCTTTATTTTTTCTTCTTAACGGCAGCTTTTTTAGCAAAACCGGGATGCAAAACCAACAATGGTATTGTTGTGTGATAAGAAATGGCTTTTGTCCGGCTTGGATTCCAGAGCATCTCAGGGAATTTACGCTCGTGCGTCATCATGGCCAGTACATTTGGTTTTTCTTTTTTAACATAGGCATCCAGGCCACTTACTACATCCGTGCCGTGCTGAATGGCGTATGAAATGTTTCGGTAACCGGATTGTGTTTTCACAGAACTGACCATATTCTTGAGAGCCTTATCGGAATCGAAATATTCTAAATCCTGGATATACACCAGCGACAGATTCGCTTTATGCAGCTTTGCAAATTCAGCGGACTTTACAATCGCTTTTACGTTTTTATTTTCAGGATCTGTAGCGATAATAACAGTGTCAATGCTTTCGAATTTCGCATTGGGTGGAATTGCCAGTACGGAGCAGGGGGCCTCCGAAATAATAGAAGCCGTTGTACTTCCCATAATAGAACTGGCAATGGCACCCTGGCCGGTAGTGCCCATGATCAGTAAATCTGCCTTATTTTCTTTTGCAAATCGAATGATGTTATCAACAGTCAGACCTGGTTCCACAGCCCATCTGAATCTTGCTTTCGGGGAGGTTTTTAAAACGGAAGCCGATAATTTAATCATTTGCTCCTCGGCGTTTTGTTTGGCCTCACTCTGACCAACATGCAGGTTTGAAAATGGAAGAATAAGCTCAGATGTCGGATTAATGTAAGAATGGTAGAGCAGAATTTTTGATTTTGTTTTTTCGGCGTATGCCAAAGCATATTTTAATGCGTTCTGGGCATTTTTTGAAAAATCGGTGGGCACAAGAATTGTTTTCATAGGGTATGAAGTTTGGTTGTCAGCAAATTTAGAAACCACCATCCGGAGCGACTTTGATGGTCATCAGAAAGAATGCTGATTTTTATCAGTTTTGTTATTTTGTCTTGCTGTGTACGTGTTTTCCGCCATGATTTTTCAGTGGCATATTCACTTTTTTCGAAAAATCCTTTACATCCGATTTCACCACAGCAAGAAGTTTGCGTTCCTGAATTCTGAGCTTGCCAATCATGGATTTCTGTACATGCATATTGGAAGACAGGCTTTCTATTGTAACTGTCATATCATGCCAGTTGCCGATCTTTTCCTGCAATGTATTGAGGTATTTAATATCCAGGTTCAACTTTTTCTGAGTTTCGGAATCAAAGAGGCTATAATTATAAAACAATTTTTTGAGCAGAATTCTGCTTTTATGAATCCCGGCAATGTTTTGCGGAGCTGCGAAATATTTGCTGAGCATTTTTAGCTGCTGATGAGTATATTCTGTGAGTTCTGTGCGACCTAGTTTAGTGATATGCTCATCTATTTTTTTGCTGCTCTCTTTTAATGCATTCAGATAATGTTCCTTCTTTTTTTTCAACCGGGCGCTTTCTGATCGTATAATATCCTGCAGTGCTTTGGAGTATGCAGGGTTTTTGAGGCGGTAGCGCTTTATGAGAAGCAGTTCAATGTGAGCCGAACGTATTTTCCCGGCGTGGTCAAATAATTTTCCGATAGGTTTGAATTCCTTATGGATTTTTTCATCCGCATTGATATACTGTACCAGGCCGATGAAAGCCTTTAGTTTCTTTGTTTCTACGCGGAATTGATGCAAATCCTCCTGTGTATTTTTATCTGTGTATTTACACAGATGTTTTTGCATCAGCTCAAATCTTTTTTCGGTGTATTTCCGGAGTGTTTTTCTTTTGAGCATGGTCTTTGGTTTCATACAATTTCCGGTTGAATCTATAACAGTAGACCGGAGAAAAAGATGTATTTAACTAAGTTAGGAACTTTAACCATATAAACACATGATAATGATCATGCATCTGCCAACCAGGTATTTATACGGATGTTTCAGACGGGCATATAATTGCATTTAGCTATTGTTCAGCGGAACACCGCTGACAGCAATCACTTTCCAGATATTGTCTGTCATTTTCCAGACACGGATATACCGGAATTGCTGACGTATAACCTGTTCATTGTACTGGCCGGCCATTTCCAGGTTTACAGAAACAACGGCAGTATCTCCGATCATGTTTATTTTCTGATCTGTGGCTTCAATAGACGACATAGACGTGTTACCAGCCCTGTAATTGTCAAGCACCATTTTCTTGGTGGCAGTCATGCCGTTCGGCAAAACAAACAGGGCGTTTTCGTGTATTAATGCATCAAGGCTAACCAGATCACAGTTTGTAAAGGCATTCAATAGCTCCTTTTCATGCGTCAGGATAAGATTATTGATTTCCGATGATTCTGTTGTCATGGAGGCATCGATTTTAAAATCTAAATTAAGTCTTTTTATGTATCCGGAATGCCTGGCAACGATCCTGTAATCCTTGGGCTATTGTATTTCTATAATAAAAAAGTCCTGCAGTTTGCAGGACTTTTTATTGGCAGAAGATGTAAAGGTTATTTGGTTTTTTTCAGGGTTTGCAGGTATGCCATAGAGCGGGCGTGGCCCAATATAAAGCTGAAGTCAGAACTATTGCCCACTGCATCTTTCGCGAATTTGTGACAGGTCATGGTACAGGAGCTGTTCTGAATATAGGTTTCAAGGGTTGTGTTCGCCAATGTATCCGGAGCCGGTACGGTGTCGTGAGGTGGCGCTCCGTCTGATACAACCGCCCATTGCGAGCCGATCAGGCGGTAGTTGGCAAAAACAGATCCGGCCTGGGCCAATGCTTTTTGCCAGCGCTGATTAATAACCTCTGTTGGGCCATATACCGGGTTGGTACGTACCACCTGTGTACCATACATACCTGCAGTGGCGTAGGTTTTGGCATAAGGTTTCGTAGCCTGCCAGATGTAGTTTCCGTCTTTAGGCGCCGGTGCCGGGGTATTTACCGTACAGGTAGTACAGGCCGGGTTGTAAAATGAATATTGGTTTCCGGCACTGCCGGCATTGGCTTGTTCAGGCGCATTGCTTACCTGCTCAAAAGTCGACCATATCCAGAAAGGAAATTTCTCGGTTTTATGAAGAATGTGCATGGCTACAAGGCCCACCATTTCTTTCAGGAAGAGCGGTTTGCCTGTGGCGCTTTGTTTGGCAGGTACATAAATTACAGCCATACGTTTATAGAACTTGCTTGTGTCATCAACCGATGGTTCCAGTATCTTCCAGGTTGCTTTTATTTCGATAGCACCTACAATACCTTTGGCTGAACCTTCCGGAAACTGTATGACTTTTCCTTCCTGGCCTTCTTTGGTATAGAGTGTGTCTTTTATGATATAGTCTACCTCGTCTTTGTTGAGTTTAATCTCATACAGGGCAAAGTTCAGGTTTTTATCAATGAGTGGCTGCCCGGTTGCCTGTTTGATATCTGCCGGTACATCAACCAATTCATGGCTGAGCTGAGCAAACATCCGGAAGCCTTTGAGTTCATTGCTCATTTTCAGAGGACCTGAAAAGGGCAGGAGGTGTTCATTGGTTTGAAACACTTCAGCCGGATCGGTATAATATTCCCAAACGCGTTTAGCCGCCGGATGATCGCCGCTATATGGTCCTGACATAGGAGAACCATCGGGATTTGCCGGCCAGTTAAGGGCTATAAATGATTTCCATGAAAAAATATCGAAACATGGCTGTACTTGTGGGGTCAGCCCCTGGTAGCCATTATTCAGAAATACATCAACCTCATGTGGCAGGAAGGATGTTATTTCAGGTTGTTCGTCCAGATTACAGGCTACAGGAGGCGCTGTTTTAATGGTATCTTTGTCTGATCCCGCACCATCAGGCTTATTGCCCTGGCAGGAAAAGGTAAACACCAGTGCCGAAATCCCGGCCCATTTGCATAGTTTTTCTACATTCATAAAAGGTTGGTTTTGGAGTTTGGGTTAAATTTAAGGACAAACCAAACCTAAGCTAATTCTGCGGATTGAGCATGAGTATAAATACCTATTTTGAGTTGGGGTAAAAATACCTATCAGGCAGATTTGCCGGAGAAAAACATCCGTATGGCAATCAGGATCAGAAGCACACTAAATATTCTGCGCATTAATGCCGGGGAAAGTTTAAGCGCCAGGCCCGAACCAAAGTAACCGCCAATCATAAAAGCAATGGCTATAATGATGGCGTACTTTATATTAACATAACCGGCTTTGTAATAATTAAATACTGCAAATAGTCCGATAGGAGGGAGCATAACCGCTATACTCGTGCCCTGCGCGGTTTGCTGATCCATTTTGAGGAGCATAACCATGGCTGGAATCAGAATGATGCCGCCACCAAGACCGATCATGCCGCCCAGTATGCCGGCAGTAAGTCCAATCAGGGCCAGGAGCAGGATGGTTTCTATACTCATCTTCATGGGTTTAATACGGTTGTTTTACAATTCAGATTTTTGTTTCCTGTAACAGTGTGGCTCTATTGATTTCGCCGCTGTGTTCCCATATCAGTTTGCCGTTTTTGTAAAGATGTAACACCGGGAGTGCATCAATATGCTTGAGTTTCATTAAGTCCTGGTTTTCATCGGCATCTATTTTCACCAGCCGGAGTATGGCTTTTTTCTCATCGGCGAGAGAATCCAGCATCGGAGCCATCCGTTTGCAGGGTTTACACCAGGTGGCATTGAAATCAACCAGAACATATTCTGCTTCGGTGATTTTTTGATTGAAGCTCTCAAGGCTCATACCTGATTTGACTTCGCCCGAGGTAATAACCGGTTTGGCGGATGCATTCCATTTCATCATGCCGCCGTCCATATTGTAAACTTCCCGAAACCCGTTTTCACCGAGCATTTCAGCTGCCGATGAACTTCGGCCGCCCGACAGGCAGTAAACAAGTACGGGTTTGTTTTTATCCAGAAAAGGGATTTGCTTTTCAAAATCACCATTACTGATGTCGCAATTAAGGGCTCCTTGCAGGTGGCCATTGCCATATTCACTGGCAGTCCTTACATCCACGAGTTGTATGCTGATCGTGTCATGCAATTTCTTTTCAAATTCATCAACAGAGATGGTTTGATTAATGGAGTTGTTTCCGTTTGTGCTTTTGTTTCCCGGGGAATGACAGGAAATCAGAACCAAAAAGGAAGCCAGAATCAGGGTATTTGTGATATACTTTAACATGGAATATGTATTTGTTTAAGGATTAGGAAATTTTGTATACTATTTTGTCTCTAACGTAACTTGTATTTAAGTCCTTATGATGTCTATTTTTTAGGACTTAAATGCATATTCGGATTGTATTTGAACTCCCGGCTCCGTTTGGAGAAGGATTTATCGTAGCGTACAAAAAAATTGATCCAGATGATGCGGGCCCAGCGATAAGCCACCGGAAACAATACAAGCATAGTCGACATAACAACCAGTGCCAGGTTAATAGCTTCCATGTGCAGCAGAAAGAGATCGAGCAGGAACCATACAATGAAAATTCCCGACATCAGGGCATACGATACGTATAATGCACCATAGAAAAACCCCGGTTCACGCTCATACTGCAAATGACACACAGAGCAGGATTCTTTCATTTTGAGCCCGTTTTTCAGGCTGTAGGGGTTATTGCTTTCAAACATATTGCCCTGGTGGCATTTCGGGCATTTGTTGGCAACAGTCGAATAAATGATTTCCGGTACTATCATAATCGTTTTGTTTATGGATTCTTTTCTTTTTTCTCTTTTTTCAGCATACTGAATAATAAGCCGCCCATCAGGGCTCCGTACAAACTGCTGTTGTAAGGACTGGATGTAATGGCACAGGTTCCGGAAGCGCATCCTACAAAATACCAGTAACTCCAACCGGCCAGGGCTCCGCTCAATACACCAATCAATTCTGATTTATAACGTGCTATAAATGTTCGCATCATTTGAGATCAAAGTTCCGGTGTTTGACATTGGTTTATGGGAACAATTGTTGGATAAGTTGTTTTTTTATAAAAAAAGCAGGAAAAAACCTGCTTTTGTGTGTGCAATGGACCGTTCTTATTTCTTTTTCCGGGTCGATAATCCGAACGGCAAATAGAGCGGACAAAAGCTAATAAAGCTGGTAAGGATAAATATTCCGGCCAGAACCAATCCGACTATAGCCAATGTGCCATTGATCAGATGAGTTAAATAGAGGGCCACAATAACCAATGCAATCAGTATCCGGATTACGCGGTCTGTATTTCCCATGTTCTTTTTCATAGTCTTTGTTTTTTAATCTTTTACAAGATTAGAAGAATGGTATAAATGGTTTCCTAACATGCATTAACCCGAAATATGATTTGCATCAGCTTTGCAAAATAAGGGTTATGTAACAAAGGTTCCTGAACTATCTTTGAATCGGATGCAACTTTGTACCAGTTAAACCAAAATAATATTAGAGATATGAAAGTCGAACAAATTTATACAGGCTGTATTGCCCATGCAGCCTATTACATCGAAAGTAACGGGGAAGCTGCAGTTTTTGATCCGCTTCGCGAAGTACAGCCTTATATTTCGCGCGCAGCAAAAGATAAAGCAAAAATCAAATATGTGTTTGAAACCCATTTTCATGCCGATTTTGTAAGCGGCCATCTGGATCTTGCTTCCAAAACCGGAGCACAGATCGTATTCGGACCGAATGCCAAACCCGGATATGAAGCCATTGTGGCAAGAGATAACGAAGTGTTTTCCGTGGGGCATTATAAAATAAAAGTTATTCATACCCCCGGCCACACGATGGAAAGTACCACCTATCTCCTGGTAGACGAAACGGGTAAAGAGCATGGCATTATTACCGGTGATACATTGTTTATTGGCGATGTGGGCCGTCCGGACCTGGCACAGCACGTCATAGCGGATCTGACACAGGAAAAACTGGCATCGCATTTATACGACTCACTGCGCGATAAGATTATGCCTTTGTCAGATGATCTGATTGTATACCCTAATCATGGTGCGGGCAGCGCCTGCGGAAAGAATATGAGTAAGGAAACAACAGATACGCTCGGTCATCAGAAAAAGGTCAATTATGCCTTGAATCCTGCTTTAACACGGGAGCAGTTTATCGCTCAGATTCTTTCCGGTCTTGTGCCTCCTCCCGGGTATTTTCCGCAAAATGTTTTATTGAACATAAAAGGATATGAAAGCCTGGATAAAGTGATGGCGCGTGGAAGGAAAGCGCTTACTGTAACAGAGTTTGAAGTGCTGGCCAATGAAACCGGCGCTGTAATCCTCGATACACGAGGCGCCGATGAATTTACAAAAGGCTTTATTCCGAATGCGGTGAATATCGGTATAGACGGCAGTTTTGCAACCTGGGTTGGCACACTTATTCCGGATGTGAAACAGGAAATTCTGATCGTGGCTGAATCCGGCAGGGAGGAAGAGGTGATTACACGACTGGCCCGGGTGGGTTACGACCACGCGATTGGTTATCTGAAGGGAGGATTCAAAGCATGGCAGGAAGCCGGAAAGGAAACCGATTCGATCGTTTCGGTAAATGAAGACCAGCTGGCAGAGCTCATGAAATCCGGAAATGTAAATATCCTGGATGTCCGGAAAGCCAGTGAATATAACAGCGAACATCTTATTGATGCTGTGAATGCGCCGCTTGATTTTATTAATGACTCCATGAGTATGATTGATAAAGACAAAACATATTATGTGCATTGTGCAGGAGGTTATCGTTCGGTGGTATTTATCTCCATTTTACAGGCCCGTGGTTTCCGCAACCTGATGAATGTTAAAGGAGGGTTCAGTGCACTGAAGGAAAGTGGTAAATTCAGGATAACGGACTATGTCTGTCCTACAACATTGTTGTAGCCAACCGGCGAATTCATCTTTTTATGCAGCTAAAGTTATTTTAGCTGCATTTTTTTTACACTAAAAAGTGACCTGCTTTTAGTATGATTTCAGATTCATTCTCTACTTTTGTATGAGGCATGAGTAAAAACACATATATAGTCTTCACACTTTGTGTGGCTGTGTTTCTGAAACTATCGTTTTTTAATATCTCATTTCTTATCTCCGGGAACCTCTGCCAGATCGAGAGTTTGTCGTCGAGCCCCGTATTTAAAGTCGGGAAGAGCCGGCGACGCGTCATGGATTACATGGTTCAAACCGATGATCGTCATGACTCCGTTGAACAGGTTTCTGCAGAATTGCCCGACGACAGAGGGCTCCGGAATTTTAGCCGCCGGATCAAATTACCGGTAATATCTTTATTCCGGAGGATAAACACACTCTTTGATCTGCACTACCGTTTGCTGCCTGCACAACGTATTATCACTTACGTGGAATCCCCCTTTGGTAAATTACCTTCAGTCTCCTTTCCTGAACTGTCCGTTTTAAGAATTTAGTGTTCATCCCTGGTATCAGGGTAGATTAAACGGAGGCCTTGTTATTGCCATCATTACGATGAATTTGTATCCGGCAATTTATACAGGCTGTTTTGTGAAATTTAAAAACGGTTTTCAACATTATTCGGGATCCGCGCAACCGGCAAAATCCAAGGTTTTTGTGCTCACTGTGTAAGCCGGATCCATAAATGCATTTCAGAAACTATGAGTAAAATTTTAATTGCAATCGATGGAAGTCCGCATTCTATAAAAGCGGCAAAGGCCGGGGTAAAACTGGCTTTATCATTAAACATGGAAATCATGTTTGTTACAGTTGTAGACAACGATATTATTATGGCCGAAAGCACGTATTCGCCAAAAGAGGCAATGGCTGCCATGCGGACTGAAGCCAGGGAACTCATGCTTAGAATGAGAGCTGTATTCAATTGCCGGGAAGCCCTCTGTTTTGTAGAAGAAGGGAAACCTTCGGTCTGCATTGTGAATATAGCAAACGGGTTTAATGTAGATATGATCGTTGTCGGAACACATGGGCGTTCGGGCTTAAAACGTGCTCTGATGGGAAGTGTTGCGGAAGAGGTGATACGCCATTCGCATATCCCGGTATTGGTTATACCATTTAAAACAACAGATAACAACTGACATGAATATGACTATGATTTTTGGATTGATCGCACTTGGTATCCTGGCAGGGTATCTGAGCGGGTTAGTCGGCATTGGCGGCGGAATTATTATTGTTCCGGCCCTGATGTTTTTTTTGAATTTTGCCATACGCGATGCACAGGGAACCTCTCTGGCTGCGCTCATTCCACCGGTCGGGATACTCGCTGTTTATGATTTCTACAAAAATGGAAATGTGAATGTAACAGCAGCAGCAATTATTGCATTAAGCTTTTTTATCGGAGCTTTCCTCGGGGCAAAGACCAATCATCTGCTTCGTAAGGAAGTGATCGAAAAGGTGTTTGCCTGTATGTTGCTTGTTATCGCATTGAAAATGCTGTTGTTCCCTAAAAGTGAATAGCGCATTTTCGTAAAAAGCAGTTATCGGATGTTATATCCTCACACCAATAACGCATACATCATCTACCTGTTCAAGCCTGCCTTTCCAGGCGTCGAAGGTATCCGAAAGTGCCTGTTTCTGATCGGCCATGGGCTGATCGGCTACGGATGTTATTAAACGCTGCAGATTTTTGTATTTATATTTTTTCCCGCTTTTCTCTCCGAACTGATCGGCATAGCCATCGGTAAATATATATACATTGTCGCCGGCCTGTAATTGTATTTCATGATTCACAAAGGTTTTGTCTTCCTTCATGTGGCCGCCGATAGATAGTTTGGTCGGTTTGTATTCGAGCAACTCTCCATCTCTTATAATAAGCAGCGGACGCTGAGCGCCTGAGAAATGCAGTATGTTGGTGCTTTTGTAATAAGCACATATCGCTACGTCCATACCGTCGTTGGCGGCATTGTCGCTGCTTTTGGAAAGGTGTTCGCGGAGTTTCCGGTCGAGCAGGGTCAGGGCTGCACCCGGCGAAGAAATATTGTTGTCGTGAATCACAATATTCATGAGGTTATTACAGATCAGCGACATAAACGCTCCCGGCACGCCATGGCCGGTACAATCGGCCACTGCAAACAACACGAGATCGTCGGATATTTTGTCGAACCAGTAAAAGTCGCCGCTCACAATATCTTTTGGTTTATACAGGATGTAGCTTTCTGCGAAGTTCTCCGAAAAGAGACTTTCGTCGGGCATAATGGCCTGTTGAATTTTTTTGGCGTAACGGATGCTGTCCGTGATGTCTTTGTTTTTGTCTTCAATAATGGCTTTCTGGCGATTCACTTCCTCGGTCCTGGCTTTTACTTTTTCCTCCATGGTTTCATAAAGGTTTGCATTTTCCAGGGCAATGGCCGTGTAGGAGGCCAGTGTTTTCAATATATCGAGATGATATTCATTATAAGCAAATTTCTGAAAGCTCTGAATGGTAATAACACCAAGTACCCTGTCGCCGATCATGATCGGGTAAAAGATCAGGGAGTGGGGCATATCGCCTGTTACCACACGGATCTGGTTAGTGTACTTTTTATAATCATGAACAATGTCGCTGATAAAGATCTCGCGGCGATGTTCGATACACCACACCGAAAAATTATCATGATCGTCCATCGGTACAAAAATAGGTTCCGTATCCCGGACACCGTTTTCGTATTCATACTTATATTCCACGGCATGCTTGTCGGGATGATAAATCCTCACGCCAAAGCAGGCCGCATCCATCAGCTGGTTGACATAGTGATGGAGCTTGGAGAAAATCTCCTCGAAGTTCAGCGTTGATGTCAGCTGCTGACCGATCTCACTCAGTAATTTATTATTGAGGTATGCTTTCTCAATTTCTTCTTTTTTGGTGAAGAGCTCACGGGTGCGCTCCTGCACCAGGTTTTCCTGCATTTCGTAAAGTTGCGCGTTCTCCAGGGCAATCGCAGCAAATGTTCCGAGGTTACGCAGAATATTGGCATGGTAGGTGGTGTAGGCCTGTTTGTTAAAGCTCTGCACCGTAATTACCCCCATGGTTTTTTCTTTCACCAGCAGGGGCAGGTATATGATAGAGGCTACGCTGCGTCCGGCAATAGGGGCTTTGTAATTTCTGATGTATTTTGAAATTTCAGCATCAAAATCGTTGATCAGAATTTCTTTTTTGTTCTCAAAACAGTGCACTGCCAGGCGCTCCTTGTCTTCGAGCTGGAAACGAACATCGGTAAATTTATCTTCGCCTTCTATATACAGGGGGAACACAACTTCTTCTGTGTCCGATTTATACAGGCCGATCCCGAAACCGGTGGCATCCATCAGGGAGTTCACGTGGCTGTATACCGCATCTACGATCTGCTCTACCGAGCGCAGCGAAATGATCTGCTGCCCGATCTGGCTCATGAGCACCAGGTTATGCGAATGTGTTTCGAGCTCGCGGTTTTTTTCTTCCAGCAGTAATTTTTCGGTATTCGATTTCAGAATTTTATGCTGCAGATCCACACTGCGTACCAGCTGTTTCGTGCGGTCATTCCTGACATCTTCTTTCGACAGGTGAAATACTTTATAATAGTGCAGGGCCTGTTTGGCATCCTGCTGAAGTTCGTATACGGTAGCCAGTTTTTCAGAAGCTTTATAGGCACACTCCTTGGAGTTAATTTCAATGGAGAGGCTATAGGCATCTTCGAGATACTGAATGGCTTCGGGGTATTTGTGCTGGGCCAGGTAGAGGGCACCGATATTGGTCAGTGTGTTGGCTACACCTACTTTAAAGCCAAGCTCTTTTCGGATTTCAAGGCTTTTGTTGTAATGAAAAACAGCTTTCTCCAGGTCGCTTAAGCCGGCATAGGTTCTGCCGAGACCGTCGAGGGCAAAGGCTTCCACATGTTTGGTGTCGCCCAGCCGCCGGCATGCGTCTACGCATTCGTTGTAGTATGTCAGTGCTGTTTCGTATTCTTTCAGGTTGTAATAGGTTTCGCCCAGGCCGTCGAGAACCCGCACCATGGTTGCTTCGTTGTTGTTTTTGCGGCAAAGCGTCAGACTTTGTTTGAGTACATCCAGTGCCTTGTCGTTTTGTTCAATGGTATAATACAGGCTACCCAACCCATTCAGCCCCTCGGCAATTCCGGCCTCATCGCTTATTTCGGCATATAGTTTATAGCACTGGGTATAGTATTCGAGAGCTGTATCGTAGTCAGACAGGTAAAAGAAATTACAGGCCAGATTGTAATTTGCCTGGGCCTCATTTTTTTTATCCTGAAGTTCTTTAAACAGGGAGATCGCCTGGAGGCAATAGTCAACGGCTTCTTCATTGCGTGAGGTCCACACATAACAGGCGCCTATGGTTTTGAGGGCAAAGGCCTGACCGAATGTGTAGGCCGTATCTTCAGCTAAGGTCAATGCTTCCAGGGCCATGTCGGCCGACTTCCGGGGATCTGTTCTGTTAATGGCCCATGCGGCGTCATTCAGCCGGTCGATCTGGCTTGTGCTTATTTGTGTGTGCGTGGAGTTCACAAACCACAAGATACTAAATATATTTAGCAAACACTATCCCGGTAATCAGGGGGTTGCAAAAAGTAAGGGAATGCCCTGCCAGCGGGATATAATGCTACAAATTATGGCAACAGATTGCTACGTCTGGCAATTAGTTTTGTGTATGACTTAGTAAGGTTATGGAACGTTCGGTAGTACATATGGATCTGGATTCCTTTTTTGTGTCGGTAGAGCGCCTCAACAACACATCCCTGGTTGGCAAGCCTGTTATTATAGGTGGTGGTTCCGATCGTGGAGTGGTGGCATCCTGCAGTTATGAGGCGCGCCAGTTTGGTGTGCATTCGGCCATGCCTTCCAAAACGGCCAGGATGTTGTGCCCGCATGCCATTTTTGTGCGTGGCGATATGGACATGTACTCGCGTTACTCGAACACGGTTACCGAAATTATAGAAGCAGAAGCACCACTGGTGGAGAAAGCCAGTATTGATGAGCATTACCTCGATATTTCGGGTATGGATAAATATGTGAAACAAAGCATGCTGTGGACTCACGAACTGCGCGAGAAAATTATCCGGGAAACAGGACTGCCGATTTCCTTTGGGCTTTCGCAGAACAAAACCGTATCGAAGGTGGCTACCAACCAGGCCAAGCCCAACGGTGAAAAGCAGGTGTTGTTTGGAACCGAAAAAATATTTCTGGCACCGCTGTCTATTCAGAAAATACCAGGGATCGGCGATAAAACCAATGGTATTCTGCGGAATATGGGCATCGAAAAAATAGGCACGATTCAAACCATGCCCATCATGCTGATGCAAAAAGTACTGGGTGAAAACGGCGCTGTGATCTGGCGCAAAGCCAATGGGATCGATAATAACCCTGTAGAACCCCAGTCGGAAGCCAAGAGCATGAGTACGGAAGATACCTTTGACCGGGATACAACCGATGTGGTTTACCTGAAACGGGTGCTGACCATGATGGTGGAAAAACTCGCGTATAAGCTTCGTAAAGATTTGAAGGTAACAGGCTGCGTAACCCTGAAACTGCGTTATTCCGACTTTCAGACACATACTTTTCAGAAACGCATCAGCTACACTGCTTCCGATGATGTGATTCTGCAAACCATCCTCGAGCTATTTGAACGTAATTTTTCCCGCCGTGTTCTGATCCGGCTCATCGGCGTAAAATTCTCCAACCTGGTGTCGGGCTTCAACCAGATAAACCTGTTTGAAGACACTGAAGAAAAAATAAACCTGTACCAGGCCATGGATAAAATCAGGAACCGTTTTGGAGATAAGGCTATTATGCGCAGCATAGGACTGGAGAAGCCATGATCCTGAATGCCCATTCATATTATTCACTCCGCTATGGCACCTTTTCCATTCATGAACTGGCAGATGCCGCTGTTGCTCATGGATACGATGCCCTGGCACTCACCGATATCAATAACTCTACCGGTGTTCTGGATTTCGTGAAAGCCTGTTTCGAGCGGGGCATTAAACCTGTTGCGGGTATGGAGTTCAGGGAGAACGACCGCTTGCTGTATATAGCCCTGGCCAGGAATAACCAGGGATTCAGCGAGATCAATGAATTGCTCACAGAGCATAATCTCAGTGGGAAGGCATTGCCCCGCAGACCTGATTTCAGCCATACCTATGTGATATATCCGTACGGCAGCACAGAGCGTAAAACCCTGCGTGATCATGAATACATTGGGATACGCCCGGGAGAAATATCAAAAATTCTGTTTGACCTGAACCGCGATAAATACATCATGCTGCATGCTGTAGCACATAAAAGCGGGAAAGATTTTGAAGTACATAAAAAGCTGCGGGCTGTTGATAAGATCATGTTGCTGAGTCAGCTGGAAGCTTCTGATATGGCCGGGCCCGGCGATTATTTTATGTCGGTGGATGAGCTCCTGGCAACATACGAGCGGGTACCGGAGCTGATCGTAAATACGCGCCGCCTGATAGATGACTGCAGTTTTGAATTTGATTTTAAAACCATTAAAAATAAAAAACATTTTACAGGTAGTGCCTACGAGGATAAACTCCTGCTCGAAAAACTGGCCTGCGACGGAATGCAGGAACGTTACGGAAAACACCATGCTGAGGCGGAAAAGCGTGTACGAAAAGAACTGGAGATTATAGAACAGCTTGGATTCTCATCATACTTCCTGATCACCTGGGATATTGTCAGGTATTCGATGCAGAAAGGCTATTACCATGTAGGGCGGGGCAGTGGAGCCAATAGTGTGGTGGCTTATTGCCTGCGCATTACGGATGTTTGCCCTATTGAACTGAACCTTTACTTCGAGCGCTTTCTGAATCCAAAGCGAACCAACCCGCCGGATATTGATATTGATTATTCATGGAAAGACCGCGATGATGTGTTGCGTTATATTTTTGACCGTTACGGAAAAAAACATACGGCGCTGCTGGGCGCAATGTCTACATTCCAGGACCGCGCCATTATCCGGGAGCTGGGTAAGGTACATGGATTGCCAAAGGACGATATTGACCGGTTGATCCGCGATCCGCAGTCGGAGCTCAACAAAAGTGAGCTGTGCAAAGAAGTGCTGCAATATTTCAAAGCCATCGAAAATTTTCCGAATGTACGTTCCATTCATGCCGGTGGTGTTCTGATTTCGGAAGAACCCCTGTCGCACTATTGTGCGCTGGATCTGCCACCCAAGGGACTTCCTACCATACAGTTTGATATGCACGTGGCAGAAGATATTGGTTTCGAAAAACTGGATGTACTCAGTCAGCGGGGTATCGGCCATATCAAGGACGCAACAATTCTCATTAAACAGAACCAGGGTATTGATGTGGATTTCAGGGATGTGGAAACATTCAAGAAGGATGCTAAAACCCGCGAGCTTTTAAAAAGTGCAAACACCATCGGCAGTTTTTATATAGAGAGTCCTGCGATGCGTGGGCTTCTGTCGAAACTTCAGTGCGATAATTATATCACGCTGGTGGCAGCCAGTTCCATCATCAGGCCCGGGGTTGCCAAAAGCGGGATGATGAAGGAATACATTTACCGCCATCATCACCAGGATTCGTATGATGTGATTCACCCGGTGATGAAAGAGCATCTGTCGGAAACCTATGGGGTGATGGTATACCAGGAAGATGTGATCAAGGTGGGGCATTATTTTGGCGGGCTTGACCTCGCCGATGCTGATGCCCTGCGACGCATGATGAGCGGGAAATACAGGCACATGCAACAGCTGGAAGAGATCAGCAAAAAATTCTATGCGCATTGCGATGCCATGAATTATCCGAGAGCCATCAGTGAAAAGGTATGGATGCAGATGGAATCATTTGCGGGCTTCAGTTTCAATAAAGCACACTCAGCGAGTTATGCTGTAGAGAGCTATCAGAGTCTGTATCTCAAGGCCCATTTTCCGCTGGAGTTTATGGTAGCAGTGGTCAATAATTTCGGCGGGTTTTACCGAACCCGCGTATACATCAATGAACTCAGGAAAGCCGGAGGTCATGTGCATTTACCCTGTGTAAATCACAGTACATACCTGACCACGCTTTATGGCCGCGATGTGTATCTGGGGTTTGTACATGTAAAATCACTGGAGCAACAGGTTTCTGAAACACTTCTGGAAGAACGCCGGAAAAACGGACCTTACCTGGGGCTCGAGGATTTCATATTGCGCACAGGCATCAGTCTGGAGCAATTACGGATCCTGATCAGGGTCAATGCCTTTGATTTTACCGGTAAGAATAAACCCAGCCTGTTGTGGGAGGCGCACCTGGTGTATAATAAAGACAGGATACGGGAAGCCTCTACAGTAACAATGTTTGAACCCGAGAAGATAGACTGGCAATTGCCGGAGGTATCTATTAGTCAGATAGAACAGGCCTATGATGAAATGGAACTGCTGGAATTCCTGGTATCGTGCAGTGAGTTCGATCTGCTTAAAACCTCGTTCAGAGGGCAATGCAAAACCCGTGAGTTAATGCAGTATGTGGGGCAGACTGTGAAAATGGTGGGGGCCTATGTTACCGAGAAAACATTGCGCACGAGTCATGGCGAACGGATGGCATTCGGGACATTTATAGACGATGAAGATCAGTACTTCGATACGGTGCATTTTCCAAAGTCCCTGCGTGAATATCCTTTCAAAGGAAAGGGTGTTTACCTGATTCTGGCAAAAGTTACCGAAGAATTTGGCTTTCCCAGCCTGATTGTTGAGAAAATGGCGCCATTGCCTGTAAAAGGCGATAAACGCTATGAGTAGTAATACCCTTCTGATTTCAAAAAAGTTTTATTCATCTGAACAGCATGTTTATGAGATGGTGCCTGCAGGTATCGCGCTCTTCAAAAACTGAAGCTGTTTAAAGTCGCTTGTTTTTTGATAAGAATGAGAATCCTATGCGGAATGGTACTCTAATTACTTAATTATCAATATGACTTCACAACCGGCGAATGAAAGGCATTTTTTTCTGTCGGCCCGATTCTATATATTTGTTTTTAGCAATGAAAAAAGTACTGATACTCTCTCTGCTGTGTTTATATACATCTATCATGTGCGGTGTAAATATTCAACTGCATTATTGCGGTGGTAAGTATAAAAGCATTTCTTTTTTCGGAAACGGAAATGAAAAGGGATGCTGCGGCTCTAAAAAGAAAAGCGCAGGTTGTTGTAAAAACAAACAGGCCCTTATCAAAGTCAAAGACATTCATCAGTCTGTAAAAACAGCCGAAATTAATACACCTCCATCCCAGGTTACCGATATCGTTGCCATACAATTGCTGCTCCATGTGCCCGATGCGTTTCATTTCGCCGGTGCATCTTCCTGTTACTCTCCACCGGTCTTGTACGATAATCCCTTATACGTTAAGAACCGGGTTCTTATCATTTGATTTTAGTGTCATTATCTGTAAAGCACGTTTGCATCTGCAAGCATGCTTCTCTTTGGCATAAAGCCACGATCATTCTATTTTAATCACAACTAAATCATACCATGAAAAAGACACTATTTATAACTATTCTGGCGGCAACAGTGAGTCTGTCGCTTTATTCTCAGATACCAAACCCGGGCTTCGAAAACTGGACAAGCATGGGTACTTACAACAATCCTGATGGCTGGGATCAGCTGAATGCCATGACAACAAGCACAGGTGTTTATACCTGCACCAAAGGAACCCCCGGAAACCCCGGTACTTCCTATATTAAACTGGTTTCAAAAACAGCCGGAGCCATGGGCGTCATGCCCGGTGTAGCTGTATCCGGTGTAATAGATATGATGAACATGAAACCGAAATCCGGTTTCGCATTTAACCAGATGCCGGTGAGCCTCACGGGTAACTGGCAGTATATGGCCTCCGGTGCCGACCAGGGTTTTGTGGCTGTTTACCTCACCAAATGGAACTCTGCCATGATGATGCGCGATACCATTGCAAAGGCAATGCATCCACTTACCGGAATGGCCATGAGCTGGACAACCTTCACCATAAACCTGACTTACAAAAGCACTGCTATGCCTGATTCCGGTATTATTGTTCTGTCGGCCAGTGGAAGTACGCCGGTTGCCAATAGCTACCTGTATGTCGATAATCTGGCTTTCAGCGGAACGGTTATGGGTGTTCAAAATGCAGCAAAGAGCCAGACAGAAATAGCTGTTTACCCGAATCCGGCCAGCAACAAATTTACAGTTCTCCTGAAAGAGAGTGCAGCGCCTGTTACCGGCATGCAGTTAATCGATGTGCGTGGTGTTCTCGTTAAAGAGTTTCAGCTAAGCGAGATCCAGACTAAGCAGGAAATTGAAATAAATACAACCGATCTTCCGAAAGGAACGTATTTTCTGAAAGTGTTTTCAGAACAGGCTTTACCTGTGGTACAGAAGGTGATTATTCAGTAATCGTAAAAACGGGTCATTTGACCCGTTTTATAAAACATTCAATCTTATGAAACATCTTTTGGGAACTATTGCCTGGCTTTTCACAGCAGCATTGAGTGCACAAACACAATTATACATCCCCGATACAATCAACAGTTCAGCCATTGGGTTGATGATGCATCAGGACAGTGTGGCGTTCCGGCCAGGCCCTAAAACAAAAACACTGGGCTTCAATACACACGCCTACCTTGGACCAACACTCCTGTTGAAAAACGGAAATACCTACAGTTTTACAGTCACCAATCATATTGCCGATACAACGACTGTTCACTGGCATGGTCTGCATGTGGCATCGGTGAACGACGGAGGCCCGCACACCGCTATTCTGCCCAATGCCACCTGGTCGCCTGGATTTACGGTGTTGGATAAAGCATCAACCTACTGGTATCATCCGCATTTTCATGGTAAAACAGCCCTTCACGCTCTTAAAGGAGCAGCCGGTCTTATTATTGTGAGAGATGCCCAGGAAGCTGCATTGAATCTGCCGCGCACATATGGCGTAGATGATGTTCCGGTGATTGTGCAAACTCAGCAGCTCGACAGTGTGAACCAGGTTATGCCGAAAGGAATGGAAGACAGCCTGCTGCTCGTTAATGGCGCCCGCGCCAATTACGGCTATAGCGTATTCGCCGGACTGCCGGCACAGGTTGTCCGCATGCGGTTACTGAATGCAGGCGGAGAACGTAATTATAATTTCGGTTTTTCCGGAAACAAGGCATTTAAAGTCATTGGTTCGGATGGCGGATTACTGAATGCGCCTGTCAATGTTACACGCATTCGCCTGGCACCCGGTGAACGTGCAGAGATCTTAATTGACCTCAGCGGTATGTCCGGACAGAGCCTTTACCTGATGAGTTATGCATCCGAATTACCCATGGGCGTACAGGGTGGGCCCACCATGCCTATGCCTCCCGGAAACCCTCCGATGGATAGCCCTTTAAACGGAACAGATTTCAATATCCTGAAAATAAATGTAGTTCCTGCTACCTCCAATCCTGTACTTACAATACCCTCAACACTGGTTAATGTAACGCCATACACGGCTTCGCAGGCCGTAATCACCAGAACAATTACCATGACCGCACAAAATATGATGGTGATGGACGGACCATTTTATTTTAACAACCAGTTATTTGATATGATGCGTATTGATTACCGGATTCCTTTGAATAATATTGAGATCTGGGAGTTATCAAATCAAACAATGGTTGCTCATCCGTTTCACCTGCACGACACACAGTTTTATGTGCTCGACCGCGACGGAAATCTGCCAGCCCCCGAAGAGCGTGGCAGAAAAGATGTGGTGCTGGTAAGTCCCAATGAAACCGTGCGGTTCATTACACGGTTCGAAGACTTTGCTGATACCGTTGTGCCCTACATGTACCATTGCCATGTGCTCATGCACGAAGACGACGGTATGATGGGCCAGTTTGTGGTAAAACCACCGGTAACAGGGGTGAAGCAGCTCTATAAGGATGATTGGGGTATTTCAGTATACCCGAATCCGGCTGGTCAGACACTGCATATTGATGTAAAGGATTTCAATGTAAACGATGATATAAGAATTGCATTTTATAATAATCTGGGGCAGTGTATATATGCTTCCGGCAGGGTGTCTGCATCGGATGTGAACCTGGATGTGTCCGGTTTTGAGCCGGGAATTTATATGCTTGAAATCCGGAAAAACAATACAAATACCACTCAAAAAATAATGATTGAATGAAAACAGTTTTTAAAATAGTTATCTGTATCTCTGTTTGTAGCTTTATCCTGGCCTGTGGCGCAAAAGGCAATGCATCTGCCGGATTTAAAGTATGGGGAAACTGCGATATGTGTAAGGAAACCATCGAGGGCGCTCTGAAAACAGATGGTGTGACCAGTGCCGACTGGAATAAAGACACTAAGATGATGACCGTTTCTTTTGACAGCACAAAGATTAACCTCGGCCAGATCGAAAGGAAGATTGCTGCGACCGGTTATGATACCGAGCTGTATACCGGTGATGATAAGGCATACCAGAGTTTGCCCGAATGTTGCCAGTACGATCGGAAATAAGCCGGATTATTTTCCGGTTTTATTTGCTTTCTGCTGTTTGCGGAAATACTTTTTAAATGGCCAGGAATGTTTAAGGGCCTCCATATTTTCACTGAAGCTGCCTGTGCCGGTTTTGATGCTGTTCATACTTTGATTCAGGTTATGTACAAACGTGGTATCGGTAAGCAGCATGCCAACAGTTCCCTGCCCGTTTTTGAGACGTGAGGAGATCAGGCTGAAATTTCCGGAAATCACGCCCAGCGTATCGCTGATACTGTGTATGTTCACAATGGTCTGGTTCAGCTTTGTTGAGAACGCGGTATCTGTCAGTAAAGCACCAATGCTTCCTTTGCCTTTTTTTACATCCTGCACAATGCGGCTCAGGTCGCCGGTGATGATCGCCGTATTTTCGCCGGTCAGTTTAAATTTTACGATGGCATTTTTTACATTTGCGGCCAGGGTAGTGTCTGTCAGGAGTTTCCACAACGAATTATCGGCATTGAATTTTTCCGAAACACCTTTCAGGTTGTCAGTAATTTCTTTCAGGTTGTCGTTAGTCATTGTCAGTGTACGCAATGCATTATCCATCTGAATAGGATTTACGGAGGCAAGTTCGTCGCCTTCCTCCAGCGGCGCAGACTGGCCATGACCCGGAGAAATATTGATCAGTTTGTTACCCAGTAAACCATCCGTACCAATACTGGCTACAGCGTTTTTATGTATGTACTGTGTCACATCTTTATCAATTTTGAAATCCACGCAAATCAGAGAATCTGCAACTGCATAAACTTTGGAGATCGTTCCCACATTAATACCATTAAATCTGACATTGTTCCCCGGCAGTAAACCGCCTACATTATTGAAGCTTGCCTTTACGGAAATGGTCGAATGGAAAATATTTTTCTTACTACCGATGTAATAAAGCCCGAGTATCAGCAGCAATGTAGCAATCAGTACAAAAGCTCCCAGTTTTACGCGGTTCATAGATTGTTCTTTCATAGTTTCAAATCAATTGGTTAATCAAAAAACTGTCGTATTCGCTTATCATCCGAACGTTTTAATTCATCATAGGTTCCGTTGGCATAACAATAACCATCAATCAGCATCACAATCCGGTTTGCTGTAATCCTCACGCAATTCATATCATGTGATATGATAATAGAAGAGGTATTGTATTTCTTCTGTATGTCAAGCATCAGGTTACTGATCTCTTTGGCAGTAATAGGGTCCAGTCCGGTTGTAGGCTCATCGTACAGAATGATCTTTGGTTTCAGGATGAGGGTGCGTGCGAGGGCAATACGTTTGCGCATACCTCCTGAAAGTTCTCCCGGCATCATGTCAACAGTATCTGCCAGGCCTACATTGGTCAGCGCTTCCATCACCAGGTCATTCACATTTTCCTTACCTGTTCTAATCCAGTGACGCCGTAAAGGGAACTCCAGGTTTTCGCGTACTGTCATGGAGTCGTACAGGGCATTGCTCTGAAACAGAAAGCCTACTTTAACGCGCATCTTATCCAGGTCGTCGTGCGACAGGGTCGGAACATTGTCGCCAAACACAAGAAGATCGCCCTCATCGGGTTGCATCAATCCAATGATACATTTGATGAGCACAGATTTGCCGGAACCAGATTTTCCAAGCACCACAACATTTTCGCCCGGGTTCAGGTCCATATCGAAATTCCGCAGCACGGCATTATTTCCAAAAGACTTTTTTAATCCGCGGATATGAATAACCGGTGAACTCGGTGCTATGTTTTCCAGGCTCATGTTATATGCAGTATATCGGCGATCTGAGCAGCCATTAAATCAATGAGGAAAACAACAAATGTAGCGGCCACAACAGCGGAGTTGGCTGCGCGCCCTACGCCCTGAGTACCATTGGTGGTATTGTATCCCTTGAAACAACCGATGATCCCAATGGCAAAACCAAAGAAAAAAGATTTTATAATAGATGGCATAACATCGGCATACGTAAGTTTTTCAAAAACCTGGTTGGTGAATAAATGAAAACTCACCACTTGTTTCATATTGACACCCAGGTAAGCGCCATATAATCCGATTGTATCGCTCAGAATAACCAGCAAGGGTATCATCAGCATGGTTGCAAATACACGCGTAACGACCAGGTATTTAAAAGGATTGGTGCCCGATACTTCCATAGCATCAATCTGTTCGGTTACTTTCATAGAACCCAGTTCCGCACCAATACCTGAACCGATCTTACCGGCGCAGATCAGCGCGGTAATTACCGGAACAATTTCACGAACCAGCGACACCGATACAACCGATGGTAACCACGATTCGGCCCCGAAAGCCTCCATAGACGGATGAGATTGTATGGTTATAACAAGTCCCATAATGAAACCGGTTATACCAACAAGTCCCAGTGTTTTGTTTCCTATATAATAGCACTGCCGGATCAGCTCACCGAATTCGTATCGAGGCCTGAAGCCTTCTTTAAAGAAGCGCAGGGCAAACCGGTAGATATCTGCCGTTTCCGTGAGAAGGTTATATAAAAAGCCTGATTTCATCGTCTTTAAAAAAAATTGTCTGAACTGTGAGTAAAAATAGAACCTTCATCAAGGAGACCAGGTGAGTGTGGTCACTGGTGAATATGATAAAAGTCATATTTACCGGCTCCATGCACCAGGAAAACAGGATATCTGTTTATTTTGTTTCTTTGTGCTATGGGTTCTGTGCCAACTCCTTCCGGATCGTCATCATTATTGTTACTTGTAAGTACACAAATGCCCTATGGCAAGTATAAGGGGCGTCGGATCTGCGACCTGCCTGTTTCCTATCTGGAATGGTTTAACCGCGAAGGCTTCCCGGATGGAAAACTGGGAATGTTGTTAGCTACAATGTACGAAATTAAACTGAATGGCCTGGAGTATCTTTTGGACCCATTGAAAAGCAAAATATGAAAGCTGCCAGTGTTCACGATATAAAGAAAGAACTGAATGAGCTCGGTAAAGCCCAATTGGTGGAACTTTGTGTGCGGCTGGCAAAATATAAAGCCGATAATAAAGCACTACTTCATTTTCTTTTATTCGAGAGCCACGATAAACAGGCCTTTATTCAAACCATAAAACAGGAAATGGATGCCTCGTTCCAGGAACTGAACATCCGCGATAACTTATATTTTGCGAAAAAAGGCCTCCAGAAGATTCTTCGTATGACGGCTCGTTACTGCCGTTATATGGGTGATAAACAGGCTGAAGTGGAGCTGCTCTTGTATTTCTGTAACAGTCTGAAAAATAAGGGTATTCCGCTGCATAAAAACGAAGTTATCCGGAATATGTACCAGCGCCAGGTTGAAAAAATACGGAAACTGGTATCTGCGATGCACGAAGATCTGCAGGCCGATTATGCGGCTGAACTGGAGAGCCTGGGCTGATTCCTATTCATGGTGATCACCGGAAGGATTTTGCTTTTCGGTTTCCTGCTTTTCATAGGACAGATCATATTTTTCTTTCACTTTTACGAAAATATACCCGAGCACAAATGCCACCAGGCTTCCGTAAAGAATTTCGGCAGAGCGGGTGAGGGCCAGGATCATGGCTTCCTTCCAGCTGGCATGTTCGGCTACGGCAGGCATCATCACAATCAGTACGGTGGTAGGAGCCAGCTTCCAGCTGGTCGGAAAATTCCTGAACGATGTACTGATGATCACCGATAAGGTAATGGCAGCCATGAGCGACCATACATTCGTATTGAACAGGTAAACGAAAACAAGTCCCAGGGCACAGCCTACCAGGGTGTTGACCACCCTTGAAATCGTTGTTGTTCTCACGACCCCGAAATCAGGATCGGAAACCACGATCACCGAAATCATGGCCCATATTTTTTTGGAATCATGCAGGTAATAAAGGCTCCACCATACGATGCCGCATCCCAGCCAGATTCTGATGGCATAAGAGATACCGGTGGATGTGATGTTGAAGTAACGCATGGCGCTATGGTTTTTCAGGGCTTAAGGTCGAGGCGAATTCTGTAGGCAAAGCCAAGGGTAAACAGCATGCTGTTGTGCATGGGGGCATACAGCGGGTTGTTTTGAAAATCCAGTGTCTTTCCATGCGAATACTGTGTCAGGCTGTAGGGCACGCCATAGGCTACGTCGGCAAACAGCATTATTTTTTTGTAAACGAAATAATCGACGAAAAGTTTGATCTGCGAATCGCGCAGCCTTACAAAATCATTGTTATAAGCTTTTGATAAGCGGTAAGAGCGTTGGAACGATTTAAAGCCAAGCCCCATGTATAATTTATTATTGGCGCGGTATTCGATGCGGTAATTGGAAGGCATTACCCCATACATGCTCCAGTGGTTGTTGATCTTCCAGTCCATGCCCACCAGCGGCACAAAGAAATTGCCCCAGAACTCAGGACTGTAATAGAGGCCCAGCTTAAATTTCAGGTTATCGTTCTTAACATAGGTGCCAAGCACCATACCTCCCAACTGCACATCGCGCGACAGATCATCCTTGAAGTCGCTGTTGATCTTGGGCAGGGCCAGGAAAAGGCCTTTCCATTTTTTATTGCTACTCACCAGTTGCATGCCTATAGGCATGGATAGGGAGTAAAGGTTATTGGCATAGGTATAAGACCCATTCGAGTATTGCGAATGCACATTTTCGGCCCCTGCCCTGATAATGAGGGTGTTGCCGTTTTTGAATTCTTTGGGTAAAAACAGGTTCAGGTTGTAGATCATATTCTGACTGGTGCCCCTGACACTGTCTTTGTAAGTCGTCTGATAATATTGCGTGTTGAAATTAAGGGGATCTACATAGGGCTGTGCGTAGGTGGACAAGCTTACCAGCACTGCCAGCAGGAAGAGGAGGAGGGTGTTTTGTTTTTGCACAAACAATGATACAAAAAAACATCTATCCGACACAATGCTCTTTTTACTAAATTCGTTGCAGATGAACAATTCAACCCCGGTTAATAAAGACCTGATTTTGTTGCGTGGCCTTCCCGGCAGCGGGAAGAGTACACTTGTAGAGGTGTTATCCGAATCCGGAAAATATCCCGTTACCTCGATCGATAGTTATTTTATTGTCCCGGAAACCGGTGAATATATATTCCGTTTCGAAGAAAATCACCTGGCTTACAAACTATGTGAGGAGAATACACGTAAGTATCTGCACCTTGGTGAAAAGAAGGTATTTGTAGATAATACATTTACCATGGACTGGGAAATGGAACCTTACTTTAAAATGGCAGCAGAATATGGTTATCGCCTGTTTGTGATGACGGTTGAGAAATACCATAATGGCCATAATATTCATGATGTAAGCCAGGCTCAGCTTGAGAAAATGGCTTCCAGGTATAAAGTAAAGCTGATGTGAAAACCAGTTGTAAACCCTGGCATTTTTAATAAGAAAACCGAATTTTATATTATATTTGATTAATCATGAGTATGGCCCCTGAATCTGTTGATAATAATGCATTGGTCGACTGGAAGCCCGAGCTTTCCAAGGCAGCATTTAAGTATCATGTGATTGTGGCCTGGGTTGCCGTGATTCTGAACCCATTGTGGGCCGTTTCCGATTATTTCAATATCCCTTCGCACTTTACCGATTTTCTTATTTTCCGGCTCGCCGTATCATTTGTAACCCTTTTCGGAATTGTATTTAAAGATAAGCTGAAAGAAAACCCGGTTATCATTGCTTTTATTCCTTTTATAGGTATTTCTGTACAAAACGCTTATATGTACAGCGTGATGGATGTGGAAGAACTTCAGAAACATACCTTTGCCTACATTGCCCTGTTTATAGGTGCCGGTATGTTTGTACTCTGGCGCCCTGTGTATTCGGTTGTCATCGTTATACTTTCGTTTATTGCCAATATTATTTTCTTCTATTTCAACAGCCATTTACCTGCAGGCGAAGTGCTGATCAATGGGGGGATGCTCACGGCATCGGTAGCATTGTTTACCATCCTGCTCATCAATACCCGCACCAACCTGACCCGGAAGGAGATCATTGCCCGCCTGTCGCTGGCGGAATCCAACAAACAGCTGGCTGAACAGAAAAACATTGTCGATGAAAAAAACAAGGATATCCAGGACAGTATTAATTATGCCCGCCGCATTCAACGCAGTATTTTGCCTCCCGAAGAACACATGAAGGTGGCGCTTCACGATTATTTTGTACTGTATAAACCGCAGGCCATTATCAGCGGTGATTTTTACTGGATGTCGCAGGTACGCACCAGTACCGATGGTGCGCCTCTTGTCGTACTGGCAGTGGTCGATTGTACCGGACATGGTGTTCCCGGTGCCCTCATGAGCATTGTAGGTAATACGCTTTTGAACCAGACCATCAAGAATCCGGCGATCAATACACCGGCCGAAGCCCTCGATTTTTTGAATCATGAATTGCCGAAGAACCTGAAACAGCAACAGGCCGGTGAGATCATCCGCGATGGGATGGATATGGTGATGTGTGCCATTAATTACAATACACTCACACTTTATTTTTCAGGGGCCAATAACCCGATCTGTATCCTGCGCGATGGTGAAATCATTGAAATAAAAGGAGATAAGCAGGGGATCACCGGGTCTACTGACGATATCAAAAAACCATTTACCAATCATACATTCCAGCTTCGCAAAAACGATATGCTGTATATGTTTACCGATGGTTTTGCAGATCAGTTCGGAGGACCGGATGGGAAGAAATTCAGGTATAAAAATCTGCAAAAAGAATTTATACAGGTGCACAGCATGTCCTTGAAAGCACAGCGGGAGTATCTGAGCAATGTGTTCGACAACTGGAAGGGTGACCTCGACCAGGTGGATGATGTAACTATAATTGGTGTCAGAATATAATACAACATGAGTTGGAAAAAATCACCGCCCCTAAGCGGCTATTACGCTGTTATTTTTTCGTCTGTAAAATCCGATGACCTCGATGGCTATGCCGAAATGGATGAAATTACCATGAAGCTGGCCCAGGAACAACCGGGGTATCTTGGTTTTGAAAGCGTGAGCAGCAACAATCAAAGCATCTTTATTTCATACTGGGAAAGCATGGATGCTATTCATGCCTGGCGTGGCAATATGACGCACCTCCAGGCAAAATCAAATGCCCGCTTGTGGTATAAACGCTACCTGAGCCAGATCTGTAAGGTGGAGCATTCGCATTTATACGAAGAGTAATTTTCGCTACTTTTTATTCCTTGGATGATAACTCTGGATCGCCTCTCTCAGGTATTCGCGATCCATGTGCGTATATATTTCGGTGGTGGTGATGCTCTCATGACCGAGCATTTCCTGCACGGCCCGCAGATCGGCACCGCCCTCAACAAGGTGCGTGGCAAATGAATGCCGCAGGGTATGTGGACTCAGATTTTTCCGGATCCCAGCCTTTTTAGCCAGATCCTTGATGATGTAAAATACCATTTGCCGGCTGATGGAGGTGCCGCGTTTATTCAGGAAAATAAAATCCTCCTGGTTCTTTTTAATGGCAATATGAACCCGATGTTCCTGAATATACAATTTGAGCAACCGGATGGCATTGGGGTTAATGGGTACCAGTCTTTGTTTATCGCCTTTGCCAATGACACTGATAAATTCCTCATCGAGGTGCAGGTCACTCAGTTTCAATGAAATCAGCTCGCTTACCCGGAGTCCGCATGAATACATTACTTCCAGCATTGCCAGGTTGCGTTCACCCTCGTAAGTACTCCGGTCGATCTGCGCATACATGGAATCTATTTCGTTCACCGTCAGAAATACCGGCAGCTTTCGTTTGGTGCGGGGAGCTTCCAGTAATTCGGCCGGACTGGTTTTAATGTAATTCTCCAGGACGAGGAATTTGTAAAAACTCTTGATTCCCGAAATAATCCTGGCCTGAGAGGTTTCCGCGAATTCAAAATTTTCAAACAACCATTTTAAAAAATCACGCAGATTAATTAAGGTAAAACTTTCAATGGACTTGCCTAATGCTTTGTCTTCCTGATATTTATTCAAAAGCTCAATATCGTGAATATAAGCTTCCACCGAATTGTCGGAAAGAGAGCGTTCGATTTTCAGATAGCTCCGGAAGTCTTTTATAAGCAGTGGTTTCATAGCCCGACTATAAATTTATATCGTCGCATGCATAATTGTAAGTATATTTGAGCGTATATATCAACATGGCAGAATTGATAAAAATAGCGATTGTTAACGGCCCCAACCTTAATCTTCTCGGCACAAGGGAGCCTGAAGTCTATGGCAGTCAAACCTTTGAAGCCTATTTATCGGAACTGCGTCAGAAGTATGCATCTGTTGAGTTTAGTTATTTTCAGAGCAATGTAGAGGGCGAACTCATCAATAAACTGCATGAGTTTGCTGCCGCTCATGATGGCATCCTGCTCAATGCAGCCGCGTATACGCATACCTCTGTGGCTATTGCCGATGCTGTAGCCGCGATCAAGTGCCCGGTGATCGAAATTCACATCAGCAATATTTTTGCCCGCGAAGACTACCGCCATGTTTCTTTTGTGGGGAGTTATTGTATAGGTTCTGTCAGCGGATTCGGGCTTCAGAGCTACGAATTGGGCCTTCAGCATTTCCTGATGGCTAATCCGGGAAAATAATCAGCGGCTTAATTCAGCACATCCAGGCTTCCGAGTCCTTCGCGGATTACTGTCACATCATCACCGCTGCAATCCAGTACTGTTGAGGGGTAAATGTTTCCATGCCCGCCGTCGATCACCATATCCACAATTTCTTCATATTGCTGGTGGATGGTTTCCGGGTCGGAGAAATACTCCATAACATCGTCGCTGTTGTTGTGAAGGCTGGTGGATAGAATAGGGTTGCCTAGGGCTTCCACAATCGCTTTGCAGATTTCATTATCAGGTACGCGGATTCCGACAGTTTTTTTGCTTTGTTTCAGCAGTTTTGGCACATTGTGGTTGGCTTCCAGGATAAACGTATATGGCCCCGGCAGCGCTCTTTTCATAACCCTGAACACTACATTACTGATGGGTTTGGTATATTCGGATAAATGACTCAGATCGCTGCATACAAAAGAGAAATTGGCTTTCTCGGGTTTTATGTTCTTCAGACGGCAGATTTTCTCAACAGCTTTCTGTCGTGTAATGTCGCAGCCAATGGCATATACAGAGTCTGTGGGGTAAATAATAACCCCGTCGTTTTTCAGACACTTTACAATATCCTGTATCGCCTGCGATTGTGGTTGTTTGTCGTTGATGTGAATCAGCATGTGGTTTATTGCCCGGAAGTGAGTTTTCTGGCTTCATTAATGTCTATACGTTTCCCTTCCTTAAAGGCTACTACAAAACAGTCTTTATAACCAAGTTCACGGAGCTTTGTCTGTTGCTTTACTGCATCGTCGATAGATGTGTAATTGCCGGAGGTATATTTGAATACAGTCCCCATTTTATAAAAAGATACGTCCTGCACATTCGGATATTTGCTTTTGGCATCAACCTCCTTGTCATTGGCCGCAAACTGCACTTTGAATACGATGCCCGCTTTATCGGCTGTTTTATCGGCAGGCTGATCATCATGTTTTGTTTTATCCTTAAATGTTTTTGCAATGTCTTTGGAGTTTGGTTCTTTGCCGGTGCTATCGCTTTTATCTTTTACAGCTTCTTTTTCCCTGGCTTCCTCTTCCGCTTTTTTACGGGCAATGTCTTCTTTTTGTTTTTTCAGGGCAGTGGCATTATCGGTCATGTTTTTGGTATAACCGCCACCATCCATGCCTTTGGCATAGGTAAGGGCTTCGGTATACAGCTTATCGGCCTCTTCGTAGTGTTTCTGCTTATATTGCTCATCGCCTGAGGCTACGAGCTTGTCATACTTTTCCCTGGCTTTTGCTTTCTCGGCTGCAGCTTCATCTGTTGCAGCTGTTGTATTCGTTTTCACCGCATCTGTATCATCTGCCACCTCGGTATCATCTTTTTTACCGATCAGTTTTTTAATGCTGTCCTGGGCTTCAGGAGTATTTTCATTTTTAAGTGGTTCCTGGTTTTCAAACTCGTCGTTATAATTCTTTTTAGAGCCTTCTATATCGTCTTTGTATTTTCTCACCGCCCGGAAAATAGCACTGGCCATATACGACTGGCCTTTTTCGGAGCCCAGGAACTTTTCTTCAATGGGGTTGGTCAGGTATCCTACCTCGGTAAGTACGCTTGGCATAGCGGTTCGCCAAAGTACCCAGATACTCTGGCGGTGAACACCCTTATCGATGCGGCCTGCTTTACGGGCATATTCATCCTGTATTTTCAAAGCCAGGGAAGCACTCTGAATCACATACGCAGAGGTATAATTGCTCATAATGATGTAACTCTCATCGCTATCGGGGTCAAAACCCTGGTATTTGCTCTGGTAATTATCTTCGAGGAGGATTACCGAGTTTTCGCGCTGGGCCACTTTCATTTTGCCAGCTTCGTTTTTTCCATCCATCACATAGGTTTCAGAGCCGAATGGCTCAGGATTAGTGGTTTCAACGACAACGATCTTCCCGCGGGAATTTTTGAATGTTTTGGCCCGCATTTTCCCGGTTTTCTTATCCTTGATCATCACCGGTTTGCCGGCGGCATTGCAGTGTATGGAAATAAACAGGTCGGCCTTGTTTTTATTGGCGATTTCGGCCCGGTCTTCCAGTTCCACAAACACGTCGGTTTTACGGGTATAGATCACTTTCACATCCTTGCAATTGTCCTCGATTAGTTTGCCCAGTTTCAGGGCAATAGCCAGGGCTACATCTTTTTCTTTGCAGCTTACACCATTACAACCGGGATCCTTGCCGCCATGCCCGGCATCGATCACAATGGTTTTAACACCTTTTTTAGGGTCGTCGGGTTTGCCCTTAAATGCCAGCAATGTGAGGCATACCAAAGCAAGCAGGGGCATAGCTATGGTATACAAATTAGAGTTTTTTAGCAAATGTGTGGTACTTTTCATGCCTACAATACTCAGGTATTTGTTAGATTTGTAAGTTTATCAAAGTTATAACAGCCCTTTGAAGTCTATAACCAGGCATATATTTTTTATACTCTTTAGTTTGTTAATAACTGAGGCTTCATTTTCAAGCACCTGGTTCCAGCAAATCCCGAAGGATACGATCAAAAAAGTGAAGGTCGATACCCTCGATGAGCATGAGGAGACCCTGGATACAAAGGTAATTTATAACGCCAGAGATTCGATTCGTTACGAACATAAAGGAAAAAGAGTGCTTTTGTTCGGGGATGCCTATGTGGAATATGGCAGTACCAGCATGAAAGCCGAATACATCGTGATTGATAATGCCCGAAACCTGATCAAAGCCTATGGCAAACGCGACAGTACAGGTGCACCGTTGGGAAACCCCCTGTTTAAGGATGGCGCCGATGAACTGGTAATGGATACCATTGTATACAACCTCAAAACCAAAAAGGGGAAAATGTACAATGTGCAAACCAAACAGGCCGATCTGCTGATCTATGGTTCGGAAATCAAAAAAGACAGTAATGATGTGGTTTACTTCAAGAACCTGAAGTGTGTGCCCTGCCAGTATAACGATGCCCGTACTATTTTCAAGGCATCGAAAGCCAAAGTTATTCCCGACGATAAAATTGTAACCGGCCCTATGTATCTTGAAATTGGGGGTGTACCCACGCCACTGGCACTTCCTTTCGGTTATTTCCCCAATTCCAAAAAAAGACATTCGGGACTCTTGCTGCCATTCTACGGAAATAGTGAGCAACTGGGTTTCTACCTCAAAGACGGTGGTTTTTACTGGGGTATCAGCGACCAAACCGATATGACGATCCGGGGCGATATATATACCAATGGGAGCTGGGGCCTGCGCACCGTGAATAACTATAATGTGATGTATAAGTTTAACGGCGCGCTCTCCCTGGGGTTCTCGCAGTTTCGGTTCGGTGAAAAAGAAATCCCGTCGACGGTTTCCAAGCAGCGCTCATTCTCGATCAACTGGCGGCATAACCAGGATAATAAAAATAACCCGAAGATCCGCTTCTCGTCGAATGTGAATGTGGTGACCTCGCATTACAACAAGTATAACGCCATCAATACAGGGCAATACCTCACCAATACATTCCAGTCGAACATTAACCTGACCCGGATTTTCAAAACCTCGTCGCTGAGCATCAATGCACGGCATAATCAGAATACACAAACGCGGATCATGGAAATCTCTTTCCCGGAGCTGACCTATAACGTCAATCGTTTCTTTCCGTTTAAACGTGAAAATGCCACACGTCAGAATGCACTCGATAAACTGGGAATCAGTTATTTGCTGGAAGCCCGCAATACCTTGCATGGCATGGATAGTACCATTTTTAAAGGGAATCTGGGAGATAGTTTAAAATACGGTATCCGTCATACCTTACCGATTTCGACCAACATGACGGTCTTCAAATATTTTACGTTAACGCCATCGCTGAATATGAGCGCGGTGATGTACACCAAAACCTATGACAAGCACCTCGACTATGCAAGCGATCGTGTATTACTTGATACTGTAAAAAAATTCAAAACCGGGTTTGATGCGAACTTTACCACAGCCCTTACAACGAAGGTATTTACCGATTATGTGTTCAAATCAAAACGCCTCAAGCAGATCAGGCACCTGTTGATCCCTACGGTCAGTTACATGTACAGGCCCGACTTCGGCTCCAAGCAATATGGTTACTGGAAAGATGTTGTGACAGATACCACGACAAAGCGAACGACAAAATATTCTATTTTCGAAAACGGCCTTTTCGGTGGGCCGGCAGCTCAGAAACAGAACAGTATAAACTTTAGTCTGAGTAATAACGTGGAGGCAAAAATCCGGCAGAAGACCGATTCGGGTTATGTATACAATAAAGTAACCATTTTGCAGAACGTGGGGATTTCAGGTGGTTACAACTTCGCAGCCGATAGTATGAATATGAGTAATTATACGGTTACCGGCCGTACCAAAATCTGGAAGTTTTTTGACCTGGTATTCAACTCAAGCTTTGATCCCTATGCCCTGGATCCTGTAACGAAGAACCGCATCAAGCAATATGCCATCAATACCAATGGCAAGCTGGTGCGATTTGTTTCCGGCAATATAGCGCTCAATGCGTCATTCAGCTCCAATGTGGTAGAGGCGATGAAAAAGAAAAAGCAACCCGATCTGACCAATGGGGCAGAACAGGGAGCTGTCAAGACCGCCGAAACAAGTCAGAAGAAACTGCCATGGAACCTGAATGTGTATTATAACATCAACCTGAATAAATCGAAACAGGATCTTACCAAAACCCAAACACTCAATTTCAGCGGGGATGTGCGTGTAACCCAAAACTGGAAAATCGGTATGACCAGTGGTTACGACTTTATCAATAAAAATTTCAGCTATACCAGTGTGAACCTGTATCGCGATCTGCACTGCTGGGAAGCCCGTATCGACTGGGTTCCGTTTGGATTTCGTAAAAGTTATAGTTTAAGTATCAATCTCAAAACCTCCATGTTGAGTGATATTAAAGTGCCGCGTCAGCGTCAGTGGTACGATAACTTATAGAAGAATCATCTTCCTTAGTTCATTTAATGTTCGGCTCCTCCGGAGCCGCCGGTATAACCGCGAATAGTTTTATTAATAATGTTCAACCCCTCCGGGGCTGGCATGAAGTAAAAAAGGTTGTGCAATTTTCCGGGCATGAACCACGGATAAAATGCGTGTTTGCTGGCCCCGGCGGGGCCGAATGTTATTAAACAATGGGGCGGATATCTCTCATTGCTCCATAGGAGCAAAACATCAGCACCTAGAACTCCCACCATTTTTTGTCAGGGTAATGTGCGTTTACCAGCACCGGTTGCCCGATCATAGGTGTGGTTACAGGGATATTCAATTCCGCTGCTTTTTTCAGCACGCGTTTAATAGGCTCATTCCAATCGTGCATCGCCAGTGCAAATTTACCCCAATGCACCGGGAAAAGCGTTTTGGCCTGAAGGTCGTGTGCAGCCTGTACTGTCTGTTCCGGCATCATGTGTATAAACGGCCAGGCCCTGTTATATTGCCCGGACTCAAGCATCACCAGGTCAAACGGACCATACTTGTCGCCAATTGCTTTAAAGTGGTGATCGTAACCCGAATCGCCACCGATAAATAAACTATACTGCGGGCTTTTCAAAACAAATGATGACCATAGTGTTTTAGCACGTTTCAGCCCACGCCCGGTGAAGTGACGGGCCGGAGTTGCGGTGAAATGAATGTCGTTCGTAAATGCATGTGTATCCCACCAATCGAATTCTGTAATCATATCGGTATCAAGGCCCCAGTATTCCAGGTGAGAGCCAACACCTAGTGAACAGAAAATCTGTTTTACTTTGGGTTTCAGTTGCATTATGGTTTTGTAATCGAGGTGGTCGTAATGATCGTGTGTCAGGATCAGGAGATCAATCTCCGGCATATCTGCTGCTGTGTAGGCATTGGCACCGGTAAACGCTTTAATCATGAAGGAAACCGGAGCGGCATGATCACTGAAAACCGGGTCCACGAGGATGTTTTTGCCATGAATCCGGATCAGGTAAGAAGAATGGCCGAACCAAACCACCGAAGGATGGCCGGAATCCAGTGCATGTAAATCGGTTTTCATGGTGGGAATGGGGGAGGCAGGGACATTGTTTTTCGACTTCCGGAAAAAGTCTTTCATGTTGCGAAGCATCGATGAATCCTCAGCCATCATGGATGTTTCCGAAAGATTTTTGAATGATTCATTTTTATAATTGGGTGATTTACGGATCCGGTCCAGGCGCTCGCCGGCGGGGTTCTTACCAAATGGTTTTATTGAGAGCATGTTGTTTCAGATTAATGCTATACAAAGGTAGAGGAATCAAGCACCTGCCCGCAAGGTGTATTAGGCCGGAAAGACGGTGGAGTAGGTGAATGGTTGCTGATAAACGGTAAAGCGTTATTTACCTTTGGAGGCTTTGAGCTGTTTTTGCATTGAGTTCAGATAACTCATACCGTCGCTAATGGTTTTGTTATTGGTCTCCGTCGATTTGATCATATCGGCGAAGATCGCCTGGTATTGAGCCGTGTAGGCTTTTTTATGTTTCAACGCCTCAATGGCTTTATTGTTGTAGGTGCGGGCTTCTTCCAGCATGACCTTGCCTTTTTTAAGGTTAGCGGCGGTCATTTGTTTGGAGAGGGTTTTGTTGTAGAACTCCACAAACTCCTCATAATACAGCGATGCAGACATAAGATGCTCTGCCGCTTCATTGTTTACCATTATATCCAGAGTTTGCACATAGGAAGTGTTTCCGGGTTCATTGGCATGGTAATGCTCAAAATCCATATAGCGTCGGCCGTCTTCGGTTTGGGCTATATAACGCCTGATACTATCATTGAAATAATAAACAGGCCCCGGTGTTTCGGCAGAATCCGGTTTGAAAAAATGCCTGCGCGAAACCGGGTGTTCCTGTAATTGCCACATGGCATCCAGCGGCCAGTGATCGTTGACGAATACTTCGGGTTTGGTCATGAAGTATTTGTCTGAAAACCGATGCACATAACCCTTTACAGGGTGTACATAACCATTAGACCATGTAATATCAATAAGTTGCCAGGTGCTGTCGACTTTCACTGCATTCCAGGCATGCAATATATCGGTTACTACTTCATCCGCGTCGGGCATGCGTGTATAGCCAACCACCATAAATGAGGGAATTCCCGATGCTGCGCAGAGTTTATTCATGAGTTTTGAAAAACCTTCGCATACTGCTGTCCGCCGACGAAATACGGTATCGGCATTTTGCGAGAGATCGGAAGCGTTCCTGAAATTCATGAGCTTCATGTAACTGAAGTCCTTGAAACGTTCCATATCATAATGCACATTCAGGGCAATCCAGGTTGAATAGGCCCTTACTTTATCCTCATTGGAGGTATACTTCCGGTTTACAAACAAAACCAGGGAGTCTTCGGTAATATGAGGGTACATTTTGGAGAGTACATACATCGCATTATCGATCTTATTGTAGTACTCGGCTTTTGATAACTGCGCGGTGGCTCTTCCGGAAATAAAATACAGGCAGAGGCCTAAAAAAAGAAAACGTTTATACATGAAAAGTAATGCCTGTAGGTTTGGAATTGCAGGTGAAATGATTGATTTTACTATAGATGCAGCTGTTAATTTAATTAAAAGTACAACAAATTTATTACTTTTATCATTCCTGAAAAATCTGAGAGTCATATTTATTTTTTCGCTTTTGAGCGGCTTCACTGCCATGGCACAGAATTTCACCATCAGTGGTTATGTGAAAGATTCGCGGAATGGTGAATCGGCTATTGGCGCCAATGTATATGTAAAAGAACTCATGAAAGGTGCCAGCACCAATGTATATGGTTTTTATTCACTCACGCTGCCAGCAGGTACATATACCCTGCAATGCAGCTATGTGGGTTTTCAGACATTCTCAAAAGTAATTGAACTCAATAAAAACCTGAGCGAACAGATTTCACTGCTGCCCGAAGAAACCACGCTGAATGAAGTGGAAGTTGTAAGCGAAAAAACGGATCAGAATGTGCAAAGCACCCAGATGAGCAGTGTACAGCTGGATGTGGCGCAGATAAAGAAGTTGCCTGCTTTTATGGGTGAGGTGGATATTCTCAAAACCATTCAGCTTATCCCTGGGGTGAAATCGGCCGGTGATGGCAATACGGGATTTTATGTGCGTGGTGGCGGGCCCGATCAGAACTTAATCCTGCTCGATGAGGCTACTATTTACAATGCATCCCATCTCATGGGGTTCTTTTCCATCTTTAACGGCGATGCGATCAAAAATGTAAACCTGATCAAAGGAGGCATGCCCTCGCAATATGGTGGCCGTTTGTCCTCGGTGCTGGATGTTTCCATGAAGGAAGGAAATTCGCAAAAATTCCAGGTCGATGGTGGCATCGGGATCATTGCTTCAAGATTGACAATACAGGGGCCTATCAAAAAAGATAAAGCCTCATTTATCATCAGTGCCCGCAGAACCTATGCCGATGTGATCGCCAAGCCCTTTATGAAGCATACCGATTTTGCAGGTACTTCCTATTATTTTTATGACCTGAATGCAAAACTGAATTACCAGATCAACGATAAAAACCGGTTGTTTTTAAGTGCTTATTTCGGTCGCGATATTTTCAAATACAACAACGATGGCTTTACCGCAAAAATCCCATGGGGTAATGCAACCGCTTGTCTGCGCTGGAATCACCTGTTTAATGCCAAGCTGTTTTCGAACCTGTCTGTAGTATACAGCAAGTATGATTTTTCGTTTACGGCGGCCCAGGATAATTTTGAGCTGACATTGTTTTCAGGGATCAAAGACTGGAATGTAAAATACGATGTCAATTATTTCCCGAATACCCGCCACAATGTAAAAGTGGGTGTTAATTATATCTTCCACACTTTTACTCCGAGCAATGTTTCTGCCAAACAGGGAGAGGTGAAATTTGATATAGGCAGAGTTATCCGCCTGTATTCTCACGATGCCGCTATATATGTAAGTGACGATTGGGAAGTAACCGATCGTATTAAGGTGAATGCTGGCTTAAGGTTTGGGTATTTCGCACAGGTAGGCCCATTTACACGCTATAAGAAAAATGATTTCGGGAAGACAATCGATACCGTGGTTTATGCGCCGGGAAAAAAAGTAGCTGATTACAACGGGCTTGAGCCCCGCCTGAGTTTTCGTTACAGCCTGAGTCGTACATTGTCGCTTAAAGCCTCATACACACGCAATTTCCAGTACATACACCTGGCGTCTATTTCGTCGGTGAGTTTGCCTACCGATGTGTGGATGCCTTGTACGGAGCTCATCAAGCCGCAAATAGGGAATCAATATGCTTTTGGTGTATTCAAGAATTTTAATCACGATATGTTTGAGAGTTCTGTCGAAGTGTATTACAAAGACATGAAAAACCAGATCGATTACAAGGAGGGTGCAGAGCCTCAGGATAATGTATTCGATAATCCTGATAATGCCTTCACCTATGGAAAAGGCTGGGCTTATGGTGCAGAATTTTTTCTGAAAAAACGTACCGGGAAATTCACAGGCTGGATAGGTTATACACTGTCATGGACCTGGCGCCAGTTTGATGCCATTAATTACGGCAAGAAATACCTGGCCAAATACGATCGCCGGCACGATGCCTCGGTTGTGATTACCTACGATCATAACAAAAAATGGAATTTCGGATTGATCTGGGTATATGGCACCGGGAACCGGGGTACCCTGCCAAGTGCTTTGTTTGCCTATGAGGGTTCCGTAAGCAATGATTATGGCTTGCGTAATTCGTATAAATTCCCGGACTATCACAGGCTAGATCTATCAGTAACGTATACCCCGGATCGTGAGAAACAGATTGAAAAAAAACGGGCACGAATTACCCGGCGCTATGAGCGCAGGGGAAAAGATATGTCCAATATAAACCTGCCGAAATGGTGGGCAAAAAATTACCAGAGCAGCTGGACCCTCAGTATTTTTAATGCGTACAACCGCTATAATCCTTACTTTATTTATTTTGACACCTCAGGCGATTTCCTGAGTGGTACTTTTACAGTAAAAGCCAAACAGGTATCGCTGTTCCCGGTACTGCCAACGATAACCTGGAATTTTAAATTCTGATGAGATACTTTATATACATAAGTGTTTTTACGTTTCTCCTGTTTTCGGCCTGCCGTAAAACCATTAACGTTAAACTGCCTGAATACACTGAGAAACTGGTGGTGGAAGCCAGTATTGAAACCGGTCAACCGGCTACCGTGCTGCTTTCGGTAACAGCGCCTTACTTTGGGAATGTAGACCTGAGCGACCCGACCAAGTTTTTTGTGAAAGGGGCTTTTGTGACCGTTTCGGATGGCAGCAATACCGACACGCTCAAAGAACTTTTTCCGGCCGAAGGCTATATTTACCTGGGATCCACGGTTATTGGCCAGGTTGGAAAAACTTATAACCTCACGATTCATTATAATGGTAAAAGTTACAGTGCAACCACTTCGATCCGCAGCCCCATTGCCCTGGACAGCATTTACGCCAAATACGAAAAAGACAGCCTGACGTTTTGCTGGGGGCACCTGACCGACCCTGCGGGTCTGGGAGATTGTTACCGCTGGTTTGCCAAACGCCAGGGAGATCAGAGTTTTGCGGCTCCATTCAATTCATCTTTTGACGATAAATTTGTAGACGGAAAAAGTTTTGACTTTGGTTATGAAAGGCCTCCGCAACCCGGAAAGCAGGAAGAGTATGATCATGAGCCCGATGTATCGCGTGGCTATTACAGGGTGGGGGATACGGTTGTTGTGAAATTCTGCACCATCGGTTATAACGAATACCTGTTCTGGCGTTCCTATTATGCCAACAAAGCCAGTAATGGCAATCCGTTTGCAGCCCCATCCAATCTGCAGAATACTATCCAGGGCGATGCTTCCATTGGTGCTTTCTGTGGCTATTCCCCTTCGTTTGATACCCTGGTTATCAAACCAAAACCTTAAAACGGAAATGCTTGCGCGCAATAAAAAAATAAGTAATTTTAGTCGTATAATCTAGTGTATATGGATAATTCATTTTCAGAAAAAACAGCAGAAACAGGGAGCTTCATCAAGTGTAAGGATTGTGGCGCCAACCTGAAATACCAGCCAGGTACCAAACACCTGAACTGCGAATATTGCGGGGCTAAAAATGAAATAGAAGATGAACCCGTTGCCGAAATTATTGAAAATGATTTTGAAAGTTTCCTTGATGAGAAAGCACACCTAAACGATAAGCAGGAAGTAAGTACCGTGAAATGCGATAACTGTGGTGCATCCACTACACTGAAGCCGAATGTAACTTCCTCCACCTGCCCGTATTGTGACACACCGCTTGTTATAAAAAATGCCACGACTTCCACGATTATAAAACCGGCTTATTTATTGCCATTTGCCATCGACCGAAAGAAGGCTACAGATGAGTTTGTGAAATGGGCAGGTTCTTTGTGGTTCGCTCCCAATAAACTGAAACAATACGCACAGTCTTCGGCAGAAAAGCTAAACGGTCTTTATATGCCTTACTGGACCTACGATAGCAATACAACCACGCAATACACCGGGATGCAGGGGATTCATTATTATGAAACTGAAACCTATACGGATTCCGAAGGGAAAACGCAGACCCGTGAAGTACAGCGTACACGCTGGTATCCGGTGAGCGGAACGGTATACAATACATTTGATGACATTCTGGTTGTATCGTCCAAATCTCTCCCCGAGAGCCTGGCCAATGAGCTGGAACCCTGGGATTTGCCTGCACTCACAGCATACAATGATAAATACCTGTCGGGCTTCGTTACCGAAAGTTACCAGGTTGGTCTGAAGGAAGGTTTTGAAAAAGCCAAAGCCCGCATGGAATCGCCCATTCGCTCTACAGTTTGCAGCAATATTGGTGGTGATGTTCAGCAGATTTTATCCATGAACATCGAGTACCATGACATTACATTCAAACACATTCTCTTACCGGTATGGCTCAGTGCGTACCGCTATAACGAAAAAGTATACCGCTTCATGATCAATGCCCGCACCGGTGAAGTGCAGGGCGAAAGACCATACAGCGCCATCAAGATAACTTTATTTATTCTGATGATTCTGGCAGTGGTTGGCGTAATCCTCTTCTTTGTGATGCAGCATAAAAAAGCATCACATACTGAAATGAGCCAGCTCATGCTTCAGGTCCAGGAATGGGTACTCCCGCACCAGGTCTGAGCATTTCAGGGAATAGGCCTCTTTAAATTTTTTGAACTCGACGCTATCCGGTTTCAATGGCTTGTGCCATGTGGCACGGACAATATCTTCGATACGTTGATTCAGCGCTTCTGTACAATCACTGAAATAGGCTTTGGAGAATTTTTTCCATACATACTCGATCGCCTGTTTGTTGGGATGTGCCATATCGGTTTCAAAGAAGCGGTAATCGCGCAGGTCGTCAATAACCAGCTCATAGGCCGGAAAGTAGCTGCATGATGGCATCTTATAACATAGTTCATGAACAGCCTGGATCAGGATGGCTTTACTCAGGTTGTTTTCAATCATGCCGTCGCGCAGGTGTTTTACCGGTGATACCGTGAAAATAATTTCCAGTTGGGGATTAAGTTTATGTAAGGCTATAATAACTTCCGAAAACGCATTTACGACCTGTTCAGAAGTCATCAGGTATTTCTGAAATTCCTTTTGGGGTACTTTGTGGCAATTGGCCACATCGAGGCCCGTTTCCATATGCCTGTATACAAAAGCAGTTCCGGGTGTAAGTATGAGGTAGTTTGCTGTTAGGATGGCTTCCTGCCAAAGCTTCATCGAGTCATTCAGCTGACTTAATAAAACAGATTTGTCGCTATGCGAAAAAATGCCGTGCGCTTCCCAGGCATACCAGGTATCCTGATGAAATATCAGATCCTGATCCCGGAACGGTGTATTGTTTATAATGCGTTGCAGGGCCTGGCAGATACTGGCCGGATTAAACATGAGTCCGAAGGGATTACACAACGCATTGAATTTGTGCGATTGCAGATAATGCCCGATGTGCTCCGTAAAACATGAACCTACAAGGAGCAGAGAGTGTCTGTGTTCCAGTTGAAACGCCGCTTTTGGAACCTGGTAATCGAGATGGAACTTCATTATTTTTTTCGGGGAAGGGCCAGTTGTTTAACGAATAATGATTTCATAAATGGCATCACCAGGGCAATGAATAATATTACTCCCAGCCATTGGGCAATAAAACAACACAGGTAATACTGGTTATTGTAATACTGGTTCAACAATTCGTTGTACTGGTATTCGTATGTAGAATAGAGACTGTCGTATTGGCCCTGATGCGATACTTTATAGGCTTCTGCAAACCTGTCGTACACTTCCTGGTTTGGATTATGGCAAAAGCCCCAGTATTCGCGAATATAGAACACAATAAAAAGAGGCATCATCGGGAAAATGATATAGCCCACCTGCATGAAGATGTTGGTCACCGCCGAAAAACGTTTTTTCTGAAAAACAGCAACGATAGTGAAAATGATGGTTGACAGAAAAATGAGCAGAATGGTGGTATTGTATATCAGCCATCGGTCATTGTAATTCCGTCCCGTTATATAGGTATCATAATCCCCGTAGTAAGGGAAAAGCAGGCTGATGATAAGGAGCAGGATGGAAACCACGATCATACTGACGATCGTCACGAGGAAATGCTGCCAGCGTACATTGCGGAAAAGGAGGAAGATAAGGCATACGTAAAATGTAAAGTATAATTCGAATGTGATGAAATCACCACGGAGTAAGAAAATGACCTGGAATTTAGCTTCAGCCACATTGTCAAATATGCGACTGATAGGGCTCATAAAGGAATAGCTCTTACGGATAAGGTCAACATCATTGCTATCGGTCTGCCAGCGTTTGCAGAGTTCTCTGTATGTATGTAGAACATCTGCCGGGTTGATATCCGCCTCCAGGTGATAACGTTTAAATACCTCAACCCGTTTATTTAAGATCTCCAGAATAGCTTCGTCAGATTTTTTTCTTTGATTGTATCCGACTTCCAGCATTTTGTTTGTTAACAACCCGGGATGCTGTATGGAGTCATATACCATCATATAAGGGGTGTTTTCTCCGAAAGACACTCTTCGGTTAATATCATAATGTGTTGTATTCGTTGTTGTATCGGTGTAGCTATAATACTTGTAGAAGTTATCTGCAATAAATGCGTCCGATTCGTTGAGGATATTAATGTCATGAATGAAGTCATCTGTAGAAACAGCATTAGCGACTTTATGGCTATATACCAATGAAAACGGATACGCAAAGGAGAAGTAAATAAAAATGGTACAGGTATACAGAAAGAACAGCTTAAACTCATCTGTCCAGTGCCGGTTCCCGAATTTCTTCTCTACATTGAAAATGGTATTTTTATAAAGCCAGACACAAAAAAGAATGATAGCCAGTACGGTAAACATCACGTACCAGAGCGCCATGTCTTCCGGCTGTGCCAGGTTTACGGGCATGGCAAAACCAATAAGGGCCGATAAAGCCCACATGATCACGGCAAAATATAAAACGTAATGAATCTTACTGATCCAGAGGATCGGATAATGTAGCAGGAAGTACTTATCCAGGCGTTTTATAAAACGCGGCACAATGGCATTTAGCATGAATTAAAGATATTCAAATAATCAGAACAAAAAAAGAGGTGGTTTCATAACCACCTCTATATATTATAAACTCATCAGATCCTTGAGCCTCACTGCTTGCCGCCTTGAGATCTCCACTTCCTGGCCACCACGTAGTTTCACCATTAAACCGCCATTGAACCAGGTTTCAATACTTTCTACCCAATTGAGGTTGACAATATGTTTACGGCTGGCCCTGAAAAATACTTTCTCATTCAGGCGTTCCTCCAGGCTGTTGAGGCTACGTAAAATCAGGGGCCGGTTGGTATCAAAATAAACACGTACGTAGTTTCCCTCGCTTTCAAAAAGGCGGATGTTACTCAGCTTTACAAACCAGCATTTTTCACCGTCTTTAATAAATACCTGGTCCTGTTCCGATAAAGGAGAGTTATTCTCCTTTTTCTCACCGCCTTCTTTCAGGGTCAGTTTCTTAATGGTTTCAGCAAGACGTTGTGGTTGAACAGGTTTTAACAGGTAGTCAAATGCATTGATCTCAAAGGCTTTGATCGCATGATCATCGTAGGCTGTAACAAATACCACATCCGGTACGGCCGAAATCTCTTCCAGGAGTTCAAAGCCCGATTTCCCGGGCATCTGTACATCCAGGAAAATAACATCCGGAGCCAGTTCTTTTATTTTTTCTTTAGCCGTTTCAGCATCATTGCATTCTGCTACCACTTCAATTTCTTTATGAGCTGCCAGCAGGTTCTTGAGTTCCTGGCGTGCCAGGCGTTCATCGTCAATAATAATGGCTTTCATCTTGTCTATGTTTTTATAATAATTTCAGATAATACAGTGTGATCATCGCTGTTGGTGACTTTAAAACTGGCATTGTCGCCAAACAATAAATGCAGGCGCTGCCGGGTGTTTATTAATCCAAAACCTGTACCGCCTTGTTCATTCCGGACCTGTCCTGTATTAAAAATTTTAATGTCCAGTATACCCTGGTCGCTCAACGATGTATGAATAGAAATGCTTCCTCCGCGGGGTTGTTTGGAAATGCCATGTTTGATGCCGTTTTCCACCAGGGTTTGCAGTATCATAGGGGGAACCTGGCATTTAAGTGTGTCGGGTTGTATATTAAAACTGTAGTTCAGGCGCTCTTCATAGCGGTTGTGTTCCAGCTCCAGGTAATCTTCTATAAGTGCCAGCTCTTCCTGCAGACTCACCAGCCTGTTTTTATGAATCATGAGGGTACTCCGCAGGATATTTGACAGTTGCGTTACTGCAGCTTTTGCTTTTACAGGGTCTTCATCGATGAGGGCCCTGATGCTGTTCATACTGTTGAACATAAAATGCGGGTTGAGCTGCGACTTCAGGGTATTGAGTTCAACTTCCTTGCTGTTTGCCTCGAGTTTCAGATTCTGGATTTCAGCCTGCTTGTAATTTTCCAGGTAATGAAATCCGAAATAAATGATTGACCACAGAATAAAAATAACAGATACGTCGAGAATGGTGCGGGTAGAGTTCACCAGGTTGATGTGGTAGGAGATAAGTCCCAGCCCCATGGCCATACCGATGGTTAAAAAGAAAAACAGAACAGCCAGTACAAAACACGAAAACAGGATCAGCGGAATTTGTGCGGTCAGTGTTAAGCGCGTGAGATTATATTTTTTGATAAAGAAACGAAACACATGCGTAAGGCCTATACCGATCGGAAGCCACAGAATATAATTGAGAAGATCTTTTATATTGGTGTGGTAACTCAGACGGAAAAACAGGAAATTGAGCGTGATGTAAAACGCCCAGCCACCTGCCTGGCAGATCCAGTATGCACGTTGCTTTCGTGTCATCGTTGCGGTATAGCTTTATTTAATTCCCAGCCATGCACGGCGGGCTTTAACCTGTTTTTCGGTAGCCGCTTTATTCACGTCGATCACATCGTATTCCGTAACATTCACAGGTTTCACTTTGGCTTTCAGTGTTTTCATCACTTCATTGCCTTTCTTGTCTTTTCTTAACACTTCAATCTCCAGCTTGTCTTTTGGTTTGGCATTATTAAAGTAATTCGAGAAGATTTCTTTGATATTGTCGAGTGTGAGTTTACGGCCATTGAAAGAAACCAGTTCATCACCTTCCTGGAATTTCAGTTTTTTACCGAAGTCATCGAGCTTCTCAGTGCTGGCTACTACCAGGCGGTTGGTTGATGGGTTGAAACCTACGGAAATACCACCAAGTGTGATTTTCTTCACCACCTGTTTGTCTATATAAGTCATTCCCACCATATTAAATACATCCTTGAAAGGCAGAGGCTTATTGCCGCCCACATAGGTGCGCAGAAATGTACCGATCTCCGGATATGTCAGTTTTTCAATATCATTGAAAAGGTCTTCGTCTTTAAACGATTTGCGTTTGCCATATTTCTTGGCAAGGTCTTTCATAAGTTCCTGTGTGCCGTATTCGCCATTGCTATAATAGCGTAGCATTATATCCAGGCACATGCCAATCAGAGCGCCTTTTTCGTATACATTCGGGTATTCTTTTTTGTACTTATCGAGCACATACTTGCTCATCATGGTAAACGGAACCGTATCGTTATAGTTTTTACGGGCATTCTCCATTTTATCGGTCATCACCTGAAAAAAATCACTGTAATCGATCAGGCCGCTTTTTACCTGAACATGGTGTGCAGCGTATTCGGTAAGACCTTCATACAGCCATAAGTGCATACTCATTTTCGGGTTATTGAAATCGAAATTCCCGATTTCTTCGGCATGAATGCTCAAAGGCGTTACAATGTGAAAAAATTCATGGGCCGCCACATCCCTTACCTCCTGGGCAATATCGGAGGTGTCGCCTTCGCCCAATACATAAAAAGAAGAGTAGGAGTGTTCCAGGGCGCCGGTCATGCCACTCAGGGTTGGCTTATCAATAAAATAAAACAGGAATGCATATTTATCAACAGGCAGCTCCCCGCCCAGGTATTCGCTTTGGGCCATGAGCAGTTCCGACAGGTTGCGGGCAATAAATTTGGAGCTTACAATATGGTTGGGCGAGTATGCCGATACAAGTACCTGTGAATTACCGATATGTATAGTAGTTGTATCGGGCTGGCAATATAATATTGGAGAATCTACCAGGTCGTGGTAATCGAACACCGAAATATCGTCTTCGGTCTTACCGCTTTTTAAGCCTGTAAGCCCTGTGGATGCATAGAAACCTTCCGGTTTTATAACGTGTATCAGGAAATTGGCGGCTGTCATGTTTTTGAAATAGCCGAAAAAACCATGCGTGTTCATCGCAATGGCTTTACCATCTTCTATATTGGTACCTCCCGGTTCAAACACCACTTTCTCTTTAATCTCTGTATCCCATGTGTCGTTTACATCGTAGCTTATTTCACTGATAGCCCCGGCGGGTGAAAGCTTATAGGAATTATTATCAAGTTTCTGTATGGTAATAACCTGTCCGTTTTTGCCTTCAGCCTTGAAATTTTCGATGAAGCGTCCGAAGTTATAAACCTCGTAGGTACCGGGTACCATAGCCGGAAACATAAACACGGTTTCGTTGGCCGAAATATCAGGTGGCGTCAGTTTTACATGCACCTTATCATTGTTAATGTGTGCAATATCTACGGTATAATGGTAGTCGTTATCGGCCAGCAGGCCCAGGAACGGAGAGAGCAGGAGCAGAGCAGTCAATCGAATGTTTTTCATCATTTATAAATTTTATTTAATAATCACGTTCCAGTTTTTCCAGCGGTATTTTACGTACAGTATGCCAAAACAAATGGCAGCCATCACCAGCCAGGCATATATTTCTCCACCCGGATCTTCGGTTTTCTGGTAGAAAACAGCATCTGTTTGCAGTACGGAGTTTTTGCTCGTTACGAGCAGACTCGAAATCAGATTATTGGCGCAATGTATACCCATGGCCAGTTCAAGACCTTCATCAAGGAGTGTAATCAGCCCCAGGAATAAACCAAATGACATGTAATAGGGCATCATGGTCGCAAATCCAAAAGCTTCTGTTTCGGGATTCGCACCGTGCATGAGTCCAAAAAGTACAGAGGTTGTAATAAGAGGCATCAGCCCATTTTTACTGCCAATTCCAAGTCCCTGCATGAGATAACCGCGAAATAAAATTTCTTCGGTAGCCGTTTGTATCGGAATAAAAATACAGGCTACAAGTAACAGGATGAGGAAAGGTTTAAGCTGAAAACGTATCTCCAGTTCTTCGGGTGCGGAATAATAGGAAATAACCGTCAGTATGATGAGCAGAAGACTCCAGACCGTAAATGAAAAGAAGTAGCGACTCCAGCGTATTTTTTCAAAACCCGAGATCACAGAGCTTATGGTCTTGCGGTGAATAAAACGAATGGCCACAAAAAGACCCAGCAGGCAAAATACAAACATGAGCATCAGTAAGGCCAGCATCACCGAGCGATTCATACCCATCGCTTCCGGGTTAAAGAGAATATTAGGGTTTTTGGTGATTTCCGATAACGAAAGCCCATGGTTGGTAGCAACCCCCATCAGTGGCACAATAATTATAATCTGCGCTACAACGTAACCGATAATGGCAAGGAAAATTCCAAGGATATAAATCCACCAATCATTGCGACCGGTATAAAATCCACGGGCTAAAAATAAATTGTTAAAAGGATTCAGTTTTTCCGGTTCAGATGTTTCTAATGACTCCATACATAAGCAAAATTAGCACAATATATGATTTTAAAGGGATTATTACATAAAAGGTCGCCTGGCATTTTTAGCGACTAAAATCATGAATCAAAGGCGCTGAAAAGTATCTATATTTGTCGCATGTTAAGATCATGGGTTATCATTACAGCTTTGCTGGCCGTGCTTTGGGCCTGCAGCGAAGAAAAAAAAGGGATTGAAAAAACGCTGAAAGAACCTCAGACAGAAGCGGAGCTGGGAGAGTTACTTTTCTTTGATTCACTTCTCTCCAAAAACAACCAGGTAAGTTGTGCATCCTGCCATAAACCCCAGTATGCTTTTGCCGATAATGTGGCATTTAGTTTTGGGGTCGATAGTACCGCAGGGCTCCGCAATACACCAAGTGCCATGAACCTTTCCGGGCACTCTTTCTTTTTTCACGACGGACGTGCCGAAAGCCTTGAACAGCAAGCCTCCGGTCCAATGGAAAACCCGATTGAAATGAACATGAAAGTGAGCGACATTGTTGAAAAACTCAATAAACACAGCCAGTACAGCCGATTCTTCCGGAAGATATATGGCCGCCCGGCCGATAAGGAAAATCTCGTGAAAGCCCTGGCTGCATACGAAGAAACACTTTTAACAAGCCATACCGCTTTCGATGATTACATGAGTGATAAAGACACCACCCGGTTCAGTGAATCGGCAAAACGTGGCCGGATTATTTTTAATGAAAAGGCAAAGTGTTTTGATTGCCATTTCGGCCCCGATTTTACCGGCGATCAGTTCCGGAATATCGGCCTCTTCAATGGCCGGGATCTCAATGACAGCGGTCGCATAGCCATTACCCATGAACCGAAAGACCTGGGAAAATTCAAAGTGCCCGGACTCCGCAACGTTAGTGTTACAGGGCCTTACATGCATAACGGCATGTTTAAAACCCTCCGCGAAGTGATCGACTATTACGATACTCCCGATAAATTCGTTTCCCATGCACAAAACCGTGATACCTTGCTTTCAAAGCCTCTGCATTTAACCGAACAGGATAAAACAGACCTGGAATCATTCCTGAAATCACTCACCGACGATCGATTCCTGAAATAAGCATTCCGGGGGCACAGGAATTGACTTTTTACTGTTCAAAAACTGACCCGATACGGTATTTCGGTAGGAATAAAAACAGTATATTTGAGAAATGGAATTTTCTGCTTCCCAAATAGCGGCATTGCTCAATGGTACCATAGAAGGAGACGAGAATACAGTTGTTTCAAACCTCTCTAAAATAGAAGAGGGAAAACCCGGAACACTGTCTTTTCTGGCCAACCCGCAATATGCCCCCTATATTTACGATACCAATGCCAGCATTGTGATCGTGAATGAAGCGTTTCAGCTCGAAAAACCGGTAAAAACAAGCTGTACCCTGATCCGGGTAAAAGATGCCTATGCCGGATTTACCAAATTGCTTGAACTTTATAACCAGATGCGCAGCAATAAGGTTGGTATTGAACAACCTTCGTTTATCAGTCCGAATGCCCATATGGGTGAAGATTGCTACATAGGCGCTTTTGTTTACATCGGGCATCACAGTAAAATTGGAAAAAACGTAAAGATTTACCCCAACTCGGTGATTGGCGACAATTGCGAGATAGGCGATAACACAGTGATTTATGCCGGTGTTAAGGTATATGCCGATTGTAAAATCGGGAACAACTGTACCATTCATGCCGGTGTGGTTATTGGCAGCGACGGTTTCGGATTTATTCCGAACTCGGAAAACAATTACCATAAAATACCACAGATCGGTAATGTGGTGATCGAAGATAATGTGGAAGTCGGAGCCAATACTGCCATTGATCGGGCTACCATCGGGTCTACCGTGATCCGCAAAGGTGTGAAACTCGATAACCTGATCCAGATTGCACACAATGTAGAGATAGGTGAAAACACGGTTATTGCTTCCCAAACCGGTGTGGCAGGTTCTACCAAAATTGGTAAAAACTGTATGATTGCCGGGCAGGTCGGAATTATCGGACATCTTAAAATTGGCGATGGTTCCAAAATAGCCGCGCAGTCGGGTATCGGAAACAATGTGGAAGAGGGTGGACTTATGCAGGGTTCCCCGGCATTTCATGTGGGAGATTACAAACGCAGTTATGTGCTGTTTAAAAATCTTCCCAAACTCCAGGAACAGGTGAGAAACCTGGAGAAGCAAATTAAACTAAGTAAAACGTTGTAATAACAGAGCCAGAATTATGAGTGATAAACAAAGAACCATCAAACAAGCCGTATCAGTAACCGGGATTGGCTTGCACACCGGAAAGCCTGTAACCTTAACCTTTAACCCGGCTCCGGAAAATCACTGGTACAAATTTCAGCGTACTGATGTAGAAGGACAACCCATCATAGACGCAGATGCCGATTTAGTGGTAGATACCTCACGTGGTACAACACTCGAAAAAAACGGCGTTCGCGTACATACAACAGAGCATGTTCTGGCAGCCCTCGTTGGTATGGGAATCGACAATTGCCTCATCCAGGTAAGCGGCCCGGAAATGCCGATTATGGACGGAAGTTCCATCAAATTTATTGAAGCACTCGAGATTGCCGAAACCGTTGAACAGAATGCGGAGCGTGAATATTTTGAACTGAAGGAAAACCTGACATTCGAAGATCCTGTCAAACACGTTGAAATGCTGGCGGTGCCACAGGACGAATACCGTGTTACGGTAATGGTTGACTACAACAGCGATCTGCTGGGGACACAGCATGCCTCCATGTATCACCTGGGCGAATTCAAACAGGAGATTGCCCGTTGCCGCACCTTTGTGTTCCTGCATGAACTCGAAGCGTTGCTGGCTCATAATCTCATTAAAGGTGGCGCCCTCGACAATGCTATCGTATTGGTTGACAAAGAAATTTCGCAGGAAAAAATTGAAGCCCTGAAAAAGGTTTTTAATAAAGAGAATGTAGAGGTGAAAGGTCGTGGTGTATTGAATAACACGAAGTTGCATTTCTATAACGAGCCCGCCCGACATAAACTGCTGGACATTGTAGGAGACCTGGCCCTGGTAGGCCGTCCGTTGAAAATACATGTACTGGCCGCACGCCCGGGTCATGCAGGAAACGTTTCTTTTGCAAGGAAAATAAAAGAACTGATTAAGAAGGAAAAAGCAGAAAAAATGGTTCCGAAACTGGATCTTTCTGCTGCACCTGCCTGTGATTCACGCGCCATCATGAGCATCCTGCCACACCGTCCGCCATTCCTGATGGTGGATAAAATCATGGAACTGCATAAGGACTATGTAATCGGTGTAAAAAATGTAACCATGAACGATTACTGGTTTACAGGGCACTTCCCGGATGAGCCTGTTATGCCTGGCGTACTTATTATTGAAGCCCTGGCACAAACCGGTGGTATTCTTTGCCTGAAAACAGTACCGGATCCTGAAAACTATCAGACCTATTTCCTGAAAATAGAAAACGCCAAGTTTAAACAGAAAGTGGTACCGGGCGATACACTGGTGTTCCGTATGGACCTTGTAGACCCGATTCGTCGCGGTATGTGTCACATGAAAGGTATGGCTTTCGTGGGTAACAAGCTGGTATGCGAAGCCGATATGACCGCTCAGATTGTAAAAGTTAGAAACATTGATAAAAAAGTAAATGAACCGGCAGAAGCCTGAGTTCATTTACACTAAACCTCGTTTTATGATTTCACCATTAGCTCATGTAAGTCCGAAAGCCAAATTAGGCAACAATGTGACGATTGAGCCCTTTGCCGTAATATATGAAGATGTAGAAATTGGCGATAATACCTGGATTGGCCCTAATGTGGTCATTTTCCCGGATACCATTATCGGCAGCAATTGTAAAATTTACCCCACGGCATCCATCGGAGCCGTATCTCAGGACCTGAAATACAAGGGAGAAAAGACAAATACAGTCATCGGAAATAATAACATTATCCGCGAAGGAGTTACGATACATAAAGGCACAGCCGACCGCTATACTACCAAAATAGGCGATAACTGCCTGCTGATGGCTTATGTGCATATCGCACACGATTGTATCCTGGGTAATAACATCATCATTGCCAACAACACGGGCTTATCCGGTCACGTCAACATACAGGACTATGCTATCATTGAAGGTATGTGTGGTGTGCAGCAGTTTACAACCATCGGGGCGCATAGTTTTGTGGCCGGTTGTTCACAGGTTCGGAAAAGTGTACCGCCCTATGTGCGTGTAGCCCGTGAGCCGCTTCAGTACATTGGTGTCAATACCATTGGCCTGGCCCGCAGGGGATACAGCAAAGAAGTGATTCACCAGATCGAAGACATCTACCGCCTTATTTTTGTGCGTGGCTATAATATTACCAATGCCCTTGAAATGGTAGAACAGGAAATTCCGAAGTCAGAAGTTCGCGAAGAAATTGTGAATTTTATTCGCGGCGAAAAAGATGGTATTATCCGGGGTATATAAATCGTGCCGCAACCAGCCATCAGCATAACACTTTCGAATGCCGGAAAGAAATTTGGAAAAGACTGGATCTTCCGGAAAGTAACACTGGATATACACCCGGGCGAAAAGCTGGTTATACTTGGACTGAATGGCTCCGGAAAATCCACACTCTTACAGGCTCTCAGCGGTTACCTCACCCTCAATGAGGGCAGCCTAAAATACACGGCCGGCGAGACATTGGTCGAGGACGAAAAACAATACCATTACATCAGCCTGGCATCGCCTTACCTGGAACTCATCGAAGATTTTACACTCCAGGAAATGATCGCGCATGCGGCGAACTATAAGCCTTTTATGAATCAGTTGAGCAACGATGCCGTTGTTGAATTGTCGGGCCTTGCGGCGCACCGCCACAAATTCATCCGTTTGTTTTCCAGTGGTATGAAGCAACGACTTAAACTGATCCTGGCTATTCTGGCAGATGCTCCGGTGTTATTGCTCGATGAGCCTACTACAAACCTGGATGCCTCCGTTATAGCCTGGTATGGGCAGATGATCCGTGAATATGCCTCGCATAAAACCATTGTGGTGGCTTCCAATTCCATCAAAGAAGAATACGCTTTCTGTACCCGCGAACTCCGGATGTCGGATTTTAAACCATAAACCCATGAAATCAGAACTCGAAATAGGGGATTACTTTATCCTGATTCTTATTGCAGCTATCTTTTGTTTCGGCGCTTATACCATTTTTAAGTTTATGCGTCGTAAAGACTGATTTTTTTAACGTTTCCTTGCCTGAAAACTTTCCCGGCAATCCTTTTCCGGCTCAAATAATGCGTAAATTTGCCTAAAATTCATCCCAATGACCCCTTTGTTTTTAAATCTCGGTGGCGGCGAAGTAACTCTGATCATTATTGTTATTTTATTGCTGTTTGGCGGTAAAGGTGTTCCGAATGTCGCCAGGGCACTGGGAAAGGGAATCCGGGAATTTAAAGATGCCGCTAATGGCATTCAGAAAGACATTCAGGAGCATACCGGCCATATTACCAATCAGGTACAGGAGCATATCCAGGAAGTTAAAAAAGAAATCGAAAAATAATTCTGTTACCTTTTTCTGTTGATGGTGTTATATGCCATTATATGACATCACCACTACTTAAAATCTGCCTTATTTTTTTGCCTGGTTTGCTGATAACAACTGCTCAGGCGCAAATACCCTCGAAGATCAGGGTGCGTTCGTCCGATCTGAATTTTTATTTTTTCCAGAAAGGTACACCCAGCGATACGATATCTCCCGGTAAACATGATATGTTTTACCTGAAGATCCCTGCTGATAAACGCTGCACAATGCGCATAGATGTTGAGAACGGCGAACTCCGCCAGGCCGGCTCAGATACACTATACAGACTGGTACATGTGGGTACAATTAATTACACACACTATTATGCGGATAGTGTGTATTACGGAGCCAAACAATTTGATAAACATATTTCCAAATGCCATCAATACAAAGTACTCATCAATGGCATCAACAGTCATAATCCATCGGCTGTGACCGTGCGCTTTTATGATTCCACAAAGGACAGTCTTTTGCTGACGAATCATTTCTATTACCGTTAGCGCCATCGGAGGTTTTTTCTATCTTTATCCAAAATCAAAAGATGGCAAAAGAACCTAAGTACCCTAAGGGCCTGTTTTATCTGGTGTTTACCGAATTCTGGGAACGTTTCGGTTACTACCTCATGATCGGCATTTTCTTTATGTATATGACCAAACCCACCGACGAAGGCGCATGGGGTTGGGACAATGCCATAGGGTCTGATATTTACGGAACGTTTATAGCCCTGGTATACCTGACACCATTTTGTGGGCGGCCTGCTTGCCGATTTGAAACTCGGCTACCGGTTTTCCATCACACTGGGTGGAATATTAATGGGTATTGGTTATTGCATGCTGGGAGTGCACGAAGTATGGGCATTTTATTCGGCCCTCGGTCTTATGATTTTAGGTAATGGATTCTTCAAACCCAATATATCCACACTGCTTGGCAACATGTACAATGATCCCAAATACAAAGCCAGGAAAGATTTTGGTTATAACATATTCTATATGGGAATCAACATAGGTGCACTGGTATGTAATCTCGTAGCGGCCTATATGAGAAATAAATATGGATGGTCTGGAGCTTTTACAACTGCCGGAATCGGAATGTTTGCCGGTGTAGCCACATTCTGGATGGGGAATAAATACTACAAACACCTGGACGTGCGCCGTGAACCCAAAGCGGAAGACAAACCCCTTATTATGCGCCTCATGGCGGTATTGGGTCTTGCCCTGGTATTTGGAATTGCAGGCTGGTTTATTCCGGGTAATATTGTTGGGAGCGATAGTACCGACGCATTCCTGATGGCCTGTCTGCCTGTTTGTTATTTCTACTTTACCATTTACCGTTCGGCCAGTGAAACAGAAAAGCCGAACCTCAAAACGATGTATACCATTTTCTTTATCGTGATTTTATTCTGGGCGGTATTTAAACAAAACGGTACAGCGCTTACTACCTATGCCGAATCCTATACCGACAGGCGTGCCCCGAAAGAGCTGGCAGAGGCTATAAAACCACTGAAACAAACAGAAGAAATAACGTATGCCAGAAAAGAGAGAGATAAACTGGATGCCCAGTTCCGTCGGATGAAAAACGATACCGGTGGCGTTATAAAAATAAATGATTACCCGTCTTATTTCAAAAATGCTGCTGTAAAAGATATTCCGAAAGAAGGGGAGAGCATTTACCTGTTTAACACAGAACTTTTCCAATCTGTAAATCCTTTGTTTGTGGTGCTTCTGACGCCGTTTGTTATTATGTTTTTTACATTCCTTCGTCGTCGCGGCAAGGAACCGACGACGGCCACCAAAATTGCGTATGGTTTATTGATCAGTGCACTTTCGACATTAGTGATGGTGTGGGCTATTTACGAAACTCATAATGGTGCAGAGAAGGCCAGTGCCTGGTGGTTAATTGCGAGCTACGGCGTTATTACAATCGGGGAGTTATGCCTGAGTCCGATGGGACTTTCGATGGTATCCAAATTATCACCGCTTCGTTTTACAGCCCTCATGATGGGGGGCTGGAGCCTGGCTACATCCATTGGTAATAAACTAAGCGGCGTTTTGGCCAAAAATTGGGATAAGTTTGATAATAAAGCGAATTATTTTTACCTTAACTTCGCACTATTAATGCTGGCGGCTCTCGTCTTATTCTTATTGTTAAAGCGATTGAACAAAGTATTTAAAGAACAGTAAAACGATCGAAAATTTATTTATGGTACATATCTTATCACAGCAAAATTCTATTTTCAACCAATTCATCGCTGAAATACGCGATGTGAATGTGCAGGGCGACAGCATGCGTTTTCGCCGCAATATGGAGCGTATGGGCGAAATCATGGCCTATGAGATCAGTAAGAAAATGGAATATGAACTTGTGCAGACAACAACACCACTCGGTGTTGCAGATACATACAGGATTACATCCGAACCGGTTATTGCCACCATCCTGAGAGCTGGTCTGCCGCTGCACCTGGGTGTTTTAAACTATTTCGATAAAGCCGGCAACTGCTTTATTTCGGCATACCGCCGTCATCATAAAGACAATACGTTCGATATTCACATCGAATACATTTCGAGTCCGGATCTCAACGATAAAACCCTTATTCTGTGTGATCCGATGCTGGCTACAGGTTCTTCGATGGTGCTGGCTTATAAGGCTTTGTTATCGCGCGGTACACCAAAACATACGCATATTGTGACGGCTATTGCCAGCCGTCAGGGTATAGACCATGTCAGAACACAAATGCCTTCACAAAATTACACACTCTGGTGTGGTGCGGTGGATGAAGAGCTTACTTCGCAGGCATATATTGTTCCGGGCCTGGGTGATGCCGGTGACCTGGCCTTTGGCGAGAAGATTTAATCAATATGATTTATGGAAAGAACAGAGGTTTGGAAAATCATTTCCGTTTTTATTTCATGCGCTTTGTTCTTTGGGAAGGTAGGAATGCCTGCTGCCGTTAGTTTTTTTAAATTCAATTTTTTCAAATCGATCACCGTCAGCTGTGCCGGCGGTATATTCGGATCCGTATTTTTTACCTACCTCAGTGCGGGCCTGCTCAAATGGTGGGATCGCTTCAAACATAAGTGGTTCACCAAACATCAACCCAAAAAGAAATTTACAAAGGCAAACCGCCGCATCATTCGTATTAAAAGACGCTTCGGACTGACTGGCATCGCTATATTATCTCCCATCTTACTTTCCATTCCATTGGGTGCTTTCCTGGGTGAGCGCTTCTATAAGAAAAAAGGAAAAGTGATTCTCTACCTGAGTGTGTCGGTTGTGATGTGGAGCTTTGTTCTTTATTTTCTGTTCCTGTTTTTTTATTCGGCTTTTAAGAGCTGGTTTGATTAATGTATAGTCACATCAAACATATTTTCTTTGATCTCGATCATACCCTTTGGGATTTTGAAACCAATTCACGCGAGGCCCTATCGGATATGTTTTCGAAGCATGAATTGGAGGAGAAATGCAACACTACATTTTGCGAATGGATTGACGTGTATGAAGCCATCAATCACCAATACTGGAATTTATACAGCACCCGGGGAATCACAAAAGAAGAACTGCGCTACCGTCGCTTTTACGATGCATTTCTGCACTTTAAATACGATGATCTGGAGCTCAGTAAACACTGGGCGGAGGAGTATCTGCAGATATCCCCTTACAAAACCAACCTCATGCCCGGAGCCATGGAGGTATTGGATTACCTGAAACCCAGGTATACACTGCACCTGATCACAAATGGGTTTAAGGAAGTACAGAACATAAAAATAGATAAAAGCCGCCTGCGAGCCTATTTTCATACCATCCTGATATCTGAGGAACATGGGGTGAGTAAACCTGAACCTGAAATTTTCAGGCTTGCTGAAACCCTGAGTGGCGCCAGTACCGGTGAATGTCTCATGATCGGCGATAATCACGACATGGATATAAACGGGGCAAAAGGAGCTAACTGGAAAGCCATACACCTGAATGTAGCAGGCAACAATGAAGAAAAACCAGGTACCGTGCAGATTTCTGAGCTAAAAGAACTATTGAGGATGCTTTAATGTTTGACTCCTCCGGAGCCACCTGCATAGCAGCAGATACTTTTGTTAATAAAGTTCAACCCCGCCGGGGCTGTTGTGTTTAGATTGATTATGTGAATTTTTCTATACGAAAGTTCATGTAAAATACATGAACCATGGCCCCGGCGGGGCCAGATATTATTAAGAACTCTCAGCCATGTCGGGCTCATTGCTCCGTAGGAGCAAAACCTTAAACAGGTCGTCTGATCAGCTAATACTTTTACGAACCCTCTGACTGAAGTCGCGCAGTCCCTGGTTAAACGGAATACCTTTCGTTTCCATTTGCGTCTTGATGTAAATGGCAGCCAGAACATGTGTAAGCTGTTCACCTTCATCTTTGCCTTCGATGGTAATGGCCGGTGTGTGCTCTTCAAGTAAGGCAACTTCTGCTTCCTGGAGCTCTGCCAGCGAGTAGGTTTCTACAAGTGCTTTAATGGATGGTGTTTTCATCGGATATCGTTTATCATTTTCAGAAGGTATTCTTCTTTACTGGTGGCAGCACCTTCAACCAGGATACCATCCTTAAATGTAGCCAGGAATGGTAAGTTGTCTACACCGGCCAGTTTCCGCGCATTTTCATTTTCCTCGGCATTAATGTCCAGGAACAAAATTCCGGCATTAGCTTCGTCATTAGCAATACGCTTGAACTTAGGTGCAAATAATTTACAAGAGCCGCACCAGTCGGCGTAATATTTTACAACCACCTTTGGGTTGCTTTTTAATAGGGATTCAAAATCCGCGTCAGTAGCTGTTTGTAACATGATGAATAGAGTTTCTATAAAAGTATTTATTTTTTTTCAAAAGTGTTTCTTGCCCTCTGAAAATCGAAAATGCCGGGTTCATTAATAATTAAATCCAGTTTCCATGTATTTTCGTGCCGCACGAAATGATAGATATCTTTAAAATTTTCCCGGGTTTTTTCCTGATTTTTTATAATATCATCACCCCGCGTAGTATAGTCAAGAAGGCTTCCGGCAATGTATGCATAAAATGAATCTTTGTCATTGCTAATATAGTCTTCTGCTCCTATAATTTCTATAGTATCAATTGAAATATTACGAATTATATTTTTCTCGCCCCTTGAATTCATATCATTCAGGGCTATTGTATAATCATTGTATAATTTCTCAGTTATTTTATCTGTTACAGAGCGCAAACTCCCAATACTCCACGCATACTGCATATCCATGAAAATTTTGCGACACAGCTCTGTCAGTTTCGCTTCATTCCACATTGCATCCTGAAGTGATGCGGCTTCTAAAATAACGGAAGACTCCTTTCTTTTCCTGGTTTTGATACTGTTTCTATAAGAAAAATAAATCAGTAAGGCAATTGCACCAAAAACAAAAAGAATGAAAATGATGCCTGAGAGACTTCCATCGTTGTATGAGTTATGATAATCATTATAATATCTATTGCTATTATAACCGGAGGAAGAACTACTACTACTGCCATCACCACCGCCGCCACCAGCTCTTGAAAAAAGAAGAGAAGCGTGACACAGGAAAATCAAAAGTAATATAATCCGGGAACGCTTCATGATTTGTAAAACAGCATGGCTGCTAGCTTCTAGCGGCAACCGGCTTCTGTATAATCACGTTTGGCATTTGGGTTTCCGAGTGCCTGGAAACTCATATACGGATCACCGAACAATTTACAATAACGTTCAGGGTTCTTTTCCTTAGCCGTGTGCAGGGCATCGCTGAATGTGCGTGAATAGAACTTCTCAGGCAGATGCGAAGCAATGGATATATAACTGTAAACCAGGTTCTCATTCACATTCGGATCTTTCAGGTAAGGCTCCAGTAAACCGGAAGCGAATTTATAATCCTTGGCTCTTGTAAATACATAAGCCAGTTTCAGGGAATTCTGCCAGCTGGCTTCCTTGAAATTATAAAAGCCCTTGATTTTGGCAATGCACAGGTCGATCTGTGCTTCGGCCCCTTCAATGGTATCGAGCGATTCAATGATTTTAAACTGCCATTCGATATTCAGACCATCCACCAGCTTTTTAGCGATTTTGGTTTTATACAGGGCATCAATATCCTGTTGCATTTTAAGCTGGGCGTCTTTATTGCCCGTGGTCGAATCCAGTTTAATGGCGCAATACAAGAGGTTGTATTTTACAATTTCATTGGCAGGGTCCATTTTGTTGAGCCTGCTCATCTCTTCGAAATCATCATCGGTCACCATGCTGTTATTACGCAGGTAATTGTAATACACTTTATTGTTGAACATATTCACATACTTCGGATCGTTCGGCATTTTCAGACTATCCCATACGGCATCCGTATATTTTTTGCTCAGGTTCTGCTTAAAGATATACTCCATGATTTTATAAGCCTGTTTGGTATTATTGGCTTTCACGGCGCGGTTAAACGAAATGGCAGAGAACTTCTGTTCTTTGTCGCCACGGATATCATAGGTTACATCCATCACGATCTGCGCAAAACGTTCTTTGGCCAGGATCGGTTCCAGTTCCTTCAAAAGGGCACCATCGGTGTTTATTTTGCGGATGGCTTTTTCTTTGCCGAGCTTCACGAGATCAGCATATTTGCCATCTTCCATTTCCAGCTCAAACAGGTTCCATGAATCTTTGGTTTCGATATTCGGGTTGATCTTATTTTGTTGCATGCCCTGTAGTACTTTCACCACACTTTCGGCCCGTTTATGCTGCAGTTTGTTATTGGCATTGGCGTCCCCTTCAATGGATGAGTAGGCATAGATGTATAAACCGTCAATGATAAAGTCGGGTTCATTCATGGCATTGATAAATGGCTGAATATCTTCCGGTTTAAACTCTGACTTATTTTTCTCAAAAGGGATGGTGAAATTGAGAATAGAACTTTCGGAACGCGGTTCAAACTCTGGTTTTAAACCGGTACTTTCTTCTGCCGGCAATAAGCCAATAGGGGTATTGCTTTCCTGGTCGTTGTTTTCGAGGTAGCTGCGTGTTACGGTACGACACACATGGCCATCCTGAACCACAATCAGGTTGAGCTCATAAGGGCCTGTGATTTTTTTATCCAGCTTACCCATTTCAATTTTAAGCTTGTTGATCTTTACTTTTTTCTTGGCTTTCGGATCAGGTTTAATCAGGTTTTTGGAAAATACAGCATCCTTGTAAATCACTTTCTGCATCACGCCTTTGTTCTGCAGGTTATTATCTACAATGTTATAATCCGGTTTTTCGTACTGGGCGCGTTGTACAATATCCACAGCCAGGCCGTCTTTCGGTTTTTTAAGAATCCGTTTCAGATCTTTCATGTTGGCATATTCCAGGTATATCTTACCGTTTTCAACCGTGAGGCCCTTTTGCAGCACGTCGTAGTTTTTCCACTTATCACAGTTTTTGCAGGACTTCTGATCAGGTGTTCCCAGTTTTTTTGATTTGCTGTTAAAAGGTACGGCCAGTTCTTTTTTCTTATTGGCTCCGGAGTTGAAACTGTCATAACCACCGAAAACAGCAATAGCATAGACCTTTTTACTGTCTTTATCCATCTGGCATTTAATACCGATCATGGTATATTGCGGGTTCAGAATAATTGGTTTATCCTTTTTGTTATTTTGCCAGCGAATGAGGATGGTTTTGGCAACATCTTCTGTTTTGTAATTATCGCGGCCCTTGGCAACGGGTCCGTTGGCAGCCACTTCTTCTCCTTTTTTGGTACCGCCTGCTTTTACGAGGTTTTTCTGTACAGCTGCGGGATCAACCTTTACCTGTCCGGCTTTCGCCATCTTAGTGGCATCGATCGTGGCGGCTTTGATCAGCACATCATTCACATCGAAAGTGTCGAGTCCGTTTTGTATTCTGAATTTATTCAGCTCATGTACGAGGATATTCGGAAGCTGGTCAATGTCAAATGCATTTTGCGAAAATGCGGAAAGACCAACACATAAGCAGGCCAGAAGTATAAGTTTACGCATAGTGATAGGTTAGTGGTTACAGCAAATATTAAAATTTCAGGATTGAAATGCCTGTATTTGTTTCCACAAACTATTAACAAAAAAGGAAAGTTTTGGTCATCGAAGCCCTTGATAAACAAGGGAAAGGAACGGGGAGGGGTGCTGAGCGGCTTTATCTTCAAAGGTTCCGGCAAAATTTTTCCGGATATCGAACTCCAGGTAGCTGTTTTCATCGAAGCCCTGTTCCGTGATTTTACAATCATACTGCTTCAGTATCTTCATAATTTCGCTGGTCTGTTCGAACCGAAATGTAGCCCGGTAATGATACATCACGTGTTTTTCCAGTATTTGCGATGCCTGTATGGCTTCGATAGCACCCTGTTTATAGGCGTTTATCAAGCCACTGACCCCAAGCAGGGTGCCTCCGAAATAGCGAACTACCACTACCAGTACATCCGTAAGATCATGCGCCTGGATTTGTCCGAGAATGGGTTTGCCCGCCGTACTCGATGGTTCCCCGTCGTCGTTTGCTCTGAAATTCTGCTTGTCGGGCCCCAGCCTGTAGGCATAGCAATGATGCCGGGCACTATGGTGTTCTTTACGCAATGCTGCCAGGTGATCCTTTACTTCCTGCTCACTTTTCACAGGGAAAATATACCCGAAAAATTTACTGCCCCGGTCTTTGAATAGTCCTTCAGCCGGCGCCGAAACCGTATAATATGTATCGTCGAACAACATGGGTTAATGAAGCATAACAGGTAATAAACCCAGGATGAAAATAGCCAGAAGGCTTAACCCGATTCCGATCCAGTTTTTACGGGAGAGTTTTTCATGAAATACCAGAACTGAAATGAGGGTTGATAAGGTCAGGATACTCAGGTTGTTTACAGGAAACAGGGCGGAAGGTTCGAGAACACCTGAATTCAGGGCTTTTATGATAAAGAACATGGTTCCGTAATTGATCACCCCGAGTATAATCCCTGCCGGAATGGCTTTGTATTGAAATTTCTCTTTGGTGAAGGCGAGTTGATACACCAGGACAAGGAACCCGAAAATAAATGCGGTGTAAAAAATAGAGGAGAGGAATACATCAAAATCGGTTTCACTAAGCATGTAGCGCTGGGTGTAATTGATGGAAGAATCAATGATCCCGCTGCATACAAAAATAATAGCCGGAAATAACCACCAGAATTTCTGATTGCTTTTATCGGTGTTTTCTTTATGAGACACGAGGTAAACGGAGATCAGGGCCAGGATAATGCCCATGATTTTGTAAACGGAAATACCATCGTTATAAAACAAAATGGCAATACTAACAGGGATTACCACCGACATACGATTGGATACCTGTGCTACAGAAATCCCTGACTTAGCCGTAGTTTCCGCAATCACAAAAAGACTGCCGATAAATACCAAACCGAGACCAATACCAACCCAGATCCATGACTGATTAAACACATTTAAAGGTGTAATACCCGATTTGGTTGTAAGAAACCCCAGTGATCCGGCTATGATATAATTAATGATAATTGCCTGGAATGAAGGAATATTGCGAATGGAAATGATCTTAAAGGAAATGCCAAAGAGGGTGGAAGCCAGGATAGAAAGAATTAAAAAAATCATAATCAGAGATTCTGGATAATATAAAGTTGATCGGTTCCTGAGTTTATCGGCTGTACATGGGCCATGCGGATATGCGGCGCTCTTAACCCGGTTTCAAAAACCTTATGGGTATTCACAAAAACACGGGCTTCATCCCACACATTCAAATCAATAAAACTTTGCAGGAGTGTTGTACCACCTTCTACAATAAGGCTTGAAATACCATGTTCATGCAGGTAACGTAAGATCTGCGGAATAATATCCCTGCTGAAATCCAGCGTCACAAAACGGATATGTGATACATCCTCATTTTCTAGTGCTGTAAATACAATGGTATGAGCCTCTGCATTAAATACCGCCAGAGAAGAATCCAGCTTCAGGTCTTTATCGATCACCAGTCGCAGGGGGCTTTTGCCATCTATTAATCGGGTGGTGAGTTGCGGATTATCTGCCTCTACTGTTTTCCGCCCCACGAGAATAGCCTGTTCTTCGGACCGCCATTGGTGCACCAGTCTTTTGCTTTCAGGTCCTGTAATCCAGTTGTCTTCTTTTGATTCCGGTAGCGGATTGCGAGAAATGAAACCATTACCGGTCTGCGCCCATTTCAGAATAACATAAGGGCGTTTCTGTTCGTGAAAGGTAAAGAAACGCCTGTTCAATTCGCGGCATTCTTTATCCAGAATACCTTGCGTTACGTCAATACCCGCTGCCCGGATCCGGGCGATGCCTTTGCCCGCGACAAGCGGATTGGTATCAAGATTTCCGACAACCAACCGTTTCACTCCCTTTTGAATCACAAGATCGGCACAGGGAGGTGTTTTGCCATGGTGCGCACAAGGCTCCAGGTTCACATACAATGTACACTGCGATAAAACAGAAGAGTCTTTCAGATTATTAAAGGCATTGACTTCAGCATGTGCTTTGCCATATTGCTCATGATAACCTTCGGCTACAATACGGTCGTTATACACCAGTACCGCACCCACCATGGGATTCGGAGCCACATGACCAAGGCCTTTGCGGGCCAGATCAAGGCAATGCTGCATATAATATTCGTCGGTTTTCAGAATAACAAATGTATTAAAATCATTGACTGACAGTTACAGAACGGCACATAAATCTTCGTGCTTTATTGTGTAAATTTGTTTTATGCCTTTCGAACTTATTTCAGAATTTCAACCCACCGGCGATCAGCCGGAAGCCATTCGCCAATTGGTGGAGGGCATCAACTCAAACTCACAACACCAGGTATTACTTGGGGTAACAGGCTCCGGTAAAACCTTTACGGCGGCCAATGTGATTGCGCAAACCAACAGGCCTACATTAATCCTGAGTCATAATAAAACCCTGGCGGCACAGTTATACAGCGAGTTCAAGCAATTTTTCCCGAACAATGCCGTGGAATATTTTGTGAGTTATTACGATTATTATCAGCCGGAGGCTTATATGCCAACCACCGGAACCTATATTGAAAAGGATCTGGCGATCAATGATGAGATCGAGAAACTCCGCCTCAGTGCTACCTCTGCTCTATTATCAGGGCGTCGTGATGTGATTGTGGTTTCTTCCGTTTCCTGCATTTATGGTATCGGTAACCCAACAGACTTCCGCAAAAATGTGATCTCACTCGAAGTAGGGAAGGTTATTTCCCGCAACAAGTTTTTACATCAGCTGGTGAATGCATTGTATTCGAGAACCACAGCCGATTTCAACCGGAGTACCTTTCGTGTAAAGGGTGATACAGTCGATGTCAATTTATCCTATGCCGATTATGCTGTGCGTATTTGTTTCTTCGGCGATGAAATTGAAAGCATTGAAACCTTTGATCCGATAAATGGCCATAGCATCAAAAAATACGATGGTTTTACGATTTACCCAGCCAATATATTCGTTACAGCACCTGATACACTTCAGAAAGCCATGGGGCAAATCCAGGTGGATATGGCCGCCCAGGTTGAGTTTTTCAAATCGCAGGGAAAAACACTCGAGGCCAAACGGCTTGAAGAACGCGTGAACTATGACCTGGAAATGATGCGTGAACTGGGCTATTGCAGTGGCATTGAGAACTACTCACGCTACATGGACGGCAGAGCTCCCGGAACAAGACCCTTTTGCCTGATCGATTATTTTCCGAATGACTTTGTGATCATGATCGATGAAAGCCATGTTACCGTGCCACAAATCAGGGCCATGTATGGGGGCGACTTTGCACGTAAAACCAACCTCGTGGAATATGGATTCCGCCTGCCATCCGCCATGGATAATCGCCCCCTGAAGTTCGAAGAATTTGAAACGCTGGTCAACCAGGCCATATACATCAGTGCCACACCGGCTGAGTATGAACTTGAAAAGGCAGAAGGTGTGATTATTGAACAGCTGATCCGACCGACCGGTATCCTGGATCCTCAGATTGAAGTAAGGCCTTGTCAGAACCAGGTAGATGATCTGCTGGATGAAATTCATAAAATTGTGGAACGCGATGAGCGTGTATTGGTGACAACCCTTACCAAACGCATGGCAGAGGAGTTGACCAAATACCTGACCAAGCTGAATGTGCGTTGCCGTTATATTCACAGTGAGGTTGATACGCTCGAACGTATTGAAATATTGAGGCAGCTCCGTGTAGGTATGTTTGACGTACTCATAGGGATTAACCTCCTTCGCGAAGGATTGGATTTACCGGAAGTATCATTAGTAGCCATCCTTGATGCCGATAAGGAAGGCTTCCTCAGAAATGAACGCAGCCTTGTGCAAACCGTTGGCCGTGCGGCCAGGAACGTCAATGGCCGTGTGATTATGTATGCCGATAAGGTTACCGACAGCATGAAATATACCATGCAGGAGACAGAACGCCGCCGTAAAAAACAAATTGAATACAACTATAAACATGGCATTACGCCAACCCAGGCAGGTAAAAAACAATTGCTGCAGCCTAATTCAGGTGTCGAAGTCACAGTTGACGGAAAACTGATCCGCGCCTATGCAGAACCGGAAGAGATAAGCATGGCAGCAGATCCGGTAACGCAGTATATGAATGCCGATGAACTCAAAAAACAAATCACCAAGGTGAAAACGGCCATGCTGAAGGCCGCCAAGGAAATGGACTTTATGGAGGCGGCGAGACTTCGCGATGAAATGTATGTATTGGAAAACCTGTTAAAAGAAAAGTAGTTATGCAACTGGAAACATACCAGGTTGGTAAAACGTATACGAACCTTGTTTTCGCCGGAAATACCTATGAACGCAGGGAGTTTGATGGCTGCGAGTTTGTATCCTGCGATCTCTCGAATGTCAGTTTTACAACATCCACGTTCAGCAATTGTACCTTCAGGCAATGCAACCTGTCCATGGTCAAATTCAAAAAGACCGGTTTATCTGAAATTGCTTTTGAAGGCTGTAAACTGATGGGCGCCGATTTCAGTACCGCTAACGACTTCACGCTATCTATGCGCTTTTCGGGTTGCATCCTGGATTATGCCACTTTTGCAGGGAAACCGCTGAAAAAAACAATTTTCAAAGAGTGCCGGTTAAATGAAGTGAATTTTACCGGAGCCGATCTCGCCCAGGCTGTTTTTCAGCAATGCGATATGAGCAGAGCTCAGTTTAACCGCACAAACCTGACCGGGGCAGATCTGGTAAGTTCATACGGTTTATCCATTGATCCGGAAATCAATACCCTCAAAAATGCAAAGATTTCCCTGCATGCCTTGCCCGGCTTACTGGAAAGACATCAGCTCCGCATTGAGGAATAATAATTCCTGCCTCTGAATTGCGAAGAGATGCGACAACGTCATCTCATTTCTGTATTTCAGCCGAAGAATTCTTAGAATCAGCGAAAATCAGCGCTTTATCTGTGAAAATCAGCGAGAACTAACTCACGCAGATAGGCGCAGATTGGGAACACGCAGATTCACACTGATGTAATCGGGGATCAGGTTGTAAACAATCTCTCATAACGGTGTATTGAATAGCATTGTATTGTTATGGCCTTTGTCATTCCAACCGTAACGCCTCCGCTATGTGCCTATGCTGAAGCTTCAGCGGCACGCGGAGCGGAGGAATCTCATGAAAAGCAGGGATGTCTGCATTCCACTTTGTTCCGGTCGACATGACAACCTCTTATTCATGGTTTCTTGTCATTCCGATCGGAAATAAATCTCGGATTCGTGACCAGATGATTCGTGCCGGAGAAATACACCATTTTATGGGAAATTTAACAGGGATTTAACCCCTTTTTCAACAATCCTGCAGGCCTTGTTTTTTCTCAAAAAAGCCCCGATTTTGATTTTTGTTTCTCACCCTAAAAAATTATATTTGTGAGATATAGGCTTTATTATGCAAGAAGGTGTTTTATCCACAGCAAAAGGATTGAGTTTTGAAGAGTTCAAAAAAATTGTTCTCGATGATTTTCGTCTCGCCAATGAGAGTCGTCAAACCAGTTTATTGGGGCGTAAGGAAGTATTGACAGGAAAAGCGAAGTTCGGGATTTTCGGTGATGGAAAAGAACTGGCCCAGATCGCGCTTTCCAAGGTATTTCGTGATGGTGATTTCCGCAGCGGTTATTACCGCGATCAGACTTTAATGATGGCTATCGGGCAACTGAGCCTGCAGCAATACTTTGCCGGTTTATACGGGCATACCGATATTGATCATGAACCCATGAGTGCCGGTCGCCAGATGGGCGGACACTTTGGTACCAGCAGCCTGAACCCTGACGGTTCGTTTAAGGCGCTGGCAAAACAAAAGAATTCATCAGCCGATATTTCTCCGACTGCAGGGCAAATGCCTCGATTATTAGGATTAGCCTATGCTTCTCACTTCTATCGTATAAATGAGGATTTACAACAGGGTAAGTTCCTGAACTATTCCAATAAAGGAAACGAAATTGCCTTCGGTACCATTGGCGATGCCTCTACATCCGAAGGACTTTTCTGGGAAGCCATCAATGCTGCCGGTGTACTGCAGGTGCCTATGCTCATGAGTGTATGGGACGACGGACACGGCATTTCAGTTCCTAAAAAATACCAGACCACCAAAGAAAGTATCTCTGAAATTCTGAAAGGTTTTCAGCGTGAAAAAGGAGGTAAAGGTTATGAAATATTCAAAACCAGGGGTTGGGATTATGCTCACCTTTGCGAAACATACGAAAAAGCAGCGAAGGTTTGCCGCGAAGAACATATCCCGGTGCTGGTGCATGTAGAGGAAGTAACGCAGCCTCAGGGTCACAGTACGTCCGGCTCGCACGAACGCTATAAATCCAAGGAGCGCCTGCAATGGGAAACCGATTTCGATTGCATTAAAAAGCTGCGCGAATGGATTATCCAGAATGCACTGGCGGATGATGCCACACTCGATAAAATTGAAGAGGATGCGAAAAATGCCGTACGCGATGCTAAAAATGCAGCATGGACCGCATACCTCAATCCGATTAAACAGGAAGTAACCGAAGTATCCGCATTGTTTGATGAACTGGCTGGCGGCGACAAAGGTGCTTTTATTACACCAATCAAAAATGAACTGAACAGCCTGAAAGAGCCGATCCGTAAGGATGTACACGTTGCTGTGAAAAAAGTATTACGCCTTACCAAAGGCGAAACCTCTGCTGCCCGTGAAAACCTGGTGAACTGGTTAAACGCTGCAAAAACAGTCAGTAACGATCGTTACAGCGCTTACCTGTATTCTCAGTCTGCACAGCAGATCAGCCATATTGACCCTAAACCGGTTGAATATGCTGATGATAAAATGGTGGATGGACGTGAGATTCTGCGCGACAACTTCGATGCTATACTCGCAAAATATCCTGAGGTAATGATCTTTGGCGAAGACTCCGGAAAAATCGGTGGTGTTAACCAGGGACTTGAAGGCCTTCAGGCTAAATACGGTGAACACCGTGTGTTTGATACCGGTATTCGTGAAGCTACCATCATGGGGCAGGCCATAGGTCTTTCCATGCGTGGTCTGCGTCCGATTGCCGAAATACAATACCTCGATTACCTGCTGTATGCATTGCAGATTATGAGCGATGACCTGGCAACCGTGCAATGGCGTACCAAGGGAAATCAGAAAGCTCCTGTTATTATACGCACACGCGGCCACAGGCTCGAAGGGGTTTGGCACAGCGGTTCACCCATGGGTATGATCGTTCATGCCTGCAGAGGAATTCATGTATGCGTTCCGCGCAATATGACACAGGCCGCAGGGTTCTACAACACCCTGCTCGAAGCCGATGAACCTGCATTGATTGTGGAGCCGCTGAATGGCTATCGCCTGAAAGAAAAACAGCCGTCAAACCTGGGGGAATACAAGATCAAACTGGGAATCCCGGAAACACTGATAGAAGGTCATGACGTAACCCTGGTAACCTATGGTTCCAATGTGCGCATTGCCCAGGAAGCCATTAAACTGTTACAGGAACATGATATTTCTGTAGAGCTTATCGATATTCAAACCCTGCTGCCATTTGATACGGAACATTACATTGTGGAATCGCTTCGTAAGACAAACAGGCTCGTGGTGCTGGATGAAGACGTACCGGGTGGAGCAAGCGCTTATATCCTTCAGAAAGTACTGGAAGAACAGGGTGGGTATCAGTACCTCGATTCTCAACCCGTAACGATCGCCGCGAAAGAACATCGCCCTGCTTATGGCAGTGACGGTGATTATTTCTCCAAGCCAAGTGTTGACGATGTGTTTGATGCTGTATATAACCTGATGTCAGAAACAAATCCAAACAAGTATACACCCATTTATTAATTCTACCGATTATATTATAACTACTCTCATATGAAAAGACAAAGCCTGAATATTTTCCGATTACTCACACTTACCGGTTTTTTCCTTGGATCACTGAGCCTTTCCGCTCAGGAAAATGCAGCTAAAAAAGACGAACATAAAATACAGGAAGTTATTGGCATGGATGCTCCCGCAGCACCAAGCCCTGTAAATGCCGACGGCACCGTAACAGATACAGCCGCACCGGCTGCAAAACCGATGAAGTCGGATGAGATCCTGAAACGCGCCGTAAACTGGGTAAAACTCGATAACCCGAAATATGTAAAAAGCAGCGGTGTAAACTCCGGTTCAAAAGCAGAATGTGTGGTGACATTTAAATACAAACCAAAAGAACTGAATCCACAGGCCGACGTGGAAGGTACAATTACCATGCACGTGAGCATCGAGGCGAAAGAAGGAAAATACCGTTATACCATTTCAAAAATTAACCACGTGGCTAAAAACACGGAGATGTCCGGAGGCGACATTTACAATGAAGTGCCGCAATGCGGAAGCATGAAGCTACCACCGGATCTGTGGAAGAAAATAAAAAGTGAAGGCATGAAAGAGGCTAATCTCGTAAGCGCCGACCTGAAAGAAGCTATGAAAGTGCCAAGCGATGCGCCGCAGGGCGAGAAAGACGAATGGTAACAGAGACTTTATAAAACGAAAAGCGGGAAGTATTTCTTCCCGCTTTTTTTATGTGTTATAATCTTTTCTTATTTGAGGAGGATGTAATTTCTGTATTCACCGACTTTCCAGCCGGTTTGTTTTTCAATGAACAGCAGCAGCTTATCTTTTGCCGAAAGCCGGATCTGTGATTTATCAAAGCTGAACTGCCAGTTCATGCGGTCTACACGGGCTTGCATTACAGCCGGGTGTGTATCCTTAAAGGCTTCGAGGCTGTCGATATTGGAATAATCAAACTCTTCGGCCACGGCTACGTTTTTCTTCATCCATTCGTCATCATGCCACATTTTATGGAAGTTCTCCTGTTTAGCCTGCTGGGCTTTCGGCGGTTTCACCCAGCCATAATGGAATACGGCCGCATCTATGGCTTTTACATGCAGTTTGCTATTGTCTGTTTTCCGGAAACCCTGGGCATCTTTATAGGAGCGGATGCTATTGTTTTTCCGGACAATGCGAATCTCCCTGCGGTACCAGCGCCTTGAATTTCCAACGTAACTGTAGGAACCGTAAAAATGCACATAGTTAAACAGAAGACCTTCTACCTGCGGATCGTCTTTGTATTTCTGCATCGCTGAACGAATGGCGCCATGGTATTTCTCATGGATCACTTCATCGCTTTGTATATAAAAACACCAGTCGGTATCGGCACTGATGGCATCATAGGCTTTATTGGTTTCATCGGCCAGCACTCGTCCGCCTTCGCGCAAAGAATCATTCCAAACCGTTTCGATAATCCGGATTTTCGGAGAGTTAATGTTCCGGATCAGGTTCAGGGTGTCGTCCTCACTGTTACCCACAGCTACCACAAACTCATCGCACAGCGGCAATATAGACGTAATGGCTTCCACAACCGGATAGTCGTATTTAATGGCATTGCGTATAATGGTGAATCCTGTGACTTTCATAGGCTGGGTTGATCAAACATGAATCTAAGATCGAAATAATAAAGCGAAGGGTTTGATTTGTCTATATAAATAGATGTTGTTTCTTTCTGGGTGAATGTATAAACAAGTTGTTTGCGGTCAAATGGCATTGTTGGGCTGGTGAAGATATATTCTTTTCCGTTGTACTTGGATCTGTATCTAACAACTGATAATTTACCAGGTGCATCGGGGAACTCATTCAGGCTGAAACCGGATATTGAAATCCGGATATTTCCGGATGTTGTATTATCACTGATCATACACTGATCAAGTATGACTTCAATACGATCACCTTCTTCTCTTAGCTGCTTAATAAGCGCTTCGTTGGAGGATGGATGTAAAGATTTGCTTGCTTTGGTTTTCAATACGAACAACAGAATTCCTACAGCAACCGTGGAAACACCAATAATCAGGCCTATCACAGACTGAATCCCGACCTTTATAACTATCAGCAGGCCAAGGGCAATAAACAGGGATGCAAACAGCTTTTTCAAACCTTAGAATTGCGGATTAGCTCCCACGTAATTATGTGGTGTAATCTGTTTTAATTCCTGTTTAATGGCATCACTCACCGTCAGCCTCTCAATAAAGGCATGCATCGATTCTTTGGTGATGTGTGTATTGGTACGGGTGAGGTCTTTCAAAGCTTCATAAGGCTTCGGATAGCCTTCGCGTCGTAGAATGGTTTGTATGGCCTCGGCTACAACAGCCCAGTTATCTTCCAGGTCCTGTTGCATGGCCTGTTCATTCAGAATAAGCTTATCAAGCCCTTTTACAATGCTTTGAAATGCAATGAGGGTGTGGCTCAGCGGAACACCAATGTTTCTCAAAACCGTACTATCGGTCAGGTCCCTTTGCAGGCGCGATACCGGTAATTTGGCCGCCAGAAATTCCAGCCCGGCATTGGCCATTCCTAAATTTCCTTCGGCATTTTCAAAGTCGATCGGGTTTACTTTATGAGGCATGGCCGATGAACCGATTTCGCCGGCTTTCAGTTTTTGTTTGAAATAATCCATGCTGATATATGTCCACACATCGCGGCAAAGATCAATCAGGATGGTATTGATGCGTTTAAGCGCATCGCAGTAGGCGGCAATATTATCGTAATGCTCAATCTGGGTGGTAAACTGGCTGCGGCTCAGGCCAAGTGTATTGTTTACAAAATGGTTCCCGAAAGAGATCCAGTCCTGTTTCGGGTATGCCACATAATGCGCATTGAAATTCCCTGTAGCCCCGCCGAATTTGGCAGAGAAAGGTACCTGTTTCCATTGTTCCAGCTGCTTGTTCAGGCGTTCTACAAATACATAGACTTCCTTGCCAAGGCGGGTAGGAGAAGCGGGTTGACCATGGGTGCGGGCCAGGAGTGAAATAGTTTTCCATTCAACAGCCAATCCTGATAATTTGGCTATAATATGATTCAATGCAGGCCATAGCACATCTGTGCTGGCAGCTTTCAGAGACAGGGGAATAGAGGTATTGTTGATATCCTGGGAGGTAAGCCCGAAGTGCACAAATTCAAGGTATTTGGCGAGACCCAGGGCTTCCAGTTTTTCCTTCACAAAGTACTCAACCGCCTTTACATCGTGATTGGTTATTTTCTCGGTGTCCTTTATTTTCCGGGCATCAGCCAGGGAAAATTGCAGGTAAACGGCTTTCAGCTTGTCGGCCATATCACCCGAAATAGCTGGTAATTGTTCGATACCGCTTTTCGAAAGTTCAATAAAGTAATCAATCTCGACCTGAACACGGTAACGGATCAGTCCGAATTCAGAAAAATATGGGGCCAGATTTTCGGTGGCTTTTCTGTATCGTCCATCAACCGGAGAGATCGCTGTAAGGGCTTGTAATTCCATAAAAAGATTAAAAAAACAAAAGGCAAAAGTACTAAAAGAGGGGGATTAAACCCCGGATTGAAGGCAAATTCTTTATTTGTTTTTTAAAAGGCTTTTCATTAACTTTAAGATACTTATCTATGGATAACGCTGTTTAATCTATGAAAAATGCAGTTTTGAAGGAGTCTGGCGTCAAGTTTACAGTAAAGGTTGTTGACAATAAATATTACCTGTTACTGTTAAACAAAGATGTGGAATTTGGGATAGACGATCTCGAAACCCTTGTGCACGCTGAGAAAGAGATCGGCGGACAAAAACTACCTGTACTTGTTATCTGCCCCCCTTCGGCTACTACAAACGTAGAGCTTCTGCAGGCGCTTTCCAAAAACCAGAACAATCCCTATTCAAGTGCCGATGCCTTTGTGATCAGTTCCATTGCCCAGAAGATACTCGCGAATTTCTACCTCAAAATTAACAAGCCTGAAAGACCCACCCGGTTCTTTAATGTGGAATCTGAAGCCAGGGAATGGTTGAAACAATTCATGCAATAATTGTTACCTTTACACAGTATAGCCTTACTGTGAAAAAACTCATCACTATATTTTCTTTTGCTGCAGCAACACTTGCCGCCCAGCAGGAACCCAAAACATTTAATCTTCTGATCAATGCCGGCATTACCGCATGCCAGGTGCATGGCGATAGTTATAATGGCTTTCATAAACTTGGAGGTATGGGAGGTGTTGGAGTAGAGTATACCGTTTCCGGGAAGTTTGCCCCAAGCCTTTATATTCAGTTCATCCAGAAAGGGGCTCAGCATAATCCCAATCCGGCCAAAGGCGACCTCAAGGCTTATTACCTGAACCTGAATTACGTAGAAGTACCTTTGTTATTCACCTATAAGCAACAGCGTTTCCTGTTCGATATAGGTGTGTCTGCCGGTTACCTGATCAGTTATTACGAAGGAACAGAACTCGGTAATATTACGGGTTATAGCCCTTTCCGGAAAATGGAATACTCTGTAAAAGCGGGATTGGGATATAAACTCAGCGAAAAATTCTATGCCAATGTCCGCAGCAGTAATTCTTTCATTACCATCAGACCATACCAGGTCCCCGGGCAGATTTATTACAATAATTTCATTGCCCGCAAATTCAATAAGGGTTTGTATAACAACATCCTTGAAATAACCCTCGGTTATAAAATCAAACCAAAAAAGAAAAGTGTCTGATCCCCGCAAAATAGTAGTAGCCATTACCGGTGCCAGTGGCAGCATATACGCCCGTGTATTGCTCGACAAGCTCTGTGCTTTGAAAGAAAGTAACATCAGGGTAGGTGTAGTGATGAGCGATAATGCCAAAACTGTTTGGCAACATGAACTCGGGAACGAAGATTATACAAAATACCCGGTTACCTTTTACGATAAACATGATTTTAATGCGCCTTTTGCCTCCGGATCGGCCCGCTACGATACCATGATCATATGCCCGTGCAGCATGGGCACCCTGGCTCGTATTGCTGGCGGTATAAGCAATGACCTCGTGACACGGGCTGCCGATGTGATCCTCAAAGAACGACGCAAACTGGTGCTTGTCCTTCGCGACACACCTTATAGTCTGATTCATATAAATAATATGAAAACACTGACCGAAGCCGGCGGTATTATCTGCCCGGCATCCCCGTCTTTTTACAGCAATCCCAATAATTTTGAGCAGCTTGCAGCAACTGTAGTAGATCGTGTGCTCGATTTATGTCAACTGGAAGTAAGTACCTATCGCTGGAACGACCCAGCTTAGTGCAGCAAGGTCTTCAGGTAATTGAGGGTCGATGGGTCCGTCCAGTCTACAAAACCAACATGTTCATACACTGTTTCGTTTTTTTCGTTCACAATATATACCACAGGAATTGAAAATATCTGGATATCGCTGAATGCTTTGCGGAGCTTCAGGAACTGAAAGGGATATTGTTTTTTTTCTTTAAATGAGATCATCTTTTCGATGGGTTCATCGGTTATGGCTATTACATCCACATCTCCCAATTCCTTTTCCTTGATGGTATTCAGCGCCTTAAACTCCCGGAGGCAATCGCCGCACCAGGAGGCATAAAAGCTGATGATCCGCTTTTTCCCGGCAGTTGCTGAAAGCCTGAATTCCTTACCGGTTTCATCTACCAGCTCCAGGCTGTCAAGTTTCATCGATGGAGCTACCCTGTATTTATTAAAGAAATACAAACCGATTAAACCAGCCACGAAAATAACCAGGAGGATATATGATTTTTGTGCATTCATTATTAAAAGCCGGATGTTGTTAATTTTTAAATAGGACCTAAATGACTTTACAAATTTAAAGATAGATTTATAAGCGTCATGTTAAAAACTGTTTTATTAAAGATATGGAGAATCCTATGGAAAACCTTTGTAGGATTCATTGTTTTATCGATTGTTTCTGTCATTGTTTTCCGCTGGGTACCTGTGCCTGCCACACCGCTTATGTTTATCCGCGGCATTGAACAAAAAGCAGATGGGCGGTCTTTTTCCATGAAGCACGATTGGGTATCGCTTGATGAAATATCACCAAAGTTGCAATTAGCCGTTGTATGCAGCGAAGATCAGAACTACCTGAAGCATTTCGGTTTCGACTTCAAGGCCATCGAAAAAGCCATGAAAGAAAATGAGTCGGGCCGGCGTATGCGGGGTGGTAGTACCATTACACAGCAAACTGCCAAAAATGTGTTTTTATGGCAGGGCAGAAGCTATATTCGCAAAGCTCTTGAAGCCTGGTTTACACTGCTGATAGAGATTTTCTGGAGCAAGGAGCGGATCATGGAAGTGTACCTCAATAGCATTGAAATGGGTGATGGCGTATATGGAGCAGAAGCTGCTGCCCAGTACTGGTTCCATAAACCTGCCAAAAGTCTTAGCAAAGATGAAGCCTCGGCTATTGCCGCCATTCTGCCCAATCCCCTGAAATATAAGGCAAACCCGCCCAGCGATTACATCAATAAACGTAAAGCCTGGATCAAACAGCAAATGAGCTTTTGGGGCAATAAACTGGATTACGATAAATACGAAGATGATGACGATACGACATCTGTCTCCAAAAAAAAGCCGAAGAAAAATAAATGAAGCACCTCTTTATAGTTACCCTCCTGTTCATTTTAACAGCCAACTGCAGTCAAACCGAAGCAACGGATAAGCAACCTTACGATAAGCCGTCTCAGCCGGGTGTGAAGTGCCTTATCGACAGTTCCAGATATAAAGACGTACGCTACAGACTCGACACCCTCTTTACAAAACTCTACACTGCCAATATGATAAATGGCAATGTATTGATTTCTAAAAACGGAGAGATTATTTATCAGAAATGTTTCGGATGGGCTAATAAGGAGCAGGGGCGCATGCTTTGCGACACCAGTATGTTTCAGCTGGCTTCCGTCTCAAAGGTATTTACCGCAACAGCAGCCCTGATGCTGTATGAACAACGGAAATTATCATTAGACGAAAAAGTGTCGGACATCCTGAAAGGATTTCCATACCCGGAGATCACCGTGAAACATCTTTTGTCTCACCGTTCCGGTTTGCCAAACTATACCTATTTCTGCAGCGAATACCTTCCGGGTGATACAGCCATGCTAAGCAATGCATCGGTGCTCGAACTCATGATCGCGCATAAGCCCAACGTATACTTTAATGCAGGTGCCCGTTTCAATTACAGCAACACAAACTACATGCTGCTGGCACTTATTATCGAAAAACGGTCGGGCATGAACTATAAACAATTTATGGAAAGTGAATTGTTTGCACCGCTCGGCATGAAACACAGCATGGTAAATAACAGCTGCAGGATTTCAACTCCGGAGGTTACAACCGGTTACACCACATCATTTAAACCGGTGAGTAACGATCGTTTTGATGGTGTATATGGTGATAAGGGAATCTACTCAACCACTTATGATCTCTTTCTTTTCAGTGAAGCCTTGTATCAGCATACTTTATTGAAGGCAGAAACCCAGGAGCTCGCATATACACCATACAGCAAAGAGAAAAAACTCAGTAACTACGGCTATGGCTGGCGCATGAAAAATTTCACGGGCACAGACAAAGACGTGTTTCACAATGGCTGGTGGCATGGCTACAGAACATCTTTTCACCGGCGTCTCCGCGACGGGCTCACGATTGTCGTGTTAAGTAACCGGCTCAATCGCAGTGTTTACGCAACCTGGCGTATTTTCCAGGCAATTGATGGACCAGGTGTCACAGAAGGAAAAGAACCGGATGAGGAATAGTAATGATTTTGAACCCGAGTCAATCAGCTTGGGCTTAGATTCCTGCATTCTCACAGTTATTCATTAACCCAAAAAAGAAAGGGTTTCCCGTTTGGAAAACCCTTCTGTATAATGAACAGGAAACCTGTTATATGCTTGAATTATGCTTCTTTAGAAGTCGTTAATTTTTCGCGGATACGTGCTGATTTACCAGTACGTGTACGGATGTAATATAATTTGGCACGACGTACAACACCCACTTTGTTAACTTCAATTTTATCAATGAAAGGAGAAGCTAAAGGGAAAATACGCTCAACACCAACACCATTAGAGATTTTACGTACAGTAAATGAAGCTGTAGTTGGCTCATTTTTACGTTGAATAACAACACCAGTAAATTGCTGGATACGTTCTTTATCACCCTCTTTAATTTTGTAGTGAACAGTTACAGTATCACCGGCTTTGAATGCAGGGTGATTCACTTCACCTACCAATTGTTTTTTTACGAAATCTAATAATAAGCTCATGACTTATAGTTTTTTTAGTTTAAAGCTCTCGGCATGCATTACCCTGTGTAATCAGCGGCTGAAAAGCGAGGGGCAAATATACGGTTTTTGTCTTTTATTTTCCAAATTTATACACATAAAATGGGCTTTTTTTAACCCCGGCCAGTTAAAACTCGCTTAGACCGCGGATAGCCAGCTGTGGTTTCCGAGAGACAATTTTGGCCCCGATGCTTGATTTTACAAGGGTTTTATTATCTTTGTGGTCCAAAATCAGAATACCATGTTTGATAATTTATCCGATAAGCTCGATCGCGCATTTAAAGTGTTAAAAGGTCACGGTAAAATCACCGAGATCAACGTTGCCGAAACCCTCAAAGAGGTTCGCAAAGCCTTGCTGGATGCCGACGTCAACTATAAAGTCGCTAAACAATTTACCGATACCATCAAAGAAAAAGCCCTTGGTCAAAACGTATTAACCGCTATTTCTCCAGGGCAATTACTTATTAAAATAACCCACGATGAGCTTACAACCCTCATGGGTGGCCAAAAAGAAGAGATCTACCTGGGTGGTAACCCAACCATTATTTTAATGAGCGGCTTACAGGGTTCCGGTAAAACAACTTTTTCCGGTAAACTGGCTAACTTTCTCAAAACCAAAAAAGGGAAAAAACCGTTGCTCGTAGCGTGCGACGTATACCGCCCGGCGGCTATCGATCAGTTACATGTACTCGGTGAGCAATTAGGCATCGAGGTTTTCTCGGATAAAGAGGAGAAGAACCCGGTTAAAATTGCAGAGCGTGCTATTAAACAGGCTAAAGAAAACGGGAACAGTGTTGTTATCATAGATACAGCCGGACGTCTTGCCGTAGATGAGGCGATGATGAATGAAATTGCGGACCTCAAAGCCAGGATCAAGCCGAACGAGATCCTGTTTGTAGTCGATAGCATGACCGGTCAGGATGCCGTGAATACAGCCAAGGCATTTAACGACCGACTCGATTTTGACGGCGTGATCCTCACCAAACTCGATGGCGATACCCGTGGTGGTGCCGCTCTTTCCATTAAATCGGTGGTTAATAAGCCGATCAAATTTATCGGTACCGGTGAAAAAATGGAGGCCCTCGATGTGTTTTACCCGGAACGTATGGCCGACCGTATTCTCGGGATGGGCGACGTGGTAACCCTCGTAGAGCGTGCCCAGGAGCAGTTCGATGAAGAAGAAGCCCGTAAATTATCTAAAAAGATTGCCAAAAATCAGTTCGATTTCAACGACTTCCTCGGTCAACTTCAGCAGATCAAAAAAATGGGTAACCTCAAAGACCTCGTCGGTATGATACCGGGTGTGGGGAAAGCCATGAAAGAAATAGATGTAAACGATGATGCCTTCAAACACATCGAAGCCATTATACATTCCATGACACCAGCAGAGCGCTCAAAGCCCGAACTCATTAATGGTTCACGCCGCCAGCGTATTGCCAAAGGCAGCGGTCAATCCATCCAGGAAGTAAACAAACTCCTGAAACAGTTTGAAGATACTCGTAAAATGATGCGCATGATGGGCGATAAAAACGCCATGAGTAAACTGATGCGCAACATGCCTAAAATGCCGGGAGGACCTGGTGCACCTAAGATGTAATACACATTCATAAACCTCAGTTTCAACGACAGATCTTTATTAATATATGGCCTTTCAACTTATCGACGGAAAAAAAATATCCCTGGAACTCCAGGACGAAATTGCAGCAGAAGTTCAAAAGTTGAAAGCTGCCGGAATGAAAACGCCACACCTGGCGGCTATTCTGGTAGGAAATGACGGAGGGAGCGAAACCTACGTCGCCAGCAAGATTAAGGCCTGTGAAAAAGTAGGATTCAAGTCGACACTGATCCGACTGCCGGAATATGTAACGGAAGAAAAACTCCTGCAGACAGTTCACGAACTGAATAATGATCCGGATGTCGACGGATTTATCGTACAGTTACCACTACCGCGCCAGATCAATGAACACAAAATCATAGAGGCTGTAAAGCCGGAAAAAGATGTGGATGGTTTCCATCCGATTAATGTAGGACGTATGGTACTTAACCTGCCATGCTATGTAAGTGCCACACCTTACGGCATTGTGCACCTGCTTCATAAATACAATATCGAAACATCAGGCAAACACTGTGTTGTTATTGGGCGCAGTCATATCGTAGGATCACCCATGAGTATCCTCATGGCAAAAAACACCTCTCTCGGGAACTCTACTGTAACACTTTGCCACAGTAAAACGGAAAATCTGAAAACCCATACACGCAGCGCGGATATTCTTATTTGTGCCCTCGGCAGCCCGGAGTTTGTAACTGCTGATATGGTAAAAGAAGGCGCTGTTGTTATTGATGTCGGCACAACCCGGGTGGCATCTGCCGAAACAAAGTCCGGCTTTAAGCTTAAGGGTGATGTGAAGTTTGATGAAGTGGCGCCGAAATGCTCATACATTACACCGGTGCCGGGTGGAGTAGGCCCCATGACTATTGCTTCGCTCCTCAAGAACACCTTGCTGGCTGCCAAGCGCGAAGTATACCCTTAAGCTCGTTCTGATTTATATCAGTATGTAACTGATACTATTTCTTATCTTTCCGCGTTATATTTAAAGCATTAAACCTATCGGTATGAAATCTCTCATTCGCATATCCGTATGCCTGCTATCTCTGCTTTACTGCAACAGCTCTAAGGCACAGCAGGACATGAAAATCAAAAAGAACCCGAGTGGCATTTTTTCTCTAGGGGTGCGCTGCCCGGTAAGCGCCTTCAACGATGGCGACTGGCGTAATTTTGGTTATGGTTCCGGTGGACAATTCAGGATTCGCGTGGCCGACAGGATCAATACCGACTGGTTCTTCGATTACATCACCGGCAATGTCGGTAGTTTTGCCTCCCGCACCGATTATCATATCGGGTGGAGTGTGCTGTATTACCTGACCAATAAAGATCCGTTGGGGGCCAAAGTGCAGCCCTATATACTCGCCGGGCACTGTTTCGATTACACCAACCAGAAAGATAACCTGAACCGGAGCAATTATGCCGAACGCTGGAGTTCAGCCGTGCAGGCCGGAATCGGCGCACATTTCAACCTCACCAAACGTTTCGATATTTCTACAACCGCCCAGTATATGATTCACCTGGGAACCGATATACATGCCCGGCAGGAAAACGGAGCTGTGGTGTTCGAGAAAGAAAATGGTGTTAATCTCGAAGGGCATATATTATTTAACCTGAGCTTAAATTACAAACTTGTGGATCTATGGTAAAGCAATGGATATTCATACTCGGTACGACTCTTTGTACAGTCAGTGCAGCGTGGGCGCAGGAACAGGAGGGACCATTTGTAAGAAAGGGTTTGCTGAAAGCCACGGCAACAATCAGTCCCGGCACTATGCTGAATCGTGCGGTGAGTAATATATATGTTCCGGGCGAACTCGAATATTTTCTCGAAAATAAAGTGAGTGTTCGCGGCGATTGTTACTGGTACCTTAACAGTCAGCAGAAACCCGATTTCATGAAACAGAACAGCATGATCTTTTTCGGGGCTCTGTATCACTTTTCCAAAAAGAAAAGCGATTTCTTTCTGGGACTTCAACCGGCAGCTATACTGGCGCAACCCAATATGCGCGATTCTTCAGGCACGTTTTATCCTGCCAGGATCGATCCGGGGGTATCGCTTATTGCCGGTTATACATTTTATGTATGGGATTATTGTAATTTTTACCTGAATGCCCGCTATGTAACATCGCGCTATACAGGCACTTCTGCAGGAACTTTACAACTCGATGAAATCATGTTTTCCGGCGGATTGGGTTTTCAGTTGCATACCCGCAAAAAATCAAGGCCTGATTAATAACAGGGATGGTGAGTTCTCCTGGGCAGCCTGTATCCTGCCTGATAAAAACCTATAACCATCCATGCTCAGCAGCATCATGTTATAAGAAGATAACGACACCGTTTCAAACTCCTTTTCAGAAATCATCTGCAATGTATTCGGTGCAAAGTTTTCGATGCCATATATTTCTTCCTTGATCTCCGTATTGGCTTCTATAATACCCGAGCAATCCACAATGGTAACTGTTACATCACTGTTGCGGATCATCTTCTTGGCATAAAACAAAAGAAACACATCGCTGATAGATGTAATTGGTAATAACACCCGTTCCACCTGGTCGAACTGATGGTCTATAAAAATGCCAACCGGAATTTTACTATTACTGATCAGGTTAGCCGAATGTTCATCCAGTCCCTGTGATTTAAACAAAGGTGTTTTCCCGGTAATGGCACCGATGAGTTTATCAGGATTAAGGGCATGTGCTGTAAGGCCTATAAACTGGCCAAGCAGGGTTCCTTCAAACACCGAGCGACCTATTCCCACAAGCATCAGATCATAGGCACCTGAATTGGCTTCTTTCAGTATTTCATCACTGACATCGTTCGATACCCGGTGACTCATCCCAACCTTTAAGCCCAGTTTCGATGCTTCGAGGCGGATCGGTTTAAAATTCTCCTTTTCAAATTCTGCCAGCTGGTATTGATTAATATCGGCAGTGGGCGTAATGTGCAGCGTATTTATCTCTGCCATGTTTTTGGAATGCCCCGTAATAAGATTGGCAATCCTCAAAAGTTTTTTACCGCTCTGTGGATTCGCAAATGATAGCAACAGCCTGAATTTTTGTTTAAGATGTCCTGTCGTTTCGGCCAGCCCCTTACCAAAGAACCTGTTAATCAGGTCGAGCGCGGGGCCGGTCATAAATGTAGTAACCAGCGCCATAATCACCATCATGGCAAAAATTTCGGGTTTCAGAATACCAAGATCATAACCGATATTCAAAACGATCAGTTCCATAAGCCCGCGGGTGTTCATCAGGGCACCAATAGACAGACTGTCTTTCCAGCTCTGGCCAATAACCTTCGCCGCAAGCATGCTGCCACCAAACTTTCCGAATATAGCTACTAATACCACCAGACCGCATACTCCCCAGAGATGTGCGTCGTTCAGTAAACCGATCTGCGTACGCAACCCGGTAAACACAAAGAAAAGCGGAAGCAATAGCCCCAGGGAAACCGACTCTGTTTTATCGATCACAATTCGTCTGAAGTTGATGGATGGCGGCATAATCACACCAGCCATAAAGGCGCCGAACAAAGCATGAATACCGATAACTTCCGTGATAAATGAAGAGATAAGCAGTATACCGAAAATCGCTGATACAATATTGAGGCTCAGCGACTCCTTATTGGAATATACCTCACCCATGCGCTTCAGAAACGGTCGTACAAGCTTGAGCATGATAAACACATAACCTATAGCCATGGCGATGGTATACAGTGAGCTGATAAATGAGCCCGCTTTCACAATGGCAATAACCGCAGCCAGTATACACCATGCTGTAATATCGTCGGCAGCAGCACATGTTATAGCCATAGCCCCCAGGCGGGTTTTGGTCATGTTACGTTCCTGTATAATCCGCGCCAGTACCGGAAATGCCGTAATGCTCATGGCTATACCCATAAACAGGCTGAACGACGTGAAATTGATGCCCGCAGGAGCAAATTCGAGGTATATAAAATAAGCAAGCCCCATACCCAGGGAGTAGGGGATAATAATACTGGCATGGCTGATGATGACCGCATCATGCGCTTTGTTTTTCAGCGTTTTTAAATCCAGTTCCATGCCAATAACAAACATGAACAACACAAGCCCAACCTGACTCAGAAACTGCAGATTGCCCAACGATTGTTTCGGGAAAAGAAATGTGGAATACTCGGGGAACCAGGCACCAAGCAGGGAGGGGCCGAGAAAGATACCGGCAATGATTTCACCAATAACGGTTGGCTGACCGATCTTATTGAAAATAAAACCGAATGTACGGGCCGTAAAAATAATGGTGACGATCTGCAATAAGAGGATTGCCAGTGGATGTGTCACGTTGTGCTCCATCGATGCTTTAAAATCGGTCCAGGCCGATACTTCAGGTTGAATCTTTAATCCGGGCTGAAGCCTCACCTCCTCAAGTGTTTTACCGGATTGAACCAGGAAATAAATGAGGGCTGCAAAAGCACTCATAACAAGAATATAGAACGCAATGTTTTTGTAGGTTTTCATAGAAAGAACTTATAAACCACACAAAAGTAAGACCGTGAAAGTCTATAATTTAAGGGATGTAACAGGTATCCCTGGCCTTGTAATAAAACCCTGAAAAAATGAAATGAAATCAAAGGATCCAATCCTGGAAAGCCCTTCGGTAAATATCACCGAGTGTAATGGTCATGGGCAATTGCCTGGCCGTTTTGAGCTTCAGTACAATTTCATCGAACGTGTATGCCTGGATAGCTTTTCGGTTTATAATATCGGACTTATTGACCCTTATAAAATCACGGGCCGGTAAAAATTCAAGAAGCCTGTCGATGGTAATATTTTTGAGTAACAGTGTACCCTGATCGGCCATATACACCAGCTTGTCGCGCTTATCAATCTCACCGGTAGTGATATAGGTAATCTCATTGAAATAAAGAGTTGATTTGCCCAGGTTGGTATTCCAGATAAAATAACTTTTCCCCGGGAGATCATTCAGCCGGTTCATGACTTTGGAGAGTGCCTTTTCCAGGCGGTCGCGCGACACCGGTTTTTTTATAAAATCTATAGCATCCAGGTTAAATGCCTCAATAGCATATTCGGGATGCGCCGACACAAAAATAACAGGCCTGGATTGCAGCAGCTGGGCTACTTCCATACCATTCAGCCCGGGCATATGTATATCCAGCAAACAAACATCATAGTCGAGTTGTTCATGCTGCTTCAGAAACGTTTCCGGTGAGTCAAAACAACGCACTACTTCTGCAAACGGTATCTGTTCGCAGAGCATGCGCAGGTAAGTCAACCCTGGCAGTTCATCATCCAATATCAAGCATCTTACTTTTGAACTCAATGAGATTAATTTTTAGATACGCTGTATAAACATGACCTTCGGTAAAATAATCTATCTTATAGCTGTCTTTATATGTGATATCAAGCCGTTTCTCAATATTCTTTTTGCCAATCCCTCCTTTTTCCTTGAAAATAGGATGTTTCAGGATTTTGTTGGAAACAGTATAGTAAAAGTGATCGTCTTTTAACTCAAATACGATCGAAATAAAAGCATCGGGGCTCTGCAGATCTGCATGTTTAAATGCGTTCTCAATAAAATAGGCTGTAATCAGCGGGGTGAGTAAAGGTTGGGAATACAGAGGATGATGCTCATCAATTTTCACTTTCACCCGGATGTCAAACAGAGGATTCAGTTTGATTTTATTCAGATCAATGAAGTTTCGTGCAAACTCAAGCTCCTCCTGAACCGAAACCAACTCTGTATTGCTGTCATATAATATGTAGTCCAGCACGCCCCCCAATCGCTCAAGCGACTGATGTGTTCTGAAAGCATAGCTCTGAATGGAGTTAAGGGTGTTTTTAAACAGATGGGGATTCAGAATAAATTTCGACTGGGTAAGTTCTATATCCTGAATTTTGCCGGAAATGTCTTCCAGCTCTTTTTTCAAACGCGCATTCTGCTGCTGAAGCGTGTTCTTTTTGAAAAAAGCCTGGTATAAAGCCCCGCACGCCAATCCGATAAAAAACACAAGAACAAATAACAGGCATAGCGTTGTGGTGCTCATGGCGCAAAAATACTGCATAATTTGGAAGCACAAACCCCGGCTTGCAGAAACATCAGGAACACGTAATAAAAAGGGGGAAAAATGTTACAAAATAGAGGTGTATAAGGCACGACAGGCAATGCTGTCACATAAGATGTTTGCGCTGAAAACCCGTTTGTAAAAAACGGGTCCTTCATTAGATAATGATCATGATACCAGCCTGGATAGTTTTCATAGTGCTTGTTTTTGGTTATGCAAATTTGAGAATCCGAAACCCCATTTACAGGAGTGCTACCCCCTCAATAATAAAAAAAGATGACGCCTGAAACGATTTACCTGAAGAGTGTCAGGAACCCGGTTCTCTCGATACTTTTTCCGCTTAGCGAAGTGCCGGTAAGCATATAGAAATAAGTACCGTCAGGAGCATGTTTCCCATTGGCATTTACACCATCCCAACCAAGGTTTAGTCCGCTCAGTTCTATCAGCACCTGTCCCCAGCGGTTATAGATAACCAGCTCCAGGTCTTTGTAGCCGTTTGTTTTTATAGTAAATACGTCATTGGCTCCGTCTCCATTAGGAGTGAATACATTTGGTATCTCAATGCCCTCCTCATCTGTAACAATAATAACAGAGCTGATCGTGTCATTGCAATTTGGATTGGCCGCAATACCAACCAGCGTTACCGTATAGGTTCCTGCCAGAGTATAGGTATTGGCAGGGTTTGTGGCTGAACTCGTATTGGAATCGCCAAAAGACCAGCTGAACCCGGTAAAGCCGTTACTGCTTGTATTTGTAAACTGCACCGGCAGCGGCGCTGTACCTGTAGCCGGATTCGCATTAAATCCTGCCTGCGGATTGCTGCCTTGCGTAATTGCAACTGTGGATGTAGCTGAACAACCCGATACACTGTCTGTAACCACAACCGTGTATACTCCCGGACTGAATATGCCCGAAGCCGTTGGCTGGCTGGATGTATAACCACCGGGACCCGACCAGGTATATGCAGGTACTGAAGCATTCGATGTTGCCTGAATACTCACCGTTGGATTCATACAACTGATTGAATCAACACCCGGTAAAACACTAAGCGATGGCAATAAAACATTTCCACTGACAGCAACCGTGGAGCTCGCAGTACAGCCATTAGAAGGGTTTGTGGCCTGAACCGTATAAACACCTGACGTTTGAACCGATACGGGGTTTCCGCTCAGTGCCCCACCGGGTCCTGTCCAGTTCAGGGTATTATTGCCGGGAGCACTGGCCGTGAAAGTTACACTGCTATTGGCACACGATAAAGTCGCAGAGCCGGATGCATTTACAGTAATAACCGGTTTGATGCTATCTGTGATAACAGACAATGATTGTGAGGCCGAACAACCTGTAACAGGATCGGTAACAGTAAGTGTATAAATCCCTGCCTGTGTTACCTGTGTTGTAGTAGCTGTAGGTGTAGAACCTGCAGTATTGCCGGCAAGCGGACCGGTCCATGAATAGGAAACGCCGGCGGATGAGGAGCTGCCGCTTAAAGTAACCGTATGATCTGTACAGGTTATAGTCTGATTGGTTCCGATCGTGATCTGCGGCACCTGCGAACTTGTTGAAACCGCCACGGTGGCTGTATTCTGACAACCTGTTGATACTGTTAAAACAGTAAGCGTATAAATACCTGCCGATGAAACGGCAGTTGTAGAGGCTGTAGGCGATGAACCGGCGGCCACACCACTTGCAGGTCCGGTCCACGAATAACTGACACCTGGTGTTGATGACGACCCGCTGATGTTTACAGTTGTTGTACTACAGGTTAATGTCTGGCTGCTGCCTGCACTCACCTGCGGGATGGCTGTATTACTCGAAACGGAAACCGTATTGCTGCTTACACAACCATTAGCAGGATTATTTACCGTGAGTGTATAAACACCGCTTCCGCCAACAACCGTTGTGGGACTGCCGGGTGTTGAGCCTGCAGGTATACCGCTGCCAGGGCCTGTCCACGAGAATCCGGCTCCCGGAGTAGAGGAGTTGGCGGTAAGTGTGGCCGAAGTTGTAGTACAGGTAATTGCCTGGTTGGTCCCCATGTTTAAAACAGGCTGCAGCGTATCTGTTGTCACAGGGATCACAGCCTGGTTGGTACAACCCGTTGCGGGATCTGTAACGGTTAATGTATAATTTCCACTGGCAGATACAATCGTTGTTGCCGCTGCAGGGCTTGACCCTGCCGGAACACCAGCACCCGGGCCGGTCCATGCATATGTAGCACCCGAAACCGGAGAACTACCACTCAGGGTGGCACTCGACGCCGAGCAGGTAATCGTTTGGCTGCCTGCAACGCTCAATTGGGGTACGGCGGAGTTTGATGTTACAGCAACGGTTCCGGTGATGCTGCACCCGTTTGCAGGAGAAGTAATCGTTAATGTATATATACCGGCTGAAGATACGGCTGTTGATGAGGCATTAGGGGTAGCGCCGGCGGGAGTACCAACAACCGGTCCTGTCCAGGAATAGTTCGCACCGGGTGTTGATGAGCTGCCGGAGATCGAAACAGTCGTAGAGGAACAACTGATCATTTGTCCGGGATTCATGCTGATCTGAGGCATGCTTGTATTGCTGCTCACACTTAATGTATTTGAAACCGAACAACCATTTGCTGGATTTGTAACCGTTAAAGTATATATTCCGGCTGATGTTACATTAGTTGCCGATCCAGTAGGGGCAGAGCCCGCGGGTACGCCGGTATTCGGCCCCATCCAGGAATATGCGGCCAATGGTGTAGATGAACTGCCGGTTAATGTAACCGATGAAGCCGAGCATGTAATAACCTGGTTTGAGCCCATAGACAAATTCGGCGTACTTGTATTAGTTACTACCGATACCGTCGATGTTTTGGAGCAGCCGTTAACCGGATTAAGAACCGTTAGGGTGTATACACCGGCAGTAGTCACACTTGTTACAGAATTGGTTGGAGCTGTTCCTGCAGGATTCCCGGCTGTGGGACCAGTCCATGAGTAGCTAACCCCCGGCGTAGATGAACTCCCGTTTAAACTGACTGTAGACGTTGTACAGCTCAAACTCTGGGTTACGCCGGCACTGCTGTTTGGCAAAGTCGTATTGCTGTTTACGCTCACTGTTCCGGTCGACTTGCAGCCATTGGATGGATCTGTTACAGAAAGAGAATAGGTTCCACCAGCAGACACAATCGTAGAAGAAGCATTTGGTGATGAACCAGCTGGTGTTCCCGTGCCCGGACCTGTCCATGCAAATACCGGTGAAGGAATCCCTGAGTTACCACTTAGTGTGGCGCTACTCACAGAGCATGTTATGGATCCTGAACTGATCGCACTGACATCCGGTACGATCGTATTGCTGGCAATGGTTACAAAAGAACTGGTCTGGCATCCGGTAGAACTGTTTGTTACAGTGTAATTATAGGTTCCACCGGCGTTGGCAGTCATAGTATTGCTGCCGGCACCCGATACGATTCCAGGACCGGTCCAGGTATATGTTACGGGAGTGGAAGTAGTCGTCAGCACAGTTTGAACGGATGATGTGCTGCAGGTTATTGTGTTACCGCCTGTAGACGTTACAACCGGTGGGGTCCCTGTTGCATTTAACGTATAGGTTGCTGTAGCACTGCATCCCGCCGGATTGATCGTAAGCGTGTAGATACCTGCCCCCGATACAGGGGTGCTTGCCGCTGCCGGTGATGTTACTGTGGAGCCTCCCGGGCCCGACCAGGAATAGGTTGGCGATGATGCCGATGTGCCGGCTGTAAGCGTTGTAGAAGTAGCGCCACAGGCAAGCACCCCGGGAGTAATAGATGCCGTAGGCGGAGCTGTGGCAGTAATATTACCAATGACAATGTATTGCCAGGAAGGATATGTTGGTGTGGGACCATAGGTCGCAGGGCCCGAATAATATTTAATAACCACCTGCTTTATCGTGGAGCCGCTGATGGTAACATTGTTTGTACCGCACTGGCAATTGTTGTAATTGGCTGTAATGGTTTTAACTGAACCCGCCGCCGACGATGTACTGGAGCAACCCGAAGAACTGATGGAAGCAGCAGGAATACTGGCACTCGCTGCATCTGTGGCCGATATATCTATTTTGTCTGTAAAATAGGTCCACTTGGTTGTTCCATCGTCGTAAAAATCAGCATTTATATCATACAAACTAAATGTCAGCGGCCCGCATACAGGTGTGGCAAATGTAATGGTAGTTGTTATATTCTGACTGGTATTGGGCCAGTCTACAGCCAGCAACAGACCCGCTGAAGTACAATAACTCGTACCTGTTGATGGATTATTGGCGTTGCTGCCTGCCGCTACATATTTGGGTGAACCGCTCTGGGAATAAGCCCCACTGGAGGTAATACTTACACTCATATTTCCCGTAGTGTAAGTGGTGGCGCCAGCCGGATACGATGCCCATGAAAATGTCTGGGATTGAAGCTGCAGACCTGAAAAGAAAATAATGAAGAAAAGAACAATGAAAGAAGAACGTTTTTTCATAAAAGTACATTTAGCGGGTTTTGCAAATCTTATAAATTAACAGGTCTGTTAAAGGAGGGCTGCCCCCTCATTGAGTAAATGACACGCATCAATGACTATAGAAATGAAACCCGTGACGGCAGTCGAACAGTATTTTAATATATTTGAAACATCTTCTTCCCGAAATATTTTGAAAAAAACAGTCCTCATAAGCGCATTCCTGTTTTTCTTCTGCCTTACTTCCCGGGCACAATACTCGCCTGAATTGAACAGACTCATGGCCGACGTAAAGGAGGCGTCTTACTATGATTCGATTCAGCTATTTACAGTTGGAAAAAAAACCATTGATATTGCTACAAAAACAGATCGTAAAGATGCCATTGCGGAAGTCTATTTATATTACGGCAATTATTTCTATTACATCCATAATATCGATAAGGCTAAAAAGTATCTGACCCTTTCTCTGAACGAAGGAAAAAAAACCGGCAATAAACATATTGAAGACCTGGCAAATATCCGGCTCATTTTCATGGACTATGAGCAGGGATACCGCGATGATACTGAACAGGAATTCAGGACTATATATGAACAACTGAAGAAAACAAAAGATTATGACAATACTGCAGAGCTGATCAACCTCCTGGGAATCATCAACGAAGAGAAAAATCAGTTTAAAGAGGCCGCCCATCTGTACCTGGATGGCCTTGCGCTTTCCGATCAGCACAGTTTAAAACATTATAGTGGCGTATTCAGAAATAACCTGGGGCTTATTAAAGTATACACCAATCAGAATGAAGATGCCCTCATCGATTTTGAAAAAGGCCTGGAGATTGCCAAAAAAGAAAATGATCAGCGCCTGGTGAATCACATCCAGATCAATATGTGCCTGGTTTATATTACAAGCAACCGTGAGAATAAAGCCAGGGAACTATTCAATGAAGTACTTGAGTATTCCAGAAAAAACAACCATCCGCGCGAACTTTCCAGTGTGTTTATCAACCTGGGAACAGCCTATTTAAGTTCAAATAAACCGGATGTGGCCATTGCCTATCTGGATTCTGCCATCAATGTGCTCAAACTGCATAACATGGCTTTTGAACTTACCAAAGCCTACCAGGAAAAAGCCGATATCCTGGTTCGCATGAACCGGACCCGCGAAGCCCGCGAAAACCTGGAAGAGTCCCGAAAACTGCTTGAGAAAACAGGAATCCTGGAAGATAAAAGCGCCTACTACCTGATCCTTTACCGGGTAGATTATGCAGAAAAAAAATACAAAGCTGCCGTCGACGATTACTTAAATCACCGCAAAGTAAGAGATAGTATTGATCAAACACTCAATGGCAAGATCATACAGGAACTCCAGTTGCGCTACAATGTCCAGAAGAAAGAAATTGAACTCGAAAAAGAAAGAACACGATCTATTCAGCTGGAGAAAAGCACACAGGCCGAACGCTTTTTGAAATGGCTGGCCGTTACCATTGCTGCGGTTATCCTGGTATTGCTGGTCAGTATCACCTGGTTGCGTTACTCAAAAAAACTCCGCGAAAAACAGGAACAATTCAGCCGTCAGTTGATCCAGAACGTGGAAGAAGAACGCTCCCGTATTTCACAGGATCTTCACGATGATATCGGTCAGTCGCTCTCCATCATCAGATCAAAGGTATCCAAATCATTCACCGGAAAAGACATTGATCCGGACCTGGATAGTGAATTGAGCAGGGTTATAGAACAAACCCGCGAAATGTCTCACCGACTGTACCCGTCTTACCTCGAAAAAATCGGTTTGATCAGATCCGTTGCCCGCCTCGTGGAAAGCATACAATCGGCAACCACCATCGAATGCAGTTTTGATATTGATGAAGTTGTTGAACAATTACCGGTTAATGTCAAAACACACCTCTACAGGATTATACAGGAATGTACCAATAATACCATTAAACATTCAGGTGCTACAGCTCTGAAAATTTCGATTCTGCATAAGCAGGATGAGTTTCATCTGATATATCAGGACAATGGCCATGGCCTCAGCGGTAAAGAAAAATCGGAAGGAATGGGCATGTTGTCGATCCGCGAGCGTGCAAAAATCATCAATGGCATCGTATACCTCGATGATAAAGTTCAGAAAGGTTTAAAACTGATCGTTAAATTTAAACACAGCATATGACTGATTTCACAAAACTCCTGATTGCTGATGATCATCCGATATTCCGGAAAGGTCTGAAAGATATTTTGCAGGATTATTTTAAAGATGCAAAATTGATCGAATGTACAAACGGTTCAGAAGCGATTGAAAATGTGCGAAAGGAAATCCCCGACATTACTATCCTGGATATAAATATGCCTGAAATGAACGGGCTGGATGTGTGCAAGCAGATCCTGAAAGAAGGTATTAATACCAAGGTGATTATCCTGACCATGTATCGCGAGAAGGAAATGATCAAAAAGGCGGTACTCTCCGGAGCCTCTGGTTATATTCTGAAAGATAACGCTGTGGACGAGATCATTGATTGTATTAAAATGGTACTGCGAGGCGAAAAGTATATAGGCACCTCACTCGCTCCGTACTACGATCAGGTGAATGAAGAAGATAAAAAGAAACAGGGCCTGAATGAAGCTATCAAAAGCCTCAGTCAGGCCGAGCTTAAAACCCTGAAACTGGTTAGCCAGAACCGCACATCAAAAGAAATTGCGGAACTGTTGTTTCTCTCAGAGAAAACCATTGAAAATTACAGATCACGTATTTGCCAGAAACTGGGGCTTCCGCCGCGTAACAACAGCCTGGTACTTTGGATAAACGAAAACAAAGACCTGCTGTCGTTTATCAGCGAATTTTAAACCTATATAAGTTCCTCGCACGAAAACCCTTCCTTGTTCAGGAGCCGGATCACATCATGACTGATGTTACTGCTGGCTTCAACCCGGAAGATCTTATCGCAATCTTCAAGGTCAAAATTCCAGACGGCGGGCTTCAGCGAATGATCCAGCAACGGTTTCAATTGCTTAACCTGTTTCTTATGTTGAACCGATGTTTTAAAAACCAATACCATTACGCATTTTTATTTGCCAGTTTTCGTTTCACCAGCTGGTTAATGAAATACATGAATCCAATGGATACACCCATAGCTCCAATAACAACAGAGCCGAGTACATAATAGTTTTCGATAAATCCGCTTTTCTGCTGTATTACAATAGCTCCTGCAAGCATGGCTGCCAGGCCACCCGAAAACTGCTGAACCGATGCATTAATACTCATAAACGCACCACGGTCTTTCATGTCGGGTACCGCGGTCATAAGGGCCTGCGAAGCAATCATCCGCGACGATACACCGATAAACAACAAGGAATTTAAACCGATAATTACAGCAAGTGGCGTGGCACTCAGGTTGGTGTATATGCCTACCATCACCATGGTATACATGGAACCCGCTATAAATAATTTATACTTTCCTACCTTATCACTCAGCTTACCGATGAGCGGACCGAAAATAATTGAAACAATACCGGTAATTGTATACATAAGCGTCAACTGCTTATTGGAGACATGTAAGTTGTTAATCGCAAAAGCCGCCCCGAAAGGCATGAGCATAAAACCGCCGGTGGCAAGCAGAGTAGTGGCCAGGAAACCTATCTGGTAATCCCTGCGCCCTAGCGTTTTGATTAAGTGTTGTATAGGATTGTGATCGTTTTTTATCTTCAGGTGATCCGTAACCGGTTTCATGTACAGGAGCACAATAACCCATACGGCAGCACTAAAGCCAACAATAAGGAAAAATGGCGCATGCCAGCTGAACAATTCAGATAACAGAAGCCCCAAAGGGATACCGAGAATCTGGCTGGCCGCAAAAGCCATTTGCACAAATCCCATAACACGGCCACGCTGATCCATTTTAAACAGGTCGGTAATAATGGCGTAGGATGTTGAAGAAAGAACCCCGCCAAATAAGCCGGTAACAATGCGTGCAATAAGCAGAGCACCATAGCTCTCTGCCAGTCCGCACATAACCGTACCCAGAATAAAGCCGGCGTAAAAAAACAATAACAGTTTTTTGCGGTCAAATTTATCAGCAAAGCCTGCTGCCAATAAGCCGGAAATGCCGGCACTGATAGCGTAAGCCGAAACAACCATGGTGTAAGCCGAGGCTTCGATGTGCAGCGTCTTCTGTAAGGTATCTCCCAGGGGAGAAAGGATCATGAAATCAAGAATAACAGTAAACTGCAATATGGCCAGAATAGCAATAATAAAGGCCTGGTATTTTGTAAATCCGGTAGGAGCCGGGGTAGTAGGAGATGTTGTCATAATTTTTCAGGAATATGCGTTTGCCGCGAAACTAATATCACCAACCGGTCTGCACAACGAACAATAGGTCAGTGGTTCCCGGGAGCAGGCCGGTGGTATTTTCCGGCAGCCTAACAGCACATGTTTTTTAATAAATGTTGGTTTAAATAAATTGGTTTAAGGTTTCAGTGCTTTCAGCACCATCTGAAGCATTTGCTTCATTTTTGTGTCAGTCATCTTAAATGGTCCGCCCATCATGGTTTTCTCCTGGAGATGGAACTTCACCACGGTATAAAAAGAACCATAAGCCACTGCCCAGAATATTTCAGGTTCCATTTTAGCCAGTTCGCCACGTTTAATCGCATTTAATACGAAGTTCTTCATGTTCTCACGGAACTCATTCTTCTGAATATCTTTATGATTAATAAGCGGGGAATTTCTGAACTGTTCGAAAAACTGAAAATAGACCGGGTATTCGAGAATAAATTTCATCCGGTTTTTCCACTGAAGCCATAACCCTTCTTCCAGTGACAGCTCCGGGTTGAAACGCCTGAGAGCGACTTCCGCAAATTTTTCCTGAACCTCATTGTACAATTGAGTCAGCAAATCTTCACGGTTTTTGTAATAAATGTAAATCGTAGCCGGTGACACGCCCGCTGCCTTAGCCAGTTTCTGCATGCTGAGTCCGTCAAAGCCTTCGTTCACAATCATCTCCATCGCCTTTTCGCGGATAGAAGCTTCTTTATTTTCATCTCTGATTCTCATAATCGGTCACAAATATAAATGAATGTTCATTCACTTACAAATAATTTACAAAACCGTTTTTACTAAAATTTTAGGTTACATAGGTAAATTCCGATACACCGCAATATTAAAAAATATGCTACTTTAGATTATCCTTACATGTATTTACTCCCATGAATGCGGATCAGGCAAAACTTATAAAACAACTTAAACAGGAAGTTGCAACTCTTAAAAAGGAGAATGCCCGGCTGCGTGCCAATCAGAAATCCGATGGTTCAAATCAGCCTACAGTAAAGGTCCCCGGGTCGATGAAGGCCATTTTTGCAAAGGCGGAAAAGACAGTCGGCGATTATTTTAAAGCATTGCGGTTTACACCTTCACAGGGTATGATCGACATTAATAATGAGCGTTATGTACTGGTGAGGGCTTCGGCCTTGTCGCATGAATTTCTCAACTCTATCAAAGACCTCTATCAGAACAGGGGAGAGGATGAAGCCTTAAGTATCGGAAAAAACATTCTGTTCGATATGGCTCACGTTATCGGTATTGAAGATGCTCATAATTTTCATGAAAAAATGAAGCTCACCGATCCGATCAGTAAACTGTCTGCCGGTCCTGTCCACTTTGCCTATGCAGGCTGGGCCTTTGTTGATATATCTTCTGAAAGTAAACCAAGTCCCGACGACTCTTTTTACCTGAAATTCGATCATCCTTTTTCGTTCGAAGCCGATGCCTGGATCAAAGCCGGTAAACACGCCACCACGCCTGTATGTATCATGAATGCCGGTTATTCGAGTGGCTGGTGCGAAGCCAGTTTCGGTATTCCGCTTACCACTGTTGAGATTACCTGCAGAGCACGCGGTGATGCCAGTTGCACATTTATCATGGCGCCACCCCATAAAATAGATTCGTACCTCAAACAAAATAAGAAAATACCAAAGCTGTCGCATGTAGAGATTCCTGCTTTTCTCGAACGTAAAAAGAATGAGGAAAAACTGAAAAATTCGCTCCTTGAAAAAGAGGTACTCCTCAAAGAAATTCACCACCGTGTTAAAAACAACCTGCAGATCATTTCGAGCCTGCTCAACCTGCAGGCCGACAATATCAAGGATTCAAAAACGCGTGAAAAATACATTGAAAGTATCGGGCGTATAAAGTCCATGGCCATTATCCACGAACTACTTTACCGTTCCAAAAATCTTTCCAATATCAAGATTGCCGAATACATCCAGGAACTGGTAAGCTTTATAAAGGAAACCTACAATGTTAATAAGAATATCAAGGTAAAACTCAATATCAATATCCGCGACGAATTTATTGAAATAGACAAGGCCATCCCCTGTGGCATCATTATCAACGAATTGCTCTCCAACGCCTTTAAATATGCCTTCCACGACAAACGGAAAGGAAACATTGTTGTACAATTTAAAGAGTTGCGTTCCGGATCTTTTAAATACCACCTGCTTGTTTCCGATGATGGCGTCGGATTTACAGATAAACCCGACATTGAAAATTCACAGACTCTTGGCTTGCAACTCATCGATTCGCTGACAACGCAACTCGACGGGCAACTTGATATAAGGAGTGAAAAGGGGACCGTTTTTTCACTGAAATTTTCATAACCGTATTACACCAGGCAATCTTCTTAGTATCGTGGAGTGTTGAAACTTCCGGTAAAAACCACGGGCAACCTTCATGTCTATGACACCTGAGAAAGTATGCAAGATGCATTGACATTGAAAAAATATTTATATTTAGAAATGACTTTTTGGAAGAACAGGTTACTCGACGCCCTTTCACGATATTTCCTCTTCGGGTTAATCTTACTATGTATTACCCGGGTTGTCTTTATCCTCTTTACCTTATCTGACACACGCGCTGTTTCGGCTGCCGATCTGCTCTTTACTTTTTTTATAGGCTTTATTATCGATTCCTGGCTTTGCTCTGCAATCATGCTGCTGGCTATACTCTTAAGCTGTATGTATTACCTTTTACGGCATCGTTTTTATGCCCCATTTGGTGTGGTTGTTTCATGGCTTCTTTCTGCTGCCGTTACACTTAATGTGATCGATTGTTTTTATTTTCGGCAATTTAATAGCAGGCTTAACTATCAAGCACTCGAAATATTCCAAAGTGAAAATCATGCCATCATAAAAACAATCCTTCATGATTTTCCAGTATCGATAGTTCTTTTGGTCTTTGTTATTACGCTTTTTTTGAGTATCCTTTTTACCAGAAAAATGAGGAAACATCTGCCTGATACAGATGCTCTTTCATTCAGGGAATTTCCTGTGGCCCTGCTTTTTCTTATGGTTTTTTCTTTTTTATATCTCGGCCCACCGTTTTGGGCCCTGGCTACCACGACTTCCAATACCCTTAATCAGGCGGCTTTAAACGGCACTTATTCATTCATCAAATCCGTTGATCAGCATGATATTTACAAAGAAAGTATTCCCGATTATCATTTCTGTGCCGATTCAGCGGCTATAAATGGGTTAAAACAGGCTATTATAAAGCAAAATGAACAGCCACTGAGCAGCAACTTACCAACACTCAGAAAAATCAACAATACACAACCATTTCTCAAAAAAAACATTGTTATTGTTATCATGGAGAGTTTTAGCGCCCGTTATATAGGATGTTTAAACGAAGACCATAAGGGATTTTCACCATATTTTGATAAAATCAGTCAGGAGGGTATTTTGTTTACCTCCTGCAGATCAAATGGTCCGCGCTCTCAGCATGGTATTATCAGCACTGTTTCCGGATTTCCGGCTATACAAGGGATCAATCTTCAACGTAGAAAAGGAGTTAATCCTTTTGAAACACTGGGGAGTATTCTTGTAAGTGAAGGCTACAATACACAGTTTATTCATAATGGTGATGCCGGATTTGATGATATGTCCGATTTCTTCTCTCAGGGTGGTTTCGAAAAAATCATCGACATCAAAGACTTTAAAACCTGGAGGGTTAAAAATGAATGGGGTATTAGCGATGAAGACCTCTATGATAAAGCAGAAACCCTCATCTGGTCGCATGAAAAGAAACCAACATTATCAGTGCTTATGACCGTGAGCAATCATGCCCCTAATGAAGTACCAAATGAATTCAGGAAACAGCATCCGGAGATAAACAAAATGACCAAATTGCAGGCTTCATTTTATTACAGCGATTATGCTTTGGGTAAATTTATTGAACATTGTAAACGCAATCCGGAATATAAAAACACATTATTCCTCGTACTGGCAGATCATGGAGCCATATATGACCCTGATGATGGCGACTACAATATATTCCGTATACCGGCCCTTCTCTTAAACACCAGCAAAGAACCAGGACGGTTTAATGATATGTGCGCACAATGTGATTTTGCTACTACCATTTTGCATGAAATAAATTACCCGGGGCAATTTCACTTTGTAGGACAGGATCTGTTCAGTAAAGATTTTAAACCCTTTGCCTTCTCAAGACCCTACGGCAATGAGATACTGTTTAGCTCTGACACGCTGGTCCTGAAGCTTCAGTTTGAAACTGGAACACCCATATTCTATCGTTTGCGCGATCAAAAGTATCTGACCGAAGTGAGCAATCAAGCGGATAAGCACCTGAAGGAAATTAACTTTGTTAAACAATATTTGCAAAGCACTTCCTTCATTTTCAAAAACGGAAAATATACTTCTGCAAAAGGTTTCTGACAAACTATTTCTTTTTTGAAGTATCTGTCAAAACAGGCTTAAAACCCTTGGCAACCTTATGATCGCAAACGAAATGAAGGTTTAAAAATTCTGCCCAGGTTTCTGCAAATTGTTTCTGATAAAGTGTTTTGGAATTCTTAACCTCACCCTTGGCTGTAACCCCAGGTCCCATAACTCCGAACCAAATCTGGTTAGAACCTTTAGTCCTGCGGTTATGATTCGTCCATTCATTCTCCTTATAGCCGCGGCCATGATCAGTGCTTATAAATAATAAGGTCTTGTTTTTATATACTGGATCATTCTGAATATACTGCCATAAATCGTTCATCCACTGATCAAACTGATGTGCCGCATTCAAGTATGACGCGTACTGGCTCCAATGCGCCCAGACATCCGTTTCGCCATAGCCAATAAAGATAACACGCGGCTTATGTTTCTCGACATAATGTTTGGATGCCTGGTATGTAAACATATCGCCATATTCTTCTTTACCCAGAGCTTCCGGATTGGGAGTTTCCTTTTTGCTTTTATTGATCGCACTTTCCACAGTATCCGGTTCAGGCATACCGCAGGAGTCGCCACCACTTACAACCGGAATTTTACTTCTGGGCTCATTCAATATTTTATCAAAAACTTCCCAGGCCCCGAAAGCCGCTACTTTTCCTTCAAATCCCTTTTGCGTATTCATGAATTCAAACAGGTTTGTATTGGGATTAAATGTATATGCATTTGAATTCACCTTTTTATCGGCGTACCCGCAAAACATCTCACTATATCCCGGATACGAAAACCAGTATTTGTTAGTAACATTTACATTCGATTTACAATCCCTGTTACCATATAACTGGCCCTGGGCTTCGATAACAGACCATATAAATGGCAATAATTTTTCCCTTCTTTCTGCTGCCGAAGCAGCCCAGTAAGTTTCGAATAATTCCTTTTCTTGTTTTTGGTTATACCGGTTATCCGAAGCAATAAGCGTATCCATTCCCTTAAATACCTCTTGCCAGCGCAAACCATCTGTAGTGATAATGATAATATTTTCAATGGAATCGCTTGTCTGAGAATATGAAAGAGCCGTAATGGTCATGCAAAAAATAAATACCAGTTTTTTCATTTGTATCATCATTAGAAATTTAGCTGTGTTCAAAATCTATCACTGCAACATACTGTTCACTTTTGCGATCTCTGCGTTATCACAATATAAACATTAAAGTACATCTATTTAATGACCTTCTAAAATCATAATAATAACAATCAAAGAGTTGATCACAAAAGAAATCAGGTTTTCAATCAAACGTGTATGAACGACAAAGGCCCCATAAGGGGCCTTTTTTTGTAGCGGAGCCGGGAGTTGAACCCGGGACCTCAGGGTTATGAATCCTGCGCTCTAACCATCTGAGCTACCCCGCCAGGTGTTTTTTTTAAACTGAATCCGAAGTTTTTTATGCATCTGCCCGGGATGGTTCACCCGATAACTTATAGCATCTCCATTTCAGGGTGGCAAATATACAGTTTTAATAAAATACCACGCATTAATTTTTCTTTGTTTTTTTATAGTTGGCTATTGTGAAATACTTTTTTTTTTATACATTTCCGAAAAATTTGCAGTTATGTCGAAAAAAAGTAAGGTTTCGTCCAAATCAAAAAAGTCCGCCCCCAAGAAAAAAACGGCGAAAAAAGTAGTATCCAAAAAAAGTAAAACACCGTCAAAACCTGCAAAAAAAGCCAAAGCGAAGCCAGCTCCTAAAAAAGCAGTTGCCAGGAAAACAACGAAACCTGTGAGCAAAAAAAGCACCGCGAAAAAGGTTGCAAAACCAGCAAAAAAACAAGCCAAGAAAGCAGTTAAAAAAGCTGTCAAAAAAATAACCAAAGCTCTTCCGGTAAAGAAAAAAGCAGCCGCTAAAAAACCGGTGGCAAAGAAAGTTGTGAAAAAGGCTGCCCCGAAAAAAGCAGTTGTAAAAAAAGTAGCGAAACCCATCGTAAAATCGAAACCGGTTAAAGCAGCAAAACCAGCCAAGGTAGCGGCCCCTGTGAAAAAAACAGTTGCTCCTGTACCTAAGGCTAAGGAAGTGGTAAAAGCAGCTGTAGCAAAACCAGCACCCGTTAAGAAAGAAACACCAAAACCGGCACCGAAACCCATCGTGATGCCGCCAACCTATAAAGTGGATCCAATGATCAGCGCCAAACCGCTGAAAGAGCCTCCCGGAAAATTTGAAATCGAATTTGTAATCCGTTCTTCCGCCGAATTATTGTATGAGTTTCTTAGCTCTCCAAGTGGCCTGTCAGAATGGTTCTGCGACGATGTAAATATCCGTAACGGCATCTATTCATTTGTATGGGATGGCCAGCAACAACAGGCACACCTTGTAAAAGATGTTCCTGAATCCCTGATCCGCTACCAGTGGGCCGATAAGAATGATGGCAGTTATTTCGAATTCCGTATCCAGCGCGACGAACTCACCAACGATATTTCCCTCATGATTACAGACTTTGCCAGCGATAAGGGCGAAGAAGAATCTGTTAAATTGCTGTGGAGAAGCCAAATCGACAAATTGCTTCACGTATTAGGATCTTATTTTTAATCAGCCATTATAGACTTTCACTCAAACATCGGGTTATACCCGGTGTTCGATGAAATTTTTGTATTATTTTTGATAAAATCTGTTAAACTAAAAAAAGGAGTTACCATCGCTTAGACATCTACCTAATTTATTTCTTTCTCTAATAAAAACGAGGTATTATGTCTATGCAAAATCTAAGCGATAATGAGCTTGTACAGCTCTATATCAACGGTAACGAGCAATCCCTGGCTATTTTAATTCAACGTCACAAGCGTAAGATATTTTCATATATCTATATTATTACACGTGATAAAACCCTGAGCGAAGATGTGTTCCAGGACACCTTCTTTAAGGTGATTCAAACCCTGAAACGCGGCCAATACAACGAAGAAGGAAAGTTTTTACCATGGCTGCTCCGGATTGCCAAAAACCTGATCGTTGATCACTTCCGCCGGATCAAGAAAATGCCAACCATTCCGGCTATCATCAATGAAGAAGGGGAGGAAACCGCCATCTTCGACCTGATACCATGCCACGATACCACCGATGAACGTGAACAAAGCGAATTTAAACGCGATATGCGCAACCTCGTAAACGAACTGCCCGCCGAACAACGCGAAGTTGTGATTATGCGCACCTATTACGATATGAGCTTCAAGGAAATTGCCGAATTTACCAATGTATCCATCAATACTTCTTTGGGGCGTATGCGTTATGCTTTAATCAACCTCAAGAAAATGATGGAAGAAAAAAATATGGAAGTCTTTATGTAATAGTGGGCTACGCGATAGCCGGGTCGTTGCTTGTTTTGTTTTAAAAAAGCTCTTCTGTTTCCGGAAGGGCTTTTTTAATGGATTCCAGCGAAACCATATAAAATAAAAAATCCCCGGTATAAGCCGGGGATTCTTTATTTAAAAAGGAATGATATCTTATTATTTGCGTTTATCAAAGTCAACTACGATAGGCGTAGAGATACATAAAGAAGAGTACGTACCAATGATACGACCGATCAATAAGGCAAAGATAAAGCCGCGGATACTTTCACCACCGAAGATGAAGATAACCAATAACACAAAGAATACAGTCAACGATGTTAAAATGGTACGGCTTAATGTGCTGTTCAATGCGAAATTGATCAGTTTATTACGCTCTTCACCGAATACATCGCTCTTACCGCTTTCAGCCAGCTTCTCACGGATACGGTCAAACACAACCACCGTCTCAGTCATGGTGTAACCCATTACCGTTAAGATAGCTGCGATGAAGTCCTGGCCAATTTCGAGTGAGAACGGCAGAATACCGTCAAATATGGTGTAGAACGATAATACAACAAGTACGTCGTGGAATAAAGCCACTACCGAACCGAGACCATACTGCCATTTTTTGAATCGGATAATGATGTAGATAAACATCAGTAAGCACGAGAAGAGGATCGCTCCATAAGCACCATAAACGATGTCTGTGGCAATGGTAGGACCAACTTTCTGCTGGCTCATGATTTCATACTTGGTACCCAGGGTATTTAAACCGGTTTTCAGAGAAGCATCTACCAGGCTGTCGGCCTTGATGTTATTATCAGCTACACGGAATGTCGTTGTAATTTTCACCTGGTTGGCGCTACCCAGAGTTTTTACTTCCGGAGCCGACTCAAACGGTTTGGCTAATGCCTGTTTGATATTCTCAGTGTTCATTTCTTTCTCGAAACGAACCTGGTAAGTACGACCACCTTTGAAGTCAACCCCGAGGTTTAATCCACCGTGTTTAACAAACATAGCAGCACCGGCCACAATGATTAATGAAGAGATAATGTAGTATACCTTACGTTTTCCAACGAAATCAATGTGTATGTTTTTGAATGAGTTGCGCGTTGCATTGTTATCGAAAGGAATGCTCATTTTGCGTTCCAGCATCCAGTCGAAAATAACTCGGGTAATCAGGATAGCAGAGAACAGTGAAGCACCGATACCAATTAATAAGGTAGTAGCGAAACCTTGTACCGGACCTGTACCAAATACCATCAGGATGACAGCGAGGATAGCCAGCGTCACGTTGGAGTCAATGATAGAACTCATGGCATGTTTAAAGCCTTCTTTAATGGCCTGCGACGTGTTTTTGCCAAGCGCCAGTTCTTCACGCACACGTTCAAAGATCAGGATGTTCGCATCCACCGCTAAACCGATCGTTAATACGATACCCGCAATACCCGGTAATGTTAATACCGCACCGAGCGATGTGAGAATACCCATAATAAAGAACATGTTGGCGATGAGAGCAATGTTTGCCACCATACCGGCTTTATTATAGTACATAAACATGAACACCAGGATCACCACGAGGGCAATAGCAAATGACATTAAACCGGAGTCAATGGCTTCCTGACCCAGGGTCGGACCAACGATATTCTCTTCGACGATGCGTGCTTGAGCAGGTAATTTACCTGCACTTAAAATAGCTACGAGAGCATCGGCTTCATCATTCGAGAAATCACCTGTGATCTGCGAGTTACCGCCGGCAATTTCGCCGCTTGGAACCGGAGCAGAGTATACCATGTTATCCATAACTACAGCAATGCTGTGTCCCGGTTTACCATCTTTAGGGGCATTGTTACCTGTAATACGTTTCCATTTTTCAGCAGCTTCTGAGTTCATCGACATGCTGATGAATGGGTGACCACCTGTTTTCTGGTCGTAATCTTTACGGGCATCTGTGATGATATCGCCATAAAGCGCAGCTTTACCATTACGGTCAGTTACTTTAATGGCGTATAATTCGAAGTATTTTCCTACAACGTCACCGGCTTCGTTTTTCACGTCTTTAGCCTTGGCACTCCACATAAACTTCAGCTTGCTTGGAAATACAGCGCGGAGAGCTTCATTGCGAAGGTATTTGTTGGCTAAGGCTGTATCTTCTTTACTGAAGGCACGGGCCACAACAGCACCCGGAATAAAGCGCTCAGGTTGCTGGTTTTGTTGGTTATAAGTTACAAACGCTTTTAACGGACCAGGGTAGTTACCGAAGTAATACAATGGGAAACGTTTCATGAAGTTCTGATAAGCTGTATCTTTTGCAGCGGCATTGGTGCCGGTTTTAACAGCCAGGGCTGCAGAATCCACTTTTCCTTTTTTGGTTGTGTCTTCTTTTACAGTAGCAGTCGATGTCGCAGCAACACTTGCATTTTTAACAGATGTCGTGTCAATCGCTTTTGTAGTATCTTTGGTTGTCTGGAAATCAGGGAATAAAACCTGCGATAATTTCTCATTGGCTTTCAGCATCAGCGGACCAACTTCTTCGTTATCATATGTTTCCCAGAACTCCAGATTAGCAGTACCCTGTAACAGTTCGCGTACGCGTTCTTTATCTTTTACACCCGGTAATTCAACCAGGATACGTCCGCTTGATTCCAGTTTCTGGATATTTGGCTGAGCCACACCGAAACGGTCAATACGGCTGCGGAAAGTTTTCTCAGAGTTAGAGATAGCTTCTTCTACTTTGGTACGGATAAAGGCAATCACCTGGTCGTTGGTTGCACTGTATTCCAGTTTACCTTTATTCTCGATGGTTGAGAAAATAGGGGCCAGGCGGCCGTTTGGAGCAATTCTTCTGTATTCCTTGTCAAACAAAGTAACGAAATCATCGTTATTGTTCACTCCCAGTTTGCTTTGTGCACTTTCGAGGGCGGCTTTGAAATCCTTATCCTCGCTGTTGTTCGACATGTTTTTGATGATGTCCTGAACAGAAACCTCCAGGGTCACGTTCATCCCACCACGTAAGTCGAGACCGAGGTTGATCTCGCGTTTCTTACACTCCTCGTAAGTGTAGCTGGTAAAGCCAAGGCTGTATACCGGCAGTGTTTTAACCGAATCCAGATAATGGTCGAAGGTTTTAACCTTAATGGAATCAATGAAATACCTGCGTTTAACAGAATCGGTATTCGCGAACTTATTAGCAGCATTCGTTACCGGAACTGATGAGGACACCGATTCGGCATACTCCATGGCTTCGGCTTCAACGGCACGGGTCTTCCATGTAAACGATAAATAGAAAATACACGCTAAAGCTAAAAGAATAGCGAAAATTTTAATAGCACCTTTGTTTTGCATAATTGTATCAAAAATTTTAAGGGTGCAAATATATAGTTCTACGCTATATTTAGCAAATATTTTTATAGCTGAAAATTAAGAAGTTACGGGTATTCAATGCATTTAAATTCCTTAACTTTACAAAGTGATGTCCTATCTGAAATTTATTTCCGGCCTGTTGGTCGGTATGTGCTTTACAGCCAAAACAATAGTGGCCCAGTCTCAATTGTTTCGCGATACCATTGTGGTGAAGGAAAATGGCCAGGCTCTTAAAAATCCCTGGGCCGGCGGCCTTAATTTCTGTGAAGTTTCCCAGGCAGATCTGAACCTGGATGGTAAAAAAGACCTCGTTATTTATGATAAAACCTGCAATTCGGGTGGAAAACTCCGGGCTTTCCTCAACCAGGGAACAGCCGGGCAGATAATATACAAACATGCGCCATACTACCAGGCGCATTTTCCGGATGTAAGCGATTGGGCCCTGTTTTTCGACTACGACAACGATGGACGCGAAGATCTCTTTGCCTATACCACCGGTGGAATCAAAGTATACAGAAATGTAAGCAGTCCGGGCACCTTCAGCATGACCCTCGTAAAATCGATCATCAATAGCAATTACAATCCCGGTGGCGCACCAAGCATCTCCAATTTATATGCAAGCCCCGTTGGATTACCCGGTATTGCCGACATCGACGGCGACGGCGATCTCGATGTGCTTTCCTACAGCACATTCGGTATCAAAATACAATACCATAAAAACATGAGTCAGGAATTGTACGGACACTCCGACAGCCTCGTATTTAATATGGTTGACGATTGCTGGGGCGATATTTATGAAAACAACTGTACCATTTACCTGAGTCAGTGCCCTTACCAGAAAATCATGGATAGCCTCACTACACCTGGTATTTCGAAGCCTTTACACGCCGGATCATGCATTATGTGTTTTGATAACGATGGCGATGGCGACCAGGATCTTCTGCTCGGCGATATTGCCTGCAGCATTCTGCAATATGCCGAAAACGTGGGAAGCACCACCAATGCACATATCTTCGATACCACACAGCTTTATCCCAACTATCCGCTCAAAGCCAGTACAACTGTGGCCCGGATGAACTCCTTTCCATGCTCATATTATGTGGATATAGACAACGACGGAAAAAAAGACCTGCTGGCAAGTCCCAATGCAGTTGCCGGTTCCGAGAATTATGCCAGTCTCTGGTACTACAAAAACATGTCGGCTACCACTGTTGCCGATTTTCATATTCAACAGAAAAACCTTTTGCAGGACAATATGATCGAAGTAGGAGAGGGGGCCTATCCATGTCTGTTTGATGCTGATGCCGACGGGAAACTCGATCTGCTTATAGGTAATGTGGGCTATTATACAGGAAATACCAATCTCTCCAAAATTGCCTATTACAGAAACACAGGCACAGCCGCCGCCCCTTCATTTTCACTGATAACCCGCGATTACCAGAATCTGACAACCTATAACCTCACCGGCATGTTTCCGACCTTTGCCGATCTCGATGGCGATTTTGATAACGATATGATCATTGGCGATTTTAACGGAAACCTCCACTATTTCCAGAATACCGCAATCTTTGGCACTCCGGCTGTATTCGGAAATTATGTGGCCAATTATTTCAATATTGATGTAGGCAATAATGCCACACCGCAACTGGTGGATGTGAATAAAGACGGACTGGTAGATCTGCTGATAGGTAATCAGACCGGTAAACTGACTTACTATAAAAACACAGGAACAACATCGAATCCTAATTTTGTTCTGCAAACGGCCAGCTTTGGCGGTGTGAATGTAAAACAATATGGCTGGCTTACAGGTTACAGCGTCCCGTTTTTATATAACGATGCAGGCGTATCCAAACTCCTTGTGGGATCCGAAGTCGGGAATATTTACCTGTTCGATAATATTGATGGAAACCTCAGTGGCAATTTCAATAAAGTAGATACAACCCTTTATAAAATAAATGAAGGTACACGCTGCAGCCCTTTCTTTGTGGATGTAAATAATGATGGCAAACGCGATCTTTTCCTCGGGAATTATGCCGGCGGCGTTGGATTCTTCAGCTCTGTACCAAATACCATCGGCATAAACGAACTGAATCCCATAGATGTTTCCGGCGTAACGGTTTATCCGAATCCGGCGCAATCAGCCTTCCAGGTGGCTATAGAATCGCCCCTGCTGCAGGAAGTGCGATACAACCTTATGGATGCACTCGGGCATGTGGTGATGACTGTACAGAATAGTAATAAAAGCAATGAATTCAACGTTTCATCCCTGGCTCCCGGTTTCTATGTGATGCAGGTATTGTTTTTATCGGATCATGGGCATATAACCGGTTCTACAACCCGAAAAATCATTATTCATTAACACCGTGAAAAGAACATCAGTCATACTCCTGAGTTCCCTTTCAATACTGGCTTTTACGGTATTCGGACCTTCCTGTAAAAACGACAAGGCCTATCCACAAATGGGTGGTTTTCCGGTGGAAGTCGGGAAAATTTTCACCTACAAATGTGCGACATCAGGCTGCCATAACGATGCCAGCTATATGGCTGCCAACAGCCTCAATCTCAGCTCGTGGGACAAACTGTTTGAAGGCTCTACTTCCGGTTCCCCGGTAATTCCATACAGCAGCGACTTTTCAAGTTTATGCTATTTCATCAATACATACCCTTCACTCGGGCCGGTCAATGCTCCGGTAATGCCCCTGAATGGCAACGCGCTGAGCGAGGAAGAAGTCAAAACGATCAAATCATGGATCGATGCAGGAGCCCCGGATATCAACGGAAAGATTATGTGGAAAGATAATCCGCAGCGTGCCAAATTCTATGTACTGAACCAGGGATGCGACGTGGTAACCGTTTTCGATGCCGCTACCAATCTGCCCATGCGCTATATTACTGTAGGCAACAAACCGGGCGTGATCGAGAGTCCTCATAAAGTGGTGGTTTCGCCGGATGGCCAGTATTGGTATGTGGTTTTTGTAGCCAATTCGATTCTTCAGAAATACCGCACATCCGATAATAGCCTGGTGGGCGAAGTGGTGCTTGGTACCGATCAAAACTGGAATACCCTCACTATTACCCCCGATGGAACCAAAGGCTACTGCATCTCCTGGCAATCGAGCAGCCGCCTGGCATCTGTCGATCTGGTGAATATGAAAGTCATTCAGAATGTGGGTGGTTTCGCATCGCCGATTCACGGCTCAGCACTCAACAGTACATTGGATACACTTTACATCACGGCACAAACCGGTAATTTTGTATATAAAGTCGATACCGGTTTTACAAGCATCAACCAGGTTGTTCTGGAAACCGGGCAGCCCGTGAAATTATACAGCTCCCTCGATCCGCATGAAATCATGTTTTCGCAGGACGGCTCCATGTATTTTGTAACCTGCCAGAAATCCAATGAGATCCGGGTGATGAATACAGCCACCAATCAATTGATACAGGCTATTCCATGTGGCGTATACCCACAGGAAATAGCCATGAGCAAGGTACTCAACAAACTGTACATCACCTGTTCCGAAGATTCTACAACCTTTGGCAGCGGCCGCGGTGTTTTGTCGGTTGTGGATATTTCGTCCTTACAGCTTACCAATTACAAAGTGGGCTATCTGCCGCATGGAGTAGGGGTAAACGATCAGCAGGGTTATGTATACGTAGCGAGCCGCAACATTTATTCAACGGGTCCGGCACCACATCACACAGGGGTTTGCAGCGGGCGCAATGGTTTTGTAAATTATTTTGACCTGGCGTCGATGAAACTCCTGAGCAAAAAAACAGAAGTAGCAACCGACCCTTATTCCATCAGCGTAAAACCTTGACAAATCTCGATTCCACAGCCGAAGAGAAATCGATTCTCTTATTCGATGGCTATTGCAACTTCTGCAGTTCCACCGTACAGTTTGTGCTTAAAAAGGAAAAACATCCGGAGCTTTATTTCGCCTCATTGCAATCGGAAAGCGGAAAATACCTTTTGTCGCGTTTTCAGATCGACCCCCTGAAAACAGACAGTCTCGTGTTAATAGAACATGGTAAAGCCCACGTAAAATCTGCAGCAGCACTGCGATTGGCAAAGCACATGAAAGGTGCATATCCCATGCTGGCAGTCTTTTTAATTATTCCGGAATTTATACGAAACGCTGTGTATGACTATATTGCACGCCATCGTTACAAATGGTTTGGCAAATCAGAGAGTTGTATGGTCCCTGATAACACTGTAAAACAACGTTTTTTATAAGTATGCGTCAACTCCTGCCTTCCAGTATTTCGTCTGTTTTAAAACACGCCTGCCTGCTTTTGCTGGTGTGTTTCCGGAGTGGTGTAGCCGTAGGCCAGGAAAACACAAAAGGGCAACGGGTACATTTTTTATCGTCGTTTAATTACAAAAAACTCACACATGCCCTCACGAAAAATGCCTCTACTGATCAGGAAAAAGCAGATAACATCAGCCATTGGATCACCCGCCACATCCGTTACGACAAAAAAGCCTACATCCGGTTTAAGCCCCGGCGCTATAAACCGAACAGAGTACTGCGAAGTCGTAAAGCCGTATGCGAAGGGTATAGCCACCTGTTTACCGACATGTGTCGCGAAGCCGGCATCAGCTCGGCGGTTGTGCATGGCTATGGCAAAGACTGGTTTTATGATTTTGGCGATACCTTTTTTCCCGACGACCACGCGTGGAGTGCCTATAGGATAGACAATAAGTGGCACCTGAGCGACCTGACCTGGGCTTCCGGCGGGCTGGTTACAAAATTTGGCCCGGTTAAATTTCTGTTATTCCGGATTCACCTGAGCCGTTTTCCATTCCGCATTAAATATGTGAGGTCCTACGACCCGAAATATGTTGATGCCAATCCCAAAGAATTTGTCACCAACCATTTGCCCATGGTAAATTACTGGCAGTTGCTCGATAGCCCGGTCAGCATTTTCGATTTTGAAAACTTCAGCAAAGAAGCTCATTTGCTTCATTACCAGGATTCGGTATTAGGCAATAGCTCTGTAGTCCGTGCCTGCAAAGACTGCGACGATATGGAGTCCGTGGGTTACGACAGGCAAATGCAAACTGAAGGCATAAAACAACTGGAAGATAATTTCAGGAACACAGCAACTTACATGCAAACGGTAAATAACTACCTGGCTGTGAATGGCACTACAGTCATGAACGACACCGTTCGTTTAAAACAGGAGCTGTTTTACTACAACGATCTTTACACAACAGCACTATGCAATGTGGAGAATGCAAAAAAAGACTATGAACTCCAACATCAGCAGAATAAAAACAAAGTGAGGTTATTCAAGGCATACAATGACAGCATTCATAAGTTGATAAAAAAAATGTACCGATCGGAAACGAAACTGCATAAACTCTCAACCAATATATTAATCCTCGATAAAAAGATTTTCAACGGTGTTGCGACAAGCGCCCGTTTTGCCCGGATGAAGGGTGTTTCGGGTATTGTGCCAAAACCAAACCCGACCAAAGCCCAGGATAAAAAAAGAAAACAGGCCGAAAAAAAAATGAATACAAACGGAACGAAGGCTTTATCTAAAATTGAAACCGCTATCGCATCTTTAGACCTTATTGATAGTGTGTTGGTTCATGATACGCTGGCTTTTCCCGAAACATTCAGACACATGGCCGGCGCTCTTTTTTTCAGTGTTGAGCTGAAAGGATTGCGTAAAAACTTCAACGATTTTTATGATCTTCCTGTTTTAAATTTATCCGACTCCGTCGAAAACAGGACCTATCAGGCATACAGAATCTGGAAAGCGACATTTGAACCCAATACAGCACGCATTCATAAAGAAATAAAAAAAGCCCGTAAGAACATGAAAGACGGGTGGAAATTAATGCTGGTCACTAAATCAAACCTGAGAGAAGCGGCGAGGAATGACCGTCAGCTGAAATCCTGGCGTGAAACCAACCAGGATATAGATAGTCTCATACTCGAATTTCAGTCCTCCCTGGTGGATAGTATGTATAAACTTCAGTATAAACGCATCCTGAATCAAAAGACCATACTCCATGCCGACCGCAAACTCATGAACCGATTATCGGGTTCAGTGTCTAAAGAAGCCTTTTACGATCAGAGCCGTCATGCATTGCAGGAATACTATTATCGCAGGCGCTATATGCATTACCGGAGCGAAGCTAAGATGATTGCCAAACGCATCGGCAAACAGAAATCAAAAATAGAAAAGCAGCTGAATAGCCTGAGAAAGTAAAAGAACTCAGAGCTCCTTCATCAGCACTTTATACAATTCGATCATGCTTTCAATATCCTTCTTGTGCACTTTTTCATCGGGGGTATGCACAAATTGTTCAGGAGCCCCTATAAAGCACCAGTCCCACGGATATTCAGCCATTTGCAGTTCCTTGCCATCACTACCGCCGCTGCCTTCTACTTCAAGCTGATGCGAAAGCCCGTGTTTCTGCGCTATGTGTATAATTTTATGGATGTAACTTCTTCGTGGCACCAGGCTGTCGCGCATGCTGATCACTGTTCCTTTACCGGCCGGCACACCATCAGAAACCCACGAAATATCTGAAATAAGAGCCTGCGACACGTCGTATTTCTCCTGGAGAAACTTCTGCAGGTACGATACACTTCCGCCGCCATGCTCTTCCCAGCAACTGAATACGATGGCCCCGTCTTTCAGCGTTTCCGCCACTTTCAGGGCACTGAAACAGCCGAGGCGATTATCCATGTAGCAGCATTGAACAAAGTCTTTAGTCTCGCGCCATTCGGGTTTGAACACCAGCTCAGTACCGCGGTCAAAATCACGTTTGGCTTTATATTCGATGGTATGATCTTTTTTCACTACCAGGCTTGCCTCGCAAACTCCTTTACTATCGCTCCCTACAAGCTTAAACCCTGTTTCAGTGCGCGGCCCGCCGATTTTTACCAGCTGCTTGCCATAACGCACCGTAAACCCGATGCTGTCCATGTGTGCGAAAATGGCGGTACGGGGTTTTCCGAATACAAGCACAATACAATCCTGAAACCCTTTTCCATGATATACTTTGGGCTTATGCTTCCAGTCTTTCTGGTGCTTCTTTACATAGTTCAGAATAAACTCGGTCATGGCAATCTCATTCCCGCTGGGGGCATGAATGGCGCACATTTCTTTTAGGAGGGAAAGATTCATAGGGGGTGTTTTCTTGCGAACAAATGTATAAATATCTTTCATAAATATTCTCCCGATAAAAGGGGTTATTTTGTTACATTTGCTCGTGTACTAAATTTTAAACTATGCAAAAAATACTGGTAGCAAACCGCGGTGAAATTGCCCTTCGTGTCATGCGCAGCGCAAAAGAAATGGGAATTAAAACGGTAGCCGTTTTTTCCGAAGCCGATCGTCAGGCTCCCTTTGTCAGATATGCCGATGAAGCGGTATGTATAGGCCCGCCTCCAAGTTCCCAATCCTATTTACAGGGCGATAAAATCCTGGCTATATGCAAGGAGCTGGGTGTTGACGGAATTCACCCGGGTTACGGTTTCCTTTCCGAAAATGCCGAGTTTGCCCGTAAAGTGCGCGAAGCCGGTATTACATTCATAGGCCCGAGCCCTGAAGCCATGGATATGATGGGCGATAAGCTCAGTGCCAAAGCCACAGCTAAAAAACATAAAGTTCCGATGATTCCGGGTTCCGAAGGCGCTATCAGCGACGTGAAAGAAGCCATTAAGGTGGCCCGTGAAGTTGGATTTCCGCTCCTGATCAAAGCTTCAGCCGGTGGGGGTGGAAAAGGAATGCGCCTCGTGGAAAAAGAAAGTGAAGTAGAAGAACAGATGAAAATGGCTATCAGCGAAGCTATCTCTGCTTTTGGTGATGGTGCCGTATTCATTGAAAAATATGCCAGTGGCCCGCGCCATATTGAAATACAGGTTCTTGCCGATAATCATGGTAACTGTGTTTACCTCTTTGAGCGCGAATGCAGTATTCAGCGCCGCCACCAGAAACTGATCGAAGAAGCGCCATCTGCTGTGCTTACACCCGAACTTCGTAAACAAATGGGCGAATGTGCTGTAGCAGTCGCCAAAGCCTGCGGATACAGCGGAGCAGGAACGGTGGAATTCCTGGTAGATGATAAACTCAATTTCTATTTCCTGGAAATGAACACCCGATTACAGGTTGAACATCCTGTTACCGAAATGATCACCGGTCTCGACCTGGTGAAACAACAAATTCAGGTCGCCCGTGGCGAAAAGCTGACTTTCAAACAGGAGGACCTCAAAATAAACGGCCACTCTATCGAAGTACGTGTGTGTGCCGAAGACCCGATGAATAATTTCCTGCCCGATATCGGAAAACTGACTACATACCGTGTACCTACAGGGCCCGGTGTAAGGGTTGATGATGGCTTTGAAGAAGGCATGGATATCCCGATCTATTATGATCCGATGATTGCCAAACTGATCGTTCATGGTAAAGACCGTACCGAGGCGATTGAGAAAATGCTTCGTGCCATCCAGGACTATGAAATTACAGGCGTAGAAACCACTCTGAACTTCTGCACATTTGCCCTCAAACATGAAGCCTTTGTCAGCGGGAAATTTGATACCGGATTTATTAAAAACCATTTTACCCCGGACATGCTTTTAAAACATGACCCGAAAGAAGCGGAAATTGCCGGTATTTTCAGTGCCTTCTATTATAGGAACCAGAATAAAAAATCGGTTTCGGCATCTGCACAGGATGTTAAAAAATCGAAATGGGTTCAAAATCGTACGGCCTGACGGTAACTTAAGGGTTACCTTTTCCGTTTAGGGAATTAAATAATATATGTGGTGTCGTTCAATATATATTAAAACGTTCCTCTTATGTTTATTGTTCCCCGCTTTTTACTTTGCACAAAGCGACGATAATCTTATTGTGCCTGAATCAAAACCCAAAATGGGGATCCGCGTCCGCGGCGAAATTGTAAACGGTGATACAGTTCCTCTTGTTGTTCTGCCGGATGTGTGGGTCTTCGGAGAATATTCTATCAAATCGAGAAGGCAATACGAGCAATGGACACGGACTAAATACAATGTCAAAAAAGTATACCCTTACGCCATTCTCGCTGCTGCCAAACTGAAGGAATACGACCGTGTTCTGCAGGCCCTGCCTGAAGACAAACGGGATGCTTACCTCAAGATCATTGAAAAGCAACTCCGTGGTGAATTCGAAGATCAGCTGAAAGACCTTACTGTAACCCAGGGACGGATTTTACTTAAGCTCATTGACCGCGAAACCGGTAAAACATCCTATGAGCTTGTAAAGGATCTGCGTGGTAGCTTTCAGGCCTTTATGTGGCAAAGCCTCGCCCGGATTTTTGGCAGCAATATGAAATCCGAATACGACCCGAATGGGGAGGATATTATGATTGAGCGCGCCATTAAACTCGTGGAAGAAGGCGCTATCTGATAGTCTTCATCGAATGCCGCCATTCTCATGGCTGATAAATTTCATTTAAAAAAGTGCTGAAAATCTGAACATTTTAGTAATCTCACTTGTATCTTTGTATACGGGCTTTCACCTATCTAAAAACGAAAATTATGAAGAAACTGATTTTAATGACTGCTGTATGCCTGAGTTGCAGCTTTTCTGCCAATGCACAATCTATGGGGGTCGGGAAAAACGTATTTTACCTTGGAGCCGGAGCCGGTTCCGGATTTGCCAGTGGTAACCTGTATGTATCGGGTGCCGGCTATAGTTATAACCGAACACCTACTTTTATAATCGGTTATGAGCGGGGCATTTCAGAAGCCATTCCGCAAAGTATTATTGGTATCGGTCCCTCGGCCTCGGCATGGTTTGCAAGCAACACCTACCGCGATAATGCAGGACATGGATGGGATAAACACTGGTCTGATTTTACGGTAGTTGCCAAAGGATATTACCACCATAAATTTCTGGTGAAAGATAAATTCGATGTATATGGCTCTGCCATGCTCGGTTTAAAATTCAGAAGCTATTCCTTTACGGCCACAGATCCTTATTACGAATATGCCAAAGACTCCTACAGTTCGGTTTACCCTGTAGTAGGAGCGGGGATAGGCGCGAGATACTATGTCAGTAAATCTTTTGGCTTTTATGCCGAGGTAAACGAAGGTTTCAATGTGAACTTCGCGCAGGTAGGTTTTGCTTTTAAGTTTTAACACGTACTTTATAACCCCTTTCTGAAAACCGGCAATAGCCGGTTTTTTTATGCCTTGTTTCTATCGTTTTTTTTTACGTATCTTTTCACTTCCAATGCATTATCTGGATCACCACGCCCGAAAAGGAACAGCATATTTGCATCCGGGGGGAGCCGGCGGCACTGAATGTATGATCCACGAACTGGATCTCAAACCCGGCATGAAGATACTTGAGATAGGTTGTGGCACCGGAGCCAGCAGTGTGCGCATTGCAAAACATTTTCAGGTTCAGTACACTGCCGCCGATATTTCAGAATCCATGCTGTCATCGGCCCGGCAAAGAGCCACCATGGAAGGCTGCCAGCATAAAATTGCATTTGTAAAGCTGCTTCGTGATGGTAAATTACCCTTTGCCGATCACTCCTTCGATGTGGTGTTTGCCGAATCGGTTCTCGGAATCATGGACGAAACCCTATTACCAGTTCTGCTAAAGGAAATTTCGAGAGTGCTGACCCCGACAGGAATGTTTGCCAGTAATGATGCTATCTGGAAAGATCAGGTTTCGGAACATGACATAAAAAAAATAAATGCGGCATGCCTTCATGATTTTGGCATCATACAATCTCTCAGCTCACCGGCCAACCTGCAGCAATGGCAGACAACATTTACAGAAGCCGGATTCTTCGTTAAAAAAATAATAGAAGTACCTCCGGTTAAGTCTCTGAAAAACAAACAGTACAATGGATTTTTTCAATACTATAAAAAACTCATGAGAGGCATTAACATCATAGCCTGCTTCAGAGAATTCCGCTATAACAAAGCCCTGAAAAATAACCATCAGCATGATTATGCTTACCTGTCAAGCTACATCTTCGTGCTCCAAAACCATAAAGGCTCTTCGGGCAGACTGGTTTAACCTATACTTTACGGAAAGCACGTATATTTGCATTTCATTTTTACGATTATGACCGAGCCCAAAAACAAAGCCATGCTTTTTATTTTCATCACGCTGCTGATCGACTGTACAGGCATTGGTATTATTATTCCGATTATGCCCACCCTGATTCAATCGTTGTCGGGCGCCAGCATGAGCAAAGCAGCCAGTATCGGCGGCTGGCTTACCATTTCATACGCCATTATGCAGTTTTTCTTTTCGCCGATCCTGGGTGGTTTAAGCGATAAATACGGACGCAGGCCTATTCTGTTGATTTCCCTGTTCGGGCTGGGTGTCGACTTCCTGTTCCTGGCGCTCGCACCAAGTATCTTCTGGCTTTTTATCGGGCGTATTTTTGCCGGAATCTGCGGGGCCAGTTTTACGACTGCTTCAGCTTATATTGCCGATGTGAGCACGCCCGAAAAACGCGCTCAGAATTTTGGTATGATCGGCGCTGCTTTTGGTTTGGGCTTCATCATTGGTCCTATACTGGGCTCGGGCGTCGATTATTTCCTGGGCGTGAGGGCACCGTTTATCGCAGCAGCTATTTTATCACTCATCAATTTTCTGTACGGTTATTTCGTTCTTCCTGAATCGCTCAAAAAAGAAAACCGCCGGGCCTTTGACTGGAAACGTGCCAATGCATTTGGTTCATTAAAACACCTGAAACGTTACCCGGCTATTTTGGGCCTTATTTTTTCCATGACACTTATATACATTGCGGGGCATGCAGCTCAATCGACCTGGACTTTCTATACCGAAGAGAAATTTCACTGGACCAAACTGTGGGTAGGAATTTCAATTTCGTTTGTGGGAGTTTCTGTCGCTATCGTACAGGGCGGTCTTATTAAAAGTACCATGAAATGGTTTGGACAAAAAGGTTCGGTTTATATAGGCCTTTGTTTCTACATCATCGGGTTTATTCTGTTTGCCTTTGCAAGCCAGGGCTGGATGATGTTTGCCTTTATGATTCCCTATGCCTTTGGAGGTATAGCCGGCCCATCCATGCAGAGTATTGCTACCGGCCAGGTCCCACCAAACGAACAGGGTGAACTGCAGGGTGCGATCACCAGCCTGATGAGCTTAACTTCCATCATTGGGCCATTGCTCATGACTGAACTGTTTTCATACTTCACCGACGAAAAAGCCCCGGTTTATTTCCCGGGGGCACCGTTTCTTATGGGAGCCATCCTGACGGCTTTCAGCGTCACGATTGCTATAATCTCCTTACGGAAATACCAACCCGTAAGCGCTTCATAAAATTATTTTTCTGATTTGGGAAAACGGATCGAGAAATGTGTGCCTTCACGTTGAAGTAACTGTGCGGTGCCATCGAGCTGTTCCGCCAGCATAAATATAAGCTGCATACCCAGATTCGCATCCTCCGACACATTAAAGCCCTTCGGTAACCCAATGCCATTGTCGCCGGCCTGTAAGGTATAGTTCTCACCGTCTTCTTCGAGCGAGATGGAAATAATACCATGTTTAGAAGGGAATGCGTACTTCAGGGCATTGCTTATAACTTCATTGATAATCAACCCAATGGGAATCATGCGGTCAATATCAAAAGAGAGTTTCGGATCCATCCTGTATTCGAAATCGACCTGCTGATCAGGCGACCTGAATGAGTTCTGAATGCTCTGTGATAAACGCATCACATATTCATGGATGCTGATGTCGCTCAGATTCTTAGAGGCATACAACATTTCATGAACCAGGGCCATAGACGATATACGGTTACGGCTCTCACGGATCAGGCCCAGGAAAGCTTCATCTTTACTGTCTTGCGATTGTAAACTCAGCAGGCTCGATACAATCTGCAGATTGTTTTTTACACGATGGTGAATTTCTTTGAGCAGTTGTTCTTTTTCCTTCAGGGAAATCGTGGATACCTGGAGTTCTTCACCCAGCATATTGACACCGCCGCTGATAGCATCCAGAATATCTTCGCCGTGTTCAGAAAGTTCAATTTTATGTGAAAAGTCAAGCCGGGCAAAAGCCATGATCACGTTCAGAATCTTATTTGCCCGTTCTGCGTTATCTGAAATATTTATCTCGCCCGCTGGCTGTTTAATCATGCGTTCACAAATTGCTTTAACCATTCAACGGCATCTTCTTCATTATCAAAAAGCCGTGAAGGCAACGGAGGTTTGTTGATCCCCATAAAAAAATTACCGATAACCCGGCTCAGGGGCGATTTAACCAGAATGGCAAATGCATTGGTATAAGTTTCGCGACCATTGGTTGAGAAATGCTGACGGGCTTCGCGGCTTATGGATTTAACCTGCCTGGAATCAATTAAAAGCGGGAATTTACGACCCTGGTAAAACGTATTTACAGCAGCTGTATTTTCGCGGGCATGCTCAAGCTCTATTTCAGCGGCCGCAAGTGGTTTGGTACAACAGATTCCATGTTCATCCATCCAGGTATAAAACAGGGATGTTTTGATTGCATGGGGTGGTATTTGCATAAAAACAAGGGGTAAGAGTTGACTAAAAGTACAAAAAAAATGACTGAATCTCTTTCCTGTAAAATTAAATCCGGGCAAACATGTATGTGCTTTAATCACCTTGTGCTTCAATGGATTCTTTGAGCAGATGAACGCCGTCATCGCCGATCCGGACTTTGCGCTGACGATAAAGCACACCGATTGATTTTTTAAAAGTGGCTTTACTCATGCTGAAAACCTTAAGGATTTCTTCCGGGGAGCTTTTGTCGGAAAGTGCCACAAATCCCTCATGGCGGTGGAGATAATCCAGGATAATGTCTGTAGATGAAAGTACATTTTTGAATCCAAGCTTCTGGAGGCTCAGATCTATCAGGTTATTTTCACGGATTGTTTTGATATAGCCGGTGAGCTGATCGCCAACCTGGATATTGCTATAAATTTCGTTGTTATAAAGCAGGCCTTTATGATCACCGTTAATAATGCAATTGTAACCCATAGGCGAACGGTCGTACACCAGTAAGTCAACCTCCTGGCCAACCTCTACGGTAAGCACCTCATTGCTGATAAACTTGTTGATTTTGCTGGAAGCCACAACGCGCTGGGTAACCTCGTCGAGGTATACAAACACCACATAGGAAGAACCTTCTTCCATGCGTTTTTTCTGTTCTTTAAACGGAACAAAAAGATCCTTTTCCAGGCCCCAGTCTAAAAATGCGCCCACGCGGCTCACTTCAGAAACATTGAGGTGGGCAAACTGGTTGACCTCTGCATAGGGTTCAAGGGTAGTGGCCACGAGTCGGTCTTCCGAGTCTTTGTATATAAACACATCGACCTGATCGCCAACTTTGAATTCGGGTTTAATGTATTTTTTAGGGAGCAGAACCACCTGCGCTTCGTTTTCGCCCAGGTACATACCTACAGGGGTGTCACGGATAATGGTCAGGTTATTGGTTTTTCCGATGTGGATCATAAGTAAGAATTTGCAAAGTTAACATTAATCTGAGTATGGCAACTAACTATTTGAACACATTGAATATCAGTATTTTGAATTATAATTTTACACTATAATAAATATTATGTTAAATAATATTTATTATATTTGAACCTTTTGATATGTACCCCACTTATATAAACTATTTGAAAACAGAACCATGCTGCTCCTCCATTGGTACCTGGTACGAATGTCGAAAAATTTCAATTCTCGTATACCAGTACTTCATTGCTGTTTAAGACAACAAAAGTAAGATTCAGTTTTTCGGTAATGATCAGCAGATGTTTCAGGTATCGGCCCGACCAGGAACTCCGGTAAATAATAACACCGGTATTGGATCGCGGCTCAATCGACAAAACCGAATCCCTGAGAATGGTTCGTTTAAAAGCCACAACTAATAACTGCTTTATATCTTCCGGTGCCATCTGCAAATACCTACGTATTGTAGTAAACAGATGGATTTACAAAAAGATTGCCAATCCGCCCTTTTTAACAAAAAAAATGGTAAATTAATTAACCATTTGATCCAGGTTGATCACTTTGTCGGCAAAGCGTAATGTAGATTCACGATGACTGATAATGATGCAGGTTTTATCCTTCATGACATCTTTTAAATGACCCAATATAAGTTCTTCAGTTTCAGCATCTACTGCGGATAAACAATCGTCAAAAATCATAATCTGCGGCCTGGCCAGTATAGCCCTGGCAATAGAAATTCGCTGCTTCTGTCCACCCGACAGTGTAACGCCGCGTTCACCTACCAGTGTATTGAATCGTTCCGGGAACCCCATGATATTATCATACACTCCGGCCTTCCGGGCCGCATCCTCAATATCCTGCTCACTGTATGTTCGGCCGGTCGAGAACGCAATATTGTTGCGAATGGTATCCGAAAACAAAAATACATCCTGCGGCACATAAGCCATGTGGCGGCGCAGTTCATGGAGATCATAATTCCGGATCGGATTCCCGTCTATCAGGATCTCTCCATCCGATGTATCATAGAGCCTTACCAACAGATCCGCTATGGTTGTTTTACCACTGCCAACTCCTCCCATAATACCCAGTGTTTTTCCTTTTTCAAGTTTAAAACTCAGGTTCCGGAGCGCTTCTATACCACTATCCTTATAGGTAAAAGACACATTTTTAAATTCAATACTGCCATCGATATGCGTTAATCCATTGGTCGGCGATTGAATGGCCGGCTTGTATCCCAGAAACTCATTGATCCGCGCTTGCGATGCTTCTGCCCGCTGAATCAGTGATGTAACCCAACCCAGGGATGCAAACGGCCAGGTAAGCAAATACACGTGCAGGATAAACTCTGTAATATACCCCGGTTTTATTTCGCCGTGTATTACCAGTCTGCCCCCATACCATACTGTGGCAATAACGCTGATACCTATCATGAGTACCATTACCGGCTGGAACATAGCTTCTACAATAGACAGCTTTAAATTGGAATTTTTATAATCGTTGTTGAGATCCGAGAGTTTCTGAATGTAAAAATTCTCCCGGGCATAGGCTTTAATAACCCTGACAGCAGAATAAGTTTCCTGGGCATGCGATGTGAGTTTGGACTGCTCCTGCTGAACGATCTTACTCCGTTTATTAATCAGGTCGGAAACTCTGTAGATAACATACGACAAAAACGGTAAAGGTGCCAATACCAGTAAGGTAAGTTTCCAGTTCGATTGCAACATGAATATGAGTACAATGACAACTGTAGCAAATGTGTTCACCAGATACATGATTGCCGGACCTGTATACATACGCACTTTACCTACATCTTCGCTGATGCGGTTCATCATATCGCCCGTGGTGTATTGCTTGAAGAAAGAAGCATCAAACAGTTGATAATGAGCGTATAATTCGTTTTTCTGATCAAACTCAATATGACGGCTCATCACAATCATGGTCTGCCTCATAAAAAACATAAACACACCTTTGGCTAATGCAAAGCCCAGGATCAGCAGGGCATATTTCACAAAGGTAGAAAGACCCGGCGTTATATTTTTTGCTTTGGCTTCTACAATCACGTTGGTAGCCTTTCCTACCATATCATTTACCAGGCCGGCAAACACGGTTGACAGAATCACAAAAATAATACCCCCCAGCAGGTGCCATTTGTATTTTAAGAAATAAGGGTTTATGGAACGAAGTGAGCTCAAGGCAGGATGGTTCGGTTGCTTATTATTCTTTTATGATGCGGTCTTTTATTTTTTCAGCAGGGTTTCCCTGGTAAATTCCATAAGGATCGAGATGCCGCGTAGCAACACTGTTTACAGTCAATACGGCATGGCTCCCTACTTTTATACCCGGGCAAACCACGCTCATGGCGCCAACCCAGGCTCCCTCATCAATGGTAATGGTACCGATCACGAGATCGAATGTTGTTTTTTTGTAATGATGATTTCCACACAAAAGCATGGCTCCCTGCGATACACAGGAATTATCGCGGAGTTCCACCATAGCCAGGTTATCGATCCATACGCGTTCGCCAATCCATACATGATTCCCTATTTTCAGGTTCCATGGGTATTTAATATTGACATGGGGTTTAATGATCACACCTTTCCCGACTTTGGCACCAAACAGGCGAAGCAGAAAACGTTTATAGCCCATAAGCGGAAATGCAGAATTAAAAAAACAGGCATTTACCATATACCAGGCAATCCGTTTTACCGGGGGGCCCGGCTTGTACCAGCTGTTATTGAATTTGGAAAGATCCGTTTTTAATTGCACGTCTAAAATTACTTAAAATTCCGAAGCCCTGTATGGTTTTATGCCTGCGGGAGAATGTTTAACAAGCTGTCTATTTCTTCAAAGGTGTTAAACGCATGCAGGCAGATCCGAAGTCGCTCTTCCCCGGCCTTCACCGTGGGGCTTTTGATACTCTTTGCGAAAATTCCGGCTGCCTGTAATTTCTCTTCCATAGCCTGCACCCTTTCATTGCCGGGCAATACATAACAATGAATGGCACTGTGGCTTTGAATAAAATGCGGGTTACCGGCTGTTTTCTCATTGAAATACCGGATGTTGGCCTGCAACTGTTCCTGCATGGTCTGATCAGCCAACAGTTTATAAGCTGTCTGTATGCAGCGAAGGCTATGCTCCGGCAGGGCAGTTGTATATATAAATGACCGGGCAAAATTAATGAGGTAAGTACGAAGCAGTTCGCTGCCAAGTACAGCAGCACCATGGCATCCCATGGCTTTTCCATAGGTATAAACCCTCGCGAAACAGCTATCGGCAATGCCTGCTGCATCGCACAGTCCGCTGCCCTGTTTCCCCATAACACCAATGGCATGGGCTTCATCTACAATCAGGTGGGCATTAAAGGTCCTCGCCAGGTCTGCCATCTCTTTCAGCGGTGCACTGTCTCCATCCATAGAATAAACACTTTCTATGGCGATATATATTTCCGTGAAATGTGGACGATGTCTTTCAAGTAACGCGGCCAGGTGCGAAACATCATTGTGCCTGAATTTAAAGTGTTTGGCGTAACTCAAACCAATGCCATCATGCATGGATGCATGAATTAACTCATCGTAAAGGATCAGGTCATTTTTTTGCGGAACACTGGAAAGTAATCCCACATTGGCATCGTAGCCCGAATTGAATATCAACGCTGCCTCTGCCCCGTGAAAAGCAGCAATGTCTTTTTCCAGTGATTCAAACAATGAAGAGTTACCTGAAATAAGCCGCGAACCAGATGAACCAGAACTATAATCAAGCCCGGCTAACTCTTTTGAAATAAGATTGTTAAAAACAAAGCCAAGGTAATCATTGGAGCTAAAATCAACGACTGGCGCTGCAACATGGAGCCTTCTCAGTAAGCCTTTCTGCTTACGCTCTTCCAGTAATCTGGATAAGTGTGCGGGACTAGAAGGCATGTATGAGTGCTATTCTAGCCGGCAACCTCTTCTGCTTTTACATCCGCAAATGCTTTTTTGGATGTAAGTCCAAGGATGCGGAACATTTCCATATCCTGGTTATAAAGCGGGTTTGGAGTGGTAAGGAGTTTTTCACCGGCAAAAATCGAATTGGCTCCGGCCATAAAACAAAGCGCCTGCCCTTCCATGCTCATGCTTAAACGACCGGCTGATAAACGAACCGCTGTTTTAGGCAACACAATGCGCGCTGTGGCTATCATACGAACCATGTCCCAGATAGGAACCGGAGGCTGATCTTCGAGTGGAGTTCCCTCAACAGCCACCAGGGCATTAATAGGAACCGACTCCGGCTGAGGGCGCAGAAGGCTCAGTGTGTAAAGCATGCCTACGCGGTCTTTCTCACTTTCGCCCATGCCGATAATTCCTCCCGAGCAAACAGTCAAACCCGCTTTGCGCACATTGTCGATCGTGTTCAGGCGATCATCGTATGTGCGGGTAGAGATGATATTGTTGTAATTTTCTTCGGATGTGTCAATATTGTGATTATAGGCGTATAAACCGGCTTCGGCCAGTTTTTTTGCCTGGTCTTCGGTAACCATACCCAGTGTAGCACATACTTCAAGGCCTTTGCTGTTAATGGTTTTAACCATATCCAGCACTTTGTCAAAATCCTTGTTATCGCGTACTTCGCGCCAGGCGGCACCCAGGCACATGCGGCTTGCACCACCGGCTTTGGCGTTATCGGCCGCTTCGCTTACTTCCGGAACGCTCATAAGTTTGTGGACCTTTACTTCGGTATGGTAGCGTGCTGCCTGCGGGCAGTAGGCACAGTCTTCGGGACAGCCACCTGTTTTAATGGATAACAGGGAACTTATCTGAACTTCACCAATGGTGTGGTGTTGTTTATGTACTTCAGAGGCACGGTATATTAATTCCATCAATGGGGTATTGTATACCTCCATAATTTCTTCTTTGGTCCAGTTTTTAATGCTCATAGTCATTTCTTATCCTAACAAATTTAGCACAAATGGCACACACGGCAAAAAACTTAATTTAACAGTGTTTATGTTAGTAAAATAGTTTTGTTGTTCTGTATCCTGTACCTTTAAACTACGTTATTTGTAACAGTTTGAAATACCTTCTCATCATATTCAGCCTCTTTATGCTGGCTACTGCCCCACTGAAAGCCCAGTTCAGTGAGAGTAAAGAGCGTAAAAGACTCTGGGGGCATTTTCACCGCAAACAGCGTGATGCCTATAACCCATACCTGCATAAGAAAACAAAACCGAGTGCAGAGCTGGCCAATCAGAATAAACGGGATATTCGCAGAGGAAACCGTGCGGCTAAAAAACAAGCCAAACGAAGCATGAAGAAACTGGGAATTAAACCAACCAAAATAAAAAGACCTTAAGCAGCGTTTCTAGCTGAGTGGTTTTGCCTCGGGCATCACCGCCGATACACGGCGCGGTGAATCCGTGGTTTTCCCGGGAGCGCCTAATAATTTACGGCGGGCACAATTCGAAAAGAAAAGTAAAACGGAGGCGGCGATCACCGCGGCCCTTCTCCACCGGAACTGAAGCAACTTCTGCTCTACCCCGTTGATCCATTTCATCACAGGGGTAGCATGGTTGGTATGGCGCTGATGATAACGCCCACAAATCTTTTCTGTAGGGCGGCTTTTGAAATAATTGGTAATATCCTCCAAAGGCATTTTGCTGAAATCAACAACCTCTGTCGCGCATACCTGGCAGTGCCGGCCCTGATCTGATGACGACATTGAATTCCATTTTACAGGACAGGGTTCGGGAATAAAAACGATTGGTTCCATAATAAAGGGTTTATAATGAAAACACAAATCGGTAACACCCTAATACTGCTGATGCGGTCGGGTTGGTTTTTTAGCCAAAACCTCTTTCGCCGGTTTGGAATTATGATTCATGGAGTAAGCCCCGGATAAACGGCGACGGGCACAATTGGAGAAGAAAAGCAATCCGGCAACTACCAGCGTAGCCAGTCTTTTGATCCGTAGTTTCAGCATCATTGCTTCAACCAGGTTTACAGTTTGCAGCCACCAACCCGCCTTATCAGTATGCCTTTCATGATAACGGCCACATACCTTTTGTGAACTATTATTATTGAGGTAAGTAACTATATCTTCCAGCGGCATGTCCGAAAAATCGATCACCTGTGTAGCACAAACCTGGCAGTACCTGCCCTGTTCCGATTTTTGCATCGCACTCCATTTTACGGAGCAGGGTTCGGGTATTGCGATCTGTTGTTTCACGGCTTTATATTTAAATCTGTAACGACGGGGTCTATTTAAAGATACAGCTTTAATTAAAAAACTCTTCGGAAAAATTCATGAGGTACACTTTTTCAGTACTCCGTGTGAATGCTGTATAAAGCCATCTCAGAAAATCGGTGCCGAGCATTTCTTTGGTAAGATATCCCTGATCAATAAATACGCAGGGCCACTGCCCACCCTGTGCTTTGTGGCAGGTAACGGCATAATTGAATTTTACCTGCAGGGCATTGAAATATGGATTGGTTCTGAGATAGGCCATCCGCTTGCCTTTTATGGGTTCATCGGCCACATCCTGCATCACGGCTTCGAACAACTGCTTTTGTTGTTCTGAAGTCAATGCGGAGGTTTCCGTATACAATGTATCGAGCAGGATCATGAGTGTAATTTCGGGCATCTGCTCGTAATCGCAAAGCTTTACAACACACTCTGCGTAGCGAAAGCCATACATTTCGATCCGCCTCACAATTTTAATAATCTCCACGCTATCCCCATTGGCAATAAAACCGGTTTCGGCTTTATCATCGAGCCAGAAATAATTGTTCTTCACAACCATCAGCAGATCGCCCGAGCAGATATCATCGTCCATATAACGGATCCTGGTCCTTACGGCCTGATTAAACAGGTTTGCCCGTTTATTGCTTCGGGTTACCACCAGGGTATCGTTATACCCATAGCGGCTATAGGCATCATTGAGTGCGTCCTGCAGTTCTTCGCCGCTAAGCCTTATCACATCCTTGTATTCATGCAGCTTCGGAAAATCCGTGCTTTCTTCCACAATGCGTTCACGGAGCTGTGTGGCATTTTTCAGAATACCGCTGGCATCCTGCTGACGGGCCACCTGGCGGAGTTCAATATAACGGATATGCAGGTGATACGATGCTCTGAGATATTCCGGGTTCAGGGCCGGGCTTTCCGAACTGCCTACCGGAGGGAGCTGTGCTGTATCGCCCACGAAAATAAGCTTACAGTTATCACCTGAAAACACATATTCAAAGAGGCTTTCGAGCAGGTTCTCGTAGCCAAGGGAGCCGCTGGTATTGCTATCGGCCCCTATCATAGAAGCCTCATCTATAATAAATACGGTATTCCGGTGCAGATTTTCACCTAATGTAAACATCACGCCTCCATCGTGGGAGGGTGTCTTCCGAAAAATTTTCCGGTGAATGGTCTGAGCCGGTTTCCGGGAATATGCAGACAGTATTTTGGCGGCGCGACCGGTTGGCGCCAACAATACACTCCGCCATTTGAATGATGGCAGGGTTTTGGACAAAGCCGCTACCATATTGGTTTTACCGGTACCGGCATAGCCTTTTACGAGCAGGATTTCGCGCTCGTCAGACGAGGCAATGAATTCACTCAATATATCAATAAGCTGAGCCTGGTCGCTGGTAGGTGTAAATTGCAGATAACCCTCGAGTATCTGTTTAAACTGTGAACTATTCAGGGGTTTCTGCATGTGTATGTAAATGTATGCATCTAAAAAATATTTTAATACAAAAATTATTAAGATTAGATTTGCGTAAACAGATGACACAGAGAGAGACGATATCTTTTGCCCTTGGCACGCCCGGTAACAAAGCCGGAGGTATTTGTCTTGAATTGTCGCCAGAACAGGTATCGGTATGTGAATACGATCCGGAAAGCAACAAGGTTCTGTACCTGGCTGAAAGCCAGATGCCGGGAGGAACATACAGCATTGAGCAGGCTCTGGATCAGAACCGTATCCGCTTAAAGGCTTATGGTCAAACACTGGTCAATTACAGTTCGGCCATGTTTACCGTGGTACCGGTAGCATTTTATACCGAAGAACATAGCCGTGCCCTGCTTGAATTTAACTGCGGTAAAACCGGCTCCGATCTTATTTTATCGGATGACATAACGCCGGATATCAAACTGATATACAGCATTCCCGAAGAATTAAAATCGGGGCTGGATAAGCTGCTGCCGAACCATCACCTGAAACACAAAGCCACTGTGCTTTCGCGCCTGGCATTGCAGGCCGATGAATTTCTGACAGAGCAGATGCTTGTTGATATCAGTTCTTCATCTATTTACATTGTTGTGAAGAAAGCCGGTAATCTCTTATTATGCAATCATTATAAGGTACACAGCGACGAGGATATATTATATTATATACTTTTTATGCTGGAGCAGTTCGACCTGAATCCACTCTCTGTAAAGGTGAGTCTTTCGGGGCAATGCGAAACAGAAAGCAGCCTGGCTAAGTCACTTCAGAAATACATCAGGCAGGTGCGTTTCGTGGTTGGCAATAAATCCCTGAACCGTTCTGAAATAACAAACCTGCCACATCAGTTTTATTTTTCTATTTTAAACCGGACATTTTGCGAATAATCGGCGGTATACACGGAGGAAAAGCACTCCTGGCTCCTAAGAACCTCCCTACAAGGCCTACAACAGACTTTGCAAAGGAGGGCCTTTTCAATATTTTAAACAACCGGATCGAGTTTGAAGGCAAAACGGTTTTGGATCTTTTTGCAGGCACCGGTAATATTTCCCTGGAGTTTGCATCGCGCGGTGCATCCAGGGTATTGAGCATCGACTCGCATTTTGCCTGCGTGAAGTATATCAAGGAAATGGCGCGACAGCTGGATCTTCAGACCGTTCTGACGGAGAAGGCTGATGTATTTAAATTCATGGCCGGTCACCAGGCTAGCTACGATATTATTTTTGCTGATCCGCCTTATGATCTGTCGAACATTGCCGATATCCACCAGTTGGTATTTGATAAAAAACTGCTGAACGAAGATGGCCTGCTTATTATTGAACATGGTCCCAGAACAAAGCTGGAAGACAAGGCCGGCTTCACGGAACACCGCAAATACGGGAACGTGAATTTTAGCTTTTTTAGCTTGAAGGGCTAAACCCGAATGCCTATTTTCGTGTAACAAAATCATTTTTTATACATTATACGCCATATGCGCATCCTGTCGATTTTTTGTTTCCTGATTCCTGCGATCGTTGTGTCGCAGAACATTACCATCAAAGGACAGGCTCATGCATCCTACAAGGGCAAAGAAGTTGTCTTGCACGATTTCACAGATTATATTTCCTATACCCAGACTACGGAGGCGACGGATACCGTTGATCAAAACGGTTATTTTGAATTGAAGTTTCACAGTCCGCTTACCAAACCCATTTTAATTTCGATTGATCATGTTGTCGGAAAGTTATACGTACAGCCGAACTACGTTTACGGCATTTATTTTCCGCAAAGAGACACAAGTCTCGATATACGCGGGGATGCTGATTCACCGGTGAACATCAGTGTATACGGTCGCGACAGTACAGAGTTAAATGCGCTGATCATCGATTTTAATACATTATACAACAAGGTTTTCAGCGATGCAGCTACACGTTACCTCTCCCCTGCCGGTGTGTATCAGAAACTGGATACCCTGCAAATACTGGCACGCCAGCGTTATAAAGGGCTTGGCAAAAGTTATTTCAGGGATTATGTAGAATATTCGATTGCAGGTTTTAATGCCAATGCAGCCCGAAGCCGGAATTTTCTTGTGTCGCGCTATATCAGCAAAAAACCGATTCTTTACGATAATTATGAATACATGGAGTTTTTCGATGCCATTTTTAAAGACTATCTGAAAAGCTTTGCCACTATGCATAATGGCGGAAACATATACAACAGTATCAACGCCTTTGCCGATTACAAGGATATGGAGCGCCAGTTCAGGAGCGACAAACTGATTACAAACGATACCCTCCGCGAACTCATCATTCTGAAAGAACTTACCGGTTTTTATTATAGCCCTGATTTCAATAAGCAATCGGTACTCAGTATGCTTGAACAATTACACCGCGACACTAAAATTGAACGCCACAGAAGTATTGTGAATCAGGTACTTCAGAACATATACCAGTTGCAACCCGGAGCGATGGCACCTGTTTTTACAGCAACTGATAAACAGGGAAAAACAATATCACTTTCCGATTTTAAGGGGCGTTTTGTTTACATCAATTTCTTTAACACAGGAAGTGTGAATAGCCTGATGGAAATGCCAAAGATTGCTGATCTCAAAAAGAAATACAACGATAAGGTGACGTTTATAAGTATCTGTACCGATGACAGCCTCAAAACCTATAAAGATTACCTGAAGGCCAACCCAAAATTTGACTGGGTCATTCTGTTCAATGACAACAGTAAACCCCGTTCTGCCAAAGAACTATATAACATTAAAGGGGTTCCTGCATTTTTCTTCATCAATGTGGCCGGACAGCTGGCTCAGTCGCCGGCTCAGGCCCCCAGCCAGGGCATTGAATATAAATTCAAAGCCCTGTTTAGACCATCTAAAAAGAACACCATACCGGGGATCCGCTAGGCGCCAAGGGTGCAAGCTTACGCCTAACATCTTTCGAAACCAGGTCTGCGTTAGCAGACCTGGTTTGGTTTTAATACAAAACGATTGATTAGTGAATACATGTTGCCTCTACAAGGCGAACATTGATTTGCAGTTGAGTGAAATTCACCAGCAAATTGCTGAGTGGTGTGTGGTAGAAATTGGTGACTTCCCAGCTTACAGGATGAGCGAAACGGATGTCGTTCTTATCTGACAGATCGATCAATACCTCACTATGCCGCTTATACGTATTGAGCACCATTTCATTCAGCAGTTTCAGATCCTGTTTTAATTTTACGAGTGCCGGCCGGGCTTCAATGTTGGCGGCATCAGGCTGAGTTCCTCCGAACAGGATAGCAGTTGGCAAATCGTAATTATCGGGATTGATTAGCGCAGCATAATTTATTTTACGGAGCGGTGCGTTTTCGTTCGCATGTTCAGGGTCCAGATAATCTGTAACCGTTACAGCGTTTGATTTCAGTTGTTCGATCTGCGTGCAGATACTGTTGCAAAGGCTATGAAGCTTTTCGAGGTTCCTGCCGGCAACCGAAGTATCCTTAAGTGCATGGGCCATGTTCAGGCTGACCTGCTCCGTTGCATAGAGATAAGTAGTCTCATAATGCTGATTTGAATTTTCGGCAGCATGGATCTGGATGCTTGGCCGTGAATTGACCAGAGCCAGAAATAAGCCACAGCCCATGATCGCCAGAATAGTGAATACAATGGTATTGACCTTGGTTTCGGGATTGCGGATGCCGGTAAAAAAATAAATCGGAATGAATAACAGGAGCATCACAGAAATCATCAGAACGCCCATCATATTAGCGCCGGGCCAGTGCATAATTTTAAAAAGAATACCAAGGCTCAGAAGAATGGCTGCTATCGTGCCAAGACCTATAATAATCTTATCGCGTGTTTTGGTTTTCTCCTTTGCCTTCAGGGTAAACAATAATGGAAGGAATAAAAAGCTGGCAACAGCAATGCCGAGTACCAGTAGTGCTGAGGCTCCCGGCCAATGCATAAATTTAAAAAAGATGCCTGCACTCGTTGCTGCAGCAGAAAAAGTTCCGCTTATGATCATGACTTTTTTCATGGTGTAATAGTTTTTAAAAGTTAGTAGAGAAATGGTTTCTTCCTCTATCTCCCACAAGGCATCCTTATAGAATGTCCGGATGGTTTTCTGATAGAAGCTCTCGAAGTCTCCGTTTGCATCGAGATTCTGTTCAATGATGCAACAGACATGATCCAATAGGTTTTGCTGCAGGCTTTCCATCTCAACGCCACGTGCACGTATGTCGTCGAGCATAAAATCTATCTGTTGATCACTGATGCGGTACATTAGGCTTGTTTTGGTTTAATGTCGAGCAGAAATTTCATGGTATCCATAAAATCTGCCAGTTCACTGACCTTTTCTTTTGTTTTGTTTTTGCCGCTTGGGCTCAAACTGTAGTACTTTCTCACACGCTTCCCGATAAACTCGGTTTCGGTAGTTACCAACCCGTCTGCTTCCAGTGCATGCAGTGTTGGATATAAAGCGCCTTCGGTAATCTGGATTTTATCGAAAGTGAGCTCCTTTACCTTTTGTGTGATCTCATATCCATACATTTTTTTGTTATCGGCCAATAACTTCAAAACAATGGTTTTGAGGGTTCCTTTAATCAATTCGGAAGAGTAAATCATGATTGTATAATTAATTACATAAGACAAAGATACATAAGAAATTTATGTATTTGACTTTTATGCTTTGTGAAAAATGTATATATTTGAATTTCAAACGAATAATTTTAAGTCGATGTCAACATTGTCATTAAACACACTCGGAAAAATTCTATTAACCATTTCGCTCATATGCTTTCTTGCCTTTGGCGGCTGTGCCATATTTGCCGAAGAAATTTTCGCTGAAATTCCAAAAGTAACCGGTTTTGTAATGCTGTTAGGCACGTTATTCGGTCTATTCTCTTCCATATCAATGATCTATCTGAAATCGGGTCTACAAAAACGGAAACGTGTAATCAGAACCGTGAGTATCATTGCATTGTTTATGCTTCTCTGTGGTGCATTCAGTAAATTTATGCATTGGGCCGGTGCGTCAATCGAGATTATCCTGGCAATTTTTCTATTCGTCTGTGGGGCCTTACCCCTTATCATCATTGACCGTTACGAAAAACGAAAAGGTCTTTTGACCGGGAGAGTTATTCTATTAAACATTCTCGACCTGGCGGCAGTATTTTGTATTTGCATAGGGTTTCTGTTCAAGTTTCAGCATTGGCCCTACGGAAGTGTGATGTTATATACTGGCATTATCATGCTCATCAGCAGTTTTATTTTATGGAACATCTCATTTCGTAAAGAAGTGAAACTCAGAGCACAGGTTGAAGAAAAACTCAGGGTTACCTTGCATGAAGTAGAAGAAAAGCAACGGGAAATCACCGATAGCATTAGCTATGCCAAACGAATACAACAAGCACTTATTCCACCGATGAGTTTTATACACAAATTTCTGCCAGGTACTTTTGTGTATTATCAACCAAAAGACATTGTGGCCGGTGATTTTTATTGGGCTGAGGCTGTTGAAGATACGTTTCTTATCGCCGCCGCCGATTGCACGGGGCATGGGGTTCCTGGCGCCATGGTATCGGTTGTATGCAGCAATGCCCTGAACCGAAGTATCAAGGAATTTGGGCTAGAGGATCCAGGCCTGATCCTGGATAAAACCAGGGAACTGGTATTAGAAACATTTATTAAGGGTGGCGAAGACATCAAGGATGGGATGGATATTTCATTGGCATCATTCACGAAAGCAGGATCACAGACAGAAGTGGTATGGGCCGGCGCCAATAACCCCCTATGGTATATCCAAAATGGAACATTCCACGAGATTAAAGCCAATAAACAACCCATTGGGAAATCCGATTTCCCAACCCCTTTTACCAGTCATCGCTTGTTACTTAACAGGGGCGACCAGCTTTTCCTGTTCACGGATGGATATGCCGATCAGTTTGGCGGCGAAAAAGGCAAAAAATTCCGCTACCGGCAAATGGAAGATTTACTGACCTCCATACGGAATCATACGCCACAGGCCCAACTCGACACTGTAAAATCTGTGATGGACACCTGGAAAGGACCCTTGGAACAGGTAGATGATATTTGCGTCATAGGCATTACCCTCTGATATCCAAAAAATATCAACACCATTGAATTCCTCCTTCAATCTTCGTAATTTTAAAGGATGACCGAAGAGTTGATTCTGAACACGGCTACCTTCAATCCGAAGGTGAAAACATACATATTTTTCATTGTACTTTTTTACCTGATCACCAGCATTATTGGCTGGATTGTTGTGCCTTTCTGGATCTTGGGCCTTGGCCAGTGGCTCAGCGGCAAGTTCTTTAAAACCTTGTCGTGTCAGCTGGGCACCAAAAATCTCCGCTTTTCAAAAGGACTGATATTACATATAGAGAAAACCATTCCTCTGGAGAACATCCAGGACCTCTCCTTTATAGGAGGTCCGATACTCCGCTATTTCGGCCTCACACTTATAAAAGTAGAAACCGCAGGCGGCGGTGGCGGGCATCATAACAACAACATGATGAGTATGCTGGGTATTGAAAACGCAGAGGGCTTTAAAGCGCAGATTCTGGCTCAACGCGAAAAAGTTATCCACGAAAAATATTCATTCACCGGAAAATCAGGTGCAACAAGCGATACAGAACTTTTAACGGATATTAAAAACGAACTGATCCAGATTAAAAATATTCTTTCAGCTCCCAAACCCTGACATCTCAAATCTAATATCTAACGTCTCAAATCTCTACCATATATGTTCTTAATATTTGATACCGAAACCACTGGCTTACCCCGCAATTACAATGCGCCGCTGACCGATTCCGACAACTGGCCGCGCATGGTCCAGATCGCCTGGCAGTTGCACGATGCCACCGGTAAACTGATCCAGCACGATTCCATCATCATTAGACCCGAAGGCTATACTATTCCTTTTGCAGCTGTTCAGGTGCACGGCATTACCAATGAACGGGCCGTTGAAGAAGGTCAGGACCTGAAAGAGATTCTGTCACGCTTTGCAGAAGTCGTACAACAAACACAGTACCTCTGCGGGCACAATATCGAGTTTGATATCAATATTATCGGGGCCGAATTCCTGCGTTGCGGATTACCCAATGTGTTCGACGGCAAAGGCGTTATTGACACTAAAAATGATCAGACTACCGAATTCTGTGCCATTCCCGGCGGACGTGGCGGCAAGTTCAAATGGCCTACACTCACCGAACTCTACCAGAAACTCTTCAACGATTCTTTCGCAGAGGCTCATAACGCTGCATTCGACGTAACCGCTACGGCAAAGGCCTTTTTTGAGATCATTAAACGTGGTATTACTAAAGTTAACGAACTAACGGTTAACGACCTGCCGCAGATTAACTACCAGGCCCCGGATCTTTCTGCTTTACTGAAGCATGAACAAGCCTGGAAAGAACGCAAAAATAAAAGTACTTCCGATACCGGCAGTGGAACCGACACCAAAACAGTCGACACCTCTGCCCTGCTCTTTTCGCACCTCCATAATCACACGCAATTCTCTGTACTGCAATCGACCAGTGATGTAGGCGACCTGGTAAAAAAAGCAGCCGAATACAATTGCCGGGGTGTTGCCCTCACCGACCATGGAAACATGTACGGTGCATTCCAGTTCTGGCAGGCTATTGATAAACAAAACAAAAGTATCAAAGCCCATAACGAGGCTATTGAAAAAGGTGAAAAGCAAGGCGATAAGAAACACGAGCTCAAATGCATTATTGGCTGCGAGGTGAACATCAATCAGAATCATAAGGACCGTACCAAACAGGACAACGGCTACACCCAGGTGTTGATAGCAAAATCGCGCAAGGGCTACCAGAATCTTTGTAAGATCAGTTCCATTGGCCTGATCGATGGATTTTATTACGTGCCGCGGATCGATAAAGACATATTGCTTCAATACAAAGACGGGCTGATTGCCACCACAGGATCTCTCAGCTCTGAAATTCCAAGCCTGATTTTAAACGTTGGCGAAGAACAGGCAGAAGCTGCATTTCTGTGGTATAAAGAACAATTCGGTGAAGATTTTTATGTGGAACTCAATCGCCACAACCTGCCTGAAGAAGAGCACGTGAACCAGGTATTGCTTGGCTTTGCAAAAAAACATAACGTAAAATACTTTGCCGCCAACAGCAATTATTACCTCGATAAAAAAGGTTCCGATGCACACGATATTTTACTCTGTGTGAAAGACGGCGAAAAGAAAACCACACCGGTAGGCCGTGGCCGTGGATTCCGGTATGGCATGCCAAATAATGAATACTACTTCAAGTCCCCGAAGGAAATGATCGACCTCTTCAAAGATCTTCCGGAAGCCATTGCCACAACCGACGAGATCGTTGATAAGATTGAGCAGTTTAAACTCGGACGTGATGTATTATTACCCAAGTTTGAAATCGCTGCAGACTTCATACAGTCCAATGAAGAAGCCATTCAGCAATCGTTTATACGGATATGTGCCCTGAAAGAAAAAGACTGGCAATCGAAAAACCTGAGCGAGCAGGATATTGAAATCCGTAAGGCAGAGGTCAGGACCATTGCCGAACAGTTTATTTACATGTCACATCTCACCTACGAAGGTGCTGCACGTCGTTACCCGGATATGACGCAGGATATCAAAGACCGTATAGACTTTGAGCTCGCCACCATCGAACGGATGGGTTACCCGGGTTACTTCCTCATTGTGGCCGACTTTATTTCAGAAGCCCGTAAAATGGGTGTATCGGTTGGCCCCGGTCGTGGTAGTGCTGCCGGCTCTGCTATTGCCTACTGCCTCGGTATTACCAATGTGGACCCGATCAAATTCGATTTGCTCTTTGAGCGTTTTCTTAATCCGGATCGTATCAGTATGCCCGATATTGATATTGACTTCGACGACGAAGGCCGCGACAAAGTCATTGACTACGTTATCAACAAATATGGCTTTAACCAGGTGGCTCAGATCATTACCTATGGTACTATGGGGGGTAAATCGGCCATCCGCGATACAGCCCGTGTGCTCGACCTTCCATTACCCGATGCCGATAAACTGGCCAAGTCGTTTCCCGACAGCCTGGAAGCAGAACTCAAAGCCCTGCTGAAGCCCGGTGGAATTGACGAAAAATACCTCGACAAGATCAAGGATAAACGCGAAGTTGTGGAGCAGTCTTACAACTTCCGGAAACTGGCCGAAGAAAAAACACCGGAAGCCGATGTACTGAAACAGGCTTATGAGCTTGAAGGTTGTCTGCGTAATACCGGGATCCATGCCTGTGGTGTGATCATTACACCCGATGAAATGTCGAAGTATGTACCGGTTACGAAGGCCAAAGACAGCGACATGCTTGTGACCCAGTTTGACAACTCCGTGGCCGAAAGCGCAGGACTACTCAAGATGGACTTCCTCGGTTTAAGAACCTTGACCATCATTAAGGATGCCTTACGTTACATTAAGCAGGGACATGGCATTGACATCGACATTGATGCCATACCGCTCGACGATAAGAAAACCTACGAATTATTCCAGCGTGGCGAAACCAACGGTATATTCCAGTACGAAAGTATCGGAATGCAGAAATCGCTGAAGGAGCTGAAACCCGATAGTTTCAACGACCTCATTGCCATGAACGCCCTGTATCGTCCGGGACCATTGGCTTATATCCCGAATTACATTAACCGTAAACATGGCCGCGAACCTGTAACCTACGACCTGGAAGGAATGGACGAATACCTTCAGGAAACATACGGGATTACCGTATACCAGGAACAGGTTATGCGCTTATCGCAAAAACTGGCCAATTTTACCAAAGGTGATGCCGATACCCTGCGTAAAGCCATGGGTAAAAAAGACAGGGCTACACTGGATAAAATGAAAGGCAAGTTTATCGACAATTGCAAAGCCAACGGTCATGACCCTGCTGTATCTGAAAAAGTATGGAAAGACTGGGAAGCTTTCGCTTCTTATGCTTTCAACAAATCGCACTCTACCTGCTATGCATACGTAGCATTCCAGACTGCCTATATTAAAGCCCACTACCCTGCTGAGTTCATGGCGTCTGTGCTGAACCATTCTGGTAATATCGAAAAGATTTCTTTCTTCATGGAAGAATGCAAACGCATGGGTATTAAAGTACTTGGTCCCGACATCAATGAGGGTTTTGCCAAGTTCAGCGTTATGCCGAGTGGCGATATCCGCTTTGGTATGGGAGCTATTAAAGGCGTAGGTGAAAATACGGTCAACAATATTGTAGAAGAACGCAATGCGAATGGCAAATTTGAATCTGTGTTTGATTTAGCCAAACGCCTTGACAGCAAAAGCGTTAATAAGAAATCGATAGAGGGTCTTGCGCTGGCCGGTGGGTTTGACAGTTTTGAAGGCATTCACAGGGCCATGTTCTTTACAGCCGATACCGACGGACAAACACTGATCGATAAAATGATCCGGTACGGAAACCAGATCAATAATGGTAATGATACATCTCAGGCCAGTTTATTCGGAGGTGAGGATGAGATTCAGGTAACTGAGCCAACACTCCCGAAGGTTGAACCTTGGACAAGCCTGGAACAACTGGCCCGTGAAAAAGAAGTTGTAGGATTCTTCATTTCGGGACACCCGCTCGATCCTTATAAACTCATTCTGGATCACCGCTGCAATGCTACCTGTGCCCAGCTTAAAGCAGGTCTGGAACCATTTAAAGGAAAAGACATAACGTTTGGCGGCATCGTTACCAACTTTGAAAACCGCACCAGTAAAACCGGAAATGCATTCGGGAAACTGGTGATAGAAGACTACCATGGAGCCATGGAGCTGATGCTTTTTGGGAAGGACTTTGTTGAGTACAACAAATTCATGGTAGCCAATCTTTTTGTGTTTATCAAAGCCAAAGTTCAGGAACGTTACAATCAGCCGGGAAGCCTCGAGTTGAAAGTGCAGAAGATTGAATTGCTGGAGCAGGTAAAAGAAACGGTATTCAGTACTATGAAACTCCGTATGGATATTCAGCAATTAAATGAAGAACTGATTGCGGGCATCGAAGCGCTTTTCAAATCGAATACCGGTAAATGCAATGTAGAGTTTTATGTAGAAGACCCTGCCGAAAACATGTCTGTCAAATTATTTTCAAAAGCCTTTAAAGTAGCCGTTAATACAGAGCTTACAACAGAGCTCGATAAAATGGGAGCTGTATACGAACTGAATTGATTTTTTTGTATGAATGAATCTTCTGAAAAGGCTTTTAATTTTATTAGTCTTTTGAATCTCACGGGGCCCCAGGCTCTGGTTATTGCCGTAGAGTCGGCAAAGGCCCTGCACCTGAAACCGCGTTATATCACAGCGCTTGGTTTCTCTGCCGAAACCCCATCGGGTTTATTAAACGAAGGAGATTATCTGCAGGTATTGATCGAGGAAAGCAGAATACTGCTTCATTATATTTCTTCTGGCGGGATAAGCATCGACGGGCAGCAGAAACATATAAACGCTTTTATTGAAACGTTTGAAGAGATCCGCCATAAGCTTCATGAGCCTGAATTATCGGAGAAATACCAGGCCCTGCTTCATGATATGGAACAGGCTAAGAACACGGATCATACCGGTGCATCTGAACAGACAACGGCTTTCAAAGATTTATTCAGGCCCCGGGAGGGTTATTTCGTAACACCAATTTTGATCGGGATCAATATCCTGATCTTTATTTTAATGGTGGCGTCGGGTGTCAGTATTATGTCTCCCGGCACTGAAGAACTCATGAACTGGGGCGCCAACCTGGGCCCTGTAACGCTTGCCGGGCAATGGTGGCGATTGATCAGCTGCTGTTTTATTCACATTGGTATCATTCATTTGGCACTTAACATGTATGCCTTGTTGTACATTGGTGCCATTCTGGAACCCATACTCGGGCGCTTTCGTTTCTTTAGCGCCTATATCCTGGCCGGAATCTGCGGAAGTCTGGTAAGTGCACTCTGGAACGATCCGGTGGTAGCAGCTGGCGCATCAGGTGCCATTTTTGGGATGTACGGCGTATACCTTGCCCTGTTGACGACAAACCTGATTGACCGCAGCCGGCGAAATGATCAACTGGCCAGCATGGTCACCTTCATAGGCTATAACCTCATTTTTGGTTTAAAAGGCGGGATCGATAATGCGGCACACATCGGCGGCTTACTGGGTGGTGCTGTTATTGGCTATGCTTTTTATCCTGGTCTTCGCCCAACAGCCACCGAAGATTTTAAAAAGAAGTCGTCTATGGCGATTATTATTCTGGCGCTTGGAGTGATGTCTGCCGCTTACTTTATACCAAACAGAATGGTAAGTTACGAATCAGATTTAAAGCAATTCACGGAGCTTGAATCGGAAGCTTTAAAACTTTTCGATATTCCGGAAACAGCAAGTGCAGAGATGCGTATTGATTTCATTAAGACAAAGGGGTTACCCAACTGGGAGAAATGCCTTGCCATTGTTGAACAAGCCAAAGAACATGGCTTGCCTGAAAGTATGGCTAATCGTAACGATGTCATTATCGAATACTGTAAAACACGTATCGAGAGCTATGAACTCATTCGCAATATCTATGCAGGGGATACAACCGCTGTTGCTATGTCGCAATTGGACAGTTGCAATGCTCAGCTCACTAAGCTACTCGATAGTTTGAATTGATGGCGGTTATTTAAAATTGAAAATCTAAGTTTTCACATAGGTGAAAGCCGCATTGGCAAACTCTTTCCACTGATCTTTGTGTGTAAACGGAACCTGTACCCACTCTTTCATAGCGCGGCCTTTACCCGACGGATCAAAGAGTTTGGATCCTTTTAATCCCAATGCTGTTTCGTGTGCTTTTCCGTTTAGTTTAAAAACCATGCAGTTTTCAAAGAAGCATACAAATGCCTTAGCATGGATCTTAAAACAGTGTTTTCCGAACATCTGACTCTCTTCTGCCCCCTTTATCGACTGACCAAGCTCAAGGTATAAAGCTTCTTCTTTACTCATATTTACTTATACTCGGTATATTATTGGCGGTAAATTTTTCAGTTAAAAATAGTATATCTTTTTTTCGAATGTCTTACATTTGGTTAAACCTTTAAACCCTTATCATTATGAATTTCCCTATTTTACTAGCAGCAACATTAATTCCCCTCGTCATTGGTTTTGTATGGTATAACCCTAAAATTGGCTTTGGCAAAGCCTGGATGTCGGCCTCCGGCATGACTGAAGAAAAAGCCAAAGGCGCCAATATGATCGTCGTATTTGGCCTAACGATCTTATTCAGCTTTATGATCGCCATGATTATGCAGGCCTTGGTGATTCATCAGATTCACTTTGGATCTATCCTGAAATTCCAGGCCGATTCTGCAGACCCAAATTCGGAGTCATCACAACTATTGAAAACCCTGATGGAGAAATACGGTCATGATCACAGAACCTTCAAACACGGCGCCTTTCATGGCACTATTTCCGGAATTTTCCTGGCACTTCCCCTTTTAAGTATTAACGCCCTGTTTGAAAGAAGGGGCTTTAAATACATTGCCATCAATGCTGGCTACTGGATCATTAGCTTTGCCCTGATGGGTGGTGTGATCTGCCAGTGGGCTTAATCTATTTTTCTTTGACTCAAAAAAGCGGCTTATACAGGGTCGCTTTTTTTTATATGCTCTTTTTGTTTCCCAAATGGGAACAAAGATGCAGCCGAAAGTCCATAAAAGAAAAGCCAGTGACCTGAAAACCCCCGGAGTTCATTTGCCAAAAACGAATGGTATTCATCTGCGGTTATCACACGGATTAACTCCCCATGATTTCTTATCATATATTCTCCGTTTTCAAAAGCCGGGCTTCCGGTTTGGTTCATGGCAAAAATCACAAAATTAACCGGAGCATATATAAAACAAATAATCGCCACTATTTTTAACCAGGCTGGCGTATTCTCAAACAAGGCTTTCAATACCTGATTGGCGTTTGAAAATACACTCCCATTCGCTTTTTTTGTTTTCATCTCATCCTGCCGGAGCTTCATCCGGATTACCGTTGGCAGCCAAACAATAAAAATTCCGAAATGCAATAACCCAATGAGTGGTATTTTTTCGCCAACATCGAAACCAAATAAAGAAAGTACATGCACAACAAATGACATGCACCACCCCAATACCGCAACATAAAACGATAATTTCGTCCAGGTTTCCATCAGGTAAAATTATAACAGGTAAATCAGATTATGACAGGGAAATCATCCTCTGCAATTTATTTGTAGCTCGATATTTCACTCACCAGCGTATTGCCCTTGGTTGTATTCAGTACATCATCCATATCGCGCATCAGCCGATTAATAATATTGAGTTCTTCGGAGTTATGAATCGGTAATTCATTCACGCCACGCTCATCCAGCTTATCAATAATGTATTTCACAGTAAGCTTGCTTTCCGAGATACCGGGCTGATATGCTGTTACTTTATCATTGTGGGTTTTAATTTCAGCGAAAATACCCGTTTCCGTGAATTCGAAAATGATATTACGGGCCAGCCTGACCGGTAAATCCAGTTTCTCAGCAATCTCCATCGCTGTCATCGGTTGACCACCCTCAATAAAATTCTTTGTTACCAGGTTAGCGATCATTAAGGCAATAACACGTTTGTAACGGTCGCTGATATTCATAATTTCATTCTCCAGTTCATAGTGATCTACATTCTGATTGGCAAAAGCCAGCTCTGCACCAAACAAAACAATAAACCACGAATACTGTACCCAACCCAGAAATAAAGGTAAGGCCGCCAGACCTCCATAAATAGCGCTGTAACGGGCTACCCCAACCTGGAATGTAATGTACACCCACTCCAAACCTACAAACAGCAATGCCCCCACAATACCCCCAAGTGCTGCCGCTTTAAAATTAACGCGGGTGTTTGGCAATGCCATGTACAGGAAAGTAAACAATACCCATAAAAGCGCAAATGAAAACAGTTTTAAAAGAAAAATACCGGCTGTGGAAAAATAAGCGAAATGAGAACCTACAACCCCCACTTCTGTTTTGAGTACAACCGTGAGCCCACTTGAAATAAAAACAAAAATGGGAGCTATCAAAAGAATCGATAAGTAATCGGTAATCTTCCGGATCCAGGTCCTGTTTTTCTTGATCTGCCAGATATCATTCAGACTCGCCTCAATACTGGAAAGGAGTTTCATGACACTCCACAGGAGCAGCACAACTCCGAAACCGGCAATAACACCGCCTTTGGCCTTCTCGAGCATGGAGTTGGCATACACAAATACAGAATCCAGTATTTCCTTTTTATCTTCAAATCCCTGTTCAAGCTGCGACTGAAGCGTCTCCTGAAAACCAAACCCCTTGGCAATGGCAAATGCAATAGCAATAACGGGCACAATCGAAAACAACGTGTAATAAGTCAGTGCGGTGGCCTTCGACATACATTTATCGTCATTGAAGCCCTTGATGGCCAACATGAAAATACGCAGTTGTTTCAGAAGAAATCCCTGCTTCTTATCAAGTTTATCAAGGCGCACACGCCAGAGTTTGTGATTCAGAAACTCATTGGCCCGTTTTACAATGCTTACAATGTTTGTCATTTCTTTTTCAATGCTTCTTCTATATACTCAAACGTTGAAAGGATATCGGGTTTACCATCTACAAGCGCTACATCGTGTTCAAAGTGAGCCGACGGCAGCCCATCAGCAGTCAGTATTGTCCAGCCATCACTCAGCTGCTTTATATTCTTTTTCCCCATATTGATCATGGGTTCAATAGCCAGTACCATACCGTCGCGAAGCTTAGGGCCATCGCCACGTTTACCGTAATTGGGCACTTCCGGATCCTCGTGCATTTTTTTGCCAAGCCCATGCCCTACCAGTTCGCGCACAACCCCATAACCATGTTTCTCAGCATGTGTTTGTATGGCATAACTAATATCGCCAATACGGTTTCCGCTTCGCATTTGCTCAATACCGAGATACAGGGCTTCTTTGGTTACATCGAGCAGTTTCTGTATTTCCGGTTTAATTTCACCAACAGCAAACGTATAAGCATGGTCGCCATAAAATCCATTTTTAAGAACCCCGCAATCCACAGAAATGATATCGCCTTCTTTCAGCGGTTTATCGGTAGGTATGCCATGTACAACAGCTTCATTGAGCGACATACATAGGGTATTCGGAAATCCGTAAAGTCCCTTAAATGCCGGAATGCCGCCATGATCACGGATAAATGTTTCTGCGAGTTTATCGAGGTATAAGGATGTTACTCCCGGCTTTATTTCACTGGCAATCATGCCAAGTGTGCGCGACACGCTGAGTGCCGATTCCCGCATCAGTTCAATCTCTTCCCGGGTTTTAATAATAATACTCATTTTCCAAATAATTTTTTCAGGAATCCTGCATCTTCCTTCTTGAAATTTGCATGAGCTTCCGGGTTTTTCAAAACATGATTGAATTCAGCCCCTTCCGGATGAAGGGCCTGCCAGATCGCGCTCCAGCCGATAAATCCACCCACATTGCGATCATCAATAAAAATATCGGCATTCAGTTTTCGTGATGTATTCTCACCAAGTTCTTCTTCCGGATAATTTTTATTGACAGCATAAAACTCAACCCCATTGGCCCGGCAGTATTCCACGGCCTCATCCAGCAGGTAACCTGTCCGGATTGTCCAGAGAATAAGCTTGTGGCCTTTTTTATTCAGTTCTTTCAATGTAGCAAAAGCAAACATCATCTCGCGCCCAATTTTCGGGTAAGCATGTTCTACAATTGTTCCGTCGAAATCAACTGCAATAACTTTACTGTTTGCACTAATGAAACCCTGGCTCATCGTTCTTAAAGGTTATATGCTTTTAATACATGCAGCTCTGCGTCCAGCTCATACAGGCGTGGAACGGCAGTGCCAATTTCAAACTCGAGAATCTGAGCCGGTGTCATTTTTTCGAGATACATAATGAGGGCACGCAGGCTGTTGCCATGCGCTGCAATCACAATGTTTTTACCGGCACGGAGTTTCGGTGCTATTTCGGCTTCGAAATAAGGAATCACACGGGCAGCAGTATCCTTAAGGCTTTCGCCGTTCGGAGGCGCTATATCATAGCTTCTGCGCCAGATTTTCACCTGCTCATCGCCATATTTTGCCGCCGTATCAGCTTTATTGAGCCCCTGCAGATCGCCATACATACGCTCATTGAGTGCTTTATCGCATATGGTTGGAATGTCGGCCTGGCCGATTACTTCGAGTGCAATACGCAATGTATTCTGAGCACGTTTAAGATCAGAAGCATATGCCAGATCAAATTTCAGACCTTTGAGCTTTTCGCCCGCGCCTTTCGCTTCTTCAATTCCTTTTTCGGTAAGTTCAACATCAACCCACCCGGTAAATTTGTTTTCTAAGTTCCAGGCACTTTGTCCATGCCTGAATATCACTAAAGTTGCCATAAGTTTAATAGGTACAAAAATAGGGAAATTATCAGAGCTGGCTCATATTTTATGAAAACGATTGCAAAGAAGTGTTTTACTCCTTTACAAGCCGGCTATGCCCTGTAAAACCTGATGCTGTGAGGCTCAGCACATATACCCCCGGAGGAAGCGACTCCATATTCAGCCGGTAATACCCGCCCTCAAATACAGCCTGTAGCCAGGTGACGCCCTCAGCCGATTCAAGCCGAAGTGAAGTCTTATCAGTTATTGCAATCCGGATGTTTACCATATCATGCGCCGGATTAGGAAATACACGAACAGACTGGTTGGCGGATTCAGAAATCCCGGTATTGCTGGCATTATGAATAACTGCCACGGCATCCAGGTCGAAGCCGCCACTGGCAAAGGCTGTTGGCCAGGGATCATTTACCAGGTGATGATTCTTATCACGACTGCCATAGGCCGGTTCAATACTCCCGATCACATCAATCACGCGGATGTGTGTCACGGATTGTTTATCCAGAAGCGGGTCATTCGGGATATCGGCCAGGTCGAACGGTGTGCCGTACAAAGCCCTGTACTTGCCCGCCAGGTTGTGAATCCGGGTAGCGTCGGTTGCTCCAAAGCTCGCCGTCTGAGTCGTTGTATCGGTATTGGATACTGCGGGAAACCTGAAAAAATGGATCCCGTCGCTGCTTGCCTCTACAAATGCCAGCTCCAGGAATGTATCATCAAAGCCGTTTTCAAATACTGCCAGATCAGGACCTGCACCATCCCGGATGGGCCATGCAAACTGCAAAGTGGCAGATCCGCCATCGCCAAGGCTTACAACGCCATTGGATCCGGCAGGACCAAGTGCCATGGTGCTATCGCCCACTCCGGCATACCCGGCCGAAGGATTGGAAATATCCATATACCCACGCACAACCCGGCAGGCACCGGCCCAGTCGGCAATGCATGAACTGTCCTTGTAAATAGCTGTGGTACCGGCTTGTCCAACCGGTGGTGCAAACTGTGCAACAATGCCCGACGGCAACAAAAAGAGTGCAGGTAAAAATACCTTCAGAATAATTCGCATGAATAGCATGTTGTGTTACTTGCTTTGCTCCCCCGAAACAAATAACCGGTTAACATTGGTGGCAGGTCTTCTGACTTGTTTCGTATTACGCCTTCCCTTCTGTTTCTGAGAAAGTGGCTGTGATTGTAATACCTAAGTAAACTTACAGCTGCGGGCACAGTTTTGGACTCATACACATGGGTATATCACCAAATTCCCTTTTCATCCTGTTTAAGGAACCACGGTCAAATGTACCTATTAAATCCCAAAAAAATGTTAATCGTACACCGTATTTTTCATTTACACCGTTATGCTTCTTAACTTAGAAAAAGCGACCGAACGTATGAAAACAATTCTTAAAGCATATATCCTCATTTTCGCCTTTGTTATAGGCGGTGGTTTTGTATTGCATAAAGCCGAAAGTATGGAGATGGAACCGCTGTTTAAAGCCGGCGATATCATTTTCATATCCAATGAATCAGGCCAGGGAAAAGCCATCCAACTGGCCACAAAATCCAAATACACCCACGTAGGTGTTATCCTGAACGACGGTGGAAAACTTGTGGTATTTCATGCAGTAGAGCCTGTGAAGAAAAACACCATCCAGGAGTTTATCAAATACAGCGCCGACGGCACATACGACCTGATGCGCCTGAAAGATCCTGCATTACTGGATGCTGCTGCCCTTGAAAAAATGACCTCTGAAGCTTCAAAGCTGTTGGGAACACATTACGACCTCGCTTTTTCGTGGGATGATAAAGAACTCTATTGTTCGGAGTATGTGTGGAAATTATACAAGCATGCCACAGGCCTTGAAGTAGGTAAACTGAAACCTCTCGGCAGCTTCGATCTGAGTAGCCCCGTTGTAAAACGAAAACTGGAAGAACGGTACGGGAAAAACATTCCGTTGACCGAAAACATGATCTCGCCAGGCGACATGCACGACAGTGAGTTACTCATGAAAGTTCATTGAATATAAAGCAATTTACCTTAATGTTCGGTACGCTTTGCGGGCTCATAATCCCAGCTCAGCACTTTGAATACACAACGGCGGTTTTTGGCATGAAGTGCTTTTTTTTCAACGCGTAATTTTGCTTTTTTAATGGTATCCGGCTTTACCAATAGTTTTGAGTTCCCCCATCCTTTAGCCACAATCCGGCTGGCATTTATACCTAAGCGAATTAGTTCGGATTTTACCCGTTCGGCCCTTAGCTGCGACAATTCTTCAGCCATGCATTCATCCATACCGGCATGGCCATCAATTTCAATCACAACATTAGGTTCATTCTTCATGATTTGGGCCAGTTGAAATAAATTCCATTCCGGAAAACTATAGACACTGTCTTCTCGCTGGGTATAATTCAGTCGATCCATTTCCGAGGAATTCTTTTTAAATGCAAACTTTGGAATGGGGTTACAAAGACAATCGGAAAACGTACTCAGAAAAAAATCAGCAATAATATGCTCTGATGAGTCTATTTTAAAGGACTTCACTTCCGAACTATTCAAATAACAATTGCATGCCTGATGCAACCCGTGTGTTTTTTTGCTAAGACTGATGTAAATCTGGGCATTATCAAAAGTACATGCAGAAAGGAGAAACGCATAATACCCCGCCGTATCACTTTCTGTATCCAGAATATCGCCGTGCTCCGTTTTAAGGTGCACAATGGCATTCACAATGGGTTTTTGATTGCTCTGATCTTTTATAGATCCCTCTACGAAAAGGGTTTTAGTTGAACTCACCTGAGCCGAAAGTACATGTATAAAGCCCGTGTAAAGCAAAAAAAACACATACAATCGTTTCATTTTATTCCGTTTTATAATCCCAACTTACAATTTTAAAAGCACATCTTCGGTTCCTGGCCTTCAGTTTTTCTTTGTCAGCCTCACTTCTTGCACTGGCTATGGTTCCCGGCTTCACAATGTTTTTTTCAATACCATAGCCCTTAGCAATTATCCGTTGGGGAGCGACTCCAAGTTTCACAAGTTCTTGTTTTACTTGTTCCGCTCTTTTTTGCGAAAGTTCTTTTGGATTTTTTTCATCTAGGCTACAATGTCCGGCAATTTCAACAACCATTGTCGGGTTTTCTTTAATAGTTTGACTTATCATGCTTATTGCATAATCAAAGTCTGGATAGAATCCCAGTTCTATGGTATCCTGCCATGTTTCATAATAATGGTCGAGGCTATTTCTTTTGAAAAGAATTGCCGGGAAATAGCAACCCTTTGAACTTCGTTTCAATTTGAAATCAACTGTATACCTTTCTAATGAATCTGCCGTGTTAAAAACCCTTCTTTCTACTGACGTCAGGTAAATGAATGGTTCATTTTTCTTTCCCGATCCTGTTTCCCTGTCCGCTAAGATTCTTAGTTCAAATTGCTTAAAATTCGCCTTCTTAATCCGGAATTCATAATGACCGGCAGAATCGCTGTTAGTTTGGAACATATAGCCATTATCGGCATTAAAGCGCACGATGGCATTAACAATAGCCAGATTTGTATCGCGTTCGGCTACAACTCTACCCGAAACCGTAAACGAATGGGTCAATTGACCAAAGGCCCGGTTTCCCGGGCCTGAAATCACAAAAACAAACAACAAAAAGGAAATTACCCTCATTGTATGTATAAACACAAACTGGTAACAGCAGGTGTCATTTTTCTAAAAATCGTTGCTCAATTGGTTGGTGGTCTTCTGCAGGATTTCAAAAGCGTTTTCGGCCATCAGGTTTTCCTTATCCAGTGTCGGGTTGATCTCAACCATTTCAAAGCACACAATCTTCTTGCTGCGCATGATATAGTATATCAGGTTACCGGCTTCTTTCTCCGTAATACCATTCGGAACAGGTGTTCCGGTTCCACTGCTGATACGGCTATCCATACTGTCTACATCGAAGCTGACGTATATAAGATCGCAATGGTCGAGGTAGTTCAGCGACTCAATCGCCACACGTTCAACTGCTTTTTTCCGGATTTCGGGAAGGGTGAAAACACGCACCTTATTCTTTTTCAAAAGGTAATCTTCCTGTGGTTCATAATCGCGCAGGGCAATGAAAACGAGGTCGTTGTAATTTATTTTAGGACTGATTCCGCCCAGGTTTTTAAGCTTTTCCCAGTATTCGATGGTTTCATCATCGGGTTTATTTTGCTGACGTTCTTTATTATCCTCCGCCAGTACACAGGCAATCGGCATACCGTGCATATTACCACTCGGAGTCGTATAAGGTGAATGGATATCGGCGTGTGCATCGATCCAGATAACCCCGATACGCTTATCAGGGTAAGCCATTTTAATCCCGCTGATGGTACCAAGTGCCGAGCTATGATCGCCGGCCAATACAATAGGCACCTCGTCTTTCAGCAGTGTTTTCTTTATTTCATTGGCAATGCGTTCGTTCAGTGTGTAGATTCCTTTGATCCGCTTGGCATAGTCGTGTACAACCGGCTCCAGCAGGAGGTGATTTTCGTTTTGTATTTCTACAGATTTGAATTTTTTGAAAAAGGGACTTCCGAAATCGAGGGCGGCAATCTTAATAGCATCAACTCCCATACTGGCGCCACGGGTCCCGGCTCCAATCTCACTCTTTACTTCAATTAGTTTAATAGGCTTAATCATATACAATATTGATTATTAGTTTTTTATAAATTTCACTCAAATCGTTAATTTTTCGTTAAATCAAATTCAACAATCCAACTAACTTACTTTACACCTTGTACACCTAATGTAAGTTACTTACATTTGCACCACCATGGAAAACAGATATCAGGACCTGATCGAACAAACGTTTAATTTCCCTCAGGAATCTTTCGAAGTAGCTGATAGTCAGCTATATTTTAACGAAATCCCTTTAATGGATATAATTAAGCAGTATGGCACTCCGTTAAAAATCACCTATCTGCCGAAGATCAGCTCCCAGATACAAAAAGCCAAACGCTGGTTTAATGTAGCCATGGCCAAAGCCGATTATAAAGGCAAATATGTGTACTGCTACTGCACGAAAAGTTCACATTTTTCATTTGTGCTCGACGAAGTGCTCAAAAATGATGTTCATCTTGAGACTTCTTCGGCCTATGATATCCAGATCATCAAAGAACAATACAAGAAAAAAAAGCTCACCAAAGATACATATATTATTTGTAATGGCTATAAACGCGGGCTATACAAGCAGTATATCACCGAAATGATCAACGACGGGTTCAATGTTATACCTGTACTGGATCACCTGGATGAATTTGATCACTACAAAAAATATGTAAAGGTTCCCAAATGTAAAGTTGGTATTCGTATCAGCACCGAAGAAGAACCTTCATTTGCCTTTTACTCGTCCCGCCTGGGCGTGAGATACAATGAAATCATTAACCTGTACAAAGAGAAAATACAGGATAATCCGAGATTTGAACTGAAACTGCTGCACTTTTTCATCAACAACGGTATCAAGGATACCATCTACTACTGGACCGAATTAAACAAGTGCCTGAACATTTACCTGGAACTTAAAAAGATCTGCCCTACTCTCGATTCACTGAACATTGGCGGCGGAATGCCTATACGCACGTCTCTCGGTTTTGAATACAATTTCGAATACATGATCGAGGAAATCGTTGCCCAGATCAAAATGTTCTGCACGCAGAATGACATCGAAGAACCAAATATCTTTACAGAGTTCGGCTCATTTACCGTTGGCGAAAGCGGCGCTACCCTTTACTCTATTGTGGATCAGAAACAACAGAACGACCGTGAGCGCTGGTATATGATCGACAGTTCGTTTATTACTACCCTGCCCGATACCTGGGGTATTAACCAGCGGTTTATACTCCTGGCAGTAAATAAATGGGATAAACCCTATGTGCCCGTGAATCTGGGCGGCCTGACCTGTGATAGCATGGACTACTACAACAGCGAAGCCCATACCAACCAGGTATTTCTTCCGTTGATTGATAAAAGCGACAAACAACCGCTCTATATCGGTTTTTTCCATACAGGAGCTTACCAGGAAGCCCTCAGCGGCTATGGTGGTACGCAGCATTGCCTGATTCCGGCACCCAAACATGTGCTTATCGACAGAGATGAGGACGGAGAGATTACCACACGTTTATTTGCCAAGGAACAGAGCTACAAGTCGATGCTAAAAATTTTAGGATATTAAATTTGCAAATACCAATTGCATTTTAGTATCTTTCCTCTTTTTTTCAACTACTTGAAATTTAACAAACTAATACTCCACTCGTTCTCGATCCTTTTAGGAATTTCCTTAGTGTCCTGTTCGCCGGGCAAAAAGGAAAATGAAATCTCGGAGGGGGTTATCGAATACTCAACCAATGTTGTCGATGAAAATCACCCATTGGCTGGTCTTGCCCCAAGCTCTGCAACCATGAAATTCAAAGGCGGTCGCCTTATGATCGAAATGAGCACGATGGGTATGTTCAATACAACATTTATCAGTGATCCTCAGAAGAAAACACTGTCACAGATGGTGAAATTCATGGACATTAAGAATGCCTGTATAGAAACCGAAAAAGACCTGCAGGATGAAGACAAAGATTATAAAATGACCTTTGAACCGTCTAAAGACACAAAGATTATAGCCGGTTATAAATGCAAAAAGGTTGTGGCTACCATGGTCAACAATCCTTCCATTTCATTTGACGTGTATTATACCGATGAAATCGATTGCGACAGTATTAACTACCTGAGCCCTTACCGTGGCATTAAGGGTATGCTGATGGATTACCGGCTTAAAAAACTCGGCATAGAAATGCATTTTACAGCAACTTCTGTAAAAAAAGAAGAAGTTCCCGAAACAACATTCGATATTCCGGCGTTTTATAAAATAGTAACGCGCGAGGAAATGGAAAAAATCTTTGTGGATATTCTCAAATAAGATTTTAGCATTTTTTTGCGAATTGATTCCGTCAAAAAGCATAATTTGGCACACCGATTGAATTTTAAATCCAACCTTATAAAAAACAAGCAATGAAAAAACTATTTACTACAGTTGCAGCCGTTACAATTGCTGCTTTATCTCTCACAGCTCAGACCAAAGAGGGCTACGTTATTTACGATACCAAGATCGAAGGCCTTCCTCCTGAGCAGGCTGCAATGGGTGAAATGGAAACCAAAGTTTATTTTAAAGATGGTAAATCCATGACCGAAGTTAACTCCATGATGTACTCTATGCAGACCGTTATGGATGATAAAGGCATGCTGATGCTGATGGACCAGATGGGAAATAAATTTGCAGTGAAACAAACCAAAGAAGAAATGGAAAAAGAAGCTGCTGCCAATAAAGACAAAGAGAAAGAACCAAAAATTGAATACACGACAGAAACCAAAACCATCGCCGGTTACGAATGTAAAAAAGCCATCGTGACGACGTATGTTGGTAAAGACAAAAAAGAAGAAAAAGTGGATGTATGGTATTGCGAAAAATTTGACAACCCGAATAAACAAGGTGCCGGCCGTGGAGGCAGCCTTTACAAAGGTTTAAAAGGAATGCCTTTTGAATATTCGATGAACCAGAATGGCTTAAAAATCAATGTGGTTGCCAAAGAGGTTTCAACTGATCCGGTTTCCGATTCTAAATTCGTGCTTTCAACCGATGGTTATAAAATGATGACCATGGAAGAATTAAAAGCTATGGGCAAAGGCGGTAAATAAGCCTTGCTGCCATACACAAAAAAGCCCCGGCATCACCGGGGCTTTTTTATTGACTTTCATTTCAGTGATTTTACAGGCTTTCCGTTTTTATTCGCCCACCCTACCATGGCAGCGAGCACCGGGTTTAACTCCTCACCTGCCCTGGTGAGACTATATTCCACATGTGGTGGTACCACGGGAAGCGCCTTCCGCTTTACCAGGTTATCGGCTTCCAGCTCTTTAAGATGCTGAATCAGCATTTTCTCTGTTATATGCGGGATTGCCTTTTTAAGCTCGCCGTAACGCTTTGTTCCGGAAAGCAGATTGTAGATAATGATCGGTTTCCAGCGCCCGCCTATTTTATCAAGGGTAAAGGTTACCGGGCAGGTAAACATAATTTCCTTTTTATTGGCCTGGTTTGTTGAGCTTTCTTTAATGCGTGTCATGATACATACTTTAGGGTAAGTACTTGTACAAAAGTAAGTACAAATATACCTTTGTTCCTGTAAACAACAAAATACAAAAACATGAAATACATCATTACAGGATCAACCGGGCACATCAGTCTGCCATTGATCAAAAAATTGAAATCCGCCGGACACGAAGTTGGTGTTATCAGCAGTAACCATTCCAAAACATCTGAAATAGAAGCTCTCGGTGCTAAAGCATGGATAGGCTCCGTCGAAAACCAGGATTTCCTGAACAAGGCATTCCAGGGAGCAGATGCCGTTTATACCATGGTACCGCCCCACTTTGGTGCTGGTAACTGGAAGCAATACATTGCAGGTATTGGTAAAAACTATGCTGAAGCGATTAAAGCAAATAACATACGCTATGTTGTAAACCTGAGCAGCATTGGAGCCCACATGCCCGATGGTTGCGGCCCCGTAAGCGGGCTTTACCATGTGGAAGCAGCTCTTAATCAACTGGAAGGCGTTCATGTGAAACACCTGCGCCCTGGTTTCTTCTATTATAATTTTCTGGGGAATATTTCCATGATTAAAAATATGGGGATTATCGGCGGGAATTATGGGAATGGCACTTCTGTTGTCGTTGCTGCACCTGACGATATTGCAGATGCTGCAGCTGAGGAGTTATTGAATTTATCGTTCACCGGCAAAAGTGTACGTTATATCGCCAGCGATGAAAAAACCACGACCGAGATTGCCGAAATCCTTGGCAAGGCTATCGGAAAACCAGAACTGCCATGGGTCGACTTTAAAGACGAAGACACCAAAGCAGCTATGGAGCAGGCAGGCTTGCCCGCAGAGATCGCCGGCAACTACACTGAAATGGGAGCCGCGCTGCGAAGCGGCAATATGGCCAAAGATTATTATGAACACAAGCCTTCATCATTTGGAAAAACAAAGTTTGAAGACTTCGCCAAAACATTTGCTGCTGTTTATTCTCAATCTTAGACAAACTAAAAGGAGGAGTATCTACTCCTCCTTTTTAATTTAATGCTTAATCAATTCTGCCATCTCAACAAGCCGGATAAATTCAGAACGATAACCCTCGTCGTCTTTGCCCTTTGAATCGCGGGCAAGTGCCAGTACACTGGCATAATTTGCTTTCCCCTTAAACTTCGAATCCCTGAGTACCATACCGAATTCGGCAACAGAACTGGAGAATCGGCAGTTTTCAGAAGCTTCCGTAAACGGGATTTTTTTATCGAGAACAACCTGCGATAACAATCTGGAACTTGTATCCTGTGGTTCCTTATACCTGAATTTAATGGTCATCACTTCTTCGCTCAAAGGCAATGCACCCGTAGAAACCTGCTGGTATTTCAGGGAATCTATTGAAGCGATGTTTTCATTGGAACCCGCCGGAATCAATTCATAAATAGCTGTAACAGTATGTCCTGAGCCCAGTTCACCGGCATCTTTTTTATCGTCGTTAAAATCTTCATTGGCCAGCATCCTGTTTTCATAACCTACAAGGCGATAGCCTTTAACCTTAGCCGGGTTAAATTCGATCTGAAGTTTTACATCTTTGGCTATTGTCAGAAGTGTGCCCCCCATCTCTTTCACCAGAACCTTTTTGGCCTCCAGTATATTATCGATATATGCGTAGTTCCCGTTTCCTTTATCGGCCAGTTGTTCCATTTTTGAATCTTTATAGTTCCCCATACCAAAACCAAGAACTGTCAGGTAAACACCCTCTTTTCGTTTTTCTTCAATCAATCTGGTCAGGTCTCCATCACTGCTGACACCTACATTAAAATCGCCGTCTGTAGCCAGAATAACACGATTGTTAGCCTTTGCATCGAAATTGTCGCGGGCTGTTTTGTAAGCCAGTAATATACCCTCGCCACCTGCCGTAGAACCCCCGGCCTGCAATTGATCCAGGGCATCCAGTATTTTTTCTTTTTTGGTGCCCGGAGTCGATGGGAGAACAAGTCCGGCTGCTCCGGCATATACAACGATCGCTACTTTATCCTGTGGGCGCATTTGCTCAACCAATAAGCGTAATCCGGATTTAAGCAAGGGAAGTTTGTTCGGTTCATCCATGGAGCCGGAAACATCGAGCAGAAACACAAGATTATTGGCCGGCATGTTTTCGAGATTTACCTGTTTACCCTGCAGCCCGATATGAACCATGGTATGCTTAGGATTCCACGGACACTCTGTATACTCGGTGTGAATGGAGAAAGGCACATTACCCTTTGGCGCCTCATAGCGGTAACTGAAATAATTGATCATCTCCTCTACCCTCACCGCATCGGCCGGTGGCAGGATTCCCTGGGTAATATAACGTCTCACATTGCTGTAAGAGGCCTTATCAACGTCGATACTGAAAGTAGACAATGGATCGCGTTTGGCTGATTTAAATTCATTGTCATTCATGCGGCTGTATTCTTCGGTGTTATATTTCTCTCCATCGATGAATACCACTCCGGGTGTAATGCGACCACCGCGTATTACCGCTTGTTGATGGGAGGCTACACTATTGATACTTTTCACCTGCATAGACTGGTATTCCTGCCTGGTAACCACCGATCCCGATTTGGTATCAGCATCGATCTTTGGTTGTGCATATTCTACAATGACAACTTCATCAAGCCTGACACCTTTATCTGTTGATATAGATATATTCTGCCGGGCTTTTACTCCCGCTTTTACAGTTACTTTTTTTATTTCTTTAGGAACATAACCCACATAGGTGACTTTTATATTGTATGTTCCATCCGGAATGTTTTTGAAACAATACTCACCATCCATATCCGTGGTTGCATTCGCTATTTGAGTTTGGTTCTGAAACAGAAAAACATTAGCAAACGGAATGGGTTCGGCTGTTACCGAGTCTGTGAGCCTTCCCGAAAGTGAGCATAACGCCTGCGGATGTGGAGGCTTAATGAAGGCAGCCCCAGGCAACGCGGCCAGAAGCAAACATAGCATGTGTAATCTTAGCATCGTATTTATTTTTAAAGGTTAAATCGCGGGGAATTTTCAACTAAGACACCCGAACCTTCTCATTTCCATAATTTTTTTTGAGTTATTTTAACATGATACTCAGAAAGCCTCTGATTTTTTGTTATACTATTGTATTAAATAAACAGGCATGCGTATTCTTACGGTATCATATCGTTCGGGCATTTTTTCAGCATTATTGTTTCTCTCCTTCTTTATTATTTATTCCTGCGATAGCCAGGCCCAGGCATCATTTGATTTATATGGAATGGCACCCATTTCAACAATTTCACAAAGTGGCGGAGGCGGTATCGGTGTTATGAGCGAACCCTTTTATATAGGCCGGAAACGAAGCAGAAACCACATGGAAATAAGAATTGGTGGCGACTTTTATTTGTCCGGACTCTCTGGCAGAAGTTTCAAAAATGTGATCATCGATCCTGCGAGCTATGGTCCAGGCACCCTCAAATTGCAAAACACATTGTTAGGATTAGATACACGGATGCGCTTATCAGGCTCATATAAACGCGCTTTGATACCGTATATCGACTTATTTGCCGGATACTCTCATTTTTCGAGCGATCTCAGTTATGTATCCAACGATAATAAACATTCTGTTTCTCAGCCGTTTTATTCCAGTTCTCCATTCAGTTATGGAGCAGCCGGTGGTTTTATGGTTTCGCTTGGCCCAAATGTAAAACTTGACTTTGGTTTTGGCTATACAGCATTGAACCGTGCTAAAATTGTTGATATACATACGGCCCACATGGAAATTAATAACATGGTGGCCAGCCGGATGGATTTGCCATATGGTATGTTTACCGCTAAGGCAGGGATTGATTTCATGTTTGATGTAGACCGCAGCGATTTTCGCAACTTTGACTGGGTTTCATTGCTGCTCGGTGGTCACAGCCACGGTTGCCATAGCAGGGGTTCGGGAGGGATTATCGGAGCCATTTTACGATGAATCTACTTTTCAACACGTTTAATTGAATAATTTAAAAGATTAATTCAATAAGTTTCGGGGTTTCCCGTGTAAAAACAAGTACCTTTGTTCCAAAATTCATCTCATGGCTATAAAAGAAAACGGTGTTATATTAATTCCAATTGATTTTTCGAAGCAATCCCTGCTTGCCGTGAAAAACTCTTACAATATTGGAAAATACACCAGGTCGAAATTGTTGCTGATGCATGTTGTGCAAAAAGCAAGCGATGAAAATAAAGAAGAACTTGAGAAACTCCGACAGCAAACCATGGAAGAAAGTGGCCTGGACTGTGATTGTATCACGGTAAAAGGTGACATTTTCGAAGAAACAGATAAGATGGCCGAAAAGATCGGGGCCTCCCTGATCGTTGCCGGTCTTGAACCTCATGTGAAATTCAGAAGCTTCATGGGCAACAGCCCTGCCAGCAAATTTATAAAAAACTCTCCCTGCCCTGTTCTTACGGTGAGATCGTCGCAGTATTCACCGGATTGCAAAAATATTGTTATGCCTTTTGACCTGAGCCCCGAATCGCGCGAGAAAGTGGCAACTGTGGTTCAGGTAGCTAAATACTATGGCGCGGATATCCGTATTGTTTCCATCTTCGATCCAAATGATGCCAAATACGAAAATGAGCTTTTACCCTATCTGCATCAGGTTAAAAAATTCATTAAAGACCGTAATGTAAATTGTACCAATAAATCGATCCCATCGAAGAATGTGGTAGAAAACATTGTGGAATATGCCAATAAAAATGGTTGCGATCTGATTGTACAGATGAATAAGAAAAATATGGCCTTAGGCGAAATGTTCAGCGGTACAGCCAGTCAGCGCCTTGTTGATGTGAGTAATATCCCGGTGTTAACGATCAACCCGATGAAGCGGGAAAGTATCAGCAGCGGGATTCATTAATTTCTTCCTGTTTTATGCGGTAAATACGTATTTTCGCTTTTTTTATAATGACGTCTCGTTTATTCCAGTACTTTATTACGTTAATCCTTGGTCTTTCATTTTGCAGAGCACAAACCGGGAATATAACCTATTTTGATGAAAAAGGGCATCTTCCGGTGAAAACGGATACGTTCTACTACCGTGTAAATTCAGATACAGCGGGCTATTACCGCTCCTACTATTACAAAACAAATAAAGCCTATTTCACAGGGGGCATTTTATCAGCCAAACCCGACGAAGACGTACTTAATAAGTATACGGGTGTGTGCACCTGGTATTATGCTGACGGCCTCCCGAAAAAACAAATACAATATGATGAAACCGGTCTGCCGGATGGCATTGCCGTTGAATATTCTAAAAATGGGCGTATCGCTAAAAAAACAGTTTTTGTTCATGGCAAAATACAAAATAAGCATTATGAAGAATACACTGAAACCGGTGATACCGTTGAAGTTTGGGAAGACGATTTCCTGTATGATGACGGCCAATGGGCAATAGCAAAAAAAGACAGTGTCAATGCAGGAATTCGGGCCGGAGGCATGCAGATTATTAACCGTTCTGCCAGAACATACCAAATCTTCTGTAAAGTCCCGATTGATTCCGGGACGTATAGTATAGAAACCAATATTAATTTGGAATATGTTCAAAACAATCAAAAGGAAGGTATCCTGTTTAACTACCAGGATTCACTGAACTATTGCAGTTTTATGATATCCAGGACACGTTTTTATACTTCTGTTGTCACAAACGGGCATGCAGAGTTTGGCGCGAATGGCATAAAGACCGCGGCACTCAAATATGCCGGCTGGAATAACATGAAGATACTTGTTCAGGATAGCATCTGTCTTTTTTATATCAACAGGGAGTTACTGCAGATAATCCGGATTCCAAAAATGAATAAACATAGTATAGGACTGCATGTGGATGGCAGAAATATGGCGATGTTTGAAAATGTAGCTGTAAAACAATATTCCCCCAATAAACTTCAGGAAACAATCCGAATGGCCTATTTACACAGCCACCTTTACATGAGTACGCTCTATGGTTTACGGGCACAACAAAATGGAATCATGATCAGTAAAGATGGCTATATTTTTACCTACCTGGAAGCTTTAAAAAACAACTTTAAAATTATTGTGCATGCCAGCATCAATGATTCCATTCATTCTTTCTTTGCTGACCTTGTCGGCAAAGATATACTTCATAATATTGCCCTTCTGAAAATCAGTAACGCCAATGGCTATACATTTGCGGCTCCTGCATTCTCTTATTTGAAAGCTGATAAACTGGCGCTTGAGTCTCCACTCACTATTTACCAGATGGAAAAAGACGAACATACAAACCGCTATTTCTATGATACGATCGGGGGGATTCTAAAATCGCCGGCATGCTTCGAGAATTTCAAAACCACCTTTGATATAGCTGCTCCACCGAAAAAAGCAGCTGTTGGAGCTCCCGTTTTTACAAATGATGGCGAACTAATCGGTATTTTGGATGAGGATGCAGGGGCTACAAGCGGAATGAAAATCCGGTTTTTCAAAGAGTTGCTTTTAAAGGAGTCACTAAAAATTGATATTCCGAGAGAGCAGAAAAATCCGGAGGAATTCCGAAAGTTAATCAAATCGAATATTGTACTGATCCAGGTTATTTAAACCTACCAGCCTTCCCGCTTTTTTAATTCTGTTATGTGTGCCAGGTGATGGCGGCAATGCCAATCGTATAAACCGAGGGCTTCTCGTAAGGTAAATTTCCGGTTATATTCGGGATGCATATACTGCTGCTCAAAATCCGTTTCATTCATGGAGTTCAACAAAGCTGCCCATCGGTGGTGAACACCTTCCAGAATAAGCAGAGATGGCTGTATAGGTTCATGATAATCGGGTTGCACAGCCCACAGATTTTCACGGTATGGTTTTATAACGGGTGTATCTTCGGTGAGGGCCAGCTTGAAACGCGCAAATGCATTCTGATGACTATCGGCACAGTGATGAATCACCTGGCGGATTGTCCAACCATCCGGTCTGTAAGGTGTATCCAGCTGGTGCACTGTAAGCTGTTCCGTTTCATGACGGATCTTTCCCGGAAAATCGATAATGGTAAGGATGAAAGCATTGACATCTGCAGCCGGATCAAATGTAAACTTCCCAACAGGGTATTTCAGTTGATTAAGCCCGGCTTCCGTCATGTTATTTGATATCGTTGATAACGTTTGTAGCTTCAAAGATATAACTGTCTTTCTGCAGGTTTTTTACCCACTTTACTTCACGGTTATATTTTGTTGTATCGCTCTTTGTGGCCTCCTGGTCAGAATCCGGCATTACAGCTGTAAAGCCTTTAATATCCTGTTTCAATTCGTCGTATTTTTTATTCTGATCGCGCCATTCTTTTTGTTCTGCCCTGAATTTCTCCAGTTTGAGATTGTATTTTGTATCGTCTTTTTTGGCTTTTAATTCTTTAGACTCTGCATCAATCAGTTTAAACGTTGAACTGTTTTTTACACGTTCCGAACTGTTCTTCTTAAGCAGGCTGTAATTGTAGGTCGTAAATTCTTTGTAATCTGCTTTGTTGATCTCATCCCACGGCATTGGGTAATCGAGTTCTTTTTCGCCGATATCAATGTACGCATAAGGATCAGGCAGAACCACATCCGGTGTCACGCCTTTAAGCTGTGTAGCACCACCGTTGACGCGGTAGAATTTCTGCATGGTTACTTTTACAGAACCCAGTGGTTTTTCTGAGTCAAACTGCGGTAATGCATATTGATCCAGGTCAAGGAAAGACTGAACGGTACCTTTACCAAAGGTAGGTGTGCCAATAATAACACCACGTTTATAATCCTGCATAGCAGCGGCGAGGATTTCGGAGGCCGAAGCACTACCATGATTTACCATAATGGCCAATGGTCCGTCCCATGTAACATCCGAGTTATTATCGCTCAGGGTATTGATAGCACCTGTTCTGTTTTTAACCTGAACAATTGGTCCTTTCGGAATAAATAATCCGGCCATTTCGACAACCTCCTGTAAGGATCCGCCACCATTATCGCGAAGGTCAACGATGATCCCTTCAACATGTTGTTTTTTCAGTTTCTCAATTTCCTTACGCATATCGGCAGCACACTGATGCGCACCATTCTTGGTAAAGTCGGCGTAGAACATCGGCAGGTAGATATACCCTATTTTCTTTTTATTGTCGAGTATCGCTGATTTGGCATAGGTTTCTTCAATCTCCACCACGTCGCGCACAATAGGGATAACTTTGAAACTTCCGTCCGGTTTTTTCACTGTGAGTCGCACTTCGGTTCCTTTTTTACCCTTGATCAGATCAATGGCATCGTCCATATCCATATTGGTAACATCAACCGGTTCGCCGGCACCCTGTGCCACTTTATGTATTTCATCGCCTGCTTTAAGCTCGCCTTGTTTGAATGAGGGACTTCCGACAATAATTTCAGACACTCTGATAAAACCATCTTTTTGCTGTAGTCGGGCGCCAATACCTTCGAACTGACCGCTCATGCTCTGGTCAAATTTCTTTTTTTCCTTAGGTGCAAAGTATTCGGTGTGGGGGTCGTATAAAGACGTGATTGTATTGACATAGGCTGCAAAACGATCTTTCTCTGTAATCTTATTCAGGCGTTTGAACCAGTCTTCGTTTGCTTTGAGTGTTTTCCGTCGTGCATCTACTTCGAGGCTATCAAAGGGTTTCGGCGTAAATACAGTATCTTTTTTGGCCTGGGCTTTTTCCTGATTTGTCAGAGCATCGTCGAGGCGAACCAGAACCTGATATTTAAGCATCCGGGCCCATGTCTTTTTAAGTTCGTCATTATCGGAGGCGTATTTCATTTTCTTGTCATCTGTTTCATATTCCTCATCCACAGAGTAATCGAGTGGTTTGGCAAGAAGTTCGCGACTCCAGGTTTCTTTCTCCTTAATGCGTTTTGTGATCATGTCATAAGAAGCATTGTAAAACTCAAAAGTCGAGTTATTTACCTGGTCATCAATATTACGGCGGTATTTAGACAATTCATCCACATCGGATTGCAACAGGAAAATTTTATTTCTGTCCAGGTTTTTGAGATACAGGTTAAATGCTTTTTCGCTGAAGGCATCGTCCACCTTAAGCGGGCAGTAATGTGTTTGTCCTAAGCCGGCCATCACCAGGTCGAGCACAACCTGATTGCGGTTTAGGGTAAATTTAATGATGGTAAAAGAACTTAGGCTCACGACTGTGGCCAGTAAAAAGGGCTTTATAATTGAGTAACGCATATCAACAAAATTAGTCTTCTAACAAATGTAAATCTTATTTACCTGATTCTTACACGTCATATAACGGAAATACGCCGTTTATACCTTCTTTTTTGTTTAAATTTTGTTAATCGCGTGGCGCATGAAAAGCCTACATTTAGGTTTTACAAACAGAGATTTTGCCCTATGATAGAATTTACCCGTTCCGAGTTAAGCCATTTAGTTGTGCATTATACTGGCAACAAAGGCCTTGGAGAAGAACTTACTCAAACCGATAAAACCATTGAAATTGCCGATAGCTTTGTAAAAGAAACGGTGCTTCGCTACTTCACAAGTCCATTTAAAACGGATATATACTACCAGTTCAAGGCGAAGAACGAATTTCATTACCATGATGTAAAAAGCTATTGCGATGATATTTTCCAGTCGCGTAAAAACTTTATTGAGGCATCGAGAAAGATTGCAGAACACCTGTATAATCAAAGCATGCACCCGAAAATAAAAGGTGGCGAATTTTACATGTGTTACTTTAAAGACCTGGTGGTAGATGGTGAATTAACGGATGCCATTGGGATTTTCAAAACGGAGAACAAAGAAACCTACCTGAAAGTATTTCAGCATGTCAATGAATTCGAAATAGATTGTGATAATGGCATTAACATAAACAAGCTTGACAAAGGGTGCCTGATTTTCAATACGGAGAAAGAACACGGCTATAAGATCAGTGTGGTTGACAATAACAACCGCGTTGCTGAGTGTGCCGCCTACTGGACCGAAGATTTCCTGAATGTAAAACTAAAAGAGAATGCCTATTACCATACTTCCAATTTTATAGATACCTGCAAAGGTTTTTGTGAAGAAGTACTGACCGAGGAAAATAATGTATCGAAACAGGATCAGATGATGATGCTGAACCGGAGTACAGGATTTTTAAAGGAAAAAGACAAGTTTAACCTGAAAGAATTTGAACGCGATGTAATGGTTCAGCCGGATCTGATCAATGCGTTTAATGATTACCGGAAAGCCCATGCCGAGAAACTGGATCTGACTACTATCGACGATTTTGATGTTTCGCCTACGGCAGTAAAAAAGAACCAGAAGTACATGCGTAGTGTAGTGAAACTCGATAAAAACTTCCATATCTATATTCATGGCCGCCACGACTATGTGGAACGAGGATATGATGAGGAAAAAGGTTTAAAATATTACAAACTGTACTACACTACCGAAGAATAACATTTCCGATCATTGCCCTATGAACCCTGAAATTATTAAAAAGTACGGCGAATCCAATCATTTTGGAAAATGGCTTGGCATGGAACTGACGATCCTGGCTCCCGGCAGCATCGAATACAAATTGCATATCCGTAAAGATCACATGGCTACTCCCAATGCAGCGCATGGTGGCGTTATTGCCGCCCTGATGGATAGTGTTTTAGGGGTAACAGCGCTTTCGGCGGTGTTTCTCGAAGGTAAAGTTGTTTCTACAGTCGAATACAAAATCAATTATTTTGCTCCGGCTCTGCTTCATGATCAATTACTGGCTACCGGTAAAATTGAGCAAAAAGGCAAGCGACTGATTGTGGTCAGCGGTGAAATTATATGCACAAACCGCGACAATACATGCCTGGCAAAGGGCCTGGGCACGTTTAATGCCTACCCGGCTGATAAGGCCGGCTATTAATCCATTGACATAGCTATTTTATTTTTTTGATTTTTTCACTTTTAAATGAACAAATATTCATTTAAATTTGTTTCGTTTTTCAGATATGCCCAAAGCAAAAGACGATAAAAAGATAGAAGCCATTTTTGGAGCCACGCTCAAACTGGTCTTGAAAGATGGATTCAGTGGTTTGCGCATGAGCGATGTAGCAAAGGAAGCACGGATTGCGACCGGCACACTTTATATTTATTTCAGAGACAAGCACGAACTCATTAATGAATTATACCTGAGTCTGAAAAAGAAAAGTATTGACAGCTATGTTGATCCGGCTGATATGAACCTCCCCATCAAAAAAGCCTTTGATACCGTCTGGAAAAAGTATTTTCTGAATACCTTGCAGAACCCGGAGGAAACAGCCTTTATTGAACAGTATTACCGCTCTCCGTTTCTGAAAGTAAAAGTCAAGGAAGAAGCCTACCAGTTGCTAACCCCGATATACCAGCTGCTGGAACGTGGCAAAAAAGAACAGCTTATCAAACACGTAGACAATGATCTGCTGATTGCCCAGATTTCGGGTCCCATTGCAGAGATCGTTCGGATGCACCAGGCCGGTGGATTGCGTGTAAACGATTCTATCATGAAAGATGCACTGCAGCTGGCATGGGACAGTGTCAAGAAATAATTTTTTTACAAAATAAATGAATAATAATTCACTAAAAAAACAACCCTATGAAAAAAACTGCATTAATTACCGGAGCATCCGGTGGTATTGGCTATGAATTGGCCAGACTATTTGCGAAAAACGGAAACAACCTGGTATTGGTGGCCAGAAGCGCTGATAAACTGAATGATCTGGCGCTTGAGCTCAGGAAACTCTATGGCACAGAAACCTTTGTGATGGCGAAGGATCTGAGTCATTACCAGGTTGCGCAGGAGATTTTTGACCTGTGTACCCTACAGAAAATCCAGGTTGATTATCTGGTAAACAATGCCGGCTTCGGTGATTTTGGTTTCTTTCATGAAAGCCAGTGGACCAGGCAGGAACAGATGATCAATCTGAATATTACAACACTCACCTACCTCACGCGTTTGTTTGTTGAGGGCATGGTGAAACGTGGTTCGGGCAGGATCATGAATGTTGCCTCTACTGCTGCTTTTCAGCCGGGACCAACCATGAGTGTGTATTATGCCACAAAGGCTTATGTACTTAGCTTTTCAGAAGCCCTGAGTAATGAGTTGAGTGATAAAGGGATTACCGTCACAGCATTATGCCCCGGTGCAACGGAAAGCGGCTTCCAGGATAAAGCTGCCATGCAGGAAAGTAAACTGGTGAAAGGAAAGAAATTACCGACATCGGCCGAGGTTGCGGCTTATGGTTATAAAGCCATGATGCATGGGAAAGTAGTGGCTATTCATGGCTTTAGGAATGCAGTGATGGCTACTTCGGTAAGATTTACGCCAAGGGCATTGGTTAGGAAAATAGTTAGGACCCTACAGGATAAAGCTTAAATCTTTTAATGAAACACGCTTATGACGATCCATCTTGCGTTTTCATTCTTTAATTATTTTAAACGACATCCTCCCTCTTTCAGTATCCGTTATTGTTAGTATATAGATGCCGCTTTGCAAGCCAGAAACGTCAAGAGTATTGTTTCGAAGCGTATTTACTTTAGTTTGTAACTGATAGTTTCCTATAAGATCTGTTATTAATATTGAGCCTGATAAATTTGACGGGGTTCTGAAATAGAGTTCATTATTAACCGGGTTTGGAAATAGTGTAATTATATCATCTTCCTTATTGCCAGTATTTTCCACATTTACTGTAAAACCAAGCGTGTCATATTTTGCAATAAATATATCAACTCCCTGCGGATAATTAATTGATGTCATGTAATAGCTATTTGTTGAAGCTGGATTAAAATCTGTTGTTCCTTCGAAACCACCTGTCACATAAAGGCTGTTATTTTTCTTATCAAAGGCTAAACCACCTCCAGCAGAACTTGCATTCGAAATGGGCTTAATCAAAATAATATGGCCTAATGAATCTGTTTTAAATACCAGCATACTTACATCTGTTATTGTTGAGGCATCAATGCTATCAGTTCCATAATTGTAAAATACGCTGCCCTTTGCGAAAAGACCGGAGAAAATTATATTATTCTCATTATCTACCTGAACTCCTAATCCCTGATCTATTAACCGACTCCCTATACTATTAATCCACTTAAAGTTCCCCATTGAATCGAGTTTCATAAAAAACATATCACCTAAATAGTTTTTTGAAAAAACCATATTCCCAATATTTGCTGCAGAATGCCACTTCATTGAATCCTGAAAACTACCGGAAAGATATATACTTCCATCATTTTCATTGACATCAATAGAGGACATAGTGGCTGCCCAAGTAGTCACTCCAGTATTTTCCGTTCCATTTACCCAGCTAAAATTACCATTTATATCATATTTGGCTAAAAAACAATTCATTGGCCCTGGCAGCTGTGTTGAACCAATTGTATACGTTCCTGTTGGAGAAAGATCAAAGTCTGGGTTTCCATTGTAGGTACCAGCAACCCATAAATTATTCTTATTAATTTTTATCGAATTAATCATTGACACACCTTGTGAGCTCTCTATCTGTTTTTGCCATATAAAATTTCCAGCTGAATCGAGTTTCAATACATAAGCAATTGGATAGCCATTATATGTTGTTTTTAAATACATAGATGCTGGTGAGGGGTCAAAATCAACAGTTCCATCATATTGTCCTACGAGGTATACATTGCAATTTCCATCCACATCTATTGCTTTAGCAAGAACCGATGTATAAGAAAAATCCGCTGTATCGCTCACCGTCTTTCTCCATACCTTGTTTCCGAGCGAATCAAATTTCACAATAAAGGCCTCCACACCTTGTTGTGGTGTGATGTACTTTCGTGTTTGTCCAGCAGCATAAACATTATTTTGATTATCGACTGCTATCTGAATTGTAGGATTATCACTTACATCATATTCTTGCCAGCCTTTGACCCAAAGTAGCTTACCATTACTATTCATCTTCATGACATATAATTCCCCGGCACTAGTGTATTGAGCCGCCAGTGTATCTGCAACACTAGCAGATGGATCAAAATCTACAATTCCATGAAAACTTCCGGCGACATATATATTACCGCATTTATCAGCCTTTATATCATAGCCAATAGCATGAGATGTACTTTCTAAATTAACAGCCCATTCCAATTGCTGGCTATGGATTGTTTTGGACAGGAGTAATAAGATTATTGAAACTGTAAGACAAATTTTTCTTTGCTGTTTCATTATAATTTGCAATTTACATGAAATTATAAAATTTGTATAAAACAAAAAAGCCTCACAAAAATTGTGAGGCTTTTTTTAAAATTGGCATCGACATA
>JAFDXR010000015.1 GCA_018267825.1 Bacteroidota bacterium | reverse complement strand
CTTGTTTTAGTTAGTATTGTAAATATGCTGTCTGCCCAGCAGAGTTATGAGCTTTTTAACAGCAGCAGCGAGTACTTTTTCCTGGCTAGCATTAGTAACACCTCGGGCTATCAGGTCAATATAAAGGGATTAAAACCTGACTCGGTCAAAATAAGCGGAACAGATACTGTTTATTATCATTACAGAATTTTAGATCATGATACAGGTAACTTCAATTGTACAAATATCAAACATCCTTCCTGGCTTGGCACGATTACCAAAAGAAGAATGAATGGTGACAATATTTTTTTTAATGCCGGACATGATACTATAGTGGTAAAAACACAAGCCTCTGTCGGTAACACATGGAAATGGTACTCTTATTCCAATGGTAACTACATTCTTGCGACAGTCATTTCCAAACAATACGGGGCCATATATGATGGTTCTTTTGACACCGTAAAAACTATTGCTCTACAGACTTATAACGCATCTAACTCTCCTATAGCCAATATTCACAATGGTCGAACGATCCGTATTTCCAAAACCCATGGACTCCTTAAGTTTCATGACATTTATTATTTCCCTATTGATACATCTACCTACAGCCGTTTTAATGGAAAAAGACTCACCTATGGGGATATTTATAATTACAACGTCGGCGACATTTTCCAGAACCTGCAATCCCATGAACAACATCCTTATATACGGACGGATGTATATACTACCTATACGATTTTAAATAAGCGCTTTGTGGGGCTTGATACCGTTGTATATACCCGCAGCGTAAAAAAACAAACTGAGGTTACAGACTATACCACAAATATAAACCCAGTTACCTACACAATATCACCCACGGTAGTCGATTCTGTTCAATATATTCATCTCAGGCAACGAATCATCGATCAAATGCCACAACAGTATACACCGAACAATCCGATGTGTTATGACAATCCTAATTATAGTTATGAAATGATTGCACCTTATTTAAATTGTTATGACCTTCAGATGACACTATACCCTTGTGCTATGGCTTACATACAAAATGATAGTTGCCTTAACGCGCCTAGTGTTTCCTGTCCACCACCTATATATAGTAGTGTGTTTATCAACGGTTTTGGTTCTTATGTCAGACAATTTGAGTCTGGCACCAGTGTCAATTTTACGAATGAATACCTTGTATATTTTGTTAAAAATGGAATTACCTGCGGCAATGAAATTATTACCGGAATTAATAATCCTACTTACTCAGGCGGCATGATCATTTCTCCAAACCCTGCCACAAATGAATTGACCGTTAGTTGTTTCAGCTGTCACGGAAAATATGAAATTTCGATTTTTGATTTAAACGGTCGATGCCTGCTAAAAACCAACTCTGCAGAATCAACGTCCATTAATCTCCAACACTTCGATGAGGGCGTTTATTATGTAGAAGTTAAACAAGCTGACGGTCAGGCTATTCGGCAAAAAATGATAAAATATTAATATTACGCTCCGCAAAAACAACCATAAAAGGCATTGATATAAAAAGGTAGCTTGCCCTTTATCATACAGAAATTGAATACTTTAAATTATAAAGCAAAGCTAAATCCTCTAAAAAACGGTTCGACTTTTCTTCGTTAGAGCCCACCTTCGCCCTCCTTCGTTTTTCTGACGAAAAACGAAGGAGGGCTTTTTTATGACTCCCAATACCATTTTTTGATCTTATTGAGTGCTTCGGTGGATTCATCCACCAAACAGAATTTATACTCCCAATACCTTCATAGATTTTAAGCGTGGAACTCACGCACAAAACAATAATGTATGTGGACAGTATATATATTACGATGCTGCGATGGTACACGCTATGTGGGCTGCACCGGTAACCTCGAGGAACGATTGAAAAGACACTTCCGGAAAGAAGTACATTACACGTCGTCACGACTGCCTGTAGAGGTTATAACAACCATTCAATTTACAGATAAGTATAAAGCTTTTGCTTTTGAGAAATATCTCAAGTCAGGGTCAGGAATTGCTTTTATGAATAAGCGATTAGTATAAAGGGCTTTTTTGTTTCCTCTCTACAGTAGGTCGTACCGGTTTAATAGATTGTTGATTTCATTTTCCTGTTGGTGATAACACCAACAGGGGCAAAAAAAAATGAAGGAGGCTGTTCACTGCTCCCTATAACATTGACCCCTTTGTCTGAAAACTCAGAGGATTTATTTCACAAAAACCTCAGACCTTTTCAAGCGATACGATATAAATCGTTTCCACAATTATGTAACATGAACGCAGGTTTTGTCCGGATCTTTGTATGGTGAAATCAAATAATATGGAAACAAAGGATACGAACTCAGCCTATTTACCCTTAGAAAATGTAGACAGCGAACATTGTGCCCTGATCGTTGACAAAGGCCTGGCAAACGTTGAGGGTATTTCATTACATAAAGTAGAACTCAATAATAACCGCGCTTTAATCGCCGGAAATGACATCATTGACTTGATTCCAAAAGCAGTAAAGGCGATCCGTAACCTTGGTTATAATGTGACAACCGTAAAAAAGAACTATCCCGTTTTAAACATGACCTGTGCCTCCTGCGCAAGCAGCTCGCAGAACATCCTTTTCATGCAGAAAGGAATTGTTTCAGCTTCGGTCAATTATGCCAATGGCAGTGCTGCTATTGAATACATCCCGACGATCACCGATGCCAAAAAACTGAAAGCTGCCCTACAGTCCGTTGGTTATGATCTAATGATTGATGAAAGTGAAGAAGCAAAAGATTCATTGGATGAAATTCGCAAAAACAGTTTTAAATCCTTGAAACTCCGTACCATCGGAGCCATTGCCATATCATTGCCACTGGTTGCCATCGCCATGATTCCCTCCCTGATGAGTATGCCCTATGCCAATTACATCATGTGGGCATTAGCAACTCCAGTAGTTTTCTGGTTTGGTAAACAGTTTTTCATCGGAGCCTATAAACAAACGTTGCATCGCTCTGCCAACATGGATACGCTCGTAGCACTGAGCACAGGAGTAGCGTATATATTCAGTGTATTCAATACGCTATTCCCCGAATACTGGCACCATAAAGGCTTACATGCTCATGTGTACTTTGAAACATCGTCGGTTGTGATCGCCTTTATTCTTTTAGGCAAACTCCTGGAGGAAAAGGCCAAAGGAAATACATCCTCCGCACTGAAAAAACTGATTGGTCTCCAGCCGAAATCCGTCATCGTTATACATGAAAGCGGTCACCAGGTGGAAATACCCATTGCAAGCATAAAAATTGGCGATACCATATTGGTAAAACCCGGAGAAAAAATTGCGGTCGACGGTATTGTCAGCGCAGGCAGTTCTTTTGTCGACGAAAGCACCATCAGCGGAGAGCCTATTCCGGTAGAAAAAATAAAAGGTGAAAAGGTATTTGCAGGAACGATAAATCAAAAGGGCAGCTTTCAGTTCAAAGCAGAGAAGGTAGGTTCCGATACGCTGTTGTCTCAAATTATAAAAACGGTTCAGGATGCACAAGGCAGCAAAGCTCCGGTTCAAAAGTCAGTCGATACGATCGCCGGAATATTTGTGCCGGTAGTTATAGGATTAGCTTTACTGAGCCTGGTTATTTGGTTAGTGTTTGGTGGAGACAATGGATTTACCCGGGGTTTATTATCCATGGTCACCGTTTTGGTTATTGCCTGTCCGTGCGCACTCGGCCTGGCAACTCCCACGGCCATTATGGTTGGTGTAGGAAAAGGTGCAGACCAGGGCATTTTAATCAAAGATGCTGAAAGCCTGGAGTCGGCAAAAAACATAAGCGCGGTAGTATTAGACAAAACAGGAACTATCACTGAAGGTAAGCCAACTGTAGAAGATTTAAAGTGGTTTGTCCCCGAAACAAAAGAAATCACAAACACATTATACAGCATAGAAAAATCATCAGAACATCCCCTGGCCGATGCCATCGTTAAGCACCTGGGCAAAGACCCGGAATTTCTGGAGTCTGTTACCGTTGAAAATATCACCGGCCGGGGAATCAAAGGGCAGTTTAAGAACAAAACCTATTTTATAGGAAATGAAAAGCTCCTAGCTGAAAACAATATTTCAATTACAGATCCGGCTAAAGCCTGGATCCATGAGAAACTGGAGAAATCCAATACAGTCGTGATATTTTCGGACGAAACGGAGGTCCTGGCCGCAATTGCCATTTCCGATAAAATAAAGCAAAACTCCCCGGAAGCCATTCAGGAGCTACAAAATATGGGGATTGATATTTACATGCTTACCGGAGATAATGAACAAACTGCCATCGCAGTTGCCAAAGCCCTCGGCATCCATCATTATAAAGCCCATGTTTTGCCGGCCGAAAAATCCGGATTCATCAAACAATTACAGCAAGAAGGAAAGGTGGTTGCGATGATCGGGGATGGAATCAACGACAGCAGTGCTTTAGCACAGGCTGATGTCGGTATAGCGATGGGAAAGGGAAGCGACATCGCTATGAATGTTGCTAAAATGACAATCATCTCCAGCGATTTACTGAAAATTCCAAAAGCCATTTCATTATCGAAAGATACGGTCCTCACCATCAGGCAAAATTTATTCTGGGCCTTTATTTATAACGTAATAGGTATTCCTATCGCTGCCGGAATCATGTACCCTATAAACGGCTTCCTGTTAAATCCAATGATTGCCGGAGCAGCCATGGCATTAAGCAGCGTCAGTGTCGTCTCAAATAGTTTACTCTTAAAACTTAAAAAAGTATAACAACTCAATACTAAAACCATGGAAACAATTAAATTCAAAACGAACATTAACTGCAGTGGGTGCCTGGCAAAAGTGACACCATTTCTGAACGAAGAAAAATCGATTGAAACCTGGGAGGTAGATATTCTTAGCCCTGAAAAAATACTTACTGTGAAATCTCCGGATGCTAATCGGGAAACAGTGATAAAAGCGGTCCAAAAAGCGGGCTTTAAAATCGAAGAAATAAAACCATAGAATCATTCCCTCACGAAGAGCAAAATCTCTGTTTAAATCACTCCCCAACGATCAGCGGAGACTGCGGCATATGTAAAACGTAAAATTCCCTGGCCGGGGTCCGTGCCTTGCATTTCAATTTAAAAGACACTTTAATAGCACATGATGGAGCAATCGCAGTAATACAGCGCCAAAACAACCATCATGAAGCAGAGAAGCCTTCCGGGAACAGGAAAGCTTCTCTTTTCAACAGATCATTTGGCTGTTGCACTCGCGTCTTTTTCAATTTTTATGACCTTAAACTCTGTGCGGCGGTTCTGCTGATGCTCTTCTTCTGTACAAGGCACATCATTTTTACATTTGTTTACCAGCATGGTTTCGCCATATCCCTTCCATTTCAGGTGTTTGGCATCAATGCCTTTTGAGATAATATATTCAACAGCTGCTTTTGCACGTTTATCTGATAAAATGAGATTGTACTGATCGCCAGCCCGTGAATCGGTGTGTGAACTCAATTCGATGTGGATCTTTGGGTTGTCTGTCATCACCTGTACAACTCTGTTCAGCTCAGCTTCCGCATCGGGTCTGATATTCCACTTGTCCAGGTCATAGTAGATGTTCTCCAGCACAATGGGTTTTTCAATAATAATCTGATCAAGGATAAAATTTCCTGTGAAATTTTCGGAGATTTTCTTGCCGGTAGTATTCAGCTGCAACAGTGGCGATACGGTAAAATACATACTCTTAAAGGCCCGTACCAGGTAGCCACTTTCCGGTTTAAGTTTCACTTTATAATTTCCATGTCTGTCGGTGTAAATGACTTCTTTGGTGTTTGTTTTTGTGTTTACCAGCTCGATAAGTGCCGAATCAATGGGCGCTCCGCTTCCTTTCTGTTTCACGTTGCCCGACAAAATAAATGTCGGATCGTTTTTGGTAATTTCGTATATCCTGTCTTCATTGCTTCGGTTGGAAGAAACATAGCCTGTCTTATTATCGCTGTTGAGCACATACCCGAAATCGTCTTTTGACGAATTCAGCGGATAATTCAGGTTCTCTACCTGTAGCCATTTGCTGCCATCGTAAGAGGTAACAAAAACATCGAGCCCGCCGAGGTTATTATGCGCGTCTGATGAAAAATAAAATGAACCGTCGGCGTGCATGTAAGGAAACATTTCATTGCCCGGTGTATTTATGACCGGCCCGAGGTTCTCTGGCTTTGACCAGGCTTTGCCATCGAACACCGATTTGTAAATATCCGTTCCACCCTGTCCACCGGGCATATCGGAAATAAAGTACAGTGTTTTTTCATCGGCCGAAAGGCTCGGGTGGCCACATGAATATTCATCGCTGTTGAATGGCAGCTCTGTAATATTTGTCCATTTTTCACCCTGCAACTCTGCCCTATATATTTTCAGGTTATTCTCGCCTTTTGAACTTTTCCCGATTTTCTTTCCATGAAGATCACTTCTTGTAAAGTAAACGGTTTTGCCATCGGCGGTGAAGCAGGCAGGCCCCTCATGGTATTGTCCGTTGATATTACCTTTTAATAACATCGGGCTCAACCATTTTCCGTTCTGATCTTTCTGAGAAAAGTACAGGTCAAGGTAAGAACGGCCTGTCCAGCCATACTTTTTCTGATTTCTGAATACAAGTTTATCCGCCGTAAAAACAATTCCGTTTTTGTAAGGCACTTCACCGAACGCAGTAGCTACATCCGGCATTTCTACTTCCTCGATGGTGTATAACGAAGGATCTGCTTTGAAGGAATTGATGGAATAACAGGATGCCAGTAGCATTTTAGCGACCACATCGTCCGGAACTTTCAACAGGTAATTATTGAACCATTTTTTGGCTTCATCATACTTTTCAAGGCTCATCAGTATTTTGGCATAATAGAACATATCCGCAGGTTGACATTCGGGAAGCGCCACTACTTTTGCATACCATTTCTCCGCATTCACGGCATCATTGGTTAGCCTGTATGAATTGGCCAGTCTGATGGTCGCATCTGCACTGTTCTTTTTGTCAAGGTACTTTTCAAAATACCCGATGGCTTTTGCATATTCAGCCTTATTGTAGTCTTTCACGCCTTTTTTATACAGACTGTTAACACATCCTGTAAGTACCAGAACAAAGATGACAACGGTTGTAAATAAAATTCTTTTCATAAGCTATGTATTAGAAGTAACGGGGTGTTTTTATTTTTACAATGTCTTTTCCGAAATCATAACCGATCATAATCTCGTGTGTACCGGAAGAATAGTTTCTGATTTTTGATGTGGTAAAATCATAGGCATAGCCCACTCTGAAGCGGGTGTTTGTCTGATATTCCACCATGGCGGTTACAGCATCGCCTGTTCTGTAGGATGCGCCCAACCAGATCATGTCCTTATACAGCACGTTCAGGTTTAGGTCGACTTGTAAAGGTGCTGCCGGAAGGTATTTAATAAGGGCCGAAGGTTTCAGTTTGAACTCATCGTTGAGTGTAAACACGTAGCCACCGGTGAGATAATAGTGTCGGTTCAAAAATGTATTCTGGTTTACATCAAAACCAAAGTTGTGGCCGGCATCATAGGCCAGCAGAGTTGGGATGGAAATACCCGCATACCACTTCTCGCAAAAGTAATAAGCGCCTGCTCCGAATTTCGGCAGCCAAACAGATCGTTTGCCTGCGAACAATTCATCGTTGGAATCCCACACGAGTAGGTTGTTACTCTTAAAAACATAATTTGAAACACCGGCTTTCAAGCCAAAAGACAATTTGCCCTTACCCAATCTTAACTGATATGAATAGTTGGCGTAAATGTCCGTCTGTTCGGTAGACCCGATCCTGTCGTTTGAAACGATCAGACCTAATCCCATATTTTTTGCTGCAGTAGGCGCCAACCCGTCGACAGCAAACAACATGGTTTTCGGTGCTCCGGAAAACCCCAGCCACTGCGTACGGTGAAGCAGGCTGGAACTTACATATTTATGACTCCCTGCATATGCCGGATTCAAAAACAATCCATTAAACATATACTGGCTCACCATGACATCCTGTTGCGCCTGTACCTGCGTGGCGGTAATCGCAATCCATATTATTATCAAATACTTTTTCATAGTCATCTGTTTTAATGCATTTATCGTCTTAATTCAACATAACCTTTTAATACAGTGGCTGCACTGTCTATTTCCAGAACAACAAAGTAGGTTGCATCGGGTAATACAGAGCCATTGTTGCTTACACCATCCCAATCGTTGGCATAGCCGTTTTTGCTGTATACAATATTACCCCAGCGGTTGTAAATGGTGATTTTATTATCGGGATATACTTCGAGGCCATGAACCACAAAGTAGTCGTTCTTGCCATCCCCGTTCGGCGAAATCCCCGAAGGCATCTCCAGTTCGAATGGTTCTGTGAGGAAGATACTGCCTGCTACTTTACAGCCATTGGTATCGATTACGGTGATATAGTACGTTCCGGATGGAATACCACTCAGGTTTGCCGTGCCGGCACCGTTGGACCACAGGTAATTATATGGGCTTGTTCCACCTGTTACAGTAAGATCAATAGATCCGTCTGCATAGTGATAGTGACTCACGTTAAACCCACCTGCCTGCAAAGGACTGTTCAATGTAATGTATAAAGGATCGGGTTGCGAAAGGGTTGTGGTGTCTTTATACAAACATCCTTTGGAATCTGTTACTGTTACTATATAATTACCAGTGCCCAGGTGATTCAGGTCTTCGCTGGCAACGCCATTCGACCATGCATAGGTATACGGCAGCGTTCCGCCATTCACAGTTATATCAATGCTTCCAGTGGTATCGCCAAAACATTTGATAGTGCTCACGGATTTAGTGAATTCAAGCGCCTGCGGCGGTAAACCAAGCACAATAACTGCTGAATCTTTACAATGATTACTGTCTTCGTAGTGTACAGAGTATGTGCCTGAAGCCAGGTTGAAAATATCTTCTGTTAAGGCTCCGTTCGACCAGGCAAATGTATAAGGTGTGGTACCGCCTGAAAGTGTAGCGTCAATAGATCCATTAGTAACGCCATAGCACAGTGGGTTTGTGGCTGTGTATGTATAGTTCAGTGCATTCGGTGCTGTGATCGTTGTGTTGATCGGAAGCTGACAGCCGTTTGTATCGGTAACAACAACATCGTAGATACCTGAACCCAAACCTGAAATATTCTGGTTGGCTGATGTGTAATTGTCAGGGCCTCTCCACCAGAATACATAGCCTGGTATACCGCCCGAAACCGCAAGGCTTATAGCGCCCGTACTATCACCATGACATTTTATGTTTGTGACGCTTAATGTGCCCGTCAAGGCAACAGGTGTTTCTGTCAGTGTTATCACATTTGTTTTTACACAACCATTTGTGTCTGTTACCAGCAAAGTATATGTACCTGCAGGAACATTTATCACATCTGATGTATTGGCACTGAAAGCTGCAGGGCCGCTCCATGCATACTGATAGTTTAATGTGCCGCCCAGTGCATGGCTCCATATCACCCCGCTCGAATCGCCCTTACATTTTATATTGTAGCCTCCTGTGTAAACCTGCGAAGTGAGTGAATCGGTTAACAATGCCGGTTGTTTCATGGTAATGGTATCTGTTTTTGTACAGGCATTTGCATCAGATACAACCAGTGTATAAACCCCCGCGGCGAGTGCATTGATACTTGCCGAAGTTGATGTATACCCTGCAGGTCCGCTCCATGTTTGCGTGTAAGGACTTACGCCACCGGTAGTTGTAAGCTGAATACTGCCATTGTTGGCATTGAAGCAACTTATATTATTGCCACCAACGAACACAGACGCTAACAGGGAATCGCGGATGGCAGCAGGTTCTGTCAGCGTATTGGATAAGGTATACGTACAGTTGTTGGCATCTGTGATCAGTACGGAGTAATTGCCGGCTGACAGGCCACTGATGTTTTGTGTAGCAGCCGTGTAGCTCAATGGCCCGAACCACGCAAATGTATAAGCGCTTGTTCCTCCACTCACGGTGAGATTGATGCTGCCGGTATTAACACCATAGCAACTAACGTTGTAACCACCAGCATACGCCGAAAGGATTGTTGTTGCCGTGAGGGTTGCAGGCTCGGTAAGTGTCACTGTTGCAGAGGCGGTACAGGCATTTGTATCGGTAACCAATACCGAATACGTACCTGCAGGCAAAGAGGCATTGACTGCTGATGCAGATGTAAAGCCTGCAGGTCCGGTCCATGCATACTGATAAACCGGTGTGCCACCAGTAACAGAGGCGGCTGCCGATCCGTTGTTTTGACCTGAGCAACTTATGTTGTAACCACCGGCCACAGTCGGACTGGAGATAGCGGCATTTAATACTGCAGGCTCTGTCAGTGTAAGAGTCGTGCTGGCCACACAACCATTGTTATCTGTTACCGTAGCCGTATAGGTTCCGGCAAGCAGACCCGAAATATTTTGTGTTGTTGCACTGTAAGACGACGGGCCATTCCATGCGTATGTATAAACAGGCGTACCACCTGTTACACCCAAATTGATGTCGCCACCAGCTGTTCCGAAACATTTTATGTTGTAACCACCGTAATACGACGGGCTCACAGCTGCTGCAAACAAAGGATCAGGCTGAACAAGCGTTATACTTTGTGTGATAGAACAGTTGTTTGCATCTGTCACGATAACTGAATATGTACCTGCTCCTACATTGTTTAAATCTGTGCCGGTAGTGCCATTGTTCCAGATAATGGTGTAAGGTATGGTACCTCCGCTGATAACCTGTGTAACATTACCATCGGTAGAACCATTACAGCTTACATTGTAACCGCCATTATAATAGCCTGTAGTCAGTGACCCTGTCATGGCTGCCGGTTGCGTTAATGTAATGCTCGATGTAGCCATACATCCGTTCAGGTCGGTTACACTTGCGGTGTAAACACCTGCAACAACCCCCGAAGGGTTTTGAACGTTCGATGAATAACCTGAAGGGCCGCTCCATGAATAGGTATAGGCAGGGGTGCCACCACCTGCAGATAAGTTGATAGCACCATTGTTAAATCCATTACAGGTAATATGATAGCCGCCATTGTATGTCGGACTCGAGGTGTTGGCGATCAGGGCAGCGGGCTCAGTCAGCACAATGGTAGTAGTAGCTGTACAGGCATTGGCATCTGTTGCTGTTACATAATAAACCCCCGCCTGCAGCGATGCAGGATTCTGTAATGTGGATGTATATCCCGACGGACCGCTCCATGCATAGGTATAAACCGGTGTACCACCATTTATACCCAGGTTCACAGCACCGTTCGATGCACCGTTACAGGTAATATTATATCCTCCTGCCACGGTAGGGCTTGTGGCCGAAGCCAGGAGTACAGACGGTTGTGTCAGGGTAATTGCAGTTGTTGTGGTACAGGCATTGGCATCTGTTACAATCACGCTGTATGTTCCTGCTCCTATATTTGCAAGATTTTGCGAAGACGATGTATATGCTCCTGAACCAGTCCACGAAAACTGGTACGCCATTGCGCCTCCTGTGACGTTCAAACTTACAGAACCATTGGTTTGTCCGTTGCAGGTAATATTATAACCACCTGCCACAGTAGGGCTTGTGGCCGAGGCCAAGAGCACAGCCGGTTGCGTGAGGTTAATTGTATTGGAACTCACACAGCCGTTTACATCTGTCACGGTGATGCTGTAATTACCAGCCACGAGCGATGCAGGGTTTTGAGTCGTGGAAGTATAACCCGATGGGCCACTCCATGCATAGGTATAAGCCGTATTGCCGCCACTCACAGACAGATTAATCGCTCCTGTGCCAGCACCATTACATGTGATATTGAAGCCTCCGGCAACTGTTGGGCTCGAAACCGAAGTTGTAAGGACGGCCGGTTCTGTGAGGGCAATGGTTTGAGTACCCGCGCACAGATTAACATCTTTCACTGTTAATGTATACACCCCCGCAACAAGTCCTGTAATGTTTTGTGTGCTTGCTGTAAATGTCGACGGGCCATTCCAGGCATACGTGTAAGCCGGGGTGCCGCCCACAGAGCCACTACTTATCTGCCCGGTAGCTGCTCCGTGGCAGGAGATATTATAACCACCGATGAACGAACCTGCTGCTACTGTTGATGTAATCGCGGCCGGTTGGGTCAGCGTGATTTGTTTGTTGGCAACACAACCGGCGGCATCCGTTACTACCAACTGATAGTTACCGGCATATAACGATGTAATATTAGCACTGCTGGCGGTGTAAGTTCCGGGACCGGTCCAGGCATAAGTGTAGGCTCCCGTACCACCGGTAACATTCACCGAATTAATTCCGCCGTTATTATACCCATTGCAACTTATGTTGTTTCCTCCCGGATATGCTGAAACACTATAGGTAATGACAATAGCACCGGGTTGCGTCACTGTATAAACATTTGTTTTGGTACAGGCATTACCATCTGTTACCGTAACACTATAATTGCCTGAAATTAAACCCGAAATATTCTGGGTAGATGCGCTGAATGCAGCAGGGCCTGTCCAGGCGTAAGAATAAGCTGTTGTTCCACCACTCACGTTTAACTTAACCATTCCGTCGTTGAATGATGGACAGGTGGCAGGTGTTACCGTGGTTGTTAAACTTAGGGCAAGAGGCTCGCTGAGTGATACAGAATAATTTTTCACGCAGCCGTGTGCGTCGGTTATCACTACAGAATACGAACCAGCATACAAGCCGCTGATGTCTTCGCTGGCAGAAGAATAACCGGATGGGCCTGACCAGGAATATGTATACCCTGTTGTGCCGCCCGACACGGTAAGATTCACAGAACCATTGTTGCCGCCGTAGCAGGAAATATTATATCCGTTATAAAGTGAGCTTACTGAATTTGCGTTCAGTATAGCTGCCGGTTCATTGATGGTAACCGGTAACTTCACCGGAACATTACACCCGTTGTTATCAGAAATGGTTACTGTATAATTTCCGGCAATCAATCCGCTGGCCGCGGCAGTATTTTGTACAGGCACAGAATTCCACGCGTAGGAATATGATCCGCTTCCACCGCCAGCCTGGGCTGTGGCCGCACCTGTAGCATTTCCTTTACATAAAACATGGGTTGTTGAAATCACACTGCCGGTTAAGGCCGAAGAAGGCTGAGATATGGTAACCGATACCGGTACCTGGCAATTATTGGCATCTTTAACAGTTACAGTATAATTACCTGCTGCCAGTGCAGTAGCCGTAGCTGCAGTCTGTAGCGGAATAGTGTTCCAACTATAGGTATATCCACCTACTCCTCCGCTGGCTGTTACACCTGCTACACCACTGGCCGCACCATAGCACAGCACATTTGAATGTGTAGTTATACTGGCGCTTACAGCATTAGCCGGTTGAGTAATCGCTACAGTATTGGTGGTTGAGCAGTTATTCTGGTCTTTTACCGTCACCGTGTATGTTCCGCTGGCGAGATTTGTAGCTGTGGCGTTTGTTTGCACCGGGCTTGTATTCCAGCTATATGAATATGCCGGTGTGCCGCCGCCGCCGCTCACTGTAGCACTACCACTTGTATTACCGTAGCACAGCACGTTGCTTTGCGATGTAATGGTCGAGGTAAGCGCACTGGCCGGTTGGGTTATATTGGCCAATAAACTATAACTGCAGTTGTTGGCATCTTTAACGATCACATTATAGGTGCCTGCACTTAAACCGCTTGCTGTAGCAGTGGTTTGTACAGGGCTTGTATTCCAGCTATAGGTATAGCCCGGAACACCGCCGCTGGCAATAGCTGTGGCACTTCCGTTAGTTCCACCAAAGCATGAAACGTTAGTTTGTGAATTGATCACTGCACTTACATTAGAAGCCGGTTGTGTAATGGTAACCGGAGTTGTAACTGTACAGTTGTTTGCGTCTTTCACGGTTACGACATAACTGCCAGCACTTAAATTAACAGCGGCAGCATTGGTTTGCGAAGGGCTTGTATTCCATGAATAGGTATAGGAACCTGCACCTCCTGCAGCCGTAACACTGGCTGAACCCGTGGCATTACCATAACAAAGCACATTGGTTTGGGAGGTGATATTGGCCGATAAAGCAGCAGTCGGTTGTGTAATGGCAACCGTATTGGAAGCCTGACAGTTGTTGGCATCCTTTATAATAACCGTGTATGTACCAGCACCCAGGTTGGCGGCCGACGCACCCGATTGTGCCGGTGTGGTAGTCCATGAGTAGGTGTATGGGGCATTTCCACCCCCTGCTGTAACAGTAGCAGCTCCTGTGGTATTACCATAACAAAGCACATTGGTCTTGGCTGTTATGGTTGAACTCAGCAATGCAGGTTGGGTGAGGGTAATGGTCTTTGTAAGTGCACAGTTATTTGCATCTTTTATCGTCACACTGTAAATGCCCGCAGTTAAGCCTGAAGCGGTTGATGTGGTTTGTACCGGTGTAGTGCTCCATGAATAGGTATATGCACCTGTTCCGCCGGATGCGGAAACAGAAGCAGAACCGCTATTGTTTCCGTTGCAGGCAATATTGTAACCGCCATTGACGGTAGGGCTCGATACAGAGGCTGTAACCGAAGAAGGTTGTGTAATGCTAACTGTACCACTTTGTGCACAGGCTTTTTTGCCGGTAACACTCACGGTATATACACCCGGTGCAAGACCTGAAATATTTTGCGTGTTGGCCGTGAACGATGATGGACCAGACCAGCTATAGCTATAAGGCGGAAATCCTCCGCTGACAGTCAATCCGACAGATCCGTTGTTTGCACCGTTACACAACACGTTAACCGGCGAAAACGCAAGCTGAATATTGCTTACGTTTATCTTACTGTGTTTTTGCATGACACAGGTACTTGCGGTGGTAGTGAGTGTATAAATGGTGGTAGCGGTTGGCGAAGCCACAGGACTTGCAATGGCAGCATTGCTCAACCCTGCAGAAGGCGACCAGCTGAACGCGCTTCCCCCGCCGGTGGCAGTGATCTGTTTGCTTTGCCCTGCACAAATGGAATCTGAAACCGGTGCAACAGTTGTAAATAAAGAATCCTGGATATAGAAGCGCAGACTATCCATAATCTGATTGGAGCAAAGCGGATTTCCGAGGTAAACGGTCAGGTATTCTGTTCCTTCATTTATACCATCAGCTATGGGATTAATATTTAAATACGCAGAAGACTGGTTTGCAGGAATAGTAATTGTTTTGGGGTTGGAAGGTGCCGGTGAACTGCCGATCAGTGGATAATCGGTACCATTGGTAGCTGTACCTCCGATCCAGTAGTTTACTGTCAATGGCGAAGAAGTAATTACCTGGCGTTTAAATTCAATGGTCCCGTTGTTACAACCTTCTACCATATTAGGAATACCGCCGGCGGTCTGGCTCAGAAGCAAAATATTGTTGGAAGAAATTTTCTCGATGAATACCCCTGAATCCCACAATTTATCGGATGCATCGGCTACGATCAATTTGAGGTGGTAAGTCGCGCAGGGAGTTACTTTTGAAACAGCTTTGAGGCCTTTGGTAAACCCATCGTATTGGACCGACGTGCCGTTATTATTATTCTGGTAGTAGGCCGTGTTGGTATTCTGATTTACATTATTGATGGTTACGGCTGTGGTGGAAGAAGGCAACAGCGCAATATTGTGATAAACACCTGCCCCTGCATCGCCCGTAATGCCGGGACCACTGATGAAAAATCCGAAAACGTCATTGTACTGAGAACCAACCCACTCCTCATATTCTTCGGAAGCAAATACGAAATCGAATTTGATCGTATCCCCCTGTGGGATAATATCAAACTCAAATTCACAATACTCGTAGATGGTTTTACCCGTGTAATTGGTTAAAAGCGGGTATGTGTCCGGCGTGTTCTGCGCACCGAAATACGTGGTTTTGTTTCCCACGTTATTGGGACCAACGGCATTGTAGATGGTTCCGGAGGTGATCAATAACCCTTCCGTAATATTGAGGTTACTACTGGTGGCATTGTACTTGCCATAGCCGTCAGTACCACAATGCACCACAGGGTTCAGAATTTTTACACCGGGTCCCGATATCAACTCCGCCAACTGTTGCGGCGTGAGTGCATTCGAAACGATCAATTGAGCTTTTGCAAATTGCACCTGGAAAAATATTGCCAGGAACATGAGAAAAGCGGGAGTTTGCTTTTTCATAATGATTCTGTTAATCGTAAATAATTTTATTGCCTGCCACCTCTGATGCCAGAGCAGGCTTCTTCGGCCTGGGACTGCGTATAGCCTTCCAGAATCTCGAAATGCATGTCGGCATTGAGAGCCTGAATTCTTTGTGTCAGAAGCGTTTTAGCCGGGAGGCTCATGATGTTCTCTGATTCAATGAGTACAATGCCTGCAGGAATGCAGGTATAGATAATTTTATATTCACCCGGCTTGCTGAACTCCTGGTTCAGTTGCTTGTTCTGCTCGACCGTATATGCCGCGAGTTTCACGGCTACAACTTTCTCCGGGTTGCTATTTTTACCCAGCTGTGCCATGGACACATTATATATAAATAATGTGAGCAACCACGCGAACGAGAATCTTCGTATAGATAATTTCATATGCCTTAAAATTTATTTCGGGACAAAGATCATTATGGAATGAATCGTTTAGCATGACCTCCGTCAATGGAACACATGACTTTTGTTCGATTCCGGACAATCGTGACGAAAATCATACGTTGTTATGGGGCCGGCACTCCTTTGGTTTTGTATTTCCGTATATGCAAAAGGCAACTTTAATACACCCGAATAACTGCATCAAATACAGAAGATTTTGTACCTTCGCGCCTTTGGTTTTAAAACCATGTGTCCGGGCAATTAGCTCAGTTGGTTCAGAGCACTACCTCGACAAGGTAGGGGTCACTGGTTCGAGCCCGGTATTGCCCACAAAGCCCTCCGGATTTTTTCAAAAAAATGAAGGAGGGCTTTTAATTCGTAAGCATGGGGCTTTCGCAAAAGTACTTTTATCTTGTTGTAATAAAACACTATTTGTAAACAGACACGGAGCATGACTTCCTATTCTATGAAATATATAAAATTCTTTGCCATCCTCCCAATCCTGGCAATACTCTGCACTGCCTGCACCCCTTCATCTCATGAAAACAATTGCGCCGAAATTATTTCTCCTGCCGACCTGAACTCACAATGGGACAGCGATGCCGTACTCATAGCTGCACAAAAATCGATCAATCACGAAATTTTGGATTTGACTGCTAAAAACATAAAAGGGATTTTTTATAACGACAGTATTGGCCAGATCACCAGGCGCTTAAACTATGGGACTAGCCTCGCGGACCTCTGGGATGGAGCCTATATTCAGGCCGTGGCATTCACCGACACTGTCAATAAAGCCTTCATGCCCACACGATATTACTGTGCAACTATTGAAACATGGCTCTGTTACGGTGATTGCGAGAAATTGTTCTCCGGTAAAAAAATCGTGCAGATTATTAAAGGGCGCAATGGGCTTACTATGATTCGTCGGAAAGTGGAGGACTGATAACGGAATCCGTTTCATACTCGGTATAATCTGTAAGGATTCTCCATATTTTCCATCTAAAAAATAGGTATTTATACCCATTGTGTTTAACATGGAATGCACTTATTTTAGCATAACTATTGCCGTGATTACGAACAAGATACGGACCGGTTAAACCAACAACATCATGAAACACATACCAAAAACAGGAATCATTGTTATACTGATGACCGGTCCGTATGCTGCCTATTCGCAATGTGAAGCAGCGTGTAACGCAAAAGAAAGCAGTCTAACCGGGCTTTTGATTCCGGCCGTACTGGGTGTTCTTGGCTACATCGGGAAAACGCTTTATGAAATATACAGCAACAAGGAGAAAAGAAAACGTGAGCTCATTGAAAACCGCCTCCGTTATTTCTACTGGCCTATCTCGATTCGTCTGAAGGAAAACGAAAATACATATCACTACCTGTTTAAGGGAAAAAAATCAAAAGATCCCTCCTCCACCAATTCTGTCATTGCACATCATGTCGAAAAAAATGTACTGATGAAAAACCATGAGGAAATTCTGTCGATTATTACAGAGTACAGATATCTGGCCGAAACTGATCCTGAACTGGAAACTATCATCAGGGCTTTCATACGGCATGTGGTTATCTACAAAGCATTTCTGGATGCCAGTATCAACGAATATCCCGGGGTTGCCTCAGATGCACCTTATCCTACCGGAATCGATACCTATTTTTATAAAAAAACCGAGCAGTTGCAAAAGGCCCTTGAGAAAATGAAATTCTGATCCTTACAATTCCGGTAAGCCATACTATGAACCAGGCTCTTGCATTGCCCTCTATATTTTCACTGTCTCACGGTTATATCTCGACTTATAGCCCAGGGGTGACAAACCTGTAACCCGCTGAAAAACCTCGCGAAAAGCCTTGGTATCAGTATATCCTACATCATACATCACTTCATTCACTGTTTTGCGGGAGTTCTCCAGATGTTTCTTGGCGGCTTCTACTTTCACACGTTGCATGTAGTCAAGCGGTGTGATGCCTGTAGCTTTTATAAAGCGACGGTCGAAGTTACGGCGACCAATGTTAAAACGGTCCGACAGAAAACCGATGCTGATCTTATCCTGGTAATTTTTTTCGATATAGCTCTGCGCTTTCAGGATGACTTCGTCGTTGTGCTTCTTTTGCCCGGAAAATATAGCAAAGGCCGATTGCGCATGCCTGTCAGGATCTATCTGGAACATTTTGGAACAGTAAATGGCCGTTTGCCGGTTGTAGTATTTCTCCACGAGGTAAATAACCAGGTTCAAAAAAGAATAGGCGCCACCGTTTGTGTAAATCCCCGATTCATCCGTTATGATTCTGTCTTCTCGTAAATGTACCTCCGGGAAAGCCTGCCTGAAGGTATCGGCATGGACCCAGTGTGTAGAGCAGGTCTTGCCATCAAGGAGGCCGGAAGCCGCCAGCATAAAAGCGCCGGAGCAGCTGCTTGCAATCTCTGCCCCCAGTTTATGTTGTTTGCTGATCCAGCTCACGAGCTCTTTATTACCCTTCCGCACATCGTCGCGGTGCCGGATTCCGGATGGCGGCACAATCACGAGATTGGTTTTGCGGATTCCGGTAATATGAACCTCCGGTTGCAGCAGCACCAGGCCATTGCCAAATGCCACTTTCTTAGAAACACCAGCTGCCTGGATCCTGTATGGTGTTTCTTTGCCCTGGCGGTTCCAGTATGCATTGGCTTCTTTAAAAATTTCGTAAGCGCCGGTAATGGTTGCAATCGTACCCATATTCACAGGCCCATCGGGAACAAGTATCGTAATATGTTTCATGACTCCATGTTTATGTAAAGGTAAAACATCAAAATGTCCAAATCAACCCTCCACAATGTCTGATTTGCACAGCCCCTGTAAATCGTTTAGCCGGTAATATTGTATAATCAACCAATCTCCATGCACATGAAAAAAACAGAAAATAAAAATTTCAGTACTGCGTTTACCACAAACCAGTCACCGGCCACCGTCTTTGCAGCCATTCAGAACGTTCGCGGCTGGTGGAGCGAAAACATTGAAGGCCACACTGCCAAACTGCACGATGTATTTTTGTACTGGTATAAAGACGTGCATCGCTGCAAAATAGAAATCACCGAAGTGATTGCCAACCGCAGAATCGTATGGCGTGTATTGGAAAATCAATTTAACTTCACCAGAGATCCAAGCGAATGGAAGGGAAACCGCATGATCTTCGACATCAGCGAAACAGAGGGCAGAACTCAGCTTACCTTCACGCAAGAAGGTTTGGTGCCTGCCTATGAATGTTACAGTGTTTGCCACGATGCCTGGACCAACTATATTCAGGGGAGTTTACAAAGCCTCATTGCAACAGGTAAGGGCAAACCCAACACCCGCGAAAACGACCTGAACATGGAACTGGTTGAGAAATGGGGATTACCGGATAAATAAAATATATTATTAAAAACAGAGGCCATGCAAACAAAAGATTTTACCTACAGTTTTAAAACCATCAAAACGCCCACCGAAGTATTTGATATCCTCATCGACATCAAACAATGGTGGTATGGCCTGTACAACGAAACCATCAAGGGCAGCAGCCGGCGTGCAGGCGATGTATTTACATTCGATGCCGGCGACGGAGCACATTACTCCAAACAGCAGGTGGTAGAACTGGTGCCCGGCCGCAGAATTGTGTGGCAGGTCACGGAAAGCAAGCTCAGTTTTTTACAGCATCCTGCAGAATGGAACCAAAGCCGCATTGGTTTTGAACTAACTCCCGAAGGCACACAAACCCTGGTAGTTTTCACACACGAGGGGCTGCAGCCTCAACTCGAATGCTACGGGGCCTGCTCTTCCGCATGGACTGGCTATCTCGACAAACTGAAACAAAAATTAAACTAAAATAAGGAGCCGGTTTAAGCCGGCTTTTTTGTTTCAGTAAAAGTCTTTAATTTGATACGGTGAAGAGCAGCTTACAGATAGAAAAAATATTACAAATACATAAGCTCACGCTTCGTTTAAACCGACACCAAAACAATGACAGGCCGCCAACAGAAAACCATTGAAAACATGGCCTCCTGCAACAGTTACTTTGCCGGGCATTCCATGCAAACCATTCTTTTTGCCCGCGAATACACTGTCTCAAGCCAAATTCAGACCCTTATTTCAGGAAAGACTGAACTTACTTTTGTCGATTTCGAAAACATCGTCACCATTTTCAATCGCATTGAAGATAGCGAGCACTTCGACGGTTCGGGCTGGTTTGATTACAAACTGAGGCTATCAAGCTTTTTCCGGGCCTTCGGTTACGATCTGAAATGGGATACAAACAATAAAAAAATAGTTTCTTTTCATTCGCGTAAATAAGGTTTCTGCTGATAGTATAAATACATCAACCCTCCTGCCCTGATGCTGCTATTCCGGGCCTGCAACAGTCAACCCGAAAGTGAAGCGTCGCCTGCCGTGCAGCGTTATGAGATCAGCATCCGTACACAGCAGCGCGATAGTAAATTTATCATTCATAGCAGTAAAGCCGCCGAAAATTATATGCGTACCCTGTTGGCATCGGATCACGGATACGCCCAGTGTAAAGATTGTTTAGCAACAGGGATCAAAAACCCAGCTTACTTATTTTACCACACAGGTAGATGACACTTCCACCCAGTCATCGTATAAAAGCTTTGTATTTTCACGTAGCTGTTTGGCTGCCTGGTTGCAATATTTGGTAGCTTGTTTTTTTGTGGTCAGATGTCCAATGGGTTCCGACGACGGTTTATCGACAGGATAGTATCCCGATGCTGCCAGGTGCACATTGCAGGAGCAGGTATATTTCCTGATGCACGAGCTCAAAACAGTGCCCAGCACAATCATAGCGATGATATAACTCTTTTTCATACCCGGTTTATTTAACTGCACAACTTGTGGTTACACTTTCTCCCGCCGTAGCTTGTCCCAACCTAACCGAATGATCCAGCTCTTTTTCGGTATAGGCACAGATCTTGTCTGCCTTACGGCGACTGGTTTTTCCATCGATAGCCTGAACGGTCGATGTGGTGTAAGGGTAATACCCTTGCTTCTCCAGCGTTACCGAACACTGGCAGGAATGGCTCTTGCGACAGGATGATAAAGCTACCACCACGACCAGAGTCATCGGAAAAATACGTTTCAGCTGCATAAAAAATTCTCACAAAAATACACGCTTCATCCGAATTGAAAATACCATGTGCCATTTTTCCTTTAAACGGTTAGATACTAATCCCCGGCATTATGAAAATTCATAGAATAAATCCGACAAATTACCGGCAGAGCATTTGGCGAATCTCCTCAACAATAACATAAAAGCGAGTGTAAAAGCTTTTCAAAAGAACTGAATACCGACAACCACTACGTTGTGAATTATACATGCCATGAACTCGAACAGGCTGTAGACCCGAAAGCCTTTTTCAGGATCGACCATAAAGTGTTGGGACAGATTTCGGCCACTCAAAAAATAAGCACCTATTTCAACAGCCGCCTCAAAATTACCTGCTATGGCCTCAACGACGAGGACTGTATCGTAAGTCGTGAAAGCGTCAAGGATTTTAAACCCTGGCTCGACGCATAAGCCGGTATGCAGGAGATTTCCTGGTATGGGAGCGCCCTGCAGCTCTTGTCCGCATCTCACGGCAAATACCCATAAACAATTAGGTATTTTTACGGATTGACATTTCAATGATATAACTCTAGGTTTATATCGCATCAATTTCACACTCCCATGAAACGATTCGTGTTGGCGCTCATCGCCAGTCTGCCCCTGCTTGTGCATGCACATGAACCTGCCTGTTGCACAAAAGCCAAAACCAAATCCAAATGTACGGGCAGCGAATTCTGTTCCGCCTGTAAAAACTGCAAATACTGTGCGTACTGCAACGCCGGCGGGTATTGCGGCGTATGCCGGCCCGATCTGTTCAAAGCACCTGAGCAAAAACCGAAGCCGAAACCAAAACCTTCTGTGAAAACCACAAAGCCCAAAACCACCACGACCCACAAGTTGAATCGCAAACCCACGATTATAAAACAATAAGGTGCATTTGACCCTAAGCCGGACATACCTAATGAAATTTTGTTTCAATTTCACGATATTTGTTTTATGCGAATAACCAAATCATTTATTATTCTCTTTCTCTGCTTCAGTACTATTCTTCCGGCAATCAAAAACCAATTAAGATCCGGCCGGTTCAACTCAAATACGTGGCGCATTTCTATTGGCAAAAAAGAATTATTAAGTTCAACAAAAAATGAGATCGGAGATGAAATCCTGCTCGATAAAAAAACAATCCAACCAAAAGACATGCTCCATGTGCAACGTTACTTCTGCGGCTTTGAAGCAAACAATACCACAACACATTTGGTTATTAAAAATAATTTTGACAAAATTCTGAAAGAATATACACACCACAATAGTTCCATTCTATTTGAAGTAGATGCCCCGATGAGTGATTTTATAAACGAATTTATCAGCGGGCAAACACTAAAAATTTACTTCAGCACTTCCGAAACCGATAGCGTATTAGCTGTACCTGTTTTACTGGGTCGCATCAAAATAAAATAAGAGCTATTGTATATTACAAACGCTCCAACACCAATATGCGGTATGAATAAAACATGGCTATTCACAACCTTCCTGTATTAGTAAAATCCGGTAAACTAATCTGAAACAATAACTCACTCATTTGAGTACAGCAAGCCTCTATTTTTATTAAATTTACTTTTACTTAACTTTAATTTAACTCCTGCCATGAGGCCGATCCTGACACATAGCGTGTTTACTTTGGTTTGCATTTTTTTGGTGGCCTGCAGCAATGAAGCCCCGAAAGAAACCGCCCCCATCACTCCTCCTCCCAGCCCCGCTCCCACTGCACAATCCGTAAATGCAAAACCCTACCTGTATAAAGTGTTTATGGTCGACAGCCATAACATAAGCGCCGGTTATGGTTATAACATCCTGCTCGATTCAACCGTTTTTATTCACCAACCCACCATTCCCGCCATACAGGGCAACCGTGGATTTTCCTCCGAATCACAGGCCGGCCTTGCCGCATCACTGGTCATATACAAATTACTTCACAATATAACGCCGCCTTCGGTTTCGGTGCGTGAGCTCGATAGCCTGGGTGTATTAAACTAATAAAGCCTATGAATAAACTCTACGCGTTCTCCGTATGTCTTCTTTTGAGTCTATATGCCTACAGCGACAAATTCGTGTGGAATCAAAAAGCTCCATACCCCTCCTTTGCGCGCCACCGCTGCTGCGCATTCACCATTGGCAACAAAGGGTACATGGGCACAGGTCACATCAACTCCGGAACCATCTCACAGGCCTATACCGATTGGTGGGAATATGATCCGGCCACCGACAGCTGGACACAAAAAGCCGATTACCCTCTGCCGCGCTTTGCCTGCTCCGCATTCACCATTGGCAATAAAGCCTATATGGGTGCCGGCAATGAACAGAACTTCGGAGGCCGCGATGAATTTTTTGAATTTGATCCCCTCCAGAATACCTGGACACCGAAAGCCAGTTTCCCGGTAGCAGCAGGCGGCAACATTGCCTTTGCCATCAACGGAAAAGGGTATATGGGATTGGGCGGCGGCTCCAGCATCTACATGTATGATCCGGCACTCGATACATGGACGCCTTCATCGGCGAACATTCCGGCATCAGACTACAGCTCCTGTTTTGTGATCAATAACAAAGCTTATGTATTGCCGGCCTGGTCAAACACATTTTACATGTACGACCCAGCCACCAACAGCACCGTAACCAAAGCTCCGTTTATTGGCGACGGTCGCTACGCTGCTGCTTCATTTGCCGTAAGGGGCCAGGGTTATATAGGTATGGGTTGGTCGTCGGTAACATCCAATCTGCTCAAGGATTTTTATTTTTACGATCCGGCCACCGATACCTGGGACACGATTCCTAAAGCATTCCCCGGTGTGCGCCGCAATTATGTGCCATCATTTGTGATCGGCGATAATGCTTATTTTGGAACAGGCTCCAATGGTACGAATCTCGGTGATATATGGGGATACGAATGGAAGCTCTCTGTCGGTGTAGATGAAAAAAGTCTGTCGGCAGGCATCAGCCTGTATCCGAATCCAACCAGAGATTACCTGACCGTGCATGTATCCGACAAGGCACTCGGACTTCACCCGGTCTTATCGATATACCAGTTCGACGGAAAACTGGTTTCTGAACAAACACTTCAGCAGGAAACATCACGCGTCAATACTTCTTCACTTCCCGAAGGTGCTTACATGACGGTGATCCACACCGCGGGTGGAAATATTCTGTGTCACGAAAAACTAATTAAAAACTGATTTATATGTCGTGTCTAATAAGAAACGGATTCGCATTATTGTTTGTTTGCCTGGCATACTCAGGTATGGCAAGCTGGCAGTGGACCAAAGTGCATGCCCTCGATAATGGCAAACGTTTTGAAGCCACCGGCTTCAGCATCAACGGCAAGGGTTATGTAACCTGTGGGGTTGACACAAACGACAATTGCTACAACGACCTCTGGGAATACGATGCCGATTTTAATTTCTGGACCCAAAAGGCCAACCTGCCCGCTACATACAGGCGCGGCGCCTTCGCTTTTGAGCTCAACAACAAAGGATATCTCGGCAGTGGGATTGATGATGCATCACCATCACTCGGCACCATCCTGACCGACCTCTGGATGTACGATCCCGCCACAAATACATGGAGCATCAAAGCACCCATTCCATCCGGTTCATTCCGCTCCGCCTTCGCCTCCTGCAATGGCAAGGGTTATGTGATCGGTGGCTCTGATACATTCTCCGGAACCTCGTCTGTATATGAATACAATCCAACCACAAACAGCTGGCAAACAAAGAACAGTTTCCCCGGATTGCCCAGCAGCAGTGGTGGGCGCGATGGGGGTGTTGCTTTATCCATCAACAATAAAGTGTATTTCGGAATGGGCAAGGACGATAGTTTTTTTCAGAACGACTGGTGGGAATTTGACCCTGCCACAAATAACTGGGTACAAAAAGCCAATTACCCTGTAACAGGGCGCATCGGCGCTTTTGCATTCACCATCAATAACATGGGCTGTGTTGGCATGGGCAGCGACGGCGCCTACAACAGCGACACCTGGTGGTACAACCCGGCATCAAACACCTGGAACTACACCACCAGTTTTAGTGGTGCCGCCCGCCGAAGTCCCGCATATTTTGTTATAGGCAGCGCCGCATACATGGGAACCGGAAAATCAGGAGGCGGTTCAAAACAGGATTTTTACCGTCTCGATGCCAGCGTGGGCATTGCCGAATCGACTGCAAAACCCCATACCATCAATGTATACCCAAGCCTGGTTACAGGAGACCATTTTCACGTGGATGCCCCTTCGGAAAATGACATTCTGAAAATTGTTGTTACTGATATGGAAGGGCGCACTGTTAAAACCATTGATATGACGGGCACCGGCGTGGATGTGGAAAAAGGAGATATGCGGCAGGGTGTATACGTTATATCCGTGTGGAAAGGATTCGGCTTGTTTGGTTACGAAAAAATAACTGTTCTCTGATAATCTCTTTAACATGATCCCAGCTATGAAAAATATAGTTTCTGTTTTGTTTTCAGTTCTCGCTATGAATCTGCAGGCGCAGCCCAACAGCTGGACCAAAATCAACGATTATACCGGCAATGCCGTTTCAGGCGCATCGGCATTTGTGATTCATGATAAAGCCTACCTCTGCGGCGGCTATGACGGCAATTCCTACAAAACCAGCCTTCACCGCTATATTGCAAGCTTTGATACCTGGGAAAAAATAACTTCATTCCCGGCCATGCCCCGCGACCAGGCTATTGCATTCAGCATAGGCAGTAAAGGTTATTATGGCAGCGGACAAGGGCTTGTTCAGTACACAAGCGACTTCTGGGAGTTTGATACACTCACACTGGCCTGGACACAAAAAGCAGACATTGGCGGGCAGGCCAGGCGGGCAGCCTGTGGCGTGGCCATTAACGGGAAAGGCTATGCAGGTCTTGGTGAATCTGCCACCGGGCTGCTGAACGATTGGTGGGAATACGATCCGCAGAACAATACCTGGTCATTGAAAGCCTACTTCGGCGGAACAGGCCGTAAACTCGCCTCGGCATTTGTGGTTAACCAGAACTGCTATATTACCTGTGGCTACGACGGACACTTTAAAAAAGATACCTGGAAATATGATCCGTTAAACAATCAGTGGAGCCAGAAAGCCAGTTTTGCAGGAAGCGCCAGGTACGGGGCCGTTAGTTTCACCATTCAGCATGGTGGATATATAGCGCTCGGTTACGACACCACACTCACCTATCAAAAAGACCTTTGGATGTACAGTGTGTATACAGACACCTGGACAAAAATGACAGACTTCGGCGGAACAGCCCGCCAGGGAGCCATTGCATACGTGCTGAACGATGTGGCTTATGTAGGTCTTGGTTACGACAACCTCTTTGATGTAGACCTGTGGAAATACACTCCCGACGCTACTGTAGGGATACAATCCTATGCTGAACCCATTCCGGTGAAAGTTCTCTATCCTAACCCTACCAAAGACCGGTTAAATATTCAGTTTGGAAAAACATTGCCACTCGTTTATGCGGAAATTACGGATGAACGGGGTGTTGTACAATACAGCGGCACTCTGTCGCAAACCAGCACAGGCATTGTATCTGTGGCCTCCTTAAAACCGGGAACCTACTTCCTGCGGCTTTCAGAAAACAAACACAACTGGACGAGCAAACCATTTATTAAAACGGAATAATACTCATGCGCATGGCCAATTATTTTAAAATACTCTGCATTCTTTACATCTGCCTCGCGGGCAATGCATACAGCCAGTGTATCAACACATCGGCTTACGGCCAGGCAACTGTTACATCCTGTTCTTCAGGAACCATTACAACCTGCAACTGGGGCGGCGAATACAGTGAACTGAATATCCAGATCACGGGAAATTTCACATTCAACTCATCCATCGCTACCGATTATTTTACATTGACCGATGCCAGCAATAACGTAATCACATTTGGGAATGCACCGCTCACTGCCAGTATTACCACACCGGGTTTATATCGCCTGCACGTATCGGCCAGTTCAGCATGCGGTACCAATAATGTGTGCCGCGTAACAAGCTATAGTTGTGCCGGTGGATCCGGTGGAGGAAACAATCCCTGCATCAACACCTCTGCATACGGCCAGGCAACCGTTACATCCTGTTCTTCAGGAACCATCACCACCTGCAACTGGGGTGGTGAATACAGTGAACTCAATTTTCAGACAACCGGTAATTTTACGTTCTACTCTTCCATAAGCAGCGATTACCTGACCTTTACCACAGCATCCAATGTGGTGATTGCTGCCGGGCCACAGCCACTTGCTGTCAACATCCCATCGGCAGGCCTCTATCGCCTGCATGTATCAGCCAACTCTTCCTGTGCCACCGACAATACCTGCCGGGTTACCAGTTACGGATGTATCAACACTCCATGTTCAGGAACACCTGTTGCCGGAAATGCTGTGGCGAGTTCAACTACTTCCTGCGCCGGACAACAGATCTATTTCAGTCTGTCGGGTACAACTTCTGCATCGGGGCTTAGTTATCAATGGCAATCCTCACCCAATGGCAGTACATGGTCTAACATACCTTTTCAAACCGCGCCGGGCTTCTCGCAGAGTGTGACTTCCAGTACATATTTCCGTTGCATTGTTGCCTGTGGTACATATACAGCAGCATCGGGCAGTGCTTATGTTGTCACATCTTCGCCGCTGAGTTATGCTACGGTGCCTTATTACGAAACCTTTGATAATGTGTGGCAGAATGGCTGCGCTACACGCAATGTGCCCAATAACCAGCACTGGACCGGCAATCCCCTGTCGGGCGATAATGCGTGGCGGCGCCAGGACGATGGTATATCGGCAAGCTGGAATGCTCCTGCCAGTGGTATCTCAAGCCCTGCCAGTGGTGTGGGCTATGCCAACTTCCACTCCAGCATGGCGGGTCAGCATGCCAAAGGCGAACTCGATTTTATGGTGAATATGACTCAGAATGCAAAATATGCCCTTTCATTCTATTACCTCAATCCGGGTGGGACCGATAATCTGGAAGTGTTGCTCTCAACAGATGCTGGAACATCCTTCAGCATTAAAGGCAATTATACCACACAGGCTGCATGGACCAAAAAAACCATCTATTTCAATGCCGTCAGTTCACCAAGCTGTATTGTGCGCTTCAGAGGCTATTCAGACAACGGTGCCGATGACCTGGGTATCGACAGCATGAGCATTCGTATGGTTTGTGTAAACCCGACGGTAACCGCCGTGAGCACCACCACCTCCATTTGCGCGGGGCAAACACTGACATTAACGGCGAGTGGAGCATCCAGCTATACATGGACACCGGGCAATATAACATCCCCTGTGGCGGTGGTAAGCCCGACAGTGAATACGCACTATGTGGTGACCGCCACAAACGATGGGCTCTGCTTTCCGACTGCTGCTGTTTCAGTATCGGTTACAACCTGCAGTGGCATTGAAGCATACAATACCGGGCAAACAGAAGTGAGTGTATTTCCGAATCCGGTAAATGATCTGCTCAAAGTGCTTGTTTCCGGAAGTCACGGCATATTCACCTTTGAACTGCATGATATTTACGGGCGTTTGGTTTTGAAAGAAACACTTCCCGAAGGTGGTGCTGTGGTGCCTGTACAGATGCTCACACCCGGCGTGTACATATATAAAGTCATTGCATCCGATAAACATGCGTCTACCGGCAGGGTATTGAAGCAATAAACTTAACTTGTTTTTTTTCTTACACCACGCACGGCTTCAGCTGTAAAAGGATCTTCGGGCCATGAGTGTTTCGGGTAACGAAGCCTCAGTTCTTTTCTCACTTCATGATAGGTTGTTTTCCAGAAACTCATCAGGTCGCCTGTTACCTGCACCGGTTTATAACCGGGCGATAAGAGTGTCATCAGCAGTTTTGTTTGCCCGTTGTTGATCTTCGGTGTTTCCAGCATACCGAATACTTCCTGCAGCCTCACATGCAGCTCGGGTTGTTTCCCGTCGGGGTAATATACCACCGGGATCAGCGAACCGCTTGGCACCAGCCATTTCTCAGGGGCGAGTGTTTCTGTTTTTTGTTGCAACTCCCATGGAATGAGTGCCGTGAGCATCTCAAGCCAATGTACTTTTTTGAAATCGCTTCGCTTGTGCAGATCTGCTATATACGGTTCAAGAATCTGTTCCAGGTTTTCAAGAATTTTTTCGGAACTCAGATCCGGCCATGATTCCTCCGGTCTCCAGGCTTTAAGGCTCATAATGCGGTACTGCCAAAGCTCATCCGCCTCTTCCCAGCCAAAAGCCTTCAGGCCTTCATCGCGGATGGCTTCGCATAAAATAGATAAACGCTGTGCGGCACCCGGTTGTGGAAAAGGTTTCCGGCTCAGCACCAGTTTCCCGATCACCAGATCTTCTGTTGCTGAAATGGTGCCGGTGTCTTTGTCCCATTCCAGGTTTATAGCTTCGTGTGCCAGGTGTTTCACGTCGTTGGTATCGAGTGGTGCTGCCGAAAATATTTTACCTTCACGCTGGCCGCCATCAAGCAATGCCACTGCAATCCACTCTTCATGCAGAATAGGATCACCGGCCTGTATGGTAGCTGTACGTCCGTTGGCCAAACGGTATTGATTGCCGTTTTTCGCTATGCGCCGCGCAATACGTTCGGGGTATGCTGCAGCAATTAACTTTCCGCAGCTGTATTCATCGGGTTTATAGTCCGTTGTTTGCAGCTTCAGCAGGTTGCGGTAACTCGATGCCAACTTCTCCAAACGTTCCAGTGCTTTGCGATCTGCATTCACGCGTTCCTTTTTCCGGTAGGCCACCATCGCCTCCAGGCGCAACACCATATCGGTTCCGGCGGCTTTATCCAACGGATCACGCTCCTCCAGGACGGCTGCCACATCAGCTGCATGGCACGTATAACGGTTCCCGGGTTGCTGCTTATCCCATTCGGCAGCCAGCATAAACATGTGGGCCAGTCGCGGGTGTGTCGGGAAACGCAGCATCTGTCTTCCATAAGCCGTGATCCGGTGCTCCTTTACAGCTTCCAGTTGTTCGAGCAGCTCATTGGCCTGAGCTACATGCGCCACGGGAGGTGCATCAATCCAGGTGAATTCCTGCAACTGATCGCTTCCCCACTGGTAAAGTTCCAGCATAAACGGGCTCAGGTCTGCTTCCAGAATTTCGGGTTTACGATGTGCGGCAAGATGAAGTTGTGTGTGTTCGCTCCACAGGCGGTATGCAACACCAGGCCCTAAGCGGCCTGCACGACCCGCGCGCTGATCGGCTGTATCTTTTGATACCCTGTATGTATGAAGTTTGGTAAGCCCCGATCGCGGATCGAATAAGCTCCCGCGCGAGTAACCGCTATCTATAACTGTGGTAATACCTTCAATCGTCAGCGACGTTTCTGCAATGGATGTAGCAAGCACGATTTTCCGGACACCCTGCCTGTTGGGCACAATAGCATCCTGCTGCTGCGAAAAAGGCAGATCGCCGTACAGGGGATATATCAGCACGCCACTCAGGGTGCCGTCCAGCAGAGCCTCAGTCTGCCTGATTTCGCCGGCACCGGGTAAAAAGCAAAGTATATCGCCCTGCTGTTCTTTCAGTGCCAGCCGTATGGCCGAAGCCATATTATCGGAAATATAGGCCTGCGTGTTTTCCTCCATGTATTTTACCTGCACAGGATATTGCCGCCCGTCGCTGGTAATAATTGGCGCATGAGGTAGTGCTTTCTGAATATGCCCGGTGTTCAGTGTTGCTGACATGATCAGTACACGCAGTTCAGGCCGCAGAACCTGCTGCACCTGCAGGCTTAGTGCCAGTGAAAGATCAGCGTGGAGGCTCCGCTCATGAAACTCGTCGAACAAAACCAGGCCGATGCCTTCAAGGCTGTTGTCCTGTTGCAGCATGCGTGTGAGTATCCCTTCCGTAACAACCAGTATACGGGTTTTAGCGGAGGTTTTATTTTCGAAACGGATTCTGTAACCGATGGTCTGCCCCACCTGTTCTCCCAGAAGGGAAGCCATGCGCTCTGCCACAGCGCGGGCCGCCAGTCGCCGTGGCTCCAGGATAATCATCGTTTTATCTTCGAGCCAGGCCTCATTCAAGAGCTCCAGCGGCAGTATGGTAGATTTACCAGCACCCGGTGGTGCCTGCAAAATAGCCAGCGTGCTTTCATCCAGGGTCCGGCGAAGTTGCGGAATAACGTCGTATATAGGAAAGGGGCCGTACATGATTGGCAAAGATAGCCATTTACCGTCACCCTGCCGGGGCTGTTTCGCCTTGATGAAAATCATATTATTAACGTTGCTTAACTAAAATCATTCGGTCAGACTTGCCAAAAATGTTTTACCTTTACTCATCTAAATTTTATTTTATGAGCAAAGGATTAATTGGTGTTCTCTTCGTGGGTATACTCTTTGTATTTGGCGGGTTTTGGGCCTGCAATAAACGAAACTCTTTTATCAGCATGCGCGAGGCCGGAAAGGCCCAGTGGCAACAGGTAGAAAGCCAGTATCAGCGTCGTGCGGATCTTGTTCCGAATATCGTAGCCACTGTAAAAGGTGAAGCAAACTTCGAGAAAAGCACATTGGAAACAGTGATCTCTGCCCGTGCGAAAGCAACACAGGTAACCATCAGTCCTGAAAACCTGGACGATAACTCTATTGCAAAATACAAACAGGCCCAAGGCGAATTGAGCAGTGCTTTATCGCGTCTGCTGGTGGTTTCGGAAAACTACCCGAACCTGAAAGCCAACCAGGCGTTCTCCGATTTACGTGTTACACTGGAAGGTTGCGAGAATCGCATCTCTGAAGAACGTCGTAAATACAATGAATCTGCAAAGAATTTCAATACAGCAATTCAGTTATTCCCCGGCAGTTTCCTGGCTGGTGGCATGGCACCACTGCCATACTTCGAAGCTGAAGCGGGCGCTGAAAAAGCGCCAAAAGTTGAATTTTAATCGGCTCCCTGATGTCGGCTGCCAAACGTTTTTTAACCGATGCTGAACGGGATGCCGTGATAGCGGCTATTCAGCAGGCCGAACGTTTTACTTCCGGCGAAATCCGCGTGCATATCGGTAACTTCTGCCTGGGCAGTGAAATCCGCATGGCACAAAAAATTTTCACCCGCCTTGGTATGCACAAGACCCGTGAACGAAACGGTGTGCTCATCTATATTGCGGTGATGAACCGTAAGCTGGCTGTTATCGGCGATGCCGGTATCCATGAAAAGCTGGGCAGTACCTATTGGGAAACGCTTGTGAGCGGTTTGATCACAAAAATAAAATCAGGTAAAAAAGGCGAAGGTCTTGCTGAGAGTATCCTGGATTGTGGCAGGCAACTCAGTCATTATTTCCCAAGACAATCTGACGACACTAACGAACTAAGTGACACTATATCCTATTAAGATGCGCCGCTTATTATCATTCCTCCTTTGCCTTGTTTCGTTCCTGTCGTTTTCGCAGGTTGCAGACCGCCCAAGCCCACAACGTCTTTATAATAATCTCTCCAAAGAGTTTCCCGATTTTCTGAGTGCCGGTGAAGCGCAACAACTCGAAACAAAACTTGAAAATTTCAGCAATGAAACATCCAACCAGATTTGCGTTGTTGTAGTAGACGACCTCAATGGCATGGAGGCCTCACAATATGCCACTGCACTGATTAATACCTGGGGCATCGGCAAGAAGCAATCGAACAATGGCGTTGTGATTCTGATTAAACCCACAGGAGGCGCCGGTCAGCGTGATCTGGCCATTGGCGTGGGTTATGGCCTCGAAGGTGCTATTCCGGACCTTGCCACAAAACGTGTGCGGGACGAGGAAATGTATCCGTACTTTAAAACAGGAGAATACTACAAAGCCCTCGATGGCGCCACCGATGTACTCATGAAGCTCGCGAAAGGTGAAATCAACGTAAAAGATTACACACGTGCCAATGACGATGGCTTGAAGAACTGGTTAACGGAACATCCGATGGTATTTATTATTATCGTGCTTATTGTTGTATTTATTTTAAAAGCTATTTCGGGTGGCGGCGGAGGAGGATATACCTATGGTCGTGGCGGTGGATACTGGGGTGGCGGCTTTGGTGGCGGCTCCTGGGGTGGAGGTTCGTCGTGGGGAGGGGGTTCCGGCGGCGGTGGCTGGGGAGGCTTCGGTGGTGGTAGCTCCGGCGGTGGCGGTTCAAGTGGTAAATGGTAATAAACTCCAACACATGAAATATTCCTTCCTGATCATTTTCTGTACACTGGCTCTTATTTTTCAATCCTGTTTTATTCCGAACAAACACCAGAAAGAAGACATGGTGCGTTTCGGCCCGATACCTTACACTTTCAGTAATCCCTCTGCCAGCTTTATCAATAAGTCCACTACCCTCTCTGTCGATACCGGCAGGCATGTGCTTCAGGTAACCGTGAATTGTCATTTCAAAGACAAATCTGCATTCCCGATTGATCCCAGATATCATGATACACTTACCGAAAGTGCTTTCCTGTTTGAAGTATTTGCCGATGGCAAACCTGTGCTCTCATCAATAAGCGGCAGCAACGGAAACTACTGGCGTTATCAATATACCGATAACACACTCGATACACTGGCTTTTGTAAGCGATACCAGCAGCCTGGCCAATGGCGGAAGTTTTAGTGTGGATATTCCTTTTTATGCGTTTCATGAACTCCGCAAAGGCAAACACCAGTTTGAAATACGGATCTCGCAAAGCCGTTTCCGCTCGGAGCATGATGTAGCTGTGCAGGTATATGATGAAACCTTTAAACACAATACTGTGCGCTACCAGAAAAGCCGTGTCGATAAAAAGCTGGTTTATTGTTCAGCGAGGTTCACACTGACTGTTCCTCCGATTTATAAAACCATGCTGTACTCCGAAAAAATTGTGATTCACAATGATTCTGTTTATAATGCATACAGTTCTGACAATACTCTCTGGAAAAGCTCACTGCCTGATGTATACTGGTCGGTATTTTATCCTCAGGACCAGCTCTATACTTCTTCGGATTATCAAACTTCCACTACGGAATATGATGCGAAGGATACTTTTGCCTTATACCATTATGCTATGATCGACAGTGTTGGCTTTGGTGTATATGATCACGACGGGCTTTCGCGCGATGATGGATTAGGTTTCAAAAACTACTGCATCCTCGATCTGGCCAAACGCAAATCGATCAACGCAGAATTCGATTACGTAAAACAGTTTTCCATTCGCATTGACGCGAAGGGTGTGGGAAATAATTGATACTGCTTATTTCTGAACAACAATCTTCTGCCGTTTCACAATACGATCGCCGGCATATACGCTGACGAAGTAGATTCCGCTGGCCAATTGTTCCAGGTTGATGGTGTGCTGTTTCCCAGCACACAAGTCAGATAAGATCGTGAGGCCCGTCACATTTTGTATTTCGATTTTTTGCAGCATCAGTGACCCTGATACGGTTATGTAGCTGCCGGCGGGGTTTGGATAAACAACCAATCTTTCTGCAGGATTTTCCCCGTATTTTACAATCCCGGAAACAATTTGAGTTAATTGTCCACTGGCATTTGAAGTGACTGCGTTAGCAAGGTCAATATAAACTGAGGTATCCGAGCTAATTGAGCTTTTGACTTTATAATGTATGCTTGCGACCTTTCCATAACCATTTGACTCAATATTTGTAGTATGCGTTGATGCAGTATAGAGAACACCATTAGAAAAGTCCTTTTTTGTGAAATTCAAATTTTGTTGATTCGTGTTAAAAAATGAAATTGGATAACTCATATAAACACTATCCGCATCAATCAATGTTTGGTCAAACAAAACGCTAAAAGCAATTCCATTAATATTGCTTAATTGTGATATCTGATCGCCTAAGTAAACAGACGAGGTACCCCAAGAGCCCGGCGACACATTAGGTTGATCTGGTGAAACTGTAAGAATCGACCAGTTATTCCCTGACTGCGGCTTAAATGCATGAACTTGATTATAATTTAAAGCTACTGCTGCTGTATCATTGGCATTAATAACTCCATCTCCATTACAATCGGCATGACTCAAGTTTTTACCATTTGTAATAATGCCCGACCAATTTGACGCAAAACACGATTGCCACAAATTGCTTACAGCGGCTCTCTGTGGTCCGGCTTGATTGAAATGTAGCCCTAATTCCAGTATATCTGTATTATCAGCTATTCCATCACTATTTGCATCACCAGGCCATACATCAGTACAATTTGAATTCACTGTTACATTCGCTGTAGATGAGACCAGGCAATTATTTAAGTCAGTACCCATGACAGTGTAAGTCGTTGTGACTGCAGGAATAATGTTTAATGTTGGCGAAGTTGCGCCAGAACTCCATGTATATGTGGGTGTTCCACTAGCCGTAAATGTTATACTGGTTCCTAAACATACACTTCCTGATCCAACGGTTGCCAATGTTGGGAGTGGCGTTGCCGGAGGAGTAATTGTAAATGATTTAACTGATTTTATGGCAATACCACAGGTGTATGTTGAGGAAACAGATAGAGTATATGTTGATTGTGGCAAGGAGCTTAAATTTACTGAAAGAATATTGGCGTGCAAGCCCGAATTTATAGTTGCGCCAACAGGAACAGTCCATGTATACGAAATAGCGCCTGATGGAACCTGATAGATTACCATATTACCCGAGCCCTGACATAACGAAGATGGGCCATTTACCGGCTGGCCCGCGAATGAATTTGGACATGGACTACTTAGCTGCGTATACGTCGAAGCTCTTCCATTCAATCCATCAAAATTCACAAGGGTAGAAAATGTCACAGTAGAAGGATCAAATTTAAACAGTGTTCCCTGCCCATGGCTTCCTCCAGCTCCCGATAATCCATACAGGTAACCATCCGGTGCAAGAGTTAAATTTGACTGCACATTATAATCCGATGGAAAGTCATATACTTTATTACGACTATTCGTTACATAATCATAAGAAAAAATAACCCCTCCACCATAAGCACCACCATTCATAGTAGTACCATAGAAATAGCCATTTGGAGCCATAGTTAGTTGTCCGGTAATATTTCCCCCAACTGTACTGCCCATATACGACACTGTGCTAAATGTATTGGTAGCTGGAATATATTTATATATTGAGCCTGAATAAGATCCATTGTTTGAGAGTCCGATAAGACTGCCATCAGGTGCCTCTATCGGAGGCATCATGGGTGTTTGACCGGCAGGAAAATCAACTACTTTTGTAAGTGTCCCGGTTGTTATATTAAACTCAAATAAAACCCCCGTCTGATTTAGTCCCCCATTATCAGTTACACCATATATCTTCCCATTGCTACTTTTTAATAGTGGACCAAAAGGCCCCGATCCGTTCAGATAATTAGGTCCACCGAAAGTATATTTAGTTGTCAGCAAAGCAGTATTTATATCATACTCAAAAATTGTTCCTGCCCCTTGGGAAAGAGGGCCCCCGCTTTGGGCCACTCCGTACAATTTTCCAGGAACAGCTTCCATTAAGGCACCTATTGGGTTATATCCAAATTGAGAGTTCGTTGAATAATCAAAGTCCGCTTTTTTTGTATATGTTCCGGTAATATTATCAAATTCAAATAAAACTCCACCATTATTCATGCCACCTGAATATGTCAACCCGTAGTATTTACCATTTGAGGCTTTTAAAAGGGAACTCTGTGGGTATTCACCATTCAGTGCAAAAGATAAATCTGCCAGTTTAGTCAATGTTCCTGCTACTATATTATAGTCATAAATGACTCCTTTATCGCCTGCTCCTCCGACGGATGTAACCCCAATTAACCGGCTACTATTCACCTGAATCACTCTACCAACAGGTGCTGCACCATTATTGACCTGGTTAAAGTCTACGAGTTTACTAAACGAACCATTGCCTGGATTTAATTTATAAAATGTGCCTTTTGAATACGCTCCGCCAGATCCGGTAGCTCCATATAAATTTCCATCCGGGGCAAGCGTCAATCCTTCATTTGGGCTGGTACCAGACGTTCCATAGAAATTATAATCTACTGTAAGTGAATAAGTCGTTGGATCAAACTCGAAAATTACACCAGAATTTCCGGTGCCACCAGAAGCTGTTACACCATATAATTTTCCGGAAGAAATCTGAACTAACTTGCCCACTGGTGATTGTCCATATACAGATCCGTTTCCTGAAAAATTAAAAACAACCTGGCAACTATTTGTACTAATATCATACTCATATATTGCTCCAATGGCTCCCGATCCACCATCAGAACTCAAACCATATAACTTCCCATTAGAGGCTAATGTCAACCCACCAGATGGGTGCTGCGCATTATTTGGAGGCATATTTGAATCTGTAAATGTTATTTTAGCCGCAATTGCATTAGTAGCCGGATTAAACTCAAACAATGTTCCGGTTACATAATTTGCTCCCCCGGTACTTGTTACTCCATACATTTTTCCGCTGGGCATATTCAACAATCCCCCCACGGGAATATATCCGATATTTGACGCGTCAAAATCAACCAGTTTACTATAAGTTCCTGTATTCAGATTATACATAAAAATAACGCCAAGATCATTTGCACCTCCATATCGTGTATATCCATACAAAATACCAGCTGAATACTCTACTAGTTCACCTATTGGAATTGCACCTTGTTGGTAATTATCAAAATTATATTTAATAGTATATTGCCCGCTAATAGGATTAAACTCAAATAAAACACCATTTCCAAAAACGCCACCACTCGATCGTAACCCATAAATATTTCCATTTGAAGCTTTCATTGGAGTTGCGGTAACTCCATCACCTGGGTTTAATCCCCCCAATTTATAGACCATGTTTAATGAGTTAGTTCCAGTGGCATATTGGAATATAGTCCCAAATTGATTACCACCATAGGTGCTAATACCCATCAAATCTGTTTGCGCATTTGCCAAATTATGGATAAATAGAAATATAACTATTCTATAAAAGATATTGCTGTAAGAATACTTTTTCTTCATGTTTCAACTCATTAAATAATTTATTAATTTTTTATGCTGTTTAAACCAAAACGCAGTGTAAACATTAGTGAGATTCATCTGCCGTAAGCTATCATTTTAACCTGATTCTTTTATTTCTGAACAACAATCTTCTGCCGTTTCACAACACGATCGCCGGCATATACGCTGACGAAGTAGATTCCGCTGGCCAATTGTTCCAGGTTGATAGTATGCTGTTTCCCGTTAATTGCCTCTGACATTATTGTAAGGCCAGCCACATTCTGCAGCTCTGCTTTTTGAAGCGACTGGCTGCCTGATATGATAATATAGTTATTAGCAGGAGTTGGGTAAATATATATGTTAGCCCCGCTAATGTCCATAACTTCAGTTGTTAATGAAGACACCTGCACCGTTGACGAACCCGATGTCAACGGGGTAATCAATCCACTTGCATCTGACTTATAGCCCGCTGTAATTCCAATGTTCAGGGCGGTATCGGCACTTGCTGTGTTACGAATCTTATAATGGAGAATGGCTATTTTTCCATTGCCGTTCACATTGTTACTCATCGTGTGCGTTGTCGCTGTATAAAGGGCATCATTACTAAAATCTAACTTTCTGAAATGAAGATTCTGATTAGCAGTGTTCAGGAAAGAGACCGGATATTCAAGATAGATGTTATTTGGATCGATCAATGTATGATCGAAAGTAACAGTATATGCCACGCCATTTACATTATTTACGGGATTAAAGCTACTTCCCATATATACAGATGCGGTCCCCCAATTGCCATAATTTACAAAAGACTGATCGGGGATAATTGTCAATACTGTGTCGCTTGTACTGGCTTGCAATGGTTTCAATGCGTGGACCAATCCATAGTTCAAAAACACTCCTGCTGTATCATTCGCATCGATCGCTCCATCTCCATTACAATCACTGTGCTTAACATTATTTCCATTGGACAATGTATCTGACCAATTGTGACAAGCAAATGGCCCCCAACTATTACTTATTGTTCCGCGGAGTGGTCCTGCTATACTAAAGTGCAATCCTAGCTCTAAAATATCAAGATTATTTGCAATCCCATCATAATTTGCGTCTCCGGGCCAAACATTTTTAGGCAACTGTTGGATCTCATCAGCGCCAATATCCGGTATTCCGGCTGTTCTCGACTCACCATCTATATCGGTCGTAATCCCCGGTATCGGCAATGCCATATCTTGGAGGTTGACCGACTGGGAGTGAAGATCATTTGATGATACATAGTACGGGGCGAATTCCACTGAATTACTATCTGTTCCTGTTTGTAGCTTTATCGAGTTTACATTCGTGAACGGGTAAACAACAAGGTTATTTGATGGATTCGACGGGTCCAGGTGTGTGTATATGGCTTTATTGATACTTAACGGCGCGTAAATGTTGTTGTAATCAGAACGCATGTAACTGCTCCCTGAAAAGGAAAAATAGAGTGCTTCGCTATTAGAAGGAGAATAAAACGAATTATTCAATAACTCCACAGAATCAAGCACAAGAATCCTGACCTTCTTCTCGAAAGAGTTATTATAAAGCTTTAATCGCCCAACATTCTCTAAGTGATTTACGTTCTGAGAAATAATCATGTTATTTGACATCCTCATGCTACTAACGCGATCCGTAATGTCTAGTGCTGTTGAGGAATTAATAAGATTTCCGCTTATATCAAAATTTCCACTGTATGTAACTCCTCCTGAATTGATTGGCCCTATCTTAATTCCGGAAATATTAGCGTGTATATAGTTGTTTCGGATACTTACCCATTTCAAATAATCATAAGCCGCGGCAATCAATCCATAATCACAAGAATCAACCTGATTGTTTTCGAACACAAATCCCTTAGTATCTGAAGTTGAACAATACGAGTCTACAGAGGAAAGATAGACAGGAAATTTCATGTTCCTGAATGTACAATTTGTAATTGTGGCTGAAACACCTGAATATTCATAAAAAAAGTGTAATCCATTTTGTTGCGCCAATGTAGCTCCACCTTGAAAATAACACGAATCGAAAATGGTTCTTTGAACACAACCAATCTGCACCCCATCAAATGGGCCATAAGAAACAGATCCTCCGGTTACAGGATGGATTGTAAGATTCGAAAACTTCATACTATCCAAAGAACTCAGCCAAACCAGGTCAATGCTTACATCACTGGCATGGCCACTTTCAGACCTATATTCTATCAGTCCAGGGATGACATGCACTGTGTTGAATCCTTGATAATGAAACGTGCCATAATTTCCTGGCCGGAACAAAAATCTTAACCCGCTTGTCGCTCCACAGGCGTACATGGAATTCCATGAATCTGTATAACTGATAAAATCAGGCAGGCTTCCACCAATAGTGTAATCGCCCGACATAGGTATAGCTATTTGCTTTCGAAGACTATCATCTACAAGGTTTATCTCCTGCTGATTTGGATTAAGATTTTCGTACCAGATTAACACGCTATATAATTTTCCATTTGGAACATAGTAAGGTGTCGTGAATGAATATATAAGCGAATCTCCCAAATGAAGTGCGCCATTCCACGTCTCAATAATTTCAGGCAAGCCATTGATCTTATAGTGAAGTCTCAATGAGTCTATTGTTCCTCTATATTTATAATAGGTTGTATCCACACCTGGTGGAACTGAGTACGAAATACTTGCAACAATTGTGTTATTAACGCCAACGGTTAACGTATTCGTTACAATGCGTTTCAGAACGAGATATTTGTTTGTTGTATTATATGTTATAGTCGGGGGAGTTTCATAAGCGCCAGGATTAGGTGTTATCAAATCACGCAAAACATTCTGTTGATCATAACTAATGTCTGGTAAAGGCGTGGCTTTTCCATCAAGCGAATGATTCTGATAATGAAGGTCAGACGTAATGGAAATGTACTGTGGATCAACATTTATGGAATGCATGTCCTTACCAGTCGCCAAGGTATAACTAGCCATAGTATTATATGTAGAAGATCCTACAGAAACAAGTACGGTACCTGTAGTTTTAAAAACGTTGTAATCACTTGTAGTAGTAGTGTTTCCGGGAATAGCCAAGCACTTACCAGTTTGTGCGGAAACTATATTGTTATATACCTTGTTGTAATTGGCATTTATACTTATTCCTGGATAATTCCCATTAACCTGCAAAGAGTTATAAGCAACAAGCACGCTATCACAACTGTTAGAGATTCCTGCCAATACTGCCCCGGTACCGCCTATAATCACATTATTATCAATACTTGATTTAGTGATATGATTGCCGCCTTTTCCGATAACCTGGATGATCGTTTCATATGTAGAAACTATTTTATTCCGCGAAATCTTAAAATATGCTGCGGGGTAATTAAGCCGGAAAGCGTTTGTATTAGAGCCCGATACGCTGGTCTTATTTACATAGTTAGAATCTATAATTAATGAATCGATAGCAGGAACATATACAGCACATGTACCCTGCTCAATAAAGGTATTTCCATAAATGTAAAGTTTCTTTGGATAAGTAGCCCCTGTGGTTTGAGTATAATTTAATGCTCTCCAGGCTTTTTTAAATGTATTATTTACAAATGATACGTCATAGTTGTAATTATTAGATGTCAGTATTGGTGTACTTGATGATGATAAATAGTCCATGTCAAATACATTTCCCTCAAACCTTAATTTGTTAATGGCAGAACCCAGGGTTACCGGACTCCTGAGAAAAGTAAGGTTCCGGAATGTTATATTACTTGCAGAAGAAATATTAATATAAGAATCTGCAATATAAGTGCCTGAGTTATTACCTGTGAATGACTCAAAGGTGATGCCGTTCACCACTGTATTTCCATTAATAGATCCAAGATCGATAGTTGAATTGCTGGTCGTGAATATTCCTGATTTTAACCGAAATGTTACCTGACCACAAATACCTCTATAATTTAATGCCGCAATAACAGCATCAATAGATGAAAAATCGCAACCAGTACCCCCTACGGTATATATACCATTCAGTTTCGGATAAATCCCGGACAGGGCAACAGTATCATTCCCCGCAAAAGTATCCGGAACTCCATTTGGCATGGAGACATTTGCCTCTATAGTGAGATTTTGGGCGCCAGTTGCAATAAAACTGCCAATACTTAATGTAGCTGTTGATCCGGATGCGACGGCACCAGTCCACGTGTATGTTGTTTGAGAAACGCCATTAACTCGCCAATTTACCATAAGTGAATTCAATTGTGAAGAGCTGTTATTTTTAATCTTCAAATACATTGAATTAGAGCTTCCCGAGCAATAATATCCAACACTAAAAAGGCTTACTGCCTGGGCATCATTTGCTGTTTGCACTCCATTAAATTCATATGGGCCAATATCCGGTGTAATAGTATTTCTCAGGACATTATCTCTATCATTTATTGCTATACTATTTGCTTCCCCCAAATTGTCCAATTGGTGGTCATTACTGATGTGAAAATCATGTGCTCCTGCAAAAGATGGCATAAATGTTACAGACGCCGGATCCTGATTATATGATTGTTGCCAGGCCACCAAACCAACATTTACGTTGCTGTATACCAAATATGCTGTAAAACTACTTTTACCAACAATATCATTATGATCGAAAACAAGTGGCACAGTTCCTGAAAAACCCATGTCTGCAATTCGAACCGCCGGGCCACCACCTCTATTTATAATAATATTATTTCGAACCTTCTGCTGTCCAACCGTGCCATTAAAATATATTGGTGCTTGTAAACTGGAAGAGTCGCTTCTGTATGAAAGCAAATTATGGTAAACATTTACTTTAGGCGTATTAATAATCTGTAACACAGATGAATCCAAAATGTTATTATAAAAATTCTTAGCGAAAGCATTTGCGCCCAGATTAGTTAGAGATACGTCGGCCCTATACATCAGGTTATTGAAAATGTTCATCTGCCGGAATGTATTCGAGATTTGCACAGAAGGATAACTAGATGTATTGATCAAACTGTTGCCGGAAAGAATAACGGAGTCCATTCCGTTTACTTTTATATACCCGTTATTTTCAAACTTGCTGTTTAAAACAATAGCTCCACGGGGAACATTTGCAGTTGCACCACTACCAAACTCGATATTTGTCTTGTTTTTAAACGCACAGTTGATCACTACGAAATGCCGGCATGTTGTATCACTTGGACTGATCCTTATGTTTCCGGAAATTCCCATATTCCCCAGAGACATATCAAATACACAATTCTTTATTAACAAATTAGATGTGCTACCACTGGCAGATATCGTCGGATAATTTAAATTAGAACGTTGAATGAATGTCAACCGATTAAATACTAAGTTCCTGGTATTTGAAAACCCAAAATAACCTCCGGTATCTGCTATCACAACAAGAGAGCTATCCTGGCTTTCACTTTGGAGAGTTACTGTATTACCGGCCGAAGATCCGGCAATTCCCGCAAGTGTAACACGGCTATTATACACACCATTTCTAATATTATAAATAACCGGCCCACAAACGCCATACCGCTGAAGGCTATCCATCGCTGACTTTATATAGAGATAGTCAGGGGAACTGCCTCCAATAGTATAAGTACCTGAAAGTCTCGTTTTTACCGGAATCAATGTCAATGTATCGTTATTAGTGCTTTGATCCGGATTGTTATTGGGCATGGATGAACTCACAACAAATTTGTTTTTTCTGCCACCGCTAAGTATAACAGATCCAATAGCAACAGAAGTTGAGTCTCCGGACTTTATACTCCCACTCCAATTATATTGAGGTTGATTAACTCCATTCAAGGACCAATTAATTTTTGCTGACTTCAACGTATCAGTCCCATAATTTTTTAAGCGCACAGAAACCGGTAACAAACCCTGACAAAAAACGCTATCGGTAAGACTAAGAAACGAACTAACAGACGCGTCATTTGCCTGTAGGTTGAACTCATACGCTCCAATATCCGGAAAAGTTGAATTCCTCGGCTGGCCCTCTATATCATTCGTAATACCCGAAACAGGGATAGCCGAACCATTCAGCATAAAATCGCCTGAAACTTTATATGTTGTATCATTTATAAAAAAGGTGTGGGCACTCTGTGAGTTTCCTTCAGTTGAAAACGCTGCTTTCCATGCACTAAACGTCGCATAATTGCTTGAATTTCTGTAGCCAAAGTTAGGCGCAACCGTTTCAAACCGATTGTTTGTTGCTGTAATTGTAGAAGTAAGACTCACTTTATAGATATATCCCTGCCCCCGATTTTGAACAATATTGTTATTTAAGGACGTTGAACCATTAGAGAAGAAAAAGGCATCACTGGCATTTACAACATTCGTTGATGCCGCAATTCGAATTGTATTAAAGACTATTCGCGTTCCGGCGTTAGTATATTCTAAATTGACTGCGGATCCCGAAGTTGCTCCATTCAGAAAAACAAAGTTATTTCTGATATCTGCTTTACTGTAACCTGCATAAATTCCTCCACCATGACTGACATTAATTTGATTTGCACTTAAAGTATACGTGCCCATACAATTAAGTCCATATACTTGTGTCGAAGAAGAACTCCGAATAAAATTGTTTGCGATACTGCCTGTAAACCCAAAAGCCGTAATGCCGGTATATGTTTGCGAAAGGCACTTGTTCCCGGTTATATTATATTGCATGCAATTTGTTACATTGATCCCTGTCTTTCCATTCTGAAATAAACAATTGCTAATATTCCCGGTCTGAGTATTCTGTAGACCGTTTAGAATAATACCACTTACAGTCAGGTTATTTTCAATAAAACGGCAATTTTGAACACTAACATAGGCATTTCCCGAAGTAGCTGTTTCATCAAAATAAAACAAGTACGGACCATTTGCTGAAGAGCCGGAGTAAGAGGTGACATTTTGTTTAAATGTTAATTTACTGAAAATTAAAAAATTTGGTTTTTTTGTTCCTAAGACATAATGATACACCGCTGAAGACGCTGTTGCAAAATCACTGAGTATAACCGATGAACTATCTCCATTTTCTGACCTAAACGTTATAGTATTGATCGCTGAAGTGCCTGGTATTAAGGGGATTGATAAGGTGTCCACGTATGTTCCAGGTCTTATATCAAAAATTACGGGACCACAAACGCCACCAGCCAAAGCATTGATTGCTGACCTCAAACCGGTAAAGTCGGGTGAGCTGCCACCTATTTTGTAAACACCTTTCATCGAAACTGTAACAGTCGGTGCACTTGTAAATGAATTGCAGGAGCTTGATGCATTGACTGAAAAGGTTTTCGTAACAATTGGCTTTGCATAAGTTGTATAACTAGTCGCGCCATTACTCCAGCTTACAGTCTGTGCCCCATTAATAGCAAACAAGATGCTATCTCCCCGACAAATTTTTAATAACGCCGGAGTAGTCGTCATTGTAATCGCCCCTGAAGTTGCTACTGTTATTGTTTTTGTTTGCGAGCAGCCTCCAATCAAGTTTTTTCCTGTTACCGTGTACGTTGTACTGACTGTTGGAGAAAGGACCACTGATGACGTTGTTGCTCCCGTGCTCCATGTATAGGTATCTGCCCCTCCGGCTGTCAATGTTGTTGTAGCTCCTGGACATATAACTAAAGCTCCGCTTATGCTTATCGTCGGGGTAGGACTAACTGCTACCGTATATTGTTTATTTGAGGAACAACCATTTGAAGTCCCGGTGCAGTTCACTGTAAACTGGGTTGTTGCAGTAGGCGTATTAATGGAATATGACGGGCCAGACCCACTGGAGACACCACTTGCTCCACTCGTACTCCATTGATATGTTGATGCGCCAGTGGCATTATAAGTCAATAAACTTGAGCCACAGACAAAAGCAGGACCTGTGACTGAAACTGTAGGGGTTTGTATAGAATGAGCTACAAAAGTATTGGATAAAACTCCACAAGCATTCGTTGCATTTACTGTATAATTAGTGGTTGTTACGGGATTTATTTGAATACTGTTTCCATTTGCACCATTACTCCATGTATAAGTATCTGCACCAGTGGCATTAACAGTAACACTTGACCCCGTACATACATTTACGTTGGCCGGACTAATCGATACACTTGGGTTCTGAACGCCAAGTGTTATATATTTCATTTGTGTACAGCCACTGGAAGTTATGGCCCCATTTAAGGCATAAGTTGTTGTCACTGTAGGGCTCACAACGATCGAGTTTGTCTGAGTCCCTGATGTGACCCAGGTATATGTATCTGCACCAGTGGCAACAAGAGTTGCAGATGCTCCTGAACAAATTACCGTACTCCCTGAAACTCCTAATGACGGAGAAGGAGAAACACCGATATATACCGATGCGGTATCCCAACATCCGTTGGAAGCTGTACCCGTAACAGTAAACGTGGTTGACGTTGTTGGGGTAAAGGTTGCCGAACTGGAAGCCGTGGATGAAAATGCTGCCGGTAATGGGTACCAGGAGTAGTTTAATGCTCCGGAAGCATGTAGCACTACATTTGTTCCAGAACATACAGAATAACTATTCGTAACGGAAACAGAAGGCATTGCTCCTACACTAAATGTTACTGCCGTTGTATTGGAGCATGCCGAAGCTTTATCAAAATATAAATGATAGACCCCGGCTTGTGTTATAGATACAGATTGTGTAGTAGCCCCATTAACTCCCGAACCAGACCAGGAATAAGATCCTGCACCAGGTGGCGCTATAATATTGAGAGTGTTGCTCCCACATATTGCCAGACTATTTTGAGAAGAAAGTAATGGATAGCTGATACCATTTGCCAGTAACGAATTGGGACTAAAACTATTCGAACAAGCCTGGGCATCAAAATAACAATATCCTGCGTGACCAGAAGGCACACATCCAGCGGCATACAGCTCAACTGTGACTACTGAGCCAATGTATCCCGACAGATCAAACGAGAGTGTGCTCCAATCCCTGTAATTGGCAGTTAGGAGAGGATCTGAAAGTGGACAACTGGAATTATATGGCGAAGAGTAATGAGTGCTTCCTGGAATTAGATTTCCATAACCATCTTTGAGTGCAAAATAAAAATAGGGTTGTTCGTCGCAATTATGCGCTCCATCATACAACACTAAAGCATATGCCACAGAAATAGCAGGTGAAGACGCTGATACCGTAAATGACCGGGAGAGTTTACAAACAGTCGCTCCTGCGCTTGTTTTGCCAACCCTCACATAATTGCCTCCAAGTGGAGAACTCATTGTTATGGGAAATCCATTCAGTTCGGTAGCCCCTGCTGTCATTACAAAATATTCAGTTGAAGCACTGTATCCTGAAGCCGTAGACATCGCTCCGGAGTTTGTATTGGTTCCTTCTTCAAGTGTCCAGCCCGTTATATTCCCCGCCGAAAAGTCAAAATTTGTTCCCACCTGAGCTTTCAGATTCAAGGTAATCACAAACAGAAAGACTATGCTTACTATAGTTCTCATCACTTTTTGTATTTAGGTATATTCAAAAATTTAATCCCATTATCGGGATTGCATTTTTCCGTTGATTCTAAGTTACGCTTTTAGCACTACATAACAACCACCAGACGTTTTTATACCGCCTCCAAAACAAAAAGCGCCCAATGATTTTCATTGGGCGCTTTGTATGTTAATATAAGGTTACGGAAAATACCTTTTCGGTTTTTACGCTTCCTCTTCGATCTCTTCTTTCGAAGCCATCAGGCGCTCGTACTCTTCTTTGCTGCCTACGACTAATTTCTCGTATTGACGCAGACCAGTACCGGCCGGGATCAGGTGACCAACGATCACGTTTTCTTTCAGACCCTGCAGCGTATCAATCTTACCGTTCACCGCTGCTTCGTTCAGTACTTTGGTTGTTTCCTGGAACGATGCCGCTGAAATCCAGCTGTTAGTCTGTAACGACGCACGTGTAATACCTTGCAGGATAGGGGTTGCCGTTGCAGGCACCGCATCGCGGGCTTCCACCAGTTTCTTATCCTTACGGCGTAATACCGAGTTCTCGTCGCGTAGTTTACGCGAGGTAATGATCTGACCGCGTTTCAGGGTTTCTGAATCACCCGGATCAACCACTACTTTTTTGCCATATACGTTATCGTTTTCTTCCATGAAGTCGATCTTGTTGATCAGCTGTTGTTCAAGGAAGATAGTATCTCCCGGATCTTCGATTTCCACTTTACGCATCATCTGACGAACGATTACTTCAAAGTGTTTGTCGTTCAGTTTCTGACCCTGTAAACGGTAAACCTCCTGGATCTCATTCACGAGATATTCCTGCACAGCTGTAGGGCCTTTGATAGCAAGGATGTCGCCAGGCGATGTAGCACCGTCTGATAAAGGTTCACCTGCACGGATGAAGTCGTTCTCCTGTACGAGGATGTGTTTAGACAGTGGCACCAGGTAACGGTGTTGCTCACCGGTTTTGGCTTCCACAATCACTTCACGGTTACCACGTTTAATCTTACCGAATGTTACGATACCATCGATTTCCGATACAACCGCAGGGTTGCTTGGGTTACGCGCTTCGAACAACTCAGTTACACGAGGTAAACCACCTGTAATATCCCCTGTTTTACCAGATACGCGAGGGATCTTCACTAAAATCTGACCTGGTTCGATTTTCGCACCTTCGTTGATCACGATGTGTGCATTTACAGGAATGTTATAAGATTTAAGGCTTTCTCCTTTTTTGTCCACGATACGGATCAGTGGGTTGAGGGTTTTATCCTTAGATTCAATAATCACTTTTTCGCGGAAACCTGTCTGCTCATCAGACTCCTCACGGTAAGTCACGTTTTCTTTGATGTGTTCGTACTCTACAGTACCACCAAATTCAGACACGATCACCGCGTTGTATGGATCCCAATCACAGATCACATCACCTTTTTTCACTTTCGCACCCGGTTTGATATACAATTGAGAACCGTATGGAATGTTACCGGTTGTTAATGTGATACCGGTGTTTACATCCACGATACGAACCTCTGTTGAACGGCCGATCACAACGTTGGCTTTTACACCATCCGAGTTCACACGCTCTACAGTACGTAATTCGTCGATTTCAGCAACACCATCGTATTTGGCGATCAGGCTCGATGCTGCAGCCACGTTCGATGCCGTACCACCCACGTGGAATGTACGGAGTGTTAACTGTGTACCCGGCTCACCGATAGACTGCGCAGCGATTACACCTACAGCTTCACCCAGTTGAACCAGTCGTCCGTTGGCAAGGTTACGGCCATAACATTTTGCACACACACCTTGTTTTGACTCGCAGGTTAATACCGAACGAATTTCTACAGTTTCGATTGGTGATGCTTCAATTAAATCAGCGATATCTTCTGTGATCACTTCGCCACCGGCTACAATAAGTTCGCCGCTTGTCGGATGATACACATCATTCAGTGCCGTACGGCCAAGGATACGGTCACGTAAGCTTTCAACCACGTCGTCATTATTTTTCAATGCCGTTGTGGTAAGACCACGTAATGTGCCGCAATCGCTTTCGTTAATGATAACATCCTGAGCTACGTCAACCAGACGGCGGGTTAAGTAACCGGCATCCGCTGTTTTGAGGGCCGTATCCGCCAGACCCTTACGGGCACCGTGGGTTGAAATAAAGTACTCGAGGATGGACAGACCTTCACGGAAGTTTGATAATACGGGGTTCTCGATGATCTCAGAACCGGTAGCACCGGCTTTCTGAGGTTTTGCCATCAGACCACGCATACCGCTCAGCTGTTTAATCTGTTCTTTAGAACCACGGGCTCCTGAATCGAGCATCATATACACGGCGTTGAAACCTTGTTTATCAGTGCTCAGTTTATCCAACACCTGTTTTGTTACGCGCGAGTTGGCATGCGTCCAGATATCGATGATCTGGTTGTAACGTTCGTTGTTGGTAATGAACCCCATGTTATAGTTACCCATCACCTCATCTACCTGAGCCTGTGCATCGTTAATGATTTTCACTTTCTCAGCCGGAGTTTGAATATCGCCCAGGTTGAACGACAGACCACCACGGAATGCAGTCATGAATCCTAATTGTTTGATATCATCGAGGAATTTAGCTGTAGCAGCCATACCTGTTTTTTTCAGGATCATACCAATGATATCGCGTAATGATTTTTTAGTGAGTAACTCGTTGATGTAGCCTACTTCAAAAGGTACTACCTGATTGAAGATCACACGACCAACAGTTGTTTCGATCACTTTGGTAACCAGTTTATCGCCTTCCAGTGCATTGTTGACCTTGATTTTGATCATGGCATGAAGGTCCACACGTTTTTCGTTCAGCGCGATAACAACTTCTTCGGCACTGTAGAAAATTTTCCCTTCACCTTTTACAGCATCATTCGGCAGGTTACGTTTTGGTTTGGTTAAGTAATATAAACCAAGAACCATGTCCTGAGATGGTACGGCAACCGGAGCACCGTTAGACGGGTTGAGGATGTTGTGCGACGCTAACATCAGGATCTGTGTTTCCAGGATTGCGGCATGTCCTAACGGAACGTGAACCGCCATCTGGTCACCGTCGAAGTCGGCGTTGAACGCAGTACACACCAGTGGGTGCAGCTGGATCGCTTTACCTTCGATCAGTTTCGGCTGGAATGCCTGAATACCTAATCTGTGGAGTGTCGGGGCACGGTTTAACATTACCGGATGCCCTTTTAATACGTTTTCTAAAATATCCCAAACGATCGGCTCTTTTTTGTCAACGATTTTCTTCGCTGATTTAACGGTTTTTACAATACCGCGCTCGATCATTTTACGGATAATAAATGGTTTGAAAAGTTCAGCTGCCATTTCTTTCGGCAGACCGCACTCATGTAATTTCAATTCAGGACCAACGACGATTACCGAACGGGCCGAGTAGTCAACACGTTTACCGAGTAAGTTCTGACGGAAACGTCCTTGTTTACCTTTTAATGAATCGGATAATGATTTGAGGGCGCGGTTCGATTCTGTTTTCACAGCATTCGATTTACGCGAGTTGTCAAATAATGAATCTACCGATTCCTGTAACATACGTTTTTCGTTACGTAAGATCACATCCGGCGCTTTGATCTCGATTAAACGTTTTAAACGGTTGTTACGGATAATCACACGACGGTAAAGGTCATTTAAATCGGAGGTTGCGAAACGACCACCATCCAGTGGAACTAACGGACGCAGTTCTGGTGGAATAACCGGAACGGTTTTAATGATCATCCATTCTGGTTTGTTTTCGATGTGTCCATTGGCATTACGGAACGCTTCAATTACCTGTAAACGTTTCAGCGCTTCGTTCTTACGTTGCTGAGATGTTTCGGTATTGGCTTTGTGACGTAATTCATACGATAATTCATCGAGGTTCAGGCGCGATAATAAATCCTGAAGAGCTTCAGCACCCATTTTCGCGATGAATTTATTCGGATCGTTATCGTCTAATAAAGCGTTTTCTTTTGGCAGACCATCCACTACATTGAGGTACTCTTCTTCTGTAAGGAAGTCGAGGTAAGAAATACCATTGGCACCGGCAGCACCGGCGTTGATTACTACGTAACGCTCGTAGTAAATGATCATGTCTAATTTTTTGGTTGGTAAGCCCAGCAGGTAACCGATTTTGTTTGGTAACGAGCGGAAATACCAGATGTGTGCTACAGGTACCACCAGGTTGATGTGGCCCATACGCTCACGACGTACTTTTTTCTCAGTAACCTCAACACCACAACGGTCGCAGATGATGCCTTTGTAACGGATACGTTTGTATTTACCGCAGTGGCATTCGTAATCTTTAACCGGACCGAAAATACGCTCGCAGAACAGACCATCGCGCTCAGGCTTATAGGTACGGTAGTTGATCGTTTCCGGTTTCAATACCTCACCGCTTGAGCGTTGCAGGATAACTTCGGGTGAAGCTAAACTGATGGTGATCTTTGAGAAATTACTTTTTAACTTATTATCTTTTCTTAAAGCCATTGTATTTGGTTTAATGTTTTATAATTCTTGAACTGGTGATGCAAACTTTATAAACCCTTTCCCCGGATTCCTCGACAAGCTCGGAATGACAAGGAAAGGGATAAGTTATTAATCCATGGTTACATCCAGGGCTAAGCCGCGTAACTCGTGCAGTAACACGTTGAACGACTCAGGAATACCCGGTGTTGGAATGTTTTCGCCTTTTACAATGGCTTCGTAAGCTTTCGCACGACCCATTACATCATCCGACTTAACAGTTAATAATTCCTGTAACACATTGGCTGCACCGTATGCTTCGAGTGCCCATACCTCCATCTCACCAAAACGCTGACCACCGAACTGTGCTTTACCACCTAAAGGCTGTTGCGTAATTAATGAATATGGACCGATAGAACGTGCGTGCATTTTATCATCAACCATGTGACCGAGTTTCAGCATGTAGATAATACCTACTGTAGCCGGTTGGTCAAAACGTTCGCCGGTTCCGCCATCGTAGAGGTAAGTACGGCCAAACTGCGGAATACCTGCTTTCTGGGTATACTCATCAATCTGTTCCATGCTTGCACCATCGAAAATCGGTGTTGAGAATTTCAATCCAAGTTTCTGACCTGCCCATGCCAGTACAGTTTCGTAAATCTGACCAAGGTTCATACGCGACGGTACGCCCAGTGGGTTCAGTACGATATCTACCGGTGTTCCGTCTTCGAGGAACGGCATATCTTCTTCTTTCACAATACGCGCTACGATACCTTTGTTACCGTGACGACCCGCCATTTTATCACCTACTCTCAACTTACGTTTCTGAGCAATGTATACTTTGGCCAGTTGTACAATTCCGGTTGGTAGTTCATCACCTACTGTGATCTGGAATTTCTCACGTTTGTATTGTCCTAAATAATCATTGAATTTGATCATGTAGTTATGTAACAAACGTTCGATCTGTTCGTTTTTATCTTTATCGGTTGTCCAGTTGGAAGGATTCACTTCATTGAAGTCTAATTTCTCCAGTAATTTCTGAGTGAATTTTGTTCCTTTGGTAATTACCTCTTCCCCAAGAATGTTGTGTACACCCTGAGATGTGCGGCCATTCACCAGTTCAAACAGTTTCTCAACCAATTGGTATTTGAGAACCACAACCTGTTTGTTGTGTTCTGCATCCAGTTTCTCAACCAGTGGTTTTTCTTCTGCTTTCGCTTTTTTATCTTTAATGGCGCGAGAGAATAATTTTTTGTCGATTACCACACCTTTGATCGAAGGCGATACGCGTAATGATGCATCTTTCACATCACCGGCTTTATCACCGAAGATCGCACGTAAGAGTTTTTCTTCCGGCGAAGGATCGGTTTCACCTTTCGGTGTGATTTTACCAATGAGGATATCTCCTTCTTTGACATCGGCTCCCACACGGATAATACCTTTTTCATCCAGATCTTTGGTAGCTTCTTCGGCTACGTTCGGAATATCCGGTGTTAACTCTTCCAGACCACGTTTTGTATCGCGTACTTCGAGCGAGTATTCGTCAATGTGTAATGATGTGAAGATATCGTCGCGAACAATTTTTTCAGAGATCACGATGGCATCCTCAAAGTTGTAACCTTTCCAAGGCATGAACGCTACTTTCAGATTGCGGCCCAGGGCCAGCTCACCGTTTTGAGTAGCGTATCCTTCGCAAAGTACCTGGCCTTTCGACACTTTATCGCCTTTACGAACGATCGGTTTCAGGTTGATACAGGTGCTCTGGTTGGTTTTCTGGAATTTCGTGAGTTTGTATGTTTTTACATCACCTTCGAAGCTTACCAGTTTCTCATCATTGGTTCTGTTGTAACGGATCACGATTTCGCGTGCATCTACGTATTCAACAATACCTTCGCCTTCGGCATTGATCAGTACACGGCTGTCTTCGGCCACACGGGCTTCGATACCGGTACCAACGATTGGTGCCTGAGGGCGTAATAACGGAACAGCCTGACGTTGCATGTTCGATCCCATGAGCGCACGGTTGGCATCATCGTGTTCGAGGAACGGAATGAGTGATGCGGCAATCGATGCAATCTGGTTAGGCGCCACGTCCATGAGGTGAACCTGGTTTGCTTCCAGGATCGGGAAGTCGCCTTCGTAACGTGCTGTGATTTTCTTGCCGATGAAGTTTCCTTTTTCGTCAAGTTCAGCATTCGTTTGTGCAATGTTTTTCTGATCTTCTTCTTCAGCCGTTAAATAAACCACCGGTTTATTCACTGCCAGTTTACCATTTTCAACATTGCGGTAAGGTGTTTCAATGAAGCCTAATTTGTTCACTTTGGCGTAAACGCACAGTGAAGAAATCAGACCGATATTCGGACCTTCCGGTGTTTCAATAGTACAAAGACGACCGTAGTGTGTGTAGTGAACGTCACGCACCTCGAAACCTGCACGCTCGCGGGATAAACCTCCGGGCCCGAGTGCCGACAAACGACGTTTGTGAGTAATCTCGGATAATGGATTGGTTTGATCCATGAACTGTGATAACTGGTTGGTTCCGAAGAACGAGTTGATCACGGATGATAATGTTTTGGCGTTGATTAAGTCGGTTGGCGTAAATACTTCATTATCGCGCACGTTCATACGTTCGCGGATGGTACGGGCCATACGTGCCAGACCTACACCAAACTGTGAGAATAACTGCTCACCTACGGTACGCACACGGCGGTTCGATAAGTGGTCAATATCATCCACATCGGTTTTAGAGTTAATCAGCTCGATCAGGTATTTCATGATCAGAATGATGTCCTCTTTGGTCAGTACACGGATATTCATCGGAATATCGATACCTAATTTTTTGTTGATACGGAAACGTCCTACTTCTCCTAAATCATAACGTTTGTCGGAGAAGAAGAGTTTATCGATCACACCACGTGCAGTTTCTTCATCTGGTGGCTCGGCGTTACGCAGCAAGCGGTAGATGTACTCAATGGCTTCTTTTTCAGAGTTGGTTGAGTCTTTTTGCAGGGTGTTGTAAATAATAGCGAAATCGGCAGTATTGATGTCGTTTTTGTGCAGGATGATTGATTTTACACCGGCGTCGGCAATCAGGTCGATGTGTGCATCTTCCAGGATGGTTTCGCGGTCTAAGATCACTTCGTTACGCTCGATAGAAACTACCTCTCCGGTGTCCTCGTCAACGAAATCTTCTAACCAGGTTTTGAGAACACGGGCTGCAAGACGGCGTCCTACTTCGCGTTTCAGGCCTGCTTTCGATACTTTTACTTCATCGGCTAAGCCGAAAATTTCGAGAATCTGCTTGTCGCTTTCGAAACCGATAGCGCGTAACAGGGTAGTAACCGGTAATTTTTTCTTACGGTCGATATAAGCATACATCACGTTGTTGATGTCGGTTGCAAACTCGATCCATGATCCTTTGAAAGGAATTACGCGGGCACTGTATAATTTGGTTCCATTGGCATGACGGCTTTGTCCGAAGAAAACGCCTGGTGAACGGTGTAACTGAGATACAATCACACGTTCGGCACCATTGATCACGAAAGATCCTTTTGGTGTCATGTACGGAATAGTACCCAGGTAAACGTCCTGCACAATGGTTTCAAAATCTTCATGTTCAGGGTCGGTACAGTAAAGCTTCAGTTTGGCTTTTAACGGTACGCTATAGGTTAATCCGCGTTCGATACACTCATCGAGGGCGTAGCGTGGCGGATCAACGAAATAGTCCAAAAACTCAATCACGAAATTGTTTCGTGCATCGGAGATTGGAAAATTTTCAGAAAACACTTTAAATAATCCCTCGTTCTTGCGGTTTTCAGGGGTCGTTTCTAATTGAAAGAAATCTTTGAACGATTTGATCTGGATATCCAGAAAGTCTGGATAATCGATCGGGAATTTGTTGGAAGAGAAGTTGATTCTCTGTTGTTTTTTTGAAGATGTAGCCAAGGTAATAAGGTTTTAATTGAGTTAGTAAAAAGAGTACGACTAAAGCGACAAAAAGGGGAAGGCACCACATGGATGCCTATTCCCCTTATTATGGTAAGCTAATTACTTAACTTCAACTTTAGCTCCCGCTTCTTCTAAAGCTTTCTTGATAGATTCAGCTTCTTCTTTAGCGATGCCTTCTTTTACTGGTTTTGGTGCGCCGTCAACTAAGTCTTTAGCTTCTTTTAAGCCCAGACCAGTTAAGTCTTTTACAACTTTTACAACACCTAATTTAGCCGCACCTGCGTCTAATAATACAACGTCAAATGCCGTTTTAGCAGCAGCAGCTTCTCCGCCGCCACCGTTACCTGCAACAACTACTGCTGCAGCAGCTGGTTCGATTCCGTATTCGTCTTTTAAAATTTGAGAAAGTTCTTGAACTTCCTTCACTGTTAAGTTTACTAATGTTTCAGCGATTGCTTTTACGTCTGCCATTTTTATTAGTTTTAATAAGGTTAATTAATTTGTTTTTTAATTGTCTTCAATTTGGAACAGGAATTAAGCAGCGGCTTCTTCGGAGCCTTTTGCTTTGTTTTCTAAGCCGCCAACCACACGTTTGATCGGTGATTGCAGTAACATGACAACGTCTGCGATGAGCTCGTTTTTGGACTTCAGAGAAGCCAGTGCTTCGAGTTTATCGTCGCCGATGAAGATCATCTCTTCTACGTAAGCAGCTTTCAGAGCAGGTTTATCGCCTTTTTTACGGAAATCTTTGATCAGCTTGGCAGGTACATTGGATGTATCTGTAAGCATGAGCGCTGTTTCGCCTTTTAAAGCCGGGATCATTTCCGCCATTTTGCTGTCATTGGCACGTTCCAAAGCTTTCTTTAATAACGTGTTTTTAACAACAGTCATGCTTACTTTTTTCTCAAAGCAAGAACGACGGAACTGGTTAACCTTTTCTACTGTTAAAGAAGAACAATCCGCTAAATAGATCTTAGTATTAGCATTTAAAATGCCAACTAATCTTTCTATTTCCTGGGTTTTTTCTTGTTTGTTCATACTAACAGGTTTCTAATTAGTTAAATGATTTGGTGTCTACTTGGATGCCTGCACTCATGGTACTGCTCATGAAAACGGATTTCACGTATGTACCTTTTGCGCTGGATGGTTTTAACTTCACGATGGTTTGTAAAACCTCATTCGCATTCTCAGCCAGTTTATCAGCGCTGAAAGACGCTTTACCTACTGATGTGTGAATGATACCGGCTTTATCCACTTTGAAGTCGATTTTACCACCTTTTGATTCAGTTACAGCTTTTCCTACTTCCATAGTTACTGTACCTGTTTTAGGGTTAGGCATTAAACCACGAGGACCTAACACACGACCTAATGCACCTACTTTACCCATTACTGAAGGCATAGTGATGATTACGTCTACGTCTGTCCATCCACCTTTGATCTTTTCGATATACTCGTCTAACCCTACGTAGTCAGCACCTGCAGCTTTCGCTTCAGCTTCTTTATCAGGCGTTACGATTGCCAGTACGCGTACTGTTTTACCAGTACCGTGCGGCAGGGTAACGGTGCCCCTCACCATTTGGTTAGCTTTACGAGGATCAACTCCTAAACGGATCGCGAGATCCACAGAAGCGTCGAACTTCGTTGTCGTGATTTCTTTCACGATCTTCGAAGCTTCGTCAACTGAATACGATTTCGTTGCATCGAACTTCGCATCAGCTGTTTTTCTTTTTTTAGTCAACGTTGCCATTTTAAAGCTTGTTTTTGTTAATGAATAATGAATTAATTTTTAGCTGGAGCTTCGCCAGTTACGGTAACACCCATACTGCGGGCAGTTCCTGCAACCATGCGCATTGCTGATTCAATTGTAAAGCAGTTCATGTCTACAATTTTATCCTGTGCGATGGTACGGATCTGATCCCATGAAATGGATCCCACTTTTTTACGGTTGCTTTCGCCAGAACCGGCTTTGATTTTCGCAATCTCCATGATCTGTACTGCTGCAGGCGGACGTTTGATTACGAAATCGAACGACTTGTCAGAGTAAACATTGATGATAACAGGTAATACTTTACCTTGTTGTTCCTGCGTACGCGCGTTGAACGCTTTACAGAACTCCATAATGTTCACCCCTTTGGCACCCAGTGCAGGACCGATCGGAGGCGACGGGTTAGCAGCTCCACCTTTGATCTGTAGCTTAACGATTGCTGATAACTCTTTTGCCATTTTTTATTGTTTTTATGTATTTATATCACAGGGATCGTTTTCTCACTTTAAATTTTCTTACTGAGTTTGGAAGCAGCGAATCGCTCTCAATAAAAAACAAACTACCCTGCAATGCTTTTATTCGCGCTCAACCTCACCGAAGTTCAATTCGACAGGGGTTTTGCGACCAAAAATCTTAACGGTTACTTTAATTTTCTTTTTCTCATCATTGATCTCTTCAATAATACCATTGAAGCCATTGAAAGGACCATTGATAACTTTCACAGATTCACCTACCACGTAATTGCTGGCTACGGTTCCTTCTGCTTCGGTGAGTTCATCCACTTTACCTAAAATACGGTTCACTTCTGATAACCGCATCGGAACCGGGTCGCCACCTTTGGTTTCGCCCAAAAAGCCGATAACGCCGGTAATGTTTTTGATCGTGTGAGGAATCTCACCAACCAGGGCCGCTTCAATTAAAACGTATCCCGGGTAAAATGAGCGTTCTTTAGCCACTTTCTTACCATTCCGGATCTGGATGATTTTTTCGGTAGGGATCAGTACCTGTGATACATAATCGTTCAGTTTCAAACGATTGATCTCTACTTCAATATATTGTTTTACTTTCTTCTCCTGCCCGCTCACAGCACGTACGACGTACCATTTCTTGGCAATCGAAGATTCTTTTGTTGTTTCCGCCATTTTTGAAAAAAATTAATTAACTCACCATTTGGTAAGCTTTTTCCATAATCCAACTAAATCCCATATCCATGCCCCACACAATCAACCCAATGATTGTAGAAGCTACCATCACCACAATGGCGCTGCCTTGCAGCTCCTGCCAGGTTGGCCAGGTTACCTTATTCACCAGTTCATTGGTGGTTTCCTGTACGTAAGTTCCGATTTTGCTCATACCTTTTCCTAATTTTTAGTGCTCGATGTCCAGTAAAGGATCTTCTTTATAACTAAACAGCTACCACTTGTTTGCACGGGCAGAGAGATTCGAACTCCCATCAACGGTTTTGGAGACCGCTATTCTACCATTGAACTATGCCCGTAAAACCCTTGATTATAAACGGCAAAATGGCCAAGCCTTCCGGCTAGCCATTCTACCAGTTTAAATTCTCAACTAATTGCTTAGTCTAAGATTTCAGTTACCTGACCTGCACCTACGGTACGGCCACCTTCGCGGATCGCGAAACGAAGACCTTTATCCATAGCTACCGGAGCGATCAACTCAACTGTAATAGTTACGTTATCACCAGGCATAACCATTTCGCGGCCTGCATCTAATGAAATCTCACCAGTTACGTCAGTTGTACGTAAGTAGAACTGAGGACGGTATTTATTGTGGAATGGCGTGTGACGGCCACCTTCTTCTTTTTTCAGGATATACACCTCAGCTTTGAATTTTTTGTGAGGTTTGATAGAACCTGGTTTTGCGATAACCATACCACGACGGATGTCTTTTTTATCAACACCACGTAATAATAAACCTACGTTATCTCCAGCTTCACCATAATCCAGGATTTTACGGAACATCTCTACCCCGGTTACAGTCGAAGATAATTTTTCTTCCTGCATACCTAAGATATCAACTGTATCACCTGTATTGATAACACCTGTTTCGATACGGCCTGTAGCAACAGTACCACGACCAGTGATCGTGAACACGTCTTCAACCGGCATCAGGAAAGGTTTATCTTTATCGCGTGGAGGAAGTGGAATGTAAGTATCAACTGCATCCATTAACTCCATAATTTTGTCAACCCATTTTGGATCTTTATTTAATCCACCTAAAGCTGAACCACGGATAATTGGTGTGTTGTCGCCATCGAATTTATAGAATGATAATAATTCGCGGATTTCCATTTCAACTAAGTCTAATAACTCAGCATCTTCAACCATGTCAACTTTGTTCATGAACACAACGATTTTAGGCACACCTACCTGGCGGGCTAAAAGGATATGCTCACGTGTTTGAGGCATTGGACCATCTGTAGCAGCTACTACTAAGATAGCACCGTCCATCTGAGCAGCACCGGTAACCATGTTCTTAACGTAGTCAGCGTGACCTGGACAGTCAACGTGAGCGTAGTGACGGTTAGCAGTTGCATATTCAACGTGAGAAGTATTGATCGTGATACCACGTTCTTTTTCTTCAGGAGCATTATCAATTGATGAGAAATCTCTTAACTCTGCTAATCCTTTTTCAGCTAATACTGTAGTGATAGCAGCAGTTAAGGTAGTTTTACCGTGGTCAACGTGACCAATTGTTCCAATGTTTACGTGAGGTTTGGAACGGTCGAATTTTTCTTTAGCCATAGCTTTTGTTATTTATTTGTTTTTATTTGTTTTATATATAGTTTCTAAACTATCTTGTTTATGGTTTATCTAAAACAGAAAAACCTTTGAGCTGTTGAGCAGGATTGAACTGCCGACCTCTTCCTTACCAAGGAAGTGCTCTACCACTGAGCTACAACAGCTTGTATTTGCGCTGGTGCTCTACTATCCCGAAAAATCCAAAATCTTCGATTCTAATGATTTTTCGAGGATCCTCGGTTTTTCAGGCAAATCAGCAGATTTGCAAAAACCGGGACTGAGCTACAACAGCTTAATTTGCCCAACTTTACAATTTAAGGACATAAAAAGAACGTTTTTTCGGAACTTCATTTTTCGATACACGAAAAGTCCCTCATTTTGGGGACTTTCAAAAGTTTTAGGCCGCCTTCCGCAAGCCATCATTGTCTTTTGTCCGCTGTAACGGTTATGTTCCTTCCCTGCTGCCAACTACACATTTTTTGAGCGGAAGACGGGTCTTCCCGACAAAATCGGGATAAACTTCTCGACCCCTCTTCTCCATCACACAATTCTTGAGCGGAAGACGGGTCTCGAACCCGCAACCTCCAGCTTGGAAGGCTGGAGCTCTACCAATTGAGCTACTTCCGCTTTTGTTATCCTTTATTCTCTAAAGGATCCTAAAGCCTGCAAAATCACATCTGCCTTAGCATCTGAGTTTTTAGTGGGGCAAGATGGATTCGAACCACCGAAGACGAAGTCAGCAGATTTACAGTCTGCCCCATTTGGCCACTCTGGTATTGCCCCTACACATTTAAAAAAAAAGAGCCGAAGAAGGGACTCGAACCCCCGACCAGCTGATTACAAATCAGCTGCTCTACCAGCTGAGCTACTTCGGCTTATTTTTTATGTTTTGAAAGAACGAAAACCCCTTATTTTTTTGGGGACTGCAAATTTAGCAAGAAAACTGGTTGTTGCAAAAAAAAATAAAACTTTTTTTGGATTTTATTTGAAATTTTTTCTTTCTTCCTTTTTATCAGGTTTTTAGCCTGCTGATATTTTGCAGTTTTCCGCAAGTAAATGCAGTCCCAAACCCGGGAATGGACGCTTTATGAGCCCAGTTTCAATACAAAAGCCCGTGTACGAAACACGGGCCCTGTTTTTTTGATTCAAAAAAATTATTGCTCGTAGGTGATTCTGAACTCCACCCGGCGGTTTTTGGCGCGACCGGCTGCCGTTTTATTTTCGGCAATTGGTCTTTCCATACCAAAACCTTCGGCAGTCAGCTTGTTCTCAACGCCTTTGCTTTTCAGGTATTTCGTTACGGCGTGTGCTCTTTTCCTGGATAATTCCTTGTTTTCAGCTGCATTCCCAACATTGTCTGTGTGACCCTGTACTTCTGCGATCCAGGTTGGATTTGATTTCAGAACAGATGCTACATTATCAAGAATACCGAAGGAAGATTTCTTGATAACATCCTTGCCCGATTCAAACTGGATGCCCGACATGGCTTTCTGGAATAACTCCTTGGTCCTAACGTCCATTTTTATTTCTGGGCAACCATAGTTAGAGGCAACACCCGCCTGCGACGGACATTCGTCTTTATTATCCGGAATGCCGTCTTTGTCGGTATCAGGACAACCCGCAAACTCTACGGGACCGGCCATATTCGGGCATTTATCATCGGCATCTGCCACACCATCATTATCCGCATCCGGACAACCAGCAAGTTTCACAGAACCTTTCACAGAAGGGCATTTGTCATCTGCATCGGCTATTCCGTCGCCATCCCTGTCCGGACAGCCATTCAGGGCTGCGAGGCCCATGACATCCGGGCATTTATCATCTTTATCTGCTACACCGTCACGATCCCTGTCCGGAGCTTCTTCTACGAGCATCACAGAAGATACATAGTAATATGCTTTGGACGCCGCAAAACCTTTGCCTCCGTCAGTCTTCTGCGTTTTAAACCCTGTATTGAAACAGCCCAGAATGGCGTATTTTTCCGTACCTGTAGCTTTGTATTTGGCTTTTAATTCGGTCCAGGCTGTTTTATTGGTTACCATTCCCGGAAACTGCACCTGTGGCGAAACAGAGAGCCTTTTGTTGCTTTTTTCGTTCATGGCCTCGCCTGAGAAATAAACGCCCCAGCCGGAGCTGCTGAATCCTGAATGATCGGCCAGGCTTACCTTAAACGTGATGTTATATTCTTTGCCGGCACCCAATGCTCCCGGAAGAGCGATCTGTATATATTCGCCATAGTTCACGGCATCTTCGCTGTTAAATTCGGTAAGGCCTGATTCCACAGCTTTTGAGAGGCTCAACGATCCTTCTTCATAATAGGTGATAATCCCCAGATAACTATCCCCTTTGTCGGCATCCTGAGAGCCAACATAGTTACCGGGTACCGATACAATGTCTTTTCCGCCTTTGGCAAAAAGATCGACGGTTGCTCCATTGGCATTTGAAAAACCCGGAGCCAGTGCTACCTGGTGATAATAGGTGGGTGGTGCTGCCGGCGTGATTTTAATTTCGGTTGTTTGTTGTGCAAGCCCCTGCGAGGCTACCAGGCACGTTACTGCTGTTAATGATTTTAAGATGTGCTTCATATAGCAAAGTGTTTTGTTTCGCGCCAAGGCAAACAACATACATGCCAGTAAATGAGTAATTGGTAGTAGTAATATTTTACTATTTCTCGCATCAATCCTGCTTTTTCATCAAATTAATATGATTACTTTTGTAGGCTTTACATGCAACGTTCCATCAGCTTTTTATCGTGGGTTATTCTGATTGTGCTATCACTGGTTTGGGGTAGCTCTTTTATACTCATGAAAGAAGGCCTGAAAGCTTTTACGAGCGATGAGGTGGCGGCTATCCGCATCAGCATGGCTTCCCTTGTATTACTTCCGTTTGTATATAAATACCGTGGCATCTCGTTTCAGAAAACCTGGAAGGGCCTTGTGCTCATGGGTGTTTTCGGGAGCCTGTTGCCGGCTTTTTTGTTTACCAAGGCCGAAACCCGCATCAGCAGCAGCCTCACCGGCATGCTCAACGCGTTAACACCTTTGTTTACCATCATTCTGGGCCGCCTCCTGTTCGGTCAGCATTTTTCGCGAAATAAGTTTATAGGTGTGGCCATTGGCTTCATCGGGGCTGTATGCCTGATTTTGTTTGGCGACGATTCCGAAGATTCGTCCAATATCCTGTATAGCCTGCTGGTGGTGCTGGCTACCCTTTTTTATGCCCTCAGTGTTAATGGCATTAAGGCCTTCCTGTCGGATACCGATTCCATGGCGGCTACCGTGTGGTCGTTTATGCTGACCGGGCCGGTGGCCGCCGTGTATCTGTTCAGCAGTACCGACTTCACCACACACCTGACCCGGCAACCTCATGGCTGGGCATCTTTTGGCTTTGTGAGTATCCTGGGCATCGTAGGATCGGCCATTTCGGTGGTTATTTACAATACCCTGATCAAACAGGCCGGGGTGGTTTTTGCGGCAAGCTGCACCTACCTGATTCCGGTAGTGGCCATTGGCTGGGGTTTATACGACGGCGAAACCGTTCATTCCCTTCAGTTTGTGGCCATCGGCGTTATTATTTTGGGAATCTGGCTTATAAACCGCAAATAATTGGGAAATATTTTTTGGAAAACCGAAAAATAGCCTATCTTTGCCCTCCAATTTTTTATTAACAAATTAAAAACAAAACCCAATGTACGCAATTGTAGAGATAGCAGGGCAACAGTTTAAAGTGGAACGTGGCAATAAAGTTTACGTTCACCGCCTAGATGCTAATGAGGGTTCTAAAGTAGAGTTTGACCGTGTGTTATTGATTGATAACGGCGGAAAAATCTCTGTTGGAAACCCTACCGTAGATGGCGCCAAAGTTGCTGCCACCGTAGTAGAACACTTAAAAGGAGACAAGGTTTTCGTGTTCAAGAAAAAACGTCGTAAAGGATACCAGAAGTGGAACAACCACCGCCAGTCTTTTACACAAATCCTGGTTCAGGGCATTTTAGGTAAAGGTGAAACATTGAAAGATGAAATCGCCGTTACCAAAAAAGAAAAAGTGGCTCCCGCAAAAGCCAGCAAAAAAGAAGTTGCGGAAGTAGAAGCTACTCCTAAAGCTGCTGCGAAAAAAGCGCCAGCCAAGAAAGCTGCTGCGAAAAAAGCACCTGCTAAAAAAGCTGCTGCTAAGAAAAAAGAAGATTAATCTAATTTTAAATGTTTAGTTTTTAGTGTCTAATTAAAAACTAATAACTTAAAACTTAAAACGAAGAAAAAATGGCACATAAGAAAGGCGAAGGTAAAGTAAAGAACGGCCGCGAATCACACAGCAAACGTTTAGGCGTTAAGATCTATGGCGGACAGGCTGCTATCGCAGGTAATATCATCGTTCGTCAACGCGGCACCAAACACAACCCGGGTGAAAACGTAGGTATGGGCAAAGACCACACCTTATTTGCACTGGTTGACGGTACAGTTGTTTTCAAAAAGAAAAGAGACGACAGATCGTACGTTTCGGTTGTTCCTGCACAAGCATAACCGGACAGTATAGTATTATTAGTAATAAAGAGCTTGTTTCGGTGAACCCGTTACAGGCTTTTTTTATGGCCCTAAGTCATGCGCTATGAATCCGCTGAATAAGGCCCCGGAAATTTAAATTTTAATCATACATTTGAACACTATTTTTAATTTATGTTACAACTGAACTATATCCGCGAAAACAAGGAAGATGTTGTGAAACGCCTGGCCGTAAAGCATTTTAAAGATGCCGAAAGTATCATCAGCAGTGTGCTGGAACTCGACGCCAAACGCCGCAATACCCAAAAAGATGCCGATGCCGTTAAAGCAGAAGCCAACACCATTGCCAAACAAATAGGTGAACTGATGAAAAGCGGAAAAAAGGAAGAGGCCGAACAGCAAAAAACCAAAACCGCTGAACTGAAACAAAAAGAAAAAGAACTCGACGAAGCCCTGAAAAGCACCGAAACCGAAATTCATAAGCTGCTCGTACAGGTTCCAAACCTGCCAAGTACCAAGGTTCCGGCCGGACGCACACCGGAAGATAACGAAGTGGTATTTGAACACGGTTCAAAACCAAATCTAACGGCCGACGCATTGCCACACTGGGAATTAGCCGCCAAGTACGACCTCATTGATTTTGAACTTGGGGTAAAACTCACCGGTGCCGGATTCCCCGTATACAAAGGAAAAGGAGCCCGTCTGCAACGTGCCCTCATTAATTTTTTCCTGGATCGCGCTACGGCTGCCGGTTACCTGGAAGTACAACCCCCTATCCTTGTAAACGAAGACAGCGGCTACGGTACAGGACAGCTGCCTGATAAAGAAGGGCAGATGTATCATGTTGGAATCGATAACCTGTACCTCATCCCTACGGCCGAAGTACCTGTAACAAATATTTACCGCGACGTGATTGTAAAGGAAAGCGATCTCCCGATCAAAAATTGCGGTTATACGCCTTGCTTCCGCCGCGAAGCCGGTAGCTATGGTAAAGACGTGCGTGGCCTCAACCGCCTGCACCAATTCGACAAGGTAGAAATCGTGCAGATCGCTCACCCTGATAAATCATACGAAACACTCGAAGACATGCGCGAATACGTAGCCGGCCTGCTTAAGGAGCTCGAGCTTCCATTCCGCACACTCAAATTATGCGGCGGCGACATGAGCTTTGCATCAGCCCTGACTTACGACATGGAAGTGTGGAGCGGTGCGCAGCAACGCTGGCTCGAAGTAAGCTCTGTGTCTAACTTTGAGAGCTTTCAAACCAACCGCTTGAAATGCCGTTTCAAAGGCGCTGATGGTAAAACACAACTGGCTCACAGCTTAAACGGCAGTGCCCTGGCATTGCCCCGTATCGTAGCCGGCCTGCTCGAAAACAATCAAACACCGGAAGGCATCAAGCTTCCGAAAGCACTTGTTCCTTATGCCGGCTTTGAATACATTAACTAAAAGCGCTCCCGCTATTCAAAACCCCGGACACCTGTTCGGGGTTTTTTATTACATTTAGCGATATGATTTTTCGCTTTCTGCTTTTTGTATGGCTCCTGGCGGGCCTGAGTATACGCGCCCAGCCAAACTGGACTCAGGTGAAAAGTACTACAACTGTGCAAGTAGCAATACCAACTGAATTCGGAACACCTGTACAACAGTCGCTCAGCACAGGCGGCTGGGAAGATGGCATGTTTATTTCACGCGATGGATTACACCTCTATTGTATATACATTCCGATAGACGGGCTTTCGTGGACATTGAACTCCGGCAATAACTGCAGTTTCTCGGCATACAGTCGCGGGCCTACTTTTGGTATTGATCTTGTCACGAATCCTATTGGCTGCAGCGAGTGGCTGAATCCGGATATCTTAATTTCATCGCGCAGCAATACATTGATGGCTTTTCCTACCTGGAGCCTCTCCAACCTGAGCGGACCTGTGTTTGGGCAGGGTGCCCCGCAATATGTGATGAGCAGCAGCAGTACGGCCGATATATTTGTATATACCGACAATCAGCGCCCCCCCTACAAAACAGATCTGTACTACATCCGCAACTGCAGTCTTAATCCGGCACTGGCGTCGGGAACCATATTCCCTGCTCCCATTACAACCGACTCTATCGAAGATAATCCGCATGTGGAGAGGCTTTCGTCCATGCAGCTGGTATTGTTTTTTGATTCGCCCAATTTTGCTGTAGCCTCCGGAGGTCTCGATATCTGGTATTCGGTGAGTAACGACGACGGATCTACCTGGGGCGCACCTCAGCCTGTATCGTCGGTGAATACAGCACTCAATGAACATCAGCCTCATTTGTATAAAGACAACCTCAATCAATGGTGGCTCTACTTTACCGGTACCGATGCCGCCGGAAAATATTCCATTTACAGGGCTCCGCAAACCACACCCAATAACTGGAACAGTTGGGGCACGCGGCAACTCGTAGTTGGCTCCGGTAATTCGGCCGGGATCGGCGAAGCCACACTGACTCAAAACGGCGATCTGTCGTTTGTGGTGGTGTATGATGCCAATGGTGCAGGTGCAACAAGTACCGACAGGTTCGACTGTGATCCCTGGTTTTTACCCCATGTTACAACAACCGGCATTGCTGATGCAGAGCAGGATGCCTTTTCGCTTTTCCCAAACCCGGTGAAAGACATACTGCATGTGAATTTAAAGGGAACCGGCCATACAGGTGTCCGTGTGAGTCTGTTGTCGGCTCTTGGCGAAGAAATAAGTCAATATTTCCCTTCGGTAAACACCTTCGATATGCAGCGAAATCAATTGCCTGCCGGTATTTATTTTATACGACTGGACGTGCCGGGCAAAGCCTCCAGGATTTTCAAAGTTGTGTTTTCTGATTTATGACCAGGCACTCTTCAACACTATATCTGGTTTTCGGCTTTATGTTCCTTTACGGGATGGTACATGCGCAGGTTATTTTTCCACAAACCAACGGTTCCGGAACCGATGCAGATACCACCAGGTATTTATACGACATTATAAAACCCGGGCTCAAAAAAACGAAAGCCTATACAACCCCTTTTGACCCTGCATCAGCTTACAGAAACTGGGCGGTTAAAGGCAAAGCCATGCCATACGTGCTCGGTAACGGCGGCGGAATTAATGCGCTTCTGGGTGTTGAGTACGGCCTGGGCAAACACCATTCGCTGGGAATAGACGCCTACCTTCTTTCGGGAGGCAGTCCGGGTGAAGAATATGACACACTGAAAAAAGAAACCATTGTAACGCCGGCTTCCGGCAGTACAGACCGGGCGCTTTTCCTGAACTACCGCTATTACTTTGGTTTACAGGGATTACGGCAGAACCATGGCCTCACTTTCTATACGGGTGCATTTGCCCGTTACGGTTACCTGTTCTACACATTTGAGAACGGATATAAAACCCATATTCTTTCGCAGAATGAAACGCATTACTCCGGTGGAATCCTTCTTGGCAGTATCATACGCGTCAAAGACCAGATGGGAATCGATGTGAATGTCGGGATCTATTACAAGGAAATTTATGCGCATAAAGCTTATACAGACAATGGCATGACCATTCGCGAGGATAAATCCCATTCGCAGGTATCGGCGCGCATCGGGCTCAATTTTGAATTATGGTTTTTGCGAAACAAACCGCATAAACCTGTACCACAGGCTCATGAAACCCTGAGTGATGCGTATGTACGCCGTGGCGATGAAAAATTCGGGCTGCATTATTACTACGGTGCTATGCGCGATTATAAACTGGCCGCGGTGGCTGATACCAATAATGCTGTTGCATACAAGAAGAAGGCCGGCGTGAAGTACATGCTCGAAAAATACAACCAGGCCTTCCGGTATTACGACAAAGCCATTCGTAAAAACCCGTCAGATGTACAGGCGCTGTACCTGCGCGGCCTCGCGAAGCTCGATACCCACAAAGATGAAGAGGCATTGGCGGATGCCATCAGGGTGCATCAGCTGGACTCCCTGCATCGTGGCGCTTTCTATCTGAAAGGTGTCGTGGCTCTGCACCATGGCCGGAATAACGATGCACTGAACTATCTGACGCGTGTAACAGAAAAAGACAGCATAGCTTACAATCCTGTCTATTTCAGGGGACTTGCCAATTACAGGCTTGGATCTTACAACGAGGCTATCCGTGATTTCAGCAGGGCACTGGTTCTGAAACCCGGCACGGATTCGGTTTACAACCGGAGAGCTTTCGCTAAATATTACAGCGGCGATTACAGGGGCGCACTGGCCGACTTCAGCAAAACAGGCAGCGATCCGGATCACGAGTATATGCATTATGGCCGTGGGCTCACATTTTTTGCTTTGGAAAATTATGATGAAGCCCTGAAAGAGTTGAATAAATCGGTTCATCTGTCGCGTGACTTTTATTATACCTATTACCTGAGAGGCGAAGTAAAAAGCAAACTCCTGAAATACAAAGCCGCCGTGCATGACTACGGGCAAGCCCTACGACACAGTTCAGGCACTTACGATTACATATACAGGGGCCGGGCATGGGCTTACTATAACCTCGGTGAAAGCAAACGGGCGCTGGCCGATATAAACCAGGCACTGGCTATTGATGCAGCAGATGCCGGATCGTATCGCTGCCGTGCTGCTATTTACAAACAGATGAATGATGCGGAAAAAGCGGCCGCTGATCTCGACAAGGCAAAAAGCCTCACCGGGCAGGATCAACAAAAATAGAAGTTCTTGTTGTGGCTTCTGAGCCTGACATTTTGTATTTTAGTATTCCATGTTACACTTCAAAACTATGTTTCTTGTTGCGGGTCTGGGTGGCCTGCTCATGCTTGGGCAGTCGTGCCGTCAGGAAAGTACCGCTGCATCATCTGCAGCGCAGGCTCCTGCCGCCGAAGATGTGGATCCGAACAGACCCGTTATGCGTATTCCCGATGGCGCCATTACCGGCGATTTCAACGGGGATAAACAACAGGAATTTATCTGGCTCGAAACCACGAATACCCATGACGAGGATATAGGCGATACAAGCAGCTGTTATATGAAATGCTCCAACACAAGTATTGCCCCGGTAAAAGTGGAATCGTGCATTGGCGGCAATCCTGTAAACCTGGGCGACCTCAACAACGACGGCGCCGATGAACTGGGGCTGTTACCCGACTGGTGGACCAGTTGCTGGCGCAGTTACTTTGTATACACCTTCCGCCTGAACAAATGGAAACTGGCCGTAAAGCCTATCAACACGCATTGTATTCAATGGGATCAGAATCTGCCGGTTATTGAAAAAGACAGCAGCCATGCGGGTTACGCTATTGTGCACTACAGCGAACTCACAGATACAGACATTGTTGTAAAAAGCATGTCGGTGCCTGTAGAAAAATAATCAGGATATTACTTCTTGAAAATCTCCTCGAGTACAGCGGCCAGGTTCAGGCCTGCGAGTAATATTTGTTTTTCAACCACCATTGCATTTTTGTCGATATATGCCTGTGTAATGGCGTTATCCTGAAATGCATATACTTCCGGTAAAAGTGCTCTGCTCTGCGCCATCCAGGCCAGCGGGCTTGTTTGCTGCCCGGCTTTTTTTTCAGCTTCTGTGAGTGTGGCTTCGAGCGCCAGGCAATCTTTAAGCCGAATGTTTTTCTCTGTAATAATATCTTCATCCCACACACGGTGCAGGTTACTTTGCCGTTTCAGAAATTTCAGCCTGATGTCGTTTCCTCCGCGGTCTTCGCCGTACCCCACATGCAATGGCTGATGGATGTCGCCTACCAGGTGAAACAACATTTTAAGCTGAACACCTGTTTCCGTAATGCTCTGCTTCCGGCGGTTTTTCAATTGCTCGATCACTTTCAGAAGTACATTCACAATGTTTCCATCGGCATTTTTCACATAAGTTTTATCGCGCTCCACATTCACATAATGCCAGGGCTTCATGTAATCATATTCGGGTTTGCTTTTTACCTCATCCATCCACACAGAAGCCTCTTCAAAATTAACGATGCCCAGGTATTTTTCGACCGAGTCGCGGGTAGCTGCACTTAAGTGTTCACGGGCGATTTCAGCCACCATTTTATGTCCCTCGGGTCCCCAGGCCCATAGGTTTTTGGTAGAGACAATGAATAAAGCCAGGCTTATCAGGCGAATGCGTTTCATGATGCGCGTGTTTTTGCAAAGTAAAAATACAGCTTTCCGCGCAGTCATGGTTTTCTTTTATGTTATCCTTTCTGAAAGTGCCGTCTTTTCTGTATATTGGAGGCATGATACAGGAGCTTCTGAACGACAAACACATCAAACCCAAAGAGAAAACCGAAACGATCAGCAGGATGTTGCTCGATGGGACAATCACTGCCAGTGAGCTCATGGAGCTGGCAAAAACGCTGAAGGATCCGGGTAAAGCAACCTGTATAGAGGCTTTGGAATTTGCCTCACAAAGCAAGCCGGAACTGGTGGATATAAAAACCTTTGACTTTGTAAGCGCCTGTCTTACAGAAAAAGCGCCGCGTATTAAATGGGAATCGGCCAAAGTCATCGGGAACACGGCCCGCCTGCATCCGCGTAAACTGGATACTGCTATAAAAAATCTGCTCGTGAACTCGGAACACAGTGGCACGGTGGTGCGCTGGAGTGCGGCCTTTGCACTGGGCGAAATTCTGAAACTGAATCTGCCCGGGCATAAGGATCTGAAAGAAGCTGCGGAAACAATTTGTGAGCGGGAAGAGAAAAACAGTATCAAAAAAATATACCTGGCTGCATTCAAAAAAATGAAAGCCTGAGTCCCTTTTGACTTTTCATAAACTATCTTAAAATCGGGGCCTTCTGCTGCGGTTTTTAGGCTATTATTAACTACTTTAGCTACTCATGAAATTACGCCTGGTTATACTTGCTCTGGGGGGCTCCATGCTGCTGCTGGCCTGTGGTCGCTCGCATGTTTATGATGCCTCCGTAAAGCAGCTCGACAGCCTGAAAGTGGTTGTGGAACAGGCACTCGATGGTTATATAAAAACAGACAGTGCCTCATGCCGGCAGGTTCTCAACAAACAGGCTTCGTATGCGGCCTTTATGATGAGCCATGTCAATGACACCATCCCTGCCAATGAAGCCCAGACCCTGCGCGAATTTTATGCTACCGGTACACCACTCCGGCATTTCTTCTCTACACGTGCCCTGCTCATCTCCGATGCCAGGACCTCGGTACAACAGCTCAAAAATCTTTCGCATGATCTGACGAGCGGTGCTGTCGAATCTGAAAAAGCCATCGGCTTTATAAACGATGAGAAAATAGCGGCCGAAAAAATAATAAGCCAGCTCAAACAAAGCACCGAACAAATCCATATACAACTCGAAACATTTAACCGCACCCTGCCTGTGGTGGAGAACATGGCGCGACGTTATAACCAGGGAGCGCTGCCTCCTGTGACACCTGCTGAATTATGAAGCTGAAACTCATTATATGGCTTACAATATTGCTGCCTGTGCTGGTTAAAGCCCAGCCGCGCACCAGCCCCGATGAGCAGCTGGCTGTGCAGTATTTTGACCAGAAGGAGTATGATAAAGCCCTGGTGTATCTCGACAAGCTCTACGACAAAAATCCGGATGCCTGGTTTACCTCTTACTACAAATGCCTGGTGGAGCTGAAGGAATACAGCAAAGCAGAGAAGGTGATCAAAAAACAGATCAAACGAAACCCAACTGCCACACACCTGTATGTATGGCTCGGTAAAATTTATAAGTTGCAGAACGATCCGAAAAAAGAAGAAGAACAATACCAGAAGGCTATCAAGGAACTTATTCCGGAGCAAAATTATATTTTCCCGCTGGCACATGCCTTTGAAGACGAGCAGCTTTACGATCACGCTATTGAAGTCTATAAGAAAGGGCGTAAAGCCTATGCCGATAGTTATCCGTTTTATTACGAGATTGCAGATGTTTATAAAAAGAAAGGCGATCTCAAAGCCATGATCAATGAATACCTGGATGCAATAGAATTCAGGGAAAGTGAGCTCTATACGGCACAGGGCAATTTGCAGAATTCGTTGGGCTATGATGACAAAACCGGCGGATTCAACAACCCCTTGCTGAAACAGGAGTTACAGAAACGCATCCAGCAGCATCCTGACAAAACGGTGCTCTCGGAGTTTCTTATTTTTATTCAAACCCAGCAGAAAGATTTCGAAGGTGCTTTTGTACAATGCAAAGCCCTCGACAAACGCCGTAAAGAAGATGGTTCACGGATTATGGACCTGGCCAAACTCTGCATCAGCAACGAAGATTACAGCACGGCCGAAACCTGCTACCAGTATGTGATGAGCAAAGGAAAAGATCAACCCTATTACGATGTGGCACTCATCGAAAACATCAACACACAATACCTGAAACTGACCTCACAGGCCAGTCCCGCCCAGCAGGATGTAAATACCTTACAAACTGCTATCGATGCAGCTATCAAACAATACGGCGTGTCGAACATGACCCTGCCGCTTATTAAAAAAGAGGCCCTGCTCAAAGCCTATTACCAGAACAGTCCCGGAGATGCCATTGATCTGCTGCAGAACACGATTGATCATTATGGCTTCGATGCTAAAACACTGGCCGACATAAAACTCGATTTGGGCGATATTATGCTTTTGGCAGGTAATATTTGGGACGCCTCGCTGTTATACTCTCAGGTCGAAAAAGATTTTAAGTATGAACCCATTGGGCAGGAGGCCAAATTCAGGAACGCCAGGTTGAGTTATTATGCCGGCGATTTTAATTGGGCTAAGACCCAGGCCGATATTCTCAAGGGGGCTACTACCAAAGTTATTGCAAACGATGCGCTTGATCTTTCCCTGGTTATTTCAGATGCCATCGGCGTAGATACAAACGATGCCCCACTCCGGATGTTTTCATCGGCCGACCTACTGATCCTTCAACACCAATATACCAGGGCATTGGCAAGGCTCGACAGCATCAACCTGATGTTTGCCACACACACGCTCGGCGACGATATTTATTACCGAAAAGCTGATATTTATCAAAAACTCGGGCGCTATGAGGAGGCTGTAAAAATGCTGCAAAACATTACGGAGTTTTTCCCTGACGAGATTTACGGTGATGATGCCTTGTTCAAGCAGGCTGAAATCTATGAACGGAACCTTCATGATAACGAAAAGGCAAAAGCGCTGTACGAGGAACTATTGACAAAATACCCGGGCAGTATTTATGTAGCCGAAGCCCGGAAACGCTTCAGGGCCTTGCGTGGCGATATTATTAACTAAAATTCTTGATGCATGAAATCATTTTTTATCTGCTTAACACTGTTTCCTTTTATAACAAGCGCCCAGCAAAACGATGAGATTAAGGTGAAAACACCTGTGAGCTCCGTCATACTTTACCTCGATGGAGCAGAAGTGAGCCAGAGCAAGCAGGTAGCGCTCAACCCCGGGCGCACCACCGTAACATTTACAGGCCTGTCGCCCAAACTGATTTCAAAAAGCATTCAGATCAATACGGGCAGTGATGTTACCATCCTGTCTGTTTCCGACAAAATCAATTTCCTGAACACGCGTAAGGAAACCCTGCGCACCAGGCAGCTGAACGATTCGGTAGAAACACTCACCGATGCCAATACACAGGCACAACAGGATCTGGACGCCTTTAACCAGGAGAAACAAATGCTCGGGAAAAATGAAGCCATCGGGGGACAGGAAAAAGGCGTGAGTGTGGCGGAGTTAAAACTGGCGGCTGATTTTTACAGAGCACGCCTCAAAGACATTCATGCAGAAACATTCAAACTGCAGAAAAAGATTGACAAGAACAACGAGATTCTGATGCGCTTGCAGGATCAGCTGGCCGAGCAGGCCGGAGAAGGAGATCTGCCAACAGCAGAAGTATCGGTGCTTGTAACCTGTGCTGCAAAAACCACCACGACATTCGATCTCAAATATGTGGTGAAAGAAAGCGGGTGGTCGCCCAGTTACGACCTCACCACCGAAGACGTCAACAAGCCCATTGAGCTGAAATACCGCGCCAAAGTATACAACACCAGCGGGGTAGACTGGAACGATGTGAAAATAAAATTATCGACCGCCGACCCCATGCAGAGCGCATCCAAACCGGAGTTGCAGGCCTGGTATCTTAATTTTAATTCTCCGGCGCTGTATAACGGCTATCAGAATACTCTTTCCTATAACAACGCAAACACCGATGGGTTTTACAAACAACAGGGCGATCAGATGCAGAGCAATGCCCCGGTAAGTATAGCACAATCGCAAACGCTTTATGACGTGGAAGTGGTAAACGGTAAGAAAAACAGCCCTAAAAAACCGACCCAGGCTGCCATACAGTATGAAGAAGTGCAGATTTCGGAACTCAGCGCCGAATTCGATATCAAGCAAACCTATTCTGTACCTTCGGACGCCAGACCTTATATTGTAGATGTAACCACCTACAACCTCAATGCATCGTTCCAGTATTACAGCGTGCCTAAAATCGAGAAAGATGCATTCATGCTGGCCCGTATTACCGGCTGGGAAGATCTCGACCTGGTGGAAGGCCCCGCCAACGTTTATTTTGGCGGCACTTATGTGGGGCAGTCGTATATCAATACGCGTAGTGTAGACGACACCCTGAGTCTGTCGTTTGGCCGCGACAAAAAAATTGTGGTGACACGCACCAAGCTCAAAGACTTTAACAGCGAGCGCTCCATTGGCAGCAACCGCAAAGTAACCTACTCCTACGAGATGGTGATCAAAAACAACCGCAAAGCACCCATTCAGATAGAACTCGAAGACCAGTTGCCGGTATCGCAAAACAGCGAGATTGTGGTTGAAGCCATTGAACTGTCGAAAGCCGAGCGCAATGAGCTGAACGGTCAGCTGAGCTGGAAACTGTCATTGGCTCCGGATGAAACAAAAAAAATCATTCTCACATATTCGGTGAAATATCCTAAAAACAAAAGCGTGGATCTTTTCAAACACAAAAGCAAAGCGCGCGCGAAGTTCTAACCCTTAAACATAAAACACATGTACATCTATAATGTTACCGTTAGTGTCGATAAGGCTGTTCACAAAGACTGGCTGCAATGGATGAAAACCGTTCATATTCCGGATGTGATGAAAACCGGGTGCTTTGTGGAATATAAAATCTGCCGGGTGATGAATGTAAACGACGAAGGCGAAACGTATTCCACACAATACACCTTTCGCGACATGGCCGATATTGAGCGCTACCAGAAGGAGTTTGCCCCTGCCCTGCAGGCCGATCACAGCGAGCGTTACAAAGACCGCTATGTGGCTTTCCGGACTGTGCTGGAAATTATGTAACAGCATGCTAAAGTCCCAAAATCAAAACCATGAAGGGATTTATTTTTATATGTTTCTTTATTTCATCGCTGTTTGCTGCCCGTGCCCAAACCTCATTGGCCATAGACCTGTATCGTATCGGACATTTCAAGCGGCTTCACATCTATCCCAATGATCCTATTGTATATAAGCTCCGCGACAGTAACAAATTACGCCACGATATATTTGTAGGTGGCCAGGATAGTGTGATTTATGTCGGAAGCGGCGATGTGGTTAAACTGTCTGAAATAAAAAAAATAGTGATCGACCGTTCCAACTGGCTTGTTCGTAAGCTTTACAGAACCGGCATCCAGGGAGGTATTTTTATTGTGGCTATTGATGCCGCGAATAATATCGGGAACAATCGCCCCACCATTGTTGATAAGCCTTTTATAGAAGTGGGTGCGGGTATGGTTGCTGCCGGACTTATTATTAAACTGTTCAGTAAGCGTTATCTCTACCCCGGTGAAAATACGCGGCTTCAATTAATTGACCTGAGCCTGCATTAAAGATATCGCCCACTGGCGCATTTTAACTACCTTTACTGCGCCTGCAAAGGCCCATCCATGAAGAATAAATCGAAGAATACCTACAGCATTAAAAAGAAATACCTCTCTGCATCCGAAATTGAAGCGTTGCAGCAAAAAGAGGCCAGTAAAGATTATCTGACTCACGATAAGCATGCCAGGCCATGGGCTTCGAAACAGGATGTCACCAAAGCTCCTGAAAAAGCCTCATCGCCTGTACGTGCCAAAAAACACCTGGGGCAGCATTTCCTTACCGACGAAAGCATTGCCCGAAAAATAGTAGACTCCCTGCTCGAAACCGATGCCAGAACAACCGTTCTCGAAATAGGTCCGGGTACCGGCGTGCTTACCAAATATCTGCTTCCGGTACTTGATAAAAATTTCTATGCCCTGGATATTGATCAGGAATCTGTTCCTTACCTGAAAAAAACATTTCCTGCGCATGAGTCCCAGTTCCTGCTGGCCGATTTCCTGGCGCTCGATTTCAAAACACTGGTGCCCGGCAAGTTCAATGTGATAGGGAATTTCCCTTACAATATTTCCACACAGATCATGTTCAGGGTGCTCGAAAACCGGCAGGATATTGATTGCGTGGTTGGCATGTTCCAGAAGGAAGTGGCCGAACGTATTGCGGAAAAACCCGGAAGTAAAACCTATGGCATCCTGAGTGTGCTGATGCAGGCCTATTACGATATCGAGTACCTGTTTACGGTTCACGAAAATGTGTTTTCTCCGCCACCGAAGGTAAAATCGGCTGTGATCCGCCTGAAACGTAATGCCACACCATCTCTCCCCTGCGATGAGGCCCTGTTTATACGGGTGGTTAAAACAGCGTTCAATCAACGGCGTAAAACACTCCGCAACTCACTCAAACCGTTGGTCGGAAGCCACACTCTGGAACACGACCTGCTGGATAAAAGGCCCGAACAGCTGTCGGTAGAACAGTTTATCAGCCTTACAATAGCTATTACGCCGCTGATTTCCTGACAAACACCTCAAAGCTTAAACATTGTTGTCAAACTGTTATTTTTCTGTAATTAAATTGTTACCTTCAAAATAAAATTACCGTCATAGCTTGCCATCCATTGAGGACATACTGCGTACTTTCGAACCGATTACACTGGCTCAGATGGACAGTGTAAAACTGATGGATCGTACAGATACCAAGTATACCTTCCATATTTCACAACTGGCCGAAGTGCTTCAACTTATCCATACGGATTACCGCTCGCTTGAAATAAAAGAACGACGCATCGCCAATTATAAAACCCTGTACTACGACACATCGGCGCTGGAATTGTATACCAAACATCACAACGGAAAACTCAACCGTTATAAGATCAGGCACCGTACGTATGTTGATTCGGGGCTTGGTTTCCTGGAAGTAAAATTCAAAAACAATAAAGGCCGGACCATCAAAGACCGCATCAAGGAAATTACCCCACTCACCCACTGGGATCATAACGCGGCTCAGTTTCTCGATAAGAAAACGCCTTATACTCCGGCCGACCTGGTGCCTACGCTGTGGGTAAACTATTCACGGATCACACTCGTGAGCCGCCATACAACCGAAAGGCTTACCATTGACCTTAATCTTGAATTCGTGCGCAATGATAACTCCAAACAACTTCATCAGCTCGTGATTGCCGAAGTAAAACAGGAGAAGGCCGGCGAATCCAAATTCATAGATGCTATGAAACATCTGCGGATCCAGGAAGGATCAATCAGCAAATACTGCATGGCCGTGGCGTATACCTGCGATCATGCGAAAAAAAACGGTTTCAAGGAAAAACTATTATCCATTCAAAAAATAATCGATTATGATGTTATTACAGATCGCCGGTGAGGACCTGGCTACACCTGATGCAAGTATAGCCATCCAGGAACTTGCCACTAAATTCGGGGTCAGACTATTGATTGACCTCCTCACTGTTTTTGTTCTGATCCGCTTCATTTACTATCCCATCAACAAACACCGCGAATTGTTTTTTACCTATGTAGTGTTTAATATCATCATCTTCCTGATGTGTTTTTTCCTGAACCGTGTGAAACTGAGTATGGGTGCCGCATTCGGGCTCTTTGCAGTATTTGGCATGCTGCGCTACCGAACAGAAGATCTCAGCATCAAAGACATGACCTATTTGTTCCTCGTTATTGCCATTGGGCTTATTACAGCCGTCACAAAGCTTGAAGACATTGCCTATTACTACGAATTTATTTTCATTGCCGGCATCAATGCCTTTGTGCTTTTCCTGACCTACCTCCTCGAAAGTAATTTGCTCATGAAAAAGGAAATTGCCAAAACAATCACCTATGAGAATATTGAACTTATAAAGCCCGAAAAACGGGCTGAACTGATTGCTGATATTGAGTCGCGCACCGGCCTTAAATTAAACAGGATCACTGTTGCCAAAATCGACTTTCTGAAAGATACCGCACAAATCAAAATATACTATTACGAAGATTAGCATGTAGCCATCACGGTTTTCTGCAAAAGTGAAATCCCGTTTCTGGCATTATATGTGTGTACATACAAATAAGAGTACAACAGTGAACAAAATTTAACTCCTGCTTGTTTTTTGTTTTATGCTAATTTCACGACCCACGTTCCACCGGCTTGCCCCCCTGTACCCAATGAAACACCCGTTTGTACATATTGTATGCTGTCTTGTGCTGATCGCCTGCTCCGCTCCCGATTCCGGCAATTCGGAAACGCTATCCAAAGAAGAGACCACACATTTTGTATGGCCTACCGGTAAATACCTTTTTTATGATGATGAAGCCATATACACCGAAGTATGGCACCAGCTGGAAAACGGCGATTACATTGGCAACGGCTACTACCTGTCGAATGAAGATTGCGATACCCTGTTCAGTATGAATATGCGGCTCCGGAAAGAAAAGGACAAAACCCTGATGTCTTATATGGTAAAGGGTCAGAATGATAATAAAGAAACGGAGTTTACATTGACCAATAACGACAAGAACGTCTATATATTTGAAAACCCTTTCCGGAGCTTCCCTTCCATCATGAAATACGAAATTCATGGTGATACGGCCATGACCATTGAACAGCGGGGATTCGATAAAACTTCCCATTCGGAGCGAAAACGCAAATACATTATCCGGAAAGAAAAATAATTATACCACTCGATAAGTTTTTTCCACAAAACCAATCAGTCTTCATGTCCTTTCCCGACCGTATTCTGTGAAGGAGTACTCCCTGTATTTACCGGTTCCCTGTTCAGCGAATCACTGACCTGTTTCTGTCCCAGCTTAGCCAGATCGGGCTGGCCGGCATTGACCCAGGCTGTATACCAGATACTCCCCACCATGTGAATAGCAGCCCGCATGCGACGTTCTACCTGCCCTTCGATCATGTGATCGAAACGTGTGGTGTACGTTTCGGAATACACCCTTACCATTGTGCTCCCTCTTGTTTCGTAACTGTATTTCTGATCGGGACTTACCTGTTGATTCAATGCAGCTTCAAAACCCAACACGCTGTCAACTGCTGAGTGACTGTCTTTTACCACGCGCCAGGCCGCTTTTATAGGCGACTCTATATAGCTGGCACGACCCACAAAATAATCGTAACCCTCTGCTTTCAGCTCTGGAATCCGGCTCTCCCAGAATCCATGAATCCCTTTTTGATTGGTGAGCTGGCCGTTGTAATTTTCGGTGGTATGTAATGGTACATGTGCATCAGCTACATAATGTCCGAGATCGGCACTGTAATGCAAAATCAGATCAAGGTTTTCTTCCTTGAATGCTTCCAGCAGTTTGTAGTAATGTTTCTCGATCTGCCAGGGTATAATGCCATAAGCCCGCAGAGTATCTTCTGTATATTTCAGAACTGCCTGTTTCCAAAACACCGGCACACTGTCGAAGGCATGCGGACCGTAATGATCAATATCGATGTAATGGCGGGCGGCCTCACCTTCCACCATGTTGCGACGGCTATCGGGATCCACCGCATGATTGGTAATAAACTCAATGTGTTGTTTGTAGAATCCGATCATTTCCGGCGGCAATGTAAACACGGCCATGCGGTTTATACGTTTATGGCCGTAGAACCCCCAGGAGTAAACAGATCGTTCAGGCAGGAGGATCGACAACGTAGCCGTCAGCAAAACAATACGGACAAAATGGTAATAGGTTTTCATCAGAGTTTATATAGCTGTTTTGCTAAAAATAAACAGCCACTCTCACAAAACCTTGAACTTACTGAGTAAAGCGCGGGATTACTCAGGGGGCCGACAAAAAGGCCCAGATAGTCTGGTGTACATGGTCGGGACAGTAATCCGAATTTAAGTACTTAACATGCATAGACCGTACCTGGATGGGCGCATTGGAATAACCCGGCGGAGCAATCCGTTGTTTATCGGTACCAACTACCCAGTCGTTTTGCTGGCCGAGAATTTGCCGGATGATCAGGTCGAGCCCGCGCTCTGCCAGGCGTTTAAACAGATTCTCATTATCGACCAGCGAAGCATCCCAATCGCCTACAATGGGCTGAATCCGGAGCTGCGCATTCACGGTGGTCGGTGTTTTGGTAATGATATTATCGAGCCGTGGATTGCCAATGGTCATTTGCTGGCAACCCGGCTGATTTAAAAAATACTCTGCCGAAAACTGTGCAAGGCCCGTGATAATGCCCGTGAGCAAATTACCTGTGCTTAATGCAATAGTCTTATAGATACTTAAAAATGTAGCTATATGCCGGCCGGTATCGAAATAACCGACACCATTGGCACAGGCAATGTTTACCATACGTCGCACCGGAATGGTATTGCCGGTAAAACAGCAGGTCAGGTATTTTCCGACCAACCCGCCGCGGCTTGTGGTAATCACATCAATATGAGCATTATCTTTAAATGTGGTCTGCCCCAGGATAGCCATGAGTTTGCTGATGTTGCCCGCCGCATCGTAGGTTACCGTTTCATGATCGAAGGCCAGGATCTGCAGATAACCGTACTGCTCCATGGTTTTTTGCAACCAGGATTTTGTGTTGTTGTCGTACTCGGCATGCAATAAGCCATTGTAGGACTTGTCGGTGGTCGAAAATGTACCGTGTATGAGCAGTAGTGTTTTTGCGGAAGGATCAATAATCACATCGCTGTTATTGACCTCATAAAATTTATTCTGTGCATAAATGTACTTGAGCAGTTTATGCCCGTCCTGCCCGTTATTCACGATATTGATCACTTCGCCCATTACCTTTTCTGCATTCTGTCCGGCAGGGCTGCGCTTGAATGTAAGTACTTTTACCACAAAACTTTTTCCGAGGTCTTTCGTGTCGAGTGTATATATGCCCGGTGTATCGGTAGCTATAATTTTCTGGCGCGGAAGTATCGGGAATATATAGGTCAGGCGGTCGGCCAGTGCAGGATCGCCGGTGACAGGTTCCGGCAGAATATATTCGATGTCCGAATCTTTTTCTTTATCGAAGGTGGTTTTGTAATGCTGGAAAAAAACAAGGGCTCCCTCTTCAGGTTTTATAAAAAGGGTTAATCGTAGTTGCGGCATCTCGTCCATGTTAAACGTTTCGGGGAATGCCGGGAATTCAATCTCATCAAAATTGATGAAACGCTCCATCACAACAGAATCGATACCATTAAGGCTATTGTGGATGCCATATAGAGATTTGATTTCATCGAGGGTTTTTCCAAGCGAGTTATCATTGCCGGCACGCGAAAACATCAGGTTACCCTGCCATAAAATTTTCTCCCCGGAGGCCATTCCGAGCGTGCCCCATATACCTGGCAGATGATCGCTGACTTCGTGATTTATTTTTGCATTGACGAGTGGCCTGAACGCGGGGGCTTCAGCCTCTTCGCTTCCCAACAATAAAAAGTTTGCCTGCTTCGCATTGGTAAATAAAGCCTGTGGTGTTATCTGTAAAACCCTCATGTTCTGAATTTTTATTCTTTCTTAAAGATAAAAATATAAAACAGTTTTCGTGTGTCTGTCACACAAAACAGGTGTTTTTACGGATGGGAATAGTTAGAAATACAGATCACATTTTTACCAGGTACTTCCCTTCCATGACCGGAATAACCGGACATTGATTGGCAGTAAGGCAGTACCTGATGTCGCGCTCCAGATCGAGTTTGGCAAGGCGGTTGCGGTGCGATGAGTTGGAGAGAAATGCATAGAGATCGTGTTTCGCGAGATTATACAGATGCTGGGAGGCAATTGCGGAGTCGCAGCTTGTGCTGAATCCCGAACGTGATGTAAGGTATTCTGTGACAGCACCTGCAAACAGGGTATCTTCGAGGTTGAATTTATTTTTCCAGCCGGCACAAACCAGGATCACATCTTTTTTCTGTGCTTCCAGGAATTCGCAGAGTACATCCTGGTTCAGAAAACTGCCGATCACTATTTTTGATGCCTTACGGGAAGCCTCAATAGCCTGTGTGCCATTGGTGGTGGATATAGCAATGATTTTGCCTTTTACCTTGTTATTCATGTAGCCAAACGGGCTATTACCAAGTTCAAAGCCTTCGATCATTTCGCCGTTTCGTTCGGCGGCCGCCATATAGCCGTTTTTCTGGTATTCGCGGGCCTCTTCCACAGTGGCTACGGGAATCATTTTACTGACGCCGTTATAAAAGGCCGTCACCATGGCCGAGGTGGCCCTGAACACATCAATAACCACAACAATGGCTTCGTCTTTATGAAAAAGATGATACGCCTGTGGTGTATAGCAAACTTCTATATTCATGCGAAACTCCTTTCTTTAAATTTACAGAAAAGAAAGCCCCTTTTTTTTATTTTTTCAAAAACGGGATCTTTGTCACTTTTGCCTTGATCGCTTTATCGCGGATCACAACAAAAATTTCGGTGTCGGCTTTGGCAAATTCAGTCTTTACGTATCCCATACCAATCGCCTTGTTAAGAGATGGTGATTGTGTGCCTGAGCTTACTTTACCGATAATATTTCCCTGGGCATCAGCCAGCTGATAATCGTGGCGTGGAATACCACGGTCAATCATTTCGAAACCAACCAGCTTGCGGCTCACACCATTTTGTTTCTGCGCTTCGATGGCTGCTCGGTTTGTAAAGTCTTTGGTAAATTTCGTGATCCAGCCAAGTCCTGCTTCAATAGGCGATGTGGTATCGTCGATGTCGTTGCCATAGAGGCAAAAGCCCATTTCCAGGCGCAGTGTATCGCGTGCACCAAGACCAATCGGTTTAATGCCAAATTCTTTTCCGGCTTCAAAAATATTATCCCACATTTTCTCTGCGTATTCATTTTCGAAATAAATTTCGAACCCTCCTGCACCGGTATATCCTGTATTGGAGATCACCACGTTATCAACGCCATTGAATTTTCCTTTGGCAAAAGCGTAATATGGAATATCGGCCAGTTTAATGTCGGTGAGCTTCTGGAGTGTATCCATCGCCTTCGGGCCCTGAATAGCAAGCAGGGATGTTTTCTCTGAAATATTATGCATTTCGACGCCCCAGGTATCGTGTTGTTTGATCCAGTTCCAGTCTTTATCAATGTTCGAAGCATTTACGACAAGCATATAGGTTTTGGCATCAATACGGTACACGATCAGGTCGTCCACGATACCGCCTTTGTCATTCGGAAGGCAGGAATACTGGGCTTTTCCATCGGTAAGTACCGAAGCGTCGTTACTGGTTACTTTCTGAATGAGATCAAGGGCATGCTCTCCTTTTAAAATAAATTCGCCCATGTGGCTTACATCAAACACACCAACGCTGTTGCGAACGGTCATGTGTTCATCGTTTAATCCGCTGTAAGATACAGGCATGTTGTAGCCGGCAAATTCTACCATTTTAGCGCCGAGAGAAATGTGTTTTTGTGTAAGAGCAGTGGTCTTCATATAGCGTATTTAGTTTATATCGTTTTATCTCCGGCCGTCTGCCAAGCGAAGGCGTTTTGGGAAATATGCCGGCTGGAGAATGAGCTACGAATGTAACTATTTAATGGCGGATTTGAAATTCATTTTTTCTCCAGAACAACCCACTCTAAAAACCTGAATTTCGCAGAGTTAGCCCGTTTATCGGCTACCGTCGATATGCTATCCATGGCCAGCAAAGCGGCAATCGGCTCATCACGGGTGTTACGGGTAATGCCGGTAGTTTTGGCTTTGAGCAGGTAGTGTGCATACTGTTGCTGATGTTCATTAACGGTGAGCTTCACCACAAAAAAAGTTTCATCGTCTTTCAGGTGAAATTTGCTTTCGATAAATGCCGGGGTTGGCTTTTCCAGAAAGCCTCGGCTCTTCCCCAGGGGGGCCAGTGTGAAATGCTCATGAAAAAACGCATTGATATATACCTCGTTAAAGCCCTCGCCACGAATAACAATCATGTAAGGAAAAAGCCTGCCCCGGTTTGGCCCCAATACCGGGCGGATCGTAAACGGAAACTCCAGCCGCAAACGGTTCCAGCGTTGATGGATGAGTTTAAACCGGCACAGGCGGGCTACCAGAATAGTAAGAATAAACAAACGCGTTGTCAGGAAACTAAGGAATAAGCGCGCTGCCGCTGACTCCGATGTGAAATAGGTTTTAGCGGCAACAACTCCGACAATGAGAACCAGGTAAAACAGGGCGACCTGATTGCGCAGGCTATCCGTATCAATTACAAGTTTGGGATTGAAGAAAGGGGAATTATTGAGGCAGTTATTCAGGATAGTGACAAACAGCGACATCAGGATAAAGAAATAAAGTACTGTGAGCAGAATCCCGAAAACACCGTTTTCAATGTTAAGGCTGAAATCATAGAATCCATGCGCCACAAACGAAGCCAGGATAAACAACGGAATGACCCATGCCCTGAAACGCGCGCGCTGGTATTTGTAAAGTACAATACCATAAACAAACAGTGCCGAAAAAAACATGTGTGCCGGAACCGCCAGGATAGAGCGGCTTATAAGCACATTGATGCCGTATGACAAGCTGTATTCTATATTCTCGACAAAGGCAAAGCCAAGCGACGATACCAGCGTATACTTAATGAAATCAATGGGTTCGTTGATAGCCCGTTTCATAAACACGAGTGCAATAACGGCCGGAATAAACTTGATCGTTTCCTCGATGGCACCAACACCAAAGGTGTAAAACAAAAAATCGTGAAGGTAATGCCCGTTTTCCACAATGTGCAGAGGATCGAACACATAGCGGTGAAGCGGGTAAATAACAAAGGGAAAAACAGCACCAAGGATAAAGGTTACAACCACATAGAACATCCGCTCTTTTTCAAAGAGATCAATCTTCCGCAGGTAGTGAAGCCATGCAGATGCAATTAAAAAACACAATATGATAACGATACTGATGCCTAGCATGTTGCTTGCTGTAATACCTGCAGGTATTTTTGTTTATTGGCTTCTACCGAATACTGTGCCAGAATCGTTTCGCGACCGGCCTGCCCCGTTCTTTCGCGCAGGGCTTTATTCTCGATCAGCTCGGATAGCACCGCTACCCATTCATCCGTATTATCCGCTAAGAAACCGTTTTGCCCATGCTGTATGATCTCTGTGTTCACACCCACGGGCGACATCACGGCCGGTACACCGCAAGCCATATAGGACAGGCCTTTGAGCCCGCATTTTCCTTTGGCCCACTCATCGTGTGGGAGCGGCATAATGCCAATATCGAAAGTATTCAGATCACGAACCTCATCGGTTGCATTCCAGTTTTGTGAGATCGTATGGAGTTCTTCGTTTTTATAATGGCCGTCGCCGATCACCTTAATGGCAATGGCATCGCCGTATTTCTGCTTTAGTTTTTTCAGAAAGGGCAGTGCATATTCAAAATGCTTGATGGTACTCAGGCTTCCGCTCCAGCCTATCACAACAGGGCCCTGGCCACGCAGTTCGGGCATGGGTTTGTGAAAATCCGTGTCGATTGTGGTGGGAATTATGTACACCGCCTTATTGAACTGTCGCGCATAATCAGCCAGGTAAGCATTGCCGGCAATAACGGCGTGGGCATTGGCAATATTCACTGCTGTCTTCCCCGGGTTTTTAAGCCACTCCCATTTTTTGTTTTCGGGCGAGGTATCGAGCAGCCAGATACTATCGTCGAAATCGAAGATGACCCTGGCCCCGCTCCTGAAAAATCGTTTTTCGAAAAAAGAAGACCCGATGAACAAAGCTTCACGTTGTATAAAAATAATGTCGAAATGCCCGGCCCGTCTCAAATCGCGAAAACGGATCCCGATGCTCTTGACCATCACCCACACCTTTTGCAGCAAACGACCTTTGCCATAAAACACAGCGTCATCTTTCGCATTGATCAGCTCCGAGAAACTCAGATCATAGCCCTGCTCCCTGAAAAAAGACAGGTATTGCTCATAACGGTAGCGCTGGCTGGGCGAACGGTTGAGACGGTGATCGGATATAAAGAGAATTTTAGGCACACTATTCATTTGAGCGAATCAAAAATACAAGTCCTAATCTGTATTTCGGCACTTCTGCATAATGGGTTTTCAAAAATGTTGTCAGGTTATAACAGGCCTGCAAAGCGAAAGCCCTATAAGCAACCCGTGCCAGAACATAGAATTCATTGTAGCGATGAATGTGTTTCGTTTGGATAATCTGATTCGTCCCAACTTCCTGATTTAACCTGTACAAAAGGGGTAAACTATAAACAATTCCCCCATCTATTTTAAAGCCGTCTGATCTGCGCTTGGGATTATTGAACGCTGCAAAACGACACTGAAGCCCAAAATCGGCACTTGCATTAAAGTAATATGATCTTTTGATTGTTTGCCCAAGTGTTTTTATCGTGTCTTTTTTGAATGGTGAATATGCTATTGAAAGTCCAATATATGGGCCAAAAGCGACATGTCGGGCAAAGTCTGTAAAATAAAAATTATCGCCAACTTTCGTCATAAACTGCTGATTTTTTTCAGGGCGAGCTGGCTCCATAACCCCATTGTTGCCATACAAAAAACCAAATCCAAATTCCTGTTTGTGATCTGTATAACCCCGATCTTTGCGAGCCTCCATATATCGATCTAAAGAAAACATAACGCTTGTCAAAGAATCCTGCGCTACAACAACATGTCCGAATGTCGCATCAATATCGTTACCATTTCGCAGCTTCAGTGTATAAACCCCCGATTCCAGGGAATCAAATAACACGTCATCCCCGGCCTCAAGTTCGCCGGAACGTATCAGTGAATCATTTTTCGAAAAATGATATTGACAAATACCTATATCATTCCTGTAATCGTCAAAAATATAAATTTCCACACGACCGGTATGTTGACCATAGGAATTAAAGCAACAGCAAAACACAAGGCTCAGGAAAATGCCGCATGCAGAAAATAAATTGGACGAAAGAAAAGAAGGGTACTTAATAAACACCGGAATACGCGCTTAATTGACAATGAATTTCTTTATGATCTGTTTACCTTCGACCTGCATCTGAAGGAAATACACGCCTTTTGCCAGCGGATGGTCTGCTAACGAGATTTGCAATGTATTCACGCCGTTATCAATATGTGTACTTTGTTCCTGCATGACACATTTGCCGGCGGCATCCATAACGCTGTAGTTCATCGCATATGCTTTGTCACTGATTATCGCTATCGTCAATTGCTCTGTCACCGGATTCGGATATAAGCTTACCCGGCTATCATTAAACAGATTTTCGATGCCCGTAGGAATGGATGACAGGTACAGAATGCCATCGCTCACAGTGCTGTCGCCCACCAGGCCTGCACCATTGCGGGCCTTCACCATGAAATAATATTTCTGACCGTTTACCAGGCTCAGGCCCGTTTGGGTAGCGGCAAGCGCAGAACCGTTAGCTGTCCAGGCGGCAATGTTCTGGCTGCCTGGCGTTGTGCCAATGGCATAATAATATACGGCCACCCCCGAGTTGGTGTCTTTGGCAGCCGTATAATTACCAACGAGCTGTGTCCCAACATAGGTTGTATCCAGGTCGGCAGCTACCCCATCCTTCACCAGGGGCGGAGCCCCCGGTTTGGTCCAGTCTACATTGACCAACTGGCTGTTTATGCTCGACAGGTTATCAGCATTATCTTTTGTCATAGAGCTGATGTTGGCAGAGGGTTGTGAAGGCGAAGTGTTTTCATAACGCACATCGGCCGTACTGCTGCCCACACTTACTAATGTGGAAGCTGCGCGTGAACGAAACACTTTAAAATCATCGATAGTCAGTTTACAGTTGCCACTACGGAACGAAACAGCGGAGCCGCTTGCAAAAGGGCTTGTATCGGTCCATGACGTTACAAAGGCATTGTTGATCCAGAGTTTCATTTCACCGCTGATGCGGTCCATCGTGATTTTATAATCGTAGCTTACATTGGCATTGATGGTAAACGTAACTGTTTTCACAACGCTGAGTACATTACTTGTGTTTTTATAAAGCTCGATCGTTCCCTGGTCAGGGCGCATCCAGATCAGGTAATTGTTGCCACGGTTGCTTTGCGTAGGGGCATCACAAAAAATATGAATCCCACCACGGCGGTTGGTTCCAGCTCCGCTAATGGTGGCTTTGAAACTATAGAGGTAGCGATTCGAAAGGCTTTGTGTTACCACAGCATACAGGTTTGTGTTGGCATTGGACTCATCGCTCTGCAACAAGGCATTGCTGCTGATACTCCAGGTTCCGGAAGCGGCGGGGCTTGCCCAGTCGGCATTAACAGATGCCGTATTAAAATCATCGTTGAAAAATCCACGGGTTCCATTGGCGCGCCATTCGGCCCCATTGTAATCGCTTACCTGGTAAAAACTCTTTTCAATGCCCACACCGCCCGTATTATCAGCATCGGTATAGCTTACCGTAAAATTCTGTGTCTGCCAGCCTGGTGGTGCCGATACCTGTGTGGTTGGACTTGTATTGTCCTGGATGCAATTCCAGATGGCCTTATATCCTGTTTTGTTGGTGGCCCCATCCGATTTGAATTTCACGGTGATGGCCGGTCCGGTAGAGTTTACAATGCCGGGGTTTACAGTTCCGCTGTAAGCACCAAGTACTGGTGCGGCAGTACCCGAACCGTCATACAGGTACAGGCTGTCGTAACCGCTTTCCAGATCCATACTGCTGAATGTGAGACGCACTTTGCTGGCGCCTGTAGGGGCAATGGTGTATACATAACTTTCGTTGTCGTAATAGTTGCGTGTAGGTCCGCCCATATCATAAATACTGTCGGTACAGGCTACCGTCGCACAGTTGCTGAATTTGTCGCGGATCAGGTTCCAGAAATCGCTGTAACCATCGTCGTAGCCCAAAGCCCAGATGCCTATGCCTCCCAGCCCACGCTGGTTTACCATATCGAACTTGCGGCCCAGGCTATATACATCGTCAATCCAGCATTGGCGCCAGTTGCCGGAGCTCTGGTAGCTGTAATACGGGTTAAAGCTATTGCCTTCCCAGTTTTTATTGGCTGCAGAATAGGTTGTCGGGTTGTTCTTTACGTAAGCATAGGTTCGCGACGATGTAAAACCACCGGTGGTGTTCGAGGGTGCTGTACCGGCTACAGTTTCCCATTCCCGGCCATACCATGGAAGTCCCAGTAAAAGTTTAGACGGCGTTACACCCTGTTTGAGATAATAGGTAATGGATTTGGAAAGGGTGTAGTTATAGCCTGTCTGGAAATTATAGAGCGGAGCCTCCGGGCCGGCCTGGGCTGAGCCCGAATAATAATAGTCGTAACCCATGATGATGAAGTTGTCGACATAAGGATTAAGGCCCGGAATGTCGAAAGACGTACTCCAGTCGACTGCATACAGGGCGATGCTTACTTTATAGTTGGGGTTGGCGGCGTGTACCTGGTTGCACAGGTTCACCATGAAATTTTTGAAAGGTGTTTTATCGCTGCTTCCCATCCCTTCAAAGTCGATGTTGACCCCATTGCCGCCACGCGAGTTCAGGAGGTTGATGGCATTGGTTATAAAAGTTTGCTGAGCCGTAGAACTGGCCCAGAAAGTGGAATGACTGGAAAAAAGGGAGGCACAGAACTGTACGTTCACACTGTGGCTCAGGGCAGCTGTTACGGCAGCACTGGTGCTCCAGGCAAAAGAGGCATTGCTGTTCTGGCCGGTAGAGGGAGTAACCTCGTAATCGAAATAGCAGAAATCGCTGAGCATGCTCCAGTCGTAGTTATTGTAAACGGAGCCATTCCAGTAGGGATGCCAGCCATAAACCTTTTTGACGAGGCTGCAGGAGGTTGTATTGGTGCGCTGGGCCTGTGTGGTGGTTGCGGGCTGGCCGTTCAGTGCCTGGTTCAGGCTATCCCAGTGTTGGTCGGATGTGAAATGAAATTGTTTGTAAAAATTACTTTGTTCCTGTATGGTGGAGTTTGTCTGACTTAACAGGGGCATTGTCAGCAACATACATATCCCTAAACGAAAAATCTTCATCATAGCAAACATAATAGTACTAGTAAAAATATAATAAAAAAGCCAACTTTCTACCGAAAGTTGGCTCATTAATCCGTTAAATCCGGATTATTTATGTGTTTTCTCGCTGGATACGGTCAGTTTTTTGCGGCCACGGGCACGACGTGCAGCTAATACGCGGCGGCCGTTTGCACTAGCCATACGTTGGCGGAAGCCATGCTTGTTTCTTCTTTTGCGTTGCGATGGTTGGAACGTACGTTTCATGATATTGTAATTTAAATGTTAATGCTTTTTCAAAAATGGACTGCAAAGATAGGCACTTTTTTGAAAGCTCCAAATTAAATTGTTGATATCCTAGGTCCGTAAACGTATTTTCTCATATTTTCCGGGCATTTTGCCCGTTTTTTAATTGTTAAAAACCACGGGACTCAAGCTGTTTTTAACATTTCACGCTAAATAACGCTTTTGTTATTTAACTTTAATCGACGTAAATACGTGTTTTTCTATTTAACTTTAAACAGACCCCATGCCCTGTTAAATTCCTAAAATTTAAGCCCTTCCAGCCACTTAAAAGCGTACTTTTGTGCCATATTTTTCAGAACTATGGCTAAAGGCGCCCGCATTAAACACAAGGAGAAGGACGAAATTCCAAAGGCAAAATTAAACGTCGAAAACCTTAAAAAATCTTTCCAGTTATTTCAATATCTCGGAAATAATAAATGGAAGTTTGTACTTGGATTGGTTTTTCTGACGATGAGCGGAGGTGTTGGTCTTTATTTCCCACTTGCTTCCGGAAAGATGTTTGGTATATTCGGAGATACAACAACGTCAAAGGATATATTGAAACAAGATGTTACAACCATAGGACTCACCCTTATGGGTTTATTGATTTTTCAGGCGTTAGTATCATTTGGCAGGGTTTTCACTTTTGCACAGGTTACAGAAAGCATTCTAAAAGGCGTTCGTAAAGACACTTTTCAGAAACTTGTTCAGATGCCAATGAGTTTTTTCTCAAAGAACCAGGTAGCAGAATTGAGTAGCAGGGTTGCTACTGATATTAATGTTATAGCAGAAGCCTTTACTGTTAATATTGCCGAGTTTACAAGGCAGTCTATCGTGGCCATAGGCGGTATCATTTTAATCATCAATTATACCTCCTGGGAGATTGCCAAATGGTTTATATTTATTATTCCACCTATTACATTTGTTGCCATATTCTATGCGCGGAGAATCCGCAAGTTTGCAAAAATGGTTCAGGATCTTGTTGCTCAGTCGAATGTTATTGTTGTTGAAGCATTAACCGGCATAAATAGTGTGAAATCTTTTACAAATGAAAAATTTGAAATAGATCGCTATGTAAATAACATTGAGAACATAAGAAAAAACGGGATTAAGTTTGGAATTCTCAAGGGGACTTTTTTCGCGTTTATTATGACCGTTATTTTTGGGTCGATATTTTTTATCCTTTACCAGATGATATTATTGAAACTCGACAATAAGATTACGCCTGCGCAGTTTGGACAGTTTATGATGTTGTCTTTGTTTGTGGCCGGTTCTTTAGGAGGACTCCCCGAGCAAATTGCCTCTATACAAAGGGCTCTTGGGGCTACAGATCGTGTTTTTGAAATCATTAATTCCGATCCTGAAATAATAAATCTTGAATACGGGTCTAACAAAGACAAAAAACGTGTTAAGGGCGATATAGTATTCAGTCATATCTCCTTTACATACCCGTCCAGACCCGATTATGAAGTACTTCATGATATTTCTTTTTCTGCAAAAGCCGGCGAAACGGTCGCGCTTGTTGGCAGCAGTGGCAGCGGAAAATCAACCCTGGCGGCACTTACCCTGCGATTCTATGAGCCAAATAGCGGCGAATATCTTATTGATGGTAAAAAATCTACTGATTATGAATTAACCGAACTTCGTGATCAAATGGCGATTGTACCACAGGATGTTTTACTTTTTGGGGGCACAATTAAGGAAAATATTGCATACGGAAAGCCAAACGCCTCTATGGATGAAATTATTGATGCTGCTAAACAGGCTAATGCCTATGATTTCATTATGAGTTTCCCTGATAAGTTTGAAACCCTTGTTGGCGACCGGGGCATTCAACTATCCGGTGGTCAGCGTCAACGGGTAGCCATCGCCCGTGCTGTAATAAAAAACCCATCCATACTCATTCTCGATGAGGCTACCAGCAGTCTCGACAGTGAAAGCGAGCGCCTGGTTCAGGAAGCGCTAGATAAGCTCATGGTAGGACGTACCTCCATTGTTATTGCTCACCGCTTATCAACCATCCGCAACGCCGATAAAATAGTGGTATTGCAGAAAGGTACCGTTCAGGAAATCGGCACACACCAGGAGCTCATCACCAATGATAATGGCCTTTATCAGAAACTCAGCAAAATGCAGTTTGAGTGGAACTGATTCTGCCTTCGTTGGTGTTATCGCCAACGGGTAGGTCTCATTGCTCCAGGTTTTATTGGCATTGTCAGCCCAACTATGTAAATATTCATGCAGGTGATAACACCTGCATGGGCGATAGGGTTCCGTTTGTATTACCAAAATACATTTTATTGTTCTGCCTTCGTTGGTGTTATCGCCAACGAGTAGATCTCATTGCTCCGGGTTTTATTGGCATTGTCAGTCACAACTATGTAAATATCCACGCAGGTGATAACACCTGCGTGGGCGATCATAAATTTCATTCCCTGATTCGCGCCTCCGTTGGTGTTCTGCCTTCGTTGGTGTTATCACCAACGGGTAGATCTCATTACCCCGGGTTTTATTGGCATTGTCAGCCCAACTATGTAAATATTCATGCAGGTGATAACACCTGCATGGGCGATAGGGTTCCGTTTGTATTACCAAAATACATTTTATTGTTCTGCCTTCGTTGGTGTTATCACCAACGCGTAGATCTCATTGCTCCGGGTTTTATTGGCATGGTCAGCCACAACTATAAATATTCATGCAGGTGATAACACCTGCATGGGCGATCATGAATTTCATTCCCTGATTCGCGCCTCCGTTGGTGTTATCACCAACAGCTTATACCACTGACTTTAACACGGCATCAGCAGAATAGCGCATAAAAAAGGGGCTCAGAGGCCCCTTCCTAATAAGATGTCATATTTTACTTCACTGGCAGCTTCAACACTTTCTTGTCGGTGCCGCTGATCAGGTTGAGCATGTAGATGCCTGGTTTCAGGCTGCTCAGATCCAGTGGCAGACTCACATTGGTTCCACTCACTGTGCCAAAATCCATCACAAGGCGGCCATTGATATCCATTAATTTCACCTGTTCGGTTGTGCTTTGTGTAAAGTTCTGTACCAACATGTATTGGTTGTTGTCCAACGTTCTCAGGCTAAGCGACGGGTCGTTGCCCAGACCGGTGATACCTGTTACAATATTATTGATCACCACCACGGTTTTCGTGGCCGTGTCGGTACAGCCACTGGAGCTGGTTTCCACAAGGCTTACTACGTATGTGCCCGAATTGTTGTAATAATAGGTTGGCGAATTAGCCGTGGATGTACCCATGCCATCACCGAAATTCCAGGCATCGGATACCGAGCCGCTCGAATTATTGCTGAATGCGACCATGGCACCGGTTGATAAATAGGTTGTGTCTGCACAGCTAAACTGGGCTACAGGCAGGTTCGGTGGTGTGATGGTAACAGTGCTTGTGTTAAAATCGCACATACCAACCGTATTCACATCTACTTCGTAGGTGCCCCCCACAGCAATATTGCGCAGTGTATCGGCTGTTGTTCTGTTGGTTTGTGTACGGATCGTGTTTCCTGAAGGATCTCTCCACGTGAAATTCCACGGTCCGCTGCTTACGCCCGCTGCCGTGATCTGCCCCGAAGCAGCAACCGTACAGGATGGCATCTGCGCTGTTGTATTTACCTGCAATGGTTGCAGACTGATGTTGAGAATGAAGCGGGCCACAGTCGTTGTATCGGCCAGGTTATAGGCATAGGTAGAAGTACGTAAGTCGGTGGTAACACCCGTGAATCGGTCGTACAGATTAATGCAGGCTCCCGACGGGAATGATGCTACATTGGCTGCACTGATGGTATAAGCCCCTGCATAACCGGTAATCGTTTTCAGATACATGGAGAAGTTGCCGGTAATTGGCGCCACACCGTTTACCTGGAAATCGGTAGTATCATAACTAAGCGCGATACTGGTAGCATAAGGATCCTGCCCGCGGAGTTTGTAGGCATCGTATCCGAAATCAAAATTATTGCTGGCACCTGCTTCTGTGTAAAGAACGGTCTCGTCGTGGAAACCCAACCCATCCACATACAGGCGGATCATCGGGTTTGAATTGGTGGCGGACTGCACCACATTGCTCTGGCGTAAAAAGGTTGGGTTACCTCCCACTTTATTAGACTCCTGGGCACTGAGGGCCGTAGCACCGGTAGAGTGCACATAAAAACCCTGCCCGATTGGAATTGTATCGCCTATACCGCCGGCACCCACTGCCGGGCTGCTGATCCCGTTAATGTATGTTGAATAACCTCCTGTGCCGCCATTCAGATCGGCATTATAGGCATACACCGCATTGTCGATATTGGCCGTAGCACCTTTCAGTAAGCTCCAGCGGATCGGTGAAGGGTATGGATTACAAATCAGGTTCCAGCCATCGTTGAGGCTTGATCCGTTATTGGTATAGCTCAATGGTAAGGAATAGGCAAATTTACGCACAGTACCGGTTACATCCAGCGTGATGGCCGTTGTGGTATACTGGCCATTGCCAAGGTATACCCAATAGCCTTTGCCCGGAATGATGGGATCTGTAATACCACTCAGAGGAATATAGGATGCTGCATCGTCGTATAAGCCCGGTTTGGTTTCATCGTAGGTGTAAATCGATAAAAAGCCACCTGCACTTCCATCGGGACAGGTAGGGCAACTGATCGGAATGTTGTCGTCCCAGTCGGCCAGGGTGAGCGCCGAAGTAATGGGCGTGCCAAGTAAGGCCCAGCCGGTGGTTCCGCCCGGAGCATAGCGCTGTACGGTAACATTGCCTGTAATATCGCCTGTTCCGGTAATCTGCGCAATGCGCCCTGTTCCGGTTGCGGTTGAGATAAGTGTAAAGGCTTTGGAATTTGTATTGAAAGTACCATTGTTCAATGTCAGTGTTCCGATAATATTTTCGGCATTATTGAGAATGGCTCCTGCTGTGTTGTTGAGCGTCAGATTATAGAAATTGGTGGTGCTTGTTCCGCCGATAGCCTGATTGGTGGTGCCGTTCAAAAACACCAGGCCGCTGCGGGTATTGAGTGTGCCGCTGTTGGAGAAATTTCCTTTCACGGTAAGTGTATAGTTCGACGCGCTGATATCAACCGGTGATCCGGAGTTGATCACAAAATTGCCGTTGGTGGTAATATTGCTTCCGAATGTTTTGGTGCCGGCTCCATTAAATACCAGGTGGTTAAATGTTTCTCCACCGGGTTTGGTAATGGATTGTGCACTGGCTGAATTGCAGGTCACTGAAGCCGTGCCCGGTATAAATGTGCCGCCGTTATTGACCCAGTTTCCACCAAGGCTCATGTCAAGGTTATTGGCAGTCAGTGAGCCCGTGTTGATGGTTATATTCTGAATAACATTGAGTGTGTTTGTATTTAGTTCGGCCAGAACATTGGCACTGTTTACAAGCAGGTTACCTATAGAATAATTGGTATTGATGTCGATCGTTTGACCGGCAGGAGAACTGGCGCTACCTATCTGAAGCGTTCCGCCGGTTACCGAACCGATTGTAGCACCGGTATTCACAAATCCAAGGTTCTGAGCCCCTGTACCGCCTTCGCGCGGAATAAGCAGGGTGCCACCCGACATCGAAAACTGGGACCCGGCACCGGTCATCTGGAATGGCGCAATGGTTGTGTTGGTGGAGCCCACATTTGGTAAAATAGTTGTTCCACCACTCAGGTTGAAATAACACAAGTTGTTGATGCCCTGCGAATATAATTTCCCGGCGATGGTCAGTGTACCACCGGAAACACTGATGGTTCCGCCACTTGATAAAACATCCTGATCGGCAGCATTCCCGATATTCATTGCCCCGTTTACTACAGAGAGCAAGCCATAAAGTGTCATGCCAGCCGTGGTGTTAACTGTTGCATTGGCGGAGTTAACGACAATACCAGAACTTAATGGTATGGTAGATGCTGCTGTAAAAGGCGTTAGGTTCACGGCTCCTGTGGTGGATAATTTGAAAACCCCATTGGTCAGTGTCAGGAAGTTTGCAGGCGCGGTAAAGGTGGTCGCTGTAATGTTGAGTGTATTGCTTGAGGAGGTTCCCATATTCAACTGTATATTGTTGAACTTATTGGTAGCGCCTGTACCGCTCAGGGTCTGATTTCCGTTATTTATAAATTGTGTATTACAGAGACTGTTGGCATCGGTAGCCAGGTTAATGGTTCCGTTGTTGGTAATATTCCCTTTTGCAATCAGCGTATGCGTGACATTGGATGTTGTATTGATATCAAATACTCCCAGCGCATTTACCGTCATACTGTTATTTACAGTGAATGTACGTGCTGTGGCTCCGGTATAACGTAATGTTGCCGCAGCAGCACCACTTCCTATGGTAAGTCGGTTACAGGTCGCATTGACATCGATCAATACTGTTGTGCCGTTTGTGATGGTTACGTTATCGGCTGAAGTCGGCACTCCCACCGGAGTCCAGATATTGGCATTGCTCCAGTTTCCGTTTGCATTGGAAACCTTGCTGCCACCTGCTGTGGTGGCCTGCGAGCCAGTGAGGGGGGAGCTCAGGCAGCCTTCGGTTACGGCATATACTTTCCAGTAATACAGTGTGCCCGGCAGAAGCCCTGTAATAACCGCCGATGTGGCATTGGCTGCAGTTTGTGTTACAAATGAGTAGTTAATGCCATCGGTTGAATTGTAAACCACATACCCCACTTCATTGGTAGCCCAGTTCGGAAAGTTAAGTGTCATGCCGCTTTGCGACACCCCCGAGAATGTAAGTGTACCGCTTACCGCCGTTGGTACCGGTGGTGTAAATGCATATTTGGAATTGGCAGCAGGCATTGCCGAAAGGTTGTTCTGAACCGTATTGTTAAGTGTTGTTCCGTTCACCGCCTGCAACATTTTAAGCTGCGCTGCTGTAGGGGTGGCACTGAGTGTAGGGCCATTGATTCCCATGCTGTAAGAAAACGTAAAGGACCCTGTGTTCATGGTGCCGTAATACATCTCAATTATACCGGTGGTTTCATAAAGCTTTACCTGGAAATTGAGGCTTGGCGATGTGTTACCGTAAACGGCCATATTGATCCACTCGATCGTGAGTACGCGGTTTGGGGCGCTTCCTGAGAGTGTATATTTGATGCTGTTACCAAGGGCATTTGTACCGCCCTGAGCCGTTAAGTCATCGTAAAATGGTGTAATGGCCGGTGCGGTTGCGCCACCGGAGTTGGTAAAAGCTGTGTTGTCGTAACCAAAGGCATTTGCAACAGGTCCGCCATTGGCTGTTGAAGAAGAGAAGTCGATATACCCGTTGGTAGATACGCAAAATTGTGTGTAACGTGTTCCGTCGTACCAGAAATCGAAACCAATATTGGTAAAGTCAGAACGGTTATCGTCCTGTGTAAAACTGGTGGTGTTGCGCCAGCTGTTAAAGGCGTTGCCCGTCGTACTGATAGATGAATAGGTTGCCCCTGTTGATCTTGCTGTTGAATAATTGGCTATAGACTGCGCATAGGAATACACCTGTACACAAGCTACCAAAACCCCCATGAAGAATAGTCGTGATAATGATCGTGTCATACTTGAAGTTTTTCTAAGTCGTTGTTTCTCTTACAATAATGCGGCTCCTGTTACGAGGGGGACCAGTATAAACCGCAAGTATAATAGGTAGTAATACCTTACTATAGTAAAAGTACCTATTCTACTCTGAACTGCCATGAGCGGTTGCCCCGACAGGGGGCTTTTTAGCTGAATCCATTTAATAAGTAGATAAATCTCTTATTATCGTCTCTTTTTTCCTTATTTTTCCGGTATTTTCAAGCCAGTTCCACCCCAGAGCTCCCGGTAAACCGGGACAATTGCAGGTTGGATTCCGGTTATGCCTGTTTTTTGAATGCTTTTGAAATGGGCGAAGATTTTGTTTGGGTTCGTCTATATTCTCCTTAGATTTTGGTTAAAAATTTGTTGAAAACCATTTTTTTCGTATCTTCGCAGTCCTTTTTACCGAAGTACTATGGCTAAAAGTCAATACATCATACAGTTTGGCGGTCTATCCATAGGCGAACATGAGTTCGAATTCGAGGTAAAAGGCGCGTTCTTTGAGCAGTTTAAAGACAGTGAGATCGAGCAGGCCGATGTGTCTGTGAAGCTCTTGCTGATCAAACAAAACAACCTCCTGCAAATGGAGTTTGATATTGAAGGTACCGTTGCCGTAAGCTGCGACCGTTGCCTCAAGGAGTTTGATTACCCGATCGAGGCCCATGAAAACCTGGTGATTAAACACGGGGATCCGGCCGAAAGCAACGATGAAATCCTGGTTCTGAAAGAAGGAAACGACGAAGCAGATATATCGCAGTACCTCTACGAATATATCACCCTGGCATTGCCAAACCGTCGTGTACCCTGCGAAGACCTTGAAGGAGACATTGAGTGCGATTATGAGACTTTAAACAAACTTGAAGAAAACCGCGTTGATGAAGAACCAAACCCGCAATGGGAGCAGTTAAAGAAGATAAAATTTAGTAACAATTAAAAATTAAATACCATGCCTAATCCTAAACGAAAATTATCCCGTTCCCGCAGAGATTCACGTCGCTCTACATATAAAGCGCCATCGATGACTATCGGAAAAGACACGACTACAGGTGAAGCTCATTTATACCACCGTGCACACTGGTATGAAGGAAAATTATACTACAAAGGAAAAGTTGTAATGGAAAAAGCTGCTAAAGCTTAATTCCTTTTCTTTCAAAATCATATTTATCAAAGCCTTTCCTGAACGGGAAAGGCTTTTTGTGTTTATTTTTCGGCAGAGAGACTCCCTGCATTATTCCCGGGCCCGGCAAGAGATCCCATCCGCAGATTCGCCTTTCATTTTACGGGTTCCCTCAGGATCGTTTTCAGTTTCTCAGGTGGTGTTTTCCGGAAATCTGACAAATAGATTTCGTGGTGATAGCCATTCTGCTTCAGGCCCTCAGCTTCCATAAACATTACCATTTTCTGAATGCTCTCCGGCTCCGTATCAAACGGGCCAACGTGTAAAATCTGCACGCAGGCACCTTCTTTCATATCAAACCATTCCACACGCTCTGCACCTTCCGCTTTCTTTTTAAGCAATACCTGTTGCTGAGCCTCTTTCAGGTCCTTTTTAGTGACACCGTCGGGCATCCTGATGAGCATCCGGTATTCCCACTCGCTGCGGGGAACTAGGCGTGGTGCCTGGTCTGCAGAGGGATTACCGAAACGTTCGCGGTCAAACCACCACAGGCCTTCCAGTTTGGCAACGGTAAAGTCGCAACCACGGGCTTTGCAGGCAAATTTTACGGCATAGGCTACGGCATAAAGTACCTGAAGGGTGCTGGCATATCCGGCCGAAGAGGGGTCTCCTTTGCCACGAACAGAAAGAAAGTGCGCCGGTTCGACATTTACCAATTCTGCCCTGGCTTTAGCGGTGTAATAACTTTTGTAGGTTTTGGTGAGATCTGTTTTCGCCATGTTATTTCGTTTTGAAATACAAAATAACAAACAAGGCATGACAGCCCTATGGCAGTTACATGGAAAAAAAGAAAGGTCTGATAAGAATCAGGATTTTTTGCGTTGGTTGATTTCGTCGCGGATCTTCGATGCCAATTCGTACTGCTCATCATCGAGCGCTGTTTGCAGCATGTTCTTAAGCTCTTCGGTTGATTTGCCTTTGTATTCTCCTTCCGGGTTGGCAATTTCTTCGAGGTTAACAGAGCTTTGGGAAGCCGGCAGGCTTTCGTCGTCGAGAACAATACCAGCGCTTTTGAGAATAAACTCGTATGTAAATATAGGACAGTTGAAACGCACTGCCAGGGCTATAGCATCGCTGGTGCGGGCATCAATTTCGACATCGCGAGTACCATCGGTGCAAATTAACTTGGCGTAAAAAATACCCTCTACAAGATTGTAAATCAGAACTTCAGTCACATCGATATTAAATGTTTCCGAAAAGGATTTGAAGAGGTCGTGTGTGAGTGGACGGGTTGGTGTCATTTTTTCGAGCTCAATAGCAATTGCCTGGGCTTCGAAACCACCAATAATAATAGGCAATCGGCGTGAGCCGGCACTTTCGCCCAACACCAGCGCATAAGCTCCGCTTTGTGTCTGGCTGTACGATAAGCCTACAATTTCCAGTCTCACTTTTTTCATGGCCATAATTAATGAAGTTCTAATTTACGAAAAAAATAAAAATCAGTTTTGATTTGCTTTTAATTTCTTCACCGCTTCAATGAGTTTTGGTACGATGGTGAATGCATCGCCCACCACGCCGTAGTCTGCCGATTTGAAGAAAGGAGCTTCCTTATCGTTGTTGATCACCACAATGGTTTTACTGCCGTTCACACCAGCCAGGTGCTGGATGGCGCCGGAGATTCCAATAGCAATGTACAGGTTCGGACGAATCGCAATACCGGTTTGGCCCACGTGCTCATGATGTGGACGCCAGTGCATATCGGCCACAGGACGCGAACAGGCTGTAGTGGCTCCCAGCAGTTTGGCCAGTTCCTCTACCATACCCCAGTTCTCAGGACCTTTGAGACCACGACCGGCACTCACTACTAGTTCGGCCTCAGGCAGCGGAATCATGCCACCCACATCGGTCGATTTCTTTTCTTTGAAAACGATCTTGGAGGCTGGCAAGCTGACTGCGAAGTCGGCTACAGTAGCTGCATTGTCACCCAGTTTTACCGGGAATGAGTTTGGCAGCAGGGAAATAATTTTTATATCGCTGTTGATGGTATAAACCGCTGTAGCCTTTCCGGAGAATACATTTTTCTTTACCTCCAGGGCATTGCCGTTTACCGTTGGGTAATCTACCGCACCGGCTACAAGGCCTGCGCGCAGTTTGGCCGACAAGCGTGGCGCCACGGCTTTACCTACCACATCAAACGAGAAAATAATGATTTTGGATCCTTCGGCTTTGGCCGCCTGTTCAACAGCAGCTGCAACGAGCATATTGTCGAGCCCTGACAGGGCGTCGTTTTTCACCGACAGGATTTTCTTAGCGCCGGCTTTTCCAATCTCTTCGAGTTGTGAAGCTTCGGCATTGAAGGCAATGGCTGTAACGCTGCCACCGGTAAGTTCAGCGATCTTAGCGCCATAGTTTACCGCCTCGAGCGATGCTTTTTTTACTTTGCCTTTATTGATTTCTGTATAAACTAATACCATGATAGTTTTGAGTGTTTAGTTCTTAATGTTTAGTTTTTGGCGCTTAGCATTTTAGTTTTTGGTGC
>JAFDXR010000014.1 GCA_018267825.1 Bacteroidota bacterium | reverse complement strand
ATCCAGGTGGTTGGTAGGCTCATCCATGATCAGCAGATCGGGTTCATTGAGCAGTACCTGTGCCAGAGACAGGCGTTTACGCTGCCCCCCGCTCAGTGTACTTACTTTTTGTTGCAGATCATTCAATCCGAATTTGGAAAGTACTGTTTTAATCTTCGTTTCCACATCCCACAGTTCCAGGGTATTCATGCGTTCGGTAAGTTCATCGAGTCGCTTCTCCGATTGTGGTGTGGGATTATCGAAGTGCGTTTCAATAAGCCTCGCATAATCCATGGCTGTTTTGATAAACACGCTGTCGGTTTCATATATCGCCTGTTCGATGGTATGCACATTGTTGAGCTGCGGTTCCTGGCTTAAAAACGAAATGCGCATATCTTTCCTGAACGCCACTTCGCCGCTGTCAGGAATTTCAATGCCCTGCAGGATTTTAAACAAGGTGGATTTACCACTGCCGTTCTTGGCAATCAGTGCTACTTTATCACCATGGTTAATACCGAAATTGATGTTCTTAAATAATACTTTGTCGCCAAAGCTTTTGCTTAATTGTTGTACGGATACTAAGTTCATAATTTATCTGCCCCACTGTCCGGAAGGGTCCGGTCATTAGTCTTTTATATTTTTTTCGATCAGGTAACGGAGTTTTTCCTTATTCAGGTTGCTGTTAATTTCGCCGGAAACAGTCAGAGAAACAGCTCCTGTTTGCTCCGACACGGTAATGGCAATAGCATCTGTGGTTTCGGTAATGCCAACCGCCGCCCTGTGTCTCATGCCAAAATGCGATGGAAATTTTTCATTTTCAGTAACCGGCAACACACAGCGTGCTGCAACAATCCTGTTATCTTTAATAATCACAGCGCCATCGTGTAAGGGACTGTTTTTGTAAAAAATATTCTCGAGCATTTTATCAGTGAGTGCCGAGTCAACGGCTTCACCGGTATTGATATAGAATTTAAGATCTGATTTCCGGGAGATAATGATCAGCGCACCGGTTTTCGACTCACTCATGTTAAAGCAGGCATTAATTACTGCATCTGCGTCTAGGTCAAAACGGTTGCGACGATCAGTCGGGCTAAAGGCAAAAAGACTTTTCCAGCTCCTGTTTTTGATAAACTCATTGGAGCCGATATAAAGCAGGAATTTCCGGATCTCCTGCTGGAATACTACCATTACGGCAATAACCCCCACATCAATAAATTTACCAAGCACCGAGCCCAGTAATTTCAGGTCGAAAGCGCGAACGATAATAGAGACCACATAAATGAGTGCCAGGCCGATAAAAATATTGGTAGCCGAGGTTCCTTTAACAATTTTGTAGAGCTGATACAGGATAATAGCCACCAATAGAATATCGACAGCATCGGCAATACCAAAGCTTATAAACAGTATGATCTGGCTCCATATCATGCGTCACAAAGATACATTTATGAACGGATATTTTTATGTTCCGGGCTCATATTACCAATAATGCTTCATGAGGTCAGAAACCCAGGCAGCCTGCCGGATCTCACCCTTTGGCATAAACTCTTTAAATACCGGTTTTATGTCCAATACCGGGGTTCCGTTTATGGCATCCAGGTTTTTCACCGTGATATGGCGGCCTGTATGTTTCAATAATTCGACCGTGCATAAACCAAGGGAATTAGGGCGGTCTTTTTTACGCTGGGCAAATATTCCCATGCGGGGGTATGCCGGGTTCTCGCGGGGAATACCGGAGTAAATCATCTTTGCAGGATTGAGCCTGTCGAAATAGTAAATAATCTCGAGGTGCGAAAAGGCCTCAATGCCATCAAACGCTTCGTCGGGAATATGAACCGCGAGGGTAATTTCCGATGTAACGCTGCCCCAGTTGTCATCTTCGGGAGCAAGGCGGCTGTTGGTGACATAAGCCACCGGTGTAAGTGTAATCTCTTTCATGCGTTTATGTATAAAAAAAGCCGCTATAAAAGCGGCTCTTCAATTATCCAATGGTCGGATTGGTAGTATCTGTTTCAGGAGGTGTATTCAACTTCGCTTTTTCTTTCTCTTTCTCTCTTTCGGCTTCTTCTCTTTCACGGGCGATATCTTTTTCGAAAGGTCGTTTACCGAAAATGGTTTCCAGGTCTTCTTTAAAGATCACCTCTTTATCCAGCAATTGCTCGGCCAGGCGGGTCAGTTTCTCTTTATTGGCGATGAGAATCTGTTTGGTTCGGGCATAAGCGATGTCCACCATTTTCTTCACTTCTTCATCAATGGTCTTCGCTGTATTTTCGCTGTACGGTTTTCCGAAACTGTATTCGCTTTGTCCGCTGCTATCGTAGTAGCTGATATTTCCTACTTTATCATTTAAGCCATAGTATACCACGCTGGCATAAGCCTGTTTTGTGATTTTTTCGAGGTCGCTCAGCGCTCCGGTGCTGATCTTACCGAAAATAATCTCCTCAGCTGCACGGCCACCCAGGGCAGCGCACATTTCATCCATGATCTGCTCGGTGGTGGTGATCTGGCGTTCTTCAGGCAGATACCATGCTGCACCCAGGGATCTTCCGCGAGGCACAATGGTTACTTTCACCAGTGGGGAAGCGTGTTCAAGCATCCAGCTCACAGTCGCATGACCGGCTTCATGGAATGCAATGACACGTTTTTCATCCGGTGTAATGATTTTATTTTTCTTCTCCAGACCGGCAATGATACGATCCACAGCATCCAGGAAATCCTGCTTGGTTACCTGTTTCTTATTGGCACGGGCTGCAATCAGGGCTGCTTCGTTACAAATATTCGCGATATCGGCTCCACTGAAACCAGGAGTTTGTTTGGCCAGGAATTCAATGTCGACGGAAGCATCAATTTTAATTTTCTTAAGGTGCACTTTAAAGATCTCCTGGCGCTCAATCATATCAGGCATATCGACGTAAATCTGTCTGTCGAAACGACCTGCACGCATCAGGGCACGGTCCAGGATGTCGGCCCGGTTGGTTGCTGCCAGGATAATAACCCCACTGTTTGTACCAAATCCATCCATTTCGGTGAGGAGCTGGTTCAGGGTATTTTCGCGTTCATCGTTAGCACCGGCAGAAATACTTTTTCCACGGGCACGTCCGATCGCATCGATCTCATCAATGAAAATGATACATGGTGCTTTTTCTTTGGCCTGACGGAAGAGGTCGCGCACACGCGAGGCTCCTACACCTACGAACATCTCTACAAAATCGGAACCCGACAGGGAGAAGAAAGGCACTTTTGCTTCACCGGCAACCGCTTTAGCCAATAAAGTTTTACCGGTACCCGGAGGGCCTACGAGTAATGCGCCTTTTGGAATTTTTGCACCAAGGTCTGTATACTTCTTAGGGTTCTTGAGGAAATCCACGATTTCCATAATCTCTACTTTAGCACCATCGAGCCCGGCCACATCGTTGAATGTGATGTTCACATTGGTGTCTTTATCGAATAATACGGCTTTGGATTTACCGATATTGAAGATCTGGCCACCGCCGCCTCCACCGCCCATGCGGCGCATCATTACGATCCAGAGCACCACCATAATGGCGATTGGTAATAACCAGCCCATGTGGTCGCTCCACTCGGTGCGGGTTTCAGCCGATGGTTCTACACGGCGGTTTTCCGGAATATTGTATTTTTCCTGAACTGAGGTAGTTTTATCCTGGAAGTATTTTACATCCGGCACATCCATAAAGAAATGAGGCCCCGGTGTGTGTAAAGGATCCTTGAAATAAGGCTCCATTTTTCCCGTTTTAGGATTCAGTTCAGTATATCTTGGTAATTTGAGACTATCGGCCCAGATGGTGATTTCTACACGTTTCTCGTTTACAATAACCAGTCGTTCCACATCACCTTTGGCAAGCATGCCCTGGTAAAAGCGGTTGGGTTCAACAGGGTATGATCCGGCTGTTGAAAAATCCTGGCCAAAGAAAACGAAACTAAGTAATACAACGATTACGAGACCATAGATCCAGTAAAAGTTATTGCCTGAGTTGGGTGAATTGAATGGTGTATTCGGTTTTTTACCGAATTTTTCTTTCATACGTTCAAACTGCTTTCTTCGTTCTTCTTCCTGTGAGGATTTATTATCCTGGTTAAGCGGAGTCGGATCTGAGTTCTTTGTTGGATTTGTATGTTCTGTTTGATTTTCGTCGCTCATGTGTTTGTGTTTTTATTCTAACGCTCCTCGTCAAAAACAAGCGTGGGGGCTTTTTGTTTAGTTATAGTGTTTAAATTCTCCGTCGGCCCATAACCCTTCAATATTATAAAACTCACGCTTCTCTTTCAGGAACACATGCGCAACAATATTTATATAGTCGATAATAATCCATTCCGAATTCTGGTAACCTTCGGTATGGTAGGGGCTCTCATTGGTTTTCTTTTTGGCAATTTCTTCTACTGAATCGGCAATTGCGTTAACGTGTGTTGTACTATCTGCATCGCAGATCACAAAGAAGTCGCAGACGCGGTTCTCCAGTTTCTGTAAATCGATGACGGTAATATTTTTCCCTTTTTTTTCCTGCATCCCGTCGATCACGGCTTCCAGTAAGCTGGAGGTTTGTTCTTTGGTTGCATGTTTTTTGGGTCTCGGTTTCGATTTTTTCTTTTTCTCCGAGTTAACAATTTTATTGGCTTCCCGCTGAAGAAGTTCTTTTTCGCTCACAGGTTTTTTAGCCGTTTTTTTGGCTGCTGATTTTTTTGCCGGTGCTTTTGCTGAACTACTTTTTTTGGAAACCGATCCTGATGACCGGGTTGTTTTTTTTGAAGCGGATTTCTTCAGTGGAGTTTTAGCCATATGTACTTTTTGTTGCCTTTAGAGGTGTTTTTTATTATGTTTACGCTATAAGCAACAAATTTAAAATTTTTGCGCTAATGGAAACATTGTTTGTGGGTCAAAATCAATATTTTTTGCCACGCGTAGAAAGTACCAATACCTATGCCACGGGCTTGTTAAGGAATGTTAATATACCCGAAGGTACCATTGTGTATACCGACCATCAGACACAGGGACGCGGGCAACGCGGGAACAGCTGGATCGCAGAGCCTGCAAGCAACATAACAGCTTCCATTATTCTGAATCCATTGTTTCTGGGTCTGAAAAAAACCTTCTGTATCAGTAAAATTGCGGCTTTGGCCGTACATGACGTATTGACTGAAAACCTGACTCATGGCCAATTTGACATAAAAATTAAATGGCCAAATGACATACTTGTCAATACCCGCAAAATAGCCGGCATACTCATCGAAAACCAGGTGCAGACCGGCCGCCTGGCACACAGTGTGATTGGAATCGGGCTTAATGTGAATCAGACCGAATTCGGAGATGTTCCCGCCACTTCCTTCAAGAGCCTATTGGGCGTAAACTGTGACCGGAAGCTCGTATTATCCCAATTGTGCAAACATCTCGAAAAATGGTACCTGCGCCTCAAAAAGGGGGCTTTTACAGAAATAGACCAGGCTTATTTTCAGGCCCTGTATGGTTATAAGCAATCGCTATCTTTCAGAGATGAGGCCGGGCTTGTATTCGACGCCGTACTGCAAAATGTAACAGAAGAAGGTCTCCTCGTATTGGTATTGGATAACCATGTTGTGAAGCACTACGACATCAAAGAGATTACCCTGCTTCGCTGAAATACTGTTTCAGAAATTCCAGCTTATAGTGTGTGTCCAGGGAATACGGCAGGGTTGCCGAAGCCTGGATAAACTGATACACAATCAATGCCTTGCGGTATGCATTCCGTATTTTGTCGCCATCGGAATCCCCGGCATACGTATCGGCTTTGGCATACAGGAGATCTGCAAGCATTTTAAGTTGTTCGTCGCTCAGCTTGCGCTCCCCGGTAAGAATGGCTATCAGCCTGTCGTCCGGCAGTTTTTCAGTCTCCTCCAGTTCAAGCCCGGTGTATTTAAGGGCCGTATCATTTACGGCCGAGGTGAATTCGGGTAATTTACCATCGCGTTTCAGCCCCATGAGTACGGCGAGTACTTTTCCGAATTCTTCAAACTGTTTTATGAGGTAATCACGTTTGAGCATGTATTCAGGTGTTGGCTTTCAATTGCTGAAGTATGCTTATAACCTGTGGTATTACAGCATTTTGTTCGTCATTGCGAATCACAAATCCTGCCTTACTGATCTTGAGTTCATCTGTCCACTGACTGTTTATGCGATCCAGCACTTCTGCCCTGTTCAGGTTGCTACGTTTCATCACGCGTTTAACACGAAGCTCTGTGGGAGCTACCACCAGCACGGAACTATCCATATCTCTTTCGAGTCCTGTTTCAAAAAGCAGGGCGGTTTCTTTTACAATGATGGCTGAAGGTGCCTGCCTGCTTATGAAATCGGTCATGTCGCGTTTTACGGCAGGATGTATAATCCCATTGAGTTGCTGAAGCAGTGTTTTATCGGAAAACACCTTTTCTGAAATATAGGATCTGTTCAGGGTATCGGGGTCAGTGTATGCCGCCGGTCCCAGAAGCTTCATAACCTCCTGCCTGACATCATCCAGAAAGTACATATCCCGGGCACGGTCATCAGAGCTGTATACTATGCATCCCATAGCGGCAAATACCTTTGCTACTATGGACTTCCCACTCCCTATACCTCCTGTAAGACCAATAACCATGCTTTGCGGATTTTGATATAAAGATACAAATTATCCGGTGGTATAAACCGGCAATAGAATCATGGCTCCCTGCGAAATGCGCGAAGTCTGCGTGAGGTAAAATGTGCTATTTATACATCAGGTACTGAATATGCCCCGGATTAATCTGTATGACTTTTACTTCGGAAGGAAAACTGATCAGTTCAACGGGCAGCATATCTTTACCGGCCAGGGCATCGTTGTAATTAACCACTGCCCTGAAGGCGCTGCGATTCACCACTTCATAGTCTTTCATGGCAACGAGGTATTTAATTTTCACCGTGGCCGGCAAAAGTTTGGCTTTAAGTTCAGGAGGTGCATTTTTGAGTTTTACAGGCACTTCTATTTCGCCTTCTGTGATGCGGTCGACCATCAGGTCCACCTGCACTTCGGATGTGTTGTAGAAAACGGCAGATTGTGTTTTACGAAGGGTTGCACGTCCGCTGTAATTACCATGTATTTCGGAGCCTTTCACACTATTGGTGTAAACCGTGTCAATTAAGCGAATCTGGGAACTATCGCCACTGATGGTTATGTAGGCCGGTGTGACAATGGGTTTACGGATAAGCTGGTATCCGGGTTCATACGTCATATCGATGACAGGTTTCACCGGTACTATTTTACCGGCTCCTTTATTCAGTGAAAAGAAAAGGGTATCGGGCCTGATCTTTATAATATCCACATCAAAATTAATGGAGCTGTTCAGGTTCAGGTTGCCTGTGCTTAAGGAGTATGCCTGTGATTTGGCATTGCTTTTCAGCGTATTGAAATCGATGAGGAGTTCGTTGTAATGTCTTTTGAGAATAATAAATGCGAGCTTTAAGCCTGAGGTTTTGATTTCGAACTGTAGTTTATCAGGCAGTTCGCCGATGATTACTTTATTAACAGGAAGGTTCGTGAATTTAACCGGGATGCTCAGGGTATACTTATAGTTGCGATTGAGGGCGTGTACCAGCCACAACAATGCGGCCACCAAAAGGCAGATCAGAAATGTAACAACCTTCTGACTGAAAAGTCCGCGCCGAAACCGCTGTATGGCACTGCCTCCCTGTTGCATGGGAATGGTTTATTTGAAAACGGCCCTGTAAATACAGGGCCGCTCCTATTTTAAATTAACTGTTTGTTTGGTTCAGTGTATTTGTTGCGTCCTGAGAAACGGCGTTCTTGGAGATTTTCATTTTAGTGCCATCTTCCACTTCCATAATAATGGTGCCGTCTTCGTTTACATTGACAATTTTACCATAGATACCACCGATGGTTAAAATTTTATCACCTTTTTTCAGTTGCTCAATGTATTTCTTTTGCTCTTTTGCTTTTTTCATTTGCGGGCGGATCATAAAGAAATAGAATACAACAACGATGGCCAGCATCATCACTATGTTCATAATTCCGCCACCTTGTGCACCCTGAGCTCCCTGGGCTCCACCGCCCATCATTAAAATTACCAGATTATTCATGTTTTGTTTTTTATGTTTTGTTGTGTTTTTGATTTAGTGTCCTGAAATATCATTTGGATTGGCATTGGTTGGCACAATGATATTTGTTTTAATTGTGAGTACGCGTGTACTTGGTTCACAGTTTGTAACGAGGGTTACCGTTTTCTCAACCATGCCCTGTTTACCTTCACTGCTGAATACAACGTTGATCTTATTTTCTTCGCCCGGCTTGATCGGTTCTTTTGGCCACTCGGGTACTGTACAGCCACAGCTACCGCTTGCTGAAGAAATAATGAGGTTTGATTTGCCGGTGTTTTTGAATTTAAACGCGTAAGAAACTCTCTCTCCCTGGGTAATCCGGCCGAAATCGTGCGTTTCTTCTTCAAATTTTATCTCTGGCAAAACGTCTTTATTGCTGCCATCGGCGCTCATGCTGTTATTCACATCGTTGGTAGAAACGCCTTCGCCTGTATTTTCGCTTTTGCAGGAAAATAATACCAGTACAACTGAAAGGGCTAATATACTTTTTTTCATTTTCAAAAAAATTGTGGCCTGTGATTTAACTTTCCAGTAAACCACGGCCGGTTTTCTGAATTCTGTTTTCGTTACGCAAATCTACAATGATTTTATCTAATACGCCATTAATAAATGTGCGGCTGTTTGGCGTGCTGTATTCTTTGGAAATATCGATGTACTCATTGAGCGATACCTTTACAGGTACATTGCTTACATTGAGAAATTCGGTGAGTGCCATTTTCATTAAAAGCACATCCATTGCTGCAATCCGTTCCAGTTCCCAGTTTTTGGTTTTTGCATCAATCAGTTTTTCAAACTCGTCATTATGCAAAATGGTCTGCCTGAAAATAGTCGCTGCAAATTTCTTATCGTCTTCCGGATCTTTATATAAAGGTAAAAGTTTAAACTCTCCTGTATACGCCTCGAATGTTCTCATCACCATCGTAAACGCCACATACATATCGTCGGTCCAGTGGATATTACGTTCTTCGAATAAATGGTTAAGCAATTCATGCTCTGCCAGGTATTCGCCGGTAAGGGTAATCAGGAATTCTTTTTCTTCTTTCACGGAGCTGCCCGGTGTAGCCATATAGGTTTTATATAACTCACTCTGGCGAATTTCTGAAAAGAGTTTACGAACGAGGTCCAGATCATTTTGCCATGAAATTTTCCTGTTGTGTATTTCCTTTTTCAGTTCCGTACTCTCTGAAATGCCCTTTAACAGGCTGTTCTGAATAAATTTCAGGTTCGGATCCAAGTCATCGGGACCAGGCAAAAGCTTGTTTTTATTTTCTTCTATCACCAGGTGGGCTGTATGGTGTATATCGGCATACAGCGCCAGAATCGTAATATACAGATCGTATATTTTATCAAGGCTCTTAAATAATTCCTTCTCATAAAATGCAATATCAGCATTATCCTGCTTGAAGTAAGCGTATAATGCCTGCATGGTTTTTATCCTCAAATGTCGCCTTGTTAGCATAAAGAACGAAAGTTTAAATGGTACGTTAATTCAAATAAAAAAACACGGTCCCCAGGCTGGCTTAGAGCACAGCGTTGATACGTGCAATAGCTTCGATACGTTTTTCGGCCAGCAGGTTAGCAGCTTTAAACGTTGCTATATTTTCTGCTTTGGCAGTCTGGAAAATATTCCAGGTTGTATCATAAATCTTTTCGGCATGCGACATAGCACGCTCCCTGTTATATCCTTCGAGTTCGTAATATACATTGATGATCCCACCGGCGTTTACTACAAAATCAGGTGCATATAAAATTCCTTTTTCCTTTACCAGTAAGCCGTGTTTATTTTCATCGGCCAGCTGGTTATTGGCTGCACCGCAGATAACCTTACACTTTAAACGCGATAATGTTTCGTCGTTTACGGTAGCTCCGAGGGCACATGGCGCATAAATATCAATATCGAGGTCAAACATTTTATCGGCTGCCACGAATTCGGCTTTATACTTATCGACAGCGGCTTTTACGCGCTCTTCGCTGATGTCGTTGATATATACCTTAGCGCCTTCTTTGGTCAGATGGCCTACCAGGCTTTCTCCTACGTGACCAATTCCCTGAACAAGTACTTTTTTACCGGAGAGGCTGTCGCTTCCCCAGGTTTCCCTGGCACTGGCTTTCATGCTTACATATACGCCATAGGCTGTAACCGGGCTGGGATCGCCGCTTCCGCCCATATTTTCAGGAAGTCCGCTTACGTAATCGGTTTCCATATTGATAATTTCCATATCGCGGCTGCTCATCGCCACATCTTCAGCCGTGATGTATTTACCGCCCAGGCTGTCTACAAACTTGCCAAAGCGGCGAAGCAGGGCTTCGGATTTGATTTTTTTGGAATCGCCAATAATAACGGCTTTACCACCACCCAGATTTAAACCTGCCACAGACGACTTATAAGTCATACCGCGCGACAAACGAAGCACGTCGGTCAATGCCTCCATTTCGTTGTTGTAGTTCCACATACGTGTTCCACCCAGCGATGGGCCCAGAACAGTATTGTGAATGGCGATAATGGCTTTAAGGCCGGTTGCATTGTCGTTGCAGAATACGATTTGCTCATGGTTATTCAGCATCATCTGGGCGATAACCGGATTTTGAGCCAGGTTGGTGTCTTTAATGTCTTTTACTTCCATGCGGGAAATTTTAGCGGCTGCTAATTTATGGTTTATTTGCGACAAAAGCCTAAAAATTATACCGGCAGCTACCGGCAAAAAAATGCTATTTTAGACTTAAAACCCCATTTATGAAGCGTCTACCCCTATTGATCGCATTATTATCCTGTTTTATGACATACATGGCGCAAAATAATACTGCGAAGAAGCCGAAAACGGTTTATGATGCTGCCCTGGCCAAAAAACTCGGAGCTGATGACTATGGCATGAAACCGTATGTGATGGTATTTCTGAAAGCAGGCCCGGTCCGCAATCAGGATTCGGCAACTGCGGCGGCAATTCAAAAAGCACACCTGCAGAATATTCAGAAACTGGCCTATGAAGGCAAACTGCTGGTGGCAGGCCCGTTTATGGACGACAGTGATCTGCTTGGTATTTTTATTTTTAATGTAGCAACTGTTGAAGAAGCCCGGAAACTGACGGAAACAGATCCGGCAGTAAAAGCCGGACGGCTCATCATGGAATTACATCCATGGTATGGTTCAGCGGCATTGGTGGAAACAACCCGGATTCATCGCAGCCTTGAAAAAAAGAGTGTGGCTGAATAACTGCTAATACAAGGCGTCGTTGAAGCGATAGCCCACACCTTTAATGGTTTTGATAACATCTTCGCCCAGTAATCTGCGGATATTACGTATGTGTATATCAATGGTGCGTTTATTGGCTACATCGAGATTATTCCAGATAATCTGGGCAAAATCCTGGCGGGTGAAAATCTTATTACTGTTGCTGTACATAAGATGTACCATTTCAAATTCTTTACGGGGAAGATTTAACTTACCACGCTCGGTAACGATCAGGTAACGATCTTTATCAACCAGAAAACGCTTGGATTCTTCTTCTTTTTCGGCAATCTGTTTATAATCGTATCGCTTGGTGAGTGCCGAAATACGGGCTTCGAGCAGAAGCGGTTTCAAAGGGCTTACGATATAATCGTCGGCTCCTGCATTGAGCGCGGTTACCTGTATAAAATCGTCGTGCTTCTCGGAATAGATAATGATAAAAGGCTGGTTAATTCCCTTTTGATTGCGAATTTCCGAGGTGAGTGAAATAGCATCTTTGCTTCTATAATCCAGCTCCAACAGAATGACATGAGCTACCTCTTTGTTGATAAATTCAAACAGTGCTTTTTCGTCTTTGATAAGTGATACTTTAAAGCCACGTTCAACCAGGTAGTCGATCGATTTTTTAATGTTTATATCGGTGTTATCGCAGAAAACTATATTAAAGGTGTGCGCCATCAGGAGGGTTATAAAAAAAGGGCATGAATATGATTCATGCCCTTTCAGGAAAGAGGATTATTAGTTATTGATCACTACTTTTTGTGTTTGTCTTACACCATTTACTTCCAGCGTAATAAAATAGATACCGTTGCTATAAGCAGTTGTATTGAACTCCATAGAGTGAATACCTTCGGCAAACTCAGTTTCAGTAGCCAGTTTAGCAATGCATTTACCGGTGTAATCGTACATGCTTAATGAAGCTTTCGCTGATTTATTGAAAGAAATCATGATGTGAGACGTAGCACTTGCAGGGTTTGGTAACACAGCTAATGCAGAGATATCATTAGATACTGCTTCGTTGATACCAACAAAACCACCTGTGAATGCCGGATCAGAGAAATCAGCACCACCCAGAGCGGGGGAACTTCCTGCAGGGCGGTAATCCGGTGAAGTGTAGTTATAAGGTGTAATCAGGATACCTGCAGTTGTTGCAAGTGAATCATTTGCTGAAGCACCGAACCAGGCCGGAGCGTTGAAAGTAGAACCAGAAACAACTTCAGTAACATGGCCTGTTGAGTTACCAGCCAGGATGTTGTGTTTGAATTTCAGAGCTCCTGAAGTAGCATTTGCTTCACATAAAGTACCATCGATCATAACACCATTCACGTGATCCATGAAAATAGAGTTGAAGATTTTCTCGTTAGAGTTACGACGAATACGTGCACCTCTTCTGTAACCAGATGCTACTGTGGCACCAACAGTTCCACGATATGGGCCAATGAGGGTCATGTTAGAGAATACAGCAGATGTTAAAGGGGTTGAAGTTGTACCTGAAGGGTCATTATCCGATTCAAAACCTTCTGATGTAGAAACTGAAGGGTTATCAGCGATTTGCGGGTCACGAACTGACAAACCGAATTGTACACGACCACTGAAACCGTTGTCTGTATCGAAATCATCATCCAGATTTCTGTATGATACCAGGTGACGGCATTCTACAGTACCACCAAACCACTCGAAAGCATCATCGTTGGAGAAAGATACCTGTACGTAGTCGATAGTTGTACCACGACCTACGGCACCAAATGTCAAACCGTTGATCTCTTTGTTTGGTTGGTAAACATATCCACCGAATTCGATACGTACATACTTTAGTGTACCAGAGTTGTCGTTATCGTCAGGAGAAGTATAACCACCATAACGGGTTTCCGGAATCGGAGCAATACCTTCGATGTGAGCTGTATCACCAGCAGCATTCATGCTTGCTTTACCCATCAGAATCACACCACCCCAATCACCGATGTTACGTGAACCGGCAGGTTGATTTGAAGTAAACACAATCGGATTATTTACAGTACCCTGGGCATCAATTTTAGAACCGGTTGTAATAAATAAACCTGCACCTACAGAGTTTTTATCCCCCAGGATAATAGTACCTGCATCAATAGTAAGCGTGGAATTATTTTTTACATAAATCTGGCCTTGTAATAAGTATACATTTCCCGCAGTCCAATGTGTATTGGAAGTTATGCTGGAAGTAATAGTTTGTGTCGGGGCCGGATACGTTTTATTCTGAGGATCCCATTCTGTCCAGGTATCAGTCCACATTGGTGTGGGAGCTGGTGCGAATGCACCACGGTAGTTGGTTGCGGTCCAAAATGTCGTTTGGGCGAAGCTTGGCATGCTTAATAAAGCTAATGCAGCGAGTTTGTAGATTTTTTTCATTTTTATTATTTGGGTTAAATAAGTTTCTTACTTAATTACGCTGCAAAGTAAAACCGATGACTTTACCCTCACCTTAAACGGAGTTTACCTTTTACTTACCCTTAGTTTAACAGAGTGTAAACAATTTACTTTTTAACTTAACCATTCGGTAATATGAGGGTTTTCCGCATAAAAAAAGCGAAACAGGTGTTTCGCTTTTCCTTTATATTTGGTTGATTTTAAAACTTGTATGTGATATTCAACGAAATGGTTGGTCCGAATTTGGTAATCCATATCAGGTCATCCGTTTTTTTATCCAGTTTATTATTATTGTTTCTATCCTGGAAGAAATATTGTTTTTGAGCCAAGGCATCGCGCAGGTTTAGTTTTATATCGAGAGCATTGTTTTTCAGGAAAGATTTTCCAAGCTGGATATCCAGAACGGTGCGACCGTTTTCCCAGATATCCGGCTCATTGACGTTACCTACAATCGCAATACGCTGACCTACCCTGTTTACCGCGGCAGATACTGAAAAACCGTGTTCCATATCAGAATACAGGATTCCGGCATTGAAAATATATGGCGATTGTCCCTGCAGTGCTCGTGTTTTGGCACCTGTAGTTACGGTAGATACATCCACTTCTGATTTAATGTATGCAAAATTGGAATACACGGTCAGGTTATTCAGGAATTTGGAAGAGTCGGCTTTAAACAGGGCGCCAATCACAACACGAAACTCCAACTCTGCACCATAGTTTTTGGCTTTAGGTACATTCGAGAAAGAAACTTCACCCTGCACATCAGCACGGGAGACCTGCTCAATAGGGTTTTCAAAACTCTTGTAAAATCCGGTAACAGAAAATAACTGCCCCCGGCCCGGATAAATCTCATAACGCAGATCATAGTTCTGAACTTTAGCACGTTTCAGATTCGGATTTCCGGAATATACAAACTGCGTATTGAACTCATAAAAGGCAAAAGGAGCAAGCTCCCTGAATTCAGGACGATTCACTGTTTGTGAGTAACATAAACGGATATTTTGTTTTTCTGTGACCGACCATATCAGGTTTGCAGAAGGAAGGATGTCCAATACGGTTGTATCAACCAAATTCGGTGTTTTGGCATCAACCGGAGCATTCAGGGTTTGTTTGAAATTCTCGACACGCGCTCCCCAGATCAGTCGTAATTTATCCTTGTAACGGTTATCCAACATCAGATATGCTGCTTGCAGACTCGATGTAGCAATGTAGGAATCCGTTGGCTTAGTGGCGTCCTTTAATGCAAAACCTCCAACACCTTGTCCACCGTTAGAAGCAGACGGAGCTTCAATTAATCCGAGGTTTTGTGTAGCAAAAATCTGATCCGCAGGTAGAGTCAACAGATTCTGGTTAAATGAAACAGAACTTCCAACAGGGCCATATTTAATGTATCCTAACTGACGGGCATAAAATGTACGGTTACGCGATTGCATATACCCACCAATTTTAATTTCATTTTTGAAATTTTCTTTGACTTTAAAAGAGTAAGATAAATCCCCTTTGAAGCTGTAGATATATTCATTAAGGTTGGAATAGAACCGCCCTCCGCCATAGCTCGGACCAACCGTATTATAAGCAATATTAGCCACATGAGTTGTATCATAAGGATTGGGGTTAGCCGGATCATCAAAATTTTTCTTAAAAGAATATGATGTTCTGCGCAGGTCCGGAATATCGCGCTGTACCTTGCTGTATGAGCCAACCCAACTGGCCTTGATCTTTGCTTTAGGAATAAAGTGCTCACCTATCAGCTGACCTGTATAAATTTTATTTCCGGTGAACCATTGCACATCTGATTGTTCGTAAGTTGGATTCGATTCAAGTACTTCCCTGGTTCCTGTCCGGCGGATCACACGGTCGTCGGAGTTGATGCTGTACAGGTTTTTAAATGAAATCGTATTATTGTCATTGATTTTGCAGCTTAAATTCGCCAGAGCTCCTGCCAATACCTGGCTTGAATAGGTTTTATCGAGAAATGAGTTTTCCTGTTGTGAAGGCACCGAAAGGTCGGTACTGCTTACAAATGAATTACGTTGCGTTTCAAAATAGTTATTGTTGCGGTTATATGTCAGGGAAACAATTACACCAAAAAAATCACGGTCTTTCAGTTTGAAAGTATGTCCCATAGTATATTGCAGGTTCAGATTAGGTGAAAAACTCTTTTTGTTCAATACCCAGTCATTTTTCATGTATGTAGCATATTTAGCCTGATCGCTTATGAGCGGTGAATAGTCTTTCTGCGACGGAATTTCTTTTGGCAGCGCACGCGTACCATCATCCATGCCCAACCAATCGTATTTACCACCTTTGTAGGAGTATTGTTCTTTACCCGTGGTAATGGTATTATAACCACCACCAACGGTAAACGAATTGAAATTTTTATCGGGAATGCTTTTTGTGTTTATCTGAATAATCCCACCTGCAAACTCGCCCGGCATATCGGGTGTAGCGGTTTTAATGATAACGAGGTTATCGAGCATGTTCGACGGGAAAATATCGAATGAAAATGCTTTACGATCACTTTCTGAGCTTGGTAATGGAGCGCCATTGATATATGCTGCATTATAACGATCACTCAAACCACGAATAATTGCAAATTTATTATCCTGGATACTTGCGCCGCTCACACGCTTCAATACATCACTGGTATTCCGGTCAGGCGTACGTTTGATAGTCTCGGAAGATACACCGTCACTCACACTCACGTTATTCTTCTGCATGATTAATAATGTATTGGTATTCTCTTTATTCATTTCAACCTGCACAACCACTTCACCAAGGGTTTGAGAACTCGATTGTTCCAGGGTTACGTTCAGATTGGTAACATCATTGGCTTTGACTACAACACCTGAAAGTTTTTTGTTATCATAGGTAATATAGCTTACAATAAGATTATAGGTTCCGGGATTTACAGAGTTTATTGAGAAATTCCCGTCAAAATCAGCGCTCGCTCCTTTTGTGGTTCCTTCAATCATAATAGTGGCGCCCGGAAGCGTTTCACCGGTCTTGCCATCCACGATCGTACCGGTAATTTTACCGGTCTGAGCATGTAAAAAAAATGTTAAGCTAAAGAAGAATGTAATGAGTTTTAGTGCCTTGTTCATGTGCTTTCAAATTTGACTGCAAAAAAAAGAAGGCGAAATCAAGAAAACATCAAGTCAATGTTACCTAAATATTAAATAGATTTTGTAAATTAGATTAGACTAAAAGAATTCTTAACGTTTAGTTAACCGATATCCAAAGGAAGCTCCCTAAATTTGTAGCAGAACTAAAAAGACCATATGAGTAACGACAACAATTCAAATTACAAAATACTGCTGGTTGACGATGAACAAGACATTCTTGATTTTGTAAGTTATAATCTTAAAAAAGAAGGCTTCCAGGTGTTTACGGCATTAAACGGCCGGGATGCCATTAATATTGCTAAAAAAGAAATCCCCCAACTGATTATTCTCGATGTGATGATGCCTGAAATGGATGGTATCGAAACCTGTCGCGAAATCCGTGAAATTGATAACCTGAAAGATGTGATGGTTGCTTTTCTGACCGCACGTAATGAAGATTACTCCCAGATTGCCGGTTTTGAAGTTGGTGCCGACGATTACATTACCAAACCAATCAAACCACGCGTATTAAGCAGCCGCATCAAAGCACTCTTAAGACGCTATGCGCCCGACAATAACACAGGCGCCAATGTTGATCTGGGTGGTATTAAAATTGACCGCGAAAAATTTCTTGTCTATAAAGAAGGTGCTGAAATTGCACTTCCGAAAAAAGAATTCAAACTCTTATCACTGCTGGCCAGCAAACCCGGTAAGGTATTTACCCGCGAATATATCCTCGAACAGGTATGGGGCGATGAAGTGGTGGTTGGCGATCGTACCATTGATGTACACATTCGTAAACTCCGCGAAAAACTGGGCGACGACTATATCCGCACTGTAAAAGGAATCGGCTATAAATTCGAATTCTAGTATATTTTTTCAACAAGCCTGTTAAAACCGGATGCAAGCCGTGTCTTTTTGTATATTCGTATCAATACGCTACCTGCTTTTCCGGTGAAGAATTTAAAAATACCAACACTCGTTCTCTTATTAAGCATTATTGCAGCTGTTGTTCAAACAGTTGTATTAAGTATCATTTCTTACAAATTCTATAACGAGATCAATCTTTCCCTGATCATGATCTCCTTTTTCGTAAGCTTTCTGGCCTGCTTTTTTGTTTTCTATTTCATTTACAACAATCTGATTTTTTTCAAGATCGATGCACTCTATAATCTTGTAAAATCACAGCAACCCAAAGAAATCCCGAATACGGAATTTCAACTGGAAGAAGTGGATCCGATTACGAGGCTGGAGGATGAAATCCGAAAACTGGCCTCTGAGCGCCAGAAAGAAACAGAACGTTACCGTAATCTCGACAGCTACCGCAAAGAATACCTCGGAAATGTATCGCATGAGTTGAAAACACCTATTTTCAATATCCAGGGCTATATTTCCACGCTGATCGACGGTGGCATAGACGATCCTACCATCAATGTAGAATACCTGAAACGGGCCGACCGGAGCGTGGATCGTATGATCAACATTATTGATGACCTCGAAACCATCACCCAACTCGAAAGCGGCACACTGGAACTGGATGTGGAGCCTTACGATATTGCCCAGCAATGCCGTGATATATACGAACAACTCGAATTACAGGCCTCCAAGAAAAACATTAAACTGCTCTTTGCTAAAAAATACGATAAGCCCATTATGGTGCTGGCCGATAAGTTCAGGATCCGACAGGTATTCGTGAACCTGCTCACAAACAGTATAAAATATGGCCGTGAAAACGGTAAAACAGAAATCACATTCAGCCTTTACGACGAACAGGTTATTGTCGAAATAAAAGACAATGGTATTGGAATTGATCCTGTGCATCTGCCTCGCCTGTTCGAACGTTTTTATCGCGTGGATAAAGGGCGCAGCCGCGAACAGGGCGGTACAGGCCTCGGACTGGCCATTGTAAAACACATTGTGGAAGCCCACGGCGAAACCATTGATGTGAGCAGCAAGCCGGGTGACGGTACACTTTTCACATTTACCCTGAAAAGGTACAACAACTGATTCACGTATTACCGTGATATTAAGACCCTTGAACAAAGCTTAACTTTGTAATCAAAATGGGGAATGTCATGAAACAATTATGCATTTTTTCCATTCTGATGTTTTGCTTTGTGCGAACCCCGGCACAACTTAAAATTGACACCTCCCAAAGTGCTGACCACCTTATTAACCAGGTATTTGCCGGAGATGGCATCAGGATCGGAAACATTACAAGCAGCTCAAACAAAAAAAGTATAGGTTCTTATCAGTGTCCTGAAAACAAAACAGGCATGGCAAGTGGCCTGATTCTATCCACAGGCTTCGCTACCAATGCTATCGGACCAAACAGTTCGCCGGGTATCAGCAGCGTATTATACCCAGGTCCGAAGAAATATAAAAGTGATAAATCGCTGGTGAAACTCGCTATGGGTTCAAAAGTTTATGACATCACTTATATTGAATTTGATTTTATACCTCTCAACAACAAAGTGACCTTTGAATATGCCTTTGGTTCCGAAGAATACAAAGAATATGTGGGCTCGCCATTTAATGATGTATTTGGTTTCTTTGTTACAGGAGGTCCTATGAACCAAAAAAATGAAGCACTTCTGCCCAATGATAAAAAATTTGTAGCCATCAATAATATCAACCAGAAGCTCAATAAACAGTTATATATCGACAATGATCCATTTGTAAATACCTACCTGTTCAAATCCAAAAACATGGGTAAGGAAACTGAACATGCAAAATCCGGTGCCGCTAAAACAAACATCAAACCTACACTGGGAGGGCGTCAGAACGTTCAGGTGACCGATAGCTCAAGCATGGCGGGAAAAGCACAGGATACGGCGCTGTATTACAAAGCCACCGGTAAAAAATACCTGAATGAAAACATTCTCAAAATCTTTCAGTATGATGGTTTCACTAAAAAAATGAAAGCACAGTTTTATGTGGTGCCTTACGCAAAATACCATATCAAAATCTGTATCGGCGATGTGGATGATCAGTCGTTTGACTCAGGTGTATTTCTCGAAGCGCACTCCTTCAGCTCTGTTAAAGACTCCACACAAAAAGGATTTAAAAACTATAAGGATCTGAGCGCTACGTTTCCTTTTGACAGCATCATGAAATATCAAAAAGTGATTGTGCGAACGGATAACCTCAATGAACCTGCCCACACAGAATTATATGAAAAAACAACGGTGCATTTTGCCACCAACGAAACAACCATACCCGACACCTGTACCGAAAGCCTGGATGAGCTGGCTTTGATTCTGGCCAATAATCCCAAAGTGCAGCTGAACATCAGCGGATACGGCGATCACGGCGGGAATATCAATAAGAATAAATTCCTGTGCGAACAACGCGCCGAATCTGTTATACTCTATATTTCCAAACAGGGTATTTACCGCGAGCGTATGCATTATACAGGCATGCCGGCACAACACGCTGTGAAAGGACGTACACCGAAAAACACAACACCTCTGCCACTTACCGACGTACTCGTACTGGAAATAAAACCACTTGAATAGACTTTCCGGGTTACAGATCGTCAATACCTTTTAATTAATAGGCGTGCAGCGCCAGTAATTTCTTGCGGAAACGATCTTTCGGCAGGAAGTTGATTTCCAGGTCGGCATTCATTGGTACAGGTGTATCCAGGCTTCCCTCGCGCATCACAGGAGCATCCAGGTATTCGAAACAATGCTCTGTAATCAGGGCGCTTAATTCTCCGCCGATACCGCCGGTAAGCGTATCCTCATGCAATACAAAAGCTTTCCCGGTTTTCTGTACCGAGTTTATGATTGCCTCCACATCCAGCGGAGCCAATGTTCTCAGGTCAATAAGATCGGCCGAAATGGAAGGATTTTCATCCAGGATTTCCATCGCCCAATGCACACCAAGGCCGTATGTTACGATTGTGAGGTCGCTGCCTTCGCGCACCAACCGGGCTTTACCGAATGGGATGGTATAATATTCATCAGGCACATCTTCACTGATACTTCTGTAAAGGGCTTTATGTTCGAAGAACATCACCGGGTTCGGATCTTCAAAGGCACTCAGGAGTAAGCCTTTTGCATCCGAAGGGAATGCAGGGTATGCTATTTTTAATCCCGGTGTATGGAAAAACCAGGCTTCATTACTTTGCGAGTGGAACGGTCCGGCTGCTACTGCAGCGCCCGTTGGCATACGTACTACCACATCGGCATTTTGTCCCCAGCGGTAATGGCTTTTCGCCAGATTGTTCACGATTTGTGTCATGCCTTCGCTCACAAAATCAGCAAACTGCATTTCCACCATGGCTTTATGGCCATTGATAGATAATCCAAATCCGGCGCCGAGAATCGCTGATTCACACAAAGGTGTATTCCGCACGCGGGCCTTTCCGAACTCTTCAACAAACCCTTCCGTAATTTTGAATACCCCGCCGTAATCGGCTATATCCTGCCCCATCAATACGAGGTTCTGATGTTTGCGCATCGCCAGGCGTAAGCCGTCAGATACGGCATCAATCAGGCGTTTGCTGGTTTTAGCGCCTACCGAAGCGCTTGTATCTTCGATATGCACCGGTTTGAATAATTCGCGTAGTTCTTTTTCCGTATCAATGGCCGGACTGGTTTCTGCAAATGCAATTTCAAGTCCTGCGTCAATATCTTTTTTATTCTGGGCGCGAATGGCTTCGATCATATCTTCTGTTAATACACCTTCATCCAGCAGGAATCTCTCAAATGTATTGACAGGATCTTTTTTACCCCAGATTTCAAACAGTTCTTTTGGTACATATTTGGTACCTGAGGCCTCTTCGTGACCACGCATCCTGAACGTTACACACTCCAGTAATACAGGGCGCGGGTTTTCACGCATGGATTCGGCCAGGTTTTTCACCGTTTCATATACTTTCAGCACATTGTTTCCATCTACTGTAATGCCTTCAATGCCGTACCCAATGGCTTTATCGGCAAAGGACTTGCAGCGGAACTGCTCGTTGCTTGGCGTTGATAAACCATAGCCATTGTTTTCGATCACGAAAATAACCGGAAGATCCCACACTGCTGCCGTATTAATACTTTCATGAAAATCGCCTTCACTGGCACCGCCGTCACCACTGAAAACAACAGTTACTTTTTTCTCCTGTTTCAGTTTGTTGGCCAGGGCAATCCCATCAGCCACACCCATTTGCGGGCCCAGGTGAGAAATCATTCCCACAATTTTATATTCCTGTGTCCCAAAATGGAAAGAGCGGTCACGGCCTTGTGTAAAACCTCCCGGCTTTCCCTGGAACTGTGAAAATAAGCGGTTCAAAGGAATCTCACGGGTTGTAAATACACCCAGGTTACGGTGCATCGGCAGAATATACTCATCGGTATTGAGAGCTGTGGCAACTCCCACAGAAATAGCTTCCTGGCCTATGCCACTGAACCATTTTGCAATTTTACCCTGGCGTAATAACAGGAGCATTTTCTCCTCGATCATCCGAGGCTTTAAAATGTTTTTATAAAGGGCCAACAGAGTATCATCTTTCTGTTTACGGCGGTCAAATTTTACCGGTGATTCAGCTGTAATCATAATCATGAAATAATAGGCGAAATTAACGAAAGTTTAGGTTATTTTTGAGCTGCGGCATGAATAAATTACAAGCGATAATTAACCATAATCTGCTCAAAGACATCAGGTTCTGGATTATTCTTTTTTTTGCAGCCCGTTTGTTTCATATTACCAACCCACCGCTGGAGGTGGCTCATAACTGGCGCCAGACAACGGTAACCATGGCTGCCCGTAATTTTTATGAAACCGATTCCAATATTCTCTATCCAAGGGTTGATTTTGCCGGCGAAAAAACAGGCATTACCGCCATGGAGTTCCCGGTACTCAATTATCTTATTTATCTTGTATCTCTTGTATTTGGTTATGCCCATTGGTACGGCCGGCTTATAAACCTGGTAGTATCCAGTTTCGGAATCCTGTTCTTCTACCGGCTTGTGCATCGTTTTTTCAATCCTACACTGGCATTCCGTGCCTCTGTTCTATTATTGTTCTCCATCTGGTTTGAGTTCTCCAGAAAGATCATGCCCGATACCTTCTCCGTTTCACTGATCATTGCCGGTATATACTTTGGAACAGGCTTTCTTCAGAAGCTCCCCGGAAAGCATAATCTGCTTTTATGCGCTGCGCTGACACTTACCGGGCTTATGGCAAAACTGCCGGCAGGCTACCTGTTGATTGTGTATGCGCCGCTCTTTATCTCCTCACAAATAACATGGCGTGCCAGGTTTTTATTCGGATTCGTTCATATACTCATACTGATCCCTGTCTGTTTCTGGTATTTCTACTGGACGCCTTTATTGGTGGAACGTTACGGGTTCCATCATTTTTTTATGGGCACCGGTTTTATCGACGGTATACGCGATATCGGCGAACATCTGCCTGAAGCACTTTCACGGTTTTACAGCTCTGCCCTGCAGTTCACCGGTTTTGCAGTATTTGCAGGCGGTGTGGTGTATGCCAGTGTAAAACGTGATCGGATCATTTTTCTTTTTTTGTTGTGCTTTGCCGCCTTCTTTGTTGTGATGGGTAAAAGTGGCTTTGCCTTTTATCACCACTCCTACTATATTATTCCTTTTGTGCCCGTGATGGCCCTGATGGGCGGTTACCTGACCGAAAAGATCCCCGGAAAAACCTGGCCAATACTCATTTTACTGATTACTTCTGCTGAAGGCATTTTAAATCAGCAGGATGATTTTTTCATCAAGCATAAAGACCTTCAGATTGCCCGGTTGGAAAGCAGCCTGGATTCTTGCTCTACCAGACAGGATCTTATTGCCATTAATAGCGGGAAATATCCAACCCCTATGTATTTTGCCCACCGGAAAGGCTGGATCTGTACAAGCGAAAACCTCAAAAACGCCGCATTTGTGGATTCACTGAAGGGGCACGGATTGAAATTTATTGTAATTTTAAAACAAACTTTCGGTGATGACACAGAACTCCAGTATTCACCGGTCAGTGATAATCCCTATTACAGGATTTATAAACCATGAAAAATCTGTTTAAACTAAATTTACTTCTACTGTTTGTATCTGCTGCAGGATTTGCACAGGTGAGCTGGCAGATCAAAAAAGATACTGCAGTGAAATGGTATTATTATGATGGTGATGAATTCGGCACCCGTTTTCTCAATACAGACATCTGGAAATTCGGCATGCCCTGGGGCGGAGAGCTGGAGCAGTCGCTGAACCTTCTTTATAAAAACGAAAATGTGACGCAGGCTGATGGACATATGATCATCACCACAAAGCTTGAAAAAAATCGTATCAAACTAAAGCCCGAGCAAATTGACAGTGCTTACCTGAAACGCTCCGGTAAAAAACTCATCGATGGCGAATATGATTTCGATTATACGTCTGGAGTTATTTCAACCATGAAACGTTATAAATACGGATTGTTTGAGATCCGCTTCAAAAGCAACAGTCAGCATGGAACCTGGCCTGCATTCTGGGTCTATGGTGGTGATCCGAATGAAGAAATTGATTTTTTTGAATTGAAGGGTGAACGCAATAACCAGATTCATGTGGATGTACACTGCCCAAATGGTTGTGAAAATTATAAAGGCGGTTTTCTCAATCTAAAGAGAAACTGGGGCGGCTGGGTGCCGGCAAAAGACAATTTATCGCAAGACTGGAATGTACTCTCGACCGAGTGGCAGCCGGGCTATGTAAAATGGTATCTGAACGGGCAACCTATTGCCTATTTTAAAGGAGATTTCAAAACTTCACAAAACCTGATCATCAATAGTGCTGTTGCCAAAGACAATGGTGCTTTTTCGCCCGGGCCTGATGCCACCACCACCTGGCCCAACACATTTGAAGTGGACTACGTGAGAATCTGGAGCAAAGAAGATACGGTTGTAAGCCAGCCCAAAAATGATTTTCAGCGTTTTGAATCATCACCGGCAGGGCTCAGCAACAACAATCTTTATAAGACAGAGCTGAAGAAAAAACTGAAATTTGTATACAATGAAAAAGAGTTGTCGGCCGATGAGGGCAGCATAACCCTGTTGCCTATCGGGATCAGCAAATACAGCATATCTGTTGAAGGTAAAAACCTGGGACCGGTAAAGCTCGAAGTCTGTACCAGGAATGGCGACAAACAACTGGGTGTTACACTCGAGAACACGAACTATTTTATTCTGGATATGAAAGATTATCCTACCGGTTTATACATTCTGAAAATCAAGGTAGCCGGTAAAACGCTCACACACGAAATTCCGATACTGGACCCTGCGACCATGCCAACCTATAAACAGCAATAATGACTGAAACTATTTTACTGATACTTATTGTTGGCGGCGCTTCTGTATTTATTATTTACAGGCTTTACCGAACCATGACGCGCAAAAACTGTGACAAGGGCTGTAACGGCAACTGCAATCATTGATCTATGTATATTTTCTCAACAGAACATATCAGGGAGTGGGACGAATACACCATTCAGCATGAACCTATAAAATCTATTGATCTTATGGAACGGGCGGCACTGGCCTGTGTGTCGTTTGTAACGCAATACATCAACCATACAACACCTTTTGTTATTATCTGCGGAAAGGGCAACAATGGAGGCGATGGGCTTGCTATGGCCCGCCTGCTTATTCAGCGCCGGTATAAAGTACACGTCATCCTGATTCATTACTCACCCAATATAACCCCGGATTGTGCCATTAACCTGGAACGGCTGGAGAAAGAATTCCCATCCGTTGTGCAACACATACACGAAGCATCGGATCTTAAACAGATTGTGCCTGACAAGCAGGCTTTACTCATTGATGCACTGTTCGGAACAGGACTCAATAAACCTGTTGACGGCCTGGCTGCTACTGCCATCGAGTGGATGAATACCGCTGGTTCCGGCATTATATCTATTGATATTCCATCAGGCCTCTATGCCGATCGTTCGTCATCAGAAAATAAATACATTGTAAAATCAGGGCACGTACTTACGTTTCAAACCGCGAAGCTGGCTTTCCTGATGGCAGAAAATGCCGCTTACGCGCCCCGTTTTGACGTGCTGGATATCGGGCTTCACCCGGCATTTACAGCACAGGTTAAATCGCCATTTACATTTCTGCAAGCCGATGATGTACGTATACACATGGAGCTCCGTAAACGTTTCTCGCATAAGGGAAGCTATGGGCATGCTCTGCTTATGGGTGGCAGCAAAGGCAAAAGCGGCGCAATACTGCTGGCTGCCAAAGCCTGTCTGAGAAGTGGCGCAGGTCTGCTCACGGTGCACAGTTGCAGGGAAAGTATACAGGCATTGCATATCGGATTGCCGGAAGCCATGACCTCCGAAGATCCTTATGATGCCATCGGGGAACTCCCAAAAACAGATCGTTACACGGCTATTGGTGTGGGGCCGGGACTTGGCACCGAAGATGATACCGAACGCGTATTGAAAGCACTGATCCAGAACAGTACACAAACACTTGTGTTTGATGCCGATGCGATCAATATCCTGGCTGAAAACAAAACCTGGTTATCATTTATCCCGCCACGCTGCATATTTACACCGCATGTAAAAGAGTTTGACAGACTAACGGAAACACACACATCAGATTTTGACAGGCTGAAAACTGCTATTGCCTTTTGCCGGAAACATGAACAGATTATGGTACTGAAAGGCGCCTACTCGGCCATTATTACACCCGAAGGAAAAGTATATTTCAACTCTACCGGAAATCCCGCACTTGCCAAAGGAGGCAGCGGTGATGTATTAACCGGCATGATCACTGCGCTTTCAGCAAGACATTACACTTCTGAATTAGCTTGTGTTGTGGGCGTTTATATTCATGGCCTGGCAGCTGAGTTATGTACTCAAACCATGAGTATGGAAAGTGTACTGGCCTCTGATATCATTTACCATATTGCACAGGCCTTTAAACTTATGGAGCCGGCTGAGCCTTTCGCAGATAGCAAACAATCGGAAAATGATCTGTGAGGGTTTCTGACACCTTGTGATAATTGATCGCTTCGTATTGCGGACCATGTAAAATGTAATCGATACGGAACCTTGGAAATTTCCCTGCATAAGTCTGTTCAAATCCACTGCCGCTTTCCCGGAACGAATCCTTCAGATCGCCAAGTATTGTACGGTATGCATAAGATGCCGGAGTATCATTAAAATCGCCACAAACTATGACCGGATACGGACATTGTTTTATGTGATCAGCCACAGCATCAGCCTGCGTGGCCCGTTTTATAAAGGCCCGTTTAATCCTTCTTAAAATACTTTTACTGTGTTCAACTTCATCATCGGCTTCTGCCTGTGTATTAACCGCCTCCATAAATTTATAATCCGACTTACTGAAACTGATCGACTGCAGGTGCATGTTGTAAATCCTCACGGTATCTTTGGCTATAAGCACATCGGTATATATACATATATTGTTGGACCGCACATTGAAATCTATTTTTCCTTTCCGCACAACCGGGAATCGTGTGAATGTGGCAATTCCCCAATGGTCCACCTTACGGAGCGTGGTTGTATATTCACAATGCATATTTTTCGCATTGAGCATATGTACCAATGTATCAGAGTTATGAAAATCGTTGACGGCATCAGAGTTATAGAATTCCTGCAGACATAAAATATCAGGGTTCTCCTCGGCAAGCATATTCAATATCAGGTTCCGGCTTTGCGCATTTTTGCTCCAGTTATAAAGATCGAACAACATGGAATTGTAACTCATGACTTTAATGTCTTTATTGGAAACCGCGCTATGCCCCCAGCGCAGCTGAACGTAACCGGTCAGCGTATTGAATCCAAGCAGAATGGTGAGGAGTGAAAACACTAACTGCCAGCGCATTTGCATAGCCCAGTAAACAGTAAATATAAGATTGAGCAAAAGCCAGATGGGATATGCCAATCCGAAAAATGCAATAATCCAGAAACTGTTGGGCGAAATATAAGGTGCTGTCAGCGAGAGTATGAGACAAACAATAATCGCATAATTAAACCATAGCATGAGCTTATTAAAGCGAGATAGCTTACGGGCATTGCGTTCGGCTATGATCTTACGCAGTTCGGCAACAGATATTTTGCTAAAAACAGAAATGGGAAAAACACTTAGGTTATGATCATGCCATCGCGCATCACCAGTTTACGATCGGCCATATTGGCCAGTTCCTCGTTGTGGGTTACAATAACAAATGTTTGTTTCAGGGTATCGCGTAAACTGAAAAACAGCTGATGCAAACTGGCTGCATTATGACTGTCCAGGTTTCCGGAAGGTTCGTCGGCGAATACAACTTTGGGATTATTGATGAGGGCCCTGGCTACAGCTACCCGTTGCTGCTCACCTCCCGACAGTTCTGAGGGTTTATGTTCAGCCCTGCCTGCCAGGCCAAGCATATCGAGTAATTCCATGGCTTTTACCTCGGTTTCCTTTCTACCCTTCTTCGCGATGTAAGCCGGAATGCAAACATTCTCGAGCGCAGTAAACTCCGGTAATAAATGGTGAAACTGGAATACGAAACCAATGTGCTGGTTGCGAAAAGCGGCCAGTTTCTTTTCAGACAAGGCAGTAATATTGACGCCGTCGAAAAGCACTTCGCCCGAGCTTGGCTTATCGAGTGTTCCGAGTATCGTCAGCAGAGTGGTTTTACCGGCACCTGATGATCCAACAATTGATACAACTTCCGCATCGCGTATGTCAATGTCAACGCCTTTAAGTACCTGCAAAGGCCCATATTGCTTTTTAAGTTGTATACCCTGTAACATCATATAGTATATCCTGCCATTCTCCGAATTTAGTTATTCGTATATTACAAATGTAATATTTTGAAGGGTGATTTCATCTTTCGCCGGGTAATATCTCGTTTATTAATTTTACTTTTGAAACTGTTTGATTCATTTCTTATAACATGAATATTGTTTTTATGGGCACACCGGAGTTTGCGGTGGCTTCTCTTGATATACTTGTAAAAAACAACTACAATATTGTAGGCGTTGTAACCGTACCCGATAAACCCGCCGGCAGAGGTCAGCAGGTTCAGATGTCGGCCGTAAAAAAATATGCCCTGGAAAAAGGTCTGCGTGTATTGCAACCCGAAAAGCTGAAATCGGAATCTTTTATTGAAGAATTAAAATCGCTGAAAGCCGATTTACAGATAGTTGTTGCATTCCGTATGCTTCCTGAAGTGGTATGGGATATGCCACCCCTGGGTACATATAACCTGCATGCTTCTCTGCTTCCGAAATACAGAGGGGCTGCGCCTATTAACTGGGCCGTGATCCAGGGTGATACAAAAAGCGGTGTCACCACGTTTAAACTGAAACATGAAATTGACACGGGCAATATTTTATTTCAGGAAGAAACACCGATATCCGAAACCACAACAGCCGGGCAGTTGCACGATACACTGATGTCGATTGGTGCTGAGCTTGTTTTGAAGAGCGTCAGAGCCATTGAATCCGGCAATTACACATTGCATCCTCAGAATGACGGTGAGAGTGTACATGCCCCTAAATTGTTCAAGGAAACATGCAGGATCAAATGGGATCGTGATGTTATGGCTATCTATAACCTGATCCGGGGTCTGAGTCCCTACCCTGCGGCATACACTGAATTTCCCGACAAAAATGCACAACCCGTGTCTATCAAGATATACCGGGCTTTGTACGAATTAAAATCACATACGTATAAACCCGGTACAGTGCTAAGCGACGGAAAGAACAGCCTGAAAGTCGCATGCATCAATGGTTTCATAGACATACAGGAATTACAGCTTGCCGGCAAAAAAAGAATGGGCATTGCCGAATTTTTAAGAGGCTTTAATTTACCGGATTCGTTTTCGTTCTTCTGATAATTCAACAAGCTACTGTTTATAGGGAATGCCAAACTACAGGAGCACGTAGCAGGCTCATACGGTCTATTTCGGCCTATCAGGGGTCAAAAAAGCCTGTTTTTAATGGGTTACAGGGCACACTTATTAACAATAGGCCGATTTATCAACAAAATAGCCGTTTTTTTGTCCGGGATACTTGACAGATAAGGAATACAGTATAAATTTGTTCTTGTTAAAAGTAATTAATGTTTAATCCTTAAAAACAAAAAAAAATGGCAAACAAAGCAGAATTAATCGACGCAATCGCTGCAAGCGCAAAATTAACTAAAGCTGACGCTGGTCGTGCATTAGACGCAACTATCGAAGCTATCTCTAAAGACCTGAAAAAAGGTAACCGTGTATCTTTAGTAGGTTTCGGTTCTTTTTCAGTAGCTAAACGTGCTGCACGTACTGGCCGTAACCCACAAACTGGTAAAGAAATTAAAATTGCTGCTAAAAAAGTAGTGAAATTTAAAGCTGGTTCTGAGTTATCTGGTTCAGTTAACAAAGGAAAATAATCTGCTTAAGATTAAATAAAAAACCCTGCCTATACGGCGGGGTTTTTTATTTTACCAGCTTTTCAAATAATAGTATCTTTACCCATATGGCTCGCTTTACACTTAAGCATCATCTGGTTGTTTTACTTGTATTACTGACCGGCATATACCTGTTCTATGGGTATGCCGATATGTTCAGAACCAGGCCGCACTCCATACACCAGTGGCGCCAGACAGACTGCCTCTCTTTTACAAAGAACTATTATGAAGAAGGCATGCACTTCTTCTCTCCAAAAATTCACTGGCAGGGCGACGGCGACGGGAAAGCAGTGAGCGAACTGCCCCTGATGAACTACAGCGTAGCCATGTTGTGGAAGATGTTTGGCGAACATGAATACTGGTACCGCTTCCTTGAACTTTTCATCTATACAATTGCACTGCTCTTTCTGTTTGCAGGCATCTACGAAACCTCGCGTTCCTGGTTCTACGCCTATTGCGGAACATTGCTGATCGTGGCCTCCCCGCTCCTCTCTTATTATTCTTTCAATTTCCTCGCCGATGTTCCGGCACTTTCCTTTGCCATTATCGGGCTGAGCTCTTTTTTGCTTTTCATGCACCGCCGCAAAATGCTTTGGTTTATCATTGCCATTATTGCCGCCACACTGGCAGCTCTGCTCAAAGCGAGTGCCGGTTCCGTCCTTATCATCATCGGGGTTATCAGCCTCTGCGATTTATTCAACATCAAAACCATGCGTGATCAGGGTCTCCTGTTTCCGAAGAAAATAATTCCACTCATTGCTTTCCCTTTAAGCGCCATTCTGATCCTGGCCTGGTATCGCTGGGCCCTGGCCTATAATAATAACAACAGTGACGGTGTATTCCTGATGGGCTTTTTACCGATATGGAAAATGGAGCCTTTTAAAATATTAGAAACTGCAAGATTTCTAGTCAATGATCACCTGAATACCTCATTTAATAAAGCAGCATTGTTTTTAATACTTGGGCTTTTTATCTGGTTACTCCTGAATCTGAAAAAACTGGAAATGTTTGTGAGAATTGCGCTTATAATTTCTGCCTTGTTCACATCCGCTTTTATTCTCCTGTTTTTTAAAGTTTTTAACGTTCACGATTACTATTTAATCACACAAATTATCTTCCCTATTATGATCATTATAGGTTTCGGGTCATTCATGAAATCTGATTATTTAAAGCTCAATAAAAAACTGAATATCATTATTGTATTTTTCTTAGCCTACTCCGTTTATTATTCATGTGCTATTTTCAGGTTGAGGACATTTGAAGAAAGCAAGATCGCTAAAACATTTCTTGGTGTTACAAACGAAGAAGCCAGCTATTGGCGTTGGTTTCACTGGAATTACGACAACACCATCAAACCACTGGAAGAAATCACACCTTACCTCCGAAGTCTGGGCATACAGCGTACCGACAAAGTGGTAAGTATCCCGGATCAAAGCTTCAACATCACGCTGTATCTCATGGATCAGAAAGGATTTACAGGCATGGGTGTGAATGGTTATGCCGATACCACTTTCATAAAAAATGACATGGCGCAAGGCGCAAAATACCTGGTTATTAATAACCCGGAAATCAAGAAAGAGAAAGGGGTTGAGCCCTATCTTAAAAATAAGATCGGACAATTCAAACATGTTGAAATTTATAAACTGGAACAACCGTGATTGAAAGACAACGCATAGAACCTTTCTCAAACCTGGAGCTGTTTGCCAAACAAGTGGTCGAAGGCTTTATTACAGGTTTACATAAAAGCCCGTTTCACGGATTCTCTGTCGAATTTGCCGAACACCGGATTTATAATCCCGGCGAAAGCACCAGGCATATCGACTGGAAATTATTTGCCCGTACGGATAAATTATTTGTAAAGCGTTACGAAGAAGAAACCAACCTGCGCTGCCAGATCATTATCGATTGCTCATCGTCCATGTTCTTTCCCCTCGAAAACGAAAAACCGGCAAAGAACAACAAGCTGGCGTTTTCGGTATATTCGGCGGCCGCATTGATCGAACTCCTGAAAACCCAACGCGACGCACCGGGTCTGACTCTGTTCGATACAGATATTTCGAAACACTATAAGGCCAAAAGCAACCCGACCCAGCAAAAAATGATGTACCATGAGCTGGAAACCCTGCTGGATCCGGCCTTATACAAACCGGGGCTGGCAACAGATTCGGCCAAAGCACTGAACCAGATTGCTGAGATCATTCATCAGCGTTCGCTCGTGGTTATTTTCAGCGACATGTTTGAACAGGCCGACGACCAGGAAGCCATCTTCTCGGCGCTTCAGCACCTGCGCTATAAAAAACATGAAGTTATTTTATTTCATGTAACCGATAAAAAATCAGAGCTGGACTTTGAATTTGAAAATCGTCCGTATCGCTTCATTGACATGGAAACCAATGAAGAAATAAAACTGAATCCGCAACAGGTTAAAGAGTTGTATACTTCTAAAACACTCAAATACACAGAAAACCTGAAACTAAAATGCGGGCAGTATCATATCGACTTTGTAGAAGCCGATATAAACCAGGGCTTTGAAAATGTGCTTTATGCCTACCTTGTAAAGCGCACATCCATGATGAAATAATCTATTTTCTCAGGCCTCGTCTTTGAAACCTATTTTAGTGTGGGTACCATCGCAATACGGTTTATTTCCGGAGCCTCCGCAACGGCAAAAAGCAGTGACTTTATTTTTATGGGTTTCATGGCCGTCTTTTTCCTTCACCACAATGTTTCCATATACCAGCAATGGTCCGTTTGGTGAAACCTCTGCTATCGTTTCTACCGAAATATCTTCCCGCGTATGCCCATCGGCATTCATGTAATAAGTCAGAGCTCCCGACGGGCATTTCTTTACCTGTTCTACAATACGCGCGGTGGTTGCACCTTCGGGTTTTATCCAGGGTTTTTCGGCCGGGTTAAACACCTGCGACAATCCAGCTGCACCTTTCCAGCAAATCGTTGAATGAATGCATACATGAGGCTTCCATACAATAGTGACTTCTCCGTTGCTATAGGTTTTGGTTATTTCTTTCATAAAAATTGGCTTTGTATGTGAATGGGATGTGACAGCATTTTATGCACAGGGCATTGATTGGCGATCTGCAATAAACGCTCGCGCTGGTCATCGCTTAATGCACCCATCAGGGTAATATTACGGTTTATATTGGTTTGCTGCTTTTCTGCCGACCACTCCAACGATACTTCTACATCAACGCCATCGAGTGGCCATTGTTTACGATCAGCATACATACGGAGTGTAATACAGGTGCAGGCACCGAGAGATGAAGCCAGAAGACCCGAAGGTGAAAACCCCTTTTCCTCCCCTCCGTGCGACACCGGCTCATCGGCCACCAGCGTATTCAACTCTGAACGAATGCTCGTTTTATAATGCTCCTGCCGGATCTGTGCCTGAATGCTTATCATGATAAATTCCCCTGTTTGTAAAATAGAAAATTACAAAACAAACAGGGGAATTACAAACATACCGAACCTCTTTAGTGGTCTGAAATCATTTTACTTTTGGTTCCCTTTTTATAGCGGATCATTAATACCACAGGGATTGCAAAAAGAATGGCAAAAGCCACCATTAAAAAACCCTGGTTATAGCTCACCATAGCCTGTTGCCTGTACAGAGCGCCTTCCAGCATCTGGTTGGCCAGTGCCTGCGAACGTTCCGGATCAAAACCCTGCGACATAAAATTCTGTGTCAGCATATTCAAACGGTCGCTGGCCACTGTGTTATATGGATTGATATAGCCCAGCATATTACTTCTTGCCTGCGCATTCACAGAGGTGAGATAAAGGTTAATCAATGCAATGCCAATAGCACCACCCAATTGCCGCACCATATTCGCAAGCCCTACGGCCTGAGTCATATCTTTACCCTTGAGTCCTCCTACTGCCAGGGCAAGAATCGGCGACATCATAAAAGCCAAACCAAATCCACGCAAAACAAATGGCAGGTAAAAGTTACTTTCATTGGAGTCCGGGGAAGCATAGCCAAGCATGAGTACGAAAAAGAACGTCATGATGATCCCTATTATAATAATGAGCTTCGGGTTGGCTCCTTTGTTCAGCAGATTCCCCACCAGAGGCATGGCAAAGGCCGAACATAAAGCCCCTGGAATCATAAACAGGCCTGTTTTCAATGGAGTCCAGCCCAACGATATCTGTACGAAAAGCGGAAATATAAATACTGTGCCGAACAATAGCATACCAAGCATCAGGTTCATAATACTCCCCATGGTCAGGTTATAATTTTTGTAAAGCCTGATATTCACTGCCGGATAATCAATGCTGAGTTCCCTGTAGATAAAAGCGACCAGGCCAAACAACGAAACCATTGACATGATTACAATTTCTGAACTTTCGAACCAGTCTTTAGAGGTGCCTTCTTCCAGCACATACTGCAGTGAGCCAATGGCCATGACCAGGAATATAATACCCCACCAGTCGATCTTCCTGGGTTTTACAGCACCCGGCCTGTTAGTGATATAAGTCCAGGATAAAAACGTTGCCGCAATGCCTATCGGAATATTCACAAAAAAGATCCAGTGCCAGGTCTGGTGATCCAGGATATAACCACCCAGAGCTGGACCAAAAGTAGGCCCCATGATCATACCCATACCAAAAATAGCGTTGGCTGTACTTATTTTTTCGGGAGGAAATGCACCAATGATAATCGTTTGCGCTGTAGATAACAGTCCGCCGCCACCAAGGCCCTGCACGAAACGCCAGAACACCAGGGTCCACAGGCTTCCGGAGAGTCCGCACATAATGGAAGCAACTGTAAACAGAATCACCGATCCTGTAAAATAAATTCTTCGACCGAAAAGATCGGAAAGCATACTGGTCAGCGGGATGATGATCACATTGGAGATGGCATAGGATGTCGTTACCCAGGCAATCTCTGTGGTGGTGGCACCAATACTTCCACTGATCTCACGCAAACCAACATTCACAATCGTTGTATCGATAAGCTCCAGGATAGCACAGCTGATTGCAGTGATCACCGTAATCCACTTGGTGAATCCGGTAGGATACTGAATTTGTGCCGGAGCCTGTAAAGTTGTTGTGCTCAAGATTTCTATTATTTGGTTTTAATATCTACAACAGCGCTTAATCCCGGCAATAACATACCTGCAAGCTCTTTCGGATATTCGGTAATGGCAATACGAACCGGTACACGCTGCGTTATTTTCACGAAATTACCTGTAGCATTATCCGGGGGCAGTAAAGAAAATTTAGCTCCCGTTGCGCCACCAAAACTCTGCAATGTCCCTTTTACGAACGCTTTCGGGAATGCATCCACTTTAATTTCAACTTCCTGACCAGGGCGCATTTCTTCAATCTGTGTTTCTTTGAAGTTAGCCGATACATATAGATTATTAATATCTACGGCCGAACACACCGGAGCGCTCACCTGCAGGTATTGCCCTACTTCAATCGATTTTTTGGAAATGATGCCATCAAACGGAGCCAACACAGCGGTGTTGTTGTATTGATTCTGCGCGAGGGCCAGTTCTGCTTCACGCTGTTTCACCATGGCTGTTGCCAGGATAATCTGTGATTTCTGAGCTTCTGCCTGCGATTGAGCCCCCGTAGCCTGCGACGAAGATGCCTCAAATTGTTTTACAATCATATCATGCTGGGCTTTCGCTGTTTCATACTCGGCCTTGGTCGCATCAAATTGTTGCTGGGTTGCAGCACCATCTTTCAGCATTTTGTCAACGCGGGTCATCTCCTTCTCTGCTTTGGTCAAACGGGCCTGAGCTGTTGTGATATTGTCTTTGGCAGCCTGGCTGTTCAACACCGAGGCTGTGGCATTTGACTCAGCAGAGCTTGCTCCTGATTTTGCAATTTCAAGCTGTGCTTTGGCACTTTCCAGGGCAGCCTGTGCCTGTGCCAGTTTAGCCACATAATCTTTACGATCAATTACAATAAGTGTATCGCCTTTTTTAACCTGCTGGTTGTCGGTAAAACGAACCTCCGTAACAAACCCCTGTACAACAGCTCTTACAGGTGTAATTGTAGCATCGAGCTGTGCATTGTCGGTGCTTTCATGCCCCATGGATGTAATCCAGATGGTTGATACAATCACGATAATAACTGTGGCGATGATTCCCAAAATCATCAGGCGTTTCTTTTTATTAGCCGGCTTCCTGCCTTCCTCCCCGGTCTTACCGTTGGCATGGTGCTTGGTTTCCGCTTGAGCTTGTGTTTGGGTGTTATTGTTGTTTTCCATGTTTTCTGAGTGCTTTATTTGAATTAATATCCTAATGTTGTGTTATAGTTTTCTTTGGCCATCATTAATTGTATCTGGTGGAGTTTCAGATTGAACTGGGCCTGGTTCTCTGCGTTCAAATCCACAATATAGTCGGAAGATGTAATGATCCCGTTATCGAGCTGGCTTGATGAAGCCTTACGGACATTGGTTTTAGCTTCAACAATTTTAGCATCCATCAAGATCATCTTCTCCAGTTTATTGATCTCTTCCTGCTGTTGGCTCAGGGTTGTCTGCAGGTTCAGATCAAATAATTTTTTCTGGTTATTCACAAGGTCATTATTAATATGCAGGTTATTCTTCTCGCGTGAGCTGGTGTAATAGGCCGACAAATTCCAGTTCAAGCCTGCCCCTACCATACCATAAGGTCTGAAATCGTTATTCAGGAAATTGTAGCCGGGACGACCGTAGTATCCGCGACCGAATACAAACACTTTTGGCAGGTTACCACGGTTGATCATTTTCTCACGCAGTTTCAGTGAATTGGCCTGCAGATCAAACAACTTATATTCCGGGCGGATGATGGTTGACTGCAGTGTTTTTGGCTTACCCGGTTCTGCAAACACCACGGTGGTATCCATTGTTTTGTTGGTCAGCAACGATAATGTTTTAAACCATGCTACGAGATTTGAGTTGATCTCTTCAATTTTCTGTTCTGTAGACAGGTATTCCGATTCCAGCACCAGAAAATTACTTTGCAGTGCTGCTCCATTATCAACCGCTGACTGCATCTTTTTCCGTTTTGCATCCAGTTCAGCAATACGGAGCTGCATGATTTTTTTATTCTCCTGTTGCAGGTATATGTTACCATACAGCTGATTGATCCTGTCTTTCAGTTTGATCATGTCGGTTTCCACCTGCTGATTCTGGATTTCGCCACTTTCGCGCTCGAGCTGCTTCTGTGTTTTCACAGCACCATAATCAAACAGATTCTCTTTCAGCTCAACGCCGAATGCATACTGATCGGGTTTCTGCTTGAAACCACCGCCACCGCCGGGTATAGGAACGTTCAGTTCGGTAACTTCACTCTGGTAAGTGGCCTGACCGGTTAAGCTTACCTGGGGCAGAAAATTGGAATTCAGTTGTTTTACTTTATTGCCTGCCATATCCGCATACATCTGTTTTTGTTTCAGTAAGGGATAGTTCTCCCTGGCAAGACCCTGTAACTGTTCGAGTGTTACAGGCTCTGGTTGCTGGGCATACAGGTGCATACCTGCAAAAACGGCGGCAATGCCTGCAATGATAGATCTGGTCATGTTCATCGTGTTTCTTTAAGTCCTCTTTTTAATGAAAAAATTAATAAATCAGCTACCTGGTCGGGGTACTCTTTCATGAATTGCTCAAAATCATGATTATTTAAACCTGTTGTCATCTGGAACATCCGGCTATTCAGGATCGGGTAAGAACATAATGAGTGCATGAAAATGTAGATCACATACATATTCACCGGCTCTACCTTGCCGTTTGCCTGAAGCCTTTCAAAATATTCAATGAATTTGGCCTTAGGCTTCGATTTTTTACGGCGGCTGAGAAGCAGATCAGGATTCCTGTTTATTTCGCCGATAATGAATAAAAGCGACTTGGTTTTCAGGAACGAGAAAAACTCGCAGATAAACCGGCGAAGTTTCGCTTCCCAGTCTTCCGAATCATCGTTCCAGGTCGATACAAGTTGCATGAAATCGGTCATGGTCTCGTCGAAGATCCGTTCAAACAAGTTCTCCTTACTCCTGAAATAATAGTGTAAGGAGGCCTTGCTGATCTCCGCCTCGTCTGCAATTTCCTGCATCCTGGCCCCTGCATAGCCATTGATCTCAAACACCTTTCTGGCGGCGTCGAGAATCTTTTTTTCGGGTTCAGTTAGGTTTGACATGATGGTTTAACAATATGGTTTGACCAAATGGTCAACAAAGGTAATGGCTTTTTTATTACCTGAATATTAATTTTTTCGGGTTTCGACGAAATAAAAAAACGACACGGTTTTTCGTGTCGTTTTAATCTATGAATGTGAAGAATTTCAGAGTTGACTCAACAGGCTTTTCAGACTGGTTTTAGCGGTAAGAATGCTGTTAAGCTGAGAAATAGCAACACGTTCCTGCTCCATACTGTCGCGATGACGGATCGTCACCGTCTGATCTTCCAGGCTCTGGTGATCGACCGTAATACAGTATGGGGTACCAATGGCATCCTGGCGGCGGTAACGTTTGCCAACGGTGTCTTTTTCATCGTAGGTAACCATATGATCAAATTTCAGATCGGTCATAATTTTTTCTGCCAGCTCGGGCAGACCATCTTTTTTAATCAATGGGAAAATAGCCGCCTTGAACGGAGCCAGGGCTGGCGGAAGACCAAGTACCACACGGGTATCGCCACCTTCAAGCACTTCTTCTTTATAGGCCGACGACATCACCGATAAAAACAAACGGTCAAGTCCTACAGAGGTTTCTACCACATAAGGCACATAACTCTGGTTGAGCTCAGGGTCAAAATACTGGAGCTTCTTGCCGCTGTATTGCTCATGCTGCTTCAAATCGAAGTCGGTGCGGGAGTGAATTCCTTCCAGTTCTTTGAATCCGAATGGGAACTGGTGTTCAATATCGCACGCAGCATTGGCATAATGAGCCAGTTTAATATGATCGTGATAACGGTATTTATCAGCACCTAATCCCAGCACTAGATGCCAGTTGAGGCGGGCTTTCTTCCAGTATTCATACCATTCCATTTCGGTTCCCGGTCGCACAAAGAACTGCATTTCCATTTGTTCGAATTCACGCATCCTGAAAATAAACTGGCGGGCTACGATCTCATTCCGGAATGCTTTACCGGTTTGGGCAATACCAAACGGAATTTTCATACGGCCTGTTTTCTGCACATTGAGGTAGTTTACAAAAATACCCTGCGCTGTTTCCGGGCGCAGATAAACCGTGCTGGCCTCCTCGGATACAGAACCCAATTGGGTAGAGAACATGAGATTGAACTGACGTACATCGGTCCAGTTACGGGTGCCGCTAATCGGATCTACTATCTCACAATCCACAATGATCTGGCGCACTTCAGCCAGGTCATTGGCTTCCATGGCGTTTTTAAAACGTGCATTGATTTCTTCGATCTTCTTCTGATATTCCAACACGCGGGCATTGGTAGAACGGAACATGGCCACATCAAAATTCTCGAAACGCTTGGCCGCTTTCTCCACTTCTTTGTTAATCTTATCTTCAATCTTGGCCACATGTTCTTCGATAAGAACATCGGCACGGTAGCGCTTCTTGCTGTCTTTATTATCAATCAGCGGATCGTTAAAGGCATCCACGTGCCCACTGGCTTTCCAGGTAGTCGGGTGCATAAAAATAGCCGCATCGATCCCGACGATGTTCTCGTGCATCTGCACCATTGACTTCCACCAGTATTCCCGGATATTTTTTTTCAGTTCCGCCCCATTCTGCCCGTAATCATACACGGCACTCATCCCGTCGTATATTTCACTGCTTGGGAATATATATCCGTACTCTTTACAATGCGATATAATGTTTTTGAAATGATCTTCTGGCTTAACTGAACTCATAAACGTATTTTTTGAAGCACAAAAATAATGAATCTTGTGAAACCGCAGGCTTTATTTAATAACAGAAAGCTGTTTATGATCCCAATAAAAAAGCGGGCCTCCAAACCCGCTTTTTACACACTACTCACTAATAACAAAACTAGTCAGCTATTTTCACGAAGCGTTTTACAGCCTTACCTCCATCTTTGGTGGATATTTCAAGGAAATAACTTCCTGCATCCAGAGATGAAATGCTCAGGCGGTGCTCCATAGAACCGATGTTGCCCTGTTTTAGTACGATTTTACCGGAAATATCTGAAACTTTTACAGCTTGAATTTCTGTTGTTGACTCAATAGTTAATTCATTTACTGCCGGATTCGGGTATAGAGATAACATCACTTGTTTCTCAAGATTCTGAATCCCTGTAGCATTGGCCGGTTTTGCAATAAGGTATTGCATTAAGTGTGAGGCGGCAATTTTCTGAACATTGTTGGAATCGCAGTACGTTGATGTACATGAATTGGAACCTGTAACTGTAAGGCATACTACATAATTACCGGCTGTAGCATAGGTATGGCTCGGATACTGAAGTGTAGATGTTGATCCGTCGCCGAAATCCCACAGGTATGATAAACCCGTGCCGGTCGATGAATTGTACGCATAATAGGTATGCGTATTAATACTGTCGTTGATCAGAATGAACTGTGCATTGCATGAACCACCGGTAGGGTTGCCCGAACCACCACAACTTGTCGGAAAATACACAGTATGAGAAATGCTGTCGCAAAACTGACCGTTGTTAAACCCGTAAAGTGTAGCGTACACAGCACCTGTATTGGATGGGAAAGGAAGCACAGGACTGAACGAAGTAAATGTATATGTTGAAACACCATCAAAGAAATACCACTGGAACGAAGTTGCATTCGTACTCTGATTCATAAAGTGTACGTCGCATGTTGTGCTGTCGACCCAATAATAAAACTGTGTATTACAGCCGGCACCGCCGTTTCCACCTGTGAAAGAAGAATCTATTACAGACACAGATACACTGTCTGAACAACCGTTGCTTGCCGACATCCAGAGTGTGATCAGGTGATAGGCTAAACTATCGGTATAACAATGGATCGGATTAGCCTGTGTGGAACTGCTTCCATCGCCGAAATGCCAGGTATAGCTAACAGAAGGGCTTGTAGATGTGCTTTGATTTGTAAACTGCCAGCAATTGGTACCAGAGGTCTGGCTGGCAAAAAACTGTGCGGTACAACCGTTTCCTACAGGTGTGCCTCCGCATGATGCAGGCATCACAATGAGTTGCGAAATACTGTCGCAGAAAACACCTCCGTCATTCTGATATAATGAAACGTAATGATTTCCGCTGGTGGTGAATGTAAGCACAGGATTTGCCTGGTTGTTTACATAATAGTAACCATTACCATCAAAGCAAACCCAATCGTATGTCGGAGAACTGCCTCCGGTAGATTGATTGACAATATGCACAGAACAGTTCGTGCTGTCTACCCAATAGGTAAACTGAGGTGCACATGGAGAAAACGTCCCCCCGCTTACCTGAATGGTGTCTGTAATCCAGCTTACACATCCGCCACCGGTACTATCCTGCGAGGTGATGGTCATGGTATAAACCCCTGAACCGGGATAGGTATGGGCTATTGCCGTTGTATTGGATGCATTGGAGTATGATATGCCTGTAGTACCGTCGCCAAACTGCCAGGTATACATACGTGGGCCCCATGGTCCCTGACCAATAGTAATATTGCAATTTAAACCGGCGTGGGTTTTTGCGGTGATCCCAAAATTGCAACCTGCTTTAACCTGTGCAAACGCAACAAGTACAAATGCAAGGATCAGAAACATGCTTTTACCCGATCTGCTTTTTTGATAGTTTTTCATATTCATGGTTTTAATGTTTATTATGTCGTCCTACTCTTTTAGGGGTTTTCGGTTTCTCCCGATTTTAATTAACTATTACGATCGCAAAAAAAGAATGGTTGGGTCACCTTCAAATTATTTATATGCAATCGCGATATAAGCCTCTGCATTATCAATCAAAATGCCTGTTGCGCCGTTATAAACCATACATTTGAATCTCACATGCAAACGCTTTGTACTCTGTCCGTTTTCGTTATTCTTATAGTTCTCGACCGACAGTATTTCAAAATAACTTGTGAGCGGCTGATTGGCATTATTTGAAGTATATACAATACCCGATGCATCGGTCCATTTGACTTCAATATTGGAAAAGCCAAAGGGATTTGACAGCGGAATGATCGCCGATACCTGATAATTAGCCGCACAATTCGATGTATTCAATGTATTGGCATTGTAATTGGAATATACCGTGTCGCCGTAAGCATCGCTGACTTTCAGTTTTACAGGATATGATCCCGCTGCAGCATATTGATGTATTTCGGCCAGGGAAGTGGATGTAGATGTTGTAACAGCAGTTGTTACCCCATCGCCGAAATCCCAGGAATAGGACAATGGTGGTTGCCCCGAAATATGTGCAGAGAACGTAATCGAATCGCCTCCCATCTGAAAGCCCTGAACCGAAGCCCATAAACTGCTATCACCCATCGGCCTTGCTACAAACGTGCCACAAACAGTGCTGTTGCATGATGAGTCATTCATGGTTAAACATACCTGTTTTTTACCAAGCGACTTAAAAACATGCTGAGGCGAAGTTTGAGATGATGTTCCACCATCGCCAAAATTCCAGGCAGCAGATAATAGAGCAGGCTGATTAAAAGACCCCGTAAAATAAACAAGACTCGATATTGTAGATGCAGCGCCACCTTTAATGTAAGGGTAATCGCCCGTAAAGAAGGCTGAGTCGATATACGTGGACGCACCGGCTGGCGATACACGGCTGTCGTTAATGATAATTTCGAGCCCGTTGGTACAAAAACTACATCCGTTGGGTTTCAGATTTCCCGAAAAGCGATACACATTATTGGCATCCTGGGAATAAGAGGCATACATGTAGTAATTGTTAATACCAGCTTCCAGGTCGGTATTAATGCCATTGACCGTCCCTTTGAAATAAAACTGCGGATCATTTTCCACCACCGGATCAGGGTAATCCTTTTTCTTGCAGGACACTGCCACCAACAGAAGCAGCACTGGCCATATAATTTTAAAATACCTCATAGCTTTATCTTAATGCATTATTTATTTTTTAAACAAATCACATCCAATGGTTATTTTCAAACCGTAATTACGATCAAAATAAGAGGATTTGAAAAATGAGTTTTGCTTTATATCCATCATTCCAAAAAACACTTCTGCGCCTATAGTCACACGTTCATACAACGGTTGCCTGTAAAATGCCGTGAGCTGCAGATCGTAAGGATTAAATCCTCTTCTGTAACCTGTGGTGTTCGAAGATGACACAGGATTGTTTAATCCGCTAACCGCCGTAAAGTTTTCAGTTAAGGTAGTATTCGGGGCTGAAACCGGGCTTTGCGCTCCATTCATAAACTCGTATTTCTTAATCAGGTTCTGAGAATTGACCAGGTACCCGAAATTACAACCGATGCCGAAATAGCGTTTAGTACCTTGCGCAAAAATAAATCGAACAGGCATGGTTATATAATGCAGGCGTTTTTGCTCGATAACCGTCACGGTTTCTTCTTTACCAAAACTATACCGGGTATCGTTTACTACGTAGGAACTATTTATTAAATGACCCACGGCGTTATACTGAACGCCTGCACTTACCCCTATTCCTGAATTGGCGATGAACTGATAACTGATCCCTCCTGTCAGATTGATTCCATCTCCTTCGCGCTTTGCGGCATTCTTCCAGCCCAACAGATAGGACCCGCCGAAATCGGCATACACCAAATGCCGTGGCGCCTTGCTTAGAGGTGTTGTAGTTTCTGACGATGATTCATTTTCCGGCAGGGCGATCGGGTTCAGCAAAACAATACTACCATCTGCGGGTGCATCTGTAAACCGAACCTGAACCGGTATCATATAGGCAGGCTCTGCTTCGTATGTCATTGCCTCAGAATCTGTATTGACTGCAGCCTTATTTTCACCGGCATGTTTTGTTTTGGAAATACCGGATTCACTGTGATTCTGACTCTCTGTATTTTTTTCGTTCTTATCTTGCGTGCCTGTTTTATTCGCTGCTTCCGTTGCCCCAGCCGGGTGGTTTATTTCATTCCCCGAAACGGTTATCTGTTTACCGTTAGTAACTCCCTGATTTTGCCCGGTATTTATTTTTGTTTTGGATGATTTTCCGGGCATGGTTCCTGTAACGGCATGGCTACCTGGGTTTGAACTCCCGTTTTTTTCAGAATTTTCCATAGAAGTGCTCTCCTTAATTTCCGGATTTGTCTCGCTTTCATAACGCTTGTTTTCTTTTTTTTCAGATGTTACATGATTCGGATTGGAGGGAGTAGAAACTATTGCTTTGTGCGTTTTATTAATATTTTCTTCTTTGCTGACTGTCGCTGCTTGTTTTGCAGCTTCGGTCACATTTGATTTTTCGTCTGTAGGTGTTGTCACGACCGAACTGTGATTTTCGGCCAGTGTACTGTCGTTCGTGCCTTTCGCCATATAAAGCCACACAGAGGCTATAATAAGTGATAAACCTATCAGCGGCCAAAAAATAATCAGTCGTTTTTTACGACGGCGCGACGCATCGATCAGATCACGGGCTTTTTCCCAGTTCTGTTCATCAAAAGCAAACTCCTGTTCCCGGAGCTTATTCTTCAGTATGTCATCTATATTATTTGCATCACTCATGGTAGGCAATTTTAGATGGTGAAACCATTTTTTCGAGCATTTCTTTTAACTTCTGACGGGAGAAATTAAGATGCCATTTGGAAGTCCCCTCACTTATATTCAATAAATCGGCAATTTCCCGGTGCGAAAAACCATCGATTGCATACAGGTTAAAAACCTGTTGACTGGCATTTGGCAGTCTGGCAATCAGTTCATAAATCTGGGCAGCATTTATTTTTTTCATGACATCGTTCATCTCTATGTTTGTTTCCGTTTCATGATACACTTCCACGTATTCTATTTTTTCATGATGGGTTTTCTGTTTTCGGTATTCATCAATGAGTGTATTGATCATGATTTTACGGATCCACACCTGAAAAGGCACTTCAGGTTTATATTTAGGGAGATTATTCAGAATTTTCAAAAAACCAATATTCAGGACTTCCTTAGCCATTTCCTGATTTCTGGTATACCTGATACAAATGCTCATCAGGTAACTGTACGTAGCTTTATACATCTCGTATTCAGCCTTTCGGTCGCGCTTAATACAATTTGTTATTAATTCAAGCTGAATGTCCATACAGTAGGGTATCAATTAAACCCATACGTTCATAAAAGATGAATGGTTGGGTAGACTTGCTTTTTTTATAACCGGTTAATTCCCTGCCGGGTAAATAACCGGTACAGTCAATCCTGAAAGGCCATCGGCCTACGGATCAACGGCAAACTAATTTACAAAAAAAGACTCCGGCTAATCGAGAAAGAGATTGTCAATCAGGCGTATTTTACCAACAAAAACGGCAATCAGGCTAATGGCAGGCTGATTTTTATGTTCTATTTCCCGAAGGGTATTGCGGTCACAGATCATATAGTAATCCAGGCGCATAAGCGCTTGTGATGACACGGCCTCCTGAATATAGGACCTGGCCTGGTCTATATCCTGTTCATGGTATATCTGGGCAGCTTTCTGCATGAATTCAGGGACATGGGCGGCCACTTTCCGTTCTTCGGCAGAGAGCAATGTATTGCGTGAGCTCATGGCCAGGCCATCGGGTTCACGAAGAATGGGACAAGGCACAATTTCAACCGGCAGGTTCAGCTGGCGCACCAGTTCCCGGATAATCATAACCTGCTGATAATCTTTTTGTCCGAAAAAAGCCACATCGGGCTTCACCATGCTGAAAAGAATGCTTACAACCTGACCTACACCGTTAAAGTGTCCCGGTCGGGCAGCCCCATCCAGGATTTTATCAAGGTATCCGAAGTCGAATACGCGTGTATCCGGAACCGGGTATACCTCTTCTACTGGTGGCATAAACAGCACGTCGCAACCGGCCTGCTCAAGCATCAGAATATCCTGCTCCGGGGTTCTCGGGTAACGTAGTAAATCGTTTTTATCGTTGAACTGGGTCGGGTTTACAAAAATGCTGCACACGGTTACATCTGCCTGCTTCCGTGAGGCCTCCACAAGAGAAACATGCCCCTGGTGAAGGGCCCCCATGGTAGGTACAAAACCGATTCGCTTCCCACTCTTCCTGTATTCTGAAATAACCTGATCTAAATCGGTTTTCAAAGAGATTATACGCATTTTATTTTAAACAAAAAAGGGATCAAAGCTAATTAATACTTTGAAATATGGTTTTTTTTTTCTTAATTTTGTATAATTAATCACCCAAGCCATATATGAGAAAAGCAAGAGTTCTGTTTGTATCGCAGGAAATTACCCCTTATTTAGACGAAACACACATTGGAAAAATTGCCAGAAAGCTCCCACAGGGCATTCAGGAAAGAGGAAGAGAGATCAGGACATTTATGCCAAAATATGGCTCAATTAATGAAAGAAGGCACCAATTACACGAAGTTATCCGCCTGTCGGGCATGAACATCGTGATCAATGATGCCGACCATCCCCTGATTATTAAAGTTGCTTCTATTCCAACTGCACGTATGCAGGTGTATTTCATTGATAATGAAGATTATTTTCACAGAAAATCTGTATTAACCGATAAAAACACCCACAAGTATTTTGATGACAATGATGAACGTGCCATCTTTTTTAACCGCGGGGTTATTGAAACAGTAAAAAAACTGGGCTGGGCACCGGATGTAATCCACTGCCATGGCTGGTTTACGGCATTTATGCCATTGTACATCAAAAAAGCTTTTGCCGAAGATCCTTTGTTTGCCGATACCAAGGTTATTTTCACGGTTTATGACGAAGAGTTTCCGAAAACGCTGAACAAGAAAACCGGTGAAAAATCGGTGATCAGCGGTGTGAGCAAAAAAGATGTGAAACATCTGGACGAGCCCAGCTTTGTGAACCTGATGAAAATGGCGATCGATTTCTCCGATGGTATTGCTTTCGGAAGCGAGAAGATCAATGCCGATGTCGAGAAATACGTTAAAAAGACCGGAAAACCACTTTTAACTTATAAATCTGAGACTGAATACATGGATGCCTACAACGATTTTTACGAATTGGTGCTTGAGGAATCCAATGTGTTAACAGATTAACGTTTCTTGTCAAAATATTTTACCCAAAAACGCATAATTTTTAGTAATTATGCGTTTTTTATTACCAATACTTTACATGATCAGACCTCTTCTCATAGTTCTTTTTATTTCATTGACCCTGCTTTCCTGTAAAAAGAAAGAAAAAGACAGCATTCTGGGCCTTGATGTTCAGCCCGAAAGTGATCTTCTGGGGCTTACCATTACAGATACCAGTACACTTTTTCTTCATACCATTCCGGGCGATTCAGTGAAAGCCTATGGTGATGAATACAAATACCTGGGCTGCAACCAGGATCCTGTGTTTGGCAGAAGCGATGCCAGCATTTACACCAATTTTTCACTACCGAACAATATTACCGGGGTTTCTTTTGGCGCCAACGTTAAACTGGAACATGCCGAGCTTCGTTTGCGCCTTACCGGCCAGGTTCTGGGCGATACAACAACCGCCCTGCATTATGATGTTTACCCACTTGAATCAGTTATTCCGCCGGATTCAACCTATTTTTATGCTTACGGAAGCTATAGTTTTGCGCACTCGAACACCCCGATCTGCAGCATCACCACCAAACTAAAACAGATTGATACGACTGCAACACACCTTGGGCTTGTATTACCGATCGATTCTGTTTTTGCCAGTTATATTCTTCAAAACCCGCAGTACCTGTCAGACAATGCCACATTTTTAAGTCATTATAAAGGACTTTATATTGTTGCATCCGGAAATTTAAACCCTTCACAGCAGGGTGCCATTGTTCGTTTTGATCTGGACGATGATGCATCCGGACTGTTTATGTTTTACAGAAACGGTGGTATTCCCGGGCTTAAGCCTAAACAATTTCAGTTTACATTCAAAGGGACTGATGCCAGGCGTTTCAACCATTTCAGTACTTCGCACTCAGGCGCTACCAGTAATTTTTATGATCAGCTGACCGGCGATACTGCCAAAGGCGCGTACGACCTGTATTTACAGGGCTTTGGTTCTACACGCCTCAAATGCTATTTACCTTTCCTGAAAAACTATTCGGATTCACAGCGCGTGGCGATTAACCGTGCGGAACTTATTTTGCAGGTTGATGAAACTGTGAATGGCAGCAGCGCTGATTATGCAAGACCGGGCAGTATTGCCTTGCTGGCCTGCAACCAGAACAAACAGGAAGCTTTTGTAAAAGATCAGTACTATACACTCGTAAAATTCGGCGGCACATACGATTCGGATAATAAACGTTATGTATTTAACATTGCCCGGCAGATGCAGGATATTGTGGATGGCAAAGTGGGCAATTACGGTTTTTATATTGTACAGGCCGACCCTACTCCGCAATATGTATACAAGCGCGACGGCCGCTACGAACGTGTGGTTATCGGCGGAACCAGCAACCCGGTTTATAAACCGAAGTTCATTGTAACCTACACCAAATTCCCTTACGATAAATAAGTTTTTGTTTTTGAAATGAGTGAGGCGGGATATACGGATCATAAGAAGCATATCTTACTGATCGCTTATGTATTTCCACCTTACTATGGCATTGGCGGCCGGCGATGGGCGAAACACGCCATTGCTCTTACCCGGTTAGGCTACACCATTCACGTTATCTGTGCGGAAAATCCATTCCCGAAAAAATCTCTCTGGTGGGATACGGTAAAATGCAACCCATCTATTATTCTTTATCAGCTTCCGGCGAGATACCCGGGTGTACTTCTGCGTTCTGCGCATACTTTCTCTCAAAAGATCCGCTATAAATTCTGGGATACACTGATTCGCCTTTTTACCAAAGGAACGCCTTATGACAGGACCGCGTTTTGGAAAAACAGCATGCTACGGGCAGCAAAAAAGATTATTGCCACGCATGATATAAACCAGGTAATATGTACAGGAGGACCCTTTGGAGTGATGTATCATGCCACCTTGCTAAAAGCATGGAAACCGGATTTATTTATACTCAATGATCTGCGTGATCCATGGACATGGGGTCCAAACTGGGGGTTTCCGGCTTTGAATCCGAAACGAATGGCCGAGGAAAAAAAAATGGAGTGTGCTGCCATACGTGACTCAGATGTTTTCACCGTACCAAATGAGGTTATGTATAATTACCTTATTTCGCACTACCCTCAATTCAAAAATAAAATCCGGACTATCCCCCATTTCTTCGACCCGTCCGAAATACCTGTTAAACCTAAAACACCATCGCCTATTATCCGGCTTGTTCTGTATGGAACCATTTATGAAGGAATTGGGCATTACCTTGAGCAAAGTGCTGTTTTTTTTGCTGCACATCAGAATACATTCAGTCTCGATATTTATACAGACAACCAACAGCATGCTGCGCTCTTTCAGAAATACGGGGCTCACAATGTAAAATTCCACAATCAACTACCGGCCGTTGACCTGTTCAACCGTTTCGATCAATATGACTTCGTATTGCTATACACTCCGGAATATGGCAAGGATAATATTTCGACAAAGTTTTTTGAAATTATTCATTCCCGGACACCGGTTATTTTTTTCTCTTCAAAAGGCAAAGCTTCTGACTTCATGGAGGTAAATCATTTAGGGATACATGTTGACAGCTCTACTTTCGAAGAAAAACTGTTGTCTCTCGCAAACGGCACAACATCATTCAGGTACAACAATGCATATGACATATCCGACTTTTCAATAGAAAAAATAGCTGAAAATATTTCACATCTATTGGAAAATCCTTTAGCTTTATAGAATAAGCCCGTACTAATTCATTTCAAATTATGCTTGATATTCAGGGAAAAAACATATTGATTTTAGCACCTCACACGGATGATGCGGAGTTTGGATGCGGTGGTACTATTTCTAAACTCGTAGAACAAAAAAACAATGTTTATTGTGCGGCGTTCTCAGCTTGTCAGCAATCGGTATTAAAAGAGTTCCCATCAGACATTCTTATAACAGAGGTCAAAGAGGCAACTAAAGAGCTTGGAGTTCCTGAAAAGAACCTGATATTATTTGATTATGAAGTAAGAACCTTCAATTTCCGGCGTCAGGAGCTGCTGGATGATATTCTGAAACTTAAAAAGGATATTGCTCCCGATTTCGTGTTTATGCCGTCTGTAAATGATGTACATCAGGATCATTATACAATTGCGCAGGAAGGCCTGAGAGCATTTAAGTTCAGTAATATCATGTGTTATGAATTACCATGGAATAATTTATCGTTTAACACTGCCGGTTTTTGTGTATTGGATGAAAAACATATTCAGCAAAAAATAAATTCCATTTTGAAATATAAATCGCAGGCTCACCGCAACTATGCCAATGCTGATTTTATTAAATCACTGGCTCGAATCCGTGGAACACAGATCAATTCGATGTATGCAGAATGTTTTGAAATTTTACGCTTAAAAATATAATGGAATTAGATCAGATTATTTCCTTTTTAAAACCGCTGGAGGTTATTGGCAATCGTAGCAGACCTATTAAAAGGGTTATACAATTTGACCCTTCCAATCAGGACCCGGATATTATATGCTGGATCAATGAAAAAAACCTCGCGAAAGCATCGTCTCTCTCGCAGGGCGTTCTTATATGCCCGGTTTCACTAAACAAAGAGGCATTGAATACGAACTGTACCTATTTGCTTATCGACAATCCCAGACAGGCTTTTCAGCGTTTATTGGCGCATTTTTTTGTAAAAAAGCCGCTGCAGGGCATTATATCCCCATCTGCCATTATTGGCCAAAATGTAAGCATAGGGAAGAATACATCCATAGGCCATCATACGGTGATTGAGGATAATTGTATTATTGGCGACAATGTTGTTATTATGCACAACAACGCCATTCTGGAAAACACAGTGATACACTCGAATGTAACTATTGGCAGCAATAACACGATTGGTGGAATTGGCTTTGGCTATGAAAAAAATGAGGAAGGTCATTATGAATTAATGCCGCATATCGGTAATGTGGTTATCGAAGAGTTTGTTGAAGTTGGAAACAACACCTGCATTGACCGGGCTGTACTTGGGAGTACTTTATTGAAAAAGCACTGTAAAATTGATAACCTCGTTCATATTGCGCATGGTGTTATTGTCGGCGAAAATTCGCTTGTCATTGCGCATGCCATTATCGGTGGCAGCAGTGTTATTGGGAAAAATGTATGGGTGGCTCCGAATGCATCCGTTATAAATAAAGTAAGCATTGGTGATAACTCAACAATTGGCCTGGCTGCTGTGGTAGTGAAAGATGTTGAAGCCAATACAGTAGTGGTTGGCAATCCTGCCAAACCCCTGATTAAAAACAAATAGCTGCAATAGCACCTGATGTCATTTTAAAATTTCATGTATTGCTGTGCATGTATATCTGACTTCTTCTTCTGATAACCCCGGATACATTGGCAAGGACAAAATTTCCGCGCATGCCTTTTTTGCAATGGGGTATTCTTTCCGTTTTAAAGCCTGATATGCTTCGAGGTAAGGCAGTGCCGTCGGATAGTGAATAGCTGTTTGAATTCCCCTGGTCTGCAAATGCTCCTGCACACTCTTACGCTCTTTAAAACGCACGACGTATAAATGATATACATGCTCTGTATTTTCAGGAACAGATAACAACTGAATATTTGTGGCAGGTAGCAGTAAATCATGGTAAAGCTTTGCCAGTTGTTTTCGTTGCCTGTTTCCTTCATCCAGGTATTTCAGTTTTACACTCAGAATAGCGGCCTGTATCCCATCGAGCCTGCTGTTTCTACCTTCCATCCGGTGATTGTGTTTACCCGCCTGCCCATGATTTGCAATCATACGTGCTTTTTCTGCAATATGGTCGTCGTTTGTTGCCATACAGCCGGCATCGCCAAAAGCCCCCAGGTTTTTACCCGGATAAAAACTAAAAGAAGCAGCGTGCCCTATGGTGCCTGCTTTTTTCCCATGGTATGTTGCACCATGAGCCTGGGCACAATCTTCGATAACATACAGCTTATGCTTTTTGGCAAGAGCCATTATGTCATTCATGGGGGCCATACAGCCATAGAGATGAACAGGTATAATGGCTTTGGTGCGGGGTGTGATTTCAGCTTCGATCAATTCCGGATCAAGAAGCAGATTATGATCAGTCACATCCACAAAAACAGGAGTGGCGCCAATATTGGATACACTCTCCGAAGTAGAGATCCATGACAGCGCAGGTACAATCACCTCGTCGCCTGGTCCAATACCAAATGCTTTCAATAAAATTTCGAGTGAGTCGGTACCATTTGCGCAACTCATTACATGCTTTATACCCAGATAAGCTGCAAACTCATTTTCAAATTGAGTCACAAAAGAGTTATTACTTCCTCCGATAAGGGCCATTTTATCAATAACAGAGGCAATAGCTGCATCAATCTCTTTTTTAATATGGAGATATTGCTGCTTCAGATCAACAAATGAAACGTTCATAGAAACAATTTACAGTTTTCGGATGCACCTGGCCGGATTACCCGCATAAATCCCCGGTTCGGTAATAGACTTGGTTACAACGGCTCCTGCACCAATTACGACATGATCGCAGATAGAAACAGGCAGGATAGTGGCATTGGAGCCAATGGAAACATGATGACCAATATGGGTAGATTTCCAGAGTTCCTTATTTCCCCGGGCTGGACCACCCTGGCTGAACAAATCATTGATAAACATGACTCCGTGACCAATAAAGCAATGATCGCCGATGGATACGAGTTCACAAATAAAGGCATGTGACTGTATTTTAGTCTCCCTGCCGATTTTCACATCCTTCTGAATCTCCACAAATGGACCAATAAAACACTGATCTCCTATTGAGCATCCGTATAGATTGCAGGGTTCAACAATTTTCACATGCTCTCCAAAAACAACATTCCTTATGCCTGCTGTGTATATTTCGGGTTGGTTGCTCATGAATCAATCATTCGGGTTTACGGGCTGAAGCATATATTTTTTCGATAGCGTCCACACTGCGCATTCCTTCAAAGCCTTCCACTATGTTTGTATCATCGGCATGCATACCACCGATAATGGCTTCAATGACCTTATCATGGTTAGAGCTTGTTCCCTGGTATTTACCATAAGCATTGGGTTTATCAATAAACTCAACACCTTCCTGTAAAGGATATCCGAGCACATCCCAATATTCGATGCGATTGAGGTACTGCCCGCCGATTTTAATAGTCCCTTTTTCGGCAATAATGGTAATACTTCCTTCGTAATTCTTGTTATACACACTTGTCGTCCAATTGAGGCTTCCTGTGGCTCCGTTGCTAAAGGTAAGAACGGCATTGCCGGTATCCTCTGTTTCTATCACATGATTATACGTATGTATTTTGGCTTTAACATCAACCACATCACCACACCACCATACCAGGAGATCAATAAAGTGACTGGCTTGAGTAAACAGGGCTCCACCCTCCTCTTTCAACTTGCCTCTCCATGGCGAATCGTCGTAATAGCCCTGGTAGCGGTTCCAGAGGACGTCGCATTTAACCATAAATATCTTGCCAAGCATGCCCTTCTGAATGGCATCCTTTGTAAGCCGTACAGGAACATTGTATCTGTTTTGTTTAACGACCCATAACTTGACACCGTTATGATCTGCCGCCGCATTCATGGCCATGCAATCGGCAACTGTAAGAGCCATGGGTTTTTCGACCAATACATTAAATCCCTTGTTGCAGGCTTGTATTGTCATAGGTGCATGCAGTGCATGTGGAGTTACAATATTAATAATATCAGGTTTGGTTTCTGAAATCAGTTTTTCGTAAGAAGTATAGTATGGTATGTTCCCATATAAAGCGGACTGTTCCTTACATTTTTGTTCGTCAATATCACAAATTGCGATAATCTCAGCATTTGGTTCTGCATCTAAAACGGCAAGGTGCCTTTTTCCGATACTTCCACAACCTGCAATCGCGAACTTTACTTTTTTAACGGGAGACATAACTATCTATTTACCAGCAACATAGATAAGCCCACAAATCTTATATTTGTAAAGCTATCTTAAGCTGATAAAAATAGCTAAATAATTAGTCAAAAAAAACAAATGTTTCTTGCTTAATATCTATAGTATTGCATCTATTCGCACCATTTATGGCAATTAAAAAAATACTGGTTGTTGTTGGTACACGACCCAATTTTATAAAAGTTACACAATTCAAACGTGTCGCAGGATTATATCCTGATGTTGATCTGAAAATAGTACATACAGGTCAGCATTTTGATAGCCGGATGGCTGATGTTTTTTTCACACAATTCAATCTTGTTCCCGATTTTTTTCTGAATATAAATACATCCGTTTCTCCCAATAAGCAGATTGCCGAAATTATGGTTAAACTGGAGGACCTTATTCTCACAGAATTCAAACCTGATCTGCTCATGGTTGTTGGCGATGTTAATTCAACACTGGCTGCAGCTATTACCGGTAATAAACTCAATATAAAGCTGGCGCATGTTGAGAGTGGGCTGAGGAGCTTTGATAAAACCATGCCGGAAGAACACAATCGTATAGTAACGGATGCTATAACCGACTATTTCCTTGTGACGGAACAAAGCGGTTGGGATAATCTCAAAAAAGAAGGCGTATCAGAAAACAGGCTCTTCTTCACAGGCAATACAATGATCGACACCATGGTTGCCTTTTCTGAACAGATCGAAAACAGTGATATCCTGACCCGGCTGCAATTAAAACCAAAAGCGTATGTGCTCATGACCATGCACAGGCCTGCCAGTGTTGATCATGAAACCGGGCTTAAAAATCTCCTTCGTCTGATCCAGCACATTTCTCAAAAGCAAAGTGTTGTTTTCCCGGTTCACCCAAGAACGCTTAAAAACATGGAGGTTCTGGGATTAAAGGCGTCTTTTGAAGCTATAAATAATCTGATATTCACAGATCCCCTGGATTATTTCGCTTTTCAGAAGCTTACCAAGTATAGCAAATTTATTCTTACCGATAGCGGTGGAATTCAGGAAGAAAGCACTTTCCTTCAGGTGCCATGCCTTACCCTTCGGGAAAACACAGAACGGCCTGTAACCTGCCAGGTAGGGTCAAATACACTTGTTCCTTTCGATATTGAAACGATTATTACCTATACAAACGCCATTGAAAATGGAACTTATAAAAAGGGTGAGATCCCTGCATTGTGGGATGGAAAAGCCACGGAACGTATTTTTGAATATTTAGTTCCCCTCATATGATTTACCTGACCTATAACGATCAGCCATCTGGCATATTTACAAGTCAGGTTACAGATGTTGTTAATTACCTGAATGCCATTGGTTCCAAAAAGGTCCGGCTAGTTGCACTTATCTCTGTTCGTCAATTCCGTGGTAATAAAACAAAAATAAAAAGTGTTTGTCCCGGAGCTATTGTCTTGCCCATGTTCCCGAAAGCCTCTTCCTGGAAATTAAACCTGTATACGCTTTACATACTTTGCCTTTTTTTAAAACCAGACCGCATCATGGCTCGTGGGGTATTTGCAACTCAACTGGCATTGAAACTGCGTGAACTGAAACGGACCTCGAAAGTTATTTTTGATGCACGCGGGGCCTATGCAGCAGAGTTGAATGAATACAACGTTGTGAGCAGTCCTAAATTAAAACAGCAGATCTCATCTCTTGAAAAGGATGCGCTTTTGAGGTCTGATGCACAACTGGCTGTATCAAATGCTCTTGTTGAATACTGGAAAAAGGAGTATCATTTTTCGGGGCAGAATCATGTCGTTATTCCCTGCACCCTGAGCCGTTATTTTGAGTTCGAATTTCCAACCCTGGAACATATCGCCGAACTTCGGACTGCTTTGCTTTTTGATCCTTCAGACATCATATATATATATTCAGGATCTTCGGCCGGCTGGCAATCCTTTGAGCTTGTTGATGATCATTTGTATCGATTGATGTCTTCTAACGCATCTATAAAGCTTATTATACTTGCGCATAACTTCGATGAAAAATATAAAATTTACCAGCATTTCCGCGAGCGCCTTCTTGTAAAACATGTAACGCAGCAGGAAGTGAAAAATTATTTACTTGCCGCAGATCATGGTATTCTTTTCAGAGAGCAGTCTGTTACAAATCTTGTAGCATCTCCGGTAAAATATGCAGAATACCTGAGTTGTGGCCTGAAAGTCATGATATCTGATAATCTTGGAGATTATAGTTCTTTCTCAAAAGAGCACAACCTGTTGTCAGGAGCCGTTGAACGTACTACATACGAAGAGAAAAAAAGGATTCATGAGCTTGCCATGCGGTTTTTTTTAAAGATCGATTATAAACAACATTATCTTCGCCTTTTAGAACACTAAAATACGTTTATTGAAACAAATACCTATTATAGAAAGCCTCAGGGCCATTGCTGCATGGAGTGTATGCCTATATCATTTCATCTGTACGGTTACCGGTTTCATAGGAAATGAAAGTGTAAAACAAGTATTTTCTTACGGTCAATATGGGGTGCACGTATTTTTTGTCATTTCGGGCTTCATTATTCCATGGTCCATGTTTAATGCGAACTATAAACCCAGTTCCTTCTTTCGTTTTATTTTAAAGCGGATTGTACGCCTGGATCCACCCTACATTTGCTCCATTCTTCTCGTACTGGCAATTCTTTTTCTGAAAACCAAAATCGGTTATGATTATGGAAAACAGGAACCTGTGACCATAACAGGCGTGATACTTCACCTGGGCTACCTCATAAATTTCTTCCCGAATTACCATTGGCTAAATAATGTTTATTGGACACTAGCCATTGAGTTCCAATATTATATACTTATGGCTCTTATTTATGGCCTATTCATCTCATCCGCGCTTTCAAAACGTCTGATTGCATATGCTCTTTGTTTTATTAGCTCGCTCTTACTATTAAAATACCGTACTCATTTTCCGGCGTATGCCCCTTTATTTCTAACTGGTATCGCAGTCTTTCAATTCAAGTGTCATCTGACCAGAAAAACAGAACTGGCATGTGTGCTTATCGCAGCTGCTATGTATAATTTTTTTGCGTTGGGTGCTGATATCACCATTATTGGGATACTTACAGCATTGTGTATTCTGTTTTTTGACCGTATTAATATTCCGTTTTTAGGATGGATGGGAAAATTCAGCTACTCGGTTTATCTTGTACACTGCATTATCGGTGTTGCTATTATTAATATTTTGGCACATTATCCGTTGACTTTTATGCAAAAAACCGGTGTATTATTACTTGGCATTTTAATTACCTTTGGCTCATCATGGCTTATGTATTACATGATTGAAAAACCTTCAAAAAAACTTTCATCAAAGATCCGATTCCGGTGAAAATAGCACTCATAACAGATGGCATATACCCATACGTCTTAGGAGGGATGCAAAAACACTCCTATTACCTGGCAAAATACCTGGCGCAACAAGGGGTTGAAGTCGATCTGTTTCATTACAACCAGTCTTCATTGGATATTGATGTTCTGGATGTTTTTACCGACGACGAGAAAAAAAATATCCATTCCTATGTACTTGAATTTCCGGAATCCATAAAATTTCCCGGGCATTATATTTACCGGTCTTACAAGTATTCGGAAGCTATATATGAATTGATCCGAAACAAGACAGATAGTTACGACTTTATTTACACCAAGGGTTTTTCCGGTTGGAAATTGATTTCAGAAAAGAAAAAAGGAAAGATTCAATGTTGTCCGATCGGTGTCAAATTTCACGGATATGAAATGTTTCAGGTGGCCCCTGACTTTAAAACAAAATTGCAGCACTATATGCTCCGGCCATTTGTGAGAAAAATTTCCAGAGAAGCAGATGTTGTATTTTCATACGGTGGAAAAATAACGGAATTAATTACTGCTCTTGGGATTAAGAGAAGCCGAATTATCGAAATACCTTCCGGAATAGAAAGCCGGCATGTCAGTAACAGGACTTCACCAACCAACAACCCTGTGAAATTTGTATTTCTTGGTCGCTATGAACGACGGAAAGGCATTGAAGAACTGAACGAAGTTCTCCTGAAAATGGCCCGACAAAGGCAGGAGATTTGCTTTGGTTTTATCGGACCAATTCCCGAAGAAAAAAAACTAAACCTTCCCGGAATAACTTATTTTGGAGAGATCAGAAACTACAATGATGTAAAGAACCTCCTGATACAGCACGACGTCCTGGTCTGTCCGAGCTGGAGCGAAGGCTTTCCGAATGTTATTCTGGAAGCCATGGCAAGCGGACTTGCCGTTATTGCTACTGACACAGGGGCTGTTAGCCGTCTTGTAGATCAACAAAACGGAGAATTGATTAAGGTCAGAAACAAGCAGGAACTAGAGGCAGCATTGGATCATTTATCTGAATCCGCATTGCTTGAGCCTCTAAAAGAAGCATCTCTTTCCAGAATAAAGGAAAATTTCACCTGGGAAATATTAATTTCACGACTTATTAAGAAAATCGAAGCCATTGTAAAGCAAGATCATGGATCCTAAACCCAAATTATATTTTCCGGGCTTAAATGCACTTCGTTTTTTTGCTGCTCTGGCTGTTATCATATGCCATGTAGAACTTATCAAGTCTGCTTTTGGTCTGCCATCATTGTATAATACCTGGAAAATAATCCCGGAACTTGGTAGCTTGGGAGTATACTTTTTCTTTGTTTTAAGTGGGTTTCTGATAACCTATCTGCTGCTACAGGAGCAATCCAAAACGAAAACGGTATCTGTCCGTAAATTTTACATGAGGCGTATTCTCAGAATCTGGCCATTGTATTTTATCATTGTCATTCTCGGTTTTTTCATACTACCCTCTTTCGACAAACTTCATATAACGTATCTTCAGAAAAACTTCACAGAACATTTTTCCACCAACTTATTGCTATATATGCTCATCCTTCCGAATGTGGCTTTTGCTTTTTTTACCGCCAGTCCACATATAGGTCATTTATGGTCAATTGGTGTCGAAGAGCAGTTTTACCTGACCTGGCCCTGGTTATTTAAACGGAAACACCACCTTTTAAAATGGCTTTGGATCATCCTCGTGCTTCTGATCGGGAGCAAGGTCCTTTTTATCATCTATTATAAAACAACTGTACCCACTGAAACGCTCACAGCCATCAAGAACTTAATTGCGATGTCAAAATTCGAAAACATGGCCATTGGCGGAATTGGTGCCATCTACCTTTTTGAGAATAAAACTAAAGTTTTAAAATGGGCCTATAAACCAATTATCTTCTATTTATCCCTGGTGCTTGTACCTGTTCTTGTATACACACCCGATATGTTACAGGACGGCATTCATATTGTATATTCCGTTCTGTTTCTCATTATTATTCTGAATGTTGTCCGCCTGAACAATGTAAATTCCTTTCTGGAAAAGAAAGTTTTCATATGGCTTGGAAATCTTTCCTATGGAATCTATATGTACCACATGGCCATTATAGCTATTGTATGTTGCACTCTTAAATACTATTTAATCCCGGGTAACCCAATTCTGATGCATGTAATAACCTATACTTTATCATTATTATTAAGTATTTTTGTTTCTCACGTTTCTTACAGGTATGTTGAATCCTTTTTTCTCAGGTTAAAAGAGCGCTTCAACTGATCAATGGCATGAACAGGATTATAAACATAGGAATTTTTTCTACGTTGTTCTTAAACTCAACGATCCTTTTCAAAGAGCCTTTTGAATTTTACCTTTCGTATATTCCTATCCTGATTTTATTGCCATTTTTCATGGCTCAGTATACTTTCCCTAAAAAGCTTCTGTATATATTACTCCCATTATTACTGGTAGGGTTGGTAAATGTGTATTTCCAGAATAACACCATTGGCGAGTTCCTTAAAATATTTATCAATATTTTAATAAGTGCTATGTTCTTTTATTATGTTTTTCAATACTACGATAAGGACATCAAATATGTTTTTGGCATTTACATGAAGGTTTCATTATGGGTCTGCCTGCTTGGGTTATTTCAATTATTCAGCTATTGGATCGGATTCAAGTACGGATATGATTTCAGAACTTATGGATTGAACAAATGGGGTGTTATTCAGGGTGGGCTTGGAATCAGGATCAATAGTGTTTTTTCCGAACCGTCATACTTTGGAGCCTCTATCAGTCCTGCTTTTTTCGTTTCGGTGATAAACCTTCTCTTCCGGAAACAATATTTCCTGAATGCATTTTCAAGTATGATAATTATTGTGACTTATGTCCTTACATTTTCTACTGTAGCATTTCTTGGTGTATTTGTAGCTCTGGTTTTAATTCTCCTAAACTTTGGACTGGTCCGTTATATTATTTTTGCCATTCCTTTGGCTATTATCATTTTTAATTTTATGTACAACAATGCCCAGGAATTTAAGGTCCGGGTAGATGGTTTAAAATCTCTTTACGTGGATGAACTCCTTGAAAAAGAAGGCTTGCAAAAAGGAGAACACAACCCTCTCAAACTTCAAAAACTGCTAAAAAAAATACATGGCTCCAGCTTTGTGCAGTATAACAATTATGTAGTTGCCACGCATAATTTCATGTCAAACCCGCTTTTCGGAACAGGACTTGGTTCACACAAAGTAGCCTTCGACAAATATAATTTACTCTATAAGCTTGGTGGTATATATAAATTCAACACCGCAGATGCCAATTCCATGCTGCTTCGGCTTTTGTCTGAAACAGGCCTCTTTGGTCTCGTATTTATCCTTTTATTTATCTTCCGCTTCTTCATTAAAATCCCGGGGGAACTCGACGATGAAAACCTTTACTGGCTTGTTTCAAATGCCGCCCTGGTTATGATCATTCTTCAGCTGGCCCGGCAGGGTAACTACACCTATAACGGATTTTTCTTTTATATGTGGCTGTATTACTTCTCCTTTGAGCAATATAATGAGTTACCGGATGAGTCCGACCAGCCTGCTTCCGAATCTGCACAGGTCATTTCACCTGTCGGGCAATAACCAAAAACGTTTATAACAGTTTTTCACAAAATCTTCGGGTTTAAATCTTTAAATTAGTGCTATCGAAATGAAACGCTCAATTATTATCATATTTTTTCTTGTGTTCAGCCTCAAAGGATTTTGCAGCTATATTCTGATTCCGATGGACGAAACCCAGAAGAATCACCTCAAAGCTTATGGTATTGCATACTGGTCCCTGAAGGGGGAACTGGAAATACAATGGCTGCTGAACTATCGCGGCGGCAGCTTTATGATCCCGAATTCCAAAGCGGTTTCTGCCGAGTGCACCGTTCGCGGCGTCTCCTTCGAAACCATATCCGATGCACAGGCCAATGCTATTCTTATGGATATTGCCAACCCTGAAGTTAACCAGGATGCCGTGAAACTCGAAAAAGCCCCCAAGATTGCCGTATACTCGCCGAAAACAAAACAGCCTTGGGATGATGCTGTAACACTTGTTCTCACTTATGCCGAAATTCCTTATGAGGTGGTTTACGATGAGGAGATCATGAACGACAAGCTCAAAGATTACGACTGGCTGCACCTTCATCACGAGGACTTTACCGGTCAGTACGGGCGTTTTTACGGCGGCTACAGCAACACAGCCTGGTACCAGGCCGATGTAAAAGAAAACGAAGCCATGGCCAAAAAACTGGGCTTCGCGAAAGTATCACAACTTAAACTGGCGGTGGCTAAAAAAATAAATGATTACGTTTTCAACGGAGGCTTTCTGTTTGCCATGTGCAGCGCTACCGACAGCTACGACATTGCCCTGGCCGCAGAAGGTGTCGACATTTGCGAAACCATGTTTGATCACGACCCGGCCGACCCGGCTATGAATAAGAAACTGGACTACTCCAAAGAATATGCTTTCGAAAATTACAAACTGAGTACAAACCCCTATGAATATGAGTTTTCTACCATCGATACCTATGCTACCCGCTCCCAGTATGGTATGACCAAAGAGACAGACGTGTTTACCCTCTTCGATTTTTCAGCCAAATGGGACCCCGTTCCTACCATGCTTTGCCAGAATCATCAATCCACCATCCAGGGTTTCTGGGGGCAGACGGTTGCTTTTAATAAAGACTATGTCAAAAAAGGTGTTCTGATTATGGGCGAAGCCAAAGCATTTAATGAGGCCCGCTATATTCATGGTGAACACGGAAAAGGAACCTGGACTTTTTACGGTGGCCATGACCCTGAAGATTATCAGCACCGTGTAGAAGAACCTCCTACAGACCTAAGCCTGCACCCCAATTCCCCGGGCTACAGACTCATTCTGAATAACATCCTCTTCCCTGCCGCTAAAAAGAAAAAACAGAAAACATAGTTTTTTCCTATCCCCGATTTACTCCCTCTCAGCACTCCCGGAATTCAATGCGATTGTTTATCGGATTTATACGTCAGCAACATGTATATTTCGTACTTTTAGTTTCTGATTTTAAATTATGTTTTGGAGAAAAAACTTTCTGATCATTGCCATTATCGGCGCCATGATCCTGGGTGTTGTTATTGGTGCTGTTATCAATAAATCTGTAACTGCCAATACCTATAAGATTGACAGAACTTCCGTAGATGCTAAAGCACATACTCCGGAGAGCAAAGCAGTATTGCTGCAGGCACTCGACAAGTTGGATGCCGCTAACCTGAAAGCCGCAAAAAAAACCATTGCCTCCCGATTCTCCATTCTGAGCGACATCTTCCTCCTCCTTATCAAAATGATCATTGCACCGCTCGTACTCGCGGTTCTGGTGGTTGGTGTTGCCAAAGTCGGCGATTTTAAATCGGTAGGGCGCATCGGTGGCAAAACCATTATATACTTTACATTCGCCACATTATTGGCGCTCAGCCTCGGACTGGTGATTGTCAATGTTTTCAAACCGGGCGAAGTGATGCACCTCGAGCGACCAGCCGCTGGTACCGAAACAGGCATTAAGAAAACAAAACAGGATGCCAAAAATTTTGTATCTCACGTTATCCCGGATAGTCTTATCAGGGCTATGTCTGAAAATGAGATACTCCCTATCGTCGTATTTGCCCTATTTTTTGGTGTGGCAGCAGCCAGCATTGGCAAGCAGGGCGAACCCATTATCCGGGCCTTCGACAGCCTGAGCCATGTAATGCTTAAGATCACCAACTATGTTATGAAATTTGCCCCGCTCGGCGTCTTTGGGGCCATTACAGCAGTGGTCATACAACAGGGGCTCGATGTGCTCGGTGGCTACGTGTATCTGATCGGGTGTTTTTTCGGTGGACTCCTTTTCTTTGTATTTGTGATCTTATTCACCATCTGCACCGTATTACGTATTCCATTCCTTAAACTCTTTGCTCACATCAAGGAACCGGTATTGCTGGCATTCAGCACCGCCAGTTCCGAAAGTGCCATGCCTAAAACCATTGATGCCCTGGAGAAATTCGGGATCAGCAACCGCATTGTAAGCTTTGTATTACCCCTTGGCTATTCATTTAATCTCGATGGCTCGATCATGTACATGACCTTCGCCACCGTATTCATTGCACAGTCTTATGGCATACACATGAGCATGGGCGACCAGATCAGTATGATGCTTATTTTACTGCTTACCAGCAAAGGCATGGCAGGTATTCCCAGAGCTTCGCTGGTTATTATTGCGGGCATGCTCGATATGTTCAAAATTCCGGGGGAGGGATTATTATTATTGTTTGCTGTCGATCAGATTCTGGATATGGGCCGTAGTGCTACCAATGTGGTTGGCAATGCGGTGGCCAGCGCTGTGGTCGCAAAATGGGAGGGGGAAAAATTTTAAGCCATGCTATTCTATTATCTCAACTTAATAGGCATATTCTTTTTTACGATCTCGGGGTCATTAGCAGCGCGCGATAAAAAACATTACCACGATTATTTCGGTGTGTTCTTCACTGGCTTTCTCACAGCTATTGGCGGTGGAACCCTGCGCGATATCATACTCGGCGACTACCCTATCTCCTGGATAAAAGACGCCAACATTCTTCTATCCATTATCATTGCATTTCTGTTCACACTCTTTTTCAAAAATTACATCATCCGTTTACGTCGAACCTTGTTTCTGTTCGATACCATTGGCGTTGGAATTTATACAATACTGGGTCTCCAGAAGAGTCTCGACTTTCATGTAAATCCGTTTGCAGCCATCATCCTCGGCCTGATCTCCGCCGTTTTCGGCGGTGTGATCCGCGATACCCTGCTCAATGAAATACCACTTATCTTCGCCAAAGAAATTTATGCAACAGCCTGTATAGCCGGTGCTGTGGCTTATTCGATACTCACCTACCTGGGGGTCAGTGAAAACCTGGCTGCCCCGGTATGTATGATCCTCATTATAGCCATCCGGATTATCGCCGTAAAATATAAACTTGCCCTGCCGAAATTTGATTTTGGCAACGAAACAAAAGATTAACCATGCAACTTGCCCCTGTCGGATATATCAGTAAAACCCATGGTCTCAAAGGCCATTGTATCCTCAAAATTCAGGATGATATTTTCCTGGATGAAGAAAATCTAAATGCCGTATTTGTTGACCTTAATGGAGCATCAGCACCATACTTTGTTGAAGAAATAACCTGGAACAACACAGCTTATATTCTTAAACTGGAAAGTATCGACTCCATCGACCTGGCCAAAAAGCTCGTCGGAAAATCCTGCTCCGTAGAAACACGCTTCATTGAAGAGGACGCTAATCCCGATAAGCAGTTTATCGGCTTTACCGTTATCGATGAAGCTTATGGAGAACTGGGACCTATAGAAGAAATTGTCGAAAACTCAGCCAATGTGCTGATCCGCTTAACCTATCGCAACAAGGAAGTTCTGTTGCCTTTTGTCGATGAATTGATTCTTGAAATCGATGAGTCTGCAAAAATCATAAAGTATAAGGCGCCCGAAGGACTCATCGACATGTTTCTGTCCTGATATTTCATGCATTCTTTATGATTTTTTAAATACCCGAAACTATATGGTATAAAATTTGTTTGTTATATTAGTCTGTCTTAAAACCCGGATGAAGCAAATGAACGTTTATGCCAAATTCAACCTTTGCGTTTAAACAATTCTCTATCAAACAGGATCGATGCGCCATGAAAGTCGGCACCGATGCTGTACTGCTTGGTGCATGGGTATTTCCAAATGGTTCCAAAAACATTCTCGATATCGGAACAGGCACCGGCATTATTTCACTGATGCTCGCGCAAAAAACGTCTGCCGAGATTACAGCCATCGAAATAGATGGCAATTCAGCCGAACAGGCACGCGAAAATTTCAATGACAGCAGGTTCAATCAGCAGCTCCACATTTCTCACATGTCTTTCCAGGAGTTTGCCAAACAGGCACCGAAGAAATACAACCTTATTGTTACCAACCCACCCTATTTCCAGCAATCACTCAAATCATCGGATGAACTTCGCTCCAATGCACGGCATGCCGATAACAGCCTGCCTTTCGATGACTTAGTGGATGGTGTGATCAAGCTGCTCGATGAAAAAGGCAAATTCTGCCTCATACTGCCACCGCTTGAAGCACAGCAATTCAGGGAGCTGGCCGAAAAAAAAGGGCTCTTCCTTTCCAAACTGATGCGCGTGAAAAGCCGCGCCGATAAAGATACTGCCAAACGACATCTGATGCAGTTCGAATTCAAACCGACCGAATTCTCTGAATCGGTATTGGTGATCGAAAAAAACGAACGCCACGACTATACCGAAGAGTATAAAGAACTCACCAAAGACTATTACATTCACTTCTGAATGACGGGTATTTAATAACCTGTTTATTGCTTTTTCAATTTATTGTTTATATTTAATCAACCGTAAACATCCCTTTATGAAGACCTTCTTATTGATCTCCCTGACGGCCCTCTGTCTTTATGGAAAAGCACAGGATACCGTTAAAATAAAAACCAATCTCACACCCGAGCAGGAGGCCGAAAATGCCTATAATGCCGCCCTGGAACTGGTAGCAAAAAAAGACCTGAACGGGGCCATCGACAATTTTTCGAAAGCCATTTCCCTGAACCCCAACTTCGACAAAGCTTTTCTGAACAGGGGCTATGCAAAATATAACAGTAAAAATAATGATGCGGCCATTGAGGACTTTAATAAAACAAATGCCATAAAACCCAATGCTGAAGCCTTTTTCGGAAAAGCACAGTGTTTTTATGCGCAGAATAAAAAAGACTCCTGCGAACAAAACCTGGATAAATCGATAGCGACCGATGCCAACTTTTCAAAGGCCTATTACATGAAGGGCCAGCTGAAATTCGAATCCCAGGATTATAAAGAAGCCATCAGCAATTACGACAAAGCACTAGCCATTAATCCCGATTATGCCTACGCCTATAACGACAGGGCCTCTGCCAAAAAAATGCTGGGCGATGAAACTGCCGCCATCAGCGATTACGAAAAAGCGGTTGTAAGCGACGGACAACTTTACTTTGCATACAACAACCTGGGATCGGCCAAACGCAATAAAGGTGACAATGCCGGAGCTATACAGGCCTATAATAAAGCCATTTCCATAAAGCCCGACTATTACGTTGCCCTGAACAACCGTGGCGTTGCAAAACTCAACTCAAACGATATCGCAGGAGCTATTGCCGATTTTGATGCAGCCCTCCGTATCAAATCCGATTATGTGTCTGCTATGAATAACATGGCCTCCGCCTATATCAAAAAACAGGATTACAAAGCAGCTCTCGACTGGTGCAACAAAACCATCAGCCTCGATCCGAAGGCCGGGGCAGCTTATGTAAACAGGGGCATTGCCAAACAAATGCTCAAAGACGAAGAAGGCGCCTGCCACGACTGGAAAAAAGCCAATGAGCTGGGTATGGCCGTTGGCAAATCGTATTCCGATGGTTTATGTGATTAATCTCCCTTTCTAAAAAATTCATAACAATGACATTCAGTTTAAAACATACGCTCCTGGCCCTGGCCGCCGTAACACTTTTAAATGCGGGGGGATTCGCCCAGAATACTCCTTTCGACAAGGATCATTTTCCAAATCAGAAAGATCAGCTCAAAGACGCCAAGAAAAATCTTGAACAGGGAAGAGATGCTTTCGAACTTGGTAAAAAAGAATATGACTTTATTCTCGAAGACTATGTTGCGAAACACAAGTATTACCCTGTAAGCCGTAATGATTACCAGCATGCCGGCGATATCTATTTTAAACAGGCTCAACCGTTCCTGGCAAAAGCACAGGATTTTAACCCAAACAACGATGAGCTCAATTTTATGCTCGGTTTCGTTTATTTCAACATTGATCCGCTCAACGAAAAAACAACCACTTACCTCGAAAGGGCTTACCAGCTGAATCCGAACGGTAACCAGCCCGATTTGTCCTATGCCTTGGCCTGGGCATATCAGCTGCATCTGAAATGGGATGATGCCATCAAACATTATCAGCTGGTATTGAATGTGTTGAACAAAAATGCCAAAGACAATGCGATAGCCATTGAGGAAATGAATAAAAAAATAGACGAATGCAAAGTGGGTAAAGCACGCTCTGCCGCACCCGAACGCATTTATGTGGATAATGTCGGATCTGCCATCAATAGCCGTTTCCCCGACTATAGTGCTTTCATCACAGCCGATGAGTCTATGATCGTATTTACTGCCCGACGCGATGGTGGAACCGGCACAAAAAATGATGAACAGGATGGTTTGCCTTTCGAAGACCTTTATGTTTCATACCGCAAAGACGGAAAATGGGAACAGTCGCAGAATATGGGACCGAATATTAACAGCGAAGAACATGACGCCACGGCCGGCCTCTCTGCTGACGGAAGTATCCTTTTCATTTATAAATTCAAGGAAAAAGATGGTGGTGATATTTACGTCAGTAAACTTACAGGCAATACCTGGTCAAAACCGGAACACCTCAACAAAAACATCAATTCAAAATACCACGAATCATCCGTGAGTTTATCTTACGATGGCAAAAAACTTTATTTTGTGAGCGACCGCGAAGGTGGGCTCGGCGACCGTGATATATACGTATCAACATTAGATGCCAAAGGCGACTGGGGACCTGCAGAAAACCTGGGCACAACCATTAACACCAAATATGCAGAAGAAGGTGTATTCATGCATCCCGATGGAAAGACGCTTTATTTCAGTTCAAAAGGACATAGCACCATGGGTGGCTTCGATATTTTTAAATCTGTATTTGAAAACGGGAAATGGAGTGAGCCCGAAAACCTGGGTTACCCTATCAATGGACCTGCCGACGATGTATTCTTTGTAATCAACGGTAGCGGTCATCACGGTTATTTTGCCTCCATTAAACAGGGTGGTTATGGCGATAAGGACATTTACAAAATTACCTTCCTCGGGCCGGAAAAATCGCCGGTACTCATGAATGAAGATAACCTGCTGGCCAGTGTAGCGGCCCCGGTGAGCGATTTCAAAGCAGAACGTATTGTGAGCAAAGGCCCTAAAATGACCATTCTCAAAGGCATTATATCCGATGAACAAACCAAACTGCCGCTCGAAGCGCAGATCGATCTGATCGATAACGAAAAAAACGAACTCCTGGCTACGTTCCGTTCCAATGGAACCACCGGTAAATACCTTGTTTCACTCCCTTCCGGCAAAAACTATGGTATTGCCGTAAAAAGAGACGGTTACCTGTTCCACTCCGAGAACTTTGACCTGCCTGCTACTGCCGACTTCCAGGAAGTGGAAAAAAACATCGAACTGAAAAAGATCGATATTGGTAAAACCATTGTTCTGCGGAATATCTTCTTCGATTTCGATAAAGCAACTATCCGCCCTGAATCAGCAAATGAGCTTGACCGCCTGATTAAGTTACTCACCGACAATCCAGGCATTCGCATTGAGCTTGGTAGCCACACCGATAGTAAAGGCAGCGACGATTACAACCAGAAACTGTCGCAACAACGCTCTCAGTCGGTTGTAAATTACCTGATCAGCAAAGGCATTGCCGCATCGAGGCTCGAGGCCAAAGGTTATGGTGAAACAGTGCCTATTGCAACCAACGACACCGATGAAGGACGTCAACAGAACCGACGCACAGAGTTTAAAATTTTGAGCAAATAATTGTCTTCATGCTCAATCGGCTCTGGTCTTCCGTTTCTACTATTGGTTTACAGGAGGGTTACGACGAAAGGTTAGCCAAACGAATCGTTTTAACCAACCAATTCAGTGTTATCGCTTTTACGATCTTTCTTCTCAGCGGCATAAATAATTTTATGCTCGGAGATGCCTTTTCAGGCACTGTACTCGAAGGCTTTGCCGCGATATGCCTCTCCGGTTTCTGGATCAACAAATTGCACCTGCATCGCTTTGCGGTTTCTTTTTTGTTTATTTCGATTTCCCTGGCGGTTTTCTATTTCGACTCATACTCTGGGCTGGCGTCAGGCACATTTCTGTATCATTTCCCGCTTATCCTGGCCATTGCCTTTTTATTTGATGTAAAGAAAGACAGAAGTATTATGTTTTTCCATTTCACATTTATTCTGGCCCTGCTGGCCATTAATGTGCTCACGCATTATACATTATTCGAAAGCAGGTTTCTTACTGCCAACGACCGTTACGGCATGTTTGCATTCAACCTGCCTTTCAGTTCTGCAGCTGTAGGCTTTTTTATTTACCGGACAGTAGCCAATAATAACCGTGAAAGTATTCTGTACAAACGGCGTATCGAAGAGCAACAGGCGGCGGAACTGGCACTTAAACAGGCGCTTCATGAAAAAGAAATTCTGCTGGCCGAATTGCATCACCGTGTCAAAAACAACCTCGCTGTAATCGCCGGATTATTTAACCTGAAACTTAATTCCACCCCCAACGATGAGGCGCGGAATGTGCTGGTAGAATGCAGGAACAGGGTGAAATCCATGGCCCTGATCCACGACAGGCTCTATAAAAGCGATAGCCTGTCGAATATTAATTTTGTACGTTATATCGAAGAACTTGTACGGGAAATCAGTGCCTCCTACCCCGGACAAAACAAAAACATTGTCGTTCACACACACATTCAGAATATAAACCTCAATGTCAACACCGCCATTCCACTCGGTTTGTTATTAAACGAATTATTGAGCAATTGTTACAAACATGCATTCACCGGACGCGATTCCGGGAATATCGAAATCAGTTTCATCAGGGAAGGCGATCAGATTAAACTGATGGTTGCTGATAATGGTATCGGAATCAGTCCCGGTTATGATCAGACAGAGTCTATTGGTGTCACCGTAATCCTCTCTCTGGCCGAACAGCTCGATGGTGCTTGCAGCTTCATAAACAAGGAGGGAACACGCTTCGAACTTTCTTTCTCACTTCCTGAAAATCAGTAAAATAATACTAAGACTTTAACGTTTTTTCACTGCACCCTTTACGGGGCAAATTTGCTATATTCGTGCATACAATTTTTACAGAGCGAAAACTATGGAACAACCGAAAAAAAAGAAAAGCCTTTTACGACGCATTTTCAAATGGACAGGGATCACATTATTGGTATTGATCATTCTTATTATTCTGGCACCATTTATATTTAAAGATAAAATTGTACAACTGGTAAAAGATGAGGCCAACAAAAACCTCAACGCAAAAGTCGATTTTGGCGATTTTGATCTGACCCTCTTCAGTTCATTTCCCGATTTTCGTTTCAAAATTCAAAATGTAAGTGTTATCGGTGTAGAGCGTTTCGACAAAGACACCCTTGCTTACATCAAGGAGATGTCGCTCGACCTCAACCTCATGAGCGTTCTCAGCGGCGACAAGTATAAAGTAAACTCCATTATTCTCGATAGTCCCGTAATCCATGGTATTGTTGACCACGAAGGAAAAGCCAACTGGGATATTGCAAAACCATCGACAGATACAACATCTGCAGCCCCTGCCGATACAACTCCTACCAAATTTGCACTTCAACTGAAAGAACTTGAGATCCGGCATGCACTCATCACATACAACGATGTTCCGGGTAATATGGGCGCTACCCTCAAAGACTTTAACTATACCATGGGTGGCGATTTCACACAGGATAATTTCCTGATGAAAAACCTGCTCGATATTGCTGAAACATCTTTCAACTATGGCGGCGTTGGCTACCTCACAAAAGTGAAAACCCATTTCAAGGCTGATATCGATATGGATATGCCGAAAATGAAATTCACATTCAAAGAAAATGAACTCGGTCTTAACGACCTCGGGCTTTCATTCGATGGCTTTGTTGAAATGCCAACAGACGATATCGGCATGAACCTGAAGTTTGCCGCCAAACAAACAGAATTCAAATCCATTTTATCGCTCATTCCTTCGGTATACTCCAAGGATTTTGCAAGCGTTCAAACCAAAGGCAAACTGGCACTCGATGGCTATGCCAATGGTACCATGCATTCAAGTGCTGATGGCAAAAGCGATAAATACCCGTCGTTTGGCGTAAATCTTAAAATAGATGATGCCATGTTCAAATATCCTTCACTGCCTAAATCAGTGAATAATATAAATATAGATGTGCATGTCGAAAACAAAAAAGATTACCTCGATGCCACCGTGGTAGATGTAAATAAATTTCATATCGAAATGGCCGGTAACCCGATCAACATGTGGGCTCACGTAAAAACACCTATTTCAGACCCGGATCTGGCAGCCGAGGTAAAAGGTGTTATCAACCTCGCTTCAGTGAAAGAATTTATTCCACTCGACAAAGGCGATGATGTAAACGGCATTATCAAAGCTGACATTGAAGCTGCCGGACACCTGAGCAGCCTCGAAAAGAAAGAGTACGACAAATTCAAGGCGAACGGTACACTCGAAATCGACAAAATGAATTACAAAACCTCGACCCTGCCTTATGAGGTTCTGCTCAATACCGTGAAACTGAACTTCACCAACCAGTTTGTTGAACTGACAGGTTTCGATGCACTCATGGGGAAATCCGATATTCAGGCAACCGGTAAAATTGAAAACTTTATTCAATACATTTTCAAGGATTCCCTCATCAAAGGGAACTTCAATATGCAGTCGAAACTGATCGACCTCAATGAACTGATGTCGTCTACCTCCACAACCACAGCACCAGCCACACCGGCTGCTGCCGACACCACCCCGATGAGTGTGATTGATGTTCCGGGTAATATAGACTTCAACCTCAATGCCAATATCGGCAAAGTAAAATACACCAACCTCGACCTGGATAACCTGGCCGGGAATATCCTGGTGCGCGATAAAAAAGTAGACATGACCAACCTCAAGCTTAATACCCTGGGCGGAAGCGTATTGCTGAATGGCTATTACGAAACCAGGAATATTAAAAAGCCAACGGTGAACTTCAATGTCAAAGTCGATAATTTTGATATTCAAACAACATTCAACGCTTTCAATACAGTACAGAAATTAGCTCCGATCGGCAAATACGCCAAAGGTATGTTTACTGCCTCTCTCGAACATTTCAGTGCCGAACTGGATTCTAAAATGTCTCCGGTTATGTCGACCCTTGCAGGTGATGGTGTTTTCAAAACCAATAAAGTAAATATTGGTGGTTTTGCACCTTTCGTGAAACTGGGAGAAGCCCTGAAAATCGAGCAGCTCAAAAACATGGAAATCCAGAACGTAGACCTGTCGTATGAATTTAAAGATGGCCGCGTTGCCCTCCGTAAACCGGCCAATATCAAAATCAATAAAATCAATGCCGTGGTTACCGGCTCTACAGGCTTCGATCAAACCATTGATTACAACTGGAAAATGGAAGTTCCTACCGAAATGTTTGGTTCGCAAGCCAACAGTATGGTATCGGGGCTATTAGGCCAGGCCAATGCCGCTGCCGGTACAAGCCTCAGCATGCCTAAAACAGTTAAAGTAAATGTAGGTTTCGGCGGAACCGTTACAAACCCTACCATTAAAACCGGCATGAAAGACAGTGGCAAAGGTGCTGTAGAAACGGTAAAAGACCAGCTGGTAAATACAGCCAAAGACAAAGCCAATGAAGAAGCCCAGAAAATACTGGCCGATGCACAGGCCCAGGTCGATAAGATAAAAGCAGAAGCCCAGGCAGCATCTGATAAACTGAAACAGGAAGGCTATGCTGCTGCAGATAAGCAGGTGGAGGATGTGAAAAATCCTCTGGCAAAAATTGCTGCCAAGAAAGCTGCCGAGGTTTCCAAGAAAGAAGTAGACAAACAGGCTCAGAAAATACTGGATGAAGCCGATGCCAAATGCAATAAAATCCTGGAAGATGCCAAAGCCAGAAGCGCTGCGGCGGCAGGTAAATAAATCAACATCAAAAAAGGCGGCTTATCATAAGCCGCCTTTTTACTTTAATAACAGGTAGTTAAAACATCAAAATTTCCCTGCTATCCCGAAATTGAATTCTATTCCTCCCATTTTCCAGGTTGCACCATCGGCCTCTGTATAGGTGCGTCCGCTTCCATCCAATACGTCCAGTTTATTATACAGATGCTTATTATATGCCAGTGCTACAAACATGCCCACATATTTACTGAAATAAAAATGCGGTGCTACCTGTACCCTGATCATGCCTCCTTTCGCATACAGATGCTCCGTAGCCGACAATTGGGCTTTCATATTACTGAACCCATATCCCACACCAATGGGTAAATCAAAACGCTCTCCTTTATTTGCCAGGTGGAAATTGGCCATCAGGCAGATATCATTTCCCCGGATCTTCCCTGATGAATTTTTTCCGTAAGTACCGCGGCGGTAATGAGCCCCTATTCCAAAAAAACGGGCCAGGCCAAACTCTGCGTTAATCGTCGGCAGGGTCCCAACAATGCCTATACCGTCGTGCTCCTCATGATTAATGGGTGAATAAGCCTTGATCCCATAGATTCCGAAACCGGTACCCACATCGGCTGTAATCGTTTTAAACTTAAAAGACTGGGATTTAACGCTGTTAATCAACAACATAGAGACCGAAAGGCAAAGAAATAGTTTTTTCATAGGTTTTTTCAGCAAAGATGCCGCCTATAAAGGGCCTTGTCTATCCCCAATACTGCGTATTTCGACTACCCATTGCCACGGATTCAACGATATGAAACGGCTCCCGTTCAAAACTCGGGGGTTCAATCCTGATTTACAAGCCCATCGAATGGTTTTTTTATTACTTTTGTACCTCAAAATTCTAACAAACACACAAACGAAAATTAAAAGATTATGTCAACACAAACCGCAAATGCACCCGCTGCACACGATAGCATGTTTGAGGCCGTATTAGCCCGCTTAGATGTAGCCGCGAAGTTGATGAACTTGTCTGAAAATGTAGCCACGGTTCTCCGCAGCCCTATAAAACAAGTAAAAGTTAGTCTACCTGTTATGATGGATAACGGTAAAGTTCAGGTATTTGAAGGCTACCGCGTTGTTCACTCTACAGCTATCGGCCCATCTAAAGGTGGTATCCGTTATGCGATGGATGTAAACCAGGACGAAGTAATGGCCCTGGCTGCCTGGATGAGTTTTAAATGCGCTGTGGCTAACTTGCCTTATGGTGGTGCCAAAGGTGGTATTAAATGCGACCCTCGTGCCATGAGCGTTGGTGAACTGGAACGTTTAACACGTGCCTATGCCAAAGCGATGAAAGATGTATTTGGTGTAAATAAAGATATTCCTGCTCCTGATATGGGAACCAGCGGGCGCGAAATGGCCTGGATCCTGGACGAGTTTAATAAAGTAACCGGCGAAGATTCTCCGGGTGTTATTACCGGTAAACCTATCGTTATTGGTGGTTCACTGGGCCGCGATGCCGCTACCGGCCGTGGTGTTATGGTTAATACACTGGCAGCGCTCAAAAAAATGGGTCTGAAAGCATCTGAAGTAAGTGCTGCGGTACAGGGCTTTGGAAACGTAGGTTCACATGCTGCCCGTTTACTGGCCGAACAGGGAATCAAAATCGTAGCTATCGGTGACCATACAGCTACCTATTTCAACGAAAAAGGTATCGATATTAAAGCGGCTCTTGACTTTGCTGCTAAAAATAACCGCGTATTAAAAGGATTTACAGGTGCAACTGAGATTACACATGACCAGTTATTAACCTGCAAATGCGATGTACTTGTACCGGCCGCCTTACAAAACGTAATTACCGAAGAAATCGCGCACAAAATCAAGGCAAAACTGATCGTTGAAGGTGCCAATGGCCCAACCATGCCTGAAGCCGATGCGATCCTGAACGAGAAAAAAATCATTGTTGTTCCGGATATCCTGGCCAACAGCGGTGGTGTAACTGTATCTTACTTTGAGTGGGTTCAGAATAAAATGGGCTACTACTGGTCTGAAGAAGAGGTAAATACCAAACACGATGAGAAAATGGAAATTGCTTTTGCTCATGTATGGAACAACTCCGAAAAATTCAAAACCAGCATGCGTATAGCTGCTTATATTACTGCTTTACAAAAAATCGAACAAGGTGTTTCTTTAAAAGGAAACTACTGATTTCCAGTAACTTAATTTAACAAAAGGGTGTTTAAATCTTTGATTTGGACACCTTTTTTTTCTTTAAGAAATCATTATATTTGCATTACTAAAACACAAAGCACATTGACTAACCTGACAATTATTGTATTACCCGCCATCGCATACCTGCTCGGTTCTATTCCAACAGCAGTATGGTGGGGTAAAGGATTTTACGGGATTGATGTCCGTGAATTTGGCAGCGGTAATGCCGGTGCCACCAATACATTCCGTGTTCTGGGCCGCAGGGCTGGTATTCCGGTACTTATTATCGATATTCTGAAGGGAATTGCAGCCGTTTCACTGGCTTTATTCTCGGACTTTGTTCCTCATACCAGTCAGTTTATTAATTTGCAGCTGGCCCTGGGTGTAGCAGCCCTGGTAGGACATATTTTCCCTGTATTTGCCGGTTTCCGTGGTGGTAAAGGCGTAGCGACGCTGCTCGGTGTGGTTATATGCCTCCATCCATTGGCCTGTGCATGTTCGCTGGGTGTATTTCTGGCCGTGCTGATGCTGAGCCGCTATGTAAGCCTCTCGTCTATGATGGCTGGTGCTACATTTCCGATTTTCCTCAACATTGTATTTAAAAACCAGAACCCTACCCTGACCGTATTTTCATGTATTGTAGCATTACTACTGATCATTACGCATAAAAAGAATATTACCCGCCTGCTCAAACGGCAGGAAAGTAAAGTCAATCTATTTGCCAAAAAAACAAACTAAATAAAAGCCCCGTAGATCGGGGCTTTTTTAATGCCAAAAAACGGGATAATAAGTTTGAGTAATCTAAATTTTCACAGAATAAAGATGTTCGTAATGAACTAAAATAACCTGTACTTAAATCGTTAAACTCATTATTTGATCCTCTTGGTATTTTATGGCCAATCGCGGGCCTGATTTATTCATTTATTTTTGGCGCTATATACCAGATGAATATGATTATCAAAACTATTTTACCCACCCTCCTCTTGGCAGGCCTCTTTATAGGCTGCGCCGACAAAGAAGTTAATCATGAAAAGACAGAGCTTAGCGCAGAGAACAATCTCGTGGAGATAAGCCCTTTTATTATGAGTACGGTTTCCATCATGGACAGTACAGGCCCCCTGACAGTGAACTACGATCATTCACAGCCGGTTGAAACCAACACAAAATACAGGGACTTTTACAGAGCCATTTCATCTGAACAAATGAAAACTCTTCTCCGGGGTATCATGCATAGCGGAAATTCAATGGTGTACAGCAACCTGAATGGGGATAAGTTTACCCATGAACAAATCATGTCGCTTCATAAGATTTGTGATAGTATTGCGACGCCGGGAAACAATTCAAGGCAAGAAAAAATATATGTCTGTGATTCTACTGCCATGTATGATATCATTCGGAAAATAACTTTTTACGAAAGCTGGCATCTGAATTCAAAAACCGGCATGCTCGAAAAGAAATGTCTTGGTTATGGGCTTTATGCTGTTACGGAATATTTCAACGGCCAATCGGGCAAATCATTTCTTAAGCCGGTTGCTTATATATTCCCCGATGATGCATCTTACAATAAAGTAAAAGAATCACTCCTTGTAACCACAACAGCCGTAGAAAAGCACCTTTAATTTTCTGTTTTTATATCCTGAACACCAAATACAAGTCTGTAGTTGGTGTTTTTATTTCAACACCCTGGACGAATTCCCAAAAATGGAAAAATATCCCGTTTTAAACCAGGAACAAGCCCGTCATATTTGCCAAATCCCCTTAAAACAGGGGTTTCAGGGACGTGGCATGGATCTGGATTTAAAACTCCGAAAAACTTTAAAACCAGATCATCCATACTGGCTTAGCATACATAATGCCTTTCTGATGATACAAATGCGCGATTCGATATCCGTCATTTTCTTTTTTTTTCATAAAAACTTACATCTGTAGGGTCTCGCCCATGTCCTGATTGAAAGTTCATGGCTGTCCAAAGTACATTTGATAAAAACATTTTTATGAAAACAACTTTAATAAAAGCAGTCGTTGTAGCGTCTCTCAGCTTATGCAGCACTTTGCTAAATGCTCAGTCAAACGCTAAGAACCAAACCGGTTATTTCGAATTAACAGCTTCAGCTCTTGTTGATGATAAACGAACCGACCATTATGATATCTCCATATATCTTGATGGACAGTTGAAAGAAAGTATCGAAATGAAACGAAGAACCAGTATCAATGTACTGCTGGAAAGTAACCAGATCTACTCTCTTCTGTTTCATAAAGCCGGATACCCTGACCGGGTGGTCATTGTAAACACCAATGTACCCTCCAACCTTCGGGAAGTTGATGAATACCCGTTTGATATTCAGGTAGAATTATCGCCCAAAACAAGTACCTGTAAAAAAGAACTGGAAGATTACCCGGTGGCCGTATTAATGCTCGATCTGAAAGAAAAAAACCTGGTCGCCAGCGAGAGCTATTATAAAGAAACACATCGTGATTAAATAATTAAAACCAAAAAAAATGAAAACAGCCGTCGAAAAAATCTATGACATCTGCTTCGACAGAAAAGAAATCCGGTTTCAAACAAAGGTATACCTGCTTATGGCCGTTGTAAGTGTATTCACCGTCGTTACTGCCTTTATGATTACGATTGCGTAATCATGCATGAGCCCCCCGCTGAAGAAGGCCCGGAATTTCCGGGCCTTTTCCATTGCCGGGAACTTACCGGATTCATGATTTAATTACTTTCAATAAAACCCACTGAGTTTCAATTCTGCCCCTTTTTTGTTATCATTACATCCAAAAACTCAGTTCATGTTTTCACAGGAAAGTATCATCGGTGTTATCGGTTCAGGCGCTATGGGTAGCGGAATTGCCCAGGTTGCGGCAACATCCGGACACAAAACCATTATTTACGACAATAACCCGGCCGCTATCGAAAAAGCGCGCAATGGTCTCAATGCCAGCCTGGATAAACTGGTTGAAAAACAAAAAATAAGCCGCGAAAAAGCGGACTCCATTCTTGCGAATACCAGCTATTGCAGCTCTCTGCAGGAACTTAAATCCTGCGATCTTATTATAGAAGCCATTGTCGAAAATATCGACATTAAACAAAAAGTATTTGCCGAAACAGAAGCACTTGTTTCCAAAACCTGCGTACTGGCCACCAATACCTCTTCGCTGTCGGTAACCTCTATTGCCTCGGCCTGCCAGGATCCTTCACGTGTTGTCGGCATCCATTTTTTTAACCCGGCCACACTCATGCCGCTGGTTGAAATTATACCCGGAATCGCTACCGGGCAGGGTGTTACAACAGCCTGCAAAACACTGATCGATGGCTGGGGAAAAATTACGGTTATTGCCAAAGACACACCCGGCTTTATTGTAAACCGCGTAGCGCGCCCGTTTTACAGCGAAGCCCTCCGCATTTACGAAGAGCAGATTGCCGATATGGCTACCATTGATTGGGCCATGAAAGAGATTGGTGGTTTTAAAATGGGGCCTTTTGAACTGATGGACCTCATCGGGCATGATGTGAATTATGTGGTAACAGAAACCGTGTGGAAACAATTCTATTATGATCCCCGTTTCAAACCGGCCCTTAGTCAGAAACGCCTCCTCGAAGCCAAATTCCTGGGTAAAAAGACCGGACGTGGATTTTACGATTACCGCGAGGGTGCTGTAAATCCGGAGCCTGTAAAAGATCCCGGACTTGGCGAATACATTGTAAGACGGGTTCTTGCCATGCTCATCAACGAAGCGGCCGATACATTTTACCTGGGTATCGCATCCGTAGCCGATATTGACCTGGCCATGACCAAGGGTGTGAACTACCCGAAAGGCCTTTTAAAGTGGGCCGATGAAATGGGTATCGAACAGGTGGTCACCATGCTGAATCATCTTTATTCACGCTATGAGGAAGACCGCTACCGTACAGCCGTGATCCTGAAAACCATGCATAAAGAAGCTAAACGCTTTTATTAACTCCCGGATGTGAGGTTTTACTGAGCCAGTCGTTTGGAATTTAATATACAATAGCTTATATTTGAGATACTTAAAACTACAAAAATGAAGAAAATTCTTATTTCTGCATTATCGGTTGCCATTGTTGGTACACTTGTGTTTATTTCCTGTAAACCAAAAAATGACAGCAACGCCATTACTCCTACTTACAAGGATCAAGCAACTGGTACCGGCGGAAACCCTAACACCACTCAGGTTACAACAACCGGCACAGTTGCCACTACAGCTACTGCCAATCAAAATTCGAATCTTACCGTAGGTGGTTCCAGCTGGAATACACCAGGTTGTACACCGGGGCAAATTACCCTTACCGGCAGTAATAGTTCTACCGGAACTACTGTAACCATGTATTTCAGTTCTCCTCCAACCAGCGGAACCTATACTACCGTGGCTACAAATGCACCTACTGCGGGTAAAGTATTTATCCAGGTTAATAACCCTCCGAGCCAGCCAACAGGCTCTGTCTGGAATTCTACTGGTGGTTTAAACGTTATTGTAACCGTTACCGGTTCACAAATCAATGCAAGCTTCAATAACATTACCTGCGTTCAGTCAAGCTCAAGTTTCCCGGTTGTAACAATTACCGGAAATGTGGGATGTATCTAATGCTATAATTTAATAATTTTAAAGGCAGGAATATCACCTGCCTTTTTTATTTACGTCACGTTTCAATAAAATAACCAGCTACCTCCGGACCTGTTACTCGCTTGATCTGCGGTCACTCGCTTGGATGCGGATTGCCCTGTCGCTGGTACTGCTCACAGACCTTGTGATCCGCTCACTATCAATCAAAGCGCATTACAGCGACGAAGGTGTTTTACCCATTTCCATTTTAAAACAATACAACTGGAATCCTTATTATTTTTCATTACATGCTATCAGTGGTTCTGTGTGGTTTGAAGCCTTTCTGTTTATCCTGAATGCCCTGTGTGTACTTTGCCTTCTCATTGGTTACCGAACACGCCTGTTTACTTTTATATGCTGGATATTCCTGGTATCACTCCAAAACAGAAACCCTTTTATATTGCAGGGCGGCGATGAGCTGCTGCGCCTGGCTATATTCTGGGGTATGTTTCTGCCTTGGGGCGAACGTTATGCCGTTCAAACACCAACCAAACGCGACAATGACTATTTCTCGTTTGCAAACCTGGGCTATATTATCCTGGTGGCCTCGGTTTACTTTTTTTCGGCCCTCCTGAAAGCATCTCCTGAATGGCATGAAGAAGGTTCCGCCATTTACTATGCCCTGAGCCTCGATCAGATCAGGATGCCCTTAGGCAGTATTCTTTACCGACACCCGGATCTGATGCGTTTTATGACACATTTTGTTTATTGGCTCGAAGTAGTAGCTCCCCTGTTGATGATTCTGCCTTTAAAACCTAAATATTCACGATGGATCGGGGCTTTAGGTATCTTCTGTCTCCACCTGGGAATCGTTTCCACGCTCTATGTGGGCCTATTTTACATCATAGGTATTTCCACCCTGGTGGGTATGATTCCTCCTCACCTGGCCGATAAAATAGAACAGAAATTCTTTCCGGGAGCTGCCGAAAAACGGGCACTTATTCCGGATGAAAAAACAAACCGATGGTTGTCCTTTATCCGGCTCAACATATCTATATATGCTATTTTACTGATTGCCTATTGCCTGATGCTGAACCTGGGGCAAGTCAAAAAATTCAGATACGAACTTCGCTATGAGCTTCTCGGCATCAGCAACATTCTGCGACTGGAACAAAGCTGGGGGATGTTTGCACCGGCCGTGCTGAAAGACGATGGCTGGTACATCTATGCAGGATTTACGGACGACAGAAAACTCATTGATATTGGTAACGATAAAGACTCCATTGATTATACAAAACCCGAACGTGTCGTAGCAGCTTATGAAAGCGATCGCTGGCGGAAATTTGGTGAGAATTATACATTCAACAACAATAACCACATGCGGCCCTATTTCTGCCAGTACCTTATCCGCGAATGGAATCGTAAGCACCCTGCTAAACATATTACCGAGGCCAATGTTTATTATATGCAGGAAACAACACTACCCGATTATAAAACCAAACCCATTCAGAAAATAACAGTGTGCAACTGCCGCGAAAATACAGAGACGCATGAGTAAGACCCGCCTGGCCCTGAAATACCTGCAGTACAAAATGAATGCATGCACTGACCATGATCTGCATTCGCCTTTTGTATATAACCTGTATACCGAGCTCATCCGAAACAAGCACCAGTATTACGATTTTGAAACATTGAATCAGGTCCGCAACCAGTTGTTGCAAAACAATACCAGCCTGTTGATTGAAGATCTGGGAGCCGGCTCAAAAACATTCCATAATAATCGCCGTTACATTAAAGACATTGCGGCACACGGCATCAGTCAAAAAAAATATGCCGAATTTCTTTACAGACTTGCCAATAAATTTGCGCCGGCTACAATCGTTGAACTGGGCACCTCGTTGGGCCTAACAACACTTTACCTCGCCAAAGCCTGCCCCCGTTCCAGGGTATACACCATTGAAGGCAGCGAAAGCCTGTTTAATACGGCAAACAGTATATTTTCCCAGCAAAAGCAAACAAACATTGAAACGATCCGGGGTAATTTCGATACGGCATTTCCCGAGTTGCTAAAATCCATTCCGTCACTCGATCTATTGTATATCGACGGTAATCATGCTTATGAGCCTACCATGCGTTACTTTGAAAGTGCACTATCGAAAAAAACAAACAGTTCGGTTTTTATTTTCGATGATATTTACTGGAGTCCCGGCATGGAGAAAGCCTGGCATGAGATCAGGCAACACCCGGAAGTGACATTGAGCCTCGATCTGTTCTATATCGGTATTATTTTTTTCAGGAAAGAGCAGAAACAAAAAGAGCACTTTGTGCTCAGATATTGATTTTTCTATATTCTCCGGGCTTCATATCACCCAGTTCAAAACGATCTATGCGAATTCGTTTCAGTGCTTCTACCTTATACCCCAGCTGGTGGCACATCCTCCGGATCTGACGGTTCCTTCCCTCGGTAAGAATAATCTGAAAAGTCCGGTTCCCTGTTTGCCAGGCTTCACATGGTCTGGTTTTTTGTCCCATAATGACAACACCCTGCTTCATGTTTTCAATAAATATGGGTTCTACAGGCATATGTACACTTACAATGTATTCTTTTTCTTTTACAGAACCGGGGTTGGTAAGCATTTCAATAAAACGCCCGTCATTACTCAGCAGCAATAAGCCTTCCGATTCCTTATCCAGCCTGCCGGCATAAGTAAGTCCCTCTTTATAAAAAGGTAACAAGGGTTTCAGTCCGTTCGCTATACCCTCATGAAATGTGGTTTCAATGCCACAGGGTTTG
>JAFDXR010000013.1 GCA_018267825.1 Bacteroidota bacterium | reverse complement strand
TTGCCCGTTTCATTCTCATCTATAGGTTTGCAATCCTGCTCGGCATTGTTGGGTTTACCGGGTTTATGTTTTACCATGCCACCCGGGTAGAGATCAGCTACCAGTTTGCCAAACTGCTTCCTGACCATGATTCAACCAGCATGGATTACGATTTTTTTAAATCGAAATTCGGACAGGATGGTACCGTGCTGGTTCTGGGTACCGATGAGCGCCAGCTCCACAAGTATAAAAACTATATGGCCTGGGCGAGGCTCACCGATAATATCCGCCAGGTAAAAGGTATTAAGGCAGTGGCATCTTTGTCGAGGCTGAACGAACTTCGCTTAAATGACTCACTCGGGCGGTTTGATTTTGTGCATATTCAGAAACAGCAGCCTGCCAACCAACAACAACTGGATTCCCTGCTGGATAAAGTGCTTGGTCTGAAGTTTTACGATGGTATTGTTTTTAACAGCAAAACGCATGCAACCTTGCTAGCCGTTACATTCAACGAAAAAGATCTCAATACACGGAATCGTCTGAGCATTACGGATTCGATCCGGCAGAAGGGGGATGCTTTCAGCCGGGAAACAGGTTGCGAAATTCATTATTCAGGGCTTCCATACATTCGCACCAATATCGCCCGGAAGGTTTCCGGTGAGATGTCGTTTTTTCTGTTGGTAGCGCTTGCGGTTACAGGTGTTATTCTCTTTTTATTTTTCAGGTCTTTTCAGCCGGTCGTTTTTTCATTGCTGGTGGTTACCATTGGGGTGATCTGGGCACTTGGAACCATCCATCTTTGCGGTTATCAATTGTCTGTTTTATCCGGCCTCATCCCGGCACTTATTATTGTTATCGGTGTACCCAACTGCATTCTTATTCTGAATAAATACCATACCGAAATTGCTGCTGGCCGCCCGAAAATAAAGGCCCTGCACCTGGCCATTGAACGGAGCAGTGCTTCTTTGTTTTTTGCCAATGTCACTACATCCATTGGTTTTGCTGTGTTCATGGCCATCGACAATAAAATATTATTTGAGTTCGGCCTTGTAGCGCCTATCAACGTGATGGCAACGTATCTCATCTCACTGATGCTGATTCCCATTATTTTCAGTTTTCTGCCTGTGCCGGATGCAAAACATCTGCGACACCTGGAAGGAAAGCAAATGCGCCGGATTCTTGAAAAAGTGGCCCACCTTACCGAAACACGCCGCCCGGCCATCTATGCAGTTGTGGCTGGTCTTTGTGTGTTGTCGCTTTATGGCGCTTCTCGTATACGGGCCAATGGTTATGTAGTGGATGATTTACCGCAGCATGATCCGGTGCTGGAAGATCTGCATTATTTTGAGAAAAACTACGGAGGCGTGCTGCCTTTTGAAATTACGATAGATACACGTAAACCAAATGGTGTATTTGCCAATAATGCGCGTGCCCTGTACAAGATCAATCGCCTGAATAAAATTCTGGCACAGTATGATGTGATGTCGAGGCCAGTATCGCTGACCGATGCTGTAAAGTACATGTACCAGGCCTATAAAGGCGGAGAGCCGAAGTATTATAAAATGCCTTCTGCCACCGATCTGAAAGGTATTGCCGATTATGTAAAAGATGCGCGACAGAAGCAGTCGCAGCTGACTATGTTCATCGACAGTACGAAGCGCTACACCCGCGTGAGTGTACAGGTAGCAGATATAGGATCCACGCGTATGAAGGCCCTGTTGGGAGAGCTGAGGCCGCGTATCGACAGTGTGTTCAATTATGACAATGATGCCAATGCATGGGTACCTGCTGAAGATCGTTATGATATCCGGATTACAGGCAATAGCCTCATGTTTCTGAAAGGAAATGATTTCCTTGTACACAATCTGGTAGAGAGTGTTGTGTGGGCCATTGTACTTATTGCCCTCCTGATGCTCACTCTGTTTACGTCGCTCCGCATGATTCTGATTTCGATTGTGCCCAGCCTTGTGGCATTGCTGATTACAGCGGGTCTGATGGGATTCCTGGGAATTAATCTCAAGCCAAGTACAATCCTGGTGTATAGTATTGCATTTGGGATATCGTCGGATGGCACACTTTATTTCCTTACCAAATACAGGCATGAGCTGCGTAAGAACAAACACTCCATGGCCAAGTCGGTTCACCTTACCATCAGCGAAACCGGCGTGAGTATGATCTATACGGCGATTGTATTGTTCTTTGGCTTCGGCATGTTTGTATTGTCAGGGTTTGGCGGTACACAATCCCTGGGCATCCTGTTGTCTTTTACCCTGATCGTGGCGTATTGTTCCAACCTCATTTTATTACCGGCTTTTCTCCTGAGTCTCGATAAGAAACTCAGTAAGAAAGAAGTTCTCAGCGAATCGCTGCTGGATATTGATGATGATGATCCGGAGCAGGGGGCTGTACCGGCCTGATAAAAATTATCCGGCCCTTTAAACCTCCCCGCAAAAATGGCATCCAACCCTCAATATTATATATGACCGGCCGGTTCAGACTTATTATTACAGCTATAGCATGTGTGTTGTGGAGCTTATGTTTCGCGCAAAGCACGCATGGAGACCGGCAGGCTACCATCGATTCGCTGCGTAACAAGCTCAGTGCCGACAGCATCCATATATTCCGATTTCAGAATGTGAGGCCTTTTGTAGGGATTGATCAGCGTAACTCCTGGATCAAGAACGAGCATGGTGCTAAAAATACGCCCATCAATGTGAATGGGCTACAATTGGGAACCATCCTGAAAGAGAAGCATACGGTGGGGATAGGTCTTTATTCAATTAGCAATACGGCCAAGCAACCGGTTCGCCTGCAGGACAAAAACCAAGTGGTGACTTACCAGCAATTGGATATTAAATACATGACCCTGTTTTACCAGTATGCCATTGTAGATCGGCGCTATTTTGAGCTCGATCTTCCGCTGGAGGTAGGCCTGAGAAGCTATAAATATTACCTCACCGATGCCAATAAGCAGGTGCAGCTACACCGGGAGCAGGGCACGGTGAAACTCACCGGTGGTGGGGTCAATATCATCATCAAACCCTTTCGCTGGATTGGTGTCTCGGGCATGGCCGGGCTACGTTTTGTGCTGGTAAACCAACATACCAATCTCAATTTCAATGGAGCTTATTATTCCTATGGTGTATGGCTCGATATCCGGCAGATTATCCGCGATACCCGCTATTACCTGATTAAGAAGCCGCGTTATAAAAAGCAGATAAAACAGTTACTTTTGCAGTAATTTTTGCGCGTATTTGTTTTATTTGACGCCGAAAGCTTTTTGAATCTACAGACAATATCCTTAGCTTTAAACATTCGTCCCGGAGGTGGTTTCGGATGTGTTTCATACATCTGCCTCATCCGGACTGAATGCACAAACTGAATGCGTAAAAGAACAACATTATGAAAGGAATTATTTTAGCCGGAGGATCCGGAACCCGCTTACACCCCTTAACGCTCGCTATGAGCAAGCAAATGATGCCGGTGTACGACAAACCGATGATCTATTACCCCCTCTCTGTACTGATGATGGCCGGGATCCGGGAAGTACTTATTATTTCGACCCCACACGATCTGCCTAACTTTGAAAAGCTTCTGGGTAATGGCGAAAGCATTGGCTGCAAATTTACCTACGCTGTGCAGGAAGTACCAAATGGCCTGGCGCAGGCCTTTGTGATTGGCGAAAAATTTATTGGCAACGATAAAGTGGCCCTGATCCTGGGCGATAATATTTTTTATGGCGTGGGCCTTGGCCGCATGCTTCAGAAGATCAATGATCCCGATGGAGGAGTCGTATTTGCTTACCACGTGAGCGATCCTGAACGTTACGGGGTGGTCGAATTCGATGATCAGCATAACGTGATTTCCATTGAAGAAAAACCAAAACAACCTAAATCAAACTACGCAGTACCTGGTTTGTATTTTTACGACAACACCGTGGTTGAAATTGCGAAGAACCTGAAGCCCTCTGCCCGTGGCGAATACGAGATTACCGATGTGAATAAGGAATACCTGAAACAGGGTAAACTGAAAGTGTCGATTCTTGATCGCGGAACAGCCTGGCTGGATACCGGCACATTTGCATCGCTGATGCAGGCCGGGCAATTTGTACAGGTTATTGAAGAGCGCCAGGGCCTGAAGATCGGCTGTATTGAAGAGGTGGCATATAACATGGGCTTCATCAATAAGGAACAATTACGCAAAGTAGCCGAACCACTTACCAAAAGTGGTTATGGCACATACCTGCTTAAGCAGATCGGACTCTGATGCACACAGATTCTTCAAAACAGATCGTATTGAAAAAATTACAGGTGATTCCCGGGGTCGGTAAATCAATCGCCGCAGACCTGTATCACATCGGTATTCTGGACGTGAAGGATCTTATAGGTAAATCGCCCGAAGAACTCTACCGGCAATCGAATACATACGCCGGTGTTGTGCAGGATATATGCCTGTTATATGTATTCCGCTGCGCCGTATACTTTGCAACAGAGAAAAAACACGACCCTGAAAAACTCCAGTGGTGGTACTGGAAAGATCACAAATATTGAACCGTGCAACATTATTCAGATATCAGTAAAAACCTGGAAACTTCTATTGAAGCCTACAGGACAAAAATAGCGGGGCTTACACCTCACGAATTGTACGATCCGCTTCATTATATACTTTCGTCGGGTGGTAAGCGTATCAGGCCTTTACTCTGCCTTGTTGGCTGCGATCTTTTTAATAAGCCATACACCAAAGCTATTCCGGCAGCTCTTGCTATTGAACTGTTTCACAATTTCTCGCTGATTCACGACGATATTCTCGATAATGCGCCGCTGCGCCGCGGAAAACCAACCGTACACGAAAAGTGGAATACAAACATCGCAATTCTGAGCGGCGACGGTATGCTGGTGAATGCATTTGAACAACTGGCGCTGGCTGAAAAAGAACATGTGAAGGATTTGCTGGCCCTGTTTTCCAAAACAGCCATGGAAGTTTGCGAAGGTCAGCAATTCGATATGAATTTTGAATCGCAGAGCCAGGTGAGCGTCGATGACTATCTTGCGATGATTACCGGTAAAACAGCCGTATTGCTGGGTTGCAGTCTGCAAATGGGGGCCATATGCGCCGGTGCATCTAAAGAAGAGCAAAACCATTTATATGAATTCGGGAAACATGTTGGGATTGCCTTCCAGGTGCTCGATGATGTGCTGGATGTTTATGCTAAGGATGCCGGTAAATTTGGTAAACAGGTAGGCGGCGATATTATAGCAAATAAAAAAACCTGGTTGTTACTGGAGGCTTTTGAAAAAGCCGACGGGAAACAAAAAGAAAGACTCAAAGCTCTTTTGAATATGCCGGCCACGCAAGCTACTGAAAAAGTGAACGGTGTCATGGCGCTTTACGATGAACTCGGCATTCGTGAACTGGCACTGAAAGAGGCGGATTCACATACGCAGAATGCCCTGCAACACCTGGATTTGCTTGAGGTCGATGCTGAAAAGAAAAATCACCTTCGGCAGCTTGCCCTTCATCTCCTCGCCAGAGAGGTGTGATTTTTTAATCCTATAGAACATGAAATATTGTCCAAAATGTTCTGCAGCACTGGTCCACAAACGGATAGACGGGCGTGAACGGCTTTGCTGCAGCGACACTGCCTGTGGTTATGTGTTCTGGAATAACCCCGTACCGGTTGTTGCGATTGTTGCAGAAACGGCGGATGGTATTGTGCTTGCACATCCCAAACTGGCGCCGGCGGGCATCTTTTCTGTGATCACCGGTTTTCTCGAATCGGGCGAAACCCCTGAGCATGCCGCGATACGCGAACTTAAAGAAGAACTGGGGCTGGATGCAGAAGCTGTTGCCTTTATTGGGGTGTATGCTTTTGAAAAAGCCAACCAGGTCGTGATGGCGTATCACATTAAAACCAGTGGTGACATAAAATTGAACGAAGAGCTTGATGAATACAGAGTCGTAGCACATGAGCAATTATATAGGTGGACGGAGACCGGAAAATTTGAAGTGGGAGAATGGTTAAAACGACTCAACGTATTTGAATAAAACGGAAACATGAGCATGACTTTTGAAGATTACAGACATTTTACGAAAATTCAGATCCGGTTCAAGGATGTGGATAAGCAGGGGCATGTGAACAATGCCAATCATCTCACGTATTTTGAAATGGGGCGTGTAGACTATTTCAAGGATGTGGTGCGCCGGAAAATAGACTGGGTGAAAACCGGGATGATCCTTGCCAAAACAGAGATCGACTATAAGTTACCTATTCTTCTGGAAGACACTATATATTGTGGCACACGCATCGAATCTTTCGGAACCAAAAGTTTTGTCGTGAAACACGCTCTCCTGAAAGAAGAATCAGGTGATTTGCAGATGGTAGCACATGGACGCTGTGTGCTGGTGTGTATGAACTATGATACACGCGAAACAACGCCTGTGCCGGAGGAATGGAGAACGATCATTTCTGCTTTCGAAGGTCTGCAATAACGAACCATTCTCTGATTTATTGTGATCTGAAAAATAAACCCGGTATCGTATACTATTCCGGATTGGTTTCAGTTATACAACAAATCCAAACAATAAAGCAAATCATGAAAACAAGAACGAGCATCCTGTTGCTGATCATGTCATGCCTGATATTCAGCTGCAAAAAGAAGAAAAACGAAACGGTTACAGAAACACCGGCAACACCGGCTACTCCCACTTACAATTATATGCCTCTTAAAATCGGTAACTACTGGATCTATGATCAGTATACCATTGATCCATCTGGCAATGAAACATACAAGACCACCGACAGTGTATATATTGCAAAAGACACAACCATTGCCGCAGTCAATTATTTTGTGCTGGAGAATGGTGGTATGGCGCCATACGCCACACGGATCATGATTCGTCAGTCTGGCTCCGATATTGTCACGCCGACGGGTACATTTTATTACAAGCACAATGATACGTTAACTGTGCTGGAGGATTATTACCAGGTTACAAGCCCTTCGGATACCATTTCATATAATGTGTCGCGCATGGGCCAGATTAATAAAACCACGACGGTTTCTGCCGGAACATTTACTACCAGCAGTTATAATACACATGTTACAATCTGGCCTTCCTATATTACCTGTTGCAGCTCTTTCCTCAGAAGCCGGAAGTTTGCTGAAAATACAGGGGTTGTGTCGGAAAACATGTTGCAATTTGTCTCCGGTACACATATCGACAGGCGCCTGAAACGCTTTCATCTCAACTAAGCTCAAAATGCCCGCCAATGCGGGCATTTTTTGTTACCTTTGCGGCATGTTACACGCATTTCCCCCGGGTGATTTCGAAATGAAAGCCACCACTTTTTTTGGACTCGAAGAAACACTGGTCGATGAATTATTAAAGCTTGGCGCCAGAGATATCAAGCAATTTACGCGGGGCGTTGCATTTACCGGGGACCTGGGGTTTATGTACAAGGCCAATCTGTGCCTGCGTACGGCCTTGAAAATACTCATGCCATTGTATGGTTTCAAAGCCCGCAATGAGCAACAGCTGTACGATGGCATCAAGGATTTTCACTGGGAGAAATATATCGGTACCCAGGATTCGCTGGCCATTGATTCTACAGTCAATTCAGATCGTTTCAATCATACCTTATTTGTGTCGCAGAAAGCAAAGGATGCTATCTGTGATCGCTTCCGCGAGAAAACAGGAGCAAGGCCCAATGTGGACCTGGATAATCCTACACTTCGTATTTACATTCATATTTATGGTGATGAAGTGGCTGTAAGCCTGGATAGTAGCGGTGATGCGCTTTTTAAACGTAAATACCGGGTGGATATCGATAAAGCGCCAATGAAAGAAAACCTGGCGGCAGGCATTATTATGCTGAGTGGCTGGCAACCCCATTTACCATTGATTGATGGTATGTGCGGAAGCGGTACAATGGCAATTGAAGCAGCCATGTGGGCCAGTAATATTCCCGCAGGTGTTTTCCGTAAGGAATTCGGATTTATGAAATGGCGCAACTATGATGAAAAACTTTTTGATACCATTCACGAAGGCTGCATCAACAGGATCAAAGATACACCACTGAATATATGGGCCAATGATATTTCGAAGCCGGTACTGGATAAGGCCCGTGAAAATATGAAAACGGCTAAGCTCGACGATGTAATCAAAACCACCAATATGGATTTTTTTGATCTCAGGCCCGAGAAACAAGTCGGTACACTGGTACTGAATCCGCCATACGGTGAGAGGCTTGAGTTTGAGGATATAACAGGATTTTATAAGGAGATAGGCAATAAGCTCAAGAAAGATTTTACCGGCATGAATGCCTGGATTATCTCAAGTCACGTGGAAGCCATTAAATCTATCGGATTGCGCCCTACTCGTAAAATTACCCTGTATAACGGGCAACTTGAGTGTAAATTGCTGAAGTTTGAAATGTACAGCGGAACAAAAAAAATCCACAAACTCTGATTATTTCCCCTTTCGCAATTTTTTCCGGTAACGTTTCAGTTCGCTGATGTAAACGATGCTGTCCTTAACGGGTTTTACGGTCGATTGTTTTTTATTGTTCCTTACAAATTCCACAGGCAGTTCCAGCACCTTCAGTTTATGCCGATGCACCATGGTCATAAATTCCGTATCCCAGAACCAGTGGTTATTTTCAATGTGATCGAAGAAAGGAAGCACGGCTTTTTTCCGGAAGAATTTATAACCTGCTTCCGTATCCGTAAACGGGTGTTTCAGGTAATATCTGCTCAGTCGTCTGTAAAAGTGACTGAGACTATTGCGTAATACCGATTGCAACGATAGCTGATAGTAATAGGATCGTTTGCCAACAACCACATCATAGGTTTGCAGGGCATCTACCATATCTGCAATATAAAGCGGACTCACTTCAAGGTCCACATCCATGTAGCCGATAATATCCCCGCGGGCAGCTTCAAACCCCGACTTGATAGCAGCGCCCCGGCCTTTGTTTCCGGAGTGGTATATGAAGCGGGCATTGGTAAGTGTGCTTTCCAGTTTCTTCAGTATAACGGCTGTCATATCCGGACTATAATCCTCCACGAAAATCAGTTCATACGGAAAATCAAAGCCACGGGCTACTTTTAATAGTTCGTCGATACTGTGAAGAAGATGCTCTTCTTCTTTATAACAGGGAAGAATAATAGAGACGAGGGGAGTGGTCATCTATTAGTAAAAATAACAAAAGATTCGATAAAGGAGTGAAGCAAATGCTAAAACCCAAGGATATTTCTTACCACCTTTAATTTTTCACGCGCTATTGTACGTGCTTTTTCTTCGCCGATCTGTAAATGTTTTTCAAGAAGGGCAGGGTCGGCCATAAGTTCATTGAACTTACGGCGTGGCTCCTCATATTTTTTCAGGATCAGTTCAAATAAAGCTGTTTTTGCATGACCGTAACCATAACCACCACGGGTATAGTTTTCGCGCATGGCAGCAATTTCAGGTTCGGCAGCCAGCAGGGCGTATAATTTGAATACATTGCAGGTGTCAGGATCTTTGGGATCTTCGAGGCCTTTGCTGTCGGTCACAATACCCATCACGACTTTTTTCAGTTCTTTCTCTGGCAGAAAAATATTGATGAAGTTGTTGTACGACTTACTCATTTTCTGACCATCCGTTCCCGGAACGATCATCACGTTCTTGTCGACCAGCCCTTCAGGCAATACAAATACTTCCTGTTCGTATTTATTGTTGAATGCGCTGGCAATGTCTCTGGCAATTTCAAGATGTTGCATCTGATCTTTACCTACGGGGACAAAATCAGCGTCGTATAAAATAATATCAGCGGCCATCAATACAGGATAGGTAAATAGTCCGGCATTCACATCACTGAGCCTGTCGGATTTATCCTTAAACGAATGGGCATTGGCGAGCATCGGAAATGGTGTAAAACAATTCAGGTACCAGGTAAGTTCACAAACTTCCTGCACACGGCTCTGGCGGTAGAAAATATTTTTTTCTGTATCAAAACCAAAGGCGAGCCAGGTTGCAGCTACTGCATTTACACTGTTCCTGATAAACTCAGCATCCTTAATGGTGGTGAGTGAGTGCAGGTCAGCGATAAAAAACAAAGAATCGTTTCCGGGCTTTTTACTGAGTTCAATAGCCGGAAGAATCGCCCCCAGGATATTTCCGAGGTGCGGAATGTTTGTGCTTTGAATGCCTGTTAATATACGTGCCATAATAAACTGTGATGCAAATGTACTATTTTCTGCGGAAATGCCGGAATGATTAAAGGCATCCGCGAGCTGTCAGCGTACTTTCAGGAAATCCAGGTTTCTTTTGAGTCCCTTGTATTTAGTGCGTTTCACGGCACTATTCCTGAAAAGTGTGGAAAAAAGTGTTTCACTCATCTCGTGCCATTGTTCACCGCTCAGATCCAGCAGCCCGTTTTTGCTTTCAAACTGAGACTCGTGGTGTGGCTTGCTGAAACGGTTCCACGGACAAACATCCTGGCAAACATCGCAGCCAAAGGCCCAGTTATCCATCTTACCTTTGAAGCTTTCCGGAATCTGGTCTTTCAGTTCGATGGTAAGATAGGAAATGCATTTACTGCCATCCACCACAAAGGGTTCGGTTATCGCCTCTGTAGGGCAGGCATCCATGCAGCGTGTGCAGGTTCCGCAGTAATCGGGTACGGGACCGTCGGTATCAAGCGGCAGATCAATGATCAACTCTGCAATGAAAAAGAAAGAGCCCTGGTTCTTATTAATGAGGTTACTGTTCTTTCCAATCCAGCCGAGGCCGCTTCGTGCAGCCCAGGCTTTGTCGAGCACAGGGGCACTGTCGACAAATGCACGTCCATGAACATCGCCGATCTCTTCGCGGAGAAGCGACAAAAATTCATTCAGTTTTTCACGGATTACTTCATGGTAATCTTCGCCATAGGCATATTTCGAAATCTTTGGGGCATCCGGCCTTTGTTGCTGTGAAGGATAGTAGTTGTATAAAAGGGAAACAACCGATTGCGCGCCATCTACCAGCAAACGCGGATCGAGGCGCTTGTCGAAATAGTTTTCCATATAATGCATCTCGCCATGCTTGTTTTCTTTAAGCCATTTTTCAAGACGCGGGGCTTCCTGCTCGAGGAACCCGGCTTTGCTGATGCCGCAGAAATCAAAACCAAGACGTTTGGCAATTTGTTTTACGTGTGCTGTATGTTTCGAGTGATCCAACAGGAGTTAAAGTTACGATACTTTTGGCGGATATTCAGTTGTTAAGACAGTCTTTTCATTACAGCCGGACTACCGGTGTTAGGTATTTCCTGCAAATTTTAAATTAGGTAATTATACTCATGACAAAGTCATGGAAGGGTATTAATTTAGTATAAGCTTTTGTGTGTGTACTCATGATGACAAGTCCGGCTGCCATAAAGATGATTTCGCGTAGCGTAATACTTTTCCTTTCGGCAGCCGGATGCGTTATCTTTCTCAAATCATGCAGTACGAAAAATCACCACCAGGAATGGTATCACCGGGATAATGCACAATATATTGCTGAGGCCTGTTTGATCAATCCTCGCTAAACAATCCGCCGCCCTGTTTCCAGATCGACTTGCCCATGTGTTTATAGGCTTTCTCTGTTGCCTCGCGCCCGCGTGGTGTACGGTGTATATAGCCTTCCTGGATCAGGAATGGTTCATAAACTTCTTCAATGGTGCCGCTTTCTTCGCCCACAGCTGTACTGATGGTGGTAATACCTACCGGTCCGCCTTTAAACTTATCGATAATGCAGGTCAGAATACGGTGATCCATTTCATCGAGACCGTTTTTATCAACGTTCAATGCTTTTAACGAATAGGTCGATATATCCAGGTCAATAGAGCCATTGCCTTTTATCTGTGCGAAGTCGCGCACACGGCGAAGCAATGAGTTTGCTATGCGCGGTGTGCCCCGGCTGCGGCGTGCAATTTCATATGCAGCATCTTCCCTGATCTCAACGCCCAGTATTTCAGCACTGCGTTGTACAATGCGGGTGAGTGTTTTACTGTCGTAATAATTTAAACGGGATGTGATTCCAAAACGGGCACGTAAGGGCGAGGTGAGTAAACCGCTGCGGGTGGTAGCACCTACCAGCGTAAACGGGTTGAGCTTAATCTGTACGGTTCGCGCATTAGGCCCGCTGTCGATCATAATGTCGATCTTATAATCTTCCATAGCCGAATACAGGTATTCTTCCACGATCGGGCTCAGGCGATGAATCTCATCAATGAATAAAACATCGAAGGGTTCCAGGTTGGTTAATAAACCGGCCAGGTCGCCGGGCTTATCGAGCACCGGTCCGCTGGTTACTTTCATATTCACACCGAGATCGTTCGTGATAATATGTGCCAGCGTGGTTTTACCAAGGCCCGGAGGCCCGTGCAGAAGTACGTGATCGAGTGCTTCCTCCCGTTGTTTGGCGGCCAGCACAAATACACGCAGGTTGTCTACAACAGCTTCCTGTCCGCTGAAATCATCAAATTCTTTGGGGCGTAGAGCTTTTTCGAGTTCCTTATCAGAACTGCTTAATTTTTCTCCGTCGGCATCCAGGTTTTCATTCATAGCCTTAAAGGTAAGCATTGTGTGGCAATGTAAACAGGCGTTTTACGATCTGTTAATTAGTTTTAAAATAGTTGGGGCAACCCGTAATTTTCAGAATTTCGATAGAGTTCAGTGCAACCTTGCCCCAACAAAACCCCGACGTATGTTAAGTCCACGGATTTATCTGACTTTTCTGATACTGGCTCTTTCCCTGCTGCTTCAAGGCAGTAAAGCGGTTCGGAGCGGGCAACGTATTTCGCATGCATCCTTCAAAATATTCGAACAGAATAAAAACGCCCGGGTTCTGCATCCGACAGAGGAGCTTCGGTTTATGTATGCCGATCTCGATGAAGAAGATCAGGATCCGGAAAGCGGCTTTCATGTATTGGCAGCTATTCCAGTAAGTGAGGTTCACAACCTAAACCTTTTGCATTTTTATAGACCTCTTGTTCTGAGAAATTCTGTCGGTCTTGTCAGGTCTGAACGTATTCCCCTTTCTATTCTGTATTCTGTCTGGCGTTTATAGCATGTTTTTACTTCAGGTAAAAATAATGTCATAAACATAAATAACAGATACATGAAAACAAGCATGAAATATGGAATACTTGTACTGGCCTTATGCAGCTATTTTGTAGTGTGGGGCCAACGAAAAGAAGAACGCGAAGTATACTGGAGCACAGGAATCAACGGCGGATTCCTCGGTGCGGGATTATCATCTGTTCGCTCCGACAGCGGAAAATACACGATGGAACGCCATGCGGCGTTTGCCTGGACGGAAACCGGTCGCGGGCATCATGTTATTCCGGCAAATTCCAGTATCGGCATACATACCGGCATTTTATGGAAAGACCGCAACAGCGAAAACTTTACAAGTATACAGGTCGGAATTCAACAAAATCGTTCGACCTGTGTGTTTCAGGAAGGATTCGCCAGCAAAAAACCCGTGGAGCAGGATCATGACGCAGATGATACGGGCCATGTGTTTGTTCGTTACAACTGGATGGAGACCTATAAGTATATCAATACCATGGTGTCAGTACAACGTTTCTTGTTCAAGAATGAAGCGGGTGCTCTCGGTGGGCCATCTTACTGGTATCTGAAAGGTTCTTTCGGTCAAAGCTTTCTGCAACGCAATCTGGGTCATCCCATTCGCCAGGGTTATTCGGAGTTGCACGACAATGGCGACGGCACGCTGGTAGCTGCCAGGACGGTATCGTTTAATGCGAATAGTTATGTGGCCGGTGCAGAAATCGGGTTCAGGGCATTTTCAGAAGAAAAAGGCGAGTCGCTCGACATCGGGATCAGTTGTTTCATGCCCCTGAATACAAATTACATCCGTAATTACACCTTTATCAAAGACAATACCGTTGTCGGCAGAGAGAGCATAGCACTATCCGGAACCAGCATCATGCTTAATGCGACCTATTCATTTAATCCGCTCCTGAAGCCCCGTGACATCGATTCTACAGAGATCAGGGAAAAGGAAGAAGATAAACTGGTACATGCCCGCTATTTGCTGGGGCGCAAAGTACATGTGCAGGAAAAGATGCATTTAAATGCCGAACAGGTAGTGATCAGGTTGTGGGATAAAGGAAAAATTGATGGAGATATCATATCGCTGTATGTCAACGGTGAAGAGGTTTTGCACGAGTATACCCTTGCCAGGGATAAAAAGGAAATAGTGGTGCATTTACGGCCGGGCATTAATCGCATTGTGCTGCATGCCATCAACCTCGGGCGTGTGCCGCCAAATACAGCAGCCATGGAAGTAGACGATGGTTATAAACCTAAAGTCATTATTCTTAATTCAGATATGAATCACAGTGGTGCCCTGGAAATTAATAATACAGCACCATAACAGGTTTCTTGATATGTAAAGAACTGCAGAAGAGAATGTGCAGACGTTACCAGGTAGCAGGGCCATATTTTGCGGTGATCCTGGATTTAGGAAATGCGAGAAAGAAAATCTGATCAAACCAGATGAGGTATTTTACAGCAATGGTAGGGGAATTCAGGGCCTGTCCTATAAATTTTGTGTTTTTTACACCAAAGCGGTAACCCACATCACAGCCAAGTCCGGCCCAGCGGGTAATCTTGAACTGAACCGTTATGCCCGGCTCATAAATGAGCAGAAAATAATTGCGTGATTTGGTTTTGATACCCGAAACTTCGGTATACTCAAAGTGCGACAAGCCGGCTCCGACCTGTATAGGCACACTTAACTGCCAGCGTTTGGTTTTGTGAAATACAAAGTCGACATAGTAACAGAGATAACCGAACTTCAGATAGTTTTTAACGATTTCGGGTTTGCCGTAAGAATTGGTGATGAGGGTATTCTCATAGTTTTTGGTAGCCAGCCAGCTATACCCGCCGCCCAGACGGAGTTTGCGCTTGAAGATGATACCCAGCCGTACACCGGAAACCTTGGCGGCATCATTGTGAATGATGGAATAGCGGCTCTCAAGCCTGGCATCAATACCAGGTTGTTGATGAATGGCCAGCGTAAGTGTGTCCAGAAACTGGCATTTAACCAGTAAAGGCAACAGCAGGCATAATATCAGAGCATTCCATTTCAATGCTTCAAAAATAATTGAAGATAGAATGTTTATAAATGCCGCACATAGAATAGTATTAACAGGCGATGTGTAGTAATTTTATGGTGCAGACCCCTATGAGCAGCTCATTTTTAGATACGCCTGTTGAGTACATGAAAGGCATTGGCACTGTACGTGCCGAAGCACTTCAGAAAGAGCTCATGGTATTTCTGTTTAAGGATCTCCTGACTTATTATCCCTTTCGTTATGTCGACCGCACCAAATTTCACACCGTAAGCGAAGTATCCGACGAAGGAAGTTATTACCAGCTGCGTGGCTATATTGTAGGCATGCAGGTGGTTGGCGATAAACGTGCAAAACGCCTGGTAGCCCAGTTTCGCGACTCCACAGGAGTTATAGAGCTGGTGTGGTTTCAGGGCCATAAATGGATGGCCGAGAGATTGAAGCCGAATGTAGAGTACATCATCTTCGGGAAACCCACAGCCTTTAAAGGGCGCTATAATTTTGCACATCCCGATATTGATCTGGCTTCCGAAGAAAATCTCAAAATGCAATCGGCTTTTCAGGCGGTGTACTATAGTACTGAAAAGCTCAAACTGAAAGGACTCGACAGCGATGGCATACGGAAAACATTAAGTCATATTATTTACAGGCTCGATGCACAAACAGTGCCCGAAACACTAACTCAGTCGCTCCTGGAGGATTTTAAACTTCTTCCGCGACACGAAGCGCTTCGTCAGATTCATTTTCCTGACAATAAGCTCATGCTTGATAAAGCGCGTTTCCGCATTAAGTTCGAAGAGTTATTTTATGTTCAGCTGAAATTGCTTCGGCTCAACAAAGTCAGGGCACATACCGTACATGGTTTTGTGTTCAATAAAGTCGGCGATCTTTTCAATACATTTTACCACAAACACCTGCCGTTTGATCTGACCAATGCCCAGAAACGTGTGGTGAAGGAAATTCGCGTGGATATGGGCTCCGGCCGCCAGATGAACCGCCTTGTACAGGGCGATGTCGGGAGTGGTAAAACACTGGTGGCACTTCTCTGCATGCTGCTGGCTGCCGATAACCAGTTTCAGTCATGTCTCATGGCACCCACCGAGATCCTGGCAAAGCAGCACTATGACACCATATCGGAGCTTGTAAAACCGCTTGGTATAAAAGTAGGGTTACTCACCGGTTCTTCGCGCTCCAAAGAGCGTAAGGTATTACATGAGGCACTTCGTGATGGTTCCTGTTCTATTGTAATCGGCACACACGCCCTCATCGAAGACCAGGTGAAATTTCATAATCTGGGACTTGTGGTAATCGATGAACAACATCGTTTTGGTGTGGCGCAGCGGGCTAAGCTGCACGCCAAGAATACAAGCCCACCGCATATTCTGGTGATGACAGCAACACCTATTCCGCGTACACTGGCCATGACCTTGTATGGCGACCTCGATACATCGGTGATCGATGAGATGCCGCCGGGGCGTAAGCCCATCACCACCATGCATTTTATGGAAAGCCAGAGGCTGCGGCTTATTGGTTTTATGCGCGAACAGATTGCGCTTGGAAGACAGGTTTATATTGTATATCCTTTGATCGAGGAAAGCGAGAAAATGGATTTCCAGAATCTGCAGAATGGCTACGATGCTATTGTGCATGAGTTTCCGCCACCTCAATACCAGGTGAGTATTGTACATGGAAAGCTTAGTTCCGAAGAAAAAGAACGCGAAATGCAGCGCTTTGTAAAAGGCGAAACGCAGATCATGGTGGCCACCACAGTCATAGAGGTTGGGGTTAATGTGCCGAATGCTTCCGTAATGGTGATCGAAAGCGCGGAGCGGTTTGGTTTATCACAGTTGCACCAGCTCCGGGGTCGCGTAGGACGTGGTGCGGAAAAATCCTATTGTATTCTCATGACATCCTATAAACTGGGGGCCGACAGTAAGCTTCGCATGGAAACCATGGTGCGTACCAATGATGGCTTCGAAATCAGTGAAGTGGACCTCAGGCTTCGTGGCCCTGGCGACATCGACGGGACCCGTCAAAGTGGTGTGGTAAATCTCAAGCTTGCAGACCTGGCACAGGATGGACAGATTCTTCAATTGGCGCGCACAGCCGCACAAACCATCCTGGATGAAGATGAATACCTGGCTTCTCCCGGAAATCAGGTACTTCGCCAAAATCTGGAGCAGGAGGTTAAAACACGCGGTTCCTGGAGTAAAATTGCCTGATCAAAAAATGTTAAATAATGATCGGAATCCACTGTAAATAAACGTGGATAAACGAAAAATTACATTATTTTTACGCCTGAAATGAAAGCCCTGAAATCCATACGATTTATGTTATCACTGGTATTGGTGATAGCTATTGGTTTTATGGAGTATTCTATCATTGATGATAGTTTTTCGGCAGTCCATGTCTCAGCACAGGAAGTGATCAAGAAAGAAAAAAAATCGCATGACCTGGTTATAGCCCGGAATATGCAGATGGACGATGATGACGAAGTGGCGATCATTAAGTACACCCCACACGAATTTTACCATTGCGACCTGATGTTTCAGCTGCGATTTATTTTGTCTGCAGCCCCCGTACAGATGGTTGTAAACTCCTCTGATCCCATAACCGCGGATCTCCCTATATACCATTTAGCATGTACATACAGAATATGATTTAATCGCTTCCCGGTTCGGAGACGCGTTGAAATATATTTTGTAGGACAATAAATGTGTTGTATTAAAGCCTCACTTTAGAATCCGGAGTTGAAGTTCAATTATCATGTTTCTGGTTCACAGAAACCAGACTATTTCAGAAGTAAATTATATGTCAAAAAAGAATAAAGCAATGTACAAGACCATATTATGTATGCTGGCAATAGCAGGTGCGGGATATGCACATGCTGCAGGATCGGATACATTAAAGCTTACTTTTGATAAGGCAGACAGCCTCTTTTTGAAAAACAGCTATGCGTTATTAGCATCTCAATGCAATGTAAGTGCTGCCACAGCCTTAAGAGTACAGGCTAAGTTATATCCTAATCCCAACCTGTATGTTGAACAATCTCTCGTAAATAAAACGACACGTCCGAATTATGACACAGATCCAACACGAACCGGTTCAACGGAAACCATTTTGCAGGTTCAGCAGCTTATTTTACTGGCAGGTAAGCGCAACAAACAGATAAAATTGTCTGAGATCAATGCGAAACTGGCAGAGGCCGATTTTGAAAATATACTGCGGACACTCAAGCTTCAGCTTCACGAGGATCTGGCACGGCTTTATTACAATAATGTGTCCCTGTTTTATCTGTTGGAGGAACGTAAGAGTATCGAAGAGTTATCTGGTAATTTGGAGCTACAGGTAAAGAACGGCTATGTATCACTGAATGAAGTTGTACGCCTCAAATCTTTACTCCTGGAGATTGATAAAAATATCAGCGATTATTCGATCAATAACTTCAACCTTACAGCCGAGATCAACACCATTATGGGTAACAAGCCCGATACAGGAATAAAACCGGTAATCAGATCGGTGGCAGGAGTTAGTTTGCAGATGCCTCCTGTAAATAACTTTCTGGATTCGGCAACTGTTTATAACCCTGAACTTAAGTCTTATAATTACAGAATCGATTATGCAAAGGCAACCTATGCCCTCAATAAGGCCCAGGCTGTGCCGGATGCGAGCCTTCAATTTACGTATGACAAGTCCGGTAACTATATCCGGAATTATTATGGTTTGGGTCTCGGAATCCAGCTACCAACCTGGAACAGAAACCAGGGCTATGTTAAAGCCAGTAAATTCCAGATTAACCAGACCGAAAATGAGTTGAAGCAGGAGCAGGTATCAGTAGCATCAAATATTATTGCATCCTATTATGCATATGAGGTAAATAAAAAAATACTTGATACATATAAGGACGATTATGAACGGGAACTTTTACAGTTGATGGACAATGTACTTGAAAACTATAAAAAGCGCCAGCTTGGTTTAAACGAATTTGTGAATTACTATGAAAGCTACAAGCAGAGCTATTTAAGCCTGCTTGATGTTAAATCTCAGTCATTCTCCAATGCAGAGGAGATGAATTTTTTAATCGGAAAAGCAATTATCAAATATGAATAAGGAAACTATGCAAAATACAACAAAGAACCTCGGTAAAGTATGTATTCTTTTAATCGTACTGTTATACGGTTGTGGTCATCCCAAAGAGCAGGAGGCAGCAGACACCAAAGCACTCGACAGCCTGATCGCTAATGCTAATATAACAGTTGTGAAGAAAATGCCTGTAACGAATACCCTTGAACTGGCAGGAAAGATCAGCATGGATGAAAACCGAAGCGCCAGGATTTTTCCATTGGCGGGTGGGATCGTCGTAAGTGTGGCGATGGAGCTTGGCGATTATGTTCAAAAAGGGGAGCTGCTGGCAACCATAAAAAGCCCTGAATTGATAAATGCACAAAAAGATTATAAGAACGATGAAGCGGAAGTGCTGAACCAGGAGAAGAATGTTGATGCTGCCAGGGAATTGTACAAAAGCGGACTGATGTCTGAAAAGGAATATGTTCTGTCATTAAATCAATTGCAGATTTCCAAAAATAACCTGCAAAAAAGCCGTGAATTACTCGAGGTATACAAGCAGGGATCAAATCCTGATGAATTCAATGTGTTTGCTCCAATCTCAGGCTATATTATTGAGAAGAACATATCACCGAATACCCAGTTTCAAAGCAATCAGTCGGAGAGCCTTTTCTCTGTATCCGATCTCAACGAAATTTATGCGGACGCAAATGTTTACCAGTCTGATATTGATAAAGTCGCGGTGAATGACAGCGCCTATATCACGACGATTGCTTATCCGGGTAAAGTATTTCGGGGAACCATTTCCAAGGTATTGAACGTTTTGGATCCTGAAACCAAAACCATGAAAGTAAGGGCGAAACTGGTGAATAATGTGCTGCTGAAACCAGAAATGTTTGCGCAGATGAACATTAACTATGAACTGGGTAAAGAACTTCCTGCGATTCCACGCAGCGCTATGGTGTTTGATAACTCGCTTTACTACGTTATCGTTAAAACCCCCTCTGGCCCTGAGGTTAAGAAAATAGACATTGAAGGCTCCAATAATAATTACGTGTTTATTGCTAACGGAATCAGTGAAGGTGACCAGATTGTTACAAAAGACGCATTATTAATATATAATGCATTGAATAATTGATCGGCTGTTGCCCGGACTTAATTACAGAAATCAAACATATATAACGCATCACCTGAAATGAAACAATTTATTTCTTTTATTATATCGTTCTCACTTAAAAAGCGTGGGTTTATTTTATTTGTGACATTGCTTCTTGTTGTGGCGGGTGTGATCAGTTATCAGAATACTCCTGTTGAAGCGTTTCCGGATGTTACCAATACACAGATCACTATCATTACCCAATGGCCGGGCCGCAGTGCCGAGGAGATTGAGAAATTTGTAACGATCCCGCTTGAGATTGCCCTGAACCCGGTAGCAAAGAAAACATCCCTCCGGTCTACAACTTTATTCGGACTGTCTGTTGTGAAAATCATTTTTGAAGATGATGTCGATGATACATACGCCAGGCAACAGGTCAATAACCTCATCGGCGGCGCCGACCTGCCAGATGGCGTTGATCCGGATATACAACCGCCCTACGGACCAACGGGTGAGATTTACAGGTATACCATCGAAAGTAAAAACCGAACACCGCGCGATCTTAAAACTATACAGGATTGGATCATTGAGCGAAACCTGAAGTCGGTACAGGGCGTAGCAGACGTCGTTAGCTTTGGTGGAGAAGTGAAGTCATACGAGGTAAGTCTTGATAAAAACGCTCTCGATGAATATGATTTAACACCGCTCGATGTATACGAAGCAATCAATAAAAGTAATATCAATGTAGGCGGTGATGTCATCGAAAAAAACAGCCAGGCTTATGTGGTAAGGGGGCTTGGCCTTCTTTCGTCTATTACCGATATCGAAAATATTATTGTAAATTATAAAGACGGTGTGCCTGTATGTGTGAAAAATATAGCAACCGTATTTGAAAGTGCCCTGCCAAGGCTCGGGCAGGTTGGACGCGATACCACAAATAACGTTGTCGAAGGCATTGTTGTTATGCGCAAGGGCGAAAACCCCGGGCAGGTTATCGATGCTGTTAATAAGAAAATTGAAGAGCTGAACTATAAGGTATTACCGAACGATGTAAAAATTGTGCCTTTCTATAACCGTCAGAATCTCATTAACTTCTGTACACATACCGTATCGCATAATTTACTGGAAGGTATATTGCTTGTAACAACGATTGTCCTCCTGTTTATGGCCAACTGGCGAACCACTGTAATCGTGTCAATTATTATTCCGCTGGCACTCCTGTTTGCGTTTATGTGCCTCCGTCTGAAAGGCATGAACGCCAACCTCTTGTCGATGGGAGCCATTGACTTTGGTATCATTATCGATGGGGCGGTCGTCATGGTCGAGGGCTTGTTTGTCTTGCTCGACAAACAAGCGCATAAAATAGGCATGGAAAACTTCAATCGCCGCAGTAAACGCGGTCTGGTGAAGATAACAGCCGTGGAGCTCGGTAAAGCTATTTTCTTCTCCAAGCTGATCATTATTACCTGCCTGCTTCCTATTTTCTCTTTTCAGAAAGTGGAAGGTAAAATGTTCTCTCCGTTGGCATATACACTCGGATTCGCCTTGCTTGGCGCCCTTCTTTATACGCTTACGCTCGTGCCGGTATTGGTGACTTATTTTCTCAATAAAAATGTCAGGGAAAAACACAATGTATTTGTCGAGGCCATTCAAAATGGTGTCATGAGAGCATTCAGATTTTGTTTTGACCGCCGAAAGGCCGCGTTGATTGTGGCATCTGTAGTCGTGCTCGGAGGGTTTGCCTCCTTTAAATTTCTCGGAACAGAATTCCTTCCCGAATTGAATGAAGGTTCTATTTATGTTCGTGCAAATCTCCCTTTAAGTATTTCTCTCAATGAGGCAGTTAAACTCAGTACCGAAATGCGTAAAGTATTTGGTAAATATCCCGAAGTAAAACAGGTATTGTCGCAAACCGGGCGACCAAATGATGGTACGGATCCTACGGGGTTTTATAACGTGGAGTTTTTCGTTGACCTCTACCCGAAAGACGAATGGAAAAGTGGCCTCACCAAAGATGAGTTGATTGATAAGATGCAAAAGGAACTGAAAAAATACCCGGGCATCGACTTTAACTTTTCGCAACCTATTATGGATAATGTTGAAGAGGCTGTGAGCGGTGTAAAAGGTAGTCTTGCTGTGAAGATTTTTGGCGATGACCTGCCCTACATTGAAACACAGGCGGAAAAAGTATATGAGATCCTGAAACATGTCGAAGGGGTGGAGGATCTTGGGATCATTAAGAATATTGGTCAGCCAGAATTACGTATTGAACTGAACAGGGCCCGTATGACGGCTTTTGGTATCAATACAGCAGATTGTAACTCTGTGATCGAAATGGCTATTGGTGGAAAAGCGGCCACACAGTTCTACGAAGGAAACCGGAAGTTCGATGTGCGAATCCGTTTCAATCGTCAATTCAGGATGAGTGAACGTGAAATCGGGAAAATCCGCGTACCAACCATGAGCGGGACAAATATTCCTCTGAAAGAAATTGCCAAAATCTATTCTGTAACAGGGCCGCTTTTGATTTTCCGGGATGATAACAAACGGTTTATTGCCGTGAAATTCTCTGTGCGCGGCCGCGATATGGGAAGTACCATTGGCGAAGCACAACTTAAGGTAGATAAGGAGGTAAAACTTCGTAAAGGAACCTCGATGACCTGGAATGGTGATTTTGAAAACCAGCAACGTGCCTCCAAACGCTTGTCGATTGTTGTGCCAATCAGCCTTGTGCTTATTTTTCTGATTCTTTTTATATTATTTGGCAATGCCAGAGACTCTTTGCTTGTGCTTGCCAATGTACCCTTTGCCATTATAGGAGGTATATGGGCACTCATGGTTACCCACATGAATTTTTCAATTTCAGCAGGCATCGGCTTTATTGCCTTATTTGGTATTTGTATCCAGAACGGAGTAATCCTTATTTCGGTATTCAAGCAAAACCTGAAAGAAAAATTACCATTGACCAAGGCCATATTTGATGGGGTCTTATCCAGGGTACGGCCGGTTATTATGACAGCCCTGATGGCCGCCATAGGTTTGATGCCGGCCGCCTTGAGTACCGGTATAGGTAGCGAAACAAGTAAACCCCTTGCTATTGTTATTATCGGGGGGCTGATTACTGCCACTATATTAACCCTGTTGATATTTCCGATTATTTATTATGCATTTTACCGAAAAAAGTTTTAAATTTATAATGGCCTAATTTGGGTTATTAAGTTTAAAAACGTTTCGCATGAAAAAATATACATGGATTGCTTTGTTTTTAGTGACGGTTTCTATCGCGTCAGCCGGTAACAATGGTACGAACCCAAACCCGAAACCCAAACCAAAGCAGCAACCCAGTAACTGTATCAAGCAGCCGGAGATTGTGAAGAAATCGACAACTGCCAAGCCAGAGACGAAGCCTGCTGAGCGTAAAGTAACGATTGCCAAAGGCCAGGAGCTGAATACCAATACAATTCCTCACTTCAGCATCTTCAACTTTTTTAACTCATTTTATACAAAAGACACCCTGGATCGCTTGCAGGTGATGTGATTTTGAACAACCAAGCTCCCTCTTTTTCATGCAAAAATTATTTATCTACGTCTTCCTTTGCCTTTTTTTTGGAGTAAAAGCGCAGACCTACAACTATTATTTCGGTAATATCCATGCACATTCCGGTTATTCTGATGGTAATAAGGACAGCTCTTCCAATGGCATGAACAAACCTGCCGACGATTTTGCATTTGCCAAACTCAGCCAGCATTTCGATTTCATGGGCCTTTCGGAACATAATCACCATTCGAGTTCCGACCTGGCAATGACTCCGAGCCGCTACCAGATGGGAATTCAGCAGACGAATGCTGCCAACAGCGGTACATTTGCCTGCCTGTATGGTATGGAGTATGGCGTTATTTCGAGTGGAGGACACATTGTAACGTATGGATTCAATCAGCTCATTGGTTGGGAACCGGGTAATTACGATGTTTATAATGCCAAACTCGATTACGATACCTATTTCCGTCGCATAGCCCACACTCCCGGCACCTTCGCTTACCTGGCGCATCCCAACACCGGCGACTATCCTGTAGGAACCAATGGTATTGATGGTTCTGCCTATAATGCCACTTACGATAGCGCCATCGTTGGCGTTCCTTTCCGCAGCGGTCCTGCCTTCAGCACATTTACCGATTACTCGGATATGGATAACAGCGATTATACACCTTATTATAATAAGCTTCTTGCCAAAGGATACCACCTGGGAATGGGCTACGATCACGATACCCACTACCTCACCTTCGGTCGTCATACAACCGGGCGCCTGGTTGTTCTGGCTACATCGTTGAGCCCTGCCAATGTGATGGATGCCATGCTAAACATGCGTTTTTATGGAAGCGATGACTGGAATACACAGGTTAATTTTACCGTGAACTCGAAAGTGATGGGCAGCATTGTAAAACAGAATGCTTCACCACAGATTTCAGTGAGCATCAGCGATGCAGATGGAGAAACCGCCCAGTCGATTAAATTATATGCCGGTACACCTGGTACCGGGATCAATCCGGCAATCATGTCTTCGGTGAGTAACAACAATACATTGCTTTATACAGATGCCTCCCTCACGTTTGGCGCTACACGTTATTACTACCTTAAAATTACCCAGCCCGACGGCGACGTGATAGTAACATCCCCGATCTGGTATACCTACACCGACCAGGTGGGTATTGAAACATACAACGATAAAGCTGTTTGGAATGTGTATCCGAATCCTGTAAACAATGTTTTGAATATTGCAACAGAATTTAACGAAGCATACACACTGCGTTTACTGGACGTGAGTGGACGCACCGTGCTTGAACAAACGGAAACCACACCCGGAACCCAACTGGATCTGGCATCTTTCAGTAAAGGGTATTATACCCTTCAGCTCCAGAAAGGACAAGCACTTTACACTAAAAAAGTATTTGTAGAATAAACGCCTTAGGCTATTTTCTTTAAAACATCTGCCACCCTGGTGAGCATATCGTCTGTAAAGTCGAGATGTGTCACGAATCGTACAGTTTGTTTTCCGAAGGCCGAGATTTTGATATTTTCTTTCAGAAGTAATTCTTCAAACTTCGATCCCGGTAGTTTTTCGTTCAGGTTAAAAATGAGGATGTTGCTGTCGACCGGCATAATGCTTTCGATATAAGGCATTGTTTTTAATATGGTCTCCAGTGCCCTGGCCCGCTTGTGATCTTCGTGCAGCCGTTCCACATGATTGTCGAGTGCATATATTCCTGCCGCAGCAAGGTATCCGGCCTGGCGCATGCCGCCTCCAAAGACCTTACGCACCCTGCGGGCCTGTTTAATGAAAGGTTTTGTTCCAAGTAACAATGAGCCTGCAGGAGCTCCCAAACCTTTGGATAAACAGATAGATACCGAATCGAATAGTTTTCCGGTATCCAGCGTGCTTTCACGGGTTTCGGTTAATGCATTGAAGATGCGTGCTCCGTCGAGATGAAGACGGAGTCCTCTGGCCTTACATAGTTCTGCTATAGGCGCTATCTGGGCTGTTTTGTAATAGGAACCGCCGGCACGGTTTACCGTGTTTTCGAGACTCACCAGGGTGCTTCGGGTTAACCAGTCGAAATCACCGTTAATGTGTTGTTCCACCTGCCCGGCAGTGATCCGGCCCCGGTCGCCGGCCACCAGGCGGGCCTGTACCCCGGAATTAAAGGATATTCCCCCACCTTCGTAATTATAGATGTGAGAATGTACATCGCAGATTACTTCGTCGCCGGGCTGTGTATGCACCTTAATGGCGATCTGGTTTGTCATGGTACCGCTCGGGCAGAAGAGTCCGGCTTCTTTGCCAAACAGGCGCGCAGCCTTCTCTTCAAGGGCTATAACAGTGGGGTCTTCGTTGAAAACATCGTCGCCTACACGGGCCGAAAACATGGCGTCCAGCATGCCTTTGGTAGGTTTTGTAACGGTATCGCTGCGGAGGTCTATATTCATTTACTCAGGATTGGTTGGTCATTACTCAATTGTGCATACAATTGTCTAGATTTTTGGGGAAGGTAGCAATATAAATTTTATTTTTAAAACCTAAAGATTTGTGAAAAAGCAAGGTTTTTTTCGGTTCAAAATCTTTATAAAATATAAATCCTAAGTTATACTCAGAGACCACTACATGAGAAAAATTCTGATTACACTGATCGTTCTTACCTCCCATTTGTATGCCCAACAGCAGGATACCTCGCTCGCACGTAGAATCCGCGAAAAGGAAGCCAATGCTGTATTGCATCAGTCGTTCCGGGTCTCGGGTGGAAGTATCCCGAACCCCATGTCGGCACCCGAACAGGATTGTAACAGTGCAATTCCGGTTTGCCAGAATACATATAATACAGCTGTTTCTTATTCAGGATCCGGCAACAGCCAGGAGATTCCAAGCAACACCTGCCTCGGTAGTAATGAGCTTAACTCCGTTTGGTATACATTCACCACAGGATCATCAGGTAACCTGGCTTTTAATATTACGCCAAACAATTCAAGCGACGATTATGATTTTGCATTATACGATATTACCGGCAGCAACTGTAATGGGATCAGCAGTGGGGCTATTACACCAGTGCGCTGTAACTACTCAGCGACTTCAGGTGTTACGGGTTTATCATCGTCGGGTACCAATGCCTCTGAACCGGCTTCCGGTTCCAATCAAAGCACCGTATTGTCTACAACGCCCGGAAGAACCTATGTTCTGATTATCAGTAACTATTCGTCTTCACAATCCGGCTATACACTCGACTTCAGTCCGGGTACAGCCAGTATATTCGATAATATTCCTCCTACAGCACAAAGTGTTACGGCCCCATGCGGTGCTACCAATATTACATTCAATGCTTCCGAGCAGGTAAAATGCAGTTCTATTGCCGCCAATGGATCCGATTTTACAATTACCGGGACTGGTGGACCTTATACAATTTCAGGTGCTTCGGGTGTCAACTGTGGAACTAACTCCGGACAGGTGACCATTAATTTTTCGCCGGCATTAAGTGGTGGCGGACCCTGGACCATTGCTGTACAAAGCGGGAGTGACGGAAATACATTGATTGATGCCTGCGGTAATGCCATGGCCCCTACAACCATGACATTCAATACATCGCCTCCTACAGCTTCTATTTCCGGACCGAGTTCAGTATGTAAAGGAACCGTATTCGCCCTTTCTGCAAACGCAGGAACCTCCTACAACTGGACGGGGAGCGCCGTTCCCGCCGGGCAAAACAACCAACAAACCATTTCGGTAACACCGAATACACCCGGAACACTCAATTTTACAGTACAGGTAGGAAATGGCAGTTGCGGTTCGTCTACGGCAACCAAAGCCGTAACCGTAACAGATGCACCCGTGGCCAATTTCAGCGCCCTGCCTTCATTTACAGTATGCGCAGGATCACCCATTACATTTACGAATACATCCACTTATCCCTGCAGTACCGGCGGCCTTGGCGTCAATCAATGTACCTGCGGAACATTTCTCTGCCAGACAACACCCAACAACGGGACGTTTGTAACATACCTCTGGACATTCGGCGACGGCGGAACTGCTTTTTATATTGCAGGGACACCGGCAGCAGCATTCAGTCCAACGCATACATACTCTTCGCCCGGAACCTATATCGTGAGTTTAACAGCATCCGGTACAATTAATACCTGCAGCAGTGTGAAGAACCTCACAGTTACCGTGCTTCCGGCCACTGCCAACTTAACCGTATCTCCATCCGCAACCATTTGTCCCGGTCAAAGTGCAACACTCACCGTGAGTGGTGGTACCAGTTATACCTGGACCCCTTCAGCATCACTGAGTTCAGCGTCAGCGGCAACCGTAACGGCAAATCCTGCATCAACAACAATTTATACAGTGAGCGCACCGGGTTGCAGCAGCACGCAAAGCCAGACGGTTTCGGTTACCGTAAACGGAACACCACCGAATATCGGAACAATCCAGGGGCCTTCATCTGTCTGTAATAATGCTACAGGTGTTACCTATTCGGTCAGCAGTGTGGCTTCCACCACCTACACATGGTCGGCGCCTGCAGGTGTGACGATCACCTCGGGTGCAAACTCAAATGTGGTGACTGTCGATTACGGTGCATCGGCAGGAACTATAAGTGTTACAGCTGCAAGCGCCTGCGGAACGGCAACGGCCACCTTGCTGGTGAGTATATCACCAAGTTTAAGCCTGACCATTACTCCGAATAATCCGACGATATGCGGCGGCGGCTCTGCAACACTTACAGCTTCGGGGGCAACCAGTTATACATGGTCGCCTTCAGCCAGCCTGAGCTCAGCCAGCGGAAGCAGTGTTACTGCAACGCCGGCGGCCACAACCAATTATACCATCTTGGGTGCCTCGGGTACCTGTACGGGGAGTGCTACTGCCACTGTAACTGTGGCGGGTAGTCTCAACTTAAGTGTTTCGCAGAGTAATCCCGGATCCTGTACGGTTGGCTCATCAACACTGGTTGCCAGCGGCGCATCTACTTATACTTGGTCGCCTGCTGCGACGTTGAATACGGCAAACGGCGCTACTGTCATTGCCAATCCTTCGTCAACCACAACCTATACGGTTGTTGGCTCGAGTGGTGCGGGCTGTACGGGTACAACCACTGCCATAGTTGCGATCGGCGTAGTACTTTCTGCAACAACAACGCAAACCAATGTAAGTTGCAATACATTCAGTGACGGTATTGCTACGGCCAACCCAAGCGGCGGAACAGGACCCTATACCTATACATGGAGCACTGTGCCGACACAAACCACACAAACGGCTACCGGTTTGGGAGCAGGAACATATACTGTAACCATAGGCAGCACCGAGTGTTCTGCCTCCGGGCTTGAATTAATTAATAATGGCGATTTTGAATCGGGCAATACCGGATTTTCTTCGGCTTATGCCTACACACCGCCACCGAATACACAGGAAGGGCAATACTGGGTTAGTACAAGCGCATCGCCCTGGAATGGCGGGATGACATCGGCCGGTGATCATACATCGGGCAGTGGTAATTTTATGTTAGTGAATGGTGCCGGTACAGCCAATGTGAATGTGTATTGCCAGACTGTACCTGTTACCGCGAATACAAATTATTTATTTTCTACCTGGTTGAGCAATTTAACAGCAGGAACACCGCCTTCGCAGTTGGCTCAATTGCAGTTTTATGTAAATGGGGTGCCATTGGGTAGTGTATTTACATCGCCTTCTGCGGTAAATACCTGGGCACAGTTTTCGGCAAGTTGGAATTCGGGAGCAAATACAAGTGCCAATATCTGTATAGTGAACCAGAGTACATCACTCGGCGGTAATGATTTTGGACTTGATGATATTTCATTTCAACAATGCCTGCAGCCATGCCCGATTACACAAACTGTTACAATTACGCAACCTCCGGCGGTGACCGTGAGTGTGAGCAGCAATACACTTATTTGCCCGGGACAATCCACAACACTTACTGCCGGTGGCGCCAGTACCTATACCTGGTCTCCGGCGGCTACACTGAGCTCTGCTAACGGTGCTACAGTTACAGCTAACCCGTCGGCACTGACTGTATATACAGTTACTGGTGCTGATGCCGGAGGCTGTACAGCCACCAATACCGTACAGGTCGACATGCTCGGCAATATCAGTTTAACGGTGAGCCCGGCCAGTACAACAATTTGTCCGTCGGCCACGGTAACGCTGAGTGCCAGTGGAGCCAACAGTTATACCTGGGCACCCGCTGCGTCATTAAGTGCTGCCAATACGGCTACTGTAAGTGCTTCGCCGGCAGCCACAACAGTGTACACCATTACAGGCGACAGCAATGGTTGCACCGGGACAGGCACTATTAATGTGGTGGTGACGAATACACTGAGTATCACAGCTACAGCGGTTTCCCCTACAGTTTGTCCAACGGCAAATACACAGATTTCGGCCAGCGGTGCCACAAATTATACATGGAGTCCGGCTACCGATCTAAGTTCGTCTTCGGGAGCAACGGTTACCTGCACACCTACGGCATCCAATCAGTATACGGTTCTTGGAGCATCGGGAACATGTACGGCTACAGCAACTGTAAATATTACACTGGCCAATACGCCTACTGTAACAACAAGTGCTTCGCCAACGATATGTTCAGGCTCCAATGCGGCGCTCACAGCCAATGGAGCAAATACCTACACGTGGTCGCCAACTACGGGGTTGAGTTCTTCTACCGGAGGAAACATTACGGCTGGTCCGGGTACCACCACAACCTATACGGTTACCGGTTCATCAGCGCAGGGGTGTACGAGTAATACAGTTGTTACAGTAAATGTGATTGCAACACCAACACTTGTTGCAACAGCGAGCCCAAGTGTGATTTGTTCAGGAAGCCTCACAACACTTGCTGCAGCGGGCGCATCAACATACACCTGGAGCCCTTCTGCCAGCCTGAGCTCGGCGAACGGAGCTGTGGTAACAGGAACGCCACAAACAAGCACCATGTTTATAGTAACCGGCGGAAATGGCACAGCACCCAATATGTGTACATCCAACACAACCGTTCAGGTGAATGTTATTCCGACACCAACACCGGGTGTGTCACCGGATCAGACTATTTGTTTTGGACAAAGAATATACCTGGTTGCTACAGGTGGTACAACCTACACCTGGACACCAGCCATTGGACTAAGTGCTCCGCATGGTTCATCAACCTATGCGAATCCGTTTATCAATACAACCTATGTTGTTACGGTTTCGAATAACGGACTGTGTACAGGTGCCGCCAGTGTTAATATTACGGTGAATCCACTGCCTGTGGTGAATGCAGGTCCGGATACAACCATTAACGTGGATGAAACCTATGAGCTGACGGGCTCAGGATCCGGTATGCTGGGATGGTTGCCAACAGATGGCAATCCTCTGCCTTGCAACTACTGTCCGCAGAATACTGTCAATCCTCAAAACAGTACGTGCTATATTCTCGAAGCTACCAATGCCTTTAATTGTGTGAACAGGGATACCATGTGTATTACTGTGACGAAAGACTGGGATGTATTTATTCCGAATGCATTTACACCAAACGGAAACGGTGTGAATGACGTCTTTATTCCGGTAGGTTACGGTATTACCAGCATTGACCTGGCCATATTTGATCGCTGGGGTGCGCAGATTTTCAAAAGCAGTACAGACCATCCGGGATGGGATGGAAAGAACAAAGGCAAATTATGTGAAACCGGTGTTTATGTGTGGCAGGCCGAGATACATACCATAGCAGGTTATACAGTGAAGCGGGTAGGGCATGTTACATTGATTTCGACAATCAAATAATAAAAGAAGCTGCTGAATTCAGCGGCTTCTTTTATGGGGTTATTTTTAATTCTTGTAACGAACCATATAGTGCAGGCCTACGCTGTCTTTGCGTCGCATGGCATGTTTGATGATCAGGTAACCAATGCAGATCAGGTTACGCAGTTCGCCCAGTTTTTGCGTGATAATGGTTTTTTCGTAGAGCGCTTCGTTTTCATTGTATAATATTTCCAGGCGGTCGAAGGCGCGTTTTAGACGGAGTGGAGAGCGCACAATGCCCACATAGTTACTCATAATCTGTTGTACTTCCCGGAGCGATTGGGTAATCAATACCATCTCTTCAGCATGTTCTGTTCCTTCGGCATCCCAGTTGGGAATTTTCTCCATATAGGAAATGGAATCCACAGTCTGCAGGCTGGCTTCTGCCGCACGGTGGGCAAATACAACGGCTTCCAGGAGTGAATTGCTTGCCAGGCGGTTGGCGCCGTGCAGACCTGTGCAGGCACATTCGCCAACAGCAAATAAATGATCAATGGTAGAACGGCTTTGCTTGTCGACCAGGATACCGCCACAGAGGTAATGTGCGGCTGGTACAACCGGAATCATCTTTACAAAAGGGTCGATGCCCAGGCTCATGCATTTGTTATAGATATTCGGAAAATGTTCAATGAAATCCTTTCGATCGAGGTGGCGACAATCGAGGTATACAAAATCCTCACCGCGTGTTTTCATCTCGTTGTCAATGGCACGGGCTACAATATCGCGTGGCGCCAGTGAACCGCGTTCATCGTATTTATTCATGAACTCTTTACCGTCCATGGTTTTCAGAATAGCACCGAAGCCGCGGATGGCTTCTGTAATGAGAAAACTCGGGTGTTCGCCCGGGTTATAAAGCGAGGTGGGATGAAATTGTACAAACTCCATATCCTTTACCTGGCCCTTGGCCCTGTACACCATAGCTATACCATCACCCGTAGCAATGGTAGGGTTGGTGGTGGTGGCGTATACATGCCCGGCTCCACCCGTAGCCATCACGGTAATTTTGGAAAGAATGGTGTCAATTTTCTGGGTCCGTGTATTCAATACGTAGGCGCCATAGCAGCAAATGCCCTGAGTATGTGAGGTAACAACGTCGCCCAGATGATGCTGCGTAATAATATCGATGGCGTAATAATGATCAAGAATCGTAATGTTCTTGTGCTGGCGGACCTGGGCCAGCAGGGCACGTTCTATTTCGTAACCGGTAATATCTTTGTAATGCAGGATACGGTGTTCACTATGTCCGCCTTCCTTGGCGAGGTCGTAATTTCCCTGGCGGGTTTTATCAAAGTTGGCGCCGAGTTCAATCAGTTCCCGTACGCGTTGTGTACCTTCGGTGACAACAATACGAACGGTTTCTTCGTCGCACAGGCCCGCCCCTGCAATGAGGGTGTCCTGAACATGTTTTTCGATGCTGTCGGCTTCATGCCATACCGCAGCAATACCACCCTGGGCATACTTGGTGTTGCTTTCATCTTCATTGCTTTTGGTGATCAGGAACACGGTACCCTTGTCGGCAACCTTCAGTGCGTAACTCAGTCCGGCAATACCGGAACCTATTACAAGAAAATCTGTTTTTAATTGAGGCATGGTCAAATAAGATAATGTAAAAGTAAACATTTTGCAGACTTGAATAAACCCTGCCTGGCATGACAATAATCCTTAATTTCTGTTTCGCGATATGTTAAAAAGGCGGGGGAGGAAGCGTAATTTCCGCCAGCAACGGGCCTTTGGCTTAAAAGCAGGCAAGTTGCAGATTAAGGCCGGTTTTATATCTAAGATTCGTAACTTTGTAAAGAAATAAAGAGTCATGGAAAACCTGGAAACTATCCCTTACATTATATATGCAGAAGCTACACCAAACCCGGCTTCTATGAAATTTGTCGCAAATAAAATGCTTCTCGGGAAAGGAGCGAGTGCTGAATACGGCTCCGCTGCTGAAACCGAGCATGCGCCGATTGCCAGGCGCCTGTTTCAATTCCCGTTTGTGAAAAATGTATTTGTATCCTCGAATTATATTACCGTAACCAAGCATGATGCTGTGGATTGGGATGACATTATCCTTGAATTGCGCAGTTTTATTACGGAATACCTCAATGAAGGAAATCTGATTATTACGGTTCTTCCTGCACAGAACGTTGCTACCGACAATACCTTTAAACAAACAGCTTCTGTAAATACCCAGCATAACGCACCACAGAATGAGGTTGAAGCCAAAATTGTAGAAGTACTGGAGCAATATATCCGCCCTGCCGTAGAGAATGACGGGGGCTTAATTACATTCAAGGAATTGAAAGAAGGTGTTGTTACTGTGCAGATGCGTGGTTCATGCAGCGGTTGCCCAAGCAGCACCATGACCCTGAAAGCGGGCATTGAAGCACTTCTGAAGCGCCTGTTGCCCGATCACGTGAAAGAGGTTGTGAGCGAAGCGGTATAGTACACCGCTTATTCCAATCATTTCAGGCTTTTATTTACAAGCCTGTTTCCTGGCTGCGCATCACCATTTGCACGGTGAAGCGGCTTCTCTGTTCGAGGAGTACGGTTTTATCCTGAGTCAGTTTACCGATTGTTTCATCGTCGTAGTATCGTATTGTCATAAGCTCCAGGCCGGAGTTGTAAAGCACCTTGTAGTGTTGCTGCAATTCCCGGATCAGCGAATCGGTCTTTCTGGTGTCGTGGTCAACACACACCGAGAAACTGATGGCCGAAAGCTGCATGACATGGATCTTTACACCGTGTTTTGAAAAAGTATTGAATATAGCGCTGAGGTTGTCTTCGGCGATGAATGAAAAATCCTTCGGCTGGATCGACAGCAGGAGCTGATTGATTTTAAAAATATAGGAAGGGATGTTCAGGCGTTTGTCGCTGTCTTTGATCATCGTGCCGGCATCCTCAGGATGTAAAAAGGATTTTACATACAGGGGAATGTTTTTGTTCTGAAGCGGTTTGATGGTTTTAGGATGTATAACGGTAGCGCCGTAGTATGTCAATTCAATCGCATCATGATACGTCAGCTCATCTATTTTACGGGTGTTTTTAAAATACTTCGGATCTGCATTCAGCACGCCGGGTACATCTTTCCAGATAGTTACATCCTGTGCATCGCTGCAATATGCAAGAATAGCCGCTGTATAATCGGAGCCTTCGCGCCCGAGTGTGGTTGTGAAATTTTCGGAAGTGCCTCCCAGGAACCCCTGTGTAATCAGCAGATCTGCAGATTCAAGCTGAGGTAATAAGTCTTTCTTCACCAGTTTTTCTGTCAGCTCCAGGTCTACTTTCCCTTCGCGATAGGTGTTATCCGTCTGAATGATCCCGCGTATATCGACCCAGCGGTTATTGAAACCGGCTTCTTTCAGGTAGGCAGACACAATTTTTGTGGAAATGATTTCACCCATGCTTACGATCTGATCGTACTCGTGGTTATAGCTGTGTGTGGGTTCATCTTCAATAGCCCAGTAAAGCTCCACAAATGTGTTTTCCAGGTCGGTGTATACAGGATGCGAAGGATCCGTAAAGAGTTCGCGGCAGATAGAGATATGATAACTTTTAATTTCATCGAGTACGGTTTCGGCAGATTCTTTTTTATAGAAAAAGGCATCTGTCAGTCGCTCCAGTGCATTGGTTGTTTTTCCCATGGCCGAAATGACAACGATGAGTTTCTGATTTTTGAAGCCATTCAAAACCCTGGCTACATTCCTGACTGCATCCGCATCTTTTACAGATGCTCCACCAAACTTAAATACTTTCATGTGTGATATAGTTCCTTGACAAAATATCCGCTAAAGTAAAAAAATCTTTGTAACTATTTTTTGGAGCCTGTGTTATAAGACCAACTAACCAACACTAACCCTATAAAACACAACTACCATGGCATCAGGAAAAGAATCCCCCCGTCAGAAGATGATAGGCATGATGTATCTCGTACTTACTGCCTTATTAGCTTTAAATGTATCCCAGCAAATTCTCAAAGGCTTTGTCGCCGTTGATGAAAGTATCGAAAAGTCCAAGACGATCCTGACAGAGAACAATGAAAAAATACGCCTCGCCTTCGAAGAGTATGTGAACCAGGGAAATTATGAAGCGAAGCCCTATCTCCTGAAAGCACTGGAAGCACAAAAATACACACGCCTGATGAACCAATACATCGATAGTGTGAAAACCCTGGTGATAAAAGAAACAGAAAAGATGCAGAAAGCTGATACAGCACACCTGCGCTTCATGAAGAGTCTCGATAATTTTGATGCCCCGACCTATATGCTTATCGGAAGCGATGAAACAAAACCCAAAGCAACACCTTACAGCGCCAGGGATCTGCGCAATAAGCTTACCCTGCTGCACGGCAATCTGACCTCGCTGGTGAAGGATATGCAAAAGTATAGTGAAACAAAAATAGATGATAAGGAACTTGCTGCATTGGAGCAGAAACTGGAGACGATAAAGCCTGTGGATCGCGATATCGTGGACGATGGTGTTAAGATGAACTGGGAGCTGGAGAATTTTTATCACATGCCATTGGCGGCTGTTGTTACCAATCTGGATAAAATAGAAGCAGATGTAAAGACCATAGAGTCCGAGATTTTGCATGTCTTGTCAGGTGCCGCCACCAAAAGCGATGTCCGCATTAATAAACTGACTGCCAAGGTATTTGCACAAAGTCCGTATGTACAGGTAGGGCAGGCCTTCCAGGCCGATATCTTACTGGCTGCCGGAAGCACCAATATATCAGCTGATCGCATGAAAGTGCTTGTTGGCGCCAGTTATGACAGCGCGTCGCATACATTGAAAAACCCCGGAAATGCTGTCGATATAAAAGATGGGATTGGAAAGTATGAGATTACGGCAGGAGCAACAGGAGAACAGAGTTTGAAAGGTGTTGTTGTATATAAGAATACGAAGGGCGTTGAGGAGTTTTATCCGTTTGAATATTCGTATATGGTGGCGGCGCCTTTCTCGGCCGTGGCCGCCGATAATATGAATGTGTTTTATGTAGGGGTGAGTAATCCGCTGAGTGTGTCGGCGGCGGGCTTTGCTCCTAGTGATCTGGTGGTAACACCGAGCGGCTGTGGTGCTAAAATTAAGCAGGTTGGGGCCGGAAAATATGAGTTGGAAGCAACATCATCAGGGACCTGTATGGTAACTATTGCCGCTAAGACACGCGATGGACTGAAACAACAGGGCCCTCCGAAAGTATTCCGGGTGAAGACTATTCCTCAGCCTATTGGTAAGCTTTTGAACAGATTTACCTTAAGTACCCTTGAATTCACTCCGTCTGAATTAGCTGCTATTGGTGGATTGGGAGCGGAATCTATGGGGTTCCAGTTTCCGGTAAACATTACAGTGGCCAGTTATAAAGTCGTGGTGCGCACCGGATCCGGTACATTAAACGAGTTTGATATTAAAGGAGCAAATCTTAGCCCTCAGGCAAAAGAAGCTATCAAAAATCTGAAACCGGGTCAGAGAGCATGGTTTGAAGATGTTAAAGTGCGCATGCCCGGAACAACAGGTCTGGTTCCAATTCCCAATATTACCATTAAAGCTAAAGGCTAAAGCATTTTCTTCATAATCCTTCCTTTGTTAAAGAGGTTGTTGTAAGGCTGTTTCATCGGGCGGTGTCGGGATCGTACAGGATGAGTGCCTTGCAATAACCTCTTTTCATTCAGGTGCCTGTGTTTTTATATATTTGTATAGCACAGGCCATGACCTTCGATCTGATCATACAGAATGTTTCCCGTTATATTTCCCTGACCCGGGAGGAAGAAGGTTTTTTTATTTCCATGCTTCAGTCGGGCCATGCCGGAAAAAAGACATTTCTCCTGCAGGAAGGGGAGGTGTGCCGTTACACGTATTTCGTTATGAGCGGATGCCTGCGAGGCTATTCCAATGATAAAAACGGCGTAGAGCATACACTCATCTTTGCGCCACGCGATTGGTGGATCTCCGATATATACAGCGCCGTGACCCAAAAGCCCGGCATGCTCAATATAGAAGCCATTGAGGATACGGAGCTGCTGATGCTTTCCAACGAGAACCGGGAGCTTTTATTTACCCGTCTGCCTAAGTTTGAGCGTTTTTTCCGCATCCTTGTCGAGAAATCGCTGGTGAATATGCAGCAACGGATCCTCGATAACATGAGCCTTACAGCCGAAGAGCGCTATCAATCCTTTTGTACACGCTACCCCGGCCTTGCAGATAAGCTGACAAGCAAGCAGATAGCGTCTTATATAGGTGTTACACCAGAATTTTACAGTAAAATGCGGGCCCGCCTCGCCAAAAAAAGCTGATTTTATCATTTCTTAATCTAGGTTATGAAGTTTCGTGTCAAAACAATCGTACATTTGTATATACAATAGTTGTATAGGCCTAAAAAGAAAGGAAAAAAATCATGGCAAATTCAGTTATTCATAAAGCAGAAACCCGCGGACATGCAAATCATGGCTGGTTAAACAGTTACCATTCATTCAGCTTTGCGGGATATTATAACCCTGACCGGATGCACTTCGGTGTGTTACGTGTACTTAACGACGACCAGGTGAGTGCCGGTATGGGCTTTGGAACACATCCGCACGATAATATGGAAATTATTTCCATTCCACTCGAAGGTGACCTTGAACACAAAGACAGCATGGGTACCACCGAGGTAATTAAACATGGCGATATTCAGGTCATGAGCGCCGGAACCGGTATTTACCATAGCGAATACAATAAGAATAAAGATCAGCCTGTGAAATTCCTGCAGATCTGGGTTATTCCGAATAAGAAAAATGTAGCACCGCGCTATGATCAGATCAGCCTGAATGTAGCCGACAGGCACAATACCCTGCAACAGGTATTGTCACCTGATCCCGACGATGCCGGAGTATGGATCTATCAGGATGCCTGGTTTCACATGGGCGAATTTGACAAGGGCTTTAAAACAGAATATACAGTCCGGAAGAAGAACAATGGTGTATACCTGTTTGTTCTCAAAGGGGATGTGGCAGTTAATGGCGAACTTCTGAACCAGCGCGATGGCATGGGAATATGGAACACCGATAAAATTTCTATCGAGTCCATGAGCCAGGGTGCAGAAATACTGGTGATGGATGTACCAATGATGAACTAATAACACATAATTATAAACCTAAAAAAAAACAAAAACATGGCAAAATCAACATGGGCAATCGATGCCTCACACAGCGAAATTGGATTTAAGATCAAACATTTAATGATCACCAATGTGAAAGGAAAATTTCAAAACTTTGAAGCAGAAGCTATCACCGAAGACGATGATTTCACAAAAGGAAGCGTACAGTTTTCAACCGATGTAACCTCAATCCACACCGGCGATGCACAACGTGATGGTCACCTGCAAAGTCCTGACTTTTTTGATGCTCAGAAATTTCCGAAAATCACCTTTAAAGCAACAAAATATGAGAAGATCAGTGGCGACAACCATCGTTTAACCGGTGATCTGACTATTCGCGATGTTACCAAACCGGTGAGCCTCGATGTAGAATTTGGCGGTATTGCCAAAGATCCATGGGGGAATACAAAAGCCGGATTTACAATTACAGGCAGCATTAACCGCAAAGACTGGGGTTTGACCTGGAATGCGGTAACCGAAGCCGGTGGTGTACTGGTAAGCGAAGATGTAAAAATAAATTGTGATGTACAGTTAATTAAGAAAGCATAAACTTAACCTGTTTTCACAAGCACGGGCAGTTCTGAAGGGTCTGCCCGTTTTTTATTTTATAGCTTACATGTCTTTAAGTTGGTGGTCGGTGAGCTTGCAGTTGATCCACTCGCCATCCATGTGCGATTTATATTTTTCGTAAAATGCAATTGCGGGTTTATTCCATTCCAGTACCTGCCATTCCATGCGGCGCACCCCCGTTTGTTTGGCCACTTTCACCACTTCATCAAACAACAGTTTACCATAACCTTTGCCACGTTTGGATTCTGTAACAATAATATCTTCCAGGAAAAGACATTTCCCCTTCCAGGTGGAGTATTTGAAATAATAGAGCGCCAATCCCACAATATGGTTATTTTCCTCGGCTACAAAAAAATCAAAGATCCTGTCTTCACCAAATCCCCAGTTCTCCATTTCGGCAATGGTAACTTCCACTTCATCAGGCGCTTTTTCATAGTGGGCCAGTTCTTTAATGAGGTTTAATATGGAAGGAATATCTTCTCTGGTTCCACGGCGGATTGCAACATTCATTTGGAGTATAACTGTTTTAAAATAACTTTTTGAAGAATACGTTTAATGATCAGCTCGGCAACCACCGACATCAGCGGAGTTTCCGGGAGTTCACCGGCGCGTTTGTGAATCTGTGCTTCCGACAGATCGATCCGGTAGAGGAGGGCGTAATATTGAAGATTATTTTCCTGGTTCAGGCGGGATACAGATTTTGTGACAGCCTCATGAATAGCGTCTAACGAATTGCCGCTGAAAACAGGATTGTAATATTCACAACCGCTCATCTCAAAATCCTTATAGAGTTGCTGCCTGAATTTTTCAAATAATTCGGGCTTGTTCAATTCGATGAGCGATATCTCCTGCATCAGGGTTTGGCTTTTAATAGAAGGCGTTCAACAGGCTTGTGCTGCAGGATGTGCGATTCGATGATTTCTTTTACGTCGTTTTTTTGTACACCCACATAAAATGTGCCTTCGGGGTAGATGGCAATCGTCGGTCCAAAATCACAAATGCCTAAACATCCGGCTCTCTGGGCTCGGGTTTTCAGCTCTACACGGAGGTCTTTCAACTGCTTCTTGAATTCGTTCACCAGCTCCATGCCATGCGCATCGCCGCAACTGAGGCGTTCGCCGCCACTGCGTTGATTGGTGCATACGAAAATGTGGACATCGTAAATTTTGTTTTCCATCCAACAAATTTAAAGGATATTTGTATAGGAAATATGTCAAAAGTATTAATAACCGGCGGAACCGGTCTGTTGGGAAAAGCCCTCACAAAAAAACTGCTTTCAGCCGGTCATCCTGTTGTATTGCTGTCACGCAGTGCAAAATCCTCATCAGTCCCGGGTGTGAGCACATTTACATGGAATGTCAATAAAGGTGAAATGGATCCCGAAGCCCTTCATGGTGTTGAATATGTTGTACACCTGGCGGGTTCCGGCATTGCTGAGCATCGCTGGACAGATGCTGTAAAGCAGGAGGTGCTTGCTTCGCGAATAAAAAGCATGCAATTGCTGGAATCCGAAATCCGGAAACAGGGCATTCGCCTGAAAGCATTCACGGGTGGCTCTGCTGTTGGTTATTACGGCATGGTCACATCCGATCATATGTTTAAAGAAGATGACAAGCCTGTGACCAGCGATTTTTTGGTACAGTGTTGCCGGGCCTGGGAAAATACGTATGTACGTGCAAATGAATTTTCAGAGAGGCATTGTGTGATCAGGATTGGTGTTGTACTCAGCAAAGACGGTGGTGCACTGAAGCGTATGGTCCCATTGTTTCAGTGGGGACTCGGTTCCCCGATCGGAAGTGGCCGGCAATACATGCCCTGGATTCATATTGATGATATGAGTGAAATTTTATTTCAATCGCTGTTCAATCCTGCCATGCAGGGTATATACAATGCGGCATCACCGGAACCTGTAAGGAACCGCGAATTCTCGAAGCAACTCGCCAAAGCCCTGCGCAGGCCTTTTATCGCACCGGCTGTTCCTGCTTTTGTACTCCGTGCTATGTTTGGCGAAATGGGAAATGTGGTGCTGGAAGGCTCTGCTGTAGATGTAAAGCGACTCCTGGAAGCGGGCTTTGTGTTTCAATATCCCTCTCTGGAAAAGGCATTGGCGTATGAGCTAAACCGCCCTTAGAGCCTTGGGTTCAGATTTATTTGTCGAGCTTCTCGAAAACGGAATTGTTGCTGATAAATTCAGGAACAAGTTCCTTCATTTTCGATACGATCAATGCATTGTTCTGTGTGTCGAAAAGTTTGATCAGTTCACTGATAAATGTAGATACCTCATTGAAGGGGTATTCACGCACTTTGCCGATAAGGATCTGTTTATGGTGTGTCGATAATGTGTTTTCAGCACTGGCCAGCAATTCTTCATATAGCTTTTCGCCCGGGCGTAACCCGGTGTATACAATTTTAATATCGCGGTCTTCCTGCAGCCCCGAGAGTTTGATCATCTTCCGGGCCAGGTCCACAATCTTCACGGAAGTGCCCATGTCGAAAACAAAAATTTCCCCCCCTTTTCCCATACATCCTGCCTCAAGCACAAGCTGGCAGGCTTCCGGTATGGTCATGAAGAAACGTGTAATGTCGGGGTGTGTAATCGTAATAGGGCCGCCGGCTTCGATCTGTCGCTTGAAACGCGGAATAACAGAGCCATTGGAGCCCAATACATTTCCGAAACGTGTGGTAACAAACTTTGTGTGTGAGGATTTTCCAAGACTTTGTGTATAGATCTCCGCAATGCGTTTGGAAGCACCCATCACATTGGTTGGATTTACAGCTTTATCGGTAGAGATCATCACAAATTTATCGACACCAAACTCTGCCGAAAGATCGGCTGTGATTTTGGTTCCTAGTACGTTGGTCAAAACACTTTCCGAAGGGTTGTTTTCCATCATTGGTACATGCTTATATGCAGCCGCATGGAAAACAACAGAAGGACGGAAGGTATTGAAAACATTGGTCATACGTTCGTGGTTGCGCACATCGCCAATGACCACTTCGTAATTTACAGGTGTTTTTTTCTCGGCAAACTCCAGCTCCAGTTCATGCAACGGGCTTTCTGCCTGATCGAGCAGCACCAGTAGTTTCGGGTTAAACCTGAGACACTGTCTGGCCAGTTCGCTGCCTATAGATCCTGCAGCCCCGGTAATCAAAATGGTTTTTCCGCTGAGCTGCTCATTAATCAGGTCTGTATCCAGCCTGATGGAATCACGCTCCAGAAGTTCTTCAATATTGATATTCTTGATCTGGTTAAAACTCAATTCACCATTGATCCATTTAGCTACCGGTGGCACATTCAGAACGCGCACACCCAATTGCAGGCATTCGTCAATAATGGCGTTTTTCTTTTCGGGTTTCAGGTTCTGAATACTGATAATAAGTGTTTCAACCTGGTTGTCTTTGACAAGTTCTGAGAGCTTTGACACCGGGTAAATAAATACCCCTTCGAGGCTCCGGCCTTTCTTCTTCTCATCATCATCCACAAACCCCACAACTTTGTAGCGCACAGCCACATCGCGGTCAAGCGTACGTTTGGTAATTATACCTGCTTCACCAGCACCATAAATGATCACCTGGGTTTTTTCGCGCTCCGGATTTTTATTTTCAAAATAGATCGCTTTCATGGCCAGCCGCGAACTGATCATAATAAACATGGTAATGAGGGCATCAATAATAACCACAGAGTGGGGGATAATATAAGACCCTGTAATAAAATACCTGGAGATGATATTGATGGCGAAAATAACGGCGCTGCCGCTGGCTACAGCAATAAAAATGCGGGCTACATCCTTGGAACCGGTGTAACGAATAACTCCTTTATACGTTTTAATGATCAGGAAAAAGCAAAGACGAACTGCCAGGAGAATGCTGTATCCGGCCGGAAAATTTTTAAGATCGGCTTCCGGAATGGATGCAAAGTTGAAACGCAGGAAAAAGGCCAGGGTCAGTGAAAAAGCACAGATCAAAAGATCAATCACAAGAATTGACCAGCGGGGCAGATTATATTTCCAGAAATAAGTGAGTATCCTGTGCATCTCTGTAAAATTAAGAATTTTTTGATGTTAATGAATGCTGAAGTAAATTAGTGAATGAACCCGCCCGGAACATAAACAATATTTTATCCGGGCCATGATATTTTTGTATATTCGTATTGATGCGTTACCTGCTCCTGATAGCGACTGCCCTGGCTTCCTTTGTAATAAAGGCTCAGAACGAATTTGACAAATACGGGCCTTTTGGCTCACAGGTATACACCGATCTGAAGCTGGCACTGGATATTGAAACAGGCGTGTATAAAATGGACCTGAGTTACAAGAAACTGGATCCGAAGTATTTTGCCAAAATAGGAAAACTCAAAAGCCTGCAGGCCCTGAAACTCAGCGGGAATGAGATCAAGGAATATCCCAAAGACTTCTGCGAACTGACAAACCTTTTGTACTTTGCCAGCTACAACAATGAGTTTACCAGCTTTCCACCCGATCTGAAAAAACTCTATAATCTCAATTACCTCGAATTTTTCGGTGCTAAAATAGACAGCATTCCTTCGGAAATTGCTTACCTGTCGCGATTAAAAACATTGAAAATATCGTCTACCAACGATACCCTGCATTTACCGACTACCATGCGGTATCTGAAAACACTGACAGATCTGACGATTGAGAACTGCGTGCTCGACAGTTTTCCAAAAGAAGTATTTAGACTTACCGGATTGAAATATCTCAATCTCACCAATGTCAATATGTTTTACCTCACGCGCCATTTCGAACGCTTCCAGAACCTGGAAGTTCTTGTGCTGGATGCGAATCACCTTTCAGAGATTCCGAGGGATATTTATAAGGCGCCAAACCTGAGGCTTTTATCCGTAAAAGCAAATAACCTGGAGAAGCTGCCGGACACCATTTGCCTGATGGAAAACCTCGCTCTGCTTGATATCCGGGGAAATCATTTTTCGAAAGATGAGATTGATATCCTGAAAGCCCTGTTGCCCGGCTGCGAAATTCGCTACGATCCGGTGAAAGAAGAGAAACCGACCCAGAACTAATTCCGGTTTCAAAAACTTCAGATGATAAATGCTTTAAAGTCCGTTCAGGCCCAGGTTCCGGCTGATAACGCCTTCTTTTAAGGAATAGGTTGAAACGCGCAGATGTTTTAAAGGATACTCCTTAAACATAAAATCAATGAGCAGGCAGGAAATGACCATCATATCCACCCGCATTTCGATAAGTCCTTTAATGTTTCGCCGTTCCTCGAGTGTAGAAGCTATGATCATATCGGTAACGGCTTTGTAATGCTGGCAGTTCACAATGTACTCTGTATCTGTTTCATTGGTCGGTTTGGTATCAAATTTCCCGGCAATCATATCCACGAGGCTCTCAAAAGCCCCCGATGAGCCAACAAGATTCACGGGTTTGTATTTCTCAATGGCTTCGGTCAGAGGTTCCATTTCTTTGCGCAGGTAGTTATTGAAATTTTCTATTTCGGCCGGAGTAATGGGGTCGGAGGGTTTGAATTTTTCGAGCAGTCTTGCCGCTCCCAGCTTAAAGCTATGTTTCCAGAAAATATTTTTATCGTCGCAGATAATAAATTCATTACTCCCTCCGCCAATATCCATAATCACCGACGGAGGACCTGAAAGGTCAACGGCCATGCGATTGCCATAATAAATAAGTTCTGCTTCTTCATTGCCATTGATCACCGTTACATCAATGCCTGCTTTTTGTTTGGCATCATGTATAAATTGCCTACCATTGTGTGCACTGCGAATGGCAGAGGTCGCAAAGGCGTAGGTTTTACTGACTTTATATTCGTCGAGTGTTTTACGGTATTCGCAAAGCGCCTGAATCCCCCTCTGGTAAGGGATTTCGGCAATATATCCCGAGTTAATAGCGCCTTCTCCCAGTTTAACCGGTATTTTGGTGTTGTACAGTTTATTAAATGTGTTATCAGGCCCGCTGGTGCCAATAAGCAGGTTGAACGTATTCGTTCCCAGGTCTATAACAGCAAATGTCATAAGCAGATTGTTCAGTGTTTATGTTAAAATTTACCATGTAGGGAATACAGGTAAAACAAATCAAAAGCGGTTTAGTTCTCAGGATTTGTAGAATAGCCATTTTCCGAGCTCTTTCCAGCTGGCCTTTTTCCCATACATTAAAATGCCCGTCCGGTATATTTTTCCGGCCAGCCAGGTAAAGAAAAAGAAGCCTGCCAGCAGTAAAAGCATGGAAACAGCAACTTCCCAGGCAGACACACCAAACGGCATCCGTACCATCATCACAATCGGGGAAGTAAGCGGAATCATCGAAAACACCCTGGCCATCATACCATCCGGTTCGCTCATGACCGCAAACGAAATAACGAAACTGAAAATCAGCGGAATGGTTACAGGCAACATAAACTGTTGCGTGTCGGCATCATTGTCGACTGCAGAGCCAATGGCGGCAAATAAACCTGCGTACAGCAGGTAGCCGAACAGGAAGTAAAAAGCAAAACAACCCAGCAACTCATTTTTATCGACACGGTCGATCTGTGCTAATAACTGAAGGGCTTCATAACGGGTATTCATGGGTTTCACCTTGTCAAGATTCGCGGTCAGGTCATCTTTATAGGCTTTTTCCATCTGTGCCTCGTGCTTGGCCTTATCGGCAATGGCATCTTTTAGAACAACACCGCTTAAGGCTCCGCTGATAATAACCGTAAGAATGATCCAGGCCAGGAACTGTGTGAGCCCCACGAGTGCTACGCCCAGAATTTTCCCGAGCATCAGCTGAAAAGGCTTCACCGAGGAGATCATCAACTCAATGATCCGGTTCGACTTCTCTTCAATAACACCACGCATCACCTGGGCTCCATATAAAAAGATCATGAGGTAAATAATAAGTGCAAACGCATAACCAATGGCCATGTTGGTGGATGTATTTGTTTTTTCATCCTTGCCCGTCTCATTTACCTTAATAGTTGATACAGCCACATGCCGGCGCGCCTTATCCAGTTTACTGATGTCGATGCTGTCGCCCTGTAACCTATAATCAAAGAGCATATTCTCCAGCGTATTGCTGATATATTGCTCCGTGCTGATGCCCGGCTGACTCCTGTAATAAAGGATTGGTCCGGCTTTGGTCGAATTCAGGATCTCGCGCGGAATAACCATGATAATATCATAAGGACTTTTGTATAGAGCTTTCTTGGCCTGTTCGAGTGATTGATCGGTATACGAAAAAGAAATTTGCGGGTTATTCGGAAGCTGGTCTACAAAGGCTCCCGACTGATCGATAACCTGTATCTTATGTTCTGTATGCTCCTGCATGGCCAGCCACACCGGTAATACCGAAATACCCCCGAGCAGGACCGGTGCCAGGAGGGTCATGATAATGAATGATTTCTTTTTAACACGGCTGAAATATTCACGTTGTATAATTAAAAATAATTTCCTCATCCTTTTTGTTATTTGGAATTATGAATCTTTTTTTTGAATTTGCTTATTCCGTATATGCACTCTGTGTATTGATCGTTTCCTTTTTCTCTACCACCGAAATAAAAATGTCGTTCATGGAAGGGATCAGTTCGTTGAAAGAGATGATCTCATGCTGGTCAATAACCGCATGTAAGAGCTGATTGGGCGTGTTGTTGCGCAGCAGCTTCACCGTTACCTGGTGTATGTCTTCATCGCTGCTCTTTTCGAGCAATTCAGCCCCGGCCCACAGGGCATTGGTAAAGCCCATCAGGTTCCCGCGGAAAGAAATTCTGTAAGTATTGGTTCTGTATGCTTTACGGATTTCTTTTACGCTGCCGTCGAGCACCTTCTCCGCTTTATTGATAAGGGCAATATGGTCGCAGAGTTCTTCAACACTTCCCATGTTATGCGTCGAAAAAATAATCGTCGCTCCTTTTTGTTTGAGCTCCAGAATTTCGTTTTTAATAAGCTGAGCGTTGATCGGGTCAAAACCGCTGAACGGTTCATCGAGGATGAGCAGCTTGGGTTCGTGCAGTACCGTGACAATAAACTGTACCTTTTGCTGCATCCCCTTGCTGAGTTCCTCAATTTTTTTATCCCACCAGGTATCAATATCAAATTTTTTGAACCAGTATTGCAGGCGTTTTTTGGCTTCGGCTTTCGATAAGCCCTTCAGTTGTGCCAGGTACATAGCCTGCTCGCCAACAGCCATTTTTTTGTATAGCCCGCGTTCCTCAGGCAGGTAACCAATCTGGTCGATGTGTTCCTGTGAAAGGTGTTTTCCGTGAAAAAGAATTTCACCGCTGTCGGGACCTGTGATCTGGTTAATGATCCGGATCAGGGACGTTTTACCGGCACCGTTGGGCCCCAGTAATCCGAATATTTTCCCTTCGGGAATATCCATGCTTACCCCATTCAGCGCAGTATGCGTAGCATAGCGCTTGGTGACGTTTTTTATCGCAATAATTGGTTCACTCATATCCTGTAAATTTAATCAATCTGAACATGCTCCCGGATTTATGGCAGCGTTTTGTTCCGGATGATGGCGTTATTATAGGTTTGTACAAAGGCTTTGGTATATTGTTCGGTATAAAAATCTTCAACAGGATTTTTCCCTTTGATTGTATTTTGAATCAAACTGTCGCGATAATAGTTCACCACATAGTCTGCTTTAAAACTATTAATGCTGTAGAATAAACTATCATGCACCACGTAGAAATTACCATTGTTGTAATAAATACACGGATGCTTTGTGTCGAATAGGCTTTTTCCGAAACTGAAATACGGACGATCGTAATTGAGATAATCCAATATGCCAGGCATGATATCGATCTGCTGTACGCATTGCCCGGCTGTGCCCTTCAAGGCATCCGATGGATCGTAGAGCACAATCGGAATGCTGTATTGTCCTTTGGGGTTGGCATAATACGGATCTTCCGAAATGCCGGTATGATCGGGAGAAATGACAAATAAAGTGTTTTTGAACCAGCTCGTTTTTTGTGCAGCCTCAAAAAAACGGCGAAGCGCGAAGTCGGCATAACCAATACTCTCATGTACTTCGAGGGTACCTTTCGGGAAACGTCCGGCATACTGCTTGGGTACCTGGTAAGGATGGTGGGAGCTGAGTGTGAAAAATGAAACCATAAAAGGCTCTTTGAATTCGCCGATTTTTTTGGCTGTATACTGCAGGAAAGGTTCATCCCAGATTCCCCATTGACCATCATAGTCGGCATCGTTACCATATTCGCTGCGGCCGTAGTAAGCATCAAATCCTGCAATTTTCGCGAAGGCATCAAAATTCATGGTGCCGTTGGTGCCGCCATGAAAGAAGGCGGAGTAGTATCCTTTTTGCTTCAGCAGGTTTGGCAGAGCCTGTATGGCATTGTTGCTGTAATACGAATTCAGGTAAGGATCTTCCATCAGGCTGGGCATGGATGCCAGTATGGAAGGGATGCCTTCAATGGATTTTTTGCCATTGGAATAAGCATTGGTAAATACCATCGACTGTTTCATGAGGCTGTCGAGGAATGGCGTATAGCTCCTGCGGTTCCCGATTCCCGTGTATTCTTTGGAGAAACTCTCCAGGATAATAACACAGATGTTTTTCTGTTTAAATGTACCTGTGTCGGCGGGGTGAACCGGGTTGATGTATTTGATAGCTTCCGTTTCAGGCATCAGGCTTAATTCTTCGATGGTTTTGAGTTCCGCTGATTTTATAATGGAAAACGGTGTATTGAACAGAATGGGAATAAACTGCGGACTTGCAAACTTTGCGCCATCCACAATGCCTATCGGTACACGTTGCATGCCACCGCGGATGCCAAGGGTGGTAAGGCCTGCAACAATAAGGAAGGTGACGAGGTATTTCAGAGTGTTTTTGATTTTATAATTAAAAGGCTCTTCGTAATAAAGTTGTATTCGGTTATAACGGTTCACCAATCCCCACACACAGATTATGTATATGATCACCACATACCAGAAATCTCTCAGGAACAGAGGAACGAGTTTATCCATTTCCGACTGCCCCCCGAACGCCATGTTGAATACATCGTAGGTGGTGCGCTTTTGTGTATAGGGAAAGTATGCGAAATCAACGAAGTTGAGCAGAAGCCCTATAGCATTGGTAATAATGAACCACCACTTCCATATACCCTGGTAGATATTCGAGTATACAAAACGAAAAGGCAGACTCAGGAAAAGAATATAAGCTGAGTTAATAGCCAGGATGCTGAATGCATCGAAACGAAGACCATAAAAACAGATCGACAGAAATTCACCAAATCCCAGGTTCTGAAAATAACTCCTGTTGAGCAGGTAAAACAGAATCCTGCAAACACTGTACAATACAAAAACCCAGGCCAGGCGTTTGCATAGTACATTGATCTGTCTGGTGTATGGCCCCATATTAAAATGCCCTGTTTATCCCTACCATCCAGCGGAACTGGAAGTAGTCTTTTTCAGCAAATGGTAAACGGTTTATAAATACAGGCATGTCAAAACGAATGGTCAGTGGTTTCACACCATACAGATGTCCGAAGCGGTTAATCGATAATGCAATACCGGCACCGGCATCCATCATGAGGTTACTCATTTTGTTGGCATCCGATGGCTGGTTGATATTAATATATCCGGCGTCTGCAAAAAGATAAGGCATGAGTTTCAGGGTATTATCCAGTTTACGGATTTTCATAAAGCTGAGTAACTCGCCAAATTCAATCTCTGTGCTGGCCGAGGCACCGGTTGTTCCTTTGTAATTATACATCATGAAACCATTCTGATCGGTTTGTGCGAGAAGATACCCCGAATAGCCACGCAGGTTGAGTCCACCACCTGCAGCAAAGTGATTGGTGGTCGTGCCATATTTACCCCAATCCGGCGGAATGAAACCCATGGAGCGGGTGTATTTATTTTCCATCAGTTCCTCAGGATTCGCTCCGGAAGCATACAGCATCGATTCGCTCGGAAGGTTGTTGCCAAAACCGGCTTGTCCGAATAAACGGGTGTTGATATTGATTTTACCAAGATCAGTTTTATTGATCGCGGAAAAGGTAATGGCAGAATAATCGTAGTCTTTGGTAAAGGCCGCGGCGCGCGCATTCAGATTCATGTAGCCAACCCCGCGCTTGTAATTGTAAGTATGATCAATGCCCACATTCAGATAGCTGTTGAACTTCTGAATCTGCCATTCGTTCTGATTGATCAGGTAAACCAGGTCGCGTTTCAGATCACGCACCATGCCTTTGTACTGAATGTAAATGCGGTTTTTATCGTTGTTACTTCTTTTCTCAAAACCAAGGAGAGCGCTTTCCAGTCCATCCAGCGATTTCAGAGTTGCATACACATTCGATTTTTTTATAAAACGATTCGTAGAGGTTTTGTAATTCAGCAGGAATGACACGGTGTTGTATAAATTCTTATCCACGGTGCTGTCGAGGTAGTTCTGACCAAAACCTGTACTGAACCATACGCTGGCGTCAAATACATGTTTTACATTCATATAATTGCCTTTCACGGTCGCACCTACTTTAATGCCGTCATAGCCGTTGTACCAGATGTTGGGGCCTACTTTCATTTCATAATGTTTCCAGTCAGGTGGGTTATATACACGTGAATCGAACTTGAGGTCTACGCGATTTCGTTTTACATTGTTCGTCATGTCCACATCGGCCAGCCTCCGGCTCGGATCAATAATCACATTTTTCAGTTTTCCGGATACGTGTACCTGGGCCTCGTAACTTGTTTTCAGCTTAGGGCCCCAGCCAATCCAGCGTGGAAGCACATTGGTACGCACCGGCTTTTCAAACCAGGTATTCGGAATATAGTACTGGTAAGCAGAGTCGTTTTTGTCGATCACGGTAAAGTCGATCGGCATCTGCATTTCACCTTTGCGCTTAAATGTGATCTGATAGTTGCCTTTGCCTTTCAGTTTCTTAATGCGGCCGATTTTATAATCGATCTTTTTAGAAGTTTCCATCCACTCATCAAAAAACCAATTCAGGTCGACACCTGTATAGTTAATGACAGAGTTTCTGAAGTCTTCCGGATAAGGGTGGCAGAATTTCCACTGTTCAAAATAATGCTGCATGGCTTTGTCAAACAGGGCGCGGCCCAATACATATTCAAGATTCTTGAGCATGGTAGCGGTTTTGTAATACACCGCGCCATACCCGCCACCGTGACGGATTCCACCATTGAAATCATCACTGTGTGTATTCAGTGTGGCTTCTTCACCACGGGTAATGGTTGCATTCATATACCCGTTATAAATCTGGTCGTCGAGAATCCGGTTCTGTTCCGTATAACGGTTCACATACTTCGATTTGCTCATCGGCTCAATTTTATTCGGACCGTCGATGAACTGATAGGTGTCGGCTGTATAAAACTGCGTAAAGCCTTCATCCATCATGGCTCTGTATGTTTCATTGGTACCTACCATTCCGAAAAACCAGTTGTGTGTCATTTCATGAATAAGCAGGTCGCGGTAAGTAGGATCAAAACCGCCATCGAGTGTAAGCATCGGATATTCCATGCCATCCTGGGCATCGGCGCAGATCATTTTCGGGTAGTAATACGGGCCGATATTATAGCTGTTTACGTCTAACACCTTGGCAATATACTGCGGGCAGGTTTGCCAGCCGATGCAATGCGGCTCCTGTACGAGCGCTTCGCAGATAATGCCGTTCCAGGTATACTGGCCGATACGGTATGTGGGATCTGCTGTGAGGGCGAAATCATGCACATTAATAGCGCTGAACTTCCATGTTTTACGGGTGCCATCACGTTTTATAATCACACTTGGCGGCGAGTTCCATGGCTTTTTGGCGAAGTTCGAAATATCCAGTTTCTGCCGCAGGGTATCGGGCAGCACATCTTTTTCATTGGTGAGTATACCGGTGCCGTCAAGTACGTAATTATTCGGAAAGCTGATCTCCACATGAAAAGAACCGAAGTCGCCATAGAATTCATGATCCATGTGCTGATCGGTGTCCCAGCCAAACTTACGGTCAAATACCGAAATGCGGGGATACCAGTGCACGAGGTCATAGTGCTTAAAACCATACGACTTAAAAAGCTTCATGCGGTTCCGTATCGTTTCCTTGTCAAAATAGGTTTTGAAATCCATGTCAATAGTCACGCTTTCGCCCGATTTCAGAGGTTTTGGAAGGTATACTTTTAATACGGTGTTATCGAGTTCCGTCATCAGTTCTCTGCCATCTGCCATCACATGTTCAACCGTTGTGCCAAGTCCTTGTTCGCGGTATTTGCCATAATGCAGGTTGTAGTTGTTGTTCTTATATAAATCCGAGAGGTATGAGCCCTTGGCCTGGGCGTTGTTGTAGAGGTGAAAATACACATACGATAAATCCCTCGGAGAGTTATTCCAGTAGGTAAGTTGTTCGTGTCCCGATACAATGTCGGAACTGTCGTTTACATCGGCTTTCAGATTGTAGTGTACATCCTGCTGCCAGTAATCGGCTGAGGGTTTTCTGTTTTTCCAGTAGAGTGGGTTGGTTACCGACCGGAAATCGATGTATTCATTTTGTGCCAGTAATCCGGTCGAAAAAATTAAAAGAAGTAGTAATAGCCTCATAGCTTGGTAGGGTTATAGAGACTAAAGATAACGGTTTATTTGCGAGACTCAAACGTCAAAAAAGTTCAATTATTGGAAAGAGAAGACATGTTTATCATGCACTTCCGGGAGGGAATCCATCAAAGAAAAACAAAAAAATCTATTTGAACGCTTTGAGGCTCAGGTCAAGGCTTTTGACATGATGGGTGAGAGCACCTACGGAGATGAAATCCACCCCGCAACGCGCATACGCCGCAATGGTTTTTTCAGTAATGCCGCCGGAGCTTTCCACTTCATAGCGGCCATTGATCAGCTTTACTGCTTTTCGGGTATCGGCCGGGCTGTAATTATCGAGCATAATCCGCTGAATCCCTCCTTTTTTAAGAACGGTTTTTACGTCTTCCAGGGTTCTTGTTTCTACTTCAACGGCCAGTTTTTTTCTTTTGCGTTTCAGGTAAGCGTGAACAGCATCAATAGCCTGGTCTACGCCTCCGGCAAAGTCAACGTGGTTGTCTTTCACCAGGATCATATCGAAGAGACCATAACGATGGTTGGCCCCACCCCCGATAACAACAGCCCATTTTTCAAAAAAGCGGAAACCGGGGGTCGTTTTGCGTGTGTCTATTACTTTGGCTTTGGTGCCTTTGCAGAGGCTTTGCAGGTAGGCTGTTTTTGTGGCAATACCACTCATACGCTGCATCACGTTCAGTACAAGCCTTTCGGTACTGAGCAGTTTTTGTGTATTTCCTTCCACCACAAAGGCAACATCACCTTTTTTAACGGACTGGCCGTCTTTAAGGCAGGCTGTGAAGCGGAAGGATTTATCAACGATTTTAAAGATTTCGCGGGCGGCCTCCATGCCTGCAATAATCCCGTCTTCCTTTACGAGCAAACGGCATTTCCCCTTGTCAGAGGCTGGAATGGTGGCTAATACGGTATGATCGCCATCGCCGATATCTTCGGCCAGGGCATCCGTAACAAATTGTTTGAAATTGAAATGGGCCTTGTGGAGTGAGATGTAATTAGTCATTGGAGTTCTCTATTCTGAACTGCGAAATTACATTTCCCCGGAGTAATATGGAAACACGGTATTTACCATCGTTACATTCCAGGTTTCCGGTAATAAACTGCTGACCATTCATAAAGCTGGAATGGGCGGTCTGGAAATTTTTGACTTTATGACGGTTGAAAAAGTCTTCGATCAGGGATTGTGACTGTGCTTTGCTCAGGAGATCTTCCTGGTTGAGGATTTTAACGGATACTTTTTCTGCGAAATTGGAAACCAGCACCTGTGTATTGCCCTGTTTCAGGGCATTCACGATATCGTCCGTGATGTCCTTTGTAGGAGCAATAAAGCTAAACACTGAAAGAAGGATCGCAGTAAAAAGTTTCATCTTAAAACAAATTTAAAAATGATTCGTTAATTTTTAATACCTTAATTTTGTTTATTTATCCATAACCTGCTATGAAGATCATTCTGATTCAGATTGAAAAAACATCAGACGCTTACATCGAGCAAGGTGTGGCAATTTACCAAAATAGGCTGAAAAATTATATAACATTTGAAACTATCACAATTAATATGCCAAAACAGGTCCGTCAGAAAACATTTGACGAGCAGAAACGTGCTGAAGCACAGGAAATTCTGAGATTATTGGATCCGTCGGATTTTTTGGTCTGTTTGGATGAAAAAGGGAAGCAATTGTCTTCTGTCGCTTTTTCAGAGTTTATTAATAAACGCATGGTAGCGGCAACGCGCCGGCTGGTTTTTTTGATCGGCGGACCTTTCGGAATCGATCACCAGGTCATGGAAAAAGCGCAGTATAAGCTCTCATTATCGGATATGACCTTTTCGCACCAGATGATCCGGCTGTTTTTTGCGGAGCAGGTGTACCGGGCCTTTACCATTCTTAAAAACGAAAAATACCATCACGAGTGAGTTTGTCTCACAATACAGACACAACGAAAGCCTAGCCACGGTTCGGGTACCGTATAGGGCATGTTTTTCCCGGGTCGGCAGTCTTCCAGCCGGTGGGTCCAGCTGCCGCCTTTGCAGATTCCTTTTTCAAGCACCATCTCGGCCACATTACCGATCATGTTATAAGCACCGAATGCATTTTTGGTATACGATTGAACAGGAGTAGTGACATCGGCATTTTCGAAAACCGTGTCTTTTCCGTGTACGACTTTGGTGTTGGCATTGATGCAGTTCAGCTGTGCAACGCCTTTTTCATTGCGGCCTTTGGTGGCCCAGGGAATGTTGGACGCATTATTGCTGCAGAATTCCCACTCCGCGATACTTGGGAGCCGATAATTCAAACTTATATTTTGTTGTTTCTTATGCAGGCATAGCTTTTCGTAAACCCTTTCGCTGCGCCATTTACAGTAAGCCACAGCCTGTTCATAGCTGATGCCCACAACCGGGTATTTGTGATAGGCCGGATGCCGGTAGTAAAACTCCACGTAGGGTTCGTTATACGAGAGTTTCTTCCGCCAGATAAGCGTATCTGGCAGCATCGCCTGGTGTTCCGCCGACATGTGGCCGTATTTCTGAACGATCCAGGCCTCATATTCAAGCCAATCGAAATTACAGACCTCTGTTTTGTCAATAAATAATGAATCATTTATGGCAACAGTTCCTGGCGGCACAAAGGTATTAACGGTGCGGGGTTTGATGAATGCCGATAGCAGGCAAATGCCGGCCAGGGCATAAAGCAGTGGTTTCATAAGCGGGTTGTTTTAGGGTTAAATGCCTAGGGCTGTTTTGAAATCGCCCGTATTATCAACATTGTCCGGTAATTTTACCAGAGGCAGTGTGTTTTTGCCGGAGGCTGCTACAGCTTTAAACACATCCTTGCTGCAGGTGTAGATTGCAGATCCCGACAATACACAAAGTGTATAATCTTTTGTAGGATCGTAACTCATGTGTTTGATGGCTCCGGGTGTCGATAAATTGAAAACAATGTTGCGGCCATGTTCCACCAGGTAAACCGTATAGGGATTTATCGGCTGGGACGCTTCCACAAACATGGGCTCCATCATAGCTCCGCGTGGCATACTGCTCGGACAGTCGGAGTTGCAAATGCCAAAGTGACTTATCTGAAACACACGTGTAACTTTGGCTGTATTATTAAGGATGTTCATAGTCGACTCAAACTGTTTTTGCATTTCCTGTCTTATTCTGATCTGTTCTTTCAGCATAGCATCTGTTAGCTTCTTTTGTTCTTCGATGTAGGCTTTTTGTTTGGCTTCCATTTCATCTTTCAGTCGCTTTTCATCGGCCAGGCGTTTGGTGAGCAGGCTATTATAATCTGCCAGTTTTTTATCGTATTGTTTAATGGCAGCATCATAGCTGGCACCTGTAAGAGCGGGATATACAACCAGTTTTTCAACCCGTTCTCTCAGTTTGAGGGTAAGAAGGTAGTTTTTACCTTTCTGCGGTCCTTCCGATATTTCGGCGCTGCCCCAGGTTATACCGGCCAGGTCTTTGGTGTAGTTTTTATTTTCTTCGCCCACTTCAAACACAGCGTTCTTAAATGCGGCCAGTTCGGGAAATTCTTTATAATCTACATCCAGCTCAAACTGTGGTCTGTTCTGATTGGCTTTGGTCGGTTTGGCGGGTTGGGTAGCTGCAGGCAGCTGATTTATTTTTTTGTTATAAACGGTTTTTACACTGTCGATTCTTGGGGGAATAACATCCAGTTGCGATTGCAGTTGCTTCATTTTTGGTGAAGCAGGCACATCTCCAGGAGAAGTAGCAGGGCTTGCGCTTTTTGCATCTCCCTTAAAGGCCACAGCTACATCTTTTTTGATGCAGGTCCACTGATGCTGGAGTGTATCCAGTTCGTATTGATTGTAATGATTTCCGGATTGCTGTGAGGCAAGCTCCACGGTAAGTGTTTTCCCGGGTTTTACATATACGGGTTCACCGTTCTGATAGCCTTTAATATCGAACATGCCGGCACTTTCGAAATGGTATTGTGTGCCTGCACTGTCGTAGGTCATTGGAATGCCGCTGGCAATGATTTCGGCCTGGTTATGAAATTCGCGGTATTTAATTTCGATTTCCCCGACAATATCCTGGCCTTGTTTGTTGACAAAAGCTTTTTGCGGAATTTTTATTTTGGATTGACTCGGGTGTTTGATTTCGCCGCCATTAACGGCATCTACCTTGTAGGAGCTGTATGGGACAGCGATTTTGGCAGACGGTGGATTGATGAAAGCCGTAGAAGGCTTTGAGAATTTAGTGGAAGAAGAACTTTGTGATTGCGAAGTATTTATTTTATCATGTGCACTTTGGGTTGATGCTGGTTTTTTGAATACGGTGAAATAGGTGAGGGTACAGATAACGGCTACACCGGCAATGACGGCCGTGTAGGTAACTTTTTTGTTTTTGAGAAAATTAACGTCACTGCGGGCCTTTTCAATACTCTGCTCTTTAAACTGCTTTACTAAGCTGTCAAAATCTTTATGCTTGTTTATTTCGTCTTCACTAACCTTCGGTCGATCCAGCGTAAATTTTGGTTTCATATATAGCTTATTTGATAGTTCTTTCATCTGGCGCTCCGTGTTGTTTTTGCCGGCAAATGCTGCAACACGGAGCGCTTTTTTTGAGTCTGTTATTCTTTGCGTTTGACCAGTGTTTTTTTAACACGCTCCAGTATCCGGTACATTTTTACTTTAGCGTTTGTTTCTGTCAGGTTGAGGATTTCAGCGATTTCCTTGAATGGCCTTTTTTCAAAGAAACGCATTTCGATCAATTGTAATTCTTCTTCCGGCAGATCACGCACAATTTTCATAACAATACTCTGGTATTCTTCGCGGTATGCTTCTTCCACTTCCTCGCAGATATGGCGCAGGTCGCCAACATCGGCATTAATCGTACGTTGCGATTTCTGGTCGCGGAAACTTTGCATGACTTCGCTGTGTGCAATGCGGTACAGCCAGCTTGCAAAGGGCACGCCTTTATACTCGTATTTCTGCAGGTTGGTGAGTGCTTTCAAAAATACCTGGGAGGTAAGATCAAAGGCAGCATCTTTACTTTCCATACGCTGATAAACGTATCCGAAAATCTGCTTGTAATATTTGTCGTAGATCGGCCCGAAGCGTTCAGGGTTTTCCTTGGCAGCTTCAATGATCAATTGCTCATCTTGCAATTGGACGGCGGTATGATGATATCGCGGGTTATAATCCATATGTGCTGCTTCTGGTTGCATTACGACTTTATAATGTGTATTGAGTGAAATAGTTACATGCCAAATCCTGTATTTTTCAGGTCAATATCTAAAAGCCTGATAATCAAGCCTAAAATTTTCATAAATAACGAGTGAAGTGTATGGTTGAAAGAGTGAAAAAACATTTTGAAGGAGTGAATGAGTGGTTTAGATGGGTAAAAACCGGACCGAAAAAGTCTATTTTTCACTCTAAATGAAATTATTTAAAGGGGTCGGCAGATACTCGGAACGAATATTTATATTTAGCGTTTTAAACTGAACCATGGACTTGGAATTTAACAAAAACGAAGATAAAATGAAGCTCCTGATCTCCCAGATGGAGCAGCGACTTGCAAAAATATACCTCGGTGGAGGGAAGTCGCGCATTGAAAAACTGCATGAACAGGGAAAAATGTCGGCACGCGAGCGCATTGATTTTTTACTCGATAAAGACACGCCACGTTTTGAAATGGGCGCTTTTGCCGGTTATGAAATGTACCCTGAACATGGCGGTTGCCCGGGTGGAGGTGTTGTGATTGTGATAGGCTATGTGAGCGGTAAGCAATGTATTGTGGTGGCCAATGATGCCACGGTGAAAGCCGGTGCCTGGTTTCCGATCACCGGTAAGAAAAACCTGCGTGCCCAGGAGATAGCGATGGAAAATAAATTACCGATTATTTACCTGGTTGACAGCGCCGGTGTTTACCTGCCGATGCAGGATGAAATATTTCCTGACAAGGAACACTTCGGACGTATTTTCCGCAATAATGCGATCATGAGCAGTATGGGTATTCTGCAGATAGCTGCTGTGATGGGAAGCTGTGTGGCCGGTGGTGCTTATTTACCGATCATGAGCGACGAAGCCATGATCGTTGATAAAACAGGTTCTATTTTCCTGGCAGGTTCCTACCTGGTGAAAGCTGCAGTTGGAGAAACCATCGATAATGAAACGCTTGGTGGTGCTACAACGCATTGCGAAATCAGCGGTGTTACAGACTACAAATGTAAAGACGATGCGGATTGCCTGACCCGGATCCGCAATATCATGAGCAAAGTAGGTGATTATGATAAAGCAGGTTTCGACCGCAAAACACCTGCATTACCGAAGAAAGACCCGAAAGAAATTTATGGCATTGTGCCGGATGCCCGCGATAAACAGTTTGACATGCACGAAATTATTGAGCGCCTTGTGGATAACGGTGAGCTTGATGAATATAAAGAACTATATGGCAAAAGCATCATTTGCGGCTATGCCCGTATCGATGGCTGGGCTGTAGGTATTGTGGCTAATCAGCGCAAAGTAGTGAAGAGCAAGAAAGGCGAGATGCAGTTTGGTGGTGTGATTTACAGCGACAGTGCCGATAAGGCAGCGCGTTTCATTATGAACTGCAACCAGAAAAAAATTCCACTCGTATTTCTGCAGGATGCTACCGGGTTTATGGTTGGATCGCGCAGTGAACATGGTGGTATTATTAAAGACGGCGCTAAGCTGGTAAATGCCATGAGTAATTCTGTGGTGCCTAAGTTTACAGTGATTGTCGGGAACAGCTATGGCGCAGCCAATTATGCCATGTGCGGTAAAGCTTATGATCCACGCCTCATTGTGGGCTGGCCAACAGCGCAGGTTGCCGTGATGGGTGGTGCGCAGGCCGCCAAAGTACTGGTACAGATCGAGGTGGCTTCGCTTAAAGCAAAAGGCGAGGAAATTACCGAAGAAAAAGAAAGCGAATTATTCAATAAGATAAAGGATCGTTACGACTCGCAAACCACGCCATATTATGCGGCTTCGCGCCTGTGGCTGGATGCTATTATCGATCCGCTTGAAACACGTAAAGTTATCAGCATGGGTATTGAAATGGCAAACCATGCACCTATTACCAAACAGTACAACGTAGGCGTGCTGCAAACCTAGGATGCGTAAAGAAATCAGAATAGCACTCTGTATTATTTCAGGAGCATTGGGTGCTTTTTGTTTTTTAGCAAGCATTCTTTTCAAAATCATGCATTGGCCAGGTGTATTTTACTGTAAGCTGGCCGCTGCTTTTTTTGCATTGTGTTTTTTAATAGCAATACTTATCAGGCCAAAATCATCATGAGAGTAAGTCACGCTATAATATTCTGTTTCCTGTTTTCTTTTATTGATGCATTTGCACAGAAAGACAGCCTGATTCATGTTCAGGGCTTTGGCGCTAATCCCGGAAATATCTCCTTGTTTTATTACGCCCCACAACACCCTATGCCCGGCAAAGCGCCACTGGTTGTGGTGTTGCATGGCTGTTCAGAAACAGCTAACTCCGTGAACCGGCTCACTGGCTGGAGTGACCTGGCCGATCGGTATGGGTTCTATCTTTTATTTCCACAGCAGCATATTACCAACAACACCTCGCATTGCTTTAACTGGTTTAAGATGAATGAAATTGAACGCGGTAAAGGCGAAGGGGAGAGTATTCGTGAGATGATCGAATACATGAAGAAGCATTTCCCGATTGACTCTTCGCAGGTGTCGGTTACAGGGCTTTCGGCAGGAGCAGCCATGAGTGTGGTGATGATTGCTGCTTATCCGGAGTTATTTAAAGCAGCTGCAATATTTGCAGGCGGACCCTATAAACCCGGTGAGAATTATTTTTCGGCAATGGGTAGTATGATTGCCATGCCCGACAAAACACCGGAAGAATGGAAGCGGGTGGTGGTGGAGCAAAATCCTGCATTTAAAGGAGAATATCCAAAAGTGCTTATATTTCATGGAAAGAATGATCCTGTGGTTAATTTCAGGGCAGCCAAAGAAATAATGAAGCAGTGGACGGCTGTGCATGAAACCGATACGGTGCCTGATGTTGTGGAATATCCGTATACAGGAAATTACGATGTGAAACGCAAGACTTATCTTGATAAAGCAGGGAAGGAAGCGGTGCTCTTATATGAGTTTAATAATCTCGGGCATGCCTTGCCGGTTGATCCGGGCTTTTGCCGGAATCAGGGCGGGAAAAAAGGATTGTTTGGCACCGATAAAAATTTCTACTCCACGTTTTATACGGCTTATGAATTCGGACTTGTGCCCGGCTGGAATATTGAAGGCAAGCGGGACGTACAGCCCGGTGAAACGGACCTGACCTATACCGTCAGAAGTGATACGAACTCGACATTTTTATGGACTGTGCCAAAGGGATGCGAAATTCTGGGTGACCCGAATAAAGCGGTGATTCATGTAAAATGGAATGATCAACCGGGACTCATCAGACTGGAAGAGGTCGACGGCAATGGCTGCCGGTATTACCATCCCGATGTACGGGTGAAAATCCAGGGAAATTAGGTGTGTTTATAAATTCGTTTTTTTAGTCTTCCGATGCCTTCAGGAAATGCTTAACTTTTAAATTTTATTCATGGCCTTAAGTATCGCATCACTCAATTCGGGCAGCAACGGCAATTGCTATTATGTGGGGAACGCCCATGATGCTGTATTGATCGATGCGGGTATTTCGTGTCGCGAAACCGTGAAACGGATGACCCGCCTGGGTTTGAACATGCATAAGGTCAGAGCGATTTTTGTTTCACATGAACATACGGACCATATAGCCGGACTGGCAGTTCTTTCAAAAAAATTCGATCTTCCGGTATATATAACCAACGCTATGATGTCCAATGCAGGAAGGCATGTGGACCCTTTGCAAATCCGTTTTTACAGGAGAGATGAACCCGTTACGGCAGGTTCTTTATGCATCAGGGCATTTTCAAAATACCATGATGCCTGCGATCCACACAGTTTTGTCGTTTCGGCAGATGACATTCATATAGGTGTTTTTACGGATCTGGGACGTGTGTGTGATAATCTGATTTCCCATTTCAGCAAGTGTCACGCTGCTTTTCTGGAAGCGAACTACGATGATGATATGCTGCATAAGGGGCCATATCCGTATTATCTGAAGAAACGTATTTCCGGCGGGCATGGACATTTGTCGAATGATGAAGCGCTTCGTTTGTTTGTGGAACATAAACCGGCGCATATGAGTCATGTATTACTCTCTCATTTGTCACGCGAAAATAATGACCCGCAACTGGTGCTTGATTTATTCCGGAAGCATTGTGGTGATACGCATGTAGCGGTGGCATCACGCTATGAAGAGAGCCAGGTATACCATATTTCCGGGGATGCAGTTTATGATAGAGTTCTTCAGACAAAAGCATCACAGCTCTCATTGTTCAGCCAATAGATTTATTTCTTTTTCAGAGGAATTTCGTCTCATTTATACCCCGGAAAATAACGTACAGATATACCGTATTTTTCCCGTTTTATGGCGATCAGTATTTTTCTTTTAGGTGCTGTATCCCTTTAGAATCAATATAAAGAAAGGGATACGTCAAAATCACGGAATTGTTGTGCTTTTTGTCGGATGTAAAACCGATTGGTTTTTGGCGTAGTTTTAATCAAAAATCAATGTTTAACAATTAAAACAAAAATTATGGCAAAAATTGACAAAACAACATTAGTTAAAATGGTAAACGGGTATAAAAATAAATACCATCTGACGGATTTGGATCTGAAGAAAGAAAGCGTTTACGTTTGGTTTCCAATCAGTGAAGTCATCGATTTTTTACGTGAAAATGGTGCTACTGTTGAGGTAGATGATAGAGAAGCTTTTTCGGGAGTTCGTATTTATTTTGGAGTACATACCGATTCGTATATGGCAAGTATGCCTTCGGGAGGTAGCATTGATTACAAAGGGTACAATAATGCGATTCTTGTATCTACAACACAGGCATTGGATGGAAACGGAACGCCCATTACAGGAAAACACGCCGATATTATTGATGAAAACACAGGCCTTGTACCGGCCCTGACTGTCAGAAAACCAAATGGTGAAGAAAGCCAGCGGGATTATGCAACGCTATGTCCTCCGAATTGCAATCATACGAGTTCAGATCTGGCACATGATGCATACCAGTGTCATACCTGTTTGAGCTAGTTTACCGGAATTACATTTACACCAGATGAATTGAACAGTATAAATGCATTTGTTTTTTTATTTTTACTATACATGCAGGCACGTTAAATGGTATCAGTAGTTCCTATTTTGTATTTTATAGTTCAGTTCATTCTGATCATTGTGGGCTTCATCTTTTACAACAGGATGAAGCCCACTTATATTCGCCTGATTTTATTTTCGGTAACCCTCATCATGCTGAAAGAAGTGGGTGGCCATTATGTAACTACCATTGAACACCCAAGTAATATATGGTGGTTTAATGTTTTTATGCCCGTCGAATATATTCTTCCTGCCTGTGTCTACTGCTACTATTTCATGAATCGCTGGTCGTGGCTGTATTTTACAGTTTCAACAATGGGAATTCTCTGGCTGAGTCTACATTTTTACAGCGGGACTACATTCAATTTTTACACCGCACTGGCCTCCAGTATGTGCCTTGTACCACTGGCCCTGTTTTATTTCATGAGCCTTTTCAGGAATCCTGAAATGCCAAATGTTTTCAGAGAGCCTTTATTCTGGATCAGTACGGGCCTGCTTATTTATCATGTCTGCCACCTGGCCGCATTCTGGGCTTTTAATATGTTTACTGCCGGAAATGCTACACTGGCCAGAAAATTTGGTGTGATTGTGATGGTATTGGCTATCATTAATTATATCTTTATTCTTATTTCATTTTTATGCAGATCACCGAGGAAAATGCCATCGTAGGGGTTGTTGTGGTAACACTGATCCTTCTGTTGCTGGTAATTTTCATTGTGGCTTTTCTGCTGTTTTACCAGCGCAAACGGTTTCGGTATCAGCAGGAGAAAACGGAAATGAAAGACGTCTTTGAACGCGAGATCCTGAAAACACAAATGGAGATTCAGGAACAAACATTTGAAACCGTAAGCCATGAAATACATGATAATGTAGGTCAGGTATTATCAGTGGCACGTATCTATACCAATTCATTACGCGAAGGATTACCCACTGCTGATATGGAATACAGGCAAAAAGCCGATCAGGTTCACGAGCTTATCGGTAAGGCTATCCAGGATTTACGCGACATATCCAAAAGCAGAAATACCGGTTACATTGAACGCGCAGGATTGCTGGAGAGCCTGCGCTTTGAGCTTGACAGGATATCCAGAAGCGGGCAGTTCAAAACAGCATTTACAATACAGGAAGAAGAGCCCGTATTTGATACACAGCAAAGCATCATCTTATTCAGAATTTGCCAGGAATTGCTGAATAATGCCATCAAACATTCCGGAGGAAGCTTTATAGGGATAACAGTTGGCTCGGCCGCAGCAGGCAATTATCTGAAGATACAGGACAATGGCCGGGGCTTTAACATGCAAAAGCCGCTGCAGACCAGCGGTACCGGGCTCGGCAACATCGAAAAACGTGCTCACCTGATTGGAGCAAAAGTTGAAATAGAAAACAACCCCGGAGGAGGAACGCTCATAACCATTAAAATGAATCAACGATGAAAACACCTGTTTATAATATCGTTATTGTTGACGATCACCAGCTTTTCAGTACGGCCCTGTGCGAATTGATTGCCAAAATAGGAGGCTATAAAGTGCTGTATACAGTAAAAAACGGGCAGGAACTGAAGGAGATGTTTCGTGCACCAGGCAAGATTCCCGATCTGGTGTTACTGGATATTGTGATGCCGGTAATGGATGGTTTTGAAACGGCGACCTGGCTTAAAAAAGATTTTCCGGATGTAGGTATTCTTGCATTGTCTATGAATAATGATGAAGAGTCCGTATTAAAAATGATCCGGCTGGGCGCTAAAGGTTATATATTAAAAGATACGTCCGATCATGAACTGAAAACGGCCCTGGATACAATAAAGGAGAAGGGGTTTTATCATTCGGAACTGGTATCCCGTTCGATGCTGAGCGCAGTTGCTTTCAAAGAAAAGGAAAAGGAACGGATTCAGCTCAGCGACCGTGAAAAGGAATTTCTGAAACTGGCCTGCTCTGATCTTACCTACAAGGAAATTGCAGATAAAATGTGTCTGAGCCCACGAACGATTGATGGCTACAGAGAAGCGCTTTTTGAAAAGTTTGATGTGAAAAGCAGGGTAGGCCTGGTTTTACAGGCTATTCATCAAAAACTTATCCCGTAACCGGGTTCTTATTTCAACATGTCTTTCGGGTAACAGATGAAATATTTCGTTACCTTCTTACTGAGGGTCTGAATATTCAGCTGGTCTGAAGCCTTTGCAACATCGGCCAGTTCACCATTACTGAACAGGATGTTGATCTTTACTTTCCCGGAGTTATAGGCGCTGTTATTTACGCTTTCTGCAAATACAAAATAGGAAGCTTCGTGTTCGGTGAGTTTGTGTTTTTTCATCACGGCCGTGCGCAATTCCTGACAACGGTTTTTATCAATGGCTGTATTCTGCAGTTCGATTTTATACAGGTGCCGGTTTATCATATTGTCGCAAAGCACGGATAATACCTTGTCGGGATACGTGGCCCATACTTTTACAGCGCCCATGATATCGTAATCATCGAGCAGGATAAACTGGTTGAGGAGATCCGGATTTTCAAAAAAATCTTTTTTGCTGAAATTATTTTTCAGAAACAGATTCAGGGCTGGGCTGGCAAAGAGGTCGTGGCCATGAAGGGATAATTCCTTAGCCCGTTTGAGAATATTTACAAGTAATTTTTCGGCACTTAACACGGTTTTATGAAGGTATACCTGCCAGTACATCAGGCGGCGGGCAATCAGAAATTTCTCCACACTGTAGATTCCTTTGGCTTCGATGACCAGCTCGTTATTTTTGACATGCAGCATTTTTATAATACGGTCGCTGCTGATAACTCCTTCCGATACACCGGTGAAAAAACTATCGCGGTTGAGGTAATCCAGGCGATCCATATCGAGCTGGCTCGAAACAAGCTGATGCAGAAATGTTTTATGATATTCGCCCTTAAATATTTTAATAGCAAGGCTTAGTTTGCCTTTAAACTCTTTATTGAGTTTATCCATCAGCATGGCCGAAATGTCTTCGTGATGCACCCCTTTTACAATGGTGTGTTCGAGTGCATGTGAAAATGGTCCGTGGCCTATATCATGAAGCAAAATGGCGATGATGGAGGCACGTGTTTCGGCTTCGTTTATCGAAACGCCTTTTGATTTAAGGACCTGCAATGCTTCTGTCATCAGGTGCATAGCCCCGATGGCATGATGAAAACGGGTGTGCAAAGCACCGGGATATACGAGGTTGGTTAGTCCCAGTTGCTTGATGCGGCGCAACCGCTGAAACGATGGGTGATTAATGAGGTCATACACCAGATCGTCGGGGAGTGTAACAAAACCGTAAATAGGATCGTTTATAATTTTGCGTTTATTCGTTGTTTTCATTTATACAAATCTAATAAGAAAAACGACTGGATGAGGAAAGCTTGTTGACCATGTGGTATTTTTGAAACACGCCACTGTCCTGAAAATACCCAATAGTACGTAGACAGGTGTATCTGTGCGGGGTTTAAATTTGATGTATCCAATAAAAATAAACTCTCATGAGAAAAAAATTTACCTTTTTGACCTCTGCAATCCTCACTGCGACTGCTTTTGCGCAGCAGGGTATTCATATTCAGGATAATGTCCTGAACGACGTATTTGTACTGAATAAGGATTCGGTATATGTCACCTGTTCCAATGTAGGTTCAGGGAATTTTAAACGCATGGCACTTGTGAATCCGGCAACGAAAGAGTGGAAATACCTTAATTCCACAGATTACACAGGCTATTTCGGAACTTTTGTGATGAAAAATGCACAGAAGGGTGTTATGGCCGAATCGCAATCGGGCGGTGCTGTATATACAACCAACGATGGCTGGCAGACCCGGCAAACATCAACTGCCAGCGGTTTCAATATGCTGGTAGGAAGCACAGCGGGCTATGCCGCATATGTATCAGCTACGTATCACGTATTTTTCAGTACAGACGGGGCGAACTGGACCGATGAAGGAAGCCTTGGTTCACCCGGCTCACAGGGCAATGTACTTAGAAGCTACGGTAACACGGTTATTATGTTTCGCCAGCTTACGACTTCGTACAAATCGACTGATGGCGGGCAAACATACAGCACACTGACGTTCACGCCAAACTTCACCGGCACCTTTGTGGATTTTCAGATGTTGTCGCAGGACACGTTTCTTGTAGGAACTTACAATGCTTTATGGAAGTCTGTAGATGCAGGATTGACATGGACAAGCCAGGCTATGCCGGTACCTGCCGCAGGCTATCATCTGCAGGGTATGTTTGCCAAAAATAGCCAGGAAGTGTTCGTGTGGAGTAATAATAAAGATTGCTATTATTCCAATAACAGCGGGGCTACCTGGCAGGTTAAAGCCAGGGTTAATGGTTACCAGTTTTTTGCAATAAATAATACTGTATATAGTTTTCCGGAAGCATCAACGACTGACAATGGAACGACGTGGAACTATTTTCTGCCATCTGCACAAAGTACTTACGACAAGGGAAATGATGTTCATTTCCGCGGAAACCAAGGGATTTCAGCAAGTACGGCGGGACGCGTATTCTATTCGGCAGATAAAGGCCGTTCGTGGAGTATGGCCGATACCATGGCAACCTATGATATTAATGGTGTTAAAATTCTTGGGAATGGCGATTATATGGCAGTTGATTCAAGAAGTCAGGTGTTTTATAGTACAAACCAAGGACTCACCTGGACACAAAAATATACCAACAACAGTAGTTTACCAACTTACAAAATTCTGGAATCGGCAAACAGCAATACGCTTCTGATAGCCAATTCCAATTACCCGGTGGTATCTACAGACCATGGAAATACATGGACTCCTGTGGCTATCAGCGGGGGCTCGCATACACAGTGTTTATCACCTTCCGGTGACATTTATGATGCCTTCGGTTGGTTCAGCTATGTAACCTTTACCGTAAAAGGCTGGCAGATCAATCGGATGACGCCGGCAGGTGCAGTGACTGTTGTAGATACATTCCTGGCGAATAATGAAACCCTTATTGACATTGAAATGACAGGTAATACAACCGGTTATCTTTTTGTGACAGATGCTTCTAAAAATATGAAAGTGTATAAAAGCACCAATAGCTTTGCGAGTGGGAGCACCCAGCTTGTGGCCACTGTTCCCCCGGTGGTGGCAGGCACAGCCGATTATGCAAGAGGAGCTATCCGTATTCAGCATTTTGGTGCCGATACATTGTACCTGATCGGGAACGGAAATAAATTTTACCATTACACCACGAATGGTGGCAGTACCTGGAATGTCGTGAACCAGCCTTTCACGGCAACCTATCCGATGTTGTATCCTTCGCTTCACAAAGGTTATTTCTTCAACCCGAATGAATATCTGTTTACACTCAATAATAATGGTGGTATATACCTGAATGTAAACGGAGCAACCGGTAGTCAGCCCACGGGTATTGAAGTGTACCAGGCTTCTGCGCAGGCAGGTGATATGAAACTATATCCAAATCCGGCCGGTGATGAACTCACAATTTTAACGGATAAAAAAGCAGAGCGTATTTTGATTTTCGATATGCTTGGGCATAGTGTTTATGATGGCACAGAAACGCAAATTCATACAGGGCAGTTCGGAAACGGAATATATATTGTGAAAGTTCTGGGCGAACACGGATACACCATGGCGCAACAGAAATTGGTGGTATCTCATTAAGATTGCCGCGCATGTAAATTGAAAAGCCGGAATACACCTTCCGGCTTTTTTGTGCTATTGACAGGCAACGTGTTTATTTACTTATTTTACTGAAATGTAAGATAAGATAAGTGTTATCTTTATTACATGAGAGTTGTTTTTTTATGCTCTTTATTGTTGATACTCGGTTTTCCTTTTTTTGCCCAGGAGGATACGATACTGGTGCGTTCCACGTTGGCTCACACATTCAGAGTTGGGGCGCTACTTCAGGGAACAACCGGCCCCGATTTCTATAAGGATATTATGACTATGGGCAGCCACGGCTATGTAAACCCGGAGTATCATGCTGTTAATACGGGTAAGTTAAGCTATTGGAATCCTTATGTGTCTTTTGGATGGACACGCCAGAAGTCGTCCTGGTACGGTATATATGGAGGGATAAGTTATCTGTCGACGAAAAATGATTTTGATTACACATTTGTGGAGTATTCGGATTTTGATCCGGATCATATTCATTATCATAAGAAAGTTTCATCGGGTCAGGGCATTGTATTAAACCAGGTTTTTAGAATTGAAATAACGCCGACATTCTATATCAGGCGTACAAAAATTATGATTGGTTTTACAAACCTGGATTTTGTTTTTGCCAAGCTGGATGTTACGCCAATGGTTTCGAACTATTATGTTGCAGGGCATGCATCGGGGTATGATCTGCCTGTTGACTCAGTGAAGACGCTGACCGGGATACAAACGGGCGACAGGATAGAGAAGTGGCATACTGCCGTTCATTTCCCTTTGACGCTCGGAGTCGAACAGGAAATACCATTTGGAAAAGGGTGTATGCTTATTGGCGCCAGGGTGCTATACAGCCAGTTTGGTTCTTATTATGGATTTATTTTTCATACGGGGTATCGTATAAAACGGGCTAAAGCCAAATATTGATACGAATCATTTACAGAAGTCGGAAATCTCAAAACTTTCTTTAGCTCCCAGCTCCTTTGCTTTTTTCGCATAAATACAGGCCTCCGGATCATTCTGTTTTTTAAGGAGCCGGGCCAGGTAGTACCAGCTCTCGGCATCATCAGGTAGCATACTGTTCCACTGTTTAAGATCTTCTTTAGCCAGGTCCAGTTTATTTTGTTCCAGCAAAAAGCGGCCACGGTTTGCATACACTTCCGGGTCATGCGGTTTAAGTTGCACCACCATATTGTAATCTTTTTCGGCACCCTCAACATCTTTGATCTCCTCGCGGCAGATGGCCCTGTTGTTATAGGAAAGTTTATCACCCAGACTGATCGCTTTGGTATATAGTGCGATGGCTTCGTTCCACTTTTTCTGTATTTCCTCGAGCTTTCCCTTGTTGTAATAAATGCCCGGGTTCTTCGGATCAATGCGCATCAGTTTATCATACTGCGCTGCTGCTTCATCGTAACGCTTTACCTTGGCAAGTACAAATGCTTTTTGCATCAGAACCGATTTGTTCCTTGGTTCAAGTTCTGCGGCTTTGCAGATGTCGGCTACGGCTTCATCCGGTTTCTGCATAATCAGGTATAAATCACTGCGGTAAAAATAGAGTCTTGCAGAAGTAGGTTTGATTGCAATAGCCCGGTTAAAGTCTGCGAGGCCCGAATCGGCCTGGTTCATCTCCAGATATACCGTGGCCCGTTCGCTGTAGTAGGTGGCATTGGCAGGATTTATGGCAATGGCTTTGTTGAGGAAGTAAAGGGCGGAATTGAAATCCTGGGACGCAGCATATTTCCGGGCCATTTTATAATGAACCCGTGCCAGCGATGTGTCCTGTGCCTGCAAAAGTGCCGGTGCTATAAGGCTACAGAGTGCCAACAAAAGAACCCGGCCCGTTAGGCGTATCATGATTTGCTTTTTTCTTTTAACTTCTTTACCATTTTCAGGTTCAGAAGATTCATCGGGTTGGTGGTTAGACCCTGGATGTTTTTATGCACGAGACGGATCACCTGGTCATAATAAAGCGGTACCACCGGCGAATCGTCAATAAGCATCTGGTCCATCTGCTGGTACAATACCTTTTTTACATCCGCATTCTGTTCGCGGATCGCTTTTTCGAACAGGTGATCGAAGTCCGGATTTTTATAATGTGTGTAATTGGAACCTACCGGAGCAAAGTTTTTGCTGTAGAATAAACTCATGAAATTTTCCTCGTCGGCATAATCGCCCACCCAGGATTTCTTGAAGAAGTTGTACTCGCAGCTGGCGACAGCCTGGCGGAGTACGGTTGGTTTGTCAACACTGATTTTTACCTTGATATTATTTTCGGCGAGTTGCGACTGTATAAATTCGGTTTGTTCCAGGTAATTATCCGTCGTGTGCAGGGTGATCTCCGGTAAATCCTTGCCTCCCGGGTATCCGGCTTCGATAAGCAACTGGCGGACTTTTTCAGGATCGTAGATGTAACCCTTCACGACTTTTTCATCATACGATGGCAGACCACTTGGAATGAAACCTGCCGTGGCCGGTATACCGATGTTGTTGCGGAAATATTTCACCATCTTAATACGGTCAAATCCATGATTAATGGCCTTGCGTATGGCTTTGATACGGAGCGGCGATTTCGCTACAATTTCGATGTTCGGGTCAACCAGTATGCCGAGGTAATCTGTTTTCAGGAATGTGGATTTCTGCATGTTGAATTTTTCCGAGTAGAATGATTTCAGATCACCGTTTTTATCGAGCACTTCATTGATGTTGAAGGCATCGGCGCCACTCAGCATATCGTATTTTCCGTTCAGGAGTTCCATGAAAGCAGTTTCGCGGTCTTTTACAAAGGAGATGGAAACGGCATCGAGATATGGCAGACGGTTTTGCCCGTCGTATTCAAAATAGTTTTCGTTTTTGGTAAGCACCAGTTTGGTACCTTCTTCCCATATCTTGTATTTGAAAGGGCCTGTTCCTACGGGGTTTCTGCGGAAATCAGGGCCATAGAAATCAACAGCCTCAAATGGAATAACCGAAAAATATTTCATGGTGAGCACACTCAGAAATGCACTGAATGGTTCTTTGAGGTATATCACGAAGGTGGTGTCGTTGGGTGCTGCAAAGCCTTTGTAATTGGTTTTTTCGGTGCGATCGATATTGGTCAGGAGCGACATGGCACTACTCACCTTGGCATCGTACAGGCGATTGAAGGAAAATACAAAATCCCTGGCAATGACTTTACGACCCTTTTCACCTTCAAAGGCTTTGTTGTCGTGGAAGAATACATCGTTGCGCAGGTAAAAGGTATAAACGAGACCGTCGTCGCTCACAAACCATTTTTTGGCAATGCAGGGCTTCACATTCAGTGAATCGTCCATTTGTACCAGTCCGTTGAACAATTGATTCACGGCCCAGATATTTTCCAGGTTATTGGCTGTTGCCGGGTCGAGCGATGAAATCCCGGCCATTTCATTGTAACTGAAATAGGTTCGGTTGTCATCGTCATTTGTGTGTTGCTTACAGGTACTCAGCATGAGAGGGAGTAAACAAATGAAGCACAAACGGATATGGCGGATAAGAGTATTCATGAATATCATAGGTTTATGAGGCTTTTGGAGCCGTACTCTCAATATTAATCAATATTATGGACCTATTTTTTAACCCTTTGCAGCAGTTTTTCACATTATCGTGTCAATTTGAGGAAAAGCCCTATTTTTATATTTCAGATTTTACTATATTTAAATTATGCTGAAAATCATAACTACTACTGTACTCCTAACCATCTGCGGCGGACTCATTGCCCAGGAAGATGGCCTCACCAAAGTAACCCCTGAGAGCGCTGCAGCCAAGCTTAAGGTGGGCAATTATGAAGATGCTCTCGGAGATTACCTGCAGTTGTTGAACGAAGATCCTAAAAATGAACTGTATAACTACAATGTAGGTGTTTGCTACCTCAATAGTAATGTGAGCAAGGCCAAGGCTGCACCATATCTTGAAATTGTGGTTCGTAAAGAGAAACACGATCCGAATGCGGAATACCTTTTGGGTAGGGCTTATCAGTATGCCAACCGCTTTGATGATGCCATCGCTACATTCAATAAATTCAAACAGGGAGCCAAAGGCACTGAATTTAACCTGAAAGATGCCGATCTCCAGATCCAGCATTGTATCAATGCCAAGGAGCTCATGAAATACCCGGTAGATGTTATTTTCCAGAACCTGGGCGCGAATATTAATTCTGAGTACAGCGATTACTATCCTTTTGTAACCTCCGATGAGGCTTTTATAGTGTACAACACCCGTCGCCCGGAAAAAAATGCCGAACGGATGGAGAATGGTGCTTATGGTACATCCATCTATATTTCGAAAGTGGTAAACGGACAGTATATGAAAGGATCTGCCATCGGTGCTCCTGTAAATGCCGGTAATAGCGGCATGGAGGTGATCGGGATGAGTGCTAAAGGCGATATTCTGTTGCTTTATATGCCCGATGGTTTGAACAGCGGAAACATTTATATCAGTAAGGAAGATAAAAGCGGCATGTTCAGCAAACCCGAAAAGCTCGATAAAACCATTAACTCCGGTGGCGATGAAATTGCAGCCAGCATTACCGAAGATGGCAGTATCCTGTATTTTGCAAGTAACCGCAAAGAAGGATTCGGAGGTACGGATATCTATGCATGCCGTCGCCTGGCTAATGGAAAATGGGCACAGCCGCAAAACCTGGGGCCTGATGTAAACACACCTTACGATGAAGATTTTCCGAATATATCGCCCGATGGAAAGACCCTTTACTACAGCTCTGTAGGCCATACGAGTATGGGGGGCTACGATATTTTTAAATCGGCATACAATGAAGCCGACAAAACATTCGGTAAATCCAAAAACCTGGGCTACCCGATTAATACCACTTACGATGATATGAATTTCCGGATTTCAAAAAATGGTAAATACGGTTATATCGCTTCCGTTCGTCCGGGCGGAATGGGCGATTTTGATATCTACCGTGTGACCTTCAATGAAGTGGAAAGCGATTACTCGGTTGTGATCGGGGAACTCAAATCGAAAGACGGGTCACCTATCAACTATACCGATGTGTTTATTTCGGTAAGCGATAATATTTCGAATGAACTCGTGGGCAATTACCTGCCAAATCCGGCCAACGGACGTTTTATTGTGATTCTTCCTCCGGGTAAATACCAGATGAGCATTGAGGCTCCGGGGTTTAAGAATCAGACCAAGTCTATCGAAATTTATGATAAGGTCTCTTACCAGGCTGAGATTAATCTGGAAGTAGAGCTGACTAAATAGTATCTTTGTTCCGTGGAATTTTCTTCTAAACTGATCGAGCAGGCGGTACATCATTTCTCCCGGCTCCCGGGTGTCGGTAAAAAGTCGGCGCTGCGTTATGTGTTGTATCTCATTAAACAACAGACCGACGAAGTCAATGATTTTTCGGATGTACTCAGGGCTTTGAAACAGGATCTTAAATTCTGCAAAACCTGTCATACCATTTCTGATCACGATATATGCGATGTATGCGCCAATCCGCTCCGCAATCATCAGCAGGTTTGTGTTGTGCAGGATTACCGCGATGTCATGGCGATTGAAAATACCGGATTATACAAAGGTGTGTATCATGTATTGGGCGGATTAATTTCGCCCATGGATGGCATTGGTCCGGCTAACCTGACCATCGAAAGCCTCGTGGAAAAAGTATCGGAAGGACCGGTACAGGAGATTATCCTGGCTTTAAATGCGACCATGGAAGGCGAAACAACCTGTTTTTATATTTATAAAAAACTGGCCGGCTTTGAAGTCGCCGTGTCTTCTATTGCCCGCGGAATTGCGGTGGGCGACGAACTCGAATATACCGATGAGGTAACTCTGGGCCGTTCTATTCAAAACAGGGTGCCTTATACAAACAGCCTGGTAAAGTAAAGCTGACATTTATTTCAGATTTCCTACCGATTTTATGTGTACTTTTGTCCTGTGAAACGCCTGATTGCCATATTTTTTGTTTCCAGTATCCTGTTTGCACAAACAGAGCTTCATCAATTGGCCAAACTTCCCGTTCTCGTTCAGCACTTCTTTGAGCATAAAGCCGAAAACAAGGATCTGTCCCTGGTTTCTTTTTTGAAAATGCATTATTTCAACGGAGATCCCAAGGATAAAGATTACGAACGCGACATGAAACTGCCCTTTAAATCAAACGATTGTCCGCAGGTAATGTCTGTTTATTTTTCAGCTCCCGCACAAAACGAATTTGACATTGTACTTCCTGTCGTTTCATATAATAACCTGCGTATTGCCTATACCGACTGGATTCCGGGCTCGCACGTAAACGATATTTTTCAGCCCCCTAAATTTTCCTGATTCCTTTTCGCGCACCCAATTACCTTTTGCATGGCTCTGAAAGAGCTGGCTGTGCGCCTACGTCATTATTTTTTATGGATCAAGAAAATTATATATGCTCAATTCCATTATTACGTTTTCCATCCGCAACAAGCTTATTGTTGCCCTTGGAATACTGGGACTCATCGGTTATGGTATTATAAACCTGACCCGGTTACCCATTGATGCGGTACCTGATATCACCAATAATCAGGTACTTGTTATAACGAGTTCACCCGCCCTTGGTGCAGGTGATATCGAACGGCTTATCACGTTTCCTATCGAACAGGCCACCCGCAATATACCCGGAATTATTGAACAGCGTTCGTTCTCCCGCTTCGGCTTGTCGCTGGTAACGATTGTATTTAACGATGAAACCGATGTGTACTGGGCACGGCAACAGGTAAGCGAAAAACTGAGCCAGGTGCAGATTTCGCCAACGCTGGGTGTACCCCAGCTTGGCCCTGTAACTACAGGCCTCGGTGAAATTTTTCAGTATGTTGTAAAACCCCTGCCGGGCTATGAAAATAAGTATTCGGCCATGGAACTCAGAACCATACAGGACTGGGTGGTTCGCCGCCAGTTGCTGGGTACGGAGGGCGTTGCCGACGTGAGCAGTTTTGGCGGTAAACTGAAACAGTATGAAATTGCTGTGAGTCCTGATAAACTCAAGGCCAGCGGAACAACAATCCCGGACCTGATGAGGGCTCTCGAAAAAAACAATCAGAACACGGGTGGGGCCTATATCGAAAACGGACCAGCGGTATTGTTTATACGAAGCGAAGGTCTTGTGAAAAGCGAGGATGAGATCGGCTCCATCATGATCAAAACCCTGGCCAATGGCACGCCTTTATTGATAAGGGATGTTGCCAAAGTTCAGCTTGGCATGGCAACCCGCTATGGCGCCATGACTTATAATGACATGGGCGAAGTGGCCGGTGCTGTCGTGATGATGCTGAAGGGCGAAAATTCATCGAAGGTTATTAAGAACGTCAAAAAGAAAATAGAAGAGATTCAGAAAACACTGCCTGAAGGAGTGGCCATCGAGGCATTTCTGGATCGTACAAAAATGGTGGATAATGCCATTGGTACTGTTGAGAAAAACCTCATGGAGGGAGCACTCATTGTGATCCTTGTGCTGGTGTTGTTTCTCGGAAATATCCGTGCCGGTTTTGTGGTGGCTTCAGTTATCCCATTGTCCATGCTGTTTGCGATTATCATGATGAATCTGTTTGGTGTCAGTGGTAACCTCATGAGTCTTGGTGCACTCGATTTCGGGCTCATTGTCGATGGCGCCGTTATTATTGTAGAGGCAGTCATGCACCGGCTTCACGACCGCAGTTATTTCAATGCAGAGGGCTTAATCAGCCGCCACGACATGGATGAGCGGGTAGGTAAGGCGGCCGGAAAGATGATGAACGCGGCGGTTTTCGGACAGATCATTATCCTGATCGTTTACCTGCCGATTCTTTCGCTGCAGGGTATCGAAGGCAAAATGTTCCGTCCGATGGCACAAACTGTGGCATTTGCCATCATGGGCGCTTTTCTATTGTCGCTTACCTATGTGCCCATGATGAGTTCCTGGGTACTGAGTCGACGCTACTCGGGCAAGCAATCGATATCGGATCGTATGATGGCACGCGTGGAACGTTTCTATATAAAGGCACTCGAAGGTGCTATGCGGTTTAAGAAAACGATACTCCTTTCTGCGGTTTCACTATTCATTGTAGCATTGATCATTATTATGAATATGGGTGGTGAGTTTATACCTAAGCTCGAAGAAGGTGATTTCGCGGTTGATACAAGGGTACTGACGGGTAGTTCTCTGAGCACAACCATCAAAGTAACACAACAGGCTGCACACGTTCTCAAAAGCCGTTTTCCGGAAATCGAGAAAGTAGTGACTAAAATCGGTAGCGGTGAAATCCCTACAGATCCCATGCCTGTGGAGGCCAGCGATATGATGGTGATTCTGAAACCGAAAAGTGAATGGACCTCGGCGCGGAGCTTTGATGAACTGGCAGAGAAGATGAGTGAGGCATTGTCGGACATTCCGGGGATTACTCCCGGATTCCAGTTCCCGGTTCAGATGCGCTTTAACGAACTGATGACCGGTGGACGCCAGGATGTGGTGTGTAAAATATTCGGTGAAAACCTGGATACACTCAGTAAATATGCAGCGAAACTGGGTGGCATTGTGAAAAGTGTGGAAGGAGCTACTGACCTTTACGTAGAAACCGCTACCGGCTTGCCACAGATTGTCGTTGATTATAAACGCCCGGTGCTGGCCCAGTACGGCCTATCGGTAGAGGATGTGAATGCTGTATTGCAGGCGGCTTTTGCCGGTGCTGTGTGCGGCCAGGTGTTTGAAAACGAGCGCCGTTTTGATCTGGTGATCCGCCTCGATCAGGATTTGCGACAAAATGTTTCTGACATCCGGAATGTACTGATCGCTACACCTTCCGGTCAGCAGATTCCTTTATCGCAGGTGGCCGACGTCGATATTAAAACAGGACCCAACCAGATTCAGCGCGAAGATGCACAACGACGAATTACCGTTGGGTTTAATGTCAGAGGTAAAGACGTGCAGACGGTAGTGAAGGAACTGCAGGCTAAAGTAAATGGCGGCCTTGGCCTGCCGCGAGGAAATTATATTACCTACGGTGGGGCTTTCGAGAACCTGCAGGAAGCCACAAAACGACTGGCAATTGCGGTTCCTGTGGCACTATTGTTAATCCTGGTGTTGTTGTATTTCGCATTCCGCTCTTTGCAACAGGGACTTCTTATTTATTCTGCAATTCCTTTGTCTGCCATTGGCGGGGTTCTGGCTTTGTGGATTTGCCGCATGCCATTCAGTATTTCAGCCGGCGTTGGTTTCATTGCCCTGTTTGGCGTAGCCGTCCTCAATGGGATTGTACTGATCAGTGAGTTTAATCAATTAAAAGCAGGGGGTATGGAACATGTACGTGAACGAATTCTTACAGGAACTAAAAACAGGCTGCGGCCGGTATTGATGACGGCCTGTGTGGCTTCACTCGGGTTTTTTCCTATGGCCCTGAGCCATGGTGCCGGTGCGGAGGTACAGCGACCGTTAGCGACGGTGGTTATCGGCGGATTGGTAACAGCTACACTTCTCACACTGCTGGTGTTGCCGCTGCTTTATGAGTGGCTGGAGCTTCGCCATCAGCGTAAGAACAAAGTTGCACCGTCTGCTTTGAGTGTATTGGTGCTGGTTTTGGCTATTGGTGCAGCACAGCGTGGCCGGGCTCAATCTGCTATTTCTTTGCAGGCTGCCACAGATACAGCGATGAAACAAAACCTGAGCGTTCAGGCTGCTGCGCTTCAAACCCGATCATATAAGGCGATGGAGGGCAGTGCCTGGGATTTACCGGCCACATCACTGAATGGTGATTACGGACAATTCAACAGTGCTTTTCACGATAGTCGCCTGGGCGTTTCCCAGAGTTTTTCATTGCCGGCTGTATATAACCAGCAAAAGCAATTGCTGAAAGCCGAAACGCATGCCAGCGAGCTCAACGAACAATTAATGAAGCTGGAAGTGCAAAAGCAGGTCACCTGGCTCTATTACCAGATGCTCATTTACCGGCAAAAGCAGGTAATGCTGAAACGCGCAGATAGCCTTTACCAGGCATTTTCGGCCCGCCAGGAAGAGCGCTATAAAAAAGGCGATGCCAATTCACTGGAGCTGGCCAGTGCCCGCCTGCAGCAATTGCAGGTGAGTAATCAGCTCCGGCAGGTGGAATCCGATATCAGGCTGATGCAGGTGCAGTTCAACCGCTTTTTGAACGCCGGTAAGGTATATAGTCCTGCTGACGGTGAAGCGAAAATTCAATTACTGTCGGTGCCGGACTCATCAAAGGCCATACATACAGCCTACATGAGCTGGAAACAGCAACAAAGCCTGATTTCCAAACAGCAATGGCAGGTTGAGAAAGCAAAGTTGTGGCCGGCATTTACAGTAGGATATAATAACCAATCGCTTACCGGTTATCAGAATGTATATGGTACAGATACCTATTACGGACCTTCAAAACGCTTTTCGTATATGTCTTTTGGTATGAGTGCTCCTTTGTTTTTTAAGGCTGCGCGGAGCCGGATAAAAGCATCGAAACTCAACTACGAATTTATGCAGAAGGAGCTGGCCGATGTTACCAATTTATACCAGGTCAATTTCATGCAATGGATACTGCGTTTTGAGAAGAGTCGCCAGAATCTGCTATACTTCGAGGAAAAAGCATTGCCTCAATCCGATATCATCAGCAATAGTGCCAATCAGCAATTGCAATCGGGCTCTATCGGGTTCATGGATTGGGTGGTACTGATGAGCCAGTCGATGAATGTTCGTATGGAATATTACCAGGCTTTGAGTGATTACAACCAGGCTGTTATTGAGTTAAATTATCTTTCGGCCGGAACTACTAAATAGTCTGTAAAACCAGGCGTTAAAGAAATGAAATATGAAATTTAAAATAAGTGTTATGAAATATATTGTATATAGTGTTTTGATTCTGGGTTTATATGCCTGTGGTGGTGGAAAACCTGCAGAGTCTGAGAAAAACGAAGCAGCTTTGGGTGAAGCGGAAGTTGTGTTGACCGATGCGCAGCTTAAAAATGCTGACCTGACCATTGGTAAAGCAGCAACACGTGCCATGAGCACAAGTCTGAAAGTAAATGGCGTGGTGGATGTACCGCCGCAGAACCTGGTAAGCGTGAGCTTTCCACTGGGAGGTTATTTAAAAAGCACGGAACTGTTGCCGGGGATGCGCATTCATAAAGGACAGGTGATTGCTGTGATGGAAGATCCTGCATTTATACAACTGCAGCAGGACTATCTGGTGGCCCGTGCCAAACTCGAGTTTCAGAAAAAGGAATATGATCGCCAGGCACAGCTCAATGCGAGTAAAACTACCAGCGATAAGGTGTTTGAGCAGGTGCAGAGCGATTACCAGGGACAAAAAATAACAGTGAATGCCCTTTCGGAAAAACTGAAACTGATCGGATTAAAGCCGGATGTATTGAATGAGAACAGCATCAGCCGTAGCGTTAATATTTATTCGCCGATTGACGGATATGTATCTGCCGTGAATGTTAACATCGGAAAATACGTGAACCCTGCCGATGTACTATTTGAACTGGTGAACCCCGAAGATCTTCATCTGGCATTGACTGTATTTGAAAAGGATATTCCCTGGATTCAGGTAGGTCAGAAGGTACAGGCCCATCTGGCAAATGATCCCGGGCATGGGTACGAAGCAGAGGTCATTCTTATTGGCAGAAACCTCGATCTGAACCGGAGCACGACCGTACATTGTCATTTTATGAAAAGTGAGGAGAACCTTTTACCGGGTATGTTTTTGTCGGCGGTGATAGATGTTACCAATAAATCTGTAGTGGCTGTTCCTGAAGCCGCGGTGGTGAGGTATGAAGATAAGGAATATGTATTTCTGAGAAAGGACGCAAAACATTTCGAAATGGTTGAGGTAACTACAGGAACACATTTCGATGGTTATGTTGAACTACTCAGGGCTGAAGCGCTGGCCGATCGCGATGTGGTGCTCAACAATGCTTATGCTTTATTGATGAAGCTCAAAAATACGGGTGAATAGGAAAAATAGGTTCAGGAAACTTCAGGCTATTTGGCCTGAAGCATTCTGTTCATGGTATCTGCAAGCTTTTCGGTTAATTTACGACGCGAATAGCTTTCTATTTTTTCGGCAATCGGTTTTACGGTATCCCGACCGAGATAGGTGGCCAGAATATTTTGTTTGAGAACATCCGTTTCTTCAAAGTCAGAAATGAGGCCTGCCTGTGTTTCGTGAATAATTTTGGCGAGATCACCGTCTTTGGGGCCTATGGCAATGATAGGCACTTTGGCGGCCATGTATTCAAAAAACTTACCGGTGAGAATGCTTTTGGCATTTTTGGTTTTATTCACAAGCAGCAGTAAAACCTTTGAGCGTTGTTGTTCTTTGATCACTTCGCTATGAGGAAGGTATTCTATTTTTCTGACGAACTCCGATAAACCAAATGCATCGATGCTTTCTTTCACGGCATAGTCAACCTTGCCCACCAGCTTTATCTCCAGGTCGCGTTTAAAGTCCGGATTTTCGTGTGTCAGTTCCGACAGGGCTTTCCAGAGTGTTACAGGGTTTCGGCTTTTAACAAGTGAGCCGATATGCGCCATGGAAAATTTACTGTCTTTTTCGAGCGGGCCATTATATACATCTTCCTCATCATAGCCATTGGTAATGGTGCTGAATTTTCCGGAAGGATAGGGGCCATACAGTTTCAGAATATCTTCCAGCTCTTTTGTAGAGGTGTCTCCTACACTTATAATATGATCGGCCTGTTCCAATACCGATTTTTCCTGGCGCCTGTGTTTGGCATCTGCCAGCCCGGTAAGCATCAGGTCTTCATAAAAATCAATATTTGTCCATGGATCCCTGAAATCGGCAAGCCACTTGAGCTTCGGGTATTTTTTCTTAATGCCGCGTGCAATGAGGTGCATGCTATGTGGAGGCCCACTGGAAATGATAATATCTACAGGGTGTTTGGCCAGGTATTCGTTCAGGTAACGGATGCTTGGCCTGATCCAGAAACGGCGGGCATCCGGGATAAAGAAGTTGCCACGGATCCACACGGAGATTTTTTCCGTGAGGGATGTTTTTTTATTTTCTGATAAAAAAGCGGCATTGATCTTGTCATCTTTTTTACGCCCGATAAATTTTTTATAAACGCTGTAAGGTTCCCATATTGGTGTTTTAATCACTTCGACACCTTGTGGTATGTCTTTTAAAAGAGAGTTGTCTATGACGGGCATTTCGCCGTTCTCGGCAGTATATACAATGGGCTCCCAGCCAAAGTTACGCAGGTATTTCACAAATTTGAGACAGCGTTGTACGCCGGCTCCACCTGCAGGTGGCCAGTAATAGGTAAGAATAAGCACTTTTTTCATGCAGGTAGTATCAGCAGATTATTTTACTTTCCGTGCTACAACAATCATCTCTTCGCCAATATTGAAAAGAGAAAGCGTGTTGTATAGCAGATTGTGAGCCAGCATATACAATTTCAGTTTCCACATCGGTTTATTGGTAAACTTATTGAAGTATGCCTGGCGTTCACCGGCATTGATTTGTTTATTGGCTTCGGCCTGACTTACCTCCTGCTTCGCTTTTTTGCGTTTCAGGTAAGGTAAGATCGTATACATGATAAACAATTTGATTTCGAAAGACGATTTAATGGTTTCCACGCGGTAGCCATGCTTTTCAAGTAACCGGGTAATGGTTTTCTTTCCGAAATAATTGACATGATCCAGTCCCATCATCTTCCAGTCTTGTTTGTATTTCCTGGCGATGTAGCTATCGATCTGGGGCACCTGGATCACAAGGATGCCATCTTTTGAATTCAGTTTGAAACATTTTTCAATCACATCGTCAGCCTTGTCAATATGTTCCAGTACGTCCCACATGGTAATGATGTCGAACGTTTTACTTTCGTCCATTTTGAAAAAGTCGATGTGATCCACCGGAAGTTTCAGATCATTTTTGGCGTAGAGGTAAGGTTGTTCTGCAATTTCAATGCCGTATACATCGTATCCCAGCATCTGACCAGTGAGCATAAAGTGGCCCCAGCCGGCCCCAAGGTCAAATAATTTGCCGCTTGATTTGTATTTGCGGATCAGTTTATAGCGGAGTTTATGGCGTTCAATTTTTACCCAGTTATTACCCTGTCTCACAGCATTGGCAACGCTTTCGTCTTTATAGTTTTCGTAACTTATTTTCTTGCGGAAATAAGGCGGGATAAACAGAAATGAACAGGTGTTGCATTCAGCCACCGAAAAATTATCCTTTGTGTATTTTACCTTGAACTGTTTATGATCGGAGTTGCCACATACACAGCATTTAATATCTTCGAAAATGTCTTCCATGAACCAGACTTTTATGCAGCTAACGGAGCTGTTTTTTCTTTTTTGTAAAACATAAATAGACTTCCGGCTACTGTCAGTAATAATAATAAGGAGCCTATCATAGCCACTGTGTTTCCTGTTTTATAAACAGCGGGCTCGAATTTAAATTCGATTTTATGTTTACCGGCCGGTACATTCATGCCGCGCAGAACGTAGTCAACGCAGGTGTGATTCTGCAGATTTCCATCTACGTATGCATTCCAGCCTTTAGGATAATAGATCTCTGAAAACACAGCGAACTGTGGCGTGGATGCATCCGTTTCATATACCAGGTCATTCGGTTTGTAAGAAAGCAGTTTGATGCTGCCATTACCATCATACTGCGGTTTTACATCAACTCCTTCTTTGTTTTTTTGTTGGATAATAACATCCGTTTTGGTGTTTATTTTACCAAGCCCGGTGATTTCTTCATCGGCATTGGCAACTTCTTTTACATTCCTGATAAACCAGGCATTACCATTAGCCTCGGGGTTTTGAAGCGGAATCAGCTGGTCTTTGGATGGGATCATGATATATTTGGTATTGAGCATGTTGAGAACGCCCAGTTTACTGAAGAGTGCATCCATGGCTGAGTCATTGCCGGCTGCAGTATTAATGCCACCATAAAACGTATTGATTTCATTGTCGAGGTGGAAATCAATGATCTCCTGGTATTTTTTGAGTTTGGCACCATGATATCCGCCAATCGATTTGTGGTAGTATGATGTACTTGCATCCTGCCATGGGCTCACCGATAAATTAAGTACACGGTAATCAAGGCTTTTGTCTGCCAGGATATGTTCGTCTGCTCCGCTTTTGGCCGGTGGCGCATCGTACGAAGCTTTGGAGACAAAGTTTTTCGAGTTCAGGTAGCGGTCGGCAACAGGCCATAAATCGGCCAGTATGAAAATAGCCAGAGATACATAAAATAATTCCAGTTTCAGTTTTTTCATCAGGAAGAGGAACAGAAATAAAGAGGCAAGTCCCACAAAAATAAGTGAACGACGGGCGTCGCTTTTGAAAATGTCTTCACGGGCAATTTCCAGATTGTGCATGTATTCAGGCAGGAATTGCGCCACCTGTTGGTCGGTTGCACCGCTTTGTTTAAATTGTCGCGTTACCTGTGCTTCCTCATTGTTTGCTGTAAAGCTGTTGATAGTGCCCGGCATAAATGCACCCAGGAAGCAAAATCCACCAACCACAGCTACTGAAATAATAAGCACTTTCTTCAGCTCAATGTCTGTTTTAAATAATTTAAGTGTGACTTTCTGCAGGGGCGAACCTGTTGCTTTTATAAACTTGTCGAGAGCGAGTACCGCCAGCAATGGAATCGTTAACTCGGCAATAACAAGGATCATAGCCACGGCCCTGAACTTGTTGTAACCCGGTACGTGATCCATAAAGAAACTGGTGAGTCCCATGAAGTTATGACCCCAGGCCAGCATCACTGAAAGTACGGTAGCGATAAATAAGGGCCATTTCAGTGAGCTGTCAATAATAAACAGCCCCAGGAATGCCAGTAACATAACAATGGCGCCGATATAAACCGGCCCGCTTGTAAATGGCTGGTCACCAAAATAGGCGCTGCTGCCGGCGATCTGATCACGTAACTGCGGATCTACTTTTTTAAGCGCATCTTTGTCGGTATTGGCAATAGCCGATGAAGCACCACCTTTATAGTTCGGGATAATAAATGTGAAGGTTTCGTCGATACCATAACTCCACTGAGTGGCGTAATCCTTATCGAGTCCACTGGTTTTATTGGTGGCATTGCTTTGCCCGTTTGGTGTAATCGTCAGTTCTGATTTACCCCGGGTTGTATAGTTTCCATATTCGCTGGTAGCGAGCAGGTTTCCTGCATTTGGTAAAACCCCGATAAGTGAAGCTGCCAGAAAAAGACCAACACCTATGAAGTATGGTTTTAATGTCTTCTGACGGATGGCTGTAATAAAATAGGAAATTAAAATGATGCCGAATAAAAGGAAGGCATAATAGGTTATCTGCACGTGGTTGGCATTAAGTTCAAGTGCCATAAATAGGGTTGTGAGTGCAAAACCAAGCCAGTAGCGGCCTTTCATCAGGAGTATGATACCTCCCAGAAGAGGCGCTACATAACCAATAGCGTTGGCTTTGGAATTATGCCCGGCTTCCAGTATAATGAAGAAATAAGAAGAAAACCCATAAGCCAAACTGCCCACCAGTGCCAGCCAGGGGTCAACATCCAGGCAGAGCAACAAGATAAAGAATCCGAGAAAGCACAGGAAAATATATCCTGATGGGTGTGGCAGAAACAGGTGAAAAACTTTATCGATTCCACCCAGCCAGTTGCCCGGATAGAGAGTCGATACCTGGTATGCAGGCATCCCCCCAAACATGGAGTTGGTCCACAGGGGCTCCGCATGTTCGGTTTTACGAAATTCGTTGGCCTCCTGGCTCATACCCCTGTAGCGAACAATATCACCTTGTTCCAATACTTTGCCCCCCAGAAGCGGGCTGAATTGTACAAGCGTAATGATGCCAAAAACAGCAATAGCAACCAAAACAGGGATGAGTTTTTTAAGATTCATAGGTTTTAAAATTAAGTATACAAATATAATAATTTAGGGATGTTATTTAGCCCTTCGGAGCCGGTTCAGAATGCCGGAAAAAAGCTCCGGCGCCACATTCAGGTAATACAGGCAAATGATGTACAGAAAGCTCAATACGCCCCCGGACATCAGCATGTTGAGTACAGGCGATTTGAAAAGCGATGGGCCAATCATACCAAGAGTCGTACAGATACCAATCAGGATAAGGAGTTGAAGGGAACTTTTATTATAGGGCTGTAACCCAAATTTGGAATAAATAAAGAGGTATTTGATACCGTTGAATATGATGGCGCCAGCAGCTGAAGCAATGGCAGCGCCTTCCATGCCGAATCTGGGGATCAGGATGATATTCAGGATTATAACTGCAACAAGTGTAATGCCCAGTAATATCGTGCCGAGCACATAGTGTTTTGAATAAAACATAATAGCGGAGTTTACACCGGTTGATACATTGATGAGGGAGCCAAGGCTTACAATGAATACAACATGCAGAGATTGGGAATAGCTTGGCGGTAAAAATTCGTATACATATTTGGTGCAGGTGTTTATGCCAATAAACATAAGTCCGCCAATAATCAGCAGATATTTTACAGAATCCGTATATATTTTTTCAATTTCGGCCAGGTTGTTTTTCGCAAAATTATCGGCGATTTTAGTGTGACTGATCCGCTCCAATGCCCCGAGCGGCACTTCGATAAATGAAGCGATAAATACAGCGGTGGTATATATTCCCACCATACTCAGGGAATAGGTCCCCAGAAATACACCGTCTATTTTACGCAGGGCAATTGAGGCGAATGAAGCAATGCACAGCAGTACCCCGAATTGAAGCATTTTTTTTGGCGTGTGTGTTTTAAAAGCGTTTCGGGCAGGCAATATGGAGATGGTATCCACCCAGAGAATATAGATGCCCAGTGCCAGTAATTCAACCAGGTAAATCCCGATGAAACAATACACATAATAATCGAGGCTTATTATTTTATTGAAATACAGGATCGTAATAACGATGGTGCCCAGCCTGACACATATATCATTGAGAAATGATGGTATGGTGGACTTGAAAAGGGCCTGGCAGTAGGCCGTAGTGACGGTAATTGCCGAAACAATGAATGTGAACGGGATTATAAATTTAAAATAGGCAACGAAAAGTTCGGCTTCCTTTTCATAATGTGAAACAATGACCGGTTTAAACGCCAGCAGCAGAATCGACGAGATAATAAAGCCGAGCATAAAAACAAAGATGACGAAACCGGCGAAGCCATTGTGCCTGGTGCTGCGGTCCTTGAACAGGGGGAAATACTTAACAATGATATTGGGAAGTCCGAGCGGGATGGCAAGCCCTATGATATATGAGAAATCGTATAGTAATCGCGTCAGGCCAAGTTCCTCAGGTGTCAGTAATTTGGGTTGAATAAAAATAATATTTATAGCCCCGATAATAATACCGATGTAGGTGATGATTGTGTTTTTTATGCCTTGTCGTTTGATAACTCCCACTTCAATCCGGTATTAAATGACTTATTTCTTTCAGGAGTTGTTCCTGGCGTTGCTCGATGGTGTATTGTGTTTTTATTTTGTTCCGTGCCCGCTTCCCATGCTCTTTTTTATTTACATCAGTCAAAGCGGTCTGAACAATCTCATATAAACTATGCACATCTTTGTGTTTTAGTATATAGCCGGTGGAACCAACAATATCCGGCATACCGCCTACCGCAGAAACAATCGGAATGCATTCGCAAAGCATGGCTTCACTTAAGGCATTCGGAAATCCTTCAGACATAGAAAGCTGCAGATAAAATTGCATATCGCTTAATAACGGCCTCAATTGTTCATTTGGTATGTTGTTCAGCAATTTCACATTTTTTGGCGCCTCGCGGTTTATCTGCGAGCCGCCGATAATATAAAATGTACAATCCGGTAAAAGCGGTGCAAGCTCAAAAATGAGGTCTATACCCTTGAGTTGAAAACCAAATCTGGATCCAAGTCCGGAACCCACAGTCACAAAGCTTTTTTCCTGCTTGTGTTCGCGTTCATTATACCAGGCTTCGCTATCATAGCCATTCAGCACTGTTTTACCGGGTGTTTTAATGCCCGGCACAAAGAATTTATACCCCTGTTTCGGAAAATCATCCGGCTGGTATGAGTAATCATACTCCATCAGGGTATCGTGAACAGGTAAAATGAGCGATGTTCTTTTGAATGAAAACGCGGTTGTACCTGCCAACAGGCGTGAGTAGAAATTTCCATACCTTATCGAAGGAAACGAAACACAATCGGTACCCCCGGCAATAATCACGGATTTTTTAAAAAAGAGTTTCGAAAACAGAATTGGTAAAAAGGAATGATGTCCGGCAAACTGGCATACAATAAGCCTTGTTTTGCTTATATGTCTTATCAAAAAGAGAAACTGTTTAAGAAACTGAACCGGAATTTTTTTTTTATACTGTGTCTGGAAACAGAAATCCAACAGGTCGTATTTCTTTTTTAAAATTTCAATATCCTTGACTACAAATGATGATAATCCTGCGTGAAAATATAATACCTGTTTTTTCACTCCGTCGTTTTAGGCTAATTTACTGCGTGTATTTTCGATGGCTCTTGAGAGTTTATCTTTTACTCTGACATCTTTCACGGCCATGTCTTTTTTAAGTATGATAGACAAATAGTCGTTTACATTAAAATGAAGCGAATAAGGATTCATAGAGTATAATTTAAAACCATAAGGGTAAGTATGGTTTAACAAATCCTGCATGGAAAGCGATTGATCAATGATCTGGAGCTTTTCGGGGCTGTTTTCGCGTACCCAATTCAGGTAGTTGGGCTCGGGAATGTTAATAATTACAGTTGCTTTCGGTGTGCTCAGCTCGGAAATGGTTTTGAAAATGTTGGCGTGCTGTTCAACAGGTATATGTTCCAAAACATCAGGGAAAACAATAAAATCGAATTTGGTTTTATGGGTAAACCGACTCATGTCGTTGACAATAAATTCCGCTTTTTTATGGAAACTGTTGAATTTTTTTGCCATATCAATGCTCTGCGGACTGATATCGATCCCTACAAAACTACCCTGGGGAATGTATTTTAAAATGAGGTGACTGACAGTTCCAATGCCACACCCAATTTCAAGAACATTTGAGTCTGGTTTTAGCCCGGCTTTTTTCAGATTTTTAAAAATAGTTCTGTGCCGGATATTAATGCCAAGTTGTTTCTGATGCTCCTTGAATGTGTCGTAGTACTGCTCTACCTGTTCTTTTGTTGCCATGCTCAAATATACAATTTATTTTTTGCTGTTTTTTGTTTCAAGGAACCTGTAAATGGGTAAAAAAGTGCCTGAATGGTGTATTTGTATCGGGTAAATGGGATAACTTTGGTTAAACAATAAAAAAATCGCATTGAGAAAAGCATTTACATTTTGCGGCCTTATGTCAGTTTTCAGTACCTGGGCGCAATTTACTATATACAATGCTTCCAACTCGGGCTTATCCAGTAATAATTGCTGGTATGTGAATCAGGATCAGTCAGGAAAGGTATGGGTAGCTACACAAAATGGCGGAGCATTTGTATACAATGGAACTGCCTGGACAAATTATAAGACGACCAATTCGGGCATTGGCGCTAATTATGTAACGCCCATAGCTTTTGAGCCGGGGACTACAAATACCTGGCTTGGAACGTATTCAAGTAATGCTGGTATTTCACGGTTCAACGGATCGGCCTGGAGTACTTACAATACATCAAATTCGGGATTGCCTTATGACGATGTCCTGGCTATAGATTTTGACGCGCAGGGAAACAAATGGATTGGAACCAGAGGAGGTGGAGTTGCAAAATATAATGGAACTACCTGGACCGTTTTTAATACCTTCAATTCAGCAATCCCGTCGGATATAATTTACTCTCTTGAAATTGACAATGCCGGTAACGTTTGGGTTGGTACAGCACTTAGCGGATTGGCTAAGTATGATGGAGCAAACTGGACAATTTATAATTCATCTAATTCATCATTGCCTGATGATGATGTGTATTCTCTCAAGTTCAATACCCAAACCAATAGTATGTGGATTGGAACAAATGGCGGAGTAGCAGTTATTAAAAATAATGTCTGGACTATTTATAAATCAGGAACAACAGCAAATTTTCCGGATAATTATATCAGGGGAATAGCCCATTCGGCAAGTTCGGGTAATACCTTCATTGCTACCGGAAATGGCGGAATTGGCGTGTTTGATGGGTATACCTGGAGAAGCTATAACACTTCGAATTCAAACTTGCCAAGTAACCAGGTCTGGTCGGTGAACCTCGGTTTTGGAAATGAAGTCTGGGCCAGTACCTGGGGTTCAGGTATTGTTAAATTCACCGATACACCTTCTGGTATTGAGGACTTAAAAGAATCATCGTTGAATACAAACGTTTTTCCTAACCCGGGAAGAACAAAAGTTACTTTTGTGGTCGACAGTAAAAGGAGCGATAAAGCCTTTATTAAGATACTTAATGCACTCGGGCAGGAGGTCGAAACGAAGATAATAGAATTAAACCCCGGAGAGAATACATTTATACTGAACGTTGAAAATTACAACCCGGGCTTATATAATTACCTCATTAAAGCAACTGATAGCAGTAACGGCGGAAAGTTGATCGTAGATTAATATAGCGGTTCAAAGCGTTCCATCTAAGCCAGCCGGCTAAACCTATGTTTATGGTTTCAGGAGGTATTGTAGGGTTTTAAGTATTTCTGTTTTTCTACGCCGCGAAACCTCATGCGTAAGCCCCCCGTACAAGGTGATTTCACAGGGATCGCCCTTCGAGTAGCTGAGAATATGAAGGGCATTGATCAGGCAGCTCTTATTGATCCGGATAAAATGGGGATAGTTTTTCAGGATTTCCTCATAATCCATCAGGTTTTTTGTTGAACGGATTGTTTTAAAACCGGTACTGTAAATGTCCAGAACGCCATCCTGCGAATTGAAACAAACAATGTCCTGTACATTTAAAATGACAACCTGATCAGCATAATGAAAAAGTAATTTGGCGACGGTTTTTTTTTGAAAGTCTATGCTGTTGTTCAGATTTGAATACAGAAAACGAAGCTCCTTTTGTTGCTGAACATTTCTCGTTATTTTCTGAACAGATAGGTCAAATCTTTCTACATCAATGGGCTTGAGAATATAATCAATAGCATTAAGCTCAAAGGCTTTCAGTGCAAACTGATCATAGCCGGTTACAAATACAACACTGAAATCGGGATTTTGGAACATTTCGAGAAGTTGCATGCCATCTTTCCCGGGCATTTTTATATCCAGAAAAACCAGATCGGGTTTCAGTTTCTGTATACAGATGAATGCATCATCGGCATTATCGCAGCAAGCAATAATTTGAATGTTACTTTGGAGATTTTGTAATAACAGACTTAGCGTTTTCTGACAGGCAATTTCATCGTCAACGATTATCGCCTTAATAATTTGAGTCATAAACAAGAATAAGTGGCAGTACAAATATAACCTGTGTGCCCGAATCAGAACCAGAAGTTTGACTTTTTTTTATGTTAAAAAAAGTTTCAAATTCAGGATACATCCTGTTAATCTGATGTAATCTTTCACGCGTAATTTTAAGGCCTTTAGATTCATTTTTTTGAGGAACGGGTTCTACGTATCCTATACCGTTATTCTCAATCTGAATTTGAATGCTATTGTTGATTTTACGAAATGAAATATGGAGTTTTTTGTCACTTCTTTTAGAGGGAATCAAACCGTGCCATATGGCATTTTCAATAACGGGTTGTTCAATAAGCGGAGGAATAAATGTATTGGCCGGATCAATAGCCGGATCCACCTCTATTTCGTAAGTGAAGTTTTGGGTAAAACGCAGGCCTTCAAGTTCAATATTTAAACGAATGAGTGCAATTTCGGTTTCGAGCGGCACCAGCGTTTTGTCAGAAACATCCAGGATCATTCGAAGAAGCCGGCTGAATCGCGCCAGGTAGTTCAGAGCCTCAGTAGTCTTATTCTCCATAATAAGCAACTGGAGCGAACTGAGTGAGTTTGACATAAAATGCGGATTAATCTGCGCTTTCAGGGCTGTGATTTTATGTTCGGCCAAAGCTATTTCTATATTTCTTTTCTCCTTTTCTTTTTTTCGTACCCTTGCGTTTGTATATAGAATAATAGCAGTCATAACGAATAAAGCAAAAAGAATCAGGTATGCATAAAAAGCGCCGGTTCTCCAGAAAGGGGGAAGTAAATTGAAGTGAATGATGAATTTCCTGTTGGTTAAAGAAAGCGGCCAAACAGATAGCTGGTAGTGGCCCTCAGGTAAAGATCTGAATTTGATCGAAGGTGTTGAGATAAAACTGCTATCAAATACCGGACCCTCCAATTTATAATAAATTTGTTTGTCCCTGAAATGAAAATCAAGTATATCGAAGAAGAATTCCAGATTATTTTGCGTGTAGACAAGGCTGTTTAGGGAGCTGGAATCAACCGGCAGATCATTAACTAAAACCTTATTCAGGTACATTGGAATGTCGGGAGATTTTTGGCAAAGCACCGAATATTTTAATTGCAACAGGCTGTTATACGTATTCAGAAGCAGGTCATTATTGGAGGAGAAGGCAATATTCAGGATATCCCCCGGGACAACAACTTTCCAGGCCTTAGCAGGACTGGTCAGATCTTTACAAAAAAGGCCTGCATTGCTGCAAATGAAGAAAAGCGAATCATGATAGGAAGCAAAATCGTGTATCGTAACCGATGGAAGGTCTTTGAATACTGCTGGAGAAACTGGTTTTTCGGTAAGTGTATCAAAGAAATATAATTCATCGTTTCGGCTACAGACAACAATTTGGTGGAGGCATCTTTTTACTTTTTTACAGGCAAAATCAACGGATAATAAACGGAATTTACCATTCTTGTATGAAACCATCTCTTTGTCCGTGCAGAGTAAAATACGTCGTTCACGGCCATACGCGCACCCGTCCCGTATCCTCGCATAAGGAGATATAAGCCTTTCGCCGAAATTGCCATGGCTTAACGTGCATATTGACCGGACGTTTGTAATGATCGCAGAATTAGAGTCAATGAGTATGATTTTCTCAATCTGTGACAGGTTTGACGCTACTATTTTTTGATGTTTAAAATCAGCATCAGTTCGTAAACAAGAGCTGTACATGTTCGGTATGAAATAATGGTGGTTGTTTTTATTTAAATCAAATAACGAGTTCTGGTTTGTGGTAGATTTTAAAACGATTGACTTTAAATGGTCGTTGGAGAAACTGAAAAGCGTTCCTAATGTCGTTCCAATAAAAATGCTTGAGTCAACTTTCTTTAAAAGCGTAATGCCAGATTCAAAATCGGAGTTTTTGTATTGAATACAAGCTTGGTTAACGGCATGATAAAGACCAAATCCCGAACTGGATGCCCAAATCCCTTCCTGGTTATCGAAAAGGACATCATTGATTGTTTTCCCCTGCAAAAAATGGGCAACAATGTTTGTGTCCGCTAATTTGTACAGCCCATCTTTATAGCAGCATAACCATGTGTGCTTTTGGTGATCGTTATAAAAGTTCTGAATGACTCCGTTGATTCTTTTGCGCTTTAAAGACATAAACTGTTCATCTATTTTGATAAACTCGCCCGCAGTCGAAAAACAAATCTGATTTTCCAAACGCTTCACATGTTTGGGTAAATCATTGTTTTTATTTAAGTTAATAAGTAGACTTTTCCCTGATAGCGGTTCAGTGAAAACGATTTTCTCAGATTTAATATTGGCCCAGTGCAGAGCAGGAATAATGTCTTGCCCGACATGGAAAATAGTTAGCGTATCAATCCGGTTACTTCCTTTTGTCAATGCTACCGGTGTAAATGACTTGCCGGATGGAATAAGTTTAAAGGCACAGTACTTTGAGATAACATATATGTTGGAAGAGTCGTCTACATATAACCTGTGAATAGCTGTTGTTAATCTCCTGAATTGCTCTGACATTTTTTCAAGACCTTCTATCCGGATTGCAGAATCATTCCTGACCGCATAGAGGTTAGATTTGGAGTCTGCCACATACATTTGGCCGTTTTTGGTTTCAAATGCACAGTAGATAAAGGGTTTTCCGGATTCTATATTAGTCAAGGCCGGTATAAACTTATGCCCATTGTATTTTGCAGTACCTTCATCTGTAAATACCCATATATACCCTTTTTTATCCTGATGGAGATTATATACATTATTGGATGGTAACCCTTCTTCTGTTGTAAATTGCTCAAAGAGCAACTCTTGCGCTTGGGCACAGGAGGAAAAGACCAAAAACAGTAGGATTAAGTACCGCATCACGTAAAGATAACATATTTGGAAAACGGGTATTGAATCCCTTGAACTTTAATATAGGCCTGTAAGACCTGCTTTGGTTATGTTTTTTCAAAAACCTATTAACAATGGCGTGTTTTCGCTGAAATAATCCGGATATTTGGCCTTTAGAATTCAAGTTCTAAAAATCTATGCAGCTAAAGTATCAAGCCAGGCCCAAAGCCATCCTTTTATTAGAAGACGGAAAAATTTTTGAAGGTAAAGCCGCCGGAAAAATCGGCACTACCACCGGTGAAATATGCTTCAATACAGGCATGACCGGGTATCAGGAAATTTTCACAGATCCTTCCTACTTCGGTCAGATCATCGTAATGAACAATGTACATGTCGGAAACTACGGTATCGAAGCTTCCGAAGTGGAAAGCGACAGTATCAAGATTGCCGGAATGATCTGCAAGAAATTCAACGACGGGTTCTCCCGCAAACGGGCCCAGATGTCGCTGCAGGAGTATTTTGAGCAAAACGGAACAGTCGCCATCAGCGATGTGGATACACGTGCCATTGTTCGTTATATCCGCGATAAGGGTGCCATGAACTGTATCATTTCATCTGAAACAACCGACATTGAAAAACTCAAAGCACAACTGGCCAAAGTGCCAAGTATGCAGGGGCTTGAGCTATCTTCGAAAGTATCAACAACCAAACCATATAAACTCGGGAACGAAAACGCTACCTACAAAGTAGCCGTAATGGATTATGGTGTTAAGAAAAATATACTCCGCCTCCTCGTTGAGCGCGATTGCCAGCTCGAGGTTTTTCCGATGAAAACAACAGCCAGGGAAGTACTGGCCTCAAACCCGGATGGCATCATGCTTGGCAATGGCCCTGGCGATCCCGGTGTGATGCGCGATGAGATCAACGAAATTAAAGCCATGGTGAACAGCGGTAAGCCGGTATTCGGTATTTGCCTGGGACATCAGCTCCTCGCCGAATCGCAGGGCATTTCCACCTATAAAATGCATGCAGGCCATCGCGGCATCAATCACCCGGTAAAAAACCTGATCACCGGCAAATGTGAGATCACCTCACAAAACCACGGATTCAGCGTGAATGCTGAGGAGATCCGTAAAAATGAAGCACTCGAAATCACACATATCAACCTGAACGATCAAACCATCGAAGGTTTCAGACTGAAAAACAAACCGGTATTCTCCGTGCAACATCACCCGGAAGCCAATCCCGGCCCTTACGATAGCCGTTACCTGTTCGACGATTTTATCGCCAATATAAAAGCAAGTAAACACTGATTTTTTTTACAACAATGACCAGGAAAACAAAGTACATACTTGGTATATGTATTGTGTTTATTCTTGGCTATGGCGCCTACCGGATCATCCTGGAAATCAGCCCCAATCCCAAATACTCCATCGGGCAGGTGCTTGATAGCCTGCATGGTGTAAAGGTTTATTACAACGGAAATGTGGGTCATGTTTCCGAACGAAACACCAGTGCCGATGGTTATAATATCGGATTAAAATACCAGTGCGTGGAGTTTGTAAAACGGTATTATTATGAATACTACCATCATAAAATGCCCGATTCATATGGGAATGCCAAAGATTTTTTCAATGCAGCATTAAGTGACGGCGCATTCAATAAAGCCCGTGGACTCCTGCAATACAGAAACCCCAGCCATGCCAAACCCCGTGAGGGCGACCTGGTTATTTTAGATGGACACGTGGCCAATCCATACGGGCATGTAGCCATTGTTGCCGGTGTTTCCGGAAATAGGGTTGAAATCATTCAACAGAACCCCGGCGCTTTTGGTGATTCAAGAGTCACATTCGAACTGGATTCGACCGCCTCCGGATTTTATATACAGAACGACCGCCTTCTGGGATGGTTGAGAAAAGATACAACACTTAAACTCAATTGATATGGCATGTACCTGGCCCGCAAACGATGAGCAAATGATTGCTTACCATGATACCGAATGGGGTGTTCCGGTGCATGACGACAAAAAACATTTTGAGTTCCTGGTATTGGATTGTTTCCAGGCTGGGCTCAGCTGGAAAACGATTTTACACCGCCGCCGGTTTTTTAAAAAAGCCTTTGCAGGTTTCGATTACAAAAAAGTAGCGAAGTTTACGGATGCCGATGTTGAGCGCCTGATGCAGGATGCCGGTATCATACGTAATAAACTCAAAATTACAGGCACCATCAAAAATGCAAAGGCATTTATGGACATTCAGAAGGAGTTCGGTTCTTTCGATGCATATATCTGGCAGTTTGTGGATGGAAAAACGGTGGTAAATAAACACAAACAAAGCTCTACAATTCCTGCTACCAGCAAAGAATCTGATGCCATGAGCAAGGCCCTGAAGAAAAGAGGATTTACATTTGTAGGCTCAACCATTTGTTATGCATACATGCAGGCTGCCGGTATGGTGAACGATCACCTTGTGTCGTGCAGGCGACATAAGGAATGTATGAAATAGCGTTATTTCACGAAATATACAGCTCCGCCGACACTGTCTGATTTGGCGCCTGTCACCGATTTCAGTGTGTTGGTTTTATCCCGTAGCCTTAAGTATCCTAAAAAAGCAAATACAAGGGCCTCTTTAAACTGTATCGTGAGATCATCCGGCACAATAATGTCGCCCGGATAATATGTTTTCAGGCGCTCTATGAAATAGGTGTTATAAGCACCACCTCCGGTAACCAGTACATTTTTCAGATTTTTTTCACGAAGCACCTGAGCAATCTGTTGAGCGCTGTGTTCCACACATGTAGCCAGTATATCTTCTACCGGCACAGGGAAGGCTCTCGTAACGGGTAAAAACTCCTTTTCGAAAAATTCACGACCCAATGACCGGTGATTCTGCCTGGCCTGAGCTGCATTCAGCGCTTTCAGGAGAGGTTCTTGTATACGGCCCGATGCAGCCAGTTCACCTCCATCATCATAGGGCCTGCCCATCATTTCACTGAAATGGTTCAGCGCCATATTGATCACGCAAATGTCAAAGGCTTTTCTTCCCTGATCCGACCCAAAGGAAATATTGGCAATACCTCCCAGGTTCAGGCAGGCCGCATATTGGCCGAAGAGTAGCTCATCGCCTATCGGAACCAAAGGCGCTCCCTGTCCTCCATTTGCGACATCAAGGCTTCTGAAATCGCACACGGTTGTGATGTCGGTATGCGCGGCGATGGTTGCACCACAGCCCATTTGAGTCGAAAAACCGAGGGCTGGGCGATGAAAAACAGTATGGCCATGCGAGGCAATGAAATCTGTTATCAGTCCGTGTTTTTGGATAAAAGCCTGGATTTCAGCAGCAATGAAACTGCCGTAGGTAGCATTCGACTCAAAGTATTGCTCCGCACTGCCTGAATAGGCCTGCTGTAGCGATTTTTTCAAAGCGGCAGAGTAGGCAATGGTTTCAGCATGTAACAGCCTGTAAGCCGGCACAATGCCATCATCCCACGAAAATTCACAATAAGCCAGGTCGAGTCCGTCGAGCGATGTGCCGCTCATGACCCCAATACCGCGGGAATACCTTTTGTTCATAGCCTAAAATTAATGAAAAACATGCGACTTCCTGCTTCATGAATTTTAAGGAGGTAAATAATTTTAACAAATCGACCGAAAGCCTTTGCAAATCTCAAAATTCTTATACATTTGTGAGGTATTTTTTATAAACTAAAACAATAGACACCATGCAATTTCAATTAACTGAAGAGCATTTGATGATCCAGCAGGCAGCCCGCGAGTTTGCGCAAAACGAATGTAAACCGGGAGTGATCGAACGTGATGAAACACAGAAATTTCCGGCAGAACAAGTTAAAAAAATGGGTGAACTTGGATTTATGGGAATGATGGTAGATCCTAAATATGGCGGAGGCGGCATGGACGCTATTTCTTACGTACTGGCCATGGAAGAGATCTCTAAAGTAGATGCATCCTGCAGTGTGGTGATGAGTGTAAATAACTCCCTGGTGTGCTGGGGGCTCGAAAATTTCGGAACCGAAGAACAAAAACAAAAATATTTAGTTCCCCTCGCAAAAGGCGAAATCATTGGCGCTTTTTGCCTTTCAGAACCTGAAGCGGGGAGTGATGCCACATCACAAAGAACTCTCGCTGTCGACAAAGGAGACTACTACGAGCTAACGGGCACCAAAAACTGGATCACCAACGGAAGCAGTGCTTCTGTGTACCTGGTTATGGCTCAGACTCACCCGGAACTCGGACATAAAGGAATTAACTGTCTCATCGTAGAGCGCGGCATGCCCGGATTTACAGTAGGACCGAAAGAAAATAAAATGGGAATCCGAGGAAGCGATACACATTCCCTGATGTTTGACAAAGTAAAAGTTCCGAAAGCAAACAGGATCGGTGAAGATGGATTTGGATTCAAATTCGCGATGAAAACGTTGGGTGGTGGCCGTATCGGTATCGCCTCCCAGGCGCTTGGAATCGCCAGCGGTGCTTATGAACTGGCCCTGGCATACTCAAAAGAACGTGCGGCATTCGGCAAATTAATTTCACAACACCAGGCTATCCAGTTCAAACTGGCTGATATGGCTACCCGAATCGAAGCAGCCCGTTTATTGATCTATCGCGCGGCCTGGCTGAAATCCAACCATCAGCCTTGTGAAAAGGAAAGCGCTATGGCAAAAGTATTCGCTTCTGAAACAGCGATGTGGGTAACTACAGAAGCCGTTCAGATTCACGGAGGTTATGGTTATGTGAAAGAATACCATGTAGAACGCCTGATGCGTGATGCAAAAATTACACAGATTTACGAAGGAACATCAGAAGTGCAGCGTATCGTGATTTCACGTGCGGTGTTGGCTTAATGTGTTAATGACATAAAACAGAAAGGCTCCGCATGATTTGTGGAGCCTTTTTTTTAATAGCATACTACTTAACAGACTTTATATGACAATTGTTATAACAGGCGCAAGCAGGGGCATCGGTTTCGAACTGGCCAATTTATGCATAGGACATGGACACCAGGTGTTTTGCCTCACGCGCCATACAGATAGCCTGCTGCAAAAACAGGCACCCGGACTGCATGTTATTAAGACAGATCTGGCCGATGAAAAATCAATAGCGGTAGCTGTGCAGCAAATTCAAAAAGCGGCTGGTCACATCGATGTGGTAGTTAATAATGCAGGGAGCCTTGTCAATAAACCCTTTGCGGAAATTACGTATGCTGAACTGGAGCAGGTGTATAAAGTAAATGTGTTTGCACCGTTTAAGCTGGTGCAGCTTTTGCGCCCCATGCTCGGGCATACATCGCATGCCCATGTGGTGAATATCAGCAGTATCGGCGGATTCCAGGGGAGTGTTAAGTTTCCGGGTCTTTCGGCTTACAGTTCTTCCAAAGCAGCTATTGCCGGCTTAACCGAATGCATGGCCGAAGAATTCAAAGAACAGAATATTACCGTAAATTGCCTGGCGCTTGGCGCGGTTCAAACCGAAATGCTGGCCGAAGCTTTTCCTGGTTATGAAGCACCTGTCACACCGCTACAGATGGCCGAGTATATTTATGAATTTGCCCGCACCGGGCATAAATATTACAATGGGAAAATTCTCCCGGTTTCATTAAGTACCCCTTAAAAATTAAAACGTGTTTCGGTTGAGGTTCTTCATAATCGTATGTGGCATCCTGTTGGCGCCTGTTTTGCGGGGGCAGGATTTATACCAGACCATTCGGGGCACTGTGCTCGACAAGCAGACCCAGGGCCCTCTGCCGGGTGTGGTAGTCAGCCTGGTTGGCAGCAGTGACCCGACCCAGGCCACCACAACCGATGAGAAAGGTAAGTTCAGACTTGAACATATACCCATTGGCCGTTGGCAGGTTAAGATTTCACTGATCAGTTACAAGGAAAAAGTGCTCACGGTGGTTCTTACCAGCGGAAAAGAATCTGTATTGAATGTTGAACTGGAAGAAAATGCCGTGCAGGGCGATGAAGTGGTTATTACCGCAGAACAGGATAAAACAAAAACGAATAATAAAATGGCAACCGTCAGTGCCCGTGTTTTTTCGGCCGACGAAGCCAGTCGTTATGCAGGGAGCCGTAACGATCCTGCCCGGATGGCTGCCAACTTTGCCGGTGTCAGTGGTGCTAACGATAGCCGTAATGATATTGTTATCCGTGGTAACTCACCACTCGGGGTATTATGGCGTTTGAACGGACTTGATATCCCCAATCCGAACCACTTTGGTTCATTGGGCTCTACCGGCGGGCCGATCAGCATACTGAACAACAACACACTCGATAATTCCGATTTTATCACCGGGGCCTTCCCGGCCGATTATGGTAACGCCACTGCCGGTGTGTTTGATCTGAAAATGCGGAGCGGAAATAATGAGAAATACGAATTCCTCGGGCAAGTGGGCTTCAACGGTTTTGAACTCGGTACAGAAGGCCCTTTCTCCAGGAAAAAGAAGAACGGTTCATTTCTGGTCAATTACCGTTATTCCACATTATCGGTTTTCAAATACATTGGACTTGATTTTGGAACAGGTGCTGCCGTGCCGCAATACCAGGATCTTACCTTCAAGGTGGATCTGCCGACCAAAAAAGCCGGTAAGTTTTCAGTATGGGGGATCGGTGGTTTGAGTTATGTGGCCTTGCTTTCCAAAGATCAGTCGAAAGGAAATAACCTGTATGGCTACAGCGGCCGCGACACTTATTTTCGGTCGAATGTAGGAGCATCGGGGATCTCGCACACATACCTCGTCAACAACTCTTCTTATATCAAAACCAATATTGGTGTCAGTGGTCAGTATAATTTCATACGGGCCGACAGGATCGATACCAATGTAGTGCCCAACATTGTGAATCCGGAATATAGAAACACATCCTACACATGGCGTTATTCGGCCAACCTGACTTATAATAAAAAATTCAATGCCCGGAACTTTGTAAGTACAGGCTTCTATTTCGATTGGTACAATACCTCATTTGTCGACAGTATCAATAATTTCGACGGTCTTGGATTTATTACACTCCGCAATTACACAGGGCAGACGGGCCTTGGCAGGGTATTTATACAGTGGCAGCACAAGTTTACCGATAAACTCACGCTCAACACGGGGCTTAGCTATCAGTACCTGCTTCTGAATGGTTCACAATCGCCGGAACCACGTCTCGGTCTGAAATATGATCTCAGCTCCAGGCAGTCGCTGAGCTTTGGGGCAGGCATGCACAGCCAGCTGCAACCGCTTTATATTTATTTTGCTACAGCGCATACCGGCAAGGGGTTTGAAGAAACAAACCGTAACCTCGATTTTACAAGGGCTGCACATGCGGTGGTAGCCTATGATGTGTCGGTTTTCAATAGTGCCCGCATAAAGGTAGAGGCCTATTATCAGTACCTCTATAGTGTGCCGGTGCGTACCCGTTCTGATTATTTTTCGGCCATTAACCTCGGTGCCGATTTCAACAGCCCGAATGTCGACAGCCTTGTGAATAAAGGCACGGGTGATAATTACGGATTGGAACTCACACTCGAGAAATTTTACAGCAAGGGTTATTATGTACTCATGACCGGTTCTTTATTTCAGAGCAAGTACTATGGCAGTGATCATGTATACCGCAATACAGCTTTCAATGGAAATTATGTGGTGAACCTGCTGGGTGGAAAGGAATTTAAAATCAGGAAGAGACATACACTCGCCCTGGATACAAAGCTGACGTTTGCCGGTGGTAAACATTATGTGCCTATTGATCTGGCAGCATCCATGGCCGCAAACGAAGAACGCTACATTGGTTCACAGGCCTATGTTCCGCAATTCGGTCCCTATTTCCGGTGGGATATAAAGCCATCCTATAAACTCAATACAAAACGTTTTACGCATGAAGTAAGTGTCGATATTCAGAATGTTACTCACCATAATAATGTATTTCAGCAGCAATATGATCTGAATACACACACCATTAAAACCGACTATCAGCTCAAATTCTTTGTCATACCGCAATATCGTCTGACGTTTTAACGCATTTGTCGATCAGCTTCAGAATCTGAATAGGTCCACGGGGGTAATGGCTTACAGATCCTTCACTCATTCGTTGGCATGCATTTATTTCTTATACTTATTTTTCGGTCTTATTATAAATACCCAACATATTAAGCTCCATTTTATTCTCTCTACAGGACGTTCCGGGAGTACTCTTTTGGCCAATATGCTTAATATGAACGAGCAGGTTGTATCTATTTCCGAAGAACCATTTGCTTATAAGCTTTTCCCGAAATACAAAAAGGTAAAAAAATGGACCCCGGAGGTAGTGAAAGAATTTTGCTACGATTTTTATTTGTTTTCAGAAGGATTATTAGCCGCACAATTTGGAACATATCAGGATTTGGAAACAATATTGATGGAACATTTGGATTACTTAGATGTGTATAGCGCGATTAAACTGGCTTTTTTATGTTTTTTCCCAAATAAGGATAAGTCGAATGTTACAACACTTATAGAAAAGGAACTTAAATCACTCTTTTTTCTGGAAGAACTTGCGGCTATATATCCCGATGCCAGGTTTATTGTGTTGTATCGTGATCCCAGAGATAATGCCCTGACAAAATGGAAACGTGCAACGAAAGGGAACCGAAGGGCCAGTTATTTTAAATATGGTTTTGTATGGAATTATACATTCTCTGGCATCAGGGAAAAGGCTTTGAAAATTGGTAAAGCAAGATTCATGCATGTGAAGTACGAAGATTTAGTGTCAAATCCGGAAGATACACTTAAGCAGATTTGTCTTTTTTTGGAGATCCGATACAATTCAGTGATGCTGGAACACGACGCTTATTTTAGATCAGAAATGAAAGATAGGGTGGAGAATATGGACGATAAATTAAAGCGACAATTCAGACTTTTTCACCAGGGGCTTGCACAAAAAGTAAATACAGATAAAATAGGATTGTGGAAAAGCAGCATGAAACCGGAAGATGCTAATCTGGTATGGACCTTGTCTGCCAATTCAGCCAGGGAGGTAGGGTATTTGGAAGATGAAGATTTTAAGGAAATAAAATGGAACCCTATACTGCGTTTTCGCCAATTGTATTGGACAATCAGACTTGTTTGGTTTCCGAAAATGTATTTTGCATTACCATTTTCTGTGAAGTATGCCATAAAAAAAGTAAAATACGGCTACCGGTTGCGCAATGAAACAGATAAATCAAATTCTGATAAACTAAAATAACTCACGTGACTGAATACAAAAGTAGATCACGTCCGATGCTTATCTGAATGCGGGTTTTCATGTTGATGGTTTCACCGCGGCTTTGTTTCTGTCATGCTTATTAGCACAGTAGAGCATAGGAAAAAAGCATTTTGTTGTTATATTTGAACATATAATGACGACGCAAAATACAGAAGCTGAAAAACTTTATTTTATTATTGGTATTGGTCGTTCCGGGACTTCCATTCTGAATAAGATGCTGAATGGGCTCCGGGATGTACATTGTATGCCGGAGGCTATTTTTCTGGTGTTTTTTCTGAGTCGTTTCAGGCACAAGTCACATTTTCGCAAAGAGGATATCGAATGCATTTTCGATCAGATATATACCTACGGCTTATCGCACCCATGGGTAGGTTGGAGTTTTGATGCAGTAGTAGCAAAAGAAGATATATATGAACGATTGCAAAAACAGTCAGCACTGAGTTTTGGCGAAATATGCCTGGTCATTTACCGTCACTTCCGCGTTCAGGGATACGATAAAAGTAGCGCAAAAGTACTGGTTGATAAAAACCCTTCATCTACCATTTTTACGGATGAAATTCTGGAACAATATCCAAATACCCGGTTCATCTGGATGGTTCGGGACTACAGAGCCAATATATTGTCACGAAAACAAAGTGCTTCTCTCCGGTCGCCGGATGTGGCATACAATGCTATGCGATGGAGGCTCTATAACACCAGGGCTTATCGTTTCAGTCGCCGGCATCCGGATCGTGTGCTGTTAGTCAGGTATGAAGAACTAGTTTCAGAATATCAACTTCAGATGGCGAAAATTACCAGCTTCTTGGGAGTAAGCAGCGATCAGGAAACGGCTCCTGCACCGGTTGTAGATATCGATGCACATAATGTAGCGGAGAAATACAGGGAGCGCTTTTCTAAAAAATATTCGGATCTGAACCGTCCTGTAAATGCTGACAGGCTCTATTCATGGAAACAACACCTGAGTGAGTCCGAAATCATGATATGTGATGCCATCTGCGGGAAAATAGCTATGAAACTGGGGTATGAACCTGTGACCGACCTTCCTTTTTATGTGAAAATGCAGGTCTTTTGCCGGCATTTGCCCTCAATAATCAGAGGCTATGCTGATATTCTAAAAGATCGTATCTTGTATAAACTGCCGGGCTCCTGGAAATTGAAACGACTCAAAAAGAAATATACCGAATTTGGATTCATCGAAAAATAATCAGTCACCACGCATGACTTTCATTGTTGGCATGGGTCGCTCAGGCACCACGCTCCTTACCAACATGCTTAACTCTCATCCTTCGGTGATTGCATGTCCTGAAAATGAATTTGTGATGTTCACAGCTCGGGCATTTCGTAAAGAAGATTTTACAAAACAGGCAACTGTCGATGCTTTTGTGAGCCTGTTCCACTATCGTTTCAGCAAAGTCATCAGCTTCTGGACACCTGAAAAAGGGCTGAAAGATGGCATACTGGGACTTTCGCATCCGACATACCCGGAAGTCTGCAAGCAGGTCTATCTTCATTACCCTTTTGCTGATAAGAACAAGGAAAAGGTAACCTGTCTGGTCGATAAGAATCCCGTTTATTCCCTGTATATCGACGATCTTTACCGTCTGTTCCCGGATGCCAGGTTTATTGTGCTTACCCGCGATTACCGCGACAACATTGTGTCAAGGAAGAAATATTCGGATAAGGAAAGTTCTCTGTTTACACTGGCCGAATCATGGAATTATTTCTATGAGCGTATTTTCCGAAGTATTCGTAAAAATGACCTCGAGTATATGTTACTCCGGTATGAGGATCTTGTGGACAGCCCTGCAGAAACATTGGATAAGCTTTGTACATTTCTGGATATTACCTTCGATGAAAGTATGCTGCAGTTTCAGGAACTTTCAAAGGGTATCAAAAATTATATTAAACAAAACCTGAGTGACCAGGAGTATGCAAAGCTTACGGCCATGCATCATAACCTTGAAAATCAGGTCAACACCACCCGAGTGGCATCCTATAAGAAAGAATTGACTGAAGAAGAAATCCGGTTGCTTGATTTTGCCTGCAGATATTATGGTGAACAGTTTGGCTATAGGGCAGAGCACTTTCCTCAGGGTAATCCGGCTGTAGGTTTCAGACTTTGGCTAAGCCGCCTGAAAGTTCAACTTTATTATAACCTTCATTCCTTACGATTGAGAATTCCGCTTTCCTGGAGGCTCAGATTTGTAGTCAGAAAATAAAAAGGTCTACTAAATGAATTTTGCTTCGTTTCCATATCTGGCTTTTTTATTTTTGGTTATTGTTTCCTATTATTTGACCCCGAAACGAGGGCGCCATTATGTTTTATTGCTGGCCTCCTATTTTTTCTATGCTATATTTGGTTTCGGTTTTGCCCTGTTAATGCTCCTGACAAGCGCCTTTACATTCGTTACATCGGCTTACTGTTATAAAGCAGATTCACCGGTAAGTCGGAAGTTTTTCTTTTGGCTTGGCCTGTTACTCGATCTTTTGATTTTTGTTTTGTTTAAGTATGTTCATATTATTCCAATGGATATAATGAATTGGCCCGGTTGGTCGGCCCAGAAGTTACTGATCCCGATTGGTATTTCGTTTTATACATTTAAAACCGTTGGTTATTGTATAGATGTGTATAAACGCAAATACGCACCGGCTTCTTCCTTTTTAACTTATGCACTTTCGGTGAGCTTCTTCCCTCAGCTGATTGCAGGGCCCATTGAAAAATCAAAAGTTATCTCTGAACAATTAAATGCATTTCCTTCATTTAACTGGCAATGTATAATCGATGGGAGTAAGTTGATCTTGTGGGGGCTTTTTAAAAAACTGGTTATAGCCGATAGTATTGCCCAGATTATAAATCCCATGTATGGTCATATTCAAATGGCTAACGGACTTGATTTTGTTGTGCTCTGTTTTTCGTTCATGTACCAGATTTATACTGATTTTTCGGGATATTCAGACATTGCCATTGGCTCCGCCCTTTGCTTTGGGGTATCATTGCCTGCCAATTTTAATAAGCCTTTTTTTTCGAGAAATTACCGCGAATTATGGAATCGCTGGCATACTACATTTTCCAGGTGGCTGAAGGAGTATATATTTGACCCGCTGGGAGGTGTTGTAAAGAACAATAAGTTGCGGACTGTATTTAATTTATGGATGGTGTTCATTGTTGTTGGTATCTGGCATGGCGCAACATTAAATTACATGATATACGCGCAGTTGGCTTTTTTATTTATGCTGCTTGATATTATAACAAAAGATTTCAGACGCGGGCTTTTTTCTGCTATGCATATCAACCGTAACGGCTGGGTTCAGGGAGTGATCAATTACATAGCTGTTATGTCAATGTTCTCATTCCTGGTTGTGTTTTTTCGTCCGGTGTCTTTTAAGGATTCAGTGTACATGCTGCAACATGTGTGGTCGCCGCATTTCAAATATCTGGATGGTATAAAACTCGTATACATTTTCTTTTTCATTGGACTTTTTGAGGTCTTGCAGGTATTACAGAAAACCGCTGACGGGCATTGTTTTCAGCGAATCTGTCTATTTCACTGGCGGGCATTGGTTTATTTATTTATATTTTTTTCAATTATTCTGTTCAGCTCAAGATCAGAAGTCGCATTTCAATATTTCCAGTTCTGATGACACAGCGTAAGAAATTCATAATTCTGCTTCTGTTGGCAATCATAGTCCACCTGGGGCTATGCTATGCCATGAAGATAGTGAGCAATCGGAAGCATGAATTAACGATCCAGTTGAATCACTTTAAAGCGAAGAAAAACGTGAAGATACTTTTCATGGGCGACTCACATACCGAACGTAGTATTGATGAATCGCAGATCGACTCTTCGTTTATGCTGGGGTATTATGGTGAAAACAACATGATGAACTACTACAAATTAAAGTATTGCCTGGAACATGGCTATCCGGTTCCGAAATATGCTCTTTTCCCCTGCGATATTATTACCTTTGCGAAAGGGTTTTACAGGTTTCGGACTAATAAATTTTTTTATTATCGCTTCATTCCTGTTTCCGACTTGTCAGGACTCGATGACAACCCGGCGTCCATGTATTATGATTATGCCAAAACAGGAATTTTTCCGTACAACGAATGGCAGTATGCTTTGAACAGGGTGAATATGGATCGCCAGAAAAAATCTAAAGAGAAATTCTCTGCCAGGCCACCCGAGCAGAGAAGGAAAATGGCAGAACATTTTGTTGTAGACGAGCTTATGCAAGGAGGAGATGCCGCCGGTCTGTTCGATCCTAAATCTATTGAATTTCTTAAAAGAACATTGGTACTCTGTAAGCAGTATCATATTAAGCCCGTTTATCTGAAGTTTCCGCTTTCAGACGAAGTTTTTGTGGAGTTGCGCAACCATATAGACAGTAGCTTCATGAATCACAGGCCTTCTGAAGAGATTCTTAAAGCAGAGGGAATCCCGGTTCTGGATTTTGAATACATGTTTGCGGGACAACCAGATAAGTTTTTTGATTCGCATCACCTGAATCAGCAGGGCAGGAATCAATTTACCCCTGTATTAAAACGAAGCCTCGACAGCCTCATGCTGGTATACTAGGCTGCCATGAAAGGTGCAGTGGCATACATCATCCACCGGCGGGTCCACCTTGGCAAATGCTTCATGAAATAATGTTTCTGAAATTTCAGTTGCCACCACAATGTTGCATTTACAAGCTTGCAGATTTTCTTTTGCTCAGGTAATAGTTCTTCTCTCAGAATATCAATGATCAGTATCCAGCGGTCCTCAGACGTATCATTCCATACCTCATGATTATGCGCATCACAGAAAGCAATGAGTTTGCCCGTTTCCCAGGCAATGGTCTGATCCTTGACCCTGAAACCGATCTCCGGTAAAGTGCCCGGGCAACGGAGTGTTAAGTGGCAGCGATACATAACATTGCTGTCGCCATAATGTGGTTTAATACGACTGTTGGCTTTTAATATAGAAAAGCCACAGGACATCACACCCGGAATCTGGCGAATGACAGCAAGTGTTTTAGGTACCTTCAGGCAATTGTCCTCGTAGGGTTTGTTCCAGAAAATTAATGGGAAAACGGTCCATGACGTAGGTTTGGAAGCAAGTGTCTGATTGAAGTATGGTACAATATTCTGATTCTGTTCATCGATCAGGGCTTGTAATTCGCTTAGGATAACCTGGTAGTTGTTTTCCAGGAGTTTTTTCCAGGGCTTATTACTGATGTCAAAAAAAGGAGGTTCCGGACCTTCAAAGTCTTCGTTTTCAGAAAAAGAGAACCATTTTTGAATTGTGGCCATCAGAATAATTTTAATGTATTGGAGAACCAAAGAGCTGCAGCTGCAAAGGGGCGCAATGTGGCCGATAAAAACCTGACAGTTGCTGGTTTGGCTTTTTGTAAGAATTTAAAAGTCTGTGCGCGTTTCTGCAGAAACAGTGAAGTGAGAACAGTGGAACACACAAATGTCTGCTTTGCTTTAAACTCATCGCGCATCACATCAAGCAGGAAAATATAGCGTGGATTTGGAGAATCGTTCCAGGCTTCATGATCATGTGCATCTATAAATATAAGCCATTGACCATTTTCCCAGGCACGTTTTTCATCCCTGACTCTGAATCCGCACGCCGGAAGTCCGGCCGGAATGTCAAGCCCGAGATGACAGCGAAAAATAGCATTGGTGTCGCCCGAGTGTGGCAGGATGTGTGCTCCCGGCTCCAATAAATTAAAAGAAGCTGAAACAATCTCAGGGTACTTATTCAGTAATGCTGTTGTCTGAGGAAACGCTTTTTGATTCCTGAACAATTCAACACTCCAGGTTTTCAATGCAATGGTTTTCCAGCTGTTGCGGTTGTTGACCATAGCTTTGTTGAAATAACCATCCAGCTGATGCTTCTGAAGATAGGCACCAAGTTCCTGTTTGATCAGATGGACCTGTGCTGCAAGGTCCTTTGACCAGGCAAATGACGAAGGTTCAATAAACGAAGGTTCCGTGCCGGGATAGCGGTCATTGAAGTCATGAATACTGAACCACAGTGTAGGTGCTGGCTTCATCATTGTTGAGCTAAGTTAGTTAAATATACATCGCATCGCCATGACTTTTCGCAGTTTTTTTGCTAATTTTAAATGACCAATTCTTTGATTATGTCTGTTGCCGAATTTACACCCAAAAACCCGGCTTATTTTTACAACGCAGGTGACTTTAAATTTCTTCAACCGCTGGTTGATCATGTTGATGTGATTCGCGGAGAGCTATTAAAACTGCTCGATATGAAGCAGGATCCTCAGTGGCTTCGCACTTTTCCCGACTACGTAAAATCCGACACCTATAAAGCATGGAAAGTATTTTCATTCAATTTTTTTTCCATGAAATTTCCGGCGCATGCAGAGCTTTGCAAGAAAACAGCGGAGCTTGTATACAGTATACCTGAAATTATATCCTGCGATTTTTCTTTCATGGAGCCCCATACACATATCCTGCCGCATAAAGGTTACAGTAAAATGGTATTACGTTGCCATCTGCCGCTCATTGTACCCAGCGAAACACTTTGTGGTATTCGCGTGGGCAACGAAACAAGGCACTGGAAAGAGGGTGAACTCATGGTATTCGACGACTCTTTTGATCATGAAGCCTGGAACAGGAGTGATTCCAAACGCGTTGTTCTGATGTTTGATATTCCAAATCCGGCTTGGGGTTATAGCGCACATGAAATATCGAAATATAAAATAGAACACATCGACGATCCGTTTCTATTGTCGCTGGCAACCAGGCAGCAGTGGCAGGAATACTTTGAGCGGGGCTACCTTTTATTTGATGGCTTCCAGTAAACGGTTCACTTCATCCAGATTCTCAGGGCAGATCACGCCGCTATAGCGTAAGGTTTCATATCCCGGATTTAAGAGTGCAGCCGCCTTATTGAGTTTTCCACCCTTTTCGAGGTAATCCTCTTCCGTGAGTTCATACAGCTGATTCTCTACATTTTCCTGGCCCGGCAATAGCCTGTAACCAATCTGTTTGTTGTATTGAATAGCGCGGGTGTTAGTCCGGAGAATACGGGCCATGGATGTTTTGCTGATTTTTAATACGTGAAAAATAAAGTTGAGAAAGCACAGCGTACTGTATATAGCTACATAGGAGTCGATATAGGATTTGTCCCAGATGAAAATCCCGCCTTCACTGAAACCTAAAGCCGGATCATAGTTTTTGGAGTTGATCAATCCTACTTTTTTCCCTTCGTATTCTATAATGAAGTAATAATTGAGTTTATTGTTGATGCTTTTAAACCATGCAAGCTGCTCGTATGGAGTAATGTAACGGCGGTATTCCATGAAGTTTGCAATGTCGCTTTTATTGCGCCAGTAGCGAACTAATTCAATGTCATTTTCACGAAGCCTGACCAGCCTCACACCATATTGCTCCAGAATAATCATATGACTTCGCTTTCGCTGTAGGAGGGAGCATTATTAACCGAACGGAGTATTTGAGAAAGGTACTGGGCAATAATGCCAATGCAAAAAATGATGAGCCCTGTGGAAAAGAGAATACTCACAATCAAAGAGGTATAACCACTCACCGGGATTTTATAAAATAGCTTCTTAAACAGGTAATGACAGCCAATGATCAGGTTTGTAGCAGATAAAGCAATGCCGATGCGGGTAACAAGTTTCAGTGGAAATGTTGACGAAAACAAAACTACTGTAGATGTAAGAGAAAATAAACTGCTCAGGCCATAACGTTGTTTGTTGATAAAGGCCTTATTTGGTTCGCAGGGTAAAAACGTAATCTTATCAGTATACCACAGACACAATTCATCAATAAAAACAAATTGTTTGTGATTGTCCGACAGTTTTTTGGCCAGGTCTCTTTTCATAAGCCGGAAACTACTGCCTTTGCCTTTCTCCCGGCCTTCTGTCTTGGCAAGCAGCTTGTAAACCGATGTGAGCATTGCCCTCAAAAAAGATTGATTCAACTTTGGATAAACGCCATACACAATATCGGATCCGGTGTTGGTCTGCGAGGCAATTAATTTGGCAATTTCATCCGGATGCACTTCCAGATCATCGTCCATTGTAATAACAAACTGTCCGCGCGAATGTTTTATGCCGCATATCGTAGCTGCATGTTGCCCGTAATTTTTACAGAGATTAACGGCGATCATGTTTTCAGAACTCTGCTTCATTCGCCTGAGAACTTCCCAGCTATGATCCCGGCTGCCGTCATTTACATAAATGACTTCAAATGAATACCGGTTTGCGAAAAAACCGCAAATAGCATGATGAAGCTGTTCAAGCGATTTTTCTGCACCAAACACGGGAATAACCACACTATATTGAATAAGCCCGCTCAATTTTTTTTACTGTTTAATATAAGTCCGCCATCCATTTTTATTTCAGTACCCGTAATCCACCTCGACTCTTTGCTTAATAAGTAACAGGCCGCGTTCGACACATCTTCCGCCTCTCCAAATCCCAGCGGGTAGAATTTCTCATACTGATCAAAATTTTCGCTGTCGACCGAAGCGCCTTTGGCTTCATCGAACATCCGCGTCTTTACAAGACCCGGCCGTATCACATTCGATCTTACACGGCGTGGCGCCATTTCAATAGCCAGGGATTTACTGAACGCCTCTATGGCTGCTTTGGAGCTGGCATAAGTAGCGCCACCGTAGTATGGATGTTGCGCAGAGATCGAAGATATAAAAATGAAAGAAGCGTCATCATTGATTTTATTTTTCTGCAGCAGTTCTGTCGTTAATAAAACGGGAGCTGTATAATTGATATCAAACATGGTTTTGATATGCTCCGGCTTTAAAAACTTAATAGGCCATGGATGTGTAATCCCGGCACAATGAATAACGCCATCCAGTTTAGGTAAACCACTCACCAGTTTTTGAATCACGTCGAGTGCAGTCAGATCGCCCGAAAAGATGGTGGCAGGAGTAGAACACAGACCGGCTGTCCGTTTTAACTCTTCTTCGTTACGGCCTGTAAGAATGCAGGTGGCTCCCATACGGGAAGCTTCAACAGCACAGGAACGCCCGATGCCCGAAGAAGCACCTGTTATCAGGATAATGTGTTTATCAAGACTAAATTTGGTCATCAGATTTCAAGTATATCGGTACACACAAGGTTGTCTGTTTGAACAATACAATTGCCCCAGGAGTAACCAACGCCAAACCCACTCAGCAAAAGTTTCAACGATCTGCTTTCAAGATTCTGTTTTAACTTGTAAAGCATCGTCAATGGAACAGAGGCAGAACTTGTGTTCCCAAATTTATCAATGGAGTATGGGACTTTTTCAGGTTCCACGCGGCATTTTTTTCGAACACTTTCATTAATCAGCCGGTTGGCCTGGTGAAATACAAAATAGTCGATTGTTTCTTTTGCCACGCCGCTTTCTTTCAGAATGTTTTCTATACTGGGGGCTACCTCACGCAGCGCAAAATTGAAAATTTCCATACCGTCGAGTACCAGGTTTATTCTGCAACGGTAAATACCTTCATCTATTTTAACTTCCACAAACGAATCCTGCGACACATGATTGCGGGATCCTCCATCTTCAACAATGATCGATTTATATCCGCTACCATCTGTAAAGAGGTTGAAATACATGGGCGGAGCAGACTCATTAAACTCCAGGGCAGTTGCAGTGCCGGCATCACCAAACAGGGGGTATGTACTCTTGTCACGGTAATTGGTGGAAAGGGTGGATTTATCACCCGCCAGTAATAAACCGCGTTTGAAATTTCCTGCAGCCAGTAAATTTGAAATAATCTGAAGGCCGTATATATAGCCGCTACAGCCCAGATTCACGTCGAAAGCAACCAGATCTTTTTTTAGCTGCAGTTTATTCTGCAGAATAGCGGAGGTAGCGGGCAAAAAATAATCAGGGGATTGAGATACAAAAATAAGCACATCAATACTGTTACGTTCCCAACCCAGCTTTTCGATCAGGGCATTGGCCGAACGCTCGCACAGGTCGGAGGTTGCCATGCCTTTTCCGGCAGTACGCTTCTCTTCCACACCTGTGTTCCGGATAAACATGGCACGTTCTTCCTCGCTGATCCAGTTGTAATCCATGGTCCTTTCAACCTTCGATGGAACACATACCGAAAGACCTTTCAGGGCAACGTGGTGTATGGTATTAAACATGTTTTTGCACGGCTAAGTCATACAATTCACGAATGGTATTAGTGCTACGAAGATCAGTAGCATTCAGAATAACATTGAAATTAAGATCAACAAACGCCACAACAATAAGCGCATATATAGAGCTCCAGTTTTTTATGTCGCGATAGTGGGTGTCAGGTGTAAATGATCCGGGTTCCACTCCTTCAAATTCTTTTTCGAGGTTTACGGTAAATTCTTCCAGTGTCATCATAGTCAATAGGTTTACAATTCAATACAGGTTGCGGCCCATGAAAGCCCTGTTCCGAAACCGCAAACAAGAACAGTATATCCCTGCCTGATCTTTCCGCACTTCAGACCCTCCGCCAGTACAATGGGGATTGTTGAAGATACAGTATTTCCAACGGTTTCAACAAAGTTAAAAATTTTTTGATCGGGTATATTCATTTTTTTTGCAATCGTTTGGATCAGGAAGAGGTTCGCCTGGTGAAACACAAACATATCAATATCCTCCATCGATTTGTTGTTTTTCAGTAATGTTTCTGTAATGACAGTGGGCACGGTTTTCAGCCCGAAGTTGAAAATAGCCGCACCGTTCATGTAAAGGGAAGCCTGATTAGTGGTGTTGCCGAATTCATCGCTAATATCCACAAACGACGCTTCGGTAATCGGGTTCCTGGCGCCTCCGTCCCGGATAATAATCCGGTCGGCACGGCTCCCGTCTGTTCCGAAAACAAACTGACCGATCCCTTGTTTTTCACGGGTACAGATAAGGGTAGCAGCGGCACCATCCCCAAACAAAAACCTGGAGCTTCTGTCGCGTGGGTGAAATTTCCGTGTTACCGTTGAAGCGGTCAGCAAAAGTACATTACGGCATGCCATGGATTCAATGAAGCCTTTGGCCAGACTTAATCCATACACATAACCAGTACATCCCTGATTAAAGTCCATAGCTCCACAGTGAGTAGGAATGTTAAGCCTCGATTGAATAATACAGGCTGTAGTGGGTGTATAATAGTCAAACTCCTGAGCACAGAAAAGTATAAAGTCTACGTGCAGCGGGCTTATTTGATGTTCTGCAAATAATTTCTCCGCGGCTTTCACTGCAAGATCAGACGCCGTTTCATCCGGGGCAGCAATACGCCGCTCCGATATGCCTATTTTTTTCAGGTTACTTTTGTGATTTAAGGATTCCGGGAATAACGAAAAAAAATCATCATTTGTGAATACCCGCTCCGGTAAGTGGTAACTAATGGCTTGTATGTAGGCTTTCACGTCAAGAACTCTTTATATCACAAATATAATATTTAATTGGTTTTTCAGAAGAAAAGTATAAGGGTGTTTGGAAAGCCAATTTGTAATGCGATACACCTTCAAGGCTTCATCAAGTCCACTTGGATTTTATTTGTGGTTACTCGCTCCGGCGTTTAGTTCACTAATTAAGAAAAAATCAGGGCTTTTTTTATTGGTAATTCAAATGAGATTGGTTATTTTAGCATCTCATAAACAACTAACTAATCATTACCATGAAAAAAATTTTATCAATAGCTATTTTTGCACTGATGCTTTTATCAGGAAGATCGTTTGCCCAAACCAACTTGAGCTGGACTATTAAAGACGATATTGCAAATGGTGGATTGAAAACTAAAACAGAGATCAATTCGGCTTTCAGTGGTTTCAGTAATCAAAATGAGGCGATTGCTTTCTATCAGAAGTTGAGAAGCAATCCTGATGTTGCTTCCTGCGAAGATCTTGGTAAAGATGCAAACGGTAACTACAATGCCAAAATCAAAATGAAAGAGATGCACAATAAACAATATTATGTAGCTCTTGCTTTGAAATATGGAATTACCTCGATTACTGCCAATGGTGTTACAAAAGCACCGCGTGAATGGCTGGAAAAAAATAAATAACGATTTTAAAAATTAGTATATTTAGAGCGCTTATATCATATAGGCGCTTTTTTTATGGTCAAAGTTTTTCAAAATACCAGTGAAAGGAACATATTTTTCGTCTTTTTGATTGCCGTTTTTCTGTTTTATGGAAATACAATCAATAATAAATATGCTCTCGACGATGACTTTGTTACTGTTGTCAATTTTCCTGAAAAAGGCAAGGCTTACACACCCAGCAATCCTTTGGTATCAAAGGGATTTAGTAAAATTCCCAAAATATGGACCAGCAGGTATGCTCACGATGGTGAAGGTTCCTTTGATTACCGCCCGATTGTAACCACATCTTTCGCTATAGAATACGGAATCTTCGGGCAAAACCCTGCTGTCAGTCACTTTATAAATATTCTTTTTTACCTGGGTTGCATCTGGCTTATATACCAGTGCATTCAACTCATGTTTGTTGGCCAGGCGTATGCAAAGCCCCTGGCTTTTTTGTGTTCTCTGCTGTTTCTTATTCATCCGTTGCATACCGAGGTGGTCAGTAGCCTTAAGTCACGCGATGAGCTTATGGCTTTTTTCTTTGCGATGATAGCGCTTCGACATTCTTTTTTGCTATTCGATACAGGACGCTGGAAACACCTGGTTGTTCTTATTCTGGCGCTATTTGTCGGGGTACTGTCTAAGCGTACAGCTGTCGTTTATGTATTTGCCATTCCGATGTCTCTTTTGTTCTTTCGAAAAACAGATTGGAAAAAATGGGGCGTTTTGTTTGTCGGATTATTCATTATGTATTTATGCTATGCTCTGCTGCGTAAAAAATTGATCACCGAGAAAATGGTCCGGCATTTTTACCATTTCGAAAACTTCATGTATACAGAGAACATATCATTCACCGAGAAAATCATGATTGGTATAAAAACGCTTGGTTTTTATGTAAAGATGTTGTTATTACCGTATCCGCTCAGGTTCTACTATGGCGAAAGTATGCTCGACTATAAATCCGGATTTGGTCTTAATTTGTTGGTAGCACTGGGTTTTCTGGGCTCTACGGTATGGTACTACGTGAAAACACGGAGCCGGTATTTTTTGTATGCTTTATTGCTGTTTCTGGGATGTATTTTTCCGTTTTTGAATGTCATGACACCGGTAGCTGGAGTTGTGGGCGAACGCCTTGCTTTTACTGCTTCCTTTGGTTTTTGCCTGATGCTTGGACTGGTTCTTATCAGGTACCTCGATAAAATCAATCTCGACAAAATTTCAATTAAAACGCTTACCGCAAAACCATGGTTATACGTTTCCCTGGCAGGGCTTGTATGTATGGTTTATGTGTTTAAACGTAACCTCGAATGGCACGATAAATTCACATTATTTGAACATGATGTGGCTTACCTCGAGCACTCTGCCAAAGCAAACAGTTTGATGGCTAACGAGTATTTCGAAAAAATGAATAATGCCAAAACAGCTCAGGAAGGTACAAAATATGCAGAAAAAGCACTGAAGCATTATTCCATTTCACTGAGAGCGGATAGTTCGATGTTTTCGGCGGCCAATAATGGCGGAGTAGTCCTGTTCACATTCTATAAGAATTATACGGAAGCAGAACGTTATTTCAAGGCTGCTATCCGTGCTAAGCCGGAATATGCCCAGGCCTATGAAAACTGGGGAAATACCTGTAAAATGCGACAGAATTACGATTCCGCATTCCTGTTTTACCGAAAAGCCATTGAGTTGAACCCAAAGCAGTATACATCTTACGATGCCATTGGCGCATTGTATAATGAACTCAAGCAGCATAAGCTGGCAGAGAAGGCTTATGCAAGAGGCCTGGAAGTATTTCCTGCCGATTATTATTTCTCAGCACAATACGCTAATTCTATATATATGGATGGCAGAGAACAGGAAGGACTCCGGATGTTCGAAGAAGCCTTCAAAATAGACCCTAATCGTAAGCTGGGAGAGTTTCTGACGCAAAAATTCAAAGCCCTGAACGATACCCTGAAAGAGGCTTATTATCTGAATTATAACTACATACATTAGAAAGTGTTTTTGCTTTATCCGGCTATCGCCAATAACTCATTCATTTACTAGTAATTATACCCTAAAACAGGGTTCATTTCCCGTTCCCTAAACCGATCAATTATTCAATAATTGGAAGCGCTTATTCACTCGATTTTGTCTAGCTTTCCAATAGTATTGGAAAATTATTCAGAAAATAGTATAAATTTGTTAGTTGAAGTATATCCAAAACATTATTCTATGAACCGTTTTTTCCTCCGTTTCCAGTCTGTTTTTCTCCTTTTAGCATGTTTTGCTTTCGCAACGCGTATGGATGCCCAGCAAGGCAGGCTTCCAACGGCTCAAGAGCTGCAGACAAAGGCGTATCTCCAAAACCTGTATCAGTCTTCCCCGGGAGCGGCAAAGCCCAGTCACCTGATGGTAACAGGCCCTGAGCAGGATTGCGATAACGCTATTCCGGTGTGTCAGCAAACCTATTCGCAGCCCAATTCCTACACCGGACACGGAACAATCCAGGAGGTTAACGGAACCTGCCTCATGATTCAGGAGTCTAACTCGGTATGGTACGTATTTACCGTACAAAACTCAGGGACATTCACGTTTCTACTCAATACTGCCAATGACTACGATTTTGCGTTGTATGATATAACAACAATCGGTTGTACCGGTGTACCTTCTGCAACGCCGGTACGTTGCAACTACTCTGCTACCTACGGAAGCACAGGTCTGACACTCCCTACCCAGGCCGGTAACCTTTCTTACAGTGCTTCACAGGCGCCAACGATGCCCGGTATTAACGTAACAGCCGGCCAGACTTTTGTTCTCATCATCGATAACTTCTCCAACAACAGCAACGGTTATACATTGACCTTCGGCGGATCAGCCCAGATTTATGACGTTACCCCCCCTGCGATTACTTCATACAGCCTGCCTTGTTCGGCAAACTCCATTAATGTGAATTTCTCGGAACCTGTAACCTGTGCCTCTATTGCATCCAATGGTTCCGACTTTACCATTACAGGTCCCGGACCGGTTTCTGTACCTGTGACAGGTGCTGTGGGAAATTTATGCTCGACAGGCGCTTCAAATACAAACTATGTTACCGTTAATATAAATAATGCAGGTCTTACCTCAGGTATCTATACCGTAACCATTAATAACGGAACAGATGGTAATACCATTCTTGATAAATGCGGTAATGCTATGGCTGTTCAGTCATTTACATTTCAATACCTTTCTCCGGTAACCATCGCAGCAACCAGTACCCTGGTTTGTGCCGGTGGGTCTTCCACACTTACGGCTTCTGTGCCAGGTAACAGTACAGGGGTTGTATATTCCTGGTCTCCGGTGAGTTCAAGTTCCAACTCAGTCGTAGTTAACCCTACAACCAACAATACATACGTAGTTACCGCAACATTCGGCGGATGCAGCGTGTCGGCTTCCATTCCGATTACGGTAAGCCAGACCCCACTCGTATCTGTAAATCCAAGCAGTGCTTCGTTATGCAGCGGTACTACCAATATCGTAGCGGCAGCCACAATCGGTGGGGTGCCTTGTACGAACTGTAACTATTCATGGACCGGGTCGGCCACACAAACAGATAATGCGGTATCCAGTTCAACCATTACCAATGCCGGAGCTGGTTCATACAGTGTTTCTGTTACATCGCCAATAGGTTGCCCTGGTAATACAGCCGTTTCCAACATCTCTATACTTTCACCCGCCGCAACACCGGCCTGTAATATTATTTATGTAAGTCCAGCCGGTGGTGGCAATGGTATTACACCATCCACTCCAACCGATATTCAGACCGCTCTTACCATGGCTGCCTGCAACAGTGTTGTGATTAAAATGCAGATCGGTGATTATCCTATTTCCAATCCATTGAACCTTGGTGGTTACTCAACCATCGAAGGTGGTTATAATGTAGGTTTTACACTTAAAACATCAGCAAAAGCAACAACGGGCGGGTTTCCGGCTCAAGGTACACGAATTATCCGTTCAACGGCCAACGTTGAAGGTACAGCAGCGGCTCCCCGTTTAACTGCGATTAATGTAAGTCCGGCAGCGGGTTATTTCCGTTTACAGGATCTTCGTATTGATATGCCGGATAATGCTGCCAATACATCAATCAGTAACTATGGAATTTATCTCGGTAGCGGCTGTCACGATTATAATATTACACGTTGTTATATATATTCCGGTAATGCCGGATCAGGCGCAGCAGGTGCAGCAGGTGCCCCGGGTGCTGCGGGAACAGCAGGTAGCGGTGCGCCGAATGGTGGTACGGGTACAGGCTCTCCGAAAGGAACTTCAGGAGCCGGTGGAAAAGGTGGTGGAGCAACCGGTGGTAACGGCGGAGCAGCCGTTAGCTACGTGAGTGGTGCTGCCATTGTTGGTGTGATCGGAACAGCTCCCGGAAGTGCACGCGACGGTGGTGGTGGAGCGAGCGGTGGTACAGGTGTGTATAACGCCAGTGCCAGTGCAGGCGGCGGAAAAGGTGGTAACGGTGCCAATGGAGGCGGCGGAACAGGTTTCGGCGCAGGCTCTAACGGTGGTAGCGGATTAGCAAATACATCTTCAGGTTGTGGGTTCTCTGCTTCAACCAATGGTACAAATGGTATTGCCGGCGCAAATGGTGCCAATGGAGCAACTGTTGGAACAACCGGTGTTGGTAGCGATGCTACAGGATACTGGCTGCCAGGTAATGGTGGTAATGGTTCTGATGGTTTCGGTGGTGCCGGTGGTGGTGGTGGCGGCGGCGGCGGAGCTGGTATCAACCCAAGTGGTAATACATCCAGCTGTAGCCCTTCTTATGGTACCAGTGCCGGCGGAGCCGGTGGTGGTGGTGGTGGCCAGGGTGGAGCCGGTGGTATCGGCGGAGCCGGTGGCGGAGCAACCTACGGAATTTTTATTTATAACAATGGTGCTAATGGATATGTTGTTGATTGCCAGATTGTCAATGGTTTAGCTGGTGCCGGTGGAGCCGGAGGAACCGGTGGAGCCGGAGGAGCCGGAGGAGCTGGTGGTGCAAGCGCATCCAATGCAACTTATGGTGGTTGCGGTAATGCCTGTAATGCATCTGCAAACGTAGGTAATGGAGGTAAAGGTGGAAATGGGGGTAACGGTGGTAACGGTGCAGCCGGAGGAGCCGGAGGAGCCGGTATTGCTAACCAGGTTAAACTGGTTGGTGGTAGTGCGCTCGTTACAAACTCAACATTGAACATGTTGGCACAACCTGTTATCACAGTCGATAACAAGGCCTGTACAAACGTATCGATCGATCACAATACAGCTGCGGCCAGTCCAAGCTGGACGTCCTTTGGTACAGGTGCAGCACCTGCATCCGGTTCCGGTTCGCCAGCAACAACCATTTATTCAACACTGGGTCGTAAAACCATTGTGATGAATGCCAATAACTACACGGATTTCAATAATATCATTGTAAACCCTCCAAGTACGGGATCTATCGTTGCCTCGGCTGCAGTTATCTGTCCCGGAACGGCGAACTTTGCAAGTACTGCAATCGGAACATCAGGTTTATTATACAGCTGGTCAGTTTCACCGGCTACTGCAACTGTAGCTGCTGCAACGTCGGGTTCTACATCTATTACATTCGACAACACAGGCTCAACACCTATTACATATACTGTAACGCTGAACCTGAATTCAAACTGTTGCGGTGCATTATTGCCGGTTACAACAACCATTACAGTGAATCCGATTCCGGCTTCGCCGACAGCTTCGGCTACCGCGGCATGTGTTGGAGGTGTTACAACATTCAGTGCAACAGCACCGGCCGGCGTAACCTTCGAGTGGTATAATGCTCCGGCTTCCGGAACATTGCTAGCAACAGGAAGTACTTACTCTCTGAGCCCTGTGTCATCTAACTATACCGTTTATGTAAGCAGTACAAATTCAGGTGGCTGTACAAGTACACTTACACCGGTTGTTGTGAGTCCTACAGTAGTGCCTGCACCAACAGTTATTCCGGGTTCTGCCTGCGATATTGGCCAGGTTCAGGTGGGGGCAAATCCTGTTGCCGGTGCCACTACATACAACTGGTATTCGGATCCGGGTGGAACAACCCTGGTTCAATCGAGCAACTCATTAAACTACAGCCAGTATATAGGAACAGCTGGAGGTGCTTATACAGTATATGTTCAGTCTGTTATCCCGGGTTGTACACCAAGCGCATTGAGTGCAGTGTCCGGAAGTGTATCGGCTAACCCGATTACCGCTTCACCGACATTCATACCAAATGATACGGTGTGTGTGAACTCTTCATTTACTATTGCTATTACACCTGGAGGTGGAACAGGAACCTATACATATTCCTGGACCCCGGTTACATCAACATCCAGTACAATTGTCGATACAGTGGGTGCATCTTCCTCATACAACGTATACATTACAAGTGGCGGTTGCACCAAACAGTTCCTGTTCCCGATTATTGTAGCACCATATCCTAAAGATACAATCGTGCCGCCGGCAAATATTACCTGCAGCAGTCCAACGATTACACTCGACGGATCAAATTCTGACTCAGGACCTAATTACTCATATAACTGGACAACAACCGGTGGAAATATTCTGACATCAACAACAAATTCTGTTGTTTCTGTAGATGCTGCAGGTACCTATACATTATCCATCACGGATCTGCTTACCGGTTGTACAGCCATGCAGAGTGTAACGGTGAGCGTGAATAATACGCCGCCTACAGCAACCATTGCACCTACAACAAGTCTGAGCTGCGCGGCAACTACAGCTACCCTGGATGCCAGCGGATCTACTACAGGACCGGATATTACATACAGCTGGACATCGATTAGCGGAAGTATTGCTTCCGGCGCTAACAGCAGTATTGCTACAACCAGTGTATCCGGGACCTATGTGATTGCTGTTACAAATACACTCACAGGCTGTAAAGCAACAGATACTATTTCGGTAACAGGAAGCTCAACACCACCGAATGTTACAGTAACAAATACGGTAATTGCCTGTGGATCGCCGTCTACAACAATTCTGGCAAACAGTACCACGCCAAATGTTTCGTTCAGCTGGACCGGCCCGAATGCAGGAAGTATTCTCAGTGGAGGTACTACCAATAATCCTACAGTGGCAGATTCAGGTTCTTACACAGTGCTTGTAACTGATGCCGTGAACGGATGTACTGCAACCGCTGTGGCAACGGTTAGTCAGAGTTCGGTAACAGCCGCATTTACGGCAAACCCGACAAGCGGTATTTCGCCGCTGGACGTTGCATTTACCAATCAGAGTGCCGGTGCAACCGGTTACACCTGGATTTTTGGTGACGGCAGTGCAAACTCAAATGCTACGAATCCTTCGCACACTTATACCGGAAGTTCAAATGTTACATATACAGTTGTATTGATTGCAACAGCCGGACCTTGTTCCGATACCGCTGTGGCTACAATTTATGTGGAAGCAGGTTTATCGCTCGAAATTCCAAACGTGTTTACTCCGAATGGCGACAGTATCAACGATGTATTCACCATTACATCAACCGGTGTGAAAGAAATCAGCCTGGAAATCTTTAACCGCTGGGGTCAGGTACTGTACTCTTTCACCGGACCAAAAGCCGGATGGGATGGTCGTGAAGGACATGGCGCCAAAGTGCCTGACGGAACATACTTCTACTTTGTAAAAGCCAAAGGCTTTGATGATAAAGTTATTGAGAAGAATGGTACAGTAAACCTGTATCGCTAATAAAGAATCAATTGAGAAAAAAGCCTTCGGAAAACCGAAGGCTTTTTTTATTATACTTAACAGACTTTGATTATATTTAATAGCAGGCAGATAAAACCGGATATATGAAATGGCATCTTGAAAACAAACTGACTCTCCTTATTTTGGTTTTGGTATTTCTGATCTATGGAAATACGATCCGACATGAATATGCTCTCGATGATAATTATGTTACGGTTACTTCGCCTGATGCTATCAGGCAATCGCGCGTAAGTAAGGGGATACAGGGGATTCCGAGGATTTTAAAAACTCATTACGTCGAAATGGACCAGCAGCGTTTCGATTACAGGCCCCTGGTATTGGTAAGCTTTGCCCTGGAGTATGAGTTTTTCGGGAGTAATCCTCACATCAGTCACTTCATAAACGTATTGCTTTATGCCTTGACCTGCATGTTACTTTTCAGATTATTGTACCGCTTATTTGCAACGTACCATATTTTATTTCCATTTCTGGCAACACTCTTGTTTGTGGTGCATCCGATCCATTCAGAAGTTGTAGCCAGTATCAAAAACCGCGACGAGATATTATCTTTTTTATTTGGAGTGAGTTCATTGGGGTGTGTTCTGCGTTCACTCGAAAAGAAAACATGGTTGTATATGACACTGGCTGCGCTTTTTCTTTTTCTCGCCTTGCTTAGCAAAGCAACCGGAGGATTGTTTCTGATAGTCTTGCCGCTGATATTGTACTTTTTTACTTCGTTGAAATGGAAGCGAATCCTGTTCATATTTCTTTTCATGTGTATGGCGTTACTCTGTCAGCGGTTGATGAAATTCGGGCTGGTAAACGCAGATTCTACAATGAGGGAATTTGCTTTTTTTGAAAACCCGCTCTTCTATGAAAAGGGGGTTGGAATCCGGCTACTTTTTGTTCTGGGGACATTGACATATTATCTCAGGCTTATGATTTTTCCATACCCATTGTCGTGCTATTATGGTTATAATACTGTACCTGGAACCCATGAAATCACACCTGGCGTTATTTTAGCAGTTATTATTTTTCTTTTAATTGTATTTTATGCTTTCCGTCAATTCCTGCAAAAAACACCCTTATCTTTTGGACTCATCCTTTTTTTGATCGGTCTCGCGGCATTTTCAAACATGGTAAGGCTTATGCCGGGCATTGTTGCCGACCGCTTTGTTTATTTTGCTTCCTGGGGGGAGTGCATTGCAGGGGCTTTTTTAATATTGAAACTGTTTAAAATTGATCCGAAAACTCAAAAGCCCGGTTTCAGAAATATAAGCACTTCATTCTGGCTGGGTTGTATAAGCCTCATCTTGGTTTTCTCAGGAATAACCATGTCGCGCAATTCCGACTGGAAAGACGAACTTACCCTGTTCCGTAATGATATAAAACATTTCGACGCTTCTTGCAATCTGCACTATATCCTGGCCAACCATTTATACAACGATATAACGCGTACAACGGATAATGCAGCGAAGGGCAGGCTTCTGGAAGAGGCGAGAGGTCATTACAAAAAGGCTGCTCAGCTCATGGCCGAAGGGGTTAAAAATTACCCGGCAGATCATACAACCCTGAACAACCTCGGAACTATTTATGTCGATGTGCTCAATGATCCTGCTGCGGCTGCCCCTTTCTTTAAACAGGCACTTAAAACAGATGCAGATAATAAGATCACACAATACAATTATGCTTATTGTTTCGAACGATTGAATTTTCCCGATTCGGCCATGCTGTATTACGAACAGTACGTTAAAAACGGGACGGATTATTTGCCGGTTTATATCAGGTTAAGAGAACTTTATATCGCGAAAAAGTTATACAGTAAAGCTGTAGTCAGCGATTTAAAAGCCCTTGGTAAAAGCCCCTCAGATCCCGGACTTCATATTAATCTTGGGAATAGTTACATGCTCTGTAACGATACAGTAAATGGTATTTCTGAATTTGAGAAGGCGGTTCAGCTTAATACGGAAAATACGGCTCTTCGGAATCAGGTTATTTCTTTCCTTAAGTCGATCGGACGCAATTCTGAAGCCCGGAAACTGGATACTCAATAATCGGTTTGTTTCGCGCATTCTGCAGAAAAATATATTTGGATTATTGCTAAACTATTGTATATTTGTTAGTAGTAACCGTTAACACAAACCCCTATGAAACCAACGAATATCACAATTTCATTATTTCTTGTTCTGTGTTCATTTTCTGGTCTTCGGTCACAGAATCCTGTTTATAAAGAAGCTACATTATCACATCCTGCAGAATTATGGAATTCTGTTAAGCTGGATGCTGATGGTAATAACCTGCGTAATGGCGTGTTGTTCTATAAACATAACGAAGATTGCGGATCAGAGAAGGTGAAACTTTTAAAATTAATTAATCAGAATGATTACGCCGTAAAAGTAAGTTTTCAACTCAGTGCGGAAAGCCCTGTTGAAATTGTTACGATTCCTGCAGCATCATCCGTTGAGGGCTCATGCAGTACTACTGATCCAAATCTGGTAAAGCTTGTCTTGAAAGTGAATCCGAATCAGACGGATGCCGACAAGAAAAAAAATGCGGAGTTTATACAATCTCACATTTTTGTTACCCGCGCTCAATAAAACCATATAGGTAGTTTTTCTGAATTGTTTAATTTAAAAAAAGTATCATGGCAAAACGTTTACTTTCCTGCATTATTATTTTGGTTGCACTGACTTTGTCAAAACAGACAATAGCGCAATCTGTGGCGACAACCACAATCACCTTTTCAGGTTTTCAGGGTTGTGGTGGATGTACGGTGTGTGGCGCTGATTACTACTGTTTCAATACACTGAGCAGCTATTGCGGAAATACAGCTCCCTGTGGGACCAAAACATTTATTGACCCTGTGCCAGCCGGTAATATCGTAACCTCAGTGTTAGTCGGATATTATAGTGCCGATTGTTCCGGAGGTTCACTCTCAGCTACTATTAATGGCAACGCAGTACCCACCGTAAATGAAGGAAATACAGGATGTGCCTGTTCCAATAACCCCTGCGGGATCAGCGCTTCGTCAAGTAGTAATTTCCCTTGCGGTTTGCCAGGTTACAACAACGGGGGGTCAAATTCACTCCAGCTCTGTACCGGAGCCAATGTATGTATTAATAAGCTGACCCTTACATTAACCTATGCTCCGGCAAACCAGGCTACACCTGCCACACAGCCCGGAGCTATTTCAGGGTCTACAGTGTTTTGTGCAGGTATGGCGCAAACCTACTCCATACCGGCTGTTGCAAATGCGGCATCTTACACATGGACAGTTCCTGCCGGCTGGACCATTAACTCCGGACAGGGAACTACATCCATAAACGTAACACCGGGTAGTTCCGGTGGTAGCATCTGTGTGAAAGCAACAAACCTCTGTGGTACAAGTCCTCAGACTTGTTTAACTGTCGTGCCCAATACACCATCTTCAGCGCCGACTTCGGCTTCAGCCAATCCAACATCGGTCTGCGGATCAGGTACAACTACACTTACGCTTGCAGGAGGTAGTCTTGGTACCGGTGCCACCTGGCAATGGTATTCGGGTAGCTGCGGTGGAACATCTGTGGGATCCGGTAGCAGCATTATAGTGTCAGCATCATCAACCACAACGTATTATGTAAGAGCAGTGGGAACCTGTAATACAACAACCTGCGCATCGGTAACATTCACTGTTAATCCAATACCAACAGCTAATGCCGGTTCACCGGCCGTGCTTACCTGCGCCAATACAAGCACAACGCTCGCGGGTTCAGGCGGAGGAACTTATAGCTGGACCGGACCCGGTATTGTGAGCGGTGGCTCCACAGCAAATCCTGTTATCAATCAACCGGGCTCTTATAGTCTTACAGTAACATCTGCCGGTTGTAACTCGGTGCCTTCTGTAGTTACAGTGACGCAAAATACAACAGCCCCAACCGTTACAGTTTCGGGTACACAAACCATTACCTGTGCTTCAACGTCTGCATCGCTTTCCGGTTCAGCTACACCATCAACATGTACACCGGTATGGACAGGTGGCGTATGTGCAGGATCAACCTCTTATAACGCCACAGCATGTTCAGCGGGGAACTACACCCTTACGGTTACTAATCCGGCAAACGGTTGTACGTCATCTGCTGTAGAATCCGTTGTGTCAAGCAATAATATTCCTGCTGCTACAGCGTCAAACTCCGGTTCTATTACCTGCACCACAACCACGGCCCAGGTTGTGGCAACGACAACATCTACACCCGTATCCTATACATGGTCTGGTCCTGGTGCTGTTTCAGGAGCCGCTACATCAACAGGAACTGTTTCCGTTGCAGGAACATATCAATGCGTTATTACGAATACACTCACAGGGTGTTCTACGACAGTGACGACCAATGTGCCTTCAAATACAACACCGGTTGCGGCTTCTATTGCACCAACCGGCTCAATAACCTGTACAACCACAACGCTCGCACTGAGTGCAAGTCCTACTGGCGCTAACTATAATTATAACTGGACCGGCACAGGAATTGTGAGCGGAGGAACTACAGCCACACCGGTTGTGAATCAGGGAGGTAATTATTCTGTAGTGATTACAAATACCATTAACGGTTGTACTGGTAATGCCAATATTACAGTGCCTACCAATACAACATCGCCAACAGTTTCAGTAAGCCCATCGTCGTATACCACATCCTGCGCATCCCCTACAGTACAGCTAACAGCAAACTCATCGGATCCTGGTGTAACTTACAGCTGGACTTCACCGGGAACAGGATCGTTAAATAATTCAGGCATTGCTAATCCAATAGCCAGTGGAAGTGGTGTATTTACTGTTGTGGTTACAAGCACTGCAACAGGCTGTTCATCAGCGGCAAGCCCCGGAACAGCTACGGTTGTTCCTGATGCCAACGTGCCATCGATATCCATGTCGGCCTCTACACTGTCCATCACATGCGTAACAACTACAGTTAGTGTTGCGGTTACATCCACTCCAACGCCATTAAGTTATAGTTGGTCTCCAAATCCACTGAGTGGTGGCAGCACCTCCAATCCTGTATTTGATACACCGGGAACATATTCTGTAGTTGCAACAAACACTGTTAATGGCTGCTCTACCAACGGAAATGTAGCGGTGGTTATGGATACGGTACGTCCGACAATAGCTATTGCACCGGGTAATGTAATTGATTGTGCTAATCTGACATCCGTAATAAATGCAACAATAGCCGCCTCCGGTCCTACAGTATGCGTCTGGTCAGGGCCTGGCATTACCGGTTCTCCGAACAATGCGGGTGTAACGGTGAATCAAGCTGGAACATATACAATCAGTGTAACAAATACGTCAAATGGTTGCGTCAATACAGATACAAGTTCTGTGTCAACCAATACGGTAGCGCCAACGGCCACGGTTACAACAGTATCTACAAACTCGGTTATCTCATGTAGTGCGCCAAGCGTTTCTCTCACAGTAAATACGACACCGGCTTCAGGCCTTACGTATAACTGGACTCCGGGTGGTTCTACGGCACAAACCATCGTGGTTAGTAATGCCGGAGCAGGAGGAGTTACAGTCCTGAACACTGCCAATGGTTGCTCGGTAACGGTTCCATTCTCCGTAAGCGGCAGTACAACAGCGCCTGTTGTTTCAACACCGAATGGCTCTATTGCCTGTGGCGCCACCAGTTCAACACTTTCGGCAAGCAGTACAAATACAAATGTCGTATATAGCTGGACAGGCCCGAATGCAGGTAGCATTATTTCGGGCGGAAATTCGGCTAATCCGGTTATTGCAGATGCAGGAACCTACACGGTTACCTCTACGGATACTATCTCAGGATGCTTTACAACATCGACAGTATCTGTTGTGCAGACCAATGTGCAGGCTGCCTTTACTGCAAACCCGGTATCAGGTATTGCGCCGCTTGTTGTAAACTTCACAAATCAGAGTGTCGGAGCAACGTCATTCACATGGGTATTTGGGGATGGTAGTCCGAATAGTACGGCAACCGATCCAAGCAATACTTTCACTACGGGTGGAACCTATGTGGTAATGCTCATTGCCAGCGCCAGCCCTTGTGCTGATACAGCTTACATGACAATTGTGGTAAGCGATGGGCTCACACTCGAAATTCCAAACGTGTTCACCCCGAATAACGATAGTATCAATGATATCTTTACGATTAAATCAACCGGCGTGAAAGAAATCAGTCTGCAGATATTTAATCGCTGGGGTGAGAAGCTGTTTGAATTCACAGGGCCAAAAGCCGGATGGGATGGTAAAACCGGCCAGGGATCTACAGTTCCGGACGGCACCTATTTCTATTTTGTAAAAGCTACGGGCTTTGATGGCAAGGTCATCGATAAGGATGGAACTGTCAATCTATACAGATAAGGACATAAACATACATAAATATGAAAAGCACCCTGGTCAGGGTGCTTTTTTATTACTGTTTAAATCTTAAATTTATCCGGCAGAACCAAACGAAAGACCAAAGAATATATGAGTGGTTTTAAAACCAAATTACTGAACGGACATTTCCTTCTGTTTTTTATTATAGCTTTTATTTTGTATGGCAATACATTGCGTAATGGCTATAGCCTTGACGATAATTTTGTTACTATTCATGATGTCAGCACCAAAGGATTAAAATCTATTAAGAAGATATTTACATCCTATTACGTTAACAATGACGGGGGGAATGTATATGAATACAGGCCTGTTGTAAAAGTCAGTTTCGCCATTGAACACCAGTTTTTTGGAGTCCGTCCGGAAGTGAGCCACTTTTTTAATATTCTTCTTTACGCTGTTTGTATCTGGATATTGTTTAAAGCATTGAAGCGGCTATTTTCGGAACTCCCCATAACATATAGTCTATTGGTGGCCTTGTTGTTTGCTGTATTACCGGTTCATTCGGAAGTTGTGGCAAGTCTGAAGAACAGAGATGTGATGCTGTGTTTTATTTTTTCGTGGTGGGCTTTTCTGATGTTCGATGAATATTTTAACACACAAAATCTTAAATTCCTCTGTGCAGGACTTTTCCTTACATCACTTGCTTTTCTCAGCAAGTTGGATGCTTTGCCTTACCTGGCTTTATTTCCGCTTTTATTCTACAAAAGATACGGATTAAAACCGAAGCTGTTAATGGGCATATCGCTGGTTTTTTTTATTGGTTTGTTACTGGCTCGTCTTTTGAAAAGAATGATGCTCGAAAAAAGTGAAGTACACCGGGTTTTTGAATTTTTCGAAAACCCTCTCGTATCCGATCATTCGTTTGCATCACGGTTAATTGCCGGAATAAATTCGCTTGGGTTTTATGCCAAAATGCTCATCTTTCCTTCGGATATGTCGTGCTACTATGGCTACGATACCATCCCTGTTTCAAATATGTTTTCTTTTTATGCCCTTCTCGGCATTCTGGTTTTTGCTTTTGGGGTCTGGGTTTTTATAAAGTATATGAAGCCGCCGTTTCATCCGTTATGGGCAGGCGTTGTTTTTTTGGGTATAAGCATATCCATGTACCTGAATATTGTCAAACTTGTTTCAGGTATTGTTGCCGAACGGTTTTTATTTTTCGCATCTATTGGATTTTGTATTGCTGTTGTTTACTTCATACTCACCTATATAAATCGTAAATGGCCTTCTCAGTTGTTAGAGTTGAACCGCAATACAGCTTTGGTATTGTGTATGGTAGCGTGTATCTGTGGAGGGGTGGTTATACAGCGAAACAAGGACTGGAAAGATAAAATCACCTTGTTTGAAACCGACATGGAGAAGTATCCGGGATCCGTAAAGTTGAATACACTTTATGCGAGTGAGGTTCTGGCGGATCTTGCCAATAAAAAAGGAACACTCGACAAAAGTAAAGCAGCTTACTACATCGAAAAATCAGAAAAGGCTTTGCTTAGTGCGGTTGCCGCAGACTCGACAAATGTAAATGCATATAATAACCTTGCCTTTATCAGGCTCAATGGTCACAAGGATTACGCCGGATCAATTCCTTATTTGAAGAAGGCATACTATTACGATACTACGAAATTTGAAGTTATTTATAACCTGGCTTTTTCATATTACAAAACGAAACAATATGAGCTGGCCGAAAAATATGTATTCAAAGCATTCAGAAACGATCCTGAAAGTAATGTAACCCTGGATTTGATATCTCAGATCTTAGTTGACGCTGGTAAAACTGAAGATGGAATTCAGTTTTTTAAGAATAGATTAAATTCTGGTGATAAAAATAACCGTTTCAATATCATGATTGCCAATTTCTATATGGCTGAAAAAGATACGCTTGCGGCGAAAAATTATTACAAAGAGGCCTTGAAAGAGGACCCGAATAACCGTCAATTGAGTAGAATAGTTGATTTGCTGAGCGAATGACCTTGTTCGGATAGCAATACTATAATAAACGTTTTTTTTGATTTAAAAAAATGTTATATTTTTAGTAACATATCTGAAACAATCTATGAGAAAATTTTACACGCTGTTCATTGGAATTTTTACAACATTTATGTGTGCAAAAGCACAGTTAGTCGTAACCCCAAATCAAACTGCAGCAAACCTTGCCAACTCTCTTTTAGGGGGAGGGGTAGTCATTACTAATCCGGTTCTGACCTGTCCGACAAATGCTAACGGACTTTTTTCAAATGGAGGTACAACAAATCTCGGTCTTGGTAATGGTATTGTACTGACTACCGGAACAGCGGCCAATATAGCAAATGGCAACGGGACAAATTCCAGCGTAAATAACGGAATAACTTCAGGTTCAGCTTGGGCGCCATTAACGGGTTCAAGTTCTTCCTATGATTTATGCATGCTCGAATTTGATATTGAACCAAAGTGTAATAATTTGAAAATCAATTATAAGTTTGCCTCAGAAGAATATCCTGAATATGTCGGAGCAGGGTATAATGACGCGTTTGGATTCTTCATTTCCGGACCGAACCCTTCAGGGGGTAATTATAACCTGTATAACATGGCTGTTGTACCCGGAACATCGCTGCCGGTTAATATCGATAACATTAACAGTTCTGCACACAGCGCATACTATATTTCAAACAGCGGCTCAACAATCGTATACGATGGGATGACAACCGTATTAACCGCAAGTGCCAATGTAACCCCTTGTGCATCGTATCACCTGAGACTTGCTATCGTTGATGGTGGCGACCCGTATTATGATTCCGGGGTATTTCTGCAGCAGGCAGGGATATCGTGTACATCTCCCACAGTTAATGCAGCAAATGCAACAATATGTACGGGGCAGTCGGCAACCCTTACAGCCAGCGGAACAACCACCTATAGTTGGTCGACCGGTTCAACAGCAAGTTCTATTGTTGTTTCGCCAACGGTAACCACAAGCTACACGGTGGGCGGAAGTAATGTAGGTACCTGTATACAGGATTCAAAGGTAGTTACCGTAACAGTCAACAGCGCAACGGCATCTATTACAGCACCTTCTACAATTACATGTTCAAGCCCTAATATATCCCTGAGCGGATCGGGCGGCGGTACATATAGCTGGTCAGGTCCGGGAATTGTCTCCGGCGGAACTTCGGCAACTCCTGTTGTAAACCAGGGTGGGGTCTATACATTAACGGTAACAAACTCAGGATGTACCAATACAAAAACCGTAAGTGTAACTCAGAATACAACCACGCCTTCTCCAACAGCCAGCAATAGCGCTACACTCACCTGCGCCACAAATACAGTTGCATTAAGCGGTGGTCCTGCGGCAGGTGTTACCTATCAATGGAGTGGCCCGGGATTCAGTGGTGGTACAACTTCTCAGAATGCTGTCGCCACGGCACCTGGAACCTATACATTAAAAGTAACCAGCACCGTGAATGGTTGCACCAATACAGCTGTAACAAACGTCGTTCAGAATACAACAACACCATCGCCCACGGCATCAAATACGGGTACCTTAAGCTGTACTACATCAACCCTTCAATTGAGCGGCACACCCGCATCGGGAGTTACATACCAATGGAGTGGCCCTGGTTTTAGCGGAGGCACAACCTCTCAAAATGCTGTTGCAACTGCACCCGGTACATATACCTTAAAAGTAACCGATGCGGTAAATAGCTGTACGGCATCTGCGGTAACTACGGTTGTTCAGAATATAACTTCGCCTTCACCGACAGCATCGAATACGGGCACCCTGAGCTGTACCACATCCACACTTCAGTTAAATGGAGGGCCGGCATCGGGGGTTACCTATCAATGGAGCGGACCTGGCCTCAGTGGAGGCACCACCTCTCAAAATGCTGTTGCAACTGCACCCGGTACATATACTTTAAAAGTAACAGATGCAATAAACGGTTGCACGGCAACTGCTGTAACCACCGTAACTCAAAACACCACCACGCCATCACCAACCGCCAGTAACTCGGCTACATTAAGCTGTACAACATCAACAGTGCAATTAAGCGGTGGTCCGGCAACCGGAGTCACCTATCAGTGGAGTGGTCCAGGATTCAGCGGAGGTACAACCTCTCAGAATGCAGTTGCCACGGCACCCGGTACATATACTTTATTGGTTACAAATACAGTGAACGGATGTACCAATACTGCAGTAACCACTGTAGCACAAAATACCACCACACCATCACCAACCGCCAGTAATTCGGCTACACTGAGCTGTACAACATCAACCGTGCAATTAAGCGGTGGCCCGGCAGCAGGGGTAACGTATCAGTGGAGTGGTCCGGGATTCAGCGGAGGTACAACCTCTCAGAATGCTGTTGCCACGGCGCCCGGCACATATACTTTGTTGGTTACAAACACTGTAAACGGATGTACCAATACTGCAGTAACCACTGTAGCTCAAAATACAACCACGCCATCACCAACCGCCAGCAATTCGGCCACGTTAAGCTGCACAACATCAACCGTGCAGTTAAGCGGAGGTCCTGCAGCTGGTGTCACGTATCAGTGGAGCGGACCGGGGTTCAGTGGAGGTACTAACTCTCAGAATGCTATTGCTACAGCTCCGGGCACGTATACATTGAAGGTAACCGATGCTGTTAATAATTGTACCGCAACAGCTGTAACAACAGTAAGCCAGAATACAGCTACACCGGTTGCTACATCAGCAGTTTCGAACTCGCTGTCGTGTACAACAACAACCGCTCAGGCTGTTATTTCAACAACGGCGACACCTGTTGCATACACATGGACAGGACCGGGAATTGTTTCCGGTGGAGCGACTTCAACAGTGGTTGTAAACGCCGGTGGTTCTTATGCTTATACAGTTACCAATACCACCAATGGTTGCAAAACTACCGGCACAGCTGCGGTGACGCAAAATACAACAGTTACCACACCATCCATAGCATTGCCAGCTGTACTGAACTGTACAGCAACTACAATTAACCTTACTGGTACTCCGGGTGCCGGTGTTACGTACACATGGACCGGTGGTGGAATCACAGGCGGAGCCAACACAGCCACACCATCTGTGAATCAACCAGGTGTTTATACGTTATCCGTTACAAATACTGCCAACGGGTGTGTGGGAACTGCAACAAGCAGCGTAACACAAAATACAGCAACGCCATCTGTGGCAATGCCTGCAACTCAGACAATAACCTGTGCATCGCCAACAGTAAGCCTGGCGGGGGCTGCTAATCCTTCTACATGTACGGCTGTGTGGACAGGTGGTGTTTGTTCAGGCGCAGCTTCTTTTACGGCATCAGCATGTTCGCCGGCAACGTATACATTAACAATAACCGATCCGGCGAATGCCTGTACCAGTTCAGGAACTGTAGATGTGGTGCCAAGTATCGGTACACCTTCTGTTGCAGCTTCCGTTTCAGGGTCTATCACATGTGCAAACACCTCCGTTCAGATTACTGCTACAACAACGATGACACCTGTATCCTATAACTGGAGCGGGCCTGGATCTGTAACCGGCTCATCATCTCCGAGCGGCACCGTTACAACCGGAGGAACGTATCAATGTGTTGTTACGAATACCCTGACAGGTTGCGCATCAACTATTACAACCTTTGTTCCAACAAATACTACTGCCGTTACGGCGGCCATTTCTCCTACCGGAACGATTACCTGTGTGGTGAATAGTTTAACATTGAATGCAAGTCCTTCAGGAGCCTATGATTATTCGTGGACTCCGACAGCCGGTATTACCGGAACCGCGGTAGCCACGCCAACGGTTACACAGGGAGGAAATTACAGCGTAGTCATTACTGATCAGGTGAATGGATGTACCGGTAATGCTAACATTACAGTACCATCGGATCTTACAATACCAACTGTAACGGTGAACCCTTCAACTTTTACCACAACATGTGCTTCACCAACAGTGCAGCTCACAGCCAATACATCAACAGCTTCTGTTACGTATTCTTGGACTTCACCGGGAACAGGTTCCCTGGATAATGCATCTGTATCCTCGCCGGTAGCAAGTGGCATCGGTGAATTCTCGGTAGTTGTTACAAATACTGTGAACGGTTGCGTATCTTCTGTATCCACAGCAACAGTTTATGCTGATGCATCAGTTCCTACAGTCAGTTTATCAGCCGGTACTTTGTCTCTTACATGCGTTGCATCCACCGTAAGCGCAACAGCAACAACAACCAATACCCCGGTTAGTTATGCATGGTCTCCGTCACCACTGAGCGGAGGAACATCGTCTGCCCCGGTTTTTGATACACCTGGTGTTTATACACTTACCCTCACCAATACAGCGAACAGTTGTTCCACGACGGCCAATGTAACGGTTGTCACAAACACAACAATACCGACGTTAACAATAAGTCCTACACAAACACTATCGTGTAATGTAACAACAGTGGCTATTTCAACTACGGTAAGCGCAACCGGTACTGTAAATTACAGCTGGACCGGTCCCGGAATTACGGGAGCATCTAACGGCTCCGGAATCAATGCAAACCAGGTTGGAAATTATGATGTGATAGTAACTGATGCCGTAAACGGTTGTACAAATACAGCAACCGGCAGTGTTGTCGGAAATACAGTTGCACCAACAGCATCCATTAACGCTGTTTCAACGAACAGTATCATCAGCTGTTTAAGCCCAACGGTAACGGTATCGGCAGTTACGACACCATCAAGCGGTGTTACATATACATGGAATCCGGGTGGAGCAAATACTCAGAATATAGATGTAACATCGGCAGGGATTGTGGATGTCATCGTAATGAATACGGCCAGTGGTTGTACAGTGGCTGCACAATATACGGTAACCGGTAATACAACACCTCCTTCGTTTACTGCCCCTTCAGGAAGTATTCCATGTGCTGCCAATTCTACAACCCTGAACGCAAGTAGTACAAACACAGATGTTACATATTCATGGAGCGGCCCGAATGCAAACAGTATAATTTCCGGATCAAATACAGCGACTCCAACAATTGCCGATGCGGGATCATACGTAGTTACCGCTACAGATAATGCAAACGGATGTACCAGTACGGCAACCGTTAGTGTAAGTCAGAACTCCGTGTCTGCAGCATTTACAGCTGATCAGACTTCAGGAATAGCACCTTTGACCGTTAATTTTACAAACCAGAGTTCCGGTGCTATGGGGTATAGCTGGACTTTCGGAAATGGCTCGTCGAGTACGGCAACCGACCCAAATACAGTATATAACAGCCAGGGTACCTATACGGTTGTTTTGATAGCAACAGCCGGCCCCTGCTCGGATACAGCCTATGCAACAATCGTTGTGGAAGACGGACTCAGCCTCGAAATTCCAAACGTGTTTACACCTAATAATGATAGTGTGAATGATGTGTTTACTATAAAATCAACAGGTGTAAAAGAAATTACACTTGAGATATTTAATCGCTGGGGTGAAAAACTCTATGAATTCAGTGGCCCGAAAGCCGGATGGGATGGGAAAACAGGACAAGGTGCTCTCGTACCTGATGGTACCTATTTCTACTTTGTAAAAGCAGATGGCTACGATGGGCATACCATTGAAAGAAATGGAACAGTGAATTTATACAGGTAAAAGCCGCTTCAGAATCTGAACTTAAAAGGTCCGTTTTGCTCAGCAAAACGGGCCTTTTACTTGCTAAAACGTTTAAATGTTCATAGCCTTCCCACAGTACCGGAAATATGTTGGAAAAAATAATCACTTAGGCTTAAAAATTGTTTTAGAAAGAGTGCCAGTTTTCTAAATTTGATTAATTATTATAATCCTAAACTTCATGAGATTTATTTTTCCAGCCCTATTCGTAGGTTGCATTGTGTCGTTTTCCCCGATGAACGCACAAACAGGTGGCGTAAAAGCCAAAGAACAGCCGTCGAATACGAAAGAAGTCGGTCGTCGTCAGTTTGGCCAGGCTACAGAAACCAAACAGATCACACAGGTTGAAACAAACGGCAAGTCTTTTCAATTAGATGAGAACGATCCCTATCAGGGCCGCAAAGAAGAGTTCTTAAGCAATCTTACGGTAAAAGAACTTCCGGCTGATTTCCCTAAATACGATAAAAGCTACGGCGTTGGTGGATATAATACCCTGGTAGATCAGTTTTATATGACACACCAGGATATCCTCGTTGAATCTGTACGTCGCAAAATGGCTTCCATGAGCCAGCAAGGTCAGCAAAAATAATTTTCCCGGCGAAGTAAACACCCCCTAATTATGAAGAAAATATATTTATTCATTTCGATTCTCATTTTATCAATTTACAGCAATAACGTTCTGGCACAAGGTAATACCTGTTCCCAGGCTACACCATTTTGTACGGCCGTAGGCGATCCTTTTACATATCAGAACGTAACCGGAAGCAGTGTCGGACAAACGGGTCCTAACTACGGCTGTCTTGGTTCAGAGCCACGCCCATCCTGGTTTTACGTGAAAACTTCTGCAGCCGGAGCTATGACTTATAGCTTAACGCAATCAACAACTCCCGGAGGTGCACCAAACCTCGACGTCGATTATATCTGCTGGGGTCCATTTACAGCTGCACAGTTTTCTACCACAGCTTGTTCGAACCTCACTGCTGCCAACACCGTGGGATGTAGCTATAGTGCTGCTGCTACCGAAACCATGACGATTAACTCCACAGGCGCAGGTCAGTATTACATTATTATGATCACCAACTATAACGGTGGAGCAGGTTATATTACATTTACACAAACCGGTGGGCCGGGTTCCGATTGTTCCATTACCTGTCCAACCGATAACTTTACACTGAACGGATCTATTCCAAGCGGTACAACATCGGTAGCCCTGCCGAATGCCAGTACGGTAACCTGTAATCAGAGTATTACGTTGTCTCCACCTAACGTGGCCACATTTACAAACCCATACACCGATATCAATACACCTTGTATTAAAGTGAATTTTAACCCGTTTGTAGCGAATCTGAATACAAACGGAGGAATGTACGTTTATGAAGGCAACGCCGGACCATACTGGCAGGCTTGTCCGAGCGGTTGCGGTGGTACCATTGGCGGGACTTCGGCTACTGCAGGAAACGGATTTAACTGGTATCTGACCGGGGCTGATCCTTCTTTGTCTCACCAGGTAGTACTCTGTAAAGGTTCCGGAGCCATTGGTACAACAACGGTTACTGTCGAAAATTGCTGGGATAATACCGTCGTTGGAGGACCTTACGTGTGGACCGGCTCAGGCGCAGCATCCTGCTACACGATCAATATACCTGCCAATACAGCCATTGGTACCGCTACGTATAACATTGTTCCATCTTCAGGTTCACCGGGACTTTATGACTCAAACTGGGGACCTGCAGTTATTACAACATCCCTCATGCCTGCAGGTACTACATACACAGTAAACTATGTGTTCAATAACGGTGTATGTAATCCGATCACAGGACATTATACATTGACAATCGCACCGAATCCTACCATTACCGCAATAAGCAGCCAGACTGTATGTTCGGGAAGCCCTGTTGCAGCGATTAACTTTACGACAACGCCTTCCGGGGCCTCGGTAGCCTGGACAAATAATAACACCAGTGTAGGGATAGCTGCCAGTGGTAGCTCAAATATTGCGGGTTATACAGCACCTGTTGTGGCATCTACACAAACAGGCATCATCTCGGCCGTAGCAACCCAAAGTGCATGTACAAGTGCAACACAGACATTAGCTGTTGTCATTAATCCCAAACCAACGGTCAGTACTAGTGTCACGCAGACAGTTACCTGTACTACGCCCAATGTGGTCATAACCGGATCGGGTGGGGGAACTTATAACTGGAGTGGCCCCGGTATAACGGGCGGTGGCTCCACGGCAACCCCAACGGTAAACCTCGGCGGAACATACAATGTTACGGTAACATCTGCAGCGGGCTGTACCAATACGGCTTCAGCTTCGGTTGCGCAGAACAATACACCGCCATCACCAACAGCCAGTAACTCGGCTACACTTACCTGTACAACTACAACGGTGGCCCTCAGCGGAGGACCGGCAAGTGGTGTAACCTATCAATGGAGCGGACCTGGTTTCAGCGGAGGTACAACATCACAAAATGCAGTTGCCACGGCAGCCGGTACATATACACTTAAAGTAACGGATGCTGTAAACGGCTGTACAGCTACAGCAGTAACAACAGTTTCGCAGAATACAACAACCCCGGCTCCGACAGCTACCAATGCTGCGACGCTGAGCTGTACCACCAGTACAGTTCAATTGAATGGTGGGCCTGCAGCTGGTGTTACATACCAATGGAGTGGTCCGGGATTCAGCGGTGGTACAACCTCGCAAAATGCTATTGCTACGGCGGCCGGAACCTATACACTTAAAGTCACAAATTCGGTGAGCGGATGTACAGCTACAGCCAATACAACCGTCGTACAGAATACAACTACACCATCGCCAACAGCTACCAATGCGGCTACATTAACCTGTACAACCAGCACAGTGCAGTTGAATGGCGGCCCTGCAGCCGGCGTAACATACCAATGGAGTGGTCCCGGATTCAGCGGTGGTACAACATCACAAAATGCTGTGGCTACTGCCGCAGGAACCTATACACTCAAAGTAACGGATGCTGTGAACGGCTGTACAGCTACAGCAGTAACAACGGTTTCTCAAAATACAACAGCGCCTTCACCAACTGCGACTAACGCAGCGACCTTAAGTTGCACGACAACTACAGTGGCGCTTAATGGCGGCCCTGCAGCCGGTGTAACCTATCAATGGAGTGGTCCGGGATTCAGCGGTGGTACAACATCACAGAACGCTGTAGCAACCGCAGCCGGCACCTATACCCTGAAAGTAACCGGTACGGCTAACAGCTGTACGGCAGCGGCTGTAACCACTGTAGCACAGAATACCACAACACCTTCGCCTACTGCAACAAACTCGGCTACACTGACCTGTACCACAACTACAGTGGCGCTTAATGGCGGTCCTGCTGCCGGTGTGACTTATCAATGGAGTGGTCCTGGATTCAGCGGTGGTACAACTTCGCAGAATGCTGTGGCAAATGCAGCCGGAACCTATACATTAAAAGTAACGGATGCTGTGAGTGGTTGTACGGCAACGGCGATGACAACTGTTTCGCAAAACACCACAACACCTTTACCTTCTATTACAATACCATCTACATTGACCTGTACTTCGCCTACAATTACACTGAGCGGTACTCCTGCGTCTGGGGTCACTTATACCTGGACAGGTCCCGGAATTGTTTCCGGCGGAAATACAGCTTCGCCATCTGTGAACCAGCCTGGTTCTTACGGATTAACAGTGACCAATTCTGTAAGCGGATGTACGGCAACAGTTAACACAACAGTAACTCAGAATACCATAACACCTTCGGTAACGATGCCGCTTACACAAACCATTACCTGTGCTTCGCCTACAGTGAGCCTGGCGGGTTCGGCTACACCATCTACCTGTACGCCGGTTTGGACAGGAGGCGTATGTGCCGGTTCAACATCGTATACAGCTTCAGCCTGCTCACCTTCGACCTACACCCTCACAGTAACTGACCCTGCTAACGGTTGTACAAAATCCGGTACTGTATCGGTTGTATCCAGCAGTGGATTACCAACCGTATCATCTTCCAACAGCGGATCCATTACATGTACAAATACAAGTGCACAGGTTGTTGCTACAACCACATCGAGCCCTGTATCTTACTCATGGACTGGTCCGGGCAGCATTACCGGGGCTACTCAGTCTACGGCTACGGTGACTACAGCAGGCAATTATACCTGTGTTGTTACAAATACACTCACCGGTTGTTCATCTACGGTAACTACAAGTGTTCCGATCAATACCACGGCAGTAACCGCGAGCATTGCTCCAACATCGAGTATTACCTGTACAACAACTTCACTGACACTGAATGCAAGCCCTGCAAGCGGTTCGTATACGTATAGCTGGACACCGGCTGCCGGACTTACCGGAACAGCAGTGGCAACGCCTACTGTAACCCAGGGTGGCAACTATTCAGTGGTAATTACCAATACAGTGAATGGCTGTACGGGCAATGCCAACGTAACAGTGCCTTCCAATACAACAATTCCTACAGTATCTGTGAGCCCGGGTGCTTATACAATCTCCTGTGCTTCGCCTACTGTGCAGTTATCGGTAACGTCTTCTGATCCTGCTGTAACCTACAGCTGGACAGCACCTGGTACCGGTTCACTTAATAACAGTACGATTCAGAATCCGATCGGAAGCGGTGTAGGTGTTTTCACGGTTGTAGTTACAAGTACTGTATCAGGTTGTTCGTCGGCACTTTCATCGGCAGCAACTGCTACAATTGTGGCTAATGCGGCTATCCCGACAATATCATTATCAGCAACTTCCTTATCGGTTACATGTTCTCAACCTTCGCCGTCGGCAGTGGTAACATCAACCGATTCGCCATTATCATATTCATGGTCGCCAAGCCCGGCAAGTGGTGCCAATACAGCATCTCCGACCTTTACAGCTGCCGGCAACTATTCAGTGGTAGTTACAAATACATCCAACGGCTGTTATACCAATGGAAACGTAACTGTAGCCATGGATAACACCGTTCCGGGTCTTACCGTTACACCAACGCAGTCGCTGACTTGTAATACACCTACAGCCGTTATCAGCACGACTGTGAATCCTGCGTCGGGCATCAATTACAGCTGGACAGGAGGCACGGTTACTGGTGCTACTACTTCTTCAGTGAGTGTTAACCAGGCGGGTAACTATGATGTTCTGGTAACGAATCCATCAAACGGTTGTACAGTTTCGGCTACAAGCACCATAGTTGATAATACGACAATACCAACAACTACAGTAAGCCCTACGTCATACACGATCTCCTGTGCATCGCCTACGGTTCAGTTAACAGTGAACTCTTCGGATCCTGCAGTTACATACAGCTGGACGCCTCCGTCTACGGGCTCTGTAAGCAATCCAACGATTCAAAATCCGGTTGCCAGTGGTACAGGTGTGTTTACTGTTGTGGTAACCAATAGCGTTACAGGTTGTTCATCCGCGATCAATGCTTCGGCAACTGCCACTGTAGTGCCTGATGCAGCCATCCCAACCTTAACATTATCGGCCAACACAGTATCTCTGACATGTGTTTCATCTACGGTAAGCGTGGTTGCCAGTTCTACCAACACACCGATATCATACACATGGTCGCCTGCACCTCTCAGCGGCGGCACAACAGATACCCCTGTATTTGATACACCGGGCGTTTATACACTGACTCTTTCGAATACATCCAATGGATGCGCAACAACGGCTAACGTAACAGTAGTAACCAATACAACAATTCCAACAATCACGGTTACACCGACACAGAGTCTGACCTGCGCAACGCCGGGTGCTGTTATCAGTACCACGGTAAATCCTTCGAACGTAACATATAGCTGGACCGGCGCGGGTATTACAGGATCTTCAACCGGTTCTTCGGTTAATGTTAACCAGGCCGGAAACTACGATGTTTTAGTGACAGATGCGGTGAATGGTTGTACCAATACAGCTACAGGAAGTATTACCGGAAATACGGTAAGTCCTACAGCTACAATCTCGGCTGTTACCAGCGCTACGGCAATCAGTTGTTCAAGTCCTTCTCTTGCATTAACAGTGGCATCTACGCCATCAACGGGTGTTACATATACCTGGACACCAGGTGGCGCCAATACACAAAATATATCAGTAACAAATGCCGGTGTGGTGAATGTAGTGGTAATGGATGCAACGAATGGTTGTACAGTTGCCGCCCAATATACGGTAACCGGCAGCACCACTCCGCCTCAGGTTTCTGCTGCGGCCAATGCAAGTATTGCCTGCGGGGCTACTTCTGCTACCATCAGTGCTAGCAGTACCAATACCAATGTGAGCTATAGCTGGACAGGGCCTAATGCAGGAAGCATTACATCCGGTGCCAATACAGCGACTCCGACCATTGTCGATGCCGGCGCTTACGTGGTAACGGTGACGGATAATGTCACTAACTGTACTTCTACGGCAACAGTGAATGTGTCTCAAAGCAGTGTTACGGCGGCCTTCACGGCCAATCCGAATAGTGGTGTTGCCCCTCTGGATGTGAATTTCACAAACCAGAGTGCCGGTGCTACGGCTTATTCATGGACTTTTGGCGATGGAGGCAACTCTACGGCTACAAACCCGTCGAATACATATAACAGCCACGGTACATTTACAGTGATGCTCATTGCTTCGGCCGGACCATGTGCGGATACGGCTTATGCAACCATTGTTATAGAAGATGGTTTAAGCATCGAAATTCCGAACGTATTTACACCGAATGGTGATGGGGTCAACGATTTGTTTACCATCAAGTCGACCGGGGTGAAGGAAATCAGTCTGGATATCTTTAACCGTTGGGGTGAGAAATTATATGAATTTACGGGAGCAAATGCAGCCTGGGATGGTAAAACAGGCCAGGGGGCAAAGGTGCCTGACGGAACTTATTTCTTCTTCGTAAAAGCGACCGGATATGACGGAAACAAGGTCGAAAAACATGGCACGGTTAACCTCTACCGCTAAGGTTCAGGGGAATAAAATACATAAAAACGCCCTTCCAAATACGGAAGGGCGTTTTTTATTGAATAATTTTTCAACAATTTCATTGTTTAAATAAATTTAATTGCTATCTTTGCCGTCCCCTAAAATGCGGGGTTGCTTAAATTACAGTAAAATCAAGTAATACAAAGGGTTAACAATGCCAACTATACAGCAATTAGTAAGAAAAGGTCGCTTTAAAGCGCCTAACAAGAGCAAATCGGCCGCTTTGGACAGCTGTCCACAACGCCGTGGTGTATGTACACGTGTTTACACGACTACGCCTAAGAAACCAAACTCGGCCATGCGTAAGGTCGCTAAGGTACGTTTAACCAATAAGCAGGAGATCATCGCCTATATTCCGGGTGAGGGTCACAACCTGCAGGAGCACTCTATCGTGCTGGTGCGCGGTGGTCGTGTAAAAGACTTACCGGGTGTACGTTACCACATCGTTCGCGGTTCATTGGATACTGCGGGTGTTGACGGTCGTAAACAACAGCGTTCAAAATACGGTGCAAAACGCCCTAAAGCAGGTGCTGCAGCAGCTCCGGCTAAGAAAAAGTAATTAATCAGAATAGATAGAGATTAAGACATGAGAAAGTCAACCGCCAAAAAAAGAATATTATTACCAGATCCTATTTATAACGATGTATTGGTTACTCGTTTTTTGAATAGCCTGATGTATGACGGTAAAAAGAATACCGCATCTAAATTGTTCCATGAGTGCATTGAGATCGTTGCAAAACGTACCAATGAAGACGGACTGGAAGTTTGGAAAAAAGCCCTTGCCAATGTAACACCTCAGGTTGAGGTTCGTTCACGTCGTGTAGGTGGTGCTACTTTCCAGATTCCTTCTGAAATCCGTCCTGAGCGTAAAACCGCTCTGGCGATCAAATGGATGATTACCTACGCCCGTAAACGTAACGAAAAATCAATGGCTCAGAAATTAGCCGGTGAAATCGTTTCAGCGTCAAAAGAAGAGGGTGCAGCTTTCAAAAAGAAAGAAGATGTACATAAAATGGCAGAAGCTAACAAAGCGTTTTCACACTTTAGATTCTAATTTATAATGAGCGACTTAAAATATACCCGAAATATTGGGATTGCAGCCCACATCGACGCCGGTAAAACAACGACTACTGAGCGTATTCTTTATTATACCGGTGTAAATCACAAAATCGGTGAGGTACACGAAGGTGCTGCAACAATGGACTGGATGGCACAGGAGCAGGAGCGTGGTATTACCATTACCTCTGCTGCTACAACCTGTTTCTGGAACTACCGCAACAATAAATACAAACTGAATATTATTGATACTCCGGGCCACGTGGACTTTACCGTTGAGGTAAACCGTTCATTACGTATCCTGGATGGTCTGGTATTCCTGTTTTCGGCGGTAGATGGTGTAGAACCTCAATCAGAAACCAACTGGCGTTTAGCAGATCAATACAACGTAACCCGTATTGGTTTCGTAAATAAAATGGACCGCCAGGGTGCCGATTTCTTAAACGTTGTAAAACAAGTTCGCGAAGTATTAGGTGGTAATGCGGTTCCTCTGCAGTTACCTATCGGTGCTGAAGACGATTTCAAAGGTGTAGTTGACCTGATCAACAACCGTGGAATGGTTTGGAACGAAGATGATAAAGGGATGACTTACAAAGTAGTTCCTATTCCTGATGATATGAAAGATGAAGTAGCGGAGTGGCGTGAGAAAATGCTCGAGGCTGTTTCTGAATTCGATGATCAGATCATGGAAAAATTCTTCGATGCTCCTGATACAATTACAGAAGAAGAAGTTCTTGCAGCTTTACGTAAAGCCTGCTTAGCCAATAAAATCGTTCCGATGGTTTGTGGTTCATCTTTCAAAAACAAAGGTGTTCAAACTATGCTGGATTTAGTAATGGAGTTGATGCCTTCTCCATTGGATAAACCTGATACAAAAGGAACAAACCCTGATACCGGTGAAGAAGTAACCCGTAAACCGGATGCTGCTGAACCTTTCACTGCCCTTGCATTTAAAATTGCTACAGATCCTTTCGTAGGTCGTCTGTGCTTCTTCCGTGCTTATGCCGGTCGTTTGGATGCAGGTTCTTACGTGTTAAATACACGTAGTGGAAACAAAGAACGTATTTCCCGTATCTTCCAGATGCACGCCAACAAACAAAACCCGGTTGAGTTTATCGAAGCCGGTGATATTGGTGCAGCCGTTGGATTTAAAGATATCCGTACCGGTGATACACTGTGTGCCGAGAAATTCCCTATCGTACTCGAAGCGATGAAATTCCCTGAGCCGGTTATCGGTATTGCCATTGAGCCTAAAACTCAGGGCGACCTCGATAAACTGGGTGTAGGTTTAGGTAAATTGGCTGAAGAGGATCCAACTTTCAAAGTTCATACCGATGATGATTCAGGTCAGACTGTAATCAGTGGTATGGGTGAGCTCCACCTGGAGATCATCGTGGATCGTCTGAAACGCGAATTTAAAGTAGAAGTAAACCAGGGCGCGCCTCAGGTATCTTATAAAGAAGCTATCACTGCTACTGTTGAACACCGTGAGGTTTACAAAAAACAAACCGGTGGTCGTGGTAAATTTGCCGATATCAAAGTTGTAATCGGCCCAACCGACGATAATTTTGAAGGTGGCGATCTGCAGTTCTTAAATGAAATTACAGGTGGTAACATTCCACGCGAATTTATCCCTTCTGTTGAAAAAGGCTTTAAAGCCTCTATGGCAAACGGTGTATTAGCCGGATATCCATTACAGAAATTAAAAGTAAGATTGATCGATGGTTCTTACCACGCGGTTGACTCTGACTCTTTATCTTTCGAAATTTGTGCCCGTTCAGCTTACCGCGAGGCATTAGGTAAATGTAAACCTATCTTATTAGAACCTATCATGAAAATTGAGGTTCTGACCCCTGAACAAAACATGGGTGATGTAGTAGGTGACTTGAACCGTCGTCGTGGTCAGATTGAAGGTATGGATTCAAGAGGTACTGCACAGGTAATCAAAGCAAAAGTTCCACTTTCTGAAATGTTTGGTTATGTAACTCAGTTACGTACTTTAACTTCAGGCCGTGCAACATCAACCATGGAATTCAGTCATTATGCTGAAGCTCCTGCAAACGTTGCTGCTGATGTGATTGCTAAGTCAAAAGGTAAAACAGAAAAAGTATAATTAACGTTTTTGATCAATATAAAATGAGTCAACGAATCAGAATTAAATTGAAATCTTACGATTACAACCTGGTAGATAAATCTGCAGAGAAAATCGTAAAAACCGTGAAAATGACCGGTGCAGTAGTAAATGGTCCAATTCCACTGCCTACTAATAAACGTATTTTCACTGTGTTAAAATCCCCTCACGTTAACAAAAAAGCACGTGATCAGTATCAGTTATGCTCATACAAACGCTTACTGGATATTTACAGTTCTTCATCTAAAACAGTTGATGCTTTGATGAAACTTGAATTACCTAGCGGAGTAGAGGTAGAGATCAAAGTGTAACAGGCCCTCATCATGGGCTGCCCTTGCAGTACAGGTGAGATAACGAGAGTAAGAAACAAAAAATTAATTAACGTAAATAATAAAACAAAATGTCTGGAATTATTGGTAAAAAAATAGGAATGACCAGCTTCTTCGATGCCAATGGCAAATATGTGCCATGCACAGTTATTGAGGCGGGTCCTTGCGTGGTTACGCAAGTAAAAACCAATGAAAAAGACGGCTACACTGCCTTACAGTTGGCTTTCGACGAGAAAAAAGAAAAACATACTTCGTCGGCCATGAAAGGTCACTTTGAACTGGCTAAAACAACGCCAAAACGCAAAGTGGTTGAGTTCCGTCATTTCGAAGAGGAGAAAAATTTAGGCGATACCCTTACAGTAGAGCAAGTATTTGCTGAAGGTGATTTCGTAGATGTTGTAGGAACATCAAAAGGTAAAGGTTTCCAGGGTGTTGTAAAACGCCATGGTTTTGGTGGGGTAGGAGGCCAGACTCACGGTCAGCACGATCGTCAGAGAGCTCCTGGTTCATTAGGTGCATCATCAGATCCGTCACGCGTTATGAAAGGTATGCGTATGGCCGGAAGAACTGGTGGTAACCGTAAAAAAATCCAGAACCTCGAAGTAGTTAAAATTATGGCTGAAAAGAACGTGATCCTGATCAAAGGTTCGGTTCCTGGTGCCAAAGGGTCTTACGTTATAATTGAGAAATAATCATGCAAGCAGAAGTATTAAATATCAGCGGTAAAAAAACCGCCAAGAAAGTGGATCTGGTAGACGCAATTTATGCGGCTGAACCAAATGATCACAGCATTTACTTGGATGTTAAACATTTCCTTGCAGCTCAACGTCAGGGTACTCACAAAGCAAAAGAGCGCGCTGAAATCGCAAGAACAACCAAAAAATTAAAACGTCAAAAAGGTACAGGTGGAGCCCGTGCGGGTTCTATGAAATCACCTGTGTTTGTTGGTGGCGGTAGAGCTTTCGGTCCTAAACCACGCGATTACTCGTTCAAACTGAACAAAAAAGTAAAACGCCTGGCCCGTATCTCAGCTTTAACATACAAAGCAAAAGAAAACGCGATTACCGTACTGGAAGACTTCAATTTTGAAGCTCCAAAAACCAAAAACTTCGTTGATTTATTGAAAAACCTTAATTTTTCAGACAAAAAAACGCTGGTGGTGTTGGGTGATACAAATAAAAATGTATATTTGTCGTCCCGTAATTTGGAACGCTCAAAAGTTGTAACGGCTTCTGAGTTAAATACTTACGACATTGTAAACGCGCAAAACGTTATATTAGCAGAGAGTTCAGTAAAAGTAATTGAATCTATATTAAACAAATAAAATGGAAATTTTAATTAAACCTATAATAACCGAAAAGATGACTTCTTTGGCTGAGAAGTTGAATCGCTATGGTTTTATAGTAGATAAGAGCGCCAACAAAATCCAGATCAAGAAAGCTGTGGAAGCAGCTTACGGAGTGAAAGTGGATTCTGTAAATACTCAACAATACGTGGGTAAGGTTAAATCCCGTAATACCACACGTGGCTTAGCGATTGGCCGTGTAAACCGTTCAAAACGTGCTTTTGTAACGTTAAAACAAGGTGAAACAATAGATTTTTACGCTAACATTTAAAATTTCCGATTACAATGGCATTAAAAAAATTCAGACCGCTTACACCGGCTCTCCGTTTTAAGATAGCGGCAGATAATTCTGACATCACAACCAATAAACCAGAAAAGAGCTTATTGGAACCAGTTCGCAACAGCGGTGGTCGTGATAACACAGGTAAAATGACCATGCGCTATATTGGCGGTGGGCACAAAAAATTATATCGTGTTATTGATTTCAAACGCGATAAAGACGGGATCGAAGGAACCGTTACAACCATTGAGTACGATCCGAACCGTACAGCTCGTATCGCTCTGATTACATACAAAGACGGTGAGAAACGTTACATCATTGCTCCACAGGGTTTAAAAGTGGGTAATAAAGTAATGTCAGGCCCTAAAGCCACACCAGAAGTAGGTAACTGCATGTTATTATCAGATATTCCTCTGGGTACTATCATTTCGAACATCGAATTACGCCCGGGTCAGGGTGGAGCATTAGCCCGCAGTGCCGGCTCTTACGCTCAGCTTACTGCCCGCGAAGGTAAATACGCTGTATTACGTATGCCTTCAGGTGAGGTTCGTATGATCCTGATTACCTGCAAAGCTACAATCGGTGCTACATCAAATCCTGATCACAGCCTCGAAAGATCTGGTAAAGCAGGTCGCAAACGCTGGTTAGGTCGTCGTCCTCGTACACGTGCCGTAGCAATGAACCCTGTTGATCACCCAATGGGTGGTGGTGAAGGTCGTGCTTCAGGTGGTCACCCGCGCTCACGCAAAGGTTTACCAGCTAAAGGTTACAAAACCCGCTACACTAAAAAATCGTCTAACAAACATATCATCGAAAGACGTAAAAAATAATTAATCACGTTTAATGGTCCCGCTCCGGGTTCTGCCCGGAGTGAGGATTCACAACACAAAAACAGAAAATGGCAAGATCATTAAAAAAAGGTCCTTTTATCGACCACAACCTGGAGAAAAAAGTTACTCAGATGAATGAGAGTAACAAAAAAACCGTACTGAAAACTTGGGCACGTCGTTCTATGATTTTCCCTGAAATGGTGGGTCATACATTTGCTGTGCATAACGGTAACAAATTTGTACCGGTTTATGTTACAGAGAACATGGTAGGTCATAAATTAGGTGAGTTTTCATTAACCCGTACCTTCAAAGGACACTCAGGTAATAACAAAAAGTAATTAGCTATAAAGAATTTCAGTAATGGGAAAAAGAAAAAGATTAGTAGCAGAGGCACGTAAAGAAGCTAACAAAAGCAAATATTTTGCTAAGCTGAACAGCTGCCCTACATCGCCTCGTAAAATGCGCCAGGTTGCGGATTTAGTAAGAGGTATGGAAGCATATAAAGCATTAAACGTGTTAAAATTCAATACGCGCGAAGCTTCCACTCGTTTGGAAAAATTATTAAAATCAGCTATTGCTAATTACGAAGCTAAAACTGGCTCTCGCCCTGATGAGAACACATTGTTCGTAAAAGAGATCACGGTTGACAGTGCCCTGATGATGAAACGCCTGCGTACAGCCCCACAAGGCCGCGGCTACAGAATCAGAAAGCGTTCAAATCACGTAACTTTAGTTTTAGACACAAAAAATTAATAAATAAAAGAAATGGGACAAAAAGCAAATCCGATAGGTTTACGTTTAGGTATCATCAAAGGTTGGGATTCTAACTGGTATGGTGGAAGAGACTATTCCGACAAATTAGTGGAAGACGAAAAAATCAGAACGTACTTAAAAGCACGTTTACCTAAAGGAAGTATTTCTAAAATTGTTATCGAAAGAACTCTGAAATTAATTACAGTTACCATCAATACTGCACGTCCGGGTATCATTATCGGTAAAGGCGGTAAAGAAGTTGATAAACTGAAAGAAGAGTTGAAAAAATTAACAACCAAAGAAATCCAAATCAACATATTTGAGATCAAACGTCCGGAAGTGGATGCCCGTTTGGTTGCCGACAGTATTGCCCGTCAGATCGAAGGACGTATCTCTTTCCGTCGTGCGGCAAAAATGTCTATCGCTTCTACCATGCGTATGGGAGCTGAAGGTATCAAAATCAAAGTATCCGGCCGTTTAGGTGGTGCTGAGATGGCACGTACCGAAGGTTACAAAGAAGGACGTACACCATTGCATACACTGCGTGCTGATATCGACTACGCAGTAGCAGAAGCTCACACAACTTATGGCCGTATCGGTGTAAAAGTGTGGATCTGCAAAGGTGAGGTTTTCGGTAAACGCGATTTATCGCCTAACTTTGGTCTTGCCAAAGAGAAAAAAGGTGGTGACAATGCACGTCCGAATACACCAGGTCCTAAATTCGGTGGCCGCGGTAAAAGAGGTCCGAAAAAAGACGATAAATAATTAGAGATTTTTTGAATTATATAAAGAATTAGTACAATGTTACAGCCAAAAAGAACGAAGTTTAGAAAAACGCAGAAAATGAAAATGAAAGGCAACGCCAAACGTGGCGATCAATTAGCCTTCGGTTCATTTGGTATTAAAGCGTTAGACGAATCTTGGGTAACTGCCCGTCAGATCGAAGCTGCTCGTATTGCGATTACACGTTACATGAAACGTGAAGGACAAGTTTGGATCCGTATTTTCCCAGACAAACCTGTGACTAAAAAACCAGCAGAGGTTCGTATGGGTAAAGGTAAAGGTGCTCCTGAATATTGGGTTGCTCCTGTAAAACGTGGCCGTATGATTTTTGAAGCGGAAGGTGTTCCACTCGAAACTGCAAAAGAGGCTTTACGTTTAGCCGCACAGAAATTGCCGATCGTAACAAAATTTGTGGTTCGCAGAGATTACGTAGCTGATCAGGCGTAATAAAAAAATTTGGTGAGGCCGGGGCATGTCTTTAGTTCAACGTCGGAACTTGAAAGAAACACATGCAGGGGTTTTCGCCGGATATAAAACAAATAAATAAAGACCAATGAAAAATAAAGATATCGTAACCCTGTCAACTGCAGAGTTACAGGACAAAGTAAGAGAAGAGCAGGCAGCACTTGGCAAATTAAGCCTCAATCATGCTATTTCTCCGATAGAAAACCCTATCAAAATTCGCTCGGCCCGCAGAACCGTGGCTCGCTTAAAAACTGAATTAACTAAACGTAACCAAGCTAAATAATCGAGGCCATGGAAGAAAGAAATTTAAGAAAAGAGAAAATCGGAGTGGTAACCAGCAACAAGATGTCAAAATCGATTGTTGTAGCAGTGATGCGTAAAGTAAAACACCCGAAATACGGTAAATTCGTAAATAAAACCTCTAAATTCGTTGCTCACGATGAGAAAAACGAATGCAGCATTGGTGACACAGTAAAAATCGCCGAAACACGCCCTTTGAGTAAAACCAAAAACTGGCGTTTAGTAGAAGTATTGGAGAAAGTTAAATAATCTTTTTAAAGAGTTGAAGAAATGGTACAAAACGAATCAAGATTAACAGTAGCGGACAATAGCGGTGCCAAAGAAGTATTGGTTATCCGTGTATTAGGCGGTACAAGAAAACGTTACGCTTCTGTAGGCGATAAAATAGTTGTTACTGTAAAACATGCTTTACCTTCTGGTAACGTTAAAAAAGGGACTGTAAGCAAAGCAGTTATCGTTAGAACGAAAAAAGAAATCCGTCGTCAGGATGGTTCTTATATCCGTTTCGATGACAATGCAGTTGTATTACTCAACCAGGCTGATGAGATCCGTGGTACACGTATTTTCGGCCCGGTAGCGAGAGAATTGCGCGATAAACAATTCATGAAAATTATCTCATTGGCACCGGAAGTGCTTTAATATTATAACGTTTGGAAAAAATGTCAAAGTTAAAATTAAAAAAAGGCGATACAGTTAGAGTCATTTCTGGCGAATCAAGAGGCCAGGAAGGAAAAATCACCTCGATCGACCTGAAAAAAAACAGAGCGGTTGTTGAAGGTGTTAACATGATCAGCAAGCACTCTAAACCAAGTGCTAAAAATACCAATGGTGGTATTGTGAAACAGGAAGGTTCTATCCACATTTCAAACCTCATGTTTGTTGAAGGTGGTAAAACTGTACGTGTAGGCCGTCGCGTGAGCGAAAAAACAAATAAAATAGAACGTTACTCTAAAAAAAGCAAGGAGGCGATTAAATAATGGCAACAACTTATTCTCCTAGATTAAAGGATAAATACAAAGCAGAAATCGTTGATAACCTGAAAAAGCAATTTGCTTATTCAAGCGTTATGCAGGTTCCTAAATTACAGAAGATCTGTATCAACCAGGGTGTAGGCGATGCCGTATCCGATAAGAAAATGATTGAGTCTGCAGTAAAAGAAATGACCACCATTACCGGTCAGAAAGCAGTTCCTACATACTCAACCAAAGATATTTCGAACTTTAAATTACGTAAAGGTGTAGCTATCGGTGTTCGCGTAACACTCCGTGGCGATAAAATGTATGAATTCCTGGATCGTTTGATCGCTTCTGCATTACCACGTATTCGTGATTTCAAAGGCGTAAACGATAAAGGATTTGATGGCCGTGGTAACTATACACTGGGTATCACCGAGCAAATCATTTTCCCTGAAATCGATATTGATAAAGTGAGCAAAATTCAGGGTATGGATATTACTTTCGTAACATCTGCACCTACCGACAAAGAAGCTCATGCTTTATTAGCTGAATTCGGAATTCCATTTAAACGTAAATAATAGATCAAAATAGAGAATGGCAAAAGAATCTATGAAGGCCCGTGAGGCCAAAAGAGCAAAATTAGTAGAGTTATACGCTGAAAGACGCGAACAACTGAAAAAAGAGGGTAAATACTCTGAATTACAGAAATTACCTAAAAATTCAGCGAAAGTGCGTATGCGTAACCGCTGCAAATTAACAGGTCGTCCACGCGGATATATGCGTAATTTCGGCATCAGCCGTGTTACTTTCCGCGAAATGGCAGTGTTCGGGTTAATCCCGGGTGTTACCAAATCGAGCTGGTAATAAAAAAATGCGGGAGATACGGAAATTTTCGTATCTTTGCAGGCCCTGAAACAGCCAAAGGCTTTTTCGGGCAGACATAAGGGAAGTTAAATATAATTATCCTGCGTGCGGGATAACATATAAAACCAATAAAAATGACAGATACAATATCAGATTACCTGACACGTGTCAGGAACGCTATCAAAGCAAACCACAGAGTAGTAGAAGTTCCGGCTTCAAACCTGAAAAAAGAGATTACTAAAATCCTTTTCGAAAAAGGTTACATCCTTAACTACAAATTCGAGGCAACCGATAACAAACAAGGTGTTATCAAAATCGCCCTCAAGTACCACCCGGTAACAAAACAATCAGCTATCCGTACACTGGACCGTATTTCCAAACCAGGTCTTCGTAAATACAGCGGCGTTGAAACCATGCCAAAAGTATTAAACGGCTTAGGTGTAGCGATCATTTCTACCTCCAAAGGCGTGATGACCGACAAAGAAGCCCGCAAACAAAATGTTGGCGGTGAAGTATTATGTTTTGTATCATAATTTAAGCGAAGGAGGAAAAACAGTATGTCACGTATAGGAAAATTACCAATCGCATTACCTGCCGGAGTAGAGGTTAAAGTAGCAGGAAACACTGTTACTGTAAAAGGTAAATTAGGCGAATTAAGCCAAACCATTGATGCAGATATCACCGTAAAAGTAGAAGACGGAAAAGTAAATGTTACCCGTCCTACCGATCAGAAACGTCACCGTGCATTACACGGCTTATACCGTGCCCTGATCGCCAACATGGTAAAAGGTGTGTCTGAAGGATATAAAATCGAGCAGGAGTTAGTAGGTGTAGGTTACCGTGCTTCTAACAAAGGTCAATTACTGGAGTTAGCACTTGGTTACTCTCACAACGTTCTCATCGAACTTCCAAAAGAAATTAAATTGACCACCGCTTCAGAAAAAGGTCAGAACCCTAAAATCACTTTAGAGAGTGCTGACAAACAACTGGTAGGGATGGTTGCCGCAAAAATCCGCTCATTACGTAAACCAGAGCCGTACAAAGGTAAAGGTATCAAATTCGTGGGCGAAGTATTGCGCCGTAAAGCAGGTAAAGCAGCGGGTAAATAATAGGTTAATTCAATTAGTACAAATCATCTTTAAAAAACTGGAAAGATGGCAACAAAAGCGTCAAGAAGACAAAAAATCAAATATAAAATCCGTAAGACCATCAATGGTACTGCAACAACTCCACGTTTAACCGTGTTTCGCAGCAACACTGATATCTACGCACAATTGATCGATGACAAATCAGGTAAAACAATCCTGGCTGCCGGATCAAATGATAAAACGATTAAAGCTGCAAAAGTGAACAAATCGGAACAAGCGAAACTGGTTGGGAAAACCATCGCTGAAAAAGCTCAGGCTGCCGGTATCTCTGCTATTGCTTTCGATCGTAATGGTTACTTATATCACGGCCGTGTTAAATCCCTGGCTGAAGGTGCTCGCGAAGGCGGATTAAAATTCTAATTAGTATAAACAGAAGATATACATACAGACAATGTCAAAAGAAGTTGTAAAAAAAGTAAAGTCAAGCGACATCGAATTAAAAGATAAGCTGGTTGCTATCCAACGTGTAACCAAAGTTACAAAAGGTGGACGCCATTTCAGTTTCGCTGCTATCGTGGTAGTAGGCGATGAAAAAGGTGTTGTTGGTTACGGTCTTGGTAAAGCCAACGAGGTAACAGATGCTATTACCAAAGGAATCGATGATGCTAAGAAAAACTTAGTGAAAGTATCGATCCTGAAAGGTACTGTTCCACATGAAGAAAACGGAAAATTCGGTGGATCACGTGTATTCCTGAAACCAGCTGCTCACGGTACCGGTGTAATTGCCGGTGGTGCGATGCGTGCCGTACTTGAAAGTGTAGGAGTAACCGATGTATTAGCAAAATCAAAAGGATCTTCGAACCCACACAACGTAGTAAAAGCAACAATCGATGCTTTATCTAAAATGCGCGACCCTATTTCTGTGGCTCAGCAACGTGGAATTTCTTTAGATAGAGTGTTTAACGGATAATATTGAACAGATATGGCAAAGGTTAAAATTACGCTTGTAAAAAGTGTGTCTAAGAGAACAGCAAAACAACGTTTAACTGTTGAAGCACTTGGGTTCAAAAGAACAAACACAAGCATCGAAAAAGAAGTAACTCCGCAAATTCAGGGAATGATCAACGCGGTAGCTCACTTAGTGAAAGTTGAATCTATTTAATTAAGAACACAAGATGAAATTAAATACATTAAAACCTGCAAAAGGTTCAGTAAAATCGAATTACAGAAGAGGTCGCGGACAAGGCTCCGGCGGTGGTGGAACAGCTACACGTGGTCATAAAGGTGCCCAGTCACGTTCAGGATACTCACGTAAACGTGGTTTCGAAGGTGGTCAGATGCCTTTACAGCGCCGTACACCGAAATTCGGTTTCAAAAACATTAACCGTGTTGAATACCGTGGTGTTAACCTCGATGCTATCCAGCTGCTGATCGAAACTGCTAAAGTTACCGAGATCACACCGGAAGTATTGATTAAAAACGGTATTGCCTCTAAAAACGACCTGATCAAAATCTTAGGCCGTGGCGAATTAAAATCTAAAATTGATATCAAAGCTCACGCATTTACCGCTACTGCTAAACAAGCCGTAGAAGCTAAAGGTGGTGTAGCTACACAACTGTAATTTATGAAGCGCTTTTTTGAAACACTTCAGAACATCTGGAAGATAGAGGAGCTGAAACAGCGGATCTTAACGACGCTGGGTCTTATCCTCATCTACAGGCTCGGTTCTTATGTCGTGCTTCCGGGTATCAACGTGGAAGCTCTGTCTGATGCGAATAAAAACGCAAGCGACAGCGGCATTATCGGCTTGATCAACGCCTTTGCGGGTGGTGCATTTTCACGCGCCTCTATCTTTGGCTTGGGTATCATGCCGTACATTACCTCATCCATTATTATCCAGTTATTGGGGATGGCTGTGCCTTACTTCCAGAAACTGCAGAAAGAAGGAGAAAGCGGTCGTAAGAAAATCAATCAGTATACACGTATTTTAACCGTATTGGTTACTGCTGTGCAGGCTCCCGGCTACCTGGCTTCCCAGGTGTACACCAAAGCCGGTGTTGTAGCCATCGACCATACATGGTTCGGTATTCAGTCTACACTTATTCTCGTGGCAGGTACTATGTTTATCATGTGGCTTGGTGAACGTATTACCGATAAAGGTATCGGAAACGGTATTTCCCTGATCATCATGATCGGTATCATTTCCCGCTTACCATTTGCAATTACATCTGAATTCGGTTCACGCTTAAACTCGGGTGGCGGTCTGATCATGTTCCTCCTCGAAATCGTGTTCCTGCTGTTCGTAATCGTTGGCTGTATCATGCTCGTTCAGGGTACACGCCGTATTCCGGTTCAGTTTGCCAAGAAAATCGTTGGAAATAAACAATATGGCGGTGTGAGACAGTACTTACCATTAAAAGTAAATGCTGCAGGTGTAATGCCTATCATCTTCGCCCAGGCTATCATGTTTATTCCGGCAGCTATCTCCGGATTCTCCGGAGGTAATGGTGGTGTCTTTTCACAACGTTACGGTGTATGGTATAATCTTATTTTCGCAACTCTGATTATCCTCTTTACCTATTTCTACACAGCCATCATGATTAATCCGAATCAACTGGCTGATGATATGAAACGTAACGGAGGTTTTGTACCGGGAGTGAAACCAGGTAAGAAAACAGCTGAATTCATTGATCAGGTCATGTCACGCATTACTTTACCGGGTTCTATTTTTCTGGCCCTGGTAGCGATTTTACCTTCTATTGCAATTAAACTGGGAATCAGCAGTGCATTTGCAGACTTCTTCGGTGGTACATCATTATTGATCCTTGTGGGGGTTGTATTGGATACCCTGCAGCAAATAGAAACTTATTTATTGAACCGTCATTACGATGGTTTAATGAAGAGCGGTCGTATCAAGGGCCGTACGTCTAACCAAATGATGATGCAGCAACAGGCTTAACTATGGCTAAACAATCAAATATAGAGTTAGACGGTACCATCATTGAATCGCTCAGTAATGCCATGTTCCGTGTGGAGTTGGAAAACGGGCATGTTGTTACGGCACATATATCAGGTAAGATGAGGATGCACTACATCAAAATTCTGGTGGGTGACAAAGTGAGGCTGGAAATGAGCCCTTATGACCTGAGTAAGGCAAGAATATCATATCGCTATAAATAACAAAAACATTGTTTTAAAAACAACAAAAAATGAAAGTTAGAGCATCCATCAAGAAAAGAAGCGTAGATTGCAAAATCGTACGCAGAAAAGGCAAGTTGTACATCATCAACAAAAAAAACCCTAAGTTTAAACAAAGACAAAAATAAGTCGGAAAATTTTTGTAATTTCGCAAACTTTTAAAAATCAAATATAAAGAATGGCACGTATTGCAGGTATAGATTTACCAAAGAATAAAAGAGGAGAAATAGGATTGACCTATATCTTCGGGATTGGCCGTAGCAGAGCTCAGCGTATTTTAACAGAAGCCGGTATTGACCTTAACAAAAAGGTTTCCGAGTGGAATGATGACGAGCAAAACGCTATCCGTAAGATCATTAACGAAATTAAAGTAGAAGGTGCTCTTCGTTCAGAGGTGCAGTTAAATATCAAACGTTTAACTGATATCGGTTGCTACCGTGGTATCCGTCACCGTAATGGTTTGCCGGTTCGTGGTCAGCGTAGCAAAACCAATGCCCGTACCCGCAAAGGTCGTCGTAAAACGATTGCAAACAAGAAAAAAGTTACTAAATAATAAATAAGCATTTTTTAAAATGGCTAAACAACAATCGCAGGTTTCGGCTGCTAAGGCTTCTGCAAAAAAGAGAGTGGTGAAAGTTGAGGCGACAGGTCAGGCGCATATCAACGCCACCTTCAATAACATTATCATCTCTTTAACCAACAATGCCGGTCAGGTTATTTCCTGGTCAAGTGCCGGTAAAATGGGTTTCAGAGGTTCTAAAAAGAATACCCCATACGCTGCTCAGATGGCATCTCAGGATTGCTCTAAAGTAGCTCATGATCTGGGTTTACGTAAAGTAAAAGTATTCGTAAAAGGTCCGGGTGCCGGACGTGAATCAGCTATCAGAACATTAACTACCAATGGTATTGAAGTGACTGAGATCGTTGATATCACTCCAATCCCACACAACGGATGCCGTCCTCCAAAACGTCGTCGCGTTTAATTTATTTCTTAAAAACAAATAAGCCGGCCCTGGAGTGGAACACTTCAGGGTTTGGAGTTGAAATCTAGAGGGTTTCAACTTAAATAATAAACATAAAACCAAATAATTATTTAAAATGGCAAGGTACACAGGTCCTAAATCAAAAATTGCAAGGAAATTCAAGGAGCCAATCTTCGGCCCGGATAAAGCCTTAGAAAAGAAAAACTACCCTCCGGGACAACATGGTCTTTCTAAAAAACGTGCTAAACAATCAGAGTACGCAGTACAGTTAATGGAAAAGCAAAAAGCGAAATATACTTACGGTATATTGGAACGCCAGTTTGCTAAAATATTCGACAGAGCATCCCGTATGCACGGTATTACCGGTGAGATCTTATTACAACTCATCGAGTCACGTTTAGACAACGTGGTTTATCGTATGGGCATCGCTCCTTCACGTCGTGCTGCACGCCAGCTGGTGTCGCACTCGCACATTACCGTGAACGGTGAAGTAGTGAACATTTCTTCATATACCCTGAAACCAGGTGATGTAGTAGCGGTTCGCGAAAAATCAAAATCTTTAGAGACAATTTCCAACTCAGTGGCAGGTTCAGTGAACAAATACCCTTGGTTGGACTTCGACAACGCTTCTTTATCAGGTAAATTCATCAATATGCCTGAGCGTACTCAGATTCCTGAGAACATTAAAGAACAGCTTATCGTCGAATTGTACTCGAAGTAATCAATCAATTAGTTTATAACATAATACATCAAGATATGGCAATTTTAAATTTCGTAAAACCTGACAAGGTTATTATGATTAGCTCAACCGAGACAGAAGGACAATTTGAATTTCGCCCTTTGGAGCCTGGTTTCGGTATTACAATTGGTAACTCATTGCGTCGTATTTTATTATCTTCATTAGAAGGGTATGCCATTACTAGTGTTAGAATTGAAGGTGTAGACCACGAATTCTCAACTATCAAAGGTGTTGTAGAAGACGTTACAGAAATCATCCTGAACCTCAAACAAGTTCGTTTCAAAAAACAACTCGATAACCACGATAACGAAAAAATCGTTATTCACTTTGCCGGTGGCGATAAATTCACTGCTGCTGAAATCGGAAAATTTGCCAATGGATTCCAGGTATTAAACCCTGAGCTCGTTATTTTCAACTGCGAAAGCAATGTAAAACTGAAAATCGAGATGTCTATTGAAAGAGGTCGTGGTTATGTTCCTGCTGAAGAAAATAAAACAAACTCAGCACCTCAGGGAACTATTTTCATCGACTCTATTTACACGCCAATCAAGAATGTAAAATACACCATTGAAAACTACCGTGTAGAGCAAAAAACGGATTATGAAAAACTGATTCTGGATATCGTTTCTGATGGGTCTATCCATCCTAAAGATGCGCTGAAAGAAGCAGCTAAAATCTTAATCTTCCACTTCATGTTATTCTCTGATGAGAAAATCACCCTGGATTCAGAAGAGAAAAAATCAGAAGAGGAATTTGATGAAACATCATTGCATATGCGTCAGCTCCTGAAAACCAAACTGGTTGACATGGATCTTTCCGTACGTGCCCTCAACTGCCTCAAAGCAGCCGATGTTGAAACACTGGGTGAACTCGTAGCCTTCAATAAAAACGACCTCTTGAAATTCCGCAACTTCGGTAAGAAGTCATTAACTGAGCTCGAAGACCTCGTATCAGCAAAAGGCCTTCAATTCGGTATGAACGTTGTGAAATATAAATTAGATAAAGATTAATCATTTTAGAAGTAGGATTTCTGGTTTTAAGAAGTAAAATCTCAAATCTTAAATCTGCAATCAAAAAATTAACATGAGACACGGAGATAAAATAAATAATTTAGGCAGGAAAAGCGCTCACCGTCAGGCTTTATTAAGCAACCTGGCCTGTGCTTTGATTGAAAACAAGCGTATTTTCACAACGCTTGCCAAAGCAAAAGCTTTACGCGTATATGTAGAGCCTATCATTACCAAAAGTAAAGAAGATACAACCCACAGCCGCCGTACAGCATTTTCATATTTAAGAAGCAAAACAGCTGTTTCTGCTTTATTTAAAGATGTAGCTGTAAAAGTAGCTGAGCGTAACGGTGGTTACACCCGTATCATCAAAACCGGTAACCGTCAGGGTGATGCCGCTGAAATGGCGCTGATCGAGTTAGTTGATTTCAACGAACTTTACAGCAACAGCAAAACAGCTGCTACCAAAAAAGCAAAAACAACCCGTCGTAGCCGCGGTACTGCTAAAAAAGCAACTACCAAAGCCGAAGGCACTGATGCTGCTGAAACAAAAGGCGAAGACGCTTAATAGCTTCCCATTCTATATTGAAAAAGCCCCTGCAATAGCAGGGGCTTTTTGTTTTTACAAAGCTTTAATAAGAAATAGGCCACTTAGGCTAATTTGCCGGTAAATGACAAAGCTCATACGGCAATCAGGGCCGGTTTTGGCAAACTTTTTGCTTCCGAAGAAGGGAATTTGTAATTTTGCCCCTGTTAAATCATGCATTATTCTGTACGCTTCTTTATTAGCTGGATATTAGCCGCTGTGCTGATGTATGTAGCTTTTTATGTATGGCATGGTTTATTCCTGAACGATTTGAGTCGTATTAGCTTCTCTAAGGCGGTTTTTATGGCCCTGGCTGCCCTCGTGTACCTGGTGATCTCATTCGTGATTTACAGAGCCTTTAATTCGCGCCTGGCAAAGAAAATATATAATCAGTTCCTGCGTGGTGTTCTGGTTGGCGCTGCACTCGGGTTTATTCTTTTCTCAGTGATTACCGTTTTGGGTATATCCTTCACTAAAAATGTCACGTTTACCTACATGGTGGCTGATTGCGGCTGGCAGGTTGTTGAACAGTGTATCGGCGGCATTATTGTGGCATTGGGCCACATTCTTATATTTGAACCGAACCCCGAATTCGGTGGTGCTCACAGCGATTAAGCCCTGAACCGCTGATCCTGGTTCAAAACGGCAATAACCTCTTTTATTCGTATTTGTAGTATTCTTTCCAGCGCTGTTTCAGAAACTCTTTGATCTCCCGTTCCCTGGCATTATTCCCTGGTTCATAGAATTGGGTCTGTTTGATAGCTTCCGGTAAAAAATCCTGCACCACAAAATTATTTTCGTACTGGTGGGCATACATATAGTCGTTGCCATAGCCCAGCTCTTTCATAAGCTTCGTAGGAGCGTTGCGGAGGTGTAAAGGCACCGGAAGGTCGCCTGTTTTGCGAACCTCTGCTATAGCCTCGTTAATGGCCATATAGGCACTGTTGCTTTTGGCTGAACAGGCCAGGTAGGTTGTAGCCTGCGACAAAATAATACGTCCTTCAGGCATACCGATCACATTTACGGCCTGGAAACAGTTATTGGCGATCACGAGGGCTGTTGGGTTTGCGTGCCCTATATCTTCAGATGCCAGGATAATGAGTCGCCTGGCAATAAACAACGGATCTTCGCCCCCCTCAATCATGCGCGCAAGCCAGTATACCGCTGCATTGGGATCAGAGCCACGAATGGATTTAATAAAAGCCGAAATAATATCGTAATGCTGTTCTCCCGACTTATCATAAAGCGCCAGGTTCTGCTGAATATTCTGCAGTACAAGATCATTGGTGATCTCAATATCCTGCCCGCTGGCCGAATTCACCACGATCTCAAGAGCATTCAGCAGCTTACGCCCGTCGCCTCCCGAAATCCGCAGCAGGGCTTCACTTTCAAGGATTATGATGTGTTTATGTTTCAATACCTCATCTTTTGTAATCGCTACATGCAGAAGCTCCATGAGGTTCTCGCGGGTGAGGTGTTTCAGAATATATACCTGGCAGCGCGACAGCAAGGCCGGAATAACTTCAAACGAAGGGTTTTCGGTGGTAGCACCGATCAGTGTCACAATCCCTTTTTCGACAGCATTCAGCAGCGAATCCTGTTGCGACTTGCTGAAGCGGTGTATCTCGTCGATAAAAAGTACCGGTTTTTCCTGTGCAAAAAGACCACCCCCCTGGCTCTGCGCTTTATCAATCACCTCGCGTATATCTTTTACCCCGCTGTTAATGGCGCTCAGCGCATAAAACGGGCGTTTCAGGTAGCCTGCAATAATCTGGGCCAGTGTAGTCTTTCCAACGCCTGGTGGTCCCCAGAAAATAAGAGAAGGCAAAAGGCCCTGTTCAAGCCCCCGCCTTAACGCTGCAGTTTTGCCAACAATATGTTCCTGACCAATATAATCGTCCAGGGTTCTTGGTCTGATTCGTTCAGGAAGTGGTTGCATAGATTTGGTACCGATTTTGTAATCTGAAACTTGTAAAAAATGATGGAAGTTTTAAAGGTGTTTTAAATCACTTCTAAAACTAAATTACTACATTTATCAACATTAAACTAAAACAACCATGAACTTAAAACGTGCTATTATAGTAACCTCTGTTGTTGCAGTTGGCTGCATTAGTGTATTTGCGACATACAAAGGTAAAGAAAAAGATGCTTTGGATAAGCGTATTTTCAAAACGACAATGGTGGAAGTGAAAGAAAACCAGCCTCCGAAAAAAGGTGTGGAAGATGAACTCGAATTTAAAGGCGGAAAAGTATTCAGTAATTTTCTTTTCGATAAGCTGGAATATAAATGGATCAAGTATGAAATTAAAAAAGACTCATCCTTTACCGACGAAGATGCTGCCGATGTACAATGGATAGAAGGTGAAGCCTCTACAACCAATAGCGATGATCAGACACTGATGATGACCTTCAAAGTTGAAAACTACGATATCGAAGGGAATATCAAAATTACCAAACACGATAAACTCAAGAAACAGTACGATTTCACCGGCAAGGAAAAACCAAAGAAAAAATAATCTGCCCGGAACTTTAACGCGTATGTATTTCATAAATATATAAACGATGTTTAAAGTCAGATACAAAATAGCTGTAGCATGTGTTACAGCTATTTTTTTTAATGCATGTGCCCAGGAATCTGTCAAACAGGCTACTTCCACAGCAGATAAAACCAATCCAAAAGAAACCCTTAATCCCTCAGCAAATCATAACATGGACACTATTACACTTGGCGCAGGCTGTTTCTGGTGCGTAGAAGCCGTATTTCAGAATTTAAAAGGAGTCGAAAAAGTAACATCAGGCTACAGCGGCGGCCATGTTAAAAACCCGGCCTACCGCGAGGTTTGTAATGGCACAACCGGGCATGCCGAGGTGTGTCAGATCGTATACGATCCTGCCATACTCACAGTGCCTGAAATTCTGCAGGTATTCTGGCAAACCCATGACCCAACTACCCTGAACAGACAGGGCAATGATGTCGGAACCCAGTATCGCTCCGCTATTTTTTACCATACACCCGAGCAAAAAGAAATCGCTGAACAATACAAAGCCGAACTCAATAAAAGCGGTGCTTTCGATAATCCCATTATCACAGAGATCACGGCCTTTACCAATTTTTACCCAGCCGAAGATTATCACCAGAATTATTTTAACCTGAATGGCGAGCAACCCTATTGTCAGTATGTGATCCGGCCCAAAGTAGAGAAGTTCAGAAAGGTATTTGAAGATAAGTTGAAGAAATAAAAAAGCCCCCTGAAAACTCAGGGGGCTTTTTATAATATAACAATTCTTGAATTAGAAACGCTCCAGGTTGGAGAAAAAGAAAGATGCTTCAATGTTTGCGTTTTCATCGCTGTCAGAACCATGGATCGCGTTAGCAGCAATCGATTTGGCAAATAAACGACGAATAGTACCTTCTTCAGCTTTAGAAGGATCTGTAGCACCAATCAGCTTGCGGAAATCAGCCACAGCATTGTCTTTGGTTAAAACAGCAGCCACGATCGGACCGGCACTCATATAATCAACCAGCTCCCCGTAAAACGGACGCTCTTTATGAACAGCATAGAACTGACCAGCCTGTTCTTTGGTAAGCTTCAGGTATTTCATAGATACAATTCTAAAGCCACCTTCGTTAATTTTAGCTAAAATAGGACCGATGTTGTTTGCTTCAACAGCATCCGGTTTAATCATGGTAAATGTGATGTTTCCTGCCATTTGTTTAAATTTATTAGGCCGCAAATTTAGCTATTTTTTTCCAAAACAAATTATAATCCTGCTTTCGTCCTATAATCGCGCTTAAATCATACCTTTGTAAGGATGCAAAAAGACAGTTTCAGTAAGTTTAAAGCCCTACTCAGGCGCAGCCATTCTATCGTTATCGTTACTCACTGGAGCCCCGACGGGGATGCCATGGGATCGTCGCTGGCGCTTTATAATTACCTGAAGAAAACAGGTAAAAAGGTCAGCGTGATTACACCGAACGATTACCCCGAATTTCTGAACTGGCTTCCGGGAAATAAACAGGTGGTCGATTTTCTGAAACAGGAAAAAAAAGCCATGGGTCTCATCCGTAAGGCAGATCTTATTTTCACACTCGATTTTAATAATTTTAAACGCCTCGAAAAACTGGGCGATGTATTATCACAATCGCCGGCCGCAAAGGTCATGATCGATCATCATCAGCAGCCGGACGCCTATGCTACCCTGTATTACCACGATGTGAAAGCCAGCTCAACCTGCGAACTGGTGCATGAGTTTATTGTGGGGCTCGGCGGTAAGAAATTGATCGATAAGCATATTGCATCCTGTCTTTATACAGGATTGATGACCGATACGGGCTCATTTAAATACGATAGTGTAACACCTCAGACCCATCGCATCATTGCGGATTTGCTCGAAACAGGGATCCGGATCAGTGATATACACTCTGCCATTTATGATACCTATAGTGAGCATCGCATGCGCCTCCTGGGCTATTGCCTCACTGAAAAAATGGTTGTTCTGCCGGAGTTTTCTGCGGCTTACATCACCCTCAATGCTTCTGAACTGGCCCGTTTCCAATACCAGAAAGGTGATACGGAAGGCGTAGTCAATTACCCATTTGCGATCAAAGGTATTAAGTTCTGCGCGTTCTTCAGCGAGGCTGAAGACAAGATTAAAGCATCATTCCGGAGCAAAGGTAAATTTGATGTGAACCAGTTTGCCCGGAAACATTTTTCAGGTGGCGGACATATCAATGCTGCCGGTGGAAAGAGCGATGAGAACATGGATGCAACGATCCTCAGATTTGTAGCACTGCTTACAGAATATAAAAAAGAACTGGCAAACTAAACATGGGTTTCCTGTCTAATATAGCCCTCTGGCAGCTTAATGCAAAGCCCGCCCGGCAAAACAGCCGGCAGTTTATGAACTGGACCGAAGTAAAGACCATATTGTTGCTGGCCGAACCTGCTCACCTCCCTGAAACCAGGCACTTTTTAAAACAGGCAGTTGCCGACGGCAAGCAAACCATGACAGCCTTTGTATATAAGGGAAAACCCGGTCAGGAACCTGCATTTGATCTGGAACATGTAGTTGTAAGTAAAAAGCAACTAACGTTCCTTGGCTTGCCGCAGAACGAAGTTTTATCAACACTCAATTCGCGCAAGCCCGATGTGCTTATTAACCTGGGTAAGCCCGACGAGATAACCCTGCTCGCTCTCAGCAAATGGATCGATGCCCCGTTTAAAGTAGGATCGTTTGAACATCCTGTTTTTGACCTGAGCATTGCAGAGACTGGCGTTGAAGCATTTCTGAAACAGGTACTGGTTTATTTAAACATGATTAAAACAAAATAACTGAATATTATGGCTAAAACTGCAAATCTGATGGGTACCGGTGTAGCAATTGTAACACCGTTTACCAAAAAAGGACATGTCGATTTTGATGCACTCACCAACCTGGTAGAGCACCTCGTGAAGGGTGGGGTAGAATACCTGGTAGTTCTTGGAACTACCGGCGAAAGTGCAACCCTGAGCAAAGACGAAAAGCAGGCCGTTATCAACCACGTGGTAAAGGTGAATAAAGGCCGTTTACCGCTTGTGCTGGGCATTGGCGGAAACAATACTGCCGAAGTTGTACATAGCCTCAAGCATACCGATTTGAAAGCCTTTTCGGCTGTATTGTCTGTTTCGCCGTATTACAACAAACCTTCGCAGGAAGGTATCTACCAGCATTACAAAGAGGTTGCCAAAGCAAGCCCGTTACCGGTTATTCTCTACAACGTACCGGGCCGCACAGCATCAAACATGAGCTGGGAAACAACCGTGCGTCTGGCTAAAGATTTCAAAAATATCATAGCTGTTAAGGAAGCCAGCGGCAACCTGGAGCAGTGCATGAAAATTATCAAGTATAAACCAAAAGAGTTTATGGTCATCAGCGGTGATGATAATCTTACATTGCCGATCATTGCCTGCGGCGGGCATGGTGTGATTTCGGTAGTAGCCAATGCTTTCCCGAAGCCATTCAGCAACATGGTAAGAGCGGCCCTGAAATACGATATGCCAACGGCGCAAAAACTCCACTACAGCCTCATTGATATTACAGACCAGCTGTTTGCCGATGGAAACCCGGGTGGAGTAAAGCATGCGCTGAGCCTGCTCAAAATAACAGGACCTACAGTGCGCCTGCCTTTGGTAGAACCAAACGATAAGGTACAGGCAAAACTGAAAGACCTGGTGAAAGCATTTAAATAATAATTCTTTATACCATGCATCTCTCCAACCGGCAATTGTTTCTGAAGCATGTGGCGCAAACCTCGCCGGCCCCCATCGGGCTCGAAATTACACGGGCAGAGGGTATTCACCTGTATGATGCAGATGGCAGGGCATACATCGATTTTATTTCCGGTAACTCGGTGAGCAATATCGGTCATTGCCATCCAGCTGTTGTAAAAGCAGTGCAGGAGCAGGCCGCCACGTACATGTTCCTGATGGTGTATGGTGAGTATATACAAAGTCCGCAGGTGCAGCTGGCAAAGGCTTTAAGCGATCATTTACCCGAAGCACTCGATACAGTGTATTATGTAAATTCAGGAGCAGAGGCTGTTGAAGGTGCATTGAAGCTGGCAAAACGCGCTACGGGGCGTACAGAGATCATTTGTTTCAGAGATGCCTATCATGGTTCCACGCATGGAGCCCTCAGCGTGATGGGGAACGAGGAATTTAAACAGGCATTCAGACCTTTATTGCCGGGAATAACCATTCTCGAATACAATTCGGTGGAGGCTGTAAAGGCTGCCATTTCAGATAAGACGGCGGCCGTGATTGTAGAACCCATTGCCAGCGAAAAAGGCTATGAGCCTGCCGGTATGGAGTTTATGATGGCCATACGCTATGCATGTCACAAGCACGGCACATTGATGATCCTGGATGAGATTCAGAGTGGCTTTGGACGTAGCGGTTCCTTATTTGCATTTGAACATTACCACGTGGTGCCCGATATACTTTGCCTGGCAAAAGGCATGGGAGGCGGTATGCCGATCGGTTGTTTTATCGGCTCACAGGCTCTGCTGAATACCCTTACGCACGATCCGGTGCTGGGACATATCAATACCTTCGGGGGCCATCCGGTGTCCTGTGCAGCGTCTCTGGCTTGTTTAAACACATTGGTCAACGAAAATATAGTGGATACAGTTGTAGCCAAAGAGAAACTCATTCGCGGTTTATTGCAGCATCCGAAAATAAAAGGAATCCAGGGCAGGGGCCTGATGCTTTCGGTTGGTTTCGAAAGTATGGAGATAAACATGAAGGTGATTGAAGCCTGTATCCGGCGCGGACTTATCGTAGACTGGTTTCTGTTCAATGCATGGTCAATGCGCGTTACACCGCCTCTTACCATTACGATGGAAGAAATTGAAAAATCCTGTAAAATTATTCTGGAAGCAATAAATGAGGTTTACTCTACCTGACCGTTGTGATACTTTTCGGTTTTGATCACATTTCCTTTTTCGTCGTAATATGTCCAGGTACCTTCTTTCTGATAATCCTGTAAATCCTTCTTGAAATACATATCGCCTTCTTCTTTCACGCGTCCGTTTTCGTAATATTCTTTTTTTGCGTAGCGCTTGGTTTTCTTGTCAAGAAGCTCAAAGGTTGATTCCGGTAGTCCGTTTTCAAAATAGGAATTACGCTTATAAAGAAACTCCATGCCTTTATCGTTTTCTTCTACATATTCCGGATTTCCATTGCGGAAGTAATCGTATTCGTTTTGCGGGCTGCCGTCGTAATACATAATGGTAGAGCGTACTTTACCGTCATCGTAATAAATTTCGAGTTTGCAGTGGCGCAGATCGGTGCTGGTAAAGTTGCGTTCAACCTGGCCGTTTTCATAAAAATTTTTGAAGATTTTGATCTGGCCATCCTGGTAAAATCCTTTGTGCAGCAATTTTCCGCTTACATAAAAATCTTCCTGCCAGCCCTGCGCATTGTAACCATCCTTGGTATAGCGTACAGAGTCGCCGCCTATACTGGGCGTTAATTTATTGTAGCGTGTAATGCCATAATCAGGATCGATAATTTCGGCAGGAGTATAGCGTTTGATCTGCGGCACCTGGTCCGAAAATTTCTGAGCCCAGGCAAGGCTTATATTTAAAATCAGGAAAGTGGTTATCAGTACAATGCTCCTCATGCAAAAACGTATATCATTCAAAATTAAACTACTAAATAACAAAACTTTCCTAAATCCCTAAAACTTTTACTCAAATTTAATGCACACTTCATCAATGAATTCCATTGGCAGCGAGATAGCGTTCTGCATCCAGAGCGCCCATACAGCCACTCCCTGCAGCAGTTACAGCCTGGCGGTATGTTTTATCGGCACAATCGCCTACTGCAAATACCCCTTCGATATTGGTTTTGGTTGAGCCCGGTGTTACCAATAGATACCCCTGGTCATCCATATCCAGCTGACCTTTGAAAATATCGGTATTCGGTTTATGACCAATAGCTACAAAGAACCCGGTTACATCCAGAGTACGCAGTTCGCCGGTTTGGCTGTTTTTTACCACAACACCTTCTACACCATCTTTTCCAAGAATATCCTGTGTTTCGGAGTGCCATAATATTTCAATGTTTGCCGTGTTTTGTACACGGTACTGCATGGCTTTGCTCGCGCGCATTTCGCCTTTGCGAACAATCATGTATACTTTTTTGCAGAGTTTCGATAAATAGGTGGCTTCTTCGGCAGCCGTATCACCGGCACCAACAATAGCTACATCCTGTCCGCGGAAAAAGAAACCGTCGCACACTGCGCAGGCAGAAACACCACCGGCATTCATGCGAAGCCTGTTTTCATTTTCCAGCCCCAGCCATTTGGCAGATGCACCAGTCGACACGATCACTGTATCGGCCGTAATTTCCGTTGTATCATCGATCCAGATGCGTTTCGGATTCGATTTCAGATCGGCTTTTGTTGCCATACCAAAACGTACTTCGGTACCAAAGCGTTCGGCCTGTGCCTTCAGATCTTCCATTAATTCAGGGCCGGTGATTCCTTTCGGGTATCCCGGAAAATTATCTACTTCGGTTGTTTCGGTAAGCTGCCCGCCCGGCGTTAATCCTGTATATACAACAGGTTTAAGATCCGCACGCGAAGCATAAATAGCAGCCGTGTATCCGGCAGGACCTGAACCAATGATCAGGCATTTGATATGTGTGTTTGATGACATAAGGCTTTTAAAAATGAAACACAAAATTACTCATAACATCATAAATATAGGCCGCTCTGTGGATTAAATGGTAAAAAAAATAGGATTACGGTTATCCGTGAGAATTGAAGTGAAATACAGCGTTATAAAACTGCCAAAAAATATGAACATTTAGCCTGAATACTTGCGTATTAAAGGCCCAGAAGTTAGCTTTACACGTTATTAATTTTGTAAATCATGAAGAATATTACGGTTATCGGGAGCGGTACTATGGGCAATGGAATTGCACACGTATTTGCTCAGTTTGGATATAATGTGAGTCTTGTCGACATCAACGACAAAGCCCTGGAAAAGGCAATGGCCACCATCGGGAAAAATCTCGACAGGCAGATTGCCAAAGGCGCACTCACGGAAGCAGAAAAAGAAGCGACCCTTAAAAATATTACTACGTATACACAACTGTCTGATGGTGCTAAACATGCAGACCTCGTTGTGGAAGCTGCCAGCGAAAACGTAAATGTGAAACTCGGCATTTTCAAACAACTGGATGAGATTTGTCCGGCCAATACAATTCTGGCAACAAATACATCGTCTATCTCTATTACCCAGATTGCCGCGGTAACCAGGCGCCCTGATAAAGTGATCGGGATGCATTTCATGAACCCGGTTCCTGTGATGAAGCTTATCGAAGTGATTCGTGGCTATTCTACCAGCAATGAGGTATGTAACCTCATTATGGAGACATCTAAAAAACTGAAAAAAGTTCCGGTAGAAGTGAATGATTACCCGGGCTTTGTGGCCAATAAAATTCTGATGCCAATGATCAACGAAGCCATCATTACACTTTATGAAGGTGTGGCCGGCGTTGAGGAAATAGATACCGTTATGAAGCTTGGTATGGCGCATCCTATGGGACCACTGCAGCTGGCCGATTTTATCGGACTCGACGTTTGCCTCAACATCATGCGTGTACTACAGGATGGTTTCGGAAACCCTAAATATGCACCATGTCCTTTATTGGTGAATATGGTAACAGCAGGTCACCTGGGCGTTAAATCCGGAAAAGGATTTTACGATTACAGTACAGGTTCAAAAGAGCTCGTACCGGCCGATCGTTTTAAAAAAAACAATAGTCCGGTTTTAGCCTGATAAATTTCAATATGTCGGAAGCTGGTATTTTTAAAATCGAATATCCCGCGATTAAAAGTGCAGGTGTCTATTACTTCAATACCTATTCGGGATTGAGGTATGAGGTTCGTTTTGGCCGCCGACAGGATAATATTTTACACTCTACCATTGTTTTTGGTGTTGTAAACGATGAGTTCGAGGGAGAAGAATATGTAACAACCAACAGAGGCGAGGTATACCGTGTGATGAATACGATTGTGGTGATCGTCAAAAATTTTATGGCTGAGCATCCGAAAGTGAATACCTATGAGTTTCATGCGGTGGATCGCGATGAGGAAAAAAACAGCATCAAGGGAAATGCCCGCCTCAAATTATACAAACGTTACCTTCCGCGTATCTTTGAGAGTGGCTGGAATTTTAACTTTGTAGGAAATAACGCAATTGTAACTAAATCATAAATTTGAATAGGAATGGCTGTTTACAGGCTTAAGACATACCTCGAAGACAATGAGGATATATACAGGGAAATAGAAATATTATCCTCGCAAACATTTGAAATGCTTCATAACGCCATACAGGAGGCTTATAAATTCGATAAAAAACACGCTGCTTCTTTTTTTGTGAGCGACGACTACTGGCGCAAAGGCCAGGAAATTACACTGCGCGAAGAGGATCTTGCTGCCGATGAAGAAGATATCCGGAAGAAACGTGAGCCTAAAAAATTAATGGCATCCGTGAAAATTGCCAAATACATCGATAACCCGCGCCAGCGTTTTGTATATGTATTCGATCCGCAGGTACAATGGACTTTTTGCCTTGAACTGATGAAAATATTAGGCGAGGATCCTAAAATCGCTTACCCGGCTTGTGTCCGATCTATCGGAAATCCGCCGAAACAATACAAACAGTCGCAGATTGCCAAAGGTGAACTGTCGCCTGATCAGGCTATGGCTGCCATGGTTAACGACCTCGAAGCAGAAGACGAAGAAATTTATAAAACCATCAAAACCGAGGAACACGGCATTGATGACGGTGATTTGGAAACCCTCGAAGGAGAAGAGGGAGACGAAGAATCAGAAGAAGAGGGGCAGGGAGAAGACGGTGAAGAAGGAAGTGACGACATGGGTTTCGACGACTTCGAAGAGGGTCGCGATGAAGATTAACTGCAATAGCTTAACCCGGTGTAATGCCGGTCAATTTTACTTTTTTTGAAACATTTCCTGGTAATAATCGCTGGGCCTACAGCTGTAGGGAAAACAGCACTGGCTGTACAACTGGCAAAACACTACGGCACCGGTGTTATTTCGGCCGATGCACGACAGTTCTACAAGGAAATGCAGATTGGCACAGCCCGCCCTGATGAAGCTGAACTCGAAGGCGTGCCTCATGACTTCCTCGGACATCTCAGTATTCATGATACTTACAACGTAGGTCAGTTTGAAAAAGATGCAGTGCATGCATTGGATGATCTGTTTCGCGAACATCAGGTTGTTTTCATGGCTGGTGGTTCGGGACTCTACATCAATGCGGTTTGTCATGGTGTGGATGAGTTCGAAGAAATCCCTGCTGACATCCGCACGATGATCGAGGAGCAATACAAAAACCGGGGATTGATTTACCTGCAGGAACAGGTCAGTCAGCTGGACCCTGTGTATTATGCCCATGCCGATACTCAGAACCCGCAACGCCTTAAGCGAGCCCTGGAAGTATGCCTGCATACCGGTAAGCCTTATTCATCATTTCGCACACAGCATAAAAAAGAACGGCCTTTTGAGATTATCCCGATCCTGGTCAATATGGATCGTCAGGATTTATACAAACGCATCGACCGGCGTGTGGACCTGATGATGGAAGCGGGCCTCCTGAAAGAGGCTGAAAGCCTTTATCCATACCGTAGTCTAAATGCACTCAATACGGTTGGCTATAAAGAACTGTTTGCATATTTCGATGGGGCCTGTAGCTTAACCGATGCCGTTGCCATGATCAAGCAGAATACCCGCCGCTATGCAAAACGCCAACTCACCTGGTTCAATAACCAGGGCGATTATGAAACTTTTGGTCCCGGCGATACCGACAAAATAAAAGCATATATCGATATCATTATACAGAATCAGTAGTATGTTCACATTCCTCAATGATTATCGAAAGCTGGAACGTTCTTTACTGAATGTCATTACCGCTGAGTTTTTTATTCAGATGGTAAATGCCACATTCATGAATATTCTGCCGCTCTATATGAAAGCCGAGGGCTATGCCAAGGAGCAAATCGCTATGTTTATCACTTTCCGTTTCATCGGTGTGTTTGCTTTGGCTATTCCATTGGGTAATTATCTGCGTGGCAAAAAAATGAAACCTTTTTTCTACCTCTCTGCTGTGCTTGTTCCCACATTCGCCCTGTGCATTGTTATTGCTACCTGGCTTCACCTGACGCCCTGGATCTATGCTTCGCTGATCTGCTGGGGTGCATCCTTCACCTTTATGCAGATTCCTATTTCGCCTTACATACTCCGCAATGCCCCGAAAGAAAACCATACTGCAGGCATCGCACTGAGTTATAGTACCTGGAGTTTCGCAGGGATTGCAAGTGGTGTTTTAATTGCGTTGCTCGATTTTATAAATCCGCAGTTGTTCAATGAAAGAACCATCCTGGTTATTTTTTCGGTATTGGGTTTTGGAGGCCTGTGGTTTATGAGCCGTGTCAAAATCCAGGAAAAGACAGAAGATCGCTCAGTGCGAATGAAGCAACGCAGCGAGCCTCTGGACTGGCCTCTTATTATTCGCGGACTTATTCCAACACTTATTATTGCAACAGGAGCGGGTCTTACCATTCCCTTTATCAGCCTCTTCTTTTCAGATGTTCATGGTATACAAAAAGGAGGCTTCTCTGTTATCAGTTCTATTGCAGCTGTATTGGTGGTGTGGGGAGCCCTGATGGTGCCACGGATCAAGGTGAATATAGGTTATAAAATAGCCATACCGGCTACTCAGTCGCTGGCGGTTGTATCGCTGATTGCGCTGGCTACCACTGAACTGTATAGCCAATACGCGATCGCACTTTATATTGCCATTATATGCTATCTGCTGCGACAGCCGCTTATGAATATGGCAGGACCTATGACCACGGAACTACTGATGAAATACGTTGGTCGCAAAAATCAGGAAATGACCTCTGCGCTCGTGTCGGCTATCTGGAGCGGAAGCTGGTTTTTCAGCGGTTTGATGGTTAGCTTTATGTTCGGAAAGAAATTCGATTTCGTAAACATCTTTTTAATCACAGCTTTATTATATGCATTCGGTGTCGTTCTGTATTACCTGCTCATCCTGGATTACAACAAACGCGAAAAACAGGGTTTGATCGAATAAATGAAAAAGCTCAGCCTGTATATATGCTTCATGCTTTTGTGTGCCGGATATAGCGGCGCACAGAGCCTCTCATTACCTCTGATAAATTCGCATTTCCTCCGTTACAACAGCCAACTGTATGTTTACGGGTATAAACAGCAGAAAACAGATCTGGTGTTTCAGTGTTATAAAGTATCGCCTGCCTTAACGATTACCGACAGCGCTTCTGTCAGCCTCGGAAAACACCTGCCTGCCGATTTTCTGGATATAACAACCGATACACTGCATGATGTGCTGAGTTTTTATTTTCAGAAAGCCGATCAGAAAAATACAGCCACCTTGTGGAGACTGGATCCCGCATTACACCAGCTAGCCTATGTGGAAAACGTTGACGCCAGGAGAATCAATACACTCACGGCATTTGAGGATGAGAAATATGCTGCAGGACCATCGGTATACCTCGTTAAAACGAATGGAAATGAGCAGAACAGGCAGTTTTTTCTCTCGAAATTTTCAGTGCTGTCTACCGGAAAACCCTTCGAATATAAGCAGGACTGGCAATTTGCCTTCGAACGGAATTACATACATCGTGCTTCGGTTGTATATGCCAATAATGACCTGGTGATGGTTTATGTGAATGTGAGCGACAGCAGTAAAAAAGGGCAATGGCTGTTGAAAATCGATGCCCGCAGTGGTGAGCTTTTAAAGGGAATCCGGCTGAATAAAAAAAATGAAGCGAAGAATTATCTGTACTCGGCCTCCGTTTATAATTCAAAAACAAAAGAGTTTACCTGCGAAGGTTTTGTGATTGATGAGGCGGTGCTCGATTTCAGGAAAGGCACCCTTCAGGTAGCAGCCTGGCCCAAAACAACAACGGTTTTTATGACGCGTATCGATAGTATGGGGCAGGTAGCTGAAACATTTGTGAAAACACTGGCAATGCCCCTGGTGCCGAATAAACTGAATGCCCAGTTGACTTACCACCTTAAGATCCGGGAGCTGCAGTATTTTCCGACCCTGAAAAAAATGGATACATGGTTCGATGTGTATGAAATGGGTCAGGATAAAGTCATGAAATATTTCAGCTCGTGGTATGCCACACGCGACGAGTCGGACATCAATGGCGCGTTGATTCCATCTGCATTTTATGTTTCCACATCCGTTATTCCGGGATTTATCGGATCTGCCAAAGGCGATATGTATGGGAAGGTATGGCTGGGCGATGGGAAACAATACGACAGGTTCTTATATAAAAAAACATTGCTTCCCGTTGTTGCATCTACATTTATAAACGCAGCCGGTAATACCGTTTATATCCTGGTAAAACACGATCTTAATTCAGGTGAGCGCACCTATCAAGCGGTAAGTATGGGTAAAAAGGGGCTTGAAGATAAAGTACTTTTCAGGTCCGGCAAATCTTCAGACATTATGCTGCTCAATTCCGGAACTTACATATCCTGCCGGAGCGACGAAGGACGTGCAGAGCTCAGTATAAATGCCTTGTAAAAGACAGTGTTAAAAAAAACAGGGAAACCGGTTATGCCGGATTTCAGGGTATATTTTGTAGCTTAAAACAATTATATTTGTGTTAATGCCTCTTATTCGTATAGCCATCATAAGCATGTTCTTTGGATTAATCCTTGGATCATGTAAAAAAGAGACCAGCTGGGATGTGGATGTTTCTGTTCCCATTGCCCGCAGCCACCTCGATCTGAATAATTTCTTTGCCGATACTATTTTCAAGGCCGATGCCAATGGTTTGCTCCATTTAAATTACAGCAAAGCCATTATTAACTATACCATGGATAGTCTGGTAAAACTCCCGGATACCACGCTTAATTTCGGTTATACTTTGCCATCTGTGGCCTCTCTGGGGGTTAATCCGGGTGATGTGTTGTTCTCGAGCACACAGGAAACGAGTCTGGACATCACCAATGGCGTTGAACTCGTTAAAGCAATTATACGCAAGGGAACCATCAGGGCCGACTTTACCAACACGGCGACACAACCTATCAATTTTCATTACGAAATTCTTTCGTCCAACCTGTGGAGTGTACCGTTTACCATTGATGAAACCGTAGCCGCCGGGTCGCCGTCGCATCCTACAAAGATTACGAAGTATTATGCCATTGACGGTTACGAGATCAAAATGACAGGTGCCAATGGCAATGAAATCAATACAATTCCTCAGTCGTATACCATTAAGATAGCCCCCAGTGCACAATCGGCAACGCTTTATGGAGGCGAGGGTCTTGTAGCCCAGGTGTCTTATAACGATATTGTGCCTGAATATGTCCAGGGATATTTTGGTCAGCAGAACCTTACATTCGGCCCGGATTCTACCTACCTCGGCATTCTTAAAAACCTCCAGGTAAGCAACCTGGCCTTGCAGCAAGCCAGCATCCAGTTCAACATCATCAATGAATTTGGTGTTGAATTCAATAGCGATATTCAGTCTGTCAAGTCTATCAATGATGTAAATAATACCACTGTTGCACTTAATTCAGGCAATCTGCTGAATGCCATCAATGTGAATCGTGCCGGCAAAACCAATTTGCCATCCAATCCTGTATTTCCGTATTACAAACAGATTAACCTCACTTCAACCAATTCCAATCTGCTGCCTTTTATTGAGAATCTTCCCGATTACCTGGGTTATTCTGTACAGGCAAAACTCAACCCTTTGGGAAATGTATCGGCCTCCAATGATTTTGCGTATTATGGCCATGGTCTCAGAGTCGTTGCAGATATTGACGTACCGCTTACGTTATCGGCTGATTATTTCAAACTGGTAAGTTATTCCAATGTCGATCTTACCAAGGTAAAACAAATAGATAATGTCAACTCCGGAGAACTTATTTTGCAGGCTACAAATAATTATCCGTTCAGTGCCACAATACAGGGGTATATGATCGATGAGAGCGGCAATGTTCTGGATTCGTTATTTATGCCCGGCGAAAATATATTGCAGGGCGCAGTGACCGATGCTTCCAACAATGTACTGCAATCCACCTATTCCAAACTCACCGGACGTCTCGACAATGAGGGCGTTCAGCGCCTCAAACTTTGTAAAAAAATTAAATTCGTCAGCTATTTCTATCTGCCAAACCAGCCTACACCTATTAAAATCAATGATGTGAATTTCCTCGACCTGGTTTTGAGTGTGAATGTTAACTATAAAGCGAAAACGAAATTGTGATGCGTGTAATAATTTTTCTGGCTGTTATACTGGGCCTTTCTTTCCCGCTGCGCGCGCAATATAATTCGGAGTTCCTGAACTTTGATAAAACAGGTCGCAGTGTTTCTGTAAATGCAGAATATGAACTGGGATCAACAGGCTTGCAGAATAAATTCATCAACCGCTTCATTTATGGCGGTTATATCGATAATAATTTGAAAGATGCGGCGTATAAGAAAATGCGGAACAATAATGTGGCCGGGGCTAATATGAATTACGACGTCAGTGCTTTTTTTGGTAAGCACCCAAAATATTCTTATCTCATCGGGTTTAAGGATCAGCGTATTATTAATGCATCCTACACACGCGATGTTTTTCAATTGGCATTTTACGGCAACAAACCATACCTCGGTGAAACCAAATCACTGGCCGGAACAAATGTAAACTCCCTCCGCTTCCAGGAAGTGAAAATGGGCTTTATCTGGCATAAGATCGACACAACTGCTAAGATCGGCGTTTCTCTTTCGTTTCTGCGCGGGCAGGAATTGTTCTATATCAAGGCCAACGACAATTCCTCGCTTTATACCAATGCCGACGGAACAGAACTTGTATTCCATTCCAATTTCAGTATGGCCATGGGCGATACAAGCAAGCGCGGTCCCCTGGCCTTCAGTGGTGTAGGTGCCAGTGCCGATATTTTCTTTGAAACACCGTATAAAAGCCGTCTCGGGAAAAGCAGTGTGCTTACCGTAAATGCCAATAATATCGGATTTCTGCACTGGTTCGATAATAGTATTCAGTACAGCAGCGACTCCACATTCCGCTACGATGGTTATCATATCAACAACCTGAAAGACCTGAGCGATTCTACACTGAAAAACATAAGCAAGGATACGATTGTTAAAAACGCAACCAATGCCCGCCATCAGTCGTTTAATACAAATATCCCCACCAACCTTTTGATCATCAATAAAATTATTTTCACCGATAAATATTCATTTTCTTTTGGATTCAGGCATATTTTCCATGCCAACTACAAGCCCTATATTTTTATTGAAAACGAATACGATTTCACCCCAAAGGTTTCTATGGCTCTGCATGTGGGTTATGGCGGTTATTCCAGGCTCAATTTGGGGCTGGCTTTTGTCTATAGTTCCGGGAACTGGTTCTTCAAAATCGGTAGCAATAGCCTGCAGGGTTATGTGTCGCCGGCCAATACTTTCGGACAGGGGGCATTCATTAGTGTGGCACGTAAATTCAAAATGTAAGAGATATGAAGTGTAACAGAAATATTTTACTTTCTCTGATGCTCTTATGCTGTATGTCACGGATGTTTTCACAGCCCCCATCCAAATTCTATACGCGCTTTGGTGGTGGTGGATATGACTATGGCTATGATGTAAAACAGACCCTCGACAGAGGTTATATTATAACCGGCTCCACAAGCAGTATGGGGCAGGGGAATACAGATGCTTACCTTGTAAAGCTCGATAGCATGGGCACCCGGAAATGGCAAAGTGCCTTTGGAAGCTTTAATAATGAAACAGCCAGAAGTGTCACACAGCTGGCAGATTCCAGCTACGTTATAGCCGGCTATACAAACTCTACGGGTTTTGGAGGATATGATTTTTATATGGTCGCTGCCGATAAAAACGGGAATCAGTTGTGGGAAAAAACCTATGGAGGGAGCGACTGGGACTTTGGTTATAGCATGAAACCTACCAGCGATGGTGGTTTTATTCTGTGTGGGACAACATACAGCTATGGCCGAGGGCAGGCAGATGGCTACGTGATTAAGACCGATGCTGCCGGTGTGGTACAGTGGACCAAAACCTATGGAGGTGCCAAAGACGATGAGTTTAAATGTGTGATCCAAACCAGCGACGGAGGTTATGCTCTAACCGGCTACACAAAGAGTTATGCCGATCCCACGAATGGTGATGCCTGGGTGTTTAAGCTGAATGCGGTGGGGGATTCTGTTTTTTCTCAGTCAGTTGGCGGAAGTTACGAGGACTTGTTTTATAATGTTATTCAATTACCAAGTGGTAATTTACTTTTTGTTGGTTCTGATAAAAGCCAGACAAGTGGTCAGAATTCTGAAGATTGGAGATACAGTATTGATGCATCAAATAATATGGTGTTCAGCGTATACATTGCTGTAACACACAATGAACGCTATAATGCCAGTGTTGTGGGCCTCAATGGAACAGTTGTTATTGTAGGTTATAATAATTACGTGGGCGATATGTCTGATGGAATCATTCATATGTACACGCCGTCATTTATGTATCAGAATTGGTTTCCTTTCGGTGTCGATGACCATGAAGAACTTATAGCGATTGATAAAACATCCGATAAGGGCTTTGTGGCTATTGGTAATTGCTCCGGCCATGCGTCACTTTTAGAAGATATATTCATTGTCAAGATAGATAGTACCGGAGCCACAGGAACAAATATTACCAGCACTAATGAATTGGCTATGACAGAAAACGTGAATGTCAGCCTTTATCCGAACCCATGCAAAGACATTTTGACTATTGAAAAAACCGTCAGGCCAAAATCAAGTATGCTAATTACAGATGTTGCAGGGAACAGGGTTTTTAGCTGCGATCTGTTAGAACCTGAACATCACATTGATTTATCGGCATTAGCAAACGGATTTTATATCGTACAGATTCTTGAATCAGGACACGTTATAAAATCATCGAAAATCTGTTTATCAAATTAATAGATTCTGAATTCATTATTTACATACGAGCAAAAACGAATCACCAAAGGTATTTTTATATGCTTCCTGCTTGTTGTAGCAGCTAATTTTTGTCTTAAACTTTTTCAGGTTGGATACTCTTCCTTTTGGTATGATGAAATCATCAGTGTTAAATCTGCTCAGGAAGATTTCGGACATATTAAGCACGTTTCGGAATGGGATAAAAATCCTCCTTTTTATTACTATTGTTTGTTTGTATGGATTAAACTCTTTGGCAATAGCGTTGTAGCCGTGCGCTTATTGAGTGTTCTTTTTAGCTCATTGGCGGCAGGGGTTTTATTTCTCTTTGCTAATAAGCATTTCAATGCTAAAACGGCTGTTTATAGTTCCGCATTATTTATATCCAGTAATATTTTATTTTTTTATGCGCATGAAGCAAGGGCATATTCATTGACGGTTTTTTTAGCGGTTTTGGCTACCCATGTTTTTTTTATTGCTCTCGAAAAAAAGAAAGTGTCCCTGTTTATATTATTAGGGCTTTTGGATTTTTTGCTCATATACACGCATTATGTGACCGGTCTGCTTCTTTTATATCAGGTAGTTTATATGCTGTTGGCCGACCGGAAATTGCTGAAGTTTATGGCTATAGGCCTCGCATTGACGGCACTTCTTGTTTTTTTACGCTTCACAAAAAAACAATTTGCTCTGATCCTTGGATACCATGGTGATTCAGCCAACTTTTGGCTGCAGAAATCAAATGCAGGTTATCTGAAAGAGGTGATGGGCGAGTTTTTGGGTAACACCCAGGTGTTAGCGCTTATTATGTTTGCCTTATACATTGTGTCATGTGTCTGGATCTTTATGAACAGAAAGAAATTGCCTGCCGCTGTTTTATCATTTATAATGGTTAGTGGCATTGGCTCTGTTTTTATTTTATTTTTTGCCGGAACGCTGACACCAATTTTTCTGGATCGTTATATCCTGTTTGCTGTTCCCTTTATGCTTTTGATCCCCTCTTTTTTCCTGAGTAATATAAAGCTTTCCTTTATACCGGCGGGTTTGCTTGGTATTGGTGTCGCTTTCTCCATGATAAAGATTGATTATACTACATTAAAATCTATGGATTATTCAGGGGCAATGCCACTTATAAAGGACCTTAAAAACGACGATATGGCAATCATTGTTTCGACAAAAGATATTGCTCCTCTGTTCACATATTATTATTCCAGGGATGCTTTCAACTCCAGAAAGTACAGTGAATCACTTCAGAAAGAGAATGTTTTTTTTGCATCTGTGGCTTCTGATTTGCCTCCTGATATGAAATTTAAAAAAATATTGCACGTCAGTTCATTCGATGTGTATACTGATAAGAGTATAGACACATTTCTTAATGAGCATTTTTTTGCAAAAGTTTCCAATGACTCATACAAAGGGGTTAAAGTGAGTTTATATTCCAACCCGAGATAGTTTTTTTTTGAATTTCGAAGCCTAAACTTTTAGCACCCCGCCTTTCGGATGGCAAAGTAAGCGATGCTTTGTCGATGGATTATGATATGCCATCGACGATTGGCTTAATATAAACCCCCGAAAGCTTTTTCCGGAAAACAACTCAAAGGTGTGAAATAACCCGATCGCCTGTATCCCTCGCCACAAGGCGATTTTGACGGATGGCAGGGCTGAATACATTCTCACATCACATCTTACATGGGTAAGTTAAACTACGTTAATTTCGGGTTTTCTCCCGTAACAATTAGGACCTTTGAGCGTTATATGTTAACAGCATAACACAAAGTATGACCCGGTTATAAAATAAACTTTACATAACATGGGTTTTGGTAAAAACAAAAAACTACAGATATGAAAACGGAAAAGAAAAAAGAAAAAAGTTCCGATTTTAAAGTGAAACTCAGAATCGATCATCGCACCGTTATTACGGTAACCAATGAAAATTCTTTAAAATCATGGAAAGCCCGCTACCCGGCAGCTATTGAGATAGATTAAGCCAGTTTAAAGTATTCCTTTGCCATCAGCGCAATCTCATTCCCGTACGCCAGTGACGCAGTAGCAGCTGGCGACGGTGAATTGATCACGTGCATCGCATTGTCGTGATATTCTATTTTAAAATCGTCGAGCATCTCTCCTTCAGGTCCCAGCGCCATTGCTCTGATCCCGCAACGAGCCGATACAATATCATCCATCTGAAGATCCGGAATCAGTTTCCTTAAGCGTTTCAGGAAATATGTTTTGCTGAATGCCCCACGATATTCATCGAGACCGAAACGCCAGTGTTTTCCGAAAAATTTCCAGGTTCCCTTAAATCCGAATGCTTCTGCAGTATCTTTCATGCTGAAAGCTGTACGGCTGTATCCTTCGCGGTCAAATACAAACACCGCATTTGGCCCGCATTCCACACCACCTTTGATCATGCGGGTAAAATGCACACCCAGGAATGGGAATTTCGGATTCGGCACCGGATATATCAGGTTCTTTACTTTACTACGGCCTTTTTCTGTCAGATCATAATAGTCGCCCCGGAAGCCTACAATGGCAGAATCCGATTTTTTGCCTTCTTTCTTCGCAATACGGTCAGCCTGTAAACCGGCGCATGTAATCACATAGCGCGCATTGAAAGTACCTTTCCCGGTTATGATGTCAGTAGTGTTGCCTTTCTTCTCAAAGCCGGTTACTTTATGTTCCGTCAGTATTTTATTGTTATTGCCTTTGGCGTGGATAAGTTCTACGTATTTGCGTGCTACATCGGCATAGTCAATAATGCCTGTACATGGTACCCAAATACCGGCAATCCCTTTGGCATAAGGCTCTATTTCGCGGATGCGGTCAGCGCCGATCTTCTCAATGCCTTCTACGCCATTCTGCAATCCGTTGTTGAATACCTTGTCCATGTGGGCAAGTTCACTTTCTTCGGTTGCCACAATAATTTTTCCGCAGATGTCGTGTTGGATGTTGTAGTCTTTGGCAAACTGCACCAGCTCACGCCGGCCGGCCACACAGTTCTTGGCTTTGTATGAACCCGGTTTGTAATAAATCCCCGCGTGGATCACCCCGGAGTTATGGCCCGTCTGATGTGCAGCGACTTCTTTTTCTTTTTCAAGAACAACAATGCTCAGGTTCGGGTTTTGAATGGTGAGTTTGTAAGCGGTAGCCAGTCCGACAATTCCACCACCGACAATTGCAATATCATAAGAATTTTGTGACATAATCGTAGAAAACAATGATTGCCAAAAGTACCTTTATTTTTTCACAGTGAAAAGCAAAAAGAATCACCTAAAATTAAGACATTCGCAGGTAAAACCAGAGCTATGAAAATCATTTGTATAGGACGTAATTATGCTGAGCATGCCCGCGAAATGAAAAGTGAGGTGCCAACCGAACCGGTTTATTTTATGAAGCCCGATACGGCTTTATTGAAGGATGGCGAGGCTTTCTATTACCCGGAGTTTACAAAGGACCTGCATCACGAGATAGAGATTGTGCTTAAAATATCGAAAGTAGGAAAACATATCCAGGAGGCATTTGCGCACAAATACTACGATGAAATCGGCCTGGGCATCGATTTTACAGCCCGCGATATTCAGCAGAAGTGTAAGGAAAAAGGGCTGCCGTGGGAAAAGGCAAAGGCGTTCGACAATTCGGCACCTCTGGGCACTTTCATAAAGAAAGAAACGCTCGGCGATCTCAATAACCTGGATTTTGAACTCAAAATAAACGGGGAAACACGCCAGGCCGGTAATACGAACGATCTGCTTTTCAGTTTCGATAAGGTAATCGCCTATGTATCGCAGTTTGTGACCCTTAAAACCGGCGATCTTATTTATACAGGCACTCCCGAAGGCGTTGGTCCGGTGAAGGTAGGCGATAAACTACAGGGATTTCTGAAAGGAGAAAAACGCCTCGAGTTTGAAATTAAATAAAAAAAGAAAAGCCGTATCCCTCGTGATACGGCTTCCCCTGGGACCATGAAATAAAATTATTTCTGTAACAGAAGTTCTACTTTGATGTCAATCTTTACATCATCACTCACAATAACAGATGGAGTAGAAGAGCCCACGCCAAAATCAGAACGCTTAATGGTTCCTTTCAGCACAAAACCGGCTTTGGTGTTTTTCCATGGATCTTCAGTTGTGCCGTTATAAACCACCTCAAATGTTACTTTTTTGGTGATACCTTTAATGGTAAGGTCTCCAACCAGTGTATATGTTTTACCCGCACCTTTTTTCATAGAGGTACTGGTGAAAATCATTTTAGGAAATTTGTCAGTGTCAAAAAAATCAGCACTTTTCAGGTGAGCGTCGCGTTTTTCATCATCGGTGTTGATGCTAGTTACATCACCCAGAAACTGGATGGTAGCATCGGTAAAATCTTTGTCGGATTTCGATACAATTTTGCCATCATAGATTTTTAAACGGCCTTCCACTTCACTTACGGTTAAGTGAGTTACATCGAAGCCGATTTTACTGTGAGAACCATCAATCTTCCAGGTGGTTTGTGCAATCGAGAACATGCTCGCTGCCATAAATGCGGTAATAAAAAGTTTTTTCATGGGTTTTGTTTTTTTAAAATTAAAATAATCTGCTACAAATATATGTACATACTTTAATTGTATATACATTAATTGATTTATTTTTTGTTAAATTTTTGTTTCGACCCGTAAAAAACTGACTTTAATCGCGTTATACCGCTTTCAAAATCCTTATCTTTACAGAAGAATGAGAAAGTTCCATATCATATACATGATCTTCATGTTCCTGGGATTCTGCTCCATGGCCCAGAATAAGGACCAGCAGCAACCAAGCGTGATCCCCGATAAATTCATCCAGATTTCGGGCGTGGTGGTTGAAAATGACAGCCTCAAACCCGTTCCTTTTGTGTCCATTATGGTAAAAGGAACCAAACACGGGACTGTGAGCGACTATTATGGTTTTTTCACCATCGTAGCCAGCCCCGGCGATGAACTCCAGTTTTTTTCTGTAACACATAAAAATGCCACATATCAATTGCCTGATACACTAACCGGGAAACACTATTCAATAATCCGGGTTTTGACCCGCGACACCGTTGAATTGGCCCAGGTATCTGTATTCCCATGGCCAAGCAAAGAAGATTTCAAACGGGCTATCCTCAATCTCGACCTGACCGACACGGACCTCGATCGCGCGGCCAAGAATATGGATAATGAAGACCTCCGTGCCAGCATGAACGGTTTAAGCATGGATGCAGCTTCCAATTACCGCATGAAAATGCAGCAGCAATACACAAAACTATACCAGGCCGGACAGTATCCAAGTATCAGTCTGCTTAATCCTATTGCATGGGCCCAGTTTATCGATGCCTGGCGTAAAGGGAAATTCAAGCAGCAAACCCCTAAAAAATAGCCTCTTTTAAAGTTTTTTACAATATTTGCAGCCTCAACCCGTTATAAAATCCGTGCTGCAAAAAAAATTCCTTATACTTTTTCTTGGCCTTCTGATGTCTCTGTTTACCTATGCCCAAACGGCTACGGTTTCAGGTACCATAAAAGATCCGGAAGGGAATCCGATACCGGGCACTCAGATTGCAGTTGTTGAAGATGCTTCCAAAGCCACCGAAACCAATGCCCAGGGGTATTATAAACTGGAAGTTCCGGCCGGTAAGGAAATTACCTTCATTATATATAACATCAGCTATGTGCAGATAACCAAAAAACTGAGCCTGAAACCCGGTGAAACAATGGTTATCAGCCCAAAAATGGAATACCGCAACAATGTGGTGGTTGATGTCATCGGGCAGAATCAGGACCAGGAAATGTACCATATCGATCCGAAAAACATTTACCAGATTCCTTCTCCAAGCGGTAATCTCGAGGATATTATCAAGACACAGATAGGTGTAGCGAGCAACAACGAACTCAGCAGCGGCTATTCAGTACGCGGCGGTAATTTCGATGAAAACCTCGTGTATGTCAATGATATTGAGGTGTACCGGCCATTCCTGGTGCGCAGCGGCCAACAGGAAGGTTTAAGTTTTGCTAACCCCGACATGGTGAGCAATATTAATTTTTCAGCGGGTGGTTTCGAAGCAAAGTATGGCGATAAAATGTCGTCGGTGCTTGATATTACATATCGCAAACCCACCAAATTCGGGGGTACGGTGAGCGGAAGTTTGCTCGGTGGCAATGTTCACCTGGAGGGTGTAAGTAAAAACCGTCTTCTGGCCTGGAGTGTTGGCTCGCGTTACAAATCAAATGCCTACCTGCTCAAAAACATTGATACCAAAGGGGAATATAAACCCCGCTTTTACGATGTACAAACCTTTCTCACCTTCACCATCAATGAAAAATGGTCGGTGGAGTTTCTGGGGAATATTGCCAATAATAAATACCTGGTGGTGCCATCGAGCCGCGAAACCGTGTTTGGTACTGTAAACAACGCGTTGAGTTTTAAAGTGTACTTCGACGGTCAGGAAGTGATGCAATACAACACCATGATGGGCGGCCTCTCCACCACATTTAAACCCAATGCCACCACCAAACTCAAACTGATCGTATCAGCTTACAATACCGACGAGCAGGAAAACTATACCGTACAGGGGCAATATTATATTGATCAGCTGGAAGCCGATTTCGGCAAGGATAATTTCGGCCAGGTGGCATTTAACCGCGGTGTAGGAACCTATCTGAATAACGGGCGAAACCGGCTTAACGCCACTGTGTTAAACCTGGAGCATAAAGGCACTAAATATTTCCGGCGCAAAAATCAATTATTGTGGGGAGTGCGTTACCAGCACGAAAGCATCCAGGATAAGCTGGGTGAGTGGCGTATGGTTGATTCTGCGGGATATGTGAGCCCCTATAACCCCAATGAAATAAACCTTATTGATGTGGTGAAAAGCAAGATTAGCCTGGAAAGTCACCGCCTCATGAGTTATATCGAATACATTTATTCGAAGCAGACCAGAGATTCTACAGAGCTTACACTCACCGGTGGTGTACGCGCCAATTACTGGAGTTACAACCAGCAAACCGTTATTTCACCACGCGTAACCCTGTCGGTGCGTCCAAACTGGAAACGGGATATTGTATTTCGTGCTTCCTGGGGTTACTATTACCAGCCGCCGTTTTACCGCGAGATGCGCGACTTCTCAGGACAGTTGAATCCGGATATCAAAGCACAGCAATCTATTCATTACCTCGTGTCGGCCGATTACAATTTTAAGATGTGGCGGCGCCCGTTTAAAATAGTTGTAGCGGGCTATTATAAGGATATGAAAAACCTCATTCCGTATGAGATCGACAACGTGAAAGTGCGTTATTATGCCAAAAACAATTCAGTGGGTTATGCCACCGGGATGGATTTTCGTATCAATGGCGAGTTCATTAAAGGCATTGAATCGTGGGCAACGATCGGTGTCATGAAAACGTATGAGAATATACTCGACGATCGTAAAGTAACTTATTTCAACAGCGATGGTGATACCATTATTCCAGGCTATACATTCAACAACAAAGCCGTTGACAGTGTTGTGCAGCATCCGGGTTATATACCACGTCCTACCGATCAGCGTGTAACATTCGGTATGTTTTTCCAGGATTATCTGCCGAAATTACCTCAGTGCAAAATGTACCTGAACATGATCGTGGGTACCGGGCTTCCATTCGGTCCGCCAAATCATCAGCGCTGGCAGCAGGTATTCCGTATGCCTCCGTATCGCCGTGTCGATATTGGGTTTGCTTACCAGATCATAAAAGAAGATCATCATTTGCCGGCCAAAAATCCGTTCCATTACCTCAAGGGCATGTGGCTGAGCCTGGAGGTTCTGAACCTTCTGCAGGTTAATAATACCGTGTCGTATACCTGGGTAACAGATGTAACCGGCAGACAGTATGCCATTCCAAATTACCTCACACGGCGCCAGCTAAATGTGAAACTTCAGATCAAATTTTAAAGATCGGGATACGTATAAACCGCTCAATTTTTATTGGGTTTACAGGGTATCGCATTGTTATTTCATTTAACTTTGCATCACTTCTTTTGTTTCGCATCAACCATGGTTCAGCCTTCTTCCTGCGGAACAGCTAAAATGCCTTCGTTATGAAAAAACTTATCATTATCGGAGGGGGCTTTGCAGGCTTACGTCTCGCAAGAGAACTCCGGAACAGGAACTTCGAAATATGGTTGTTCGACAAAAATAATTATCATCAGTTTCAGCCTTTATTTTATCAGGTGGCTACCTGCGGGCTGGATTCCAGCTCTATTTCTTTTCCGCTTCGAAAGGTATTTCAGGGCTATAAAAATGTACATATCCGCAATGCCGAAGTGCAGCGGGTAGATTCTGTCGCACAAACCATTCAAACCAACATAGGTGTTTTTACCTACGATTACCTGGTTATTGCTACAGGTGCCACAACCAATTTTTTCGGATCAGAAGAAATAGAAAAGAACAGTATTCCGATGAAATCCACCTCCGAAGCACTTTACCTGCGGAACAGACTGTTGCAGAACTTCGAAGATGCACTTTCCGATAAGGAAAATCTGCAGGCTTACCTCAATATTGTTGTTGTGGGTGGAGGTGCCACAGGGGTTGAGGTTTCGGGGTCACTGGCTGAAATGAAAAAACATATTTTGCCGAAAGACTATCCCGAGATTGATTTCAGTAAAATGAATATCTACCTGGTAGAAGCGGGTCCTAAAACGCTTTCGGCCATGTCGGCTAATGCCTCTGCCAAATCGCAGCACTACCTGGAGAAACTGGGCGTGCATGTTTACACCGGCACATCGGTTAAGAATTACGATGGCCGCACCGTGGTATTAAGCACCGGCAAAAATATCGAATCGCGCATACTCATTTGGGCGGCGGGTATTAGGGGTAATACCATTTCAGGGATTCCACCCGAATTAATTCTACCGGGCAATCGCATTGCTGTTGATGAGTTTAACAGGATGAAAGGCAGCCGCACTATTTTTGTTTTGGGCGATATTGCCTGCATGCAGAGCAGTGCATATCCCAAAGGACACCCTCAGGTAGCCACCGTGGCTATTGCGCAGGCCCGGCACCTGGCTAAGAATCTGAAAAAGGGAGAGGAAACTATGCAACCGTTTATATATAAAGACAAGGGCTCTATGGCTACCGTCGGAAGAAACCTGGCAGTGGTCGATTTGCCCTTCATTAAATTCGGTGGCTGGCTGGCCTGGTTATTCTGGATGTTCCTGCATCTCATGCTGGTATTGAGCGTGAAAAATAAAGTACTCATTTTTGTGAATTGGGTATGGAAATATTTTACCTTCGATCAGTCCCTGAGATTAATTGTAAAACCATTTCGAAAAAACTGAGTACAAACAACTGAGGAACACGTTATAGAGTCATGAGACATTATTCAACTTTTGCTATTGAGCAGTTTACAAAGCATGTGCAGCACGATACGGCAGCGTTTAACTGGCTGATCAATAATAATTACCCGGAACTTGTAGCGGTGCTGGATGCCATCCGCGACGATAAAAAGGCGTTTAAATTTCTGATCGACGGGAAACATTTTGTACTGGCGGCTTTCGTCAATACGATCTGGGACGATGAAAAAGCGTTTCGGTTTCTGATCGATAATAAAATGTTCGACTGGGCTGCCTGCGCCAATATTATAAATGGCGACGATAAAGCGGAAGCTGCTCTTACACATGCGGGTAAAGTTCATTTTGTATACCTGGCCAGAGCCATTCAGGCTCGTATCCATGAAGACGGAGATCGCAGCACCACACCGTGGGGTGTGATGAAAAATCTCCTGAATTTTCGTAAGAACGACGAATAACGGATATGTCGGGGAATCTGGAAATCAGGAGAGCCTATGCATCTGATATGGAGGTTTTGAGAGCACTGAGCATTCAAACCTTTTCCGAAACATTTTCTGCCGACAATACCAAAGAAAATATGGAACGTTATCTGTCAGAAGCTTTCAACGAAGAAGCCCTTCTGAGAGAAATCCGGCAACCGGACACCCTTTTTTTTCTGGCCTTTGAAAATGCGCTGCCTGTGGGCTATCTCAAGCTGAGAGTTGATGCACCACATGATGGATTGAAACCTGTGCCTGCTATGGAACTGGAACGCATCTATGTTTTGAAAACGCATCAGCAAAAGCATATAGGAGCAGGGCTTCTGGCCTATTCTCAGGAACTTGCCCTCTCGTTTGGTTGTGTGGCACTATGGCTGGGTGTATGGGAGCATAACCTCAAAGCCAGAGGCTTTTATGAAAGCAAGGGGTTCGCTAATTTTGGAAGCCATGTGTTTATGTTGGGAACCGATCCGCAAACCGATCTTCTCATGGTTAAATATCTGAGCGAATAATTATAAATTTGCAACAACATGAGAATTATTGACTCCATTCCGCATCCCTCTATAAGTATTTCTATTTTCCAGATGAATGATAAGTTCATTGTGAAGTTTGAAGCAGGTCCTATGGAACAGGCTTTTAAGTTTATGATGCAGGATGTGAAATCGGTGGAGCAACTTAAAAAAATAATCGATGAGGCGTTTGTGGAAACCGTTAGGGAACGCTTTAATCAGATGTACCTGCAGTACAAGAATTCAGCAGCCTTTAATCATTAAAGGGTATGATCCCTTTTTCATCACCAACTTCCTTTTCTGATTGTCTTTTTTTGTGTATGTTATTGGTAGTTAGTTAATTACGTGTTTTAAAAATAGGCGGAATTTCAGGTAAGATTAAGTCAGTGTTAAGCCCGACACCATGTTAGGTAATTTTACTCATTCGTAAGTAGTTTTCCCAAAAATGACTGAAAACCGCGATTGATAAGAATCCAATAATAAGGTATCATTGGTCTGGAAATTCCCGAGTTATGAGACATTTTATTATTCTTATCATCAGCTTATTTAGCTTCGCACAAGCATTTGCACAATCGTCATACACATGGAATGGATCCAGCTCAAGTGCCTGGAATACAGCATCTAACTGGAGTCCTAATGGTGTTCCCGGATCGGCGGACAATATCAACATTGTTACGGCTGCCAATCCATGCGTACTTTCCGCAAATCAGACAATTACAAACCTGACTGTCACAACCGGGACACTGAATCTGGGTGGCTTTACACTCAACGTTACAGGTACAAGCGCCCTGAATGGAGGCAACTGTATAAATGGTACATTCAATGCCAGTGGCACTTCTCTCACATTTGCAGGTACCACACTTGGTGCCAACATCACAGCATCGGTAAGCGATGTATATTTTAACGGGAGTACGTTCAATGGGAACGTCAACATCACACGTAACAACAGCAGCAATATTCAGTCGACCGGCAATAATGTTTTTAATGGTAACACGGCTATTACCAATGCCGGAACAGGTTATTTATTGATGACAAACTCCGTAGCAAAGACAGATGTATTCAATGGCCCGGTTACTTTTAATACAACAGGTGGTGGCAACATTTATATTGGGTATAACGGGAATGCAACCTACAACGCTTCACCAATCATCAATAACACAGCCTCTGCAGGTAATATTTACTTTGGTGGTTCAGGTGGTACAACGACTTTAGGCACCGGGGTTACGATTAGCTGCGGTACATTTACGGGCGGTACATTTTATATCTATAAACTTGTACAGTCTGATGCGAGCGCATTGAACCTTAACCCGGGAGCAAATGGTGGTGTTTTCCTGGTATCGTCTACGCTTACAGGGGCACTTACTGTTACAGCAGGAAACATCTATACGCAGGCCTCTACATATAACGGGACCGTCGTATTCAATAAAAACGGGGGGACAAATAACTCCATGAGTGGCAATAATACATTCAATTCGACACTGACATTAAATCACAGCGGAGCAGGGTATTGGGGTTTTGGAAATGGAACACGCGATATTTTCAACGGCGATATTTTTCTCAATAATACCTGCAACAACGAACGTATAATTATCGGGCAGAATTCTTCCAATAATCAGTTTAATGGTAATGTAACAGTAACCCAGAGCGGAACAGCACAGGGAGTATGGCTCGGATTTGGCGGTACGGCTCCGGTGGTGACGCTTGCGGCCGGCAAAACGATCAATGTGTCGCCAGCATCCGTAACCGCAGGATATGTTAATTTATATGGATTTGTTCAGAGTGGCTCTTCGGCACTTTCTTACAGTGTGGCCAATACGGCGGGTATTGGTATATACAACTCCACATTTAACGGAGACCTGGGACTGACGGGTGGCAATATTTATTGCCAGAACTCAACGCTCAATGGTAATACAACATTCAACAAAAATGGAGGAACCAATAATACCTCCTCAGGTGGAAACACGTTTAACGGAACGTTGACCATGAACCATTCGGGGAGTGGCTACTGGGGGTTTGGAAACGGAACCCGCGATATTTTCAATGCGGATGTATACCTTAACAATACCAGCAATGCCGAACGTATCATTATCGGGCAGAGTTCATCGAATAACCTCTTCAATGGCAACGTCTATGTAACGCAAAGCGGAGCAGCACAGGGCATTGCTCTGGGATGGAGTGGTGCATCTCCCATTACGCAGCTTGCTGCCGGTAAAACAGTGATTGTTGGGGCTGGTGGCTTCAGTGCAGGTTACCTGCAATTATACCGTATCGCGCAGACTGATGCCACCCCATTGACATTAACAACCACCGGAACTTCCAGTGTGAAACTTCAGGACAACACATTTATCAGTACGGTCGATATTACCACACCTGACATTTATCCCTTGGGAGGTACTTATAACGGTGCTGTTCATTTTGTTAAAACGGGTGGAAATAGCGGTAATCACAATAGTGGGTTACAGAATATATTCAATTCTACGCTAAGTCTCGAAAATCAAAGCAACACGGGTTATATTCTGTTGAGTTACAATTCGGCCGATCAGTTTAATGGTGATATCACAGTGGCAAGCAGTGGTTCGGGTGGTATATCGTTCGGGTGGTCGGGTGGCACAGGCGCCCCGGTTTTAGCGGCCGGAAAAACCATTCTGATAGGCTCATCCGGTTATAGTGCAGGGTATCTGCAGCTTGGAAGTTTCACACAATTAGGCAATGTGCCAATTAACCTGACACTGACAGGTACGGCTAATTTCCAGGTTGTGAAACCCAATATCAATTGCACATTTAATGCTCCTATTACAGTGACTGCACCCGATATATACCTGCAGGGTGGTATATTTAACGGTGCGGCTGCATTTACCAAAACCGGAGGCACATCCAATCACAATAACCAGGTTCAGAATATTTTCAACTCCACACTGGCAATCAATCAGCAAAGCAACACCGGTTATTTTATGCTTGGATACAATTCCAATGATTTATTCAATGATGACATTACAGTAACTTCTACAGGTACCGGAGGTATTTACCTGGGCTGGTCGTCAGGAACAGGAACACCTACACTGGCATCGGGTAAAACCATCCTTGTTGGCGCGGCAGGCTTCAGTGCCGGATTTCTGCAGTTGAATACATTTACACAACTGGGTAATGCTCCGATGAACCTTAATTTCACAGGTACATCAACCTATCTTCTTTTTGCGCGCAATACAATTATTGGCGGAAACCTCACCAGTAATACACCGAGTGTTTACTTCAACGGCGCCACATTCAATGGCACTGTGAATTCAGTGAAAACAGGGCCCAACAATGATCCGGGTTCAGGGGGAAACACGTTTAATGCGGTTTCTTCTTTTACAAATACAGGCGCCGGCTACCTTATGTTCGGTAATGGAACCCCGGATACATGGAATGCAGATGTGGCATTTACAAATGCCGGTACCGAACGTATATTGCCTTGCTGGAGTTCGGCAGGAAACCTGTTTAACGGAAATATAACGGTAAGCGCAACAAGTGGCACCGGTATTTATTTTTGTGGCGGATCGGCGGTAGCAACTGCAACTGTTGCTGCTACAAAAACCATCATGACAGGTTCTGCAGGATTTTCTGCAGGGTATCTTATCCTCACAAGGTTTACGCAACTGGGTAACGCACCGGTAACACTGAGTCTGTTGCCTTCGGCCAATTATATGACCATAGGTCCGAACAGTACCATCGGTGGAAATTTTACAGGGGTATCTCCTTCATTCAATAACGTGATCCAATCGACTTTCAACGGAACGGTTGATTTTACAAAAACCGGTGCAGCAAATGATTCATGGAGCAGTGGAAACACCTTTAATTCAACAGGTGTGTTCACCAATACCGGCTCAGGTTATATGGGTATGGGCTGGACCTATGCCGATATTTTCAACGGGGATGTAACTTTCAATGATTTTGGTACTGAAAGAGTTCTTCCGGCATGGGTATCGACCGGCAATATGTTCAACGGTAATATTACCGTGAATACAAATGGAAGTGCCCAGGGGATCTATTTCTGCGGAAGTACAGGAACAGCTACACTGGCCGCAACCAAAACCATTTCGGTAGGAGTTACAGGATACAATGCAGGTTATCTGATTCTGCGCTCATTCACGCAGCTTGGTAACGCTCCGATAAACCTCACACTGAATTCAACAGCCACTTATCTGCAATATGGCCCTTTTTCATCGCTCGGCGGAAATGTGACCTCCAGCAGTCCAGGTCTTTATTTCCATGGCTGTACATTCAACAGCAATGCTACCTGTACAAAAACAGGAACAAGCAACGACCAAAGCAATGGGAATAATATTTTTTACGGAACCACTATTATGAATAATACAGGTTCCGGTTACCTGTTATTCGGTAATGGAACAGGCGATCAGTTTAACGGGGCCACAACAACGTTCAATAATCAGGGTTCTTCACATATTTACGTGGCCTATAACAGTGCAAACAATATTTTTGCCGGGCAGGTAACTTTTAATAATACACCCACTTCTACCAACTCCTGGATTTATGTGGCAAATGCGACGGCCAATAATTCGACTTTCAATGGAAATATTATTGTGAATTGCGTGAATGGTGGCGGTGTATCTTTCGGAAGCGGTACCGGCACATCAACACTCACTGCCGGTAAAACAATTACTATTGGTGCCGGTGGATTTAATGCAGGAGGCTTAATCCTGAAAAACTTTACCCAGGTAAGTAACACCGCACAGAGTTTTACGACTACGGGGACAAGTTATATTCAATATGGCCCGGTATCTTCTTTTGATGGCGATATTTCAAGTCAAAGCCCGGGGCTGTATTTCCATGGTGGTACATTTAACAGGACTGCTACGTGTACCAAGAATGGTACAACCAACGATAACAGTAATGGTACAAATGTATTCAATGGCACCACCATTATAACCAATACAGGGAGCGGTTATCTCCTGTTTGGTAACGGAAACAGTGATCAGTTCAATACCACCACCACATTCAATAACCTTGGCTCTTCACATATTTATGTGGCCTACAACAGCACCAATAATATTTTTGGTGGTCCGGTTACATTCAATAATGCACCTACATCTGCCGGGTCATGGATTTATGTCGCTTCTTATTCGGCAAACAATGCCACCTTCAACGATAATATCACCGTTAACTGCGTCAATGGTGCCGGTGTATATTTCGGTAGTAACAGCGGTACAGCTACACTGATTGCCGGTAAAACAATCTCTGTAGGTGCATCGGGGTTTAATACCGGCGGGCTCATTATGAGAAATTTCACTCAGCTGGGAGCCACTGCACAAAATATAACAACGACCGGTACGAGCTACATACAGTACGGTCCCGCATCAACGTTTAATGGCGATATAACTTCTGTAAGCCCTGGATTACTGTTTAATACATCAACATTCAACGGTGTGGTTAATTCAACTAAAAACGGTACTGCCAATGATGCAAGTCCGGGAGGCAACATATTTAACGGAACCACTACATTAACAGATGTGGGAACAGGCTACCTGCTTATGGCCAATGGAACAGCGGATGCCTACAATGGTGATATTACATTTGCGCAGAATAATTCTGGCCCTGTTTATCCGAATTACAACGCCAACTGTACGTATGCAGGCAATATTACGGTATCATCTACAGGCACCTATACCATTACATTCGGGAGTGCGGGTAATGGTATAGCAACGCTTACCGGAACAAACGCACAAACTATCAATAAGTCGGGAACTGTTGCCAACCCGGTTTTCACGCGACTGGTTCTCAATAAAGCGTCCAACACGGTTACACTCAATACACGCATCAATGTGTCGGTATACTTTACTCCAACAAGTGGTATCATGAATACAACACAAACCAATATTCTGAATATGAACAATGCCTCAACAACAACCATTGGCAATAGTGCGAGTTATGTTGAGGGGCCAATGAACTATGATATGGCAGTGGCAGGAGCGCGCACATTGAATTTTCCGATTGGCAAATCGGGCGACTGGCGTCCGGTAGTGCTCGGACTTACACACAGTAACGGTACCTCATATACCTATAACTCTGAATTGTTTATTTACAATGCTGCATCATTAGGTTGGGCATATCCCCCAACGATCAATAACGTATCTCATGTGCACTACTGGGATATCGGACGTACGGTCACAGGTTCAGCACCATCCGTGCCTACAGCAGGTTTGAGCGGTAACCAGACCATCACCATTTACTTCGGAGCCAACGATGGTGTTATTGACGGGTCTACGCTCACTATTGCGAAAAACACCTATACAGCAACATCGGCCTGGATCGATATCGGTGGCTCCGGCGCTCCGGCTTATGCTGGTGGAGCAAGCCTTACAGGCAGTGTGGTATCCACATCTTCGCCATCGGCATTCAACTCATTCAGCCGTTTTACACTGGCCAACAAAATCGGGGGCATCTACAATCCGCTGCCCATTGAACTGTTAAGCTTTGATGCCAAACAGGTCGATAAACAGGTGAACCTGGCATGGACCACAGCTACCGAAAAAAATAATGACCATTTTGATGTGGAGCGCAGCCAGGATGGAAGTACGTTTGAATATGTGGGAACTGTAAAAGCTTATGGCGACGGCAACAGCCTCACAGAACAACATTATACATCGGTTGACCCGCGTCCATACCAGGGACTTTCCTATTATCGTCTGAAACAGGTTGATAAAAGCGGTGCCTACCGTTACACCAATATGGTAGCAGTGAATTTTGGTGATGACAACGTGAAAATATTCCCGAATCCAAGCGCGGATAAAGTATGGGTACAATTGAAACAAAACAGTAAAAATACCACCATTAAAGTGGTGGATTCATATGGAGATGACGTTATAAAAGAGTATACGGTAAGCAGTACCAAAGAAACCATCGACGTTTCGCACCTGGCCCCTGGCGTATATTATATCATCATGAACAATGGTGCCGACGATCCTGTAAGTACGCGCATTGTGGTGCAATAAGAATTTTCTCACTAACGATTAGAGCCCTGTGAATATGGGGCTTTTTTAATTCAGCCTGGCCGGGATTACCATCTGAAATTCCGGAATGGTGACATGGAACTGTGTGCTGTCCACCAGTTTTTCCATCGTATAATAGCCGCTCATTTTTCCTATATCCGAGTCCAGGTCGCAGCCGCTGTTATAGGAGAAACTTTCGCCGGGTTCCAGCACCGGCGTCTCACCGACCACACCTTCACCGTCCACTTCGCGCTTCATGCCAAAGGCGTCGGTTATATCCCAATGGCGTTTCAGCAACTTCACCGTGAAGTCGTTGGTATTGGTAATGGTTATAAAATACACGAAGAAATAACGCCCCTGTTTTGGAAGCGAATGTTGTGAAGCATACAACGTGTTCACAGATATTTCTATGCCTTTTGTAACGATGGAGTTCATGTAAGAACGGGCTTTATTTTAAACGAAATATATATTATTTATCGGGAAAATCAAAATCAAAGTGAATTAGTAATCTATTGATTTTTAATCACATAAATATTTTTTTAAGTGTGGTTTTCTCCGGAAAGGGCTCAAAAAAACGCTATATTTGTAGCCCCCATTTTTAATCAGGGTAAAAACAGGGGGTAAAATTAAATCATAAACAGCTTCGGTGGCCCTGAAACGCCGGATACAAGTAAAGTAAAAAATGGCAGATAACAATGCACAAGTTGGGAATCCTGATTTCGATTGGGGTTCTATTGGGAAGAAGAATGATAATTATTCGACCGAAGAACGTAACAAATTAGATGAGCTTTATGGACAGTCCTTAAGCACCATCTCTGATCTTCAAATGATTGAAGGTACAGTAGTGTCTAAAAACACACGTGAAGTTGTAGTTAATATCGGGTACAAATCAGACGGAGTTGTTGCTCTTTCTGAATTCCGTTATAACCCGGATTTAAAAGTAGGTGACAAAGTTGAGGTATTTATTGAGAAAGCTGAAGACGCTAGCGGTCAGCTGATCTTATCTCATAAAAAAGCACGTGCCGGTAAAAGCTGGGATCGTGTTAATGAAGCCCTTAATAATGATGAAATCATCAAAGGTTACGTTAAATGCCGTACCAAAGGTGGTCTTATCGTGGATGTATTCGGTATCGAAGCATTCTTACCAGGTTCTCAGATCGATGTTAAACCAATCCGTGATTACGATATCTACGTGGGTAAAACCATGGAGTTTAAAGTGGTGAAAATCAACAACGAATTCAAAAACGTGGTTGTATCTCACAAAGCTCTTATCGAAGCTGAAATCGAAAGTCAGAAACGCGATATCATCTCTAAACTCGAAAAAGGACAAGTACTGGAAGGTGTTGTTAAAAACATCACATCTTACGGTGTGTTCATCGACTTAGGTGGTGTTGACGGTTTAATCCACATCACGGACTTATCATGGGGTCGTATTAACCACCCTGAAGAAATCGTGAAATTAGACGAGAAAATTCAGGTGGTAATCCTCGATTTCGATGATGACAAAAAACGTATCGCTTTAGGTTTAAAACAATTAACCCCACACCCTTGGGAAAAATTAAGCACTGATATCAAAGTTGGTGACAAAATCAAAGGTAAAGTTGTTGTTTTAGCTGACTACGGTGCATTTGTTGAAATCGCTCCGGGCGTTGAAGGTCTGATCCACGTATCAGAAATGAGCTGGAGCCAGCACTTACGCAGTGCGCAGGATTTCCTCAAAGTTGGCGACGAAGTAGAAACAGTGGTATTAACCCTGGATCGCGAAGAACGCAAAATGAGCTTAGGTATTAAACAATTAACCCCTGATCCTTGGAACATGATCATGGAGAAATACGCAAAAGGATCCCGTCATACAGGTACTGTGCGTAACTTCACCAACTTCGGCGTGTTCGTTGAAATGGAAGAAGGCGTTGATGGTTTAGTTCACATCTCTGATTTATCATGGAGCAAAAAAATCAAACATCCGTCTGAGTTCTGCAAAGTAGGCGATAAAATGGATGTGGTTGTTCTTGAAATCGATGGTGAAAACCGCCGCTTATCATTAGGTCACAAACAACTCGAAGATAACCCTTGGGATGTATTTGAAACTGTATTCACAATCGATTCAGTACACCAGGGAACTGTTACTTCTGTAAACGATAAAGGTGCTACAATCAACTTAACTTATGGTGTTGAAGGATTCTGTCCTGCACGTCACCTGGTGAAAGCTGACGGTACTTCTTTAAAAGCAGAAGAAGTAGCTGATTTCAAAGTGATCGAGTTCAGCAAAGAAGCAAAACGCATTGTAGTTTCTCACGCACGTCTTCATGAAGAAGTGAAAGAAGAAGCCCGCAAAGCAGATAAAGATGCTAAAAAAGCGGACCGCGAAGACACTAAAAAAGCAGTGAAAAAAGTGAAAGACAGCATGGAGAAAACCACTTTGGGTGATATTTCTGCTCTGTCTGACCTGAAAAGCAAAATGGAAGGTAAATAATCCTTCTTAAACATAATTCCCCTCTACGAGTTAGAGGGGATTGAACTAAAAACTCGCCATGGTTTTTAGTTTTTTGAGAGCCCAAAACCCCACCATGCGTGGGGTTTTGGGTTTTTATACGTAGAGGCAATCCGTCGGGGTTAAACACAGCAAAAAATCTTTATATCCTGTTCACGGACCGTTCATCCAAAAACTGTTTTTCTTGGGTTTTATACCTTATATTCGTAATCCCTAACAAGAAACAACCAAAAACCTTCACTTATATACCCTATGAAAAAAACGCTGATTTCTGCTGTTGCCTGCATCGCTGTTAGTATGACCGCCCAGGTAACAACCACTGTAAATTCTGCAACCACCATAACGGTGGCGAAAACCACTGCCAGGCCGGCAGCAACATTTCCAAAACTGCTGGAAACTGTTGTAAAAAAAGGCAATGAGCTGGTGATTCCCTATAAAAAATATGTGCTCGAAAACGGGCTCACCATCGTTGTTCACGAAGATCATTCCGATCCGGTTGTTTATGTCGATGTAACCTATCACGTAGGCTCTGCACGCGAACAGCAGGGACGTTCCGGATTTGCCCACTTCTTCGAGCACATGATGTTCCAGGGCTCCAAACACGTGGCCGATGAACAGCATTTTAAAATCATTACCGAAGCCGGTGGAACCCTTAACGGATCAACAAATACTGACCGTACCAACTACTTCGAAACCGTGCCCTCAAACCAGCTCGAAAAAATGCTGTGGCTGGAGTCTGATCGTATGGGTTTCCTGCTCGATTCTGTGACACAACGTAAGTTTGAAGTGCAACGCGCCACTGTGAAAAATGAACGCGGCCAGAACTACGATAACCGCCCTTATGGACTTATCGGCGAAAAAACAGGTGAAGCCTTATTCCCGAAAGGACACCCGTATTCATGGACTACTATCGGATACATCGAGGATCTGAATCGCGTGGATGTAAACGATCTGAAGCGCTTTTACATGCGCTGGTATGGTCCAAATAATGCTGTACTTACTGTAGCCGGCGACGTGAATACAGAAGAGGTGGTAAAACTGGCCAATAAATATTTCGGATCTATTCCGCGTGGCCCCGAAGTGAAAGCCATGGCAAAACAACCTGCCGGACTTACCGAGACCCGCTATATTTCTTACGAAGACAATATCCGTTTCCCGCTTTATAAAATCACCTTTGCCTCTGTACCATCCATGGATAAAGACGAAGCAGCGCTTGAAGCTTTAGGCGAAATTCTTTCCTCGTCGAAAAGCTCACCGTTCTACGTGGATTTCATTAAATCGAAAAAAGCGGTAAGTGCCAATGCTTATAACTACTCACGTGAACTGGCCGGTCAGTTCGAAATTCAGATCCGTGCCAATGCCGGAACATCTTTGTCTGATATTGATAAACAAGTGAAGCAGACCCTCGAAAACTGGGAAAAGGCTGGTGTTACCGATGATGACCTGCTGAAATATAAAACCACATACCAGAGTAATTTATACAATGGCCTGGCGACTGTGCAGGGCAAAGGTACTCAGCTGGCTGCCAACCAGACTTACGCCAATAATCCTAATTACCTGAAAATTGAACTCGCCAATGTATTGCGCCTGACAAAAGAAGATATCATGCGGGTTTATAATACATACATTAAAGGTAAAAATGCGGTTGTTCTGAGCTGCGTGCCCAAAGGAAAGGGCGAACTTAAAGCCCACGACGACAGCTGGAAAATGTATGATCGCACCATTGAACAGGAAAGTGCGGAATACAAAAACCTGTCATACACCGAGCCTAAAGATAATTTCGATCGTTCCAAAGAACCGGCAGCAGCGCCTGCCAAACTGGTGCCATTACCGGCATACTGGGAATCTACCCTGAGCAATAACGCAAAAGTGATTGGTATCACATCCAACGAAATTCCGAAAGTAAATATCCAGTTGAGTTTCTGGGCTGGCCGTCGTTTCGAAAACAAAGACAAGGCCGGTACAGCTTACATGCTGAGCTCTATTCTTGGCGAGTCTACAGAAAAACACAGCTCCGAAGAGATCAGCAACAAACTCGAACGTTTGGGCAGCGATATTTCATTCTATACGACAAACAATGAGCTTGTGATGCAGGTTTCGGCCCTGAAGCAGAATCTGGATTCTACGCTGGCACTTGCTAAGGAAATGTTATTTATGCCGAAGTTCTCGCAAGAGGATTTTGACCTTGTGAAAAAAGAACAACTGGATGCCATTGCCAACCAGGCTACACAACCTACAGCTATTGCCAACAACGCGTTTGCCAAACTGCTTTACGGTGGTGACAACATTATGTCATTATCGGCTCTTGGAACAGCTGAAACAGTGAATAAAATCACGATCGACGATCTCAAGGCTTATTACAAACAACTTAGCAAACAAGGCATTACCATTGCTATCAGCGGTGATATTGAGAAAGACAATGCCATTATGAAAATTGCTTTCCTCAATAAGCTTCCGGCCCCGGATTCGAAAATGAACCTGGCTGTAAATTCAACTAAAATTGACAAAACCAAACTGTATTTTATCGATAAAAAAGGTGCTCCTCAGTCGGAGATCCGTGTAGGGTGTATGAGCCTGCCGTATGATGCTACCGGTGAGTTCTACAAAAACACCATCATGAACTATGCTTTTGCAGGGGCGTTCAACAGTCGTATCAATTACCTGCTCCGCGAGGTTCGTGGCTTTACATACGGTGCCCGTGGCTCTTTCAGCGGCGATAAATTTGCCGGACCATATGTGATCAGTGCCGGTGTACGCGGAAATGCGACCGACAGTTCCGTGGTGGATATCATGACGGAACTTAAGAAATATGCCGATGGCGGTATCACTGCCGATGAACTGAGTTTTACCAAAAACGCCATGGGCCAGGCCGATGCGCTCAAATACGAGTCGCCTTTCCAGAAACTGGGCTTCGTAAAACGCCTGGTAGATTATAACCTGGATAAGTCTTATGTGGCTAAACAGGCTGAGATTCTTAAAAATATTAGCCAGGATGAGGTAAGTAATGAGGCTAAAAAGAATCTGCCGTACAACAATATGATCATCCTGGTTGTTGGAGATAAGGCTTCCAATTTCGAGAAACTTCAGAAATTGGGCTATGAAATTGTGGAATTAGACGTAAACGGGGAGCCTGTAAAATAAAAATGAGGGGTGCAGGCTGTTTTTTTCAACAAAAAGAAACTAAAAATTTGTTGGAACAGAAATAATTATATACATTTGCACCCCTATTTAGAAAAACTGTTAATTAAGAAGTCGTGGACGCATTAAGTTATAAAACCAAATTTGTCAATAAAAGCACTGCTAATAAGGAGTGGTTATTGATCGACGCTGAAAATGAAGTAGTAGGCCGTTTAGCCTCTAAAATTGCGTATTTAATCCGTGGTAAACACACAACAGGATTTACTCCTCATTCAGATTGCGGAGCAAATATCATTGTGATTAACGCTGATAAAGTTCGTTTTACAGGTAAAAAAATGGATGAGAAAGAATACATCCGTTACACGGGGTATCCGGGAGGTCAGCGTTTTGCAACTCCAAAAGAGCTGTTAAACCGTAAACCAACGGAAATTATCAAGCATGCCGTTCACGGGATGTTGCCAAAAGGCCGTTTAGGCCGTGCGTTAAATACGAACTTATTCGTTTACGCAGGTACTGAGCACAAACATGAAGCTCAGCAACCTAAAAAAGTGGATTTAAAAACGATTATAGCATAATTTAAGAATGGAAGTGATTAACACATCAGGTCGCCGCAAAACATCTGTTGCCCGTGCTTATGTAACAAAAGGCAAAGGCGAGATCGTGATCAATGGCAGAGACTATAAAGACTATTTCAAAACCCCTACTCAACAGTACTATGTACAACAATCTCTGAACAATGCAAAAGTTCGTGAAGAGTATGATGTAAAAGTAAATGTAAATGGTGGTGGTACTACAGGACAAGCTCAGGCCGTACGTTTGGCAATTGCCAAAGCACTGGTTGAGATCAATCCTGAGTTCAAATCAGCTCTGCGTGCAGAAGGCTTAATTACCCGCGATCCACGTATGGTTGAGCGTAAGAAATTTGGTCAGAAAAAAGCCCGTCGTCGCTTCCAATTCAGCAAACGTTAATATTTTAATCACGATAATACAAACATGTCAAGAACATCTTTTAACGAATTACTTGAGTCAGGTGCTCACTTCGGTCACTTAAAAAGAAAGTGGAACCCAGCCATGGCTCCATATATCTACGCCGAAAAAAATGGCATTCATATCATCGACCTTAACAAAACTGTTGCTAAGATCGAAGAAGCTGCCACTGCTTTAAAGCAGATCGCACGTTCCGGTAAGAAGATTTTATTCGTAGCAACCAAAAAACAAGCGAAAGATATCGTAGCCGATAAAGTAAAAGCAGTAAACATGCCTTATGTAACTGAGCGTTGGCCAGGTGGTATGTTAACTAACTTTGCGACTATCCGCAAAAGTATCCGTAAAATGACATCTATCGAAAAGATGATGACTGACGGAACCTTTGATAATATCTCTAAAAAAGAACGTTTATCAAAATCACGTGAGAAAGCAAAACTGGAAGTTCAGTTTGGTTCTATCGCTGATCTGACACGTTTACCTTCAGCTTTGTTTATCGTTGATATTACAAAAGAACATATCGCTGTAGCAGAAGCAAAACGTCTGGGTATCCCGACATTTGCCATCGTAGATACAAACTCTAACCCTAATTTCGTTGATTACGCTATTCCGGCTAACGACGATGCTTCTACATCTATTGCCTACATCGTTGAGGTAATGTGCAAAGCAATCACGGAAGGTTTAGGAGAGCGTAAACTCGATAAAGAAACTGCTCAGGAAGAAAAAGAAGGTTCAGCATCTTCTAAAGAAGAAGCTGAAGAGCTGGTAGAAGGCCTGAACGTAAAAGGTCTTAAAACTGACGACGAAGAAGGCAAAGCCAAAGGTACTCGTCCACGTAAAAAAACAGCCGCAAAAAAATAATTGAATAACCCTATTATAAAGCGGCCTCCATTCTATGGATTGGCCGCTTTTTTTTAAATACAAATCAAACAAACACTCAGAAAAAATGGCAATAACAGCAGCAGATGTGAACAAATTGCGCCAACAAACCGGCGCTGGTATGATGGATTGTAAAAAAGCACTCGAAGAAAGCAATGGTGATTTTGAACAAGCCGTTGACTTTTTACGTAAAAAAGGTGCTAAAGTAGCAGCTAACCGTCAGGACAGAGATGCTAAAGAAGGTGTTGTTTTAGCAAAAACAACCGCTAATGGTAAACAAGGCATCGTTATCAGTGTGAACTGCGAGACCGATTTCGTAGCTAAAAATGCTGACTTTATTCAATTCGCTGAAACCGTTGCTAACATCGCATTAGATAAAAATGCAGCATCTATCGATGCTATTAAAGCATTACCGTTCGATAATAACATCACTATCGGTGATAAATTTATGGAGCAGGTTGGTAAAATCGGTGAGAAAATCGACATCGGTTATTTTGGTAAAATCGAAGCTGAGAAAACAGTAGCTTATAACCACCCTGGTAACCGCCTGGCTGTAGTTGTTGGTTTCAACAAAAACCTGAGCGACGATGATGCTAAAAACGTAGCGATGCAAACCGCTGCTATGGCTCCTGTAGCTGTTGATAAAGACGATGTTTCTACAGAAATGCTGGAACGCGAATTAGAAATTGCCCGCGAGCAAATCCGCCAGGAAGGTAAACCTGAAGACATGGTAGAAAAAATTGCGCAGGGTAAAATTGCTAAATTCTACAAAGAATCTACTTTATTGAACCAGGAATATATTAAAGATAACAAACTGAGCATCCGTCAGTATTTACAGGGTATTGAAAAAGACCTCACTGTAACGGCTTTCAAACGTTACTCACTGGCATAATTTTTTTTCTTAAATTAATCCCGACTTAAACAGTCGGGATTTTTTTTGCATACTCCCGCGATATAATTGTCCTGGAGCTGGCACGGGACCAGTATAAGGCCAGGGCAGAATCTCTAAAAAGAATATAAGCACATGAAATATAAACGAATACTATTAAAACTATCAGGCGAAGCATTAATGGGGAATAAAGGCTTCGGAATTGACCAGGAACGCCTGATGGAATATGCCAAAGAAATAAAAACAGCATACGACAGCGGTTGCGAAGTGGCAATTGTGATTGGCGGCGGAAATATTTTCCGTGGTATCCAGGCCGAAAAAGGCGGTATGGATCGCGTTCACGGCGATTACATGGGGATGCTGGCTACCGTTATTAACTCCATGGCCATACAGTCGGCCCTTGAAGGTCTCGGTGTACAAACGCGCCTGCAAAGTGCCATTAAAATGGAGCAGATCTGCGAACCGTTTATCCGTCGTAAAGCCGTGCGCCACCTCGAAAAAGGCCGTGTTGTTATTTTTGGGGCGGGTACCGGAAACCCTTATTTTACAACAGATACAGCAGCTACCCTGCGCGCTATTGAAATAGAAGCCAATGTTATTTTAAAGGGAACACGCGTAAATGGTATTTACACGGCCGATCCTGAAAAAGATAAAGACGCTACAAAATACGACACTATATCATTTGAAGAAGTGTACAGCAAAGGCCTCGAAGTAATGGATATGACGGCTTTCACCTTGTGTAAAGAAAATAACCTGCCTATCATTGTATTCGATATGAATAAAAAAGGCAACCTGATGAACCTGCTCAATGGTGATAAAGTAGGGACCCTTGTGACTGTTTAATAACTTAAGAATTTACCTTATGAGAACGCTTATTTTTTCTGTTTTTATTATGGCTGTAAGCTCCCTTACAGCAAAGGAAGGCTTAGGCCCTTCATTCGAAAAACTAAAGACACGTACCTTACTCGTAGCACTGTATCAACCGGATGTGAAATACCTTGCAAAGTTGAAGGATAAGGGGAAAATGGATGAGATTGCCGCGTATGAGTTAAAGATGCAGAAGGGGAACGAGGCGATCAGAAAATCGTTTTCTAAATTCTGGAATCTGACTCATTCAATCCGTTTCGTGGAGTTTGATTCGGTAAAAATTCTGACTGATAAATTCCCGGATAAGTATGTCTATATGATAGTGGATGATGGCACACGCAATGCGACCGCAAAGGGCTCTAATCAGGTGTATTTTTCAATTACGTATCAGGTATGCAAACTTTTCATGCCAGACCCCAAGGAAGACCGTGTAATCGCCCAATGCAGATTAGGAAATAATCCTTCGCTTGGCGATTATATTTACGCTATATATCGAATCAATGACCTGGCCAGGAAAGTAGCAGCAAAGCCCGAAATGAGGCAGACTGATGTATATGGCATTGGTTATGATGAATCAGAAACCGAAGGATCTCAGTTAAAAGACCTTACTTTAATTGTGCGTAAAAAAGATTGCGAAGAGGATATCAATCTTGAAAAAGTAAAAAAACAGTATCCTTACTCTTTTAAAGTCGTTTCTGACGAAGAATGGGATAATGCGATGTACGATCAAAGAAGCGATGTAGCTTGTGCTGTTGTTGTATTAGCTACTGTAACAACAATTGCGGAAGGTGGAGGCGCTTCAATGGGCAGTATTTTGCGTTTTCAGAATGCGGTGAATGCAAAAACGGGCCATACAGTTTGTTATGCGATGGGCACTGACCTTATATCGCCAAAAGTACTGGGACAATTCCATAAGTTCATTAAGTAGAAGATAGAGCGAAATATAGAAAATTTGCCCCGGCAGGGTGCAACATCAAACTCTGAAGCCCGGTAAATCCGGGCTTTTTTTGTTTAAATCTTAACATGGTATTTAAAGATAAATCGCGACATTTAAACCTGCTTTATGCGGTAAATACGCTCCCAAATTTTTAAAACATGAAAAAGATATCGGCTCTCTTATTATTGCCCCTGGCCATGCTCGGGCAAAAGCCTATGGAGTATCCTGCCACGGAAAAATCAAATACAACAGATGATTATTTTGGTGCGAAGATTGCCGACCCTTACCGGTGGCTCGAAGAGGTAAATTCTCCGAAAACTATAGCCTGGCTCGAAGAACAGGAAAAAGTAGCTGTAAAATATTCCAAAAAGCTGGCATTCACGGTTGGGATCAATACCAGGCTCCAGAAGTACGGTGCCGATGTGGCTACTCCGCTCGTAAAAAAAGGTAAATATTTTTTTCATACCGATGATCCCGAAAACCCTACAACGCTTTATTACAGGCTATCGCCTGATGACGCAGATAAACCTGCATTCACAACAGATAATTTTCGTGGAAATGCAAGCCGGATTCCTGTGATAAAACAGTTTGAACTTTCGGCTGATGATCGCTTTGTGGCTTTTTCGATCAGTCATGAAGATGGAAATAAATTTGCCATTCACACCTATAACATCGACAAACAGCGCATGCTGCCCGAGGTTGTTGAACATGCGGTTTCTGCCTCTATTGGCTGGCACGGCAACGGATTTTTCTATATGAAGAACGATTCTGCCAAAACAACAATTAGGCTTTTTTATCACAAAGTGGGAAATGACCCCCGCAAAGACCTGCCTGTATATACTTTTAATAGTAACGATATGGCGAATGCCGGCTTTGAAGTCAGTAACGATGAGAAATACCTGGTATTGCATGATCTCATCAAAGAGAATGGCGAAACCCTGAAAGGCATGCTGTATGCGGGGCTTGACATGTTTCCAACAGTCGATATAAAACCCTTTATTACCACACCACTCAGTACAAACGGTGGATACAGGCTGCTGGATAATATCGGGAATAAATTTCTTTTGATCACCGACATAGGTTCGCCGGCACGCCGTATCGTGATGAGTGAACCTACCAGAGGCATCAGTCAGCCGAGAGAGATCGTGAAAGCGTATAAAAACACGTTGGTAAATGCCAGCTATTCGCAGGGACATATTATCTGCCTGTATCATTTAAACGGGGCCTTTTCAACCACTGTTTTCGATACAACGGGCAAATCACTCAAAACATTTAATTTTCCCGTGGGTTGCACCGTCAGGGGTTTCGATGCACGTTATTATGATCAGCAAACGTATTACTACGTATCCTCTTTTTATTTCCCGACAACCGTTTATAAGTTTGATACGGAGAAACTGACATCGGAGCCCCAGGCAAAATCGCCCATCAATTTTGATCCGAATAAATTTGAGACAAAGGTCCTGAAATATAAAACGGCCGACAGCCTGGATGCCTTATTGTATCTGACCTGCAAAAAAGGCATGAAACCTGATGGTACAGCGGCTCTCCTGCTTCGCGGGGAAGAGAACCCCGGAAATTATATTAATACAGCCTATGATCCGGGAAATATCATCTGGATCGAAAATGGTGGCGTACTTGCTGTGATTGCCATTCAGGATAAAAAGTGGAAAACTGCAGGGGTGAAAAACGGCTTGTCGGATTTTATCATGGCGGCCAATTATTTATCGGGACAGAAATATGTGAACCGCGATAAGATGGCCATAGAAGGCTCTTGTTTTGCGGGTTGGCAGGCAAGCCTCGCCATGACACAGCAACCCGACCTGTTTAAAGCTGTTATTACCGATATGCCATTGACCGACATGCTCAGGTACCAGCATTTTCATGATGTGTTTTCAGGCGCATATGGTTCCAGTGATCATAAAGAAGGTTTCGAAAAACTTGGAAGGTACACGCCGCTCCAGGCTATACGAAAAGATGTAAAATACCCGGCAACACTAGTTATTGCTGATAATTCGAACCATCAAGCCGCTATTCAGCATAGTTATAAGTTCATTGCAGGCCTGCAGGAAAACGGCCTTAATACCATGCCTTATATTTTAAAGCAGGAGAAAAAAGCAGGACAGTCTGCAGCCGATATCCTGAAAACAGATCAGGAATCAACAGCTTATAAACTGGGCTTCTTATTCAAAAACCTGGACATAGACGCTTCGGCGGTGTTCAGCGAACAATAAGCAACCGGTACATTTTTGAGCCGGGAGTTTCGGCTATATGTTGCGTTCAGGCTAATTTGCGGTAAATTTTAATGAAATTGCGGAAAACAGTGAGGCTTTTTTTGAGGGAAAGAACTAAATTGCTTTAAATTCCCGAGAATGACATGATTTCAAATTGGAACTCCCGTACCAATAGGAAAATGATGACATGGTCTGTACCATGTTTTTTAAGTATTCTTTGTGCTTTTTTATGTTGCGCTTCAGTCGATGCACAAACCACCACGCCAACCTGGATCTGGGCGAAAAATGCAGGGGGCGCCAGAACCTCACGTACCAATGCCATAGCAGTAGATGGCTCTGATAACGTGATTGCAGCGGGTTATTTCAGTCAGGGCTCTTTGTCTTTTGGAACGTCTACCGTTGTCAGCAGTGGCAATGTAGACGCCTGGGTATCGAAATATAATTCAGCCGGAACCTTACAATGGGCTGCAAAAATAGGAAGTACCGGTAACGAATATGCAAATGCCGTTACAACCGATGCCTCCGGAAACATTTATTTCTGTGGCTATTATACGAGTTCAACCCTGGCTATAGGAACCACAACCCTCACCAATGCCGGTGGCAACGATATTTTTATTGCAAAGTATGATGCCTCCGGAAATTTTCAATGGGCCCAGGGCTATGGCAATACCGGTAATGAAACCGCAACCGGTGTAGCTACGGATGCTTCGGGGAATGTGTTTATGGTGGGGTATTATGGTTCCGGAACAACACTAACCATCGGCTCCAATACACTTACCAATTCCGGAAATAACGATTTTTATGTGGCTCAGTTCAATAGCAGCGGAACGGTGCAATGGGCCAGGCGCTTCGGCGGAACATCCAATGATTATGCAACAAGCGTAAGGGTTGATCATAGTGATAATGTAATTGTGAGCGGATATTTTGGAAGCAGCTCCATGGTGGTGGGCACTACAACGCTCAGTACGACCGGAAGCAATGATTGTTTCATCGGCAAGCTCTCGAATTCGGGCACAGTAAGCTGGGCCCTGAAATTCGGCGGAACATCTGCCGATCAGAGCAATGCTATTTCTATTGATGCTTCGGATAATATTTACGCCGCCGGATTTTTCTACAGTGCTACCATGGCAGTTGGTACCACAACACTTACCAATGGTGGAACAACCAGTTACCAGGATGCTTTTGTGTGCAGTTATAATGCTTCGGGCACGGCGCAATGGGCTGCCCGCTTCGGTGGTACCAATAACGATTATGCCAATGGTGTTTCGGTAGATGGTTCGGGCAATGTATTTCTTACCATGGCTTTTACGTCGGCAACGATTGCCGTTGGCGCAACAACCTATACAAACGGCAGCTACAGCGGAAGCCAGGATTATATTGTTGCCAAGCTCGGGAGCGCAGGCGCTGTGTCATGGTCGGCATATAGCAGTGCCAATGCCAGTACTGTGTGGGGTGAGATTCCTTATGCAGCAGCCACCGATGCCAGTGGTAATATTATTTTCGGTGGCGGAACAGGAACTTCATTTACCGTGGGAAGCGTTACTGTTACAACACAGGCGGGTGACGATGCCTTCCTGATAAAATATAACAGCAGTGGGACACCGCAATGGGGCAAAGATATCAGTACCCCACAGGGAACAAACGGTACCTCTGTATGGGCCGATGCAGCGGGCAATGCTTATGCCTGCGGAAATTACAATACAAGTACCATGATCGTAGGGGCAAGTACACTGCGTAACAATGGTATGTCGGATGTCGTGGTTATAAAATATGATCCGACCGGTAATCCTTTGTGGGCTACAGGTTTCGGAGCATCCGGCAACGATTATGCTAATGCCATTGCAGAAGATGGTTCCGGTAATGTATTTGTAGGAGGGTATTTTGTGAGTTCAACCTTAACACTGGCTTCATCTACTTTAACCAATGCCGGAAGCAATGATGCTTACCTGGCAAAACTGGATGGTAGCGGCAATCCTTTGTGGGGGCTTCGCATAGGTGGTACGGGGAGTGATGTGTTGCAAACGATCTGTACAGATCCTTCCGGAAATGCTTATGTCGCAGGGTATTTTGCCAATACAGTAGTGATCGGCACCAATACACTTACAAGCAGCGGAGGCAGTGATATTTTTGTAGCGAAGATTGATGGCACCGGTGCTGTGATCTGGGCCAGGAAATATGGTGGAACCAGCACAGATGTTGTGAATTCGATTTGCATGGATGCCAGCGGTAACCTGTTTATAGCCGGTTATTTCACCAGCAGTTCATTGGCATTGGGAACTTCCACACTGGCCACCGCCGGAAGCAACGACGGGTTTGTGGCGAAGCTAAATAGTAGTGGTGTTGCGCAATGGGGAAGCAGGGTAGGAAGCACAGGAAGCGATGTGATACTGGATGTGAGCGTTTCGCCAAGTGCTGCTGGTTATATAGCCGTATGTGGTTATTTTACCAGTACCAGTCTTGCCATTGGCACCACAACACTGACAAACGGTGGAGGTGAAGATGGATTTTGTACAAATTTCAACGCCAGCGGAAGCCCGATCTGGTCATCGCAACAGGCCGGTGCCGGTAATGAGAGAGCTGTATCGATTGGAAACACCAGTGATGGCGATGTATATTGGTGCGCTTATTTTGGAAGTAATTCGGTTACCGTGGGAACCAGTACATTGACAAACGCTTCAACGATCAGTTCAGGACCTACTGTTACCGGTGTACAGCCCAGCGATATGTATTTTATAAAACAGGATGATACCACAGGAAACTACAGCCCTAACCTGATTCAGGTAGGTGGTACAAGTTCCGAGTCACCATCAGCTATTTATATCGATGCTTCAGCCAATCTTTATGTAACAGGGAGCACATGGTCGAGCCCATTGACTTTTGGTACAATTCCGATCACATTTACCTACGGTTCAAGCCCTATGTTTGTTGCGAAGCTTACGAACCTGAATACACTTCCGATAGAGCTTCTGAGTTTTGATGCTGCCAAACAGGATCGTATGGCCTTGCTGACATGGGCTACGGCCACTGAGCATAATAACAGCTATTTTGTAGTAGAGCAAAGTACCGATGCCAAAAATTTCAGGCAGGTTGGCAAGGTCAGTGCCGCCGGGAACTCGCTCGAAACCAAACATTACAGCCTGCGCGACAGCTTGCCTTCTGTTGGGATTAATTACTACCGGCTGAAACAGGTTGATTTTGACGGGCACTACAGCTATTCGGCTATACGCTCCCTGAATTTTGATGATAGCGGCCTTCCGGTGAAAATATATCCGAATCCGGCTAAAGGTATGTTTGTGATTGAGAGTCATTCGGACGAGTCGCTGGATATTACCATTTACAGTGAAACCGGCATGGATGTATATCACCAGGTAATCGGTTCCGGTAAAGCGCTTATCAATGCCATGCAGCTCGGAGCGGGTGTTTATACGGTGCTTATAAAGAGCAGCAGCACTGTTACTTCACAGAAGCTGGTTATTCAGCAATAAGATAGCCGGGGAGCATCAGCACATGTTATTGAAACTGATAACATTCAGTTTTTCAGGCTAACCCAGATCATAAATCAGGACATATCGTGCAATTACCTTTACCACAAAAAACAATATGTGGTATAAAATTCTTCCTTTACTGTTGGTCTTAATGACAGCAGCTTCTTGTAAAAAGAAAACGGGTCCGCAGGGACCTACGGGCCCACAGGGGGCACAGGGCGTTCATGGCAATGCTAATGTAGTGAGTACCGGTACTATTGCTGTTACAAGCTGGACTTTATCCAGTAGCAATGTGTATTACAGTGACTATATTCCGGTTCCGCAGCTTGATTCGGCGACATATGTCAGTGGATCGGTTCAAACTTATTTTATGAATTCCAGTTCATTTTTTCAGCTGCCTTTTAGTGATGGTTATTCAACACTGATGGCAGAGTATGGATTACACTGGACCAAGCTGTATTATTACAATAATGATCATAGTGCGCCATCTGCTCCGGTTGGAGCTGTGATTCGTATTGTGATTATTCCACCGGCCATGAAACATCAATTTCCAAACCTGAATTATGCCAACTACTATAATGTAAAAGAGGCATTTAAGCTGGCTGATTAGAAATGAAAAAGCCCCCGCGATGAAACACGGGGGCTTTTATTTTATTCGGATTTTACGGTCGTATTAGGCATCAATTTTCGCGTATTTCGCGTTCTTCTCAATGAAGTCGCGGCGTGGCGGTACTTCATCGCCCATGAGCATAGAGAATACTCTGTCGGCTTCTGCAGCGCTGTCGATATTTACCTGGCGCAGGGTGCGGAATTCCGGGTTGAGGGTAGTTTCCCACAATTGCTCGGCATTCATCTCACCCAAACCTTTGTAACGCTGTACGTTTACGCTGTCTGTTTTTTCACCGCCCATTTCTTTCACGGCAATCTCACGTTGCTCTTCATTCCAGCAGTAGCGCTGGTCTTTTCCTTTTTTAACGAGGTATAGCGGTGGTGTGGCAATGTATACGTGTCCTTTTTCAACCAGTTCTTTCATGTGACGGAAGAAAAAGGTAAGGATCAGTGTTGTGATGTGAGACCCGTCAACGTCGGCATCACACATGATGATGATCTTGTGATAACGAAGCTTTTCCATGTTCAGGGCACGCTCATCTTCGGTAGTACCGCGGAATACACCTAGTGCTGTGAAAATATTCTTGATCTCTTCGTTTTCGTAAATTTTATATTCAAGTGCTTTTTCTACGTTCAGGATTTTACCACGTAAAGGCAGAATAGCCTGGTATTCACGGTTACGGCCTTGTTTGGCTGTACCACCCGCCGAATCACCCTCTACCAGGAATAACTCGCAGGCTACAGGGTCGCCGCTGGCGCAATCGGCCAGTTTACCCGGTAATCCGGAACCGGACATCACACTCTTACGTTGCACCATTTCACGGGCCTTACGGGCTGCATGACGTGCTGTAGCGGCAAGCACTACTTTGTCAACAATCAACCTGGCCTGTTTTGGATGTTCTTCCAGGTAATTGGCCAAAGCTTCACTGATAGCCTGATCTACGGCACCCATCACCTCGTTATTGCCGAGTTTGGTTTTGGTTTGCCCTTCAAACTGAGGCTCGGCTACTTTTACAGAGATAACGGCAGTAAGTCCTTCGCGGAAGTCATCACCATTGATCTCGAATTTTACTTTGCTTAATAAACCGTTTTTATCGGCATAGGATTTCAGGGTACGGGTCAATCCACGGCGGAAGCCCGCCAGGTGAGTACCACCTTCGTGTGTATTGATATTGTTTACATAGCTCTGAATGCTTTCGCTGAATGAGGTATTGTAAAGCATGGCTACTTCAACAGGAATACCGCCTTTTTCACCTTCGATATAGATCGGCTCATCAATCAGTTTTTCCTTGGTGCCATCGAGGTAAGAAACGAATTCGCGTAAACCGCCTTCGCTGTAGAAGTTCTCCGATACAGGATTGCCGTTTTCATCCAGGTTGCGGAGGTCTGATAAGGTTATATTAATGCCTTTATTTAAAAAAGCCAGTTCACGCATCCTGTTGCCCAGGGTTGTGTAGTTGTACTCACTCACAGTGAAGATACTCAGATCCGGTTTGAAGGTCTGGATAGTGCCGCGATAAGTGGTTTCACCCACAACTTTGGCCGGGTATAAAGGTTTACCGGTGCTGAACTCCTGCACAGTGATCTTACCATCGCGGTGTACTTCGGTTTTCATGTGGGTAGATAAGGCATTTACGCAGCTTACACCAACCCCGTGAAGACCTCCGGAAACTTTATAGGTGTCTTTATCAAATTTACCACCGGCATGGAGCACGGTCATTACTACTTCCAGGGCACTTACGCCCATTTTAGGGTGAATATCGGTTGGAATCCCGCGACCGTCGTCTTTAACGGTAATGGAATTATCTTCGTTTATAGTAACAAAAATGTTCTTACAATGGCCGGCGAGGGCCTCATCGATCGAGTTATCAACTACTTCATAAACGAGGTGATGGAGGCCTTTTACACCTATATCACCAATGTACATGGCAGGACGTTTTCTTACTGCCTCTAAACCTTCTAATACCTGTATATTATCGGCACCGTAATTTTTCTTTTCTGTGGTCGTTTCTTCCATAAACTCAACAATAAAATCTTTTTTGTATATTCTTTAAATATACTGATTTTATTGGGATTTTCAGCTATTTGGATGCTTGCATTTTACTAACAAATGTTAATAAAAAACGCCCTGTTCAAGGGCGTTTTTTTAAGAAAAATTTGGTGGTTTGAATGTTATTATTTCAGCTTAAAGTGCATTGGCTACACGCTCGGCCAGCCATAAAAATTCGGCCGTAAAGTTATCGAGACTCAGCTTGAAATTTTCATCCATTAATTGTCCCTGCTCGTCAAACTTTTTATCAACCTGTGGAACAATAAGCATCTGTGGAGATGTGATGCCAAACAAGCCGGCGTTGAACAACAGGAGGTTTTGTGCCGCCCTGATTCCCCCTAAAGCTCCCGGTGATGTTGCTGCAATACCAAAGGTCTTGCGGAGTTGTTTCGGGAAATGATCAAAGAAATTGGAGATAGCAGGCGAATACCCGCCATTATATTCGGGGGTTACAATAATAAACGCATGCGCTTCAAATACACGTTTGGCAATGGGTTGGAATTCAACAGGCGCATGGTCTGCGCTTTTCCATACATCCTGTATAAAAGGAAATATGGTATCCTGGAGGTTGATAAGGCCTGTATGGTGGCCGTGTTTTTCGTTCAGGATTGTTTGCAGGTGTTTTGCCACACGCAGGCTGAGGCTCGGTTTTCTCGGGCTTCCGGCAATTATTTCAATATTCATAAAATTCGGGTTTAAAATGAAAGTATGAAATTACGGAATATACTGTTCCGTAAATACGAAAATGCAGCAAACAGAGGTATCAGGCAGTATACTTCCTGGTTATTAGAAAGGTACAAAGGTAATTCCCGCCATTAACAGGAATCGCTGGCTCGGGTATTTTTCCCAGCGGTAGTAACGAAAGTTCCCGATATTATTGAAGTTGACGAAGAAAGACAACATTTTACTGTATCTGTATTCAGCGCCGAGGTTAATATCGGCCACGCCTTTCAAAAGCTTCGGCTGTGTTACATAAGAAGCACTGGCATTGTCATATACTTCTGTGAGCGCCCATTGATTACCCAAAACAAAGACATCGGCTTTCAGGATGATCTTGCTTTTCAGGTTGTATATGGTAGAAAATGTCAGATCGAAATCCGGACGATGGTAAGGGCGTGTGAGGGTTTTGGTTTTGTAGTTGTAATAGTTTCCCTTCACAATGAAATGAATTTTTTCTTTATACTGGTATTTCAGCTGTCCGCCCACCGTAAGCAGGTTGGTGTTATCATAAAGCACTTTGTATTTGTTATCCATGGTGGTGTTGTCTGAATAATCAATCACAAAATAATGAAGGCTATCGATCATAGAGTAGGCTACTTTGGCATCATAGCTGAGTGTGGAGCTCAGATTTCCTTTTAAACCGCCATACACATTGAATTTGGTATTTGTGTTGCGGTAATTGATCTGGGAACTTATAAATGGGTTCTGTCCGCTCAGGCTGCGGAGTGAATTTTTCTGAAGTCCTCCGTTTATGCCGGCATAAGGTATAATGATACCTTCATATACATCGTACTGGGCATTGAGCTGCGGGTAAAAGTAAAATTTGGTACTGCCGGCATTGCTGAAATAATCCATAGTCGCAGCAAGTCCTATATCTGCCCGCCATTTTTTGCCATGTGCTTCAAAGTATGGGTTTACTTTCAGAATGAAGTTGTTAAATGTGTCTTTCTGTAATTTGTGGTTATAGAAATCGGCATCGAGGTTCACAAACAACCGCTCTTTGTTGATGTATGTATTCATCAGGGTATTGAGCTTGATATTATTTTCAGCGACGTTGTAGTTATCGGTCAGGTTATAATAACCCAGCTTAATATCATGGTTTATTTTGGTACTGTCGGTATAATGGCTCTGTAGCCTTACCGTTGGCTCAAATAACTGGTAACGCTGTTTGGTATAGTCTTTTGTAACATCGTTCATGGTAGTGTCATAGCCGTAATAATGAATCACGTTGCGCTTGTAGTTGAACTCACCTGTAAGTGTATGTTTTTTGTAAAATTTCTTTCCGAATAATTCAGCTTCATTATCAGAATAGCCACTGTATCCAACATCCCTCAGGTGCGACGATGACGAAAGGTGTTTGTAATGAAAGCCATAAGCTACGTCGCGTGTGCGCACACTGTTTATCCAGGCTTCACCATAAGGTGTGGTGTATGTTCCCATACCTATCTTCAGCAACGAGCGGTATAGTTTGCTCAATGGCTCATTCTTCATTTTAGCAGCCTCAATCGGCATGACCTCGTATTTGTTGTTGAGGGGTTTGGAGTTGATGCCATAAGGAATATTATCGATGCGTTTTACACTGTCTTTGATTTCAGGCAGGTCACCGTACTTCACAGCATCTTTAATCGTAGGATCAAATACGCTGATGTTGGTCATGGTATAACCGTTTACACCGGTTTGTGCCAGTGTAGCTGTGATATAACCCAGCAGCAGCAGAATGACAAAGAACCACTGTAGTCTTTTGATCCGGCGTTTCTGCGCATACTGATTTTGTTCGTATAACGCGGCATTGCCATAGCGGGTGCTTGGCAGAATCGTGTCGCTGTTATAATTCCTGATGGTTTTTTGCATAGCTTATCAAATACTATTGGTACAATTATTTCGGTTCGTTTGGTTGAATGGTTTGTTCTTTTTTTAGACTGTCCTGGCGCTGTTCGTACAGCTGATCAAATAAATCCTTGTCGCCGTTGCTTGACTTGAACTCAACATTCATCTGGTTGTTTTGCTGTTCCTGCATCAGTCGTGCGGCTTTCTTCGATTTTATTTTTTCCATCCGGGTATTCACTTCATCCACATATTCCTGTTTCGGTTTGCTGTCGAGAATGGTTTGCAGCATCAGTTCGGCATCGGCATCATCGCCACGTGCCATATAGCTGTCAGCCAGCAGGAGCAAGCCTTTGGTGTTCCAATCGTCGTTGCTGTAATCGTAACTAACCAGGCTGTTAATGGTTTTCTCCACTTCCTTGTAATCCTGTTTCACGTAGTAGATCCTGGCAATATAGTAAAGGGCTTCGGCACCGGTCAGGTTCCTGGAAGTTTTGGCCATGGCTTTGAATTCAATAAGCGCATCATCATAACGCTGCAGTTCGAACAGGGAGCGCGCTTTGTCGTATTTGGCCTCGTTGGTTTGTTGCGGACTTATTTTTTCGGTGGTCAATACACCGTTACTTTCTGTCAGTGCTGTCTCATAACGGTTCAGGTTAAAGGCACAGCGCATGGCTCCCAGGCGCCCGGTAAGTTTGTTGGCCGGGGTTTCGGCATATTCCTGCAGCTGCTGGTATAAAGGCAAAGCATCTTCATATTTTTTGTCTTTATACAAAATGTAACAGGCTTTTATGAGTGATGCTTCGCTGTACAGGTTCCGTGGTTTGCCGATCACATATTGGTAGGCTGCCAGGGCCTTGTCGAACATAGCTTTGCTGTAGGTACATTCGCCATAGCAATACTGCGCTTCCAGAATGTACTTGCCATCCGGATATTTAGTGATGTAACTTTCAAATTTCGACATGGCAGCGTCAAAATTCTTCTCATCGTAATAGGCTTTACGGGCTGCTTCATAAAGTGAGCTTTCAATTTCATTGCTGGCCAGCGGATTGCCAAGCGCTTTGAAATACGCTTCCATTTCATCGATCTTACCCGCTTCTTCAAATATTTTACGGATGTCGGGAAGTGCTGTTTCTTTCGCCTCGGGACTGTTTTTATCTTTCTTCACGAGCTTATCAAAATATGTGAAGGCTTTTTCGTCCTGGTTCTGGTTATAATAAATCTGCCCGATGTTTGCGAGTGCACTGTTCACAAACGAGGAGTTAGGGTATTCTTTTAAGATACGTTCGTAGTATTCAATGGCATTGCCAGGCTCATTGGTGTTCTGCGAGTAGGTTTCTGCAATTTCATATATAGAAGAAGCGAGGTAATTGGATTTCGGGTATTTGGTTTCAATGGCTTTCAGGTCATTTATTTTTTCTTTGTAGTTCTTCACAAGTCCACTGCAAAGCGCTTTCTGATACATGCAATAGTCAACATCTACTTTGTTAAGAGCAATGGCTGTTTCATAACGGTCGGCGGCTTGTGCATAGTCGCCTGTCATGAAGTAACAATCGGCTGTACGTACATTGGCATCAGCGATTTTATGAACATCGTAGGTTTGCTTAGTGAGCAGGAATTTCCGGAATGCGATATTGGCATTGGCAAAATTGTCTTTTCCTTTTTGCTGAAAATAAGCATAGCCTATATTGTAATTGGAAAGATCGTATTCTTTCAGGCTGAAGGCGCCTTCATTGATCTGAAAGGACTTCCAGGTTTCAATGGCGGTTGAATAATCCTTGCGTTGATAAGAAATCTCACCTAACCAATATAACGAAAGTGCATTGTAGGTTTTATCGAAATTGATACGGAGCGATTTTTTAAAATAAGCTTCAGCGCTGTCGGGAACGTTGTTATTGAAAAACTCAACACCGCGGAAATAGATCAGCTTTTGATACACCGTTTTTAATTGAGGTTCCTGTGGATGAAGCTTTTCAATGGATGCGATGGCTTCTTTATAGTTCTTGGTGGTGGAGTATACGTTGATCAGGTATTTATAGGCTTCGTCTTTACGGGCCGATGCCGGGTAATTTTTGATATAGGTATTGAATGCATTCACGGCATCGTTGTAGGGCGCAAACGATAGCTCATAACAGAGTTTGGCGTAGCTGAACAATGCATCTTCCTTGATCATGGGGTCAAAATCCATGTTATAGGCAGCATAATAGGCATTGCGCGCTTTATTTTTGTCGTTGGCTTGTATGTAACAATCGGCCAGGTGATACCATGCATTTTGAGCGAGGCTGTCTTTAGCATCTACTGTTTTTTCGAGATGGGCCATGGCATTTGTGTAGTCTTTTATCTGGTAGTAGCAGTAGCCCAACTGGTAGTTACCCTGTACATTAAGCCCGGCGCTGCTTTCGGAGCGTTTCAGATACGTAAGGGCATTGCCGTAGTCTTTGGTATGGAAATAAGATTCACCGATCATGCGGTTAATTTCACCGGCTTTCTGAATGTGGTTGCTGTCGTTGAGCAGGGCAGGAGCATTTTTTATAACCTCTTCGTATTTTCCCTGGATGAAGTAAATCTGTGTAATGTAATATGGTACAACAGGGCCGAATGTTTCGTTGTTCAGCAGGCGGTTAAAGCCCTGCAGGGCTATTTCATAATTCTTTTCGTGGTAGGCAATATGCGAGTAATAGTAGTTTGCCGGGTGTGCATACTTATTGTCTACATCTTTTATTTCATAAAAATCGGTTTTCGCTTTTTCAAAATTCGATGTTTCAAAATAGCTGTAGCCCCTCTTGAAATAAAGCTCTGCAAGGTCTTCTTTGGAAAGCTCATAGATATCAACTTTCTCGAGGTACTTGATGGTTTCGTCGTATTTCTTTTTCCGGAAATTGGATTTTCCCAGGTAAAAATATGCGGTCTTTATTTTATTGCTTTCCGGGTGATGCTCAATAAACTCGCGCATGCGCCACTCACCGTCTTTGTGGAATAATTCCACTGCACAGGCAGCAGCGTAAAACTCCGCATCGGTTTTCAGCAGGGTGTTTCCCTGAATTGTTGCCATGTAATCAATGAAGGCCTTCTCCGAAGCCGTGTATTGCTTTTTATCAAAAAGCTCGAGCCCCGATTTATAAAGTGCTTCTTTATCGAGATAGAATTGCGTTTTCTGGGCAAAGCCTAAAAAACCTGCAGTGAGGCAAATGAGAAATAAGATATGTTTACGCATGGTTATGATCGTTCAAAAAATTATACGGGCAATCGCTTTACACGGGGTAAAGTATCATGCCTGAAAATCCTTATAAAATTAAGTGTCGTACTACGCCGCTTTAACTGGTTGGTTTTGTAGTTATTAACCCATGCGTGTTAAAAGAAGAATGATGCTGTTATAACAGTCCACCGAACAAAAAGTTACTTTAGTGAACGTAAAAATATGACAAGCGATCCTGTTATAGAATTTCATTCGGCCACCATTTACCAGGGAATTGTTCCTGTAATCAGTAACCTGAACCTGAGTATTGAAAAAGGCGAATTTGTTTACCTGCTTGGAAAAACGGGTAGTGGCAAGAGTAGTTTACTCAAAACCATTTACGGCGATGTAGAATTGAAGCAGGGTACAGGCGAGGTGGCAGGTTTCAAACTGCAACAGCTTAAGCGTAAGGAGGTACCTTATTTACGCCGTAAACTTGGTATTGTATTCCAGGATTTTCAGCTGTTGAGCGATCGCAATGTGTATGAAAATTTGCGCTTCGTAATGAAAGCCACAGGCTGGAAGGATGAAGAAAAAATAAAACTCCGGATCAAAGACGTTCTTAAGAAAGTAAACCTTGAAAACAAGGAACTTGAAATGCCCTTTAAACTCAGCGGTGGCGAGCAACAGCGTGTAAGCATTGCACGCGCCCTGATCAACGATCCCGAAGTGATCCTGGCAGATGAGCCGACAGGTAACCTCGATCCGGAAACCTCCGAAGAAATCATGAAACTGCTCCTCGATATCAGCAAACAAGGCCGTTCCGTGATTTTCGCAACCCACGATATTTTACTCTACAGTAAATTCTCCGCCCGCACACTGATGTGTGAGAACGGTCATATTGCCGATTCGAAAAACGTGAAATAAGGATTCTCCTGAACTTGATAAGATTCTTTTATGCTCCGTAGGCGAATAAAAGTGTGCCTTTCCTGTATACCTTTCATCAGAGCAAAAACGCTTTTTTTTTTCAAGCAACAGGAAGTTATCTGTTTCTTTGGCGATTCCATATTGCTGTAAAACCCTTGCCTTTAGCGAATCTGGAAATTCTTTTTTCCCCTGAACAAAAATGTAATCAACGTTTCTAAGAGTTTCAGGTTTGGTATTGTCAAGAATCTCATCAAGCCGCGACCAGTTTGAATGTGCTAGATCAAACATATCTTGTTTGCAGTTCCAGCTTAAAGGAAAATACGCATTGTTGCACTCATAATTTTCAATAATAACAAGGGGTTTGTTGATCCCTAAATAATTGGAGTTATGCCCAGTGAGCCTGTTTTTAGAGTAATTAACAGGCAGAACCACACTGTTTGCTTTTACCGCAGGTTCAATACACATGATCTCGCTTACCTCATGATTAAGGTCAGAAAATACATGATCATGTGCTTTCAAGAGTTTGTATTGTGAAAAAGAAACGACGCCCACTATCAATAGAAATGACCACTTTGAATAATTCATATTTGAGATCCATAGAATAGCAAATAAAAACAGCATGAGATTAAGGCGGGATGATATAAAACCTGCTGAAGAATCGGAGTCAGGCAATTTAAAATACAGAACCATGAAAATGCACAAAAGGGCCAGAAATACATCCGATAGCTGCATGCCTGAAACGATCGATTTTATACCCGGCCGTTGTTGTTTCATGCTGTCAATAAATTCAATAATCCGGCGGTTAAGAGCAATAGAAAATAAAAGCATGACTGTTAAAAAAACAAAAGTGGTGAACATGGATTCATCTTCTACATTGTAGCAGATAATGCTCCTGCAGTTGGTAAGCCATGCTAGCAATTCTGTTTTTAGCAGATACACTTTATCGTTATTGCCGTGTGCATGCGAAAAATAGTGAATGGTTAGAGCCAAAGGAAGCGCTGACACAAGCAAAAGCCAAAGTGCTTTTTTGACTATTTCGTTCCGGCGTTCCGGGACCAGAAATGACTGTAGAAGGTCAATTGAAAACAGGAAGAAAATAAACATGCCAAGGCTCAGGAATACAAATAGGTGACACAGATAGGCTGATGTGATGAGCACGAAGAGAATAAGTAAAGATGATATTTTTGTGGGATTATTTCGATAGTCTACCAGTTTTCCGATGGCAAAGAACAGGATCGCCAGTCCAATAAAAAAATTGTAAAAGCCCATACATAACATAAATGAATAGGTGAACGGAATAATGAGGTACGAAATCCAGATCCCTTCGGGATTTAATTTTTTGACACAATACCTGAAACTCACAGGCAGGAAAAACAAACCTAGACCAATAAAAATTTTTGAAGCAAGATTTGCCGGAAAAACAGATATCAGGCAGGTCAGAATAAAATGCCCACCCCAGTTAGGAACAATTTCATTGTTGAATTTGTAGTATTGATGTAACAAATCAGATGACCCGGATAGCAAATGCTGAATTAGCCTGGCATTGTATAGATGGGCGGGACCATCAGCAGAAGGAAAAAAGGAATACCTAACCGCCGGAATCAGGTTTATAGTAATAAATATATAGAATAAAATCCACTCATGCTTTATGATGCCTCTGACCGGTTTCTGTACATTCTCCATAATTAAAAATAGTGTTTTATGGAGAATTTATTCCTATAAGCCTGAAAATAGACTTGAAATCTTATGAAAAAGATAACTCTGAAAAGGAGCGAAAGCACTTGTTTTTTATGCATTTGTTGTCACATGGATGTGATTTCCAGGAACAAGCAATGTGTATTTGGTTCGGCAAAATTACAGGTCTATTGCATTTCGCTTTATTCTTTCGGTTTATCCTGTAAGCCTTTGGCAATGCCTTGCAAAATGCGTAGCTTATCGATGATAAGTAGAAACAGGTAACTGAAACCAGCAACAAACGTAAGTACCAGCATGAGCCAGAAGTATTCGGTGAGTGCCCACTCAAACGATACCTTTGCACGGTGCATAAAGCTCATCGGGATCGGGGCCTTGCCTTCGCTCATGGAGAATTTGATCGTACAGAATTCATTTTCCTCGTCAAAATCACCGATCTGCACACCCAGGTCCTGCAATTGTTCTTCCAGCTCCAGGATACGGTTTTCGAGGTTCATGAACTCATCTATCTTCCCGTTTTGGTTTTTGAGCTGGATCAATGATTCACGCACTTTTTCGAGCGAAATTTTTTGGGCATTGAGTTTTTTGTACTCACTGGTTTTATCCACTTTGGTAATATCGGCTTGTTTGCTATTGCCGATTTTTTTCAGCACCACATAAAAACTGTCGAACTTCTCAGGCTTCACACCGATCATGAGGCTGAGCCTTCTGTTGCCCTTGTTCCCTGTGTTTTGCTCATATTGTATAATGGCATTAAAATCACGAATCCGTTTGCGCAGTGTTTTTTCGTCTTCTTCAAACTGCGTGGACTTTGAGCGCATGAGTGCCGTTTTTTCATACTTCTGGCTCACATCCATGGTACCTGCAACAGCTGTGTTTTCAGCCTGTGCAGGCATTTCACTTTTAATGTACTTATAACGGTCGCTGGCATAGTTTTTACGACTCACCAACTCATCACTTATAAAATCAAACACACCGTCTTCCTCATCGTGTGTCGATTTTTCGGAGTAGCTATAAGCGAGGCGGAAACAAAACAGGACTGCAAAGCCAAGAATAAGCCACGTGGCTGTTTTCAGAATACGTTTTTTCATGTTAAACGGGTTTAAGATTATAAATGAGGGCAGGAAGAAAAAGTAACAGGTCCGGGTAAAATTATGGAGCAGGAGCAGCTTCGGGAAGGGGCACTTAGCAAAACAGCCTGTTCACTTGGTGAACAGGCTGCCTGAATGGGAGAGAAATGTTATTTTTTGGCATCGGCCAGAAACTGAGCAAGGCCTTTGTCGGTGAGCGGGTGATTGAGCAGTGCGGTAATAGCACTCAAAGGACATGTGGCCACATCGGCGCCCAACTTCGCGCATTGTATAATGTGAAGCGGGTGACGGATAGATGCAGCGAGAATCTGTGTTTCGTATGCGTAGTTATCGTAAATGATACGGATATCGCTGATCAGATCCATACCATCGGTGCTTACATCATCGAGGCGGCCTACAAAAGGCGATACATATGTAGCTCCGGCTTTGGCGGCCAGTAAGGCCTGTCCGGCACTGAACACCAGGGTACAGTTTGTTTTGATGCCTTTTTCGGTAAAATATTTAATGGCTTTTACGCCGTCTTTGATCATAGGTATTTTCACTACAATGCGCGGATGAAGTTCGGCCAGTAATTCACCTTCTTTCACCATGCCGTCAAAATCGGTGGCAATTACTTCTGCACTCACATCACCGGTGGTGATATTGCAGATGTCTACATAATGTTTTAAAATGTTGTCATTGCCTTTAATGCCTTCTTTGGCCATAAGCGAAGGGTTGGTTGTTACACCATCCAGTACACCGAGGTCTTGTGCTTCTTTAATTTGCGCCAGGTTGGCGGTATCAATAAAAAATTTCATAGTGTGATAATAAGGTTAAGCCGTAAAATTAGGGGAATATTCCGGGAAGCCGGCTGAGAATATTAACAAGTTTTGAAAATAAAAAAAGGGTAAGCTACTTTCATCGCACCGCTCAACCGTATACCCTTGCTTCGTTCCCGACCTGGGGGATTCAACAGGAGCTGGTCGTGAAAGACTTACCCACTGCAAAATTACTATTTATTTCGCAGCAGCGAAATTTTTTCGTGGTATTTCTCTTCTTCCGGGCCTGTATGAGGACTAAAAGCCTAAAATTTCATAAATCCCCAAATTTTCGCAACATTTGTGGGGCTTTTTTAGCGTTTTTTAGGCTAAATTTAGCGTTCAAACTATGAATATTTCTGTTGTTATTCCACTCTTTAATGAAGAGGAGTCATTACCCGAGTTACATGCCTGGATCAAGCGTGTCATGGATCAGAATGGGTATACCTATGAAATTATTTTTGTGGACGATGGCAGTAAGGACAAGTCATGGCAGGTTATTGAAACCCTGTCAAAGGAAAATCCCTGTGTGAAAGCGATTAAATTCCGCCGCAATTATGGGAAGTCGCCGGCCCTTCATGTTGGCTTTGAAGAAGCCCAGGGTGATGTGGTTATTACGATGGATGCCGATCTGCAGGATAGCCCCGATGAAATCCCGGAACTCTATCAGATGATTATACGCGATGGCAATGACCTTGTTAGCGGCTGGAAACAGAAACGCTTCGATAATGCCATCACCAAAAACCTGCCGAGCAAACTTTATAACTGGACCAACCGCAAGATCAGTGGTATTCAGCTCCACGATATGAACTGCGGATTGAAATCCTATCGCCGCGAGGTTATAAAAAGTATTGAAGTATATGGTGAGATGCACCGTTTTATTCCGGTACTGGCCAAAAATGCAGGCTTCTCAAAAATCACTGAAAAGCCCGTACAGCACCAGGCCCGTAAATACGGTGTTTCTAAATTTGGCTGGAATCGCTTCATCAATGGTTTTCTCGACCTGATGACAATTACGTTTCTTTCGAAATTCGGGAAACGTCCTATGCATTTCTTCGGGCTCATCGGTACCATTATGTTTTTTGTAGGCTTTGGTGTGGCCTTTTATCTTGGCTGCAGCAAGTTGTACCATGTGTTTAATCATTTACCGGCCCGGCTCATTACCCAACGGCCATCTTTTTATATTTCACTTACTACCATGATTCTGGGCAGTATGATGTTTCTGGCAGGATTCCTCGGGGAGCTTATCCTGCGCAATTCGCCCGTGAGAAATCATTACCTGCTCGAAAAGAAAATCAATCTGTAACAATTCATGCAACCGAGTTCAGCAGAGAGAAGAAAGAACCGGATACCTCTGTCGCCAGAGGAATTATATTACTTCATACAGCTTAAAAAACTGCGCAAAACGCAGGAATTGCAGGCGTTTAAGAAAACCACGTATTATAAAAACCTGAACCGGGTTAATGTATTCTTTGTTTTTATTTTATCGTACATTGTATTGAGTGCCTTCTTTTTGTGCCATTGGGAGAAAACGCATGTACAGAGCTTATACACCAGCTATGAACCTGTGAGGCCTGGTGTCGAAAAGCGGTCTATCAGTGATGTGCACCTGCAGACTGTGGATGGGCTTGACCTGAGCCTGAAAACGGAGAATTTATTCAGTGTGCCGCAAAAGGATGAAGCGGTGTGGATAGGCCGCGATTTTTTGTTCGGAAAAATTCTGAAAGCCCGCCTTTTCTATGAGGGCGAAGACTATTTTCATATAGGCGTGTATCCTTTGTTTTTTGTGTGCCTGTTTGTGATGTTTATTGTCTGTTTTATTTACAATTTCAATATGCACCTTACCAGGCATGGTTTGGTTGGGGTTACCTCATTACTGGGGCTTGCATTTATATACGTGGTTTGCGTATAATCATACGTGAATACCGGCATGTGATTCGGCAGCTTTTTAAATGATTAGAATCATGCTATGATTTTTCGTTTTAAACTTGTACCTTTCTTGAAACAAAACGTCTAACCCAAAACCTATGATACACTTAAACACTCAAAAGATCGTTATTCCGATCGATTTTTCTGAAACCTCTATGCTGGCCCTGAAGCATGGTGCTTTTCTGGCGCAGTACTGCAAAGGTGAAGTATTTCTTGTGCATATTATCACCCGCCACTGGGAGAAATACAATGCATTTGAACCGGTTGTAACCCTGGAAAATATTGATGAAGCAAGCGCTACAGTTCAGAAAAAACTGGAGGAAATTGCTGCCGATATCCGTAAAGAACACGGTGTGGAAGTAACCTGTATGGTAAACTCAGGAAGCCCGACAAAAGAGATTGTAAACTATGCCAAAGAAATTAAAGCCGGCGTTATTGTTATGGGAACCCATGGCTACTCGGCCTGGGAAGACCTGATCATCGGTAGTAATGCCCTGAAGGTGATAACCAAGAGTCCTTGTCCGGTTATTACCATGAGCCAATATGCCGAACGACTCGGATATACAAAAATCATTCTGCCAATTGATACCTCCGGCCATACACGCCAAAAAGTAGTTCCTATACTGGAACTTGCTAAAATTTTCTCGGCACATGTATATGCGGTGGCTATTGTTGGTGAAAACGAACCACAGGAAAAAGGACCTCTCGAGGTGATCCTGCGCCAGGTAGAAGTGGCAGCAAAGGACGCCGGTGTATCCTGCTCTACTGAGCTCATCGATAAAGTAAAAAACCGTGCGATTGCTACAGTGAAGTACGCTGAAAGTAAAAGTGCCGACCTGATTGCGATCATGACCGACCAGGATGCCGAGATCAGTGGATTTTTCCTCGGTCCTTATGCCCTGCAGGTAATTCATCATTCCAAAGCACCTGTTATCAGCTTTAAACCGGAAGAGCATCCTGAAAATGCAGGCTTCAGTATTTTATCGGGAACCTCGGGTTTTTAATACCTGCTTAATTTATATCATAAAAAAATCCCCGGAAGATCTTCCGGGGATTTTTTATTTTGAATAACCGTGTGATTATTTTTTTACGAAAGGCTCCATCACAGAGCTTACCGTTACATCAATTACTTCGGCAATGGTTTGCACATACAGTGATGGCACTTTAATGTTGTAGTCGGCCAGGCGGATCGGTAATTTTTTACACTCAATGATAATTTCATTTCCTTTTTTAGTGATGGTACCAGTCATGGTTACATCTTTCGTCACACCGTGAAGGGTTAATTTACCTGTAACCGTAACAGCGTGCTCGCCATCTTTGGTCCAGTCAATTTTTTCGTTCACTTTACCCATAAATACACTTGAAGGATACTTTTCAGATTCTACATAGTTCTCATTGAAATGTTCTTCCATAAGAGCACTCTTGAATTTGAAATAGGTCATGGTAATACGAGCCTGGATATCATTAGTAGCTGTATTCAGCATAATGGTTGCATTTTTGTTCAAAGCCGAAATATCTTCCATCGTGTTTTTGGAGAAGAAAGATATATTGGTAGCATCTGATTTCCCTTTGAAAATCTGAGCATTTAATACCGAAACGAAAGATAAAATGATAATACCTGTGAGTGTGAATTTTTTCATAAGACTGATTTTTTAAAATGATTATAAAGCAAATACCCTTGAAATATTAAATCCTAAACGAATACCGACATTGTTCCAGGCGCTGTTGGTATACATAAAATACTGGTTTTCGCACATACCAAATGAGTTTACAACATGTACCTGGAATACGTGTCCACCGGTTTCTATATCAATACCGGCCCCCATACTGTCATAGAATTTATCGCGGCTGTAATTGTTTAGGCGATAAGCGTATTCAAATGTCAGCGCGATACGTTGTGTTACTTTGAAACGGGCCAGTCCGGTAATCAGGAACAGGTCATTTTTGTCGGTGAGTTTCTGCACCAGGTTGTAGTGAACATAAGCCGGCGCTACCTGTAATGAAAAACGGGAACCGAATTTGCGGCCGATGATCAGCTGGTGTACATACGACAGGCGATGCTCGAAGTGTGCATAACGGTCAATGCCCGTTGTTGCCTTCTGATCGTCTTTCAGCCAGGTGCAATACATGGATGAAAACCAGGTAATGGTTACAGGTTGCCGGTTATCTGATGTCTGACGAAGGATTTTGAATTTCACAAAACCATCCGTCATTTTTTCGTAAGAGCTACGGCCGATCCCAACCATGAAACGTCCGTCGGGACTGTATTCAAGCCCCAGGCGCACGTTAGCTGTCTGATCTAGGCCCCAGGCATTGTAAGTGCCGCTGTTCATAGATCCGAAACGGTGAGAGATGCGAAAATCAAGACTTCTGCGGCCAACAACTTCGCAGGTATGGAAGTTGATGTTACGCGTCGATTTGAATGTGGCATACACATAGTCTTTTTGTTTTTTACCGTTATCAGCCATTGATAACATGTCATCCTGAGAAACCAGGTTATTGCAGGAAATAACAAAAAGGAAACTGGCAATAAGTTTGGAAGAGCTTGAAAAAACAGGGAACTTCTTCATAATAGCAATTAGTTATTCGGGTAACCGGAGTTAACCCATTTAATGATTTTATTGATGCTGCAATTGTCGATTTTGGTAGAGGCTCCTTTTGGCATTGGATTGTAGCTTGGATCAAATGTAATATCACCAACCAGGGAACCGTTATGAGCCGAAATTTTTACACCGGCCCAGGTGGTGAGGTTAGTACCACTGGTAGCAGATGCCGAATGGCAGGAGTTATCGGTAGTACCACAGCTGGTGTTCAAAATAGGCATAATGTCAGTGCTGAAGGAAGGAACTGCAGTTGTATCGCAGGATGCTGTCGATAAGCCGATAGCAGGGTATAATTCTTCGTACTTGTCTTTGTAGCAACTGCTGAGCAGTAACACACAAACCCCCGAAATAAATAATATAGACTTCATAGATTCTGAATAATTAATTGTTTTTTGCGCCCTGCATAATCCACAGGTAAATCATTTTCAACTGTTCATCTGTAAGGGGAGCAACCGGAGGCTTTGGCATTCTGTCATCGCCCGTGTTTTTTACACTCACTGTGTAAAACTTGCTCTTATGGGCATCACCGGCGGTTACAATGCTCATCACTTCGTCGTAGGTGAGCAGAGAAGGAGAGGTGGCATTAATTGTACCGTGACAACCATCAGCGCTACAGGAAGAGGCAATAATGGGCTGAATGTTTGTTGTAAATGAAATAGCCGGTGTATCAGGAATAACGGGCTTATTTTGGCAGTTTGTGAAAATACCTGTAAAAAGAACCGCTCCAAAGAAAATGCCGAGACGGGATCGCAGGTAAGGTTTCGAATTAAACATATCTGAATCGGATAAACGTTAACTGATTTTATTTTGGTGTCAGGAAACAAAGTGCAGGGGTAATCTCATGTAGTGGCCTGTCACTTTGTTTCCTTCTTACCTGTTTTTATTCTTTAATAAATGCTGTTGCAGAAGCTGCAGAATGAGCACCTTTCACAATCAGGAAATAGTGGCCATTCGGTAACGACACAACATCAATAACTTTCGATGATAATTCACCGGCACTGATTTCTTTTACCAATTTACCATCTGAAGTATAAATATAGGCTTTTGCCAGTTCTTCAGAAGAAGAGAGGTGTAACGAGTTAACAACAGGATTAGGAAAAATACTAACAGCTGTTTTAGCTTGCTGCTCCTGAATGCCTTCAGTGCTGATAGAGTAGGTTACGCTTGTGTTTTTGGTAACGTCGTTGTTTTGTGTACCATCATTGTTACCAACATTAAATGCGCCATAGAATGTCACCGATGTGATTGTGCTGCTTGTCGGAGCTGTCCAGCTGAACGTCCATGTTTTGGAGGTTCCGGTTGGTGCAGAAGAATGTGTTACAAATTTACTTCCACTCACAAGTTTAGCACCTGTACCGGGAGCCGATAATGTTCCGAGAACATTACCAAGTAAATCTTCACAACCCACTTCGAAACCGTAGTTGTTGGTAGAACTTCCGCTGATAGAAGCAGAAAAAGAATACGTTGAGCCAGGCACATAACCTGTTACTGGAATGTTCGATGTAATGGTACCTCCTGAAACAGCCGTACCAGCGTGGCAATCTGTACAATTGGCACCATCACCCGGCGAACCTGTTGTATAACCTGGTGCACCGGCTAAGTTAGCACGACCATTTGAATGTGTCGAAAAAAGAATAATGCCTCCGGCAAGGATAGCAGTCGAAAGAATGAGTAAATTTTTTTTCATAAATCAGAGGGTTTAAAGATGTACCAAAATAACAAAAAAAGCCTGAAGGAACACTGAAGTAATACTGAAGAAATCCTGATTTTTATTAGTATTTATCGGGGTTTTGAATCTTCTGTAATTGTTATACATTTACCTCACCAAAAGAACCGTTATGCGTATTAATATCCTCATTGTTGAAGACGAAAGAAACCTTGCAGAAGAGGTGTCTTCCTATCTAGAACACTTCCAGTATCAATGCAGAATTGCTATGACCTATGCAGATGCACTGGAAGCATTATCAGAAAAACAGTATGATATCATACTTCTTGATCTCCGCCTGCCCGACGGACATGGAACGGATCTGATCAATCACATCAAGCGTAAAAAATTTGAATCCGGTATTATCATTCTTTCCGCCATAGATGAACTCGATATGCGCGTACAGGCGCTCAATGCCGGTGCTGACGATTACCTGGTGAAACCATTTCATATGTCGGAACTCAATGCCAGGCTTAATGCATTGGTACGTCGTAATAAATTCAAAGGCAATAACGATATCGAATTTTTCGAAATCAAAGCAGATACAGTGAAGAAGATTGTGCTCGTCAACGACAAGCCACTGCCCCTCACACAAAAAGAATATGAACTCCTGATGTACTTCATTTCCAACGCCGGTAAAGTGATTACGAAAGATGCTATTTCTTTCAGTGTATGGAGCAGTCACTCCGACATGGATGTATCCAATGAAATTATTTACACACACATTAAAAACCTTCGCAAAAAGCTGCTGCAGGCCGGGTGCAACGATTATATCCGCTCGGTATACGGCGTAGGTTATAAATTCCAGGCTTGAGGAAAAGCATGAAACTGGTATCCAAAAATATCATCATTAATACCATTGTTTCGGTAATTATTCTCTTTCTGGGAGAGTACTCCATCTATAGTTTTATTCGCAGTAAAATACAAAACGAAACCCGTGAACACCTCCTGGCCGACTGCGTGGATTTTATCCGCATGTCGCAGAAACAGGAGAATATCATGGAGTTCAAACACAACATCGGTGATATTATACGCATACAACCTATTGCGAAAATAGAGCATACGGCACCGGTGTTTCAAACGGTTCAGGAAGAAGAGGAGTGGGAAGACGAGTCTTTTACAACCGAAATGGTAGTGTTTGATGTAAATCATCATGGCAAATTTTACAGAGTCAGTATCCAGTATACTATTGACGAAATCCAGGATCAGGCTGACAGCATTTTACCCATTATGCTCATTACAGGCCTTGGCATGCTGGTGATGCTCGTACTGGTTAACGTTTTTGTGTATTACCGTTTGTTTTCACCAGTTGATAAGCTCATTAAGTATATCGAGAAATTCGAGATTCACGATCTGAAACGCATCGAGCCGATTCCAACCACTACGCATGAATTTAGTATCCTGAGTGCCAAAGTAACCAAGATGTCTCAAAACCTGATCGACGATTACAAGGCCATGAAAGAGTTTACCGAAAACATGGCCCATGAAGTGCAAACACCTTTGGCTGTTATCAGTACTAAAATTGAACAATGCCTCCAGGACGAAAACCTGACCGAAAACCAGGCCCAGTTGCTGAGTGTGGCCATGAAAAAAGTACAGAAACTCGTGACCCTGAACCAGGGCCTCAGCTTATTAAGTAAACTCGAGAACCACCAATACAACAAAACATACGACATCAATGTAGCGAAACTGGTTCAGGAAAGAATCTCGTTCTTTGTTGATTTTCTGCAGAACAAAAATCTGAAACTGGCCGAAAGCTACATGAGCGATATGACGGTGAAAATGGATAGTATCCTGGCTGAAGTATTGATTGATAACCTGATTAAAAATGCCATTAAGCATAATGTTGACAACGGAACCATACATGTTACACTCCAGGGAAACATACTGACTATTGCCAATACAGGACATGCCCCGAAAGCATCCGTGAGCGATTTCTTCAATCGGTTCTATAGCGAAAAATCAAACGAATCGTTGGGCCTCGGCTTATCGATCGTGAAAAAAATCTGCGACTATTACGGATACAAGATCAATTACAATTATGAGAACGGGTTACACAGCATTCATATCGAATTTCTGTCTTCCCAACCCTTATAATTCCTTTTCTATAAAGCAGATTCCCATCGTTTCAAGCTCTTCCAGAAGAGGTTCGTAAATGGCTTTTACAGTAGGGATTTGCACACCATAGAGTTTAAATTTACCGGTCAGAAAATTCTTAATGGTAATGGCGAGAGGCAGCCCCACCGTTTTTGCCATGGCTGTATGAATTTCATCATCACCGATAACGACCAGCGAAGAATTTAATTTTTTAACAGCACCCTGCAGGGTATATTCAAACTGGTGCTGCATTACAATCATATCCTTGTCGCCTGGTTTCAGTAACCATTTCTCTTCCAGTAAATCCTGTATCAGCAGGGCAGGGGAGCCTTCGGTTCTTTTGATGGGCTTATGACTGAAAAGCTCCAGGTATTCCAGTTTTTCAATAACATCGGCATCTATTTCCGGACCCATGAATGCAATCAGCCTGTCTTTTACCGGGCCATTGCCATTCGGGAGGTAAGAGGCAATAAGATCCGTATAACTTAATTTATGGGCATCATGAATTTTGTAGGATTCATCCAGTAAACCAAGTTTAACAAATACATTCCAGGCTTTGCAATAACCTGGCATACGCAATGTGCCACGTAAGATGGATGAAACAGACTGCAGGCCGTAAGGCTCGCGGTAACTGATACTGTCGCGGTTGGCATAGGCATCAAAACGACCGTAGCCTTCTACCTCAATGGTATCGGTTTGTGTGAACAGACGATTATAAGGAATAAATTTCAGCTGACCGTTTTCAATATACTGAGCCGTGCTTTGCCCGGCCAGAACCACGTTGCGCGGATTCCAGCTGAACTTGTAACCCCATGGGTTATCATTGCTCTCAGGTGCCACCAGGCCGCCGCAGTACGATTTGAAGCCGGTTATAATACCACCTTTCTCCTGTATTTCATGAATCACTTTCATGGCCGATGCATGATCAATACCCGGATCCAGGCCACATTCATTTAAAAGCAAAATATTTTTGGATTGAGCTTCCGCATCAAGCGCTCTCATGTCAGCACTCACATAACTGGCAGTTGCCAGGTGCTTGCCAAGCCTCACACAATCGCGGGCCACATCACCATGCATAAATGCCGGAAGCATTGAAATCACAAAATCAGATTCACCGATAAGTTGTTCACGAAGCGATGCATTGGTGACATCAAATGCCACAGCACGTGCCACATGACCAAAATCTTTGGTTTTTTGCTGGGCCAGCTGCAGATCAGCATCCGATACGGTTATTTTCCATTGATTTGCGGCAGCATGCTCAAGCATGTATGTAATTAAACTGGATGTAGAGCGGCCGGCACCTATGATTAATATGTTGGTCATAAAATTCGTAATTCGCTACAAAAATAAACCTAAATTTGTTGTAATCTAATAAATGTTCATGTTTAGACCCGGTTTGATTCTCGTTTTCATTTTCTTTCTTCAAACGGTTTTTCATGCTCAAACCAATGACCTGGTTATTTTCAGCGCTACTGGCAAACGCTTTATCCTGACGGTTAATAACGATGTGATTAATACAGTGCCACAAAGTAATGTAAAAGCCTTTGCCATTTCACCAGGAGTACTTCGCCTGAAGATAAAATTCCAGGAAGCGAAAGATTCTACCGTGTTTTACCCTGTTATTACCATCGGAAACGATAAAAAATATCTGAACAAAGAATTTACCTACGTCATTACCGATTCGTATACAAATCCCAAAGCGCTTCATGCCCTCCGTTTTGTGACCGTCAATGATACCTCCGGCCCGGAGAAGCCTCCTATTCCTGAGGCTCCGAAAGAAGTAGTTCCGATGATCGATAACAGTATATATGGCATACTGTACAAAGCAAAAGACAATAAACCTGTTTTTTTTAATAACTATCATACAGATTCAAGATCCTGCGATACAAGTTTAAGTCAGCATGAAATGCGTTATTTTGCGCAACTCATGAACAAATCCAATGACCTGGAACGGAAATCAGCCTACGTTACCGATGTCATTCAGAATAATTGTTATTCAGTTGCACAACTCATGGAACTGGTATCCTATTTTACCATAGAACTTGATAAACTGAAAGCTTGTAAAGAGGGCTACTGGCACCTCACAGATAAACAAAATGCCTCGCGCCTGAGAGAGGTTCTGGTATACAAATCCATTCAGGAAGACTACGATAATTACCTGGAAGAAATTGCCCGGATCGAAAAACAACAAAAACTGGCCTGCAAAGAAGCAGTCGGGGCAGAGAAAATGACCCAGATGATGGCTGCACTGAAAGCTGCTGCTTATGAAAATGAAAAATTGAAAGTGGCAAAAAAACAGTTGTCCGGCAATTGCTTCAGCTGTGAACAGATCAGGCTGATGGCCACATCGTTTCATCACGACAGGGAGCGTATCGATTTTGTAAAATCTTCATATCGTGTGGTCGTCGATAAACAGGAATTCTATAAACTGTCCGACATTTTCGATTTTGCCGAAACAAAAGATGAGTTCAATAAACTATACGGTAAATAATATATTTTAAAACAACCATGAAACCTTCAAAAATATTAACCGTGGGCCTGATGGGGGCACTGGCGGTGTCGCTTGGCGCGCTCGGGGCGCACTTCCTGAAATCGAAAATCGAATCAGGACTGGTTACGCCCGATCAGCTGGCAGGCTTCGAGACCGGCGTCAGGTACCATATGTATCACACCATTGTTATGCTCATTGTATTGCTCTGGAACCAGATCAAACCCAATAAATGGCTCGACTGGGCCTACGCCTGTTTTTTCTGGGGGGTCATCCTGTTTTCAGGTTCACTGTATTTTTTATGTACACGTGGCCTTACAGGCTTCGAAGGCCTGAAATTTCTGGGCCCTGTAACACCCATCGGTGGCATTGTTTTGATCACCGGCTGGATCATGCTTGCTGTGTCTGCTTTTAAAGCAAAGGAATAAATCGGGTTGAATTTTTTTTGAAAAATTTTATCAGCGAGCTTCTGCAAAGAATGAAATAATTAGAATACCCGGATATGAAGAGAAAATCATATATCATAGTGTTAGTATGTTGTTTATTGAACCTGCTCTCGCAGGCGCAATCCATGTTTCAGAAAAGCATGGGAGGTATTGATGATGAATCCGGTTTTTTTATACAACAATGCAGCGATCATGGTTTTGCATTCGGGGGGTTCACACAGAACTATGGGGATGGGATTTACCTTTTAAAAACAGATTCCCTGGCGAGTCTGCAATGGTCAAGGATTTATCACGGGGGATCGCACCAGGACCAGGGCTATTCGGTTCAACAAACAGCGGACGGTGGATTTATTATCGGGGGGTATACCAAAAGCTTTGCATCCAGCGGATACAATGCCACGCTCATAAAAACCAACGCTACAGGCGACACACTCTGGACAGGCTTATACGGCGGTAGCCTCAACGATTTTTGTAATGTTGTACGCCAGACCAGCGATGGTGGCTACATTATGGCAGGCTATACCACAACCTACCGCACCGGGTCCGACTCTGCCGGAATATACCTGATCAAAACAGGCCAGCTCGGTGATGTGAAATGGTCGAAATCTCTGGGAGGGAATTACAATATTACAGATGCCTACAGCATTGTACAAACATCCGATAAGGGCTTTATGATTACAGGCTACACCAATGCTTTTGCCGAACCCAACGGCGATGCTTTTCTATTGAAAACCGATTCACTCGGTAACCCGCTTTTTACGAAAACATACGGCTTCAAAGGCTCCGATTGGGGCAACTCCATGCAGCAGACCAGTGATGGAGGATTTATTATAACCGGTGGCTACAGTACCGACAGCACCAGCAACGATATAGATATACTGGCAATCCGGACCGATGCCAACGGCGATACACTTTGGGTGCATACATTCGGTGGTCCTGCTTTTGAATGCGGTCAGTCTGTGCGGCAGGCTCCAGATGGCACATTTATTATCGGCGGATACACCATCAGTTATGGTGCCGGAAACTTCGATGCCTTGTTACTGAAATTGGATGCCAATGGAAATCAGTTGCACGAATATACCTATGGTGCTACAGGCGATGATGAAGGAAATGCCGTATTTGCCACAAACCGGGGCGGGTATGTATTATGCGGAAACTCAAACAGTTTTAACGGGGGCACATATTACGATGTTTACCTTGTGAAAACAGACTCAATGTTGAATAGCGGCTGTAAACAAGCTTTGATCCCGAACAACAAACGTTCGCATCATGTTATTGCCGGATCAGGCTCAATGCTTTCTGCGGCAACACCTACAGTGCGTAAAGCAGCGCCATATACGGTGAGTAGCGGTGTCCTTGTAACAGATGCCTGTACTTATGTTGGCATCAACGAACAGAACCAGGCTTCCGGAGTATTTGTATTTCCGAATCCTGCTACCGGGTATGTCACAATCCGTGTGGCAGAATATAATGGGAAACAAGTACTCGTAACGCTTAAAAGCATATTAGGAAACACAGTGTACCAGCGTTATGAAACATCTGCGGAATATGGAATAACAATTCCATTGGAGGACCAGGCTTCCGGAATATACCTGCTTGAAGTATCGGACGGCCAGGGGCGTATAACCACGAAATTGCAAATTCAGAAATAAGTAGGATTACGGACCATAAGAAAATAAAAGTCAAAAAAAATCCCCGGTGTTGGACCGGGGATTTTTTTATTAACCTAAATATTGTTGCAGCAGTTTACTGCGGGAGCTGTGTCTCAGGCGACGAATGGCTTTTTCCTTGATCTGACGAACACGTTCGCGGGTCAGGTCAAATTTATCACCGATTTCCTCGAGGGTAAGTCCGTGATTTAATCCGATTCCGAAAAACAGCTTTACTACATCGCGTTCTCTTTCAGTCAGTGTAGATAAAGCACGATCAATTTCTTTTGATAATGATTCGTTGATCAGACCGCCATCAGCGCGTGGTGAATCATGATTCACAAGCACGTCCATCAGTGAACTCTCTTCGCCGTTGGCAAACGGAGCATCCATGCTCACATGGCGACCGCTCACTTTCATGGTATCAGCTACTTTGTCAATTGGCAGATCCAGAATTTCGGCAAGCTCTTCAGCGCTTGGTTCACGCTCAAATTCCTGCTCCAGTTTGGAATACGCTTTGTTGATCTTGTTTAAAGAACCAACCTGGTTTAATGGTAAACGCACAATACGTGACTGTTCAGCCAAAGCCTGTAAAATGCTCTGACGAATCCACCATACGGCATAAGAAATGAATTTAAATCCACGTGTTTCATCGAAACGGCGTGCAGCTTTGATCAGGCCGAGGTTCCCTTCATTGATTAAATCCGGTAAGCTTAAGCCCTGGTTTTGATACTGTTTGGCAACAGACACCACGAAACGTAAGTTTGCGCGGGTTAATTTTTCCAATGCACGTTGATCGCCGTCTTTAATTTTCTTAGCCAGGATTACTTCTTCTTCCGCGGTAATTAATTCCTCACGGCCAATTTCCTGGAGATATTTGTCTAAAGACGCACTCTCGCGATTGGTGATGGATTTGGTGATTTTTAGTTGCCTCATGATGATATTGTTATTTTAAGCTAGCAAAAGTAGTTCAATAAATTAATAATTACAATTTAATAAAGCCTTAATCTACCATGATAACGAATTGATAGACAAAATGTTGTATAAGAAGTATCAAAAATAATGGCATGCAATTTGTAGTACGCCGCCTTTCCTGATTAATGCTACTGGTTTACCGTTACCGTTCGCAGAGTCTCTTCGTATTACATTCCGAAACCATAAAAAGCCCTGGTTCCATTGGCATAAACGCCTTCAATTAAAACACCGCCCGTTTTATTTTCCAGGTTCGCCTGGATATCTTTCACCGAGCTCATTTTCTTTTTATCGATCGAGGTAATCACAAAACCTTCGCGGATTCCGGCAGAGGATAATTTACCCTGGGTCAGCTTACTCACTTTAACACCATTGGTGATTTTGAGCTTGCTGAGGTCCTCTGGTGAGAGTTCTTCGAAAGTGGCACCCAGGGAGTTGATAGACGTTCTGGCAACCTCGGCTTTTTTAATAACACCCAGGCTGTTTTCTTTGTTTTTCAAAACCACCGGGAGCATCACCTCTTTGTCGTCGCGGATCACGGTCACAGTGATCTTATCGCTTGGTCTGAATTTGCCAATCTGCTCGAGCAATTCGGAGGTGCCTTTCACCGGCACACCTTCTACTTTTGTAATAATATCCCCGATTTTGATCCCGGCTTCTTCACCGGCACCATTTACAGTTAAGCCATTCACATATGCTCCGCGCAATTGTTTAATGTTTTTTTGCTGTGCGAATTTTGCGTCAATATCCTGAATACTTACACCAATAAAAGCGCGCTGCACGGTTCCGAACTCCACCAGGTCGCTCACCACTTTTTTTACAATATTGACCGGTATAGCAAATGAATAACCCTGGTATGACCCATTGTTGGAGGCAATAGCCGTGTTAATACCAATGAGATCGCCGGTTGTATTTACAAGTGCACCACCGCTGTTTCCCGGGTTCACGGCAGCATCGGTCTGAATAAACGATTCGATCGGGGCTACACTGCCACCGGCAGCATTGGCACTCCCTTCGAGGATATTGATATTGCGGCCTTTGGCACTGATGATACCGGCAGTAACCGTAGAGTTCAGGTTAAATGGATTGCCCACAGCAAGTGCCCATTCGCCAACTTTTACATCGTCGGAATTGCCATAGGTAATAAATGGCAGGCCGCTTTCCTTGATTTTAATAAGTGCCAGATCTGTGTTTGGGTCTGTGCCAATCACATCGGCGCTATACGAACGTTTATCGTTGAGAACAACCTCAATTTTGTCGGCGTCGGCCACCACGTGGTTGTTGGTTACAATATAGCCGTCGGCGCTGATAATAACGCCACTGCCGCTTCCCTGCAGGATGTATGGCTGGCGCTGGCCACCATAAAACCATTGCTGAAACGGATCATAGTTTACATTGACTTTACCTTCGGACGTGGTTTTAATATGCACAACCGAATTCACCGATTTTTCAGCAGATGCAACAAAATCGGGAGCAGAAGCTATGGCGGCTCCGGAATAGGAAGTATACTTTACCGGTGCCTGGTAAGGGTTGTAATTAATTTGCGATACTGTTGGAGCATGATCGAAAAAATAATGATTTGTAAAGAGAGCAACGGCTCCACCAATTGCTCCTACAAAAACGGCTGAAATGATCTTTTTCATATACTATGGTTTTTGTTGAAACTGAATTTATAACGCAAAATTACAATGAAAGTTAGGGTTATTATTTTGTTTTTAACAATACTTAACTGCGCTTAAAATTGTTTAACTTTACATGGCTGTTTTATGAGATTTAAGCGCAAGATACCTGCCTTTGTTTTCGGTGTTACCATTGGGTTACTGATCGGTGTGGGCTTTTTTATTTTCAAGATCGATGGGTATTTTAAACGCATGCGTTCGAGCAATACCGAAAAAATAAAAATTGTAGAAACCATTCCGGGAGAGAAGCCTGAAACCAAGCCTGAAAAACGCACTCCCGGTAAAAAAATCAATACCAGTAAATCGCCGGAGATTGATTACAATGAAGTAGACAATTTGCTGAAAGAAGATGCAGGTATCAATGTGGCCAAAGAAGAACTTATTTCTATCAAAACGATCAAGGTAATTGATCTCGACGGTACACGTAAAGACACACTCACCGGGCAACTGGCCGGAGTCAGCAGTGATGATTTTCCGAATATGTTTTTTGTGGAGTTCTGGAAAACACCCTTGAATTCAAAAGGCTACAGGATGACCCGTAACCGTGTGATCTTGTATGGCGCTTCCGATTTTTCGAATGTCACCATTTACAAAGTTGATGATGGCTTTTACCTGAAGAGTGAAGAGCAGGTTTATAAGCTTTCAGCTGGTACTGAGTTTAAACCGATGGAGCGTGTCAACGATTCCAATCTTTTAGCAAGAATAAATTAATCGCATGATCCTGCAATTTTATAAATACCAGGGCACAGGAAATGATTTTGTACTGATTGATAACCGCGATATGAAATTGTCGTTGTCGGTAGAGCAGATCCGTTTGCTGTGTGATCGCCGTTTCGGCATCGGTGCTGATGGCCTGATGTTACTGGAACTTGAGCCAGGCGTTGATTTTAAAATGGTTTATTTCAACAGCGATGGTAATGAAAGCAGCATGTGCGGTAATGGTGGCCGTTGTATTACGGCCCTGGCAGCACGCCTTGGGCTTATCGGTAAGGAAGCTAAATTCCTTGCAGTAGATGGTCTGCATGAAGCGAAAATAGAAAACGATATTGTGTCGCTTAAAATGAACGATGTACGAACAATCGAGACCGGCAGCGATTTTTATTTTCTGGATACGGGCTCTCCGCATTACGTTAAGTTTGTGGAAGGTGTTGCCCATACCGATGTGTTTTCGGAAGGAAGTAAGATACGCAACAATGAGCGTTTCAAAGAAACAGGCACGAATGTGAACTTCATTGAGAAACTCGATGATGTACTTTTTGTACGAACCTACGAACGTGGTGTTGAAGATGAAACCCTGTCGTGCGGTACCGGTGTTACCGCTTCTGCTTTGGTGGCTGCTGCACGGGGCCTTGCTACCGGTAAAAACAATTGCCGCGTAAAAACACCGGGTGGTGAATTGAATGTGAAGTTTGATAAAGTACTCGAAAATACATTTTATAATATCTGGCTCGAAGGTCCCGCAACCTTTGTATTTAAAGGCGAAATAGAAATCGCCGATAATTGATCTTCTCAACTCCCATGACTGATAATGTTCCGGTTTCGACCCTCCTGCTGAAAGGCACATGGCTTGTTTTGCTTCATGCAAACAGGGTTCCGCCGCATGTGGGATTTATGGCCGACGGGAATTATAATTCACTGACCATTAAAGGCCATGAGCTGGATGTGAAGCTGGACGTGCTTCTGAAAACAATTCAGCAGAAAAAAATAGAGACTGTATTTCTGCAACTCAGAAAGCATCCGGTGTTCAGCAATGATCACCAGCTGCATATTTTTCAGCACCAGGTTCAGCAGTTTCAGTCGGTAAAGCCTTATGAAGCAACATGCCTCAGTCCGCTTAAATTATTTTTCCAGGAGTTCTACGCACTGCCTCTGCAGGAAGAGGAGTTGCTGTTTGATATGGTTCGACGCCTCGAGGAGAACGATTATCTGGGTCAACGAATATTTATAAATATCGATGAAAAGTCGATGGAAAATGGTAAATTTAGTTTGCCGGAATATTCTTCGAAGCAGTTGCAGGAAGTGATCCGGAAAGAACGGGAAGCCTTTTATAAAGACTGATGTTTTTGAGTGGTAAACATATTTACCTGAGGGCCATGGAGCCTGAAGATCTTAACCTGTTATACAAATGGGAGAATGACACTTCTATCTGGCGCGTGAGCAATACCCAGGCACCATTCAGTAAATTTGTTCTGGAGCAATTTCTTGCCAATCAGCACAACGATATTTATACCAATAAACAACTCCGGCTCATTGCCTGCAAGCACGGCTCCGATGATGCCGTGGGGGCTATAGATCTTTTTGATTTCGAACCTTTTCACCAGCGGGCTGGTGTGGGCATCCTGGTCGACGAAACGTTTCGTAACAATGGTTTTGCCACCGAGGTACTCCGGTTGATTACAGAATATGCATTCAATACGCTATTACTGAAACAGCTGTATTGCAATGTCGGTACAAGCAACGAGCCCAGTATCCGTCTGTTTGAAAAGAACGGATTCAAAAAATGCGGCCTTAAAGAAAACTGGAACCGCATTGCCGACGGTGAGTTTGAAGATGAATGGATGATGCAGTTGGTAAAGGCTTCATGAAGTATTTTTTTCTGATAGGTATATTTTTTATCATGCTTGCCTGCCATACCCCGGAGGGTGGAGGTACAGCGCAGCATCATGAAGTGAAAGATACATTACTGTATCTCAATCATGCAGATTCTGCGCATTACGTAGGTATTCAGACCTGCGCACTTTGCCACCAGGATATATACCAAACCTTTATCAATACAGGCATGGGCCGGTCTTTCGATGTTGCCAGCCGGAGTAAGTCAGCTGCCGATTTCTCGCAGCATGTGATCTACGATTCTTTTTCCGATATGCATTACAGTGCGTCGTGGAGTCATGATAGCCTGCAGATCACAGAATTCAGACTCGACAAACGGGATACGGTTTTTTCGCGAACGGAAACGGTTAATTATATTATTGGCTCCGGGCAGCACACCAATTCGCACATTCAGCGCGTAAACGGTTACCTGAACCAGATGCCCATGACATTTTATACACAGAAAAAACAATGGGATCTCCCGCCTGGATTTGAAAATGGAATGAACTCGCATTTCAATCGCAAAATCGGTCTCGAGTGTATGAGTTGCCACAATGCTTACCCTGATTTTGTATTGGGTTCTGAGAATAAATTCAATGCTGTACCACAGGGCATTAACTGCGAGCGTTGCCATGGACCGGGTAGTATACACGTGGCGCAGCGTAGTACCGGTTCAAAGATCGATACCTCGCGTTATATCGACTACAGTATTGTGAATCCGGCAAAACTCCCGGTAGATCTGCAGTTTGATATTTGTCAGCGCTGTCACCTTCAGGGGAATTCCATTCTGAAAGAAGGGAAATCTTTCTACGATTTTAAACCCGGGATGAAACTGAGCAATTACATGACCGTGTTTTTGCCGAAGTATGCGCATGCCGACGATGAGTTTATTATGGCATCGCATGCCGATCGATTGAAACAAAGCCAGTGCTTTATCAGAAGTTATGAAAAAGCATCCAAATCGACGGCACTCAAACCCTATAAGGAAGCCCTGACCTGCGTGACCTGCCACAACCCGCATGTGAGTGTGCGCGAAACAAACAAGGAAGTATTTAACGATGCCTGCCGTAAATGTCACAGTACCGGAGGAGCCTCCACGTTGAGTTGCAGCGATAAAAATGTGGTAGCCGCATCTCACGCCAAACAGGGGCATGCACAGGCTAACCTCATGAACTGTGTGAGTTGCCACATGCCAAAATCAGGGTCTATTGATATTCCCCATGTTACGGTGCACGATCATTATATCCGGAAACCTGTAAACGCGCAGGAAAAACAGGCATTAAAAACATTCATTGGATTGTATGCCATAAATGAAAAAAATCCGGATAAGCTTACCAAAGCCAGGGCTTACCTGAACCAATACGAAAAGTTTGACATGAAGGCCATGTACCTCGATAGTGCCAGGGCCTTACTCAGTGATAAGAAACAAGACCTTGACAAAACCATTTGCCTGTTGGTACAGTGGGCATTCTGCAAACAGGATTATGCAAAAGTTATTCAATACGCCGGACAGTTTGGCGAAGATGCCCTGTACAAGGATTATCTGCAGAAGAAATCGTATGACAATGCACATGCCTGGACAGCATACAGAATAGGCGAATCATACAATGGTACGGGAAATGCTGCTGCCGCACTCCGCTGGTTTCAGAAAGCGGTTGAACTGGCACCGTATTACATGGAATTCAGAAACAAACTGGCTACCTGCTATGCGATGAACAATCGTCTGGCGGATGCCGAGAAAGAATACCTGGCCCTGCTGAAAGAATACCCGAAACATGTGAGCGCCCTGACCAATATGGGATACATGAAATTTACACAGCATAAACTCATTGAGTGCGAGCAATACTATAACCGTGCTCTGAAGCTCGATCCCGATTATGTGCCGCTGCTCATGAAATGTGTAGACCTTTATATCGTTAAACAGCAATACGCGGAGGCGTCGAAAGTTTTAACCCACATGATTAAATTAGATCCCGGAAATCAGGCTGCCAGGATGATGCTCGGCAAACTGAACACAAAGGGATAATGGTATGTTGATATTCTATGGCAAAAAAAAGTTCTAAATCTGTATTCAGGGTTCTGGGCCTGCTCGTATTGATTGTACTCGCTGTTGGCGGCTACTGGGCTTACAAAAATATTTTCAAAAGTAACGTTCATCTCGAACAGGGTAAAAAATATACCTATATCTATATCCACACCGGTGCGCAATACCAGGATGTCCTGGATGCTCTATACACCGATAATATTATTGATGATCACAAGAGTTTTGAGTGGACAGCGAAGGAGATGGGCCTTCCTGAGCATGTAAATCCCGGAAAATACAGGATCGGTGATGATATGAGCAATCGCTCCCTCGTAAAAATGCTCATCAATGCCAAACAGGAAAAGGTAAAACTTTATTTCAACTCCCAGATCCGTACGCGCGAACAGTTCGAAAATTACATAACCGACAAGCTCGAAATTGATGCCGGCGAACTGGAGGAATACCTGGATGACAATTCGAAGCTGGAAGAATTGTATGGGCTGAACAGCGAGAATATCATGGCTCTTGTACGTCCCCAGACCCTTGAGGTGAACTGGAATACAAGCATTGATGAACTATTCGGCAAACTGAAAGAGAGTTTCAATGCTTTCTGGACGAAAGATCGCCTCGCTAAGGCTAAAGCGACGGGTTATGATGTAGCGGATGTGATTGTACTCGGATCTATCGTTCAGAATGAGAGTGGTATTAAATCGGAGCAACAGAAAATTGCAGGTGTATATATCAACCGCCTGAAACAGGACATGCGTTTGCAGGCTGATCCTACCATCGTATTTGCCAATGGCAACTTTGATGTTCAGCGTGTACTGAATGCCGATAAAGGAATTGATTCACCTTATAACACCTATAAGTACAAAGGTTTGCCGCCGGGGCCGATCTGCCTCGTGAGCGATCAGGCTATTGATGCTGTCCTGAATTATGAAAAGCATAACTATACCTATTTCTGTGCGAATCCTGATTTTAGTGGTTATTCAAGATACACCAGCGATTATAAAGTGCATATGAAAAATGCCCAGGCCTACCAGGATGCCCTCAGTAAAAAAGGCATTAAACGTTGAGGGTATAGAAGGAAATTCAGTATATTTAAAGGCTATAATTTTATCGGATTTATGACAAAAATTAAATTTGGAACAGACGGATGGCGTGCCATCATTGCGAAAGATTTCACAGTAGATAATGTGGCGCGCGTTACGGATGCGACAGCTATCTGGTTGAAAAAAAATTTTAAAGACCCATCAGTTGTTGTGGGCCACGATTGCCGCTTTGCCGGTGAACTCTTTGCCGATACGGCCACTAAAGTGCTCCTGGCACATGGAATTAAAGTATATCAGTCGCAGGGTTTTGTTTCAACTCCGATGGTATCATTAGGTACGGTTCATTACAAAGCCAGTCTGGGGATTATTCTCACGGCCAGTCATAATCCGCCATCCTATAATGGGTTTAAACTGAAAGGACATTACGGCGGGCCATTAACACCCGAAAAAGTACAGGAAATTGAAGATATTATTCCGGAGAAAGCCAGCGTGGATTATGATGCTGTAAGCCTCGAAGATGCTTTGAAATCGGGAAAAAGAGAGATTGCACCACTGGAAGATCTTTACATTAAACGTGTAGAAGAAAACTTCGACCTGGCAGCTATTAAAAAATCAAACCTCCGCCTGGCCTACGATAGCATGTATGGCGCCGGACAGCGGGTTATGACCCGTTTATTCCCGGATATTGTACACCTGCACAACGATTATAATCCAAGTTTCAAAGGGCAGGCACCGGAGCCGATTCATAAAAACCTGCAGGAGTTTTCGAACCTGATCAAATCGCGCGGCGACATCGATTGTGGCTTATGCACCGATGGTGATGCAGACCGCATCGGGCTTTACGACAGCAAAGGCGATTTTGTAGATTCGCACCACATCATCCTGCTGCTGGTACATTACCTTGCCAAATACAAAGGCGAAAAAGCAAAGGTGTGTACCGCGTTTTCAACTACCGTAAAAATCAAGAACATGTGCGCGCACTACGGTCTGCCACTGGATATTGTTAAAATCGGTTTCAAATACATCTGCTCTATCATGCTCCAGGAAGATGTGCTCGTGGGCGGTGAAGAAAGCGGTGGTATTGCCATCAAAGGACATATCCCTGAAAGGGATGGCATCTGGATGGGGCTTACCATCTGGGAGTTTATGGCCAAATCCGGTAAATCGCTCACGCAGTTGATCGAGGAAGTGTACGCCATTACCGGAACCTTCTGGTTCGAACGCAATGATGTGCATATTGAAGATGGTTTGAAAAACACCATTGTAGAGAACTGCAAAAAGAATATGTATAAATCCTTCGGTCCGTACAATGTGATTCGCATGGAAGACATGGATGGTTACAAATTTTTCTTCGACGAAAATACATGGCTCATGATCCGCGCCAGTGGTACAGAACCGGTGCTGCGCCTTTATGCAGAGAGCGATACCAAAGAGAATGCCTTCAAAATTTTAAAAGCGGCCCAGGACACGCTGTTCAAATAAACGAGGATGATACGCTTACTCTATATTCTGATCGTTTGCGGATGTATTTCAGCGAAGGCTCAGAATATAGGTGTGGAGCCTAAGACAGGGGAGAGTGGCACACACTATACATTCTTCCGGAAGAATAACTGTCATATCCAGTTCCAGACAAACCGTCCTTCCAAAGTCGATACACAGGTAGTGCTTTGTATTCCGGCGGCTTTCACAAACCTTCAGAACTTCCAGGTAGATGGCATTTATGCCGTTGATGGAAAAATAGGAAATCGCGGGAAAATAAATACCGGTTTGGGTGGTGTATTTATGATCGATCATAAAGGCTGCCGGATGTTTCAGTCACAAAAGGGAAAATTATTTTCCGATAGTCTCTTTAAAATCATCGAAGCAACCAAAGCTTCCTTTTTTCAGCAGATACAATGCATACAGAATGGGAAGGCCGCTTCTTTTAAGGACCAGAAATTATTTCAGCGTCGCGGTATTGCCCTCATGAAAGATAATTCGGTGGCTGTTGTTGAAAGCACCGAAGCCATAACACTGGCCGTGTTTTCAGAAGACCTCGTAAAACTGGGTGTTGTTAATCTCATCTATACCGATATGGGTGCCTGGGACGAAGGCTGGTACAGGGATCCCAAAACCCGTAAAATTCTCACGATCGGAAAGGACCTTTCTCAAACGGGCAGACAGAGCAACTGGATTGTGTTTAAAAAATAAGTATCATAGCTGTTGAAAATTCGTTTACACAATCGTCCATCAGTTTGTTCACTTCCTTTGCTTATGCGGTATATTTAAATCGTGCAAGCCACCGATCATATTCTCATCTATACACACAAATCGACCCCACGTGTGCGGTATATTTTTAATATGATCTTCAAGGACTTATTGGGACTATCGTTTACGATTATTACCGATACCATGGAGTATACGGCTTACGATGGCGTCAAGATTTCGTATACGCACCAGGAAGTAGATTCACCGTTTCATATCCAGGCTACCGGTTTGCTTTTTGAACCGGGAATCAAGGAGCAGACCATCCAGTTGCATAATCACCAGAATTATATCCGCTACTTTTTCAAAACCTATAGCGGCCAGTTACCTTTCGATGTATTCGGCGCTGCGTTTTACCTCGTAAGCCGCTATGAAGAGTATCTGCCGTTTAAGCCCGATAAATTTAACCGTTTCGAAGCCGAAAGCAGCCTGGCATACCAATACGATTTCCTGGAAAAACCATTGGTCAACATCTGGGTAGCTGAATTTGAGAAACAGCTTCGTGCCATGTATCCTGCACTGCGCGTGAAATACCCGGAGTACAGGTATGTGTCTACTATCGATATTGATAATGCTTACAGGTATAAGCAAAAAGGCGTGATGCGCTCATTTGGCGGGTATTTCAGAGATATTGTACGGCTTGATAAAAAAGATTTTTTGCAGCGCACCGCTGTACTCCTTAATAAAGAAGCAGACCCATTTGATTCTTACGATTATCAGCTGGAAATCCAGAAAAAATATAAGATACAGGTGATGTATTTTTTTCTGTTGGGCGATTACGGCGTAAATGATAAAAATCATCCCTCCAATAATCTCAATTTTCAGAAACTCATCAAGCACCTGGCAGATTATGCCCGCATCGGCATTCATCCCTCGTTTGGCTCTACCGGCAATGAAAACCAGGTGAAGATCGAGATCAGCAGGTTGTCGCGGATCACACATCGCGAGATCAGCAGTTCGCGTCAGCATTTTTCCATGCTGAAATTCCCCGACACGTACCGCATACTTCTGGAATTAGGCATTACCGACGATTACTCCATGGGCTATTCGCAACATAACGGATTCAGAGCCAGTATTTGTCATCCGTTTTATTGGTACGACCTGGACGAGGAACTCGAAACCGGCCTTCGCATTCATCCCTTTGCCCTCAGCGAAACCACACTGCGCTTCAACCATAAGGCTGTTATTGACGATGCAGCCGAAAAAGCCCGCCCGATTATCGAGATCGTGAAAAAATACCAGGGCGAACTCATCACTATTTTTCATAACGATACCATGGGTACAGCTCCCGAATGGCAAGGCTGGTTCCGTGTTTACGAAGATATTGTTAAATTAGCGCTGTGATACTAAAATCCCTCGGGCGCTACTTACGTTATAGTTTTATTACCTGTTTTGCCAGGAAAGAACGCGCCCTGTTGTGGCGGAATATAACTTCCTATATTTCCGGAGCCTATAAAAATGCCAGTTATGGTGTCACCGAAAAAAAAGCGGCCATGGACCGCGCTGCACATTGGCTTCTGAACAATCAACAGTTTCAGAAAGATAAGGGCTTCAGCACTTATTATATAGTCGACGGGCACACGTCCTCGTATCCCGAAACATCAGGTTACATTATCGATTCCTTATTTGCTTATAGTCAGGCTTACCTCCGTGGCGATCTTCAGCCATTGCTGGACTGTGCCGATTGGCTGGTTTCCATTCAGAAAGAGAGTGGGGGATGGCAGGCAGGCTATGTAGATGCCGGTAAACCGGAAGTGGTCTTCAATACAGGGCAGGTGATGCGTGGACTCATGAAGGCCTTTGAGCTCACCAAAAAGCAGGACTATCTTGATGCCTGTATCCGGGCGGGTAATTGGCTTTGTTCCATCCAGGAAATGGATGGTTCATGGCAGACCATGGCCTCCATGCAGGCAAAGCGTACTTACGACAGCTATGTAGCTGCCCCGCTTGTTCAACTCTACCTGGTTACGGGGGATGAAAAATACAGAATCGCGGCTGAGAAAAATATTTACTGGATCATAGATACGCAGCAGCAAAAAAATTACTGGTTTGCCAATGCCGATAATACCCTGCAGTATAATCACAAACCCATACTACATACTATTGCTTATACGATTGACGGCATGCTTGATGCGGGTCTGATGCTGAAAAACGATGTGTTCATAACCTCTGCAACAAACAGTGCGGATGTTGTGTTGAACATGTTTCAGGAGCACAAGGCATTGAACGGACGTTACGACAAAAACTGGCATGGCTCGCAATACATGATCTGTACCGGATGCGCCCAGATGAGTATTATCTGGAGTAAATTATACAAGCACACACATGAAAAGAAATACCGCGAAGCAGCAGACAAAATGAATAATCAATTGATCCACATCCAGGGCTTTACCCGCCGTATGGGTGTGCAGTCTGAAGGTGCATTGCAGGGATCATTTCCGGTGTGGGGTAAATACGAACCTTTTGCTTTTCCGAACTGGGCTACCAAATACCTGCTCGATGCCCTGATGCTTGAACTCGGATTATGATGAAGCTGCAAACATATGTTGAAGATACTGTTGAACGTTTTCCGGAACATACAGCTATTGCGCTGGGAAATACAGAATACAGCTACAACACACTCTGGCAGGATTCAGATACGGTGCGCCGTTATATCGATACACAGGGATTTAAGAACAGAGCCATTGCGCTTTACGGATCGAAACTATATGCTGTATATTATTCGCTTCTCGGTATCCTGAGATCCGGCAATGCTTATTGTCCGCTTAATCCAAAATTTCCGGCACAGCGAAACCTCTCTGTTCTGAAAGCTTCATCGACACCTGTCATTGTCGGGAGCCGCTCCGATAAATCGTTTGCCACCTTTCTGGAAACGGTAGCCAGCCGGGGTTTACTTAAAACACAGGTACACCAGGGAGAAATTGTGTATGCTTATCTGAATGATGTCCCGGCTCCAAAGGCACATTCTGACCTGGCTTATGTATTATTTACGTCAGGATCCACGGGCTCGCCCAAAGGTGTTGGTATCAGTCATGCGCAGGCCTGCAGCTACATGGATCATATGTATCACTTCCTGGAGCTGGGAGCCAATGATCGCTGCTCACATACATTTGACCTCACGTTTGATCTGAGTGTTCACGATCTGTTTGTAACCTGGAGTAAAGGGGCTGCATTGTGTGTGCCCGATGATATGGAACTGATGTCGCCCGCCAGGTATATCCGCGATTACAGGATTACATCCTGGTTTTCGGTGCCATCTATGCTGGAGATCATGCGAAAGCTGAAACAACTGAAAGCCGGGAACCTGGCTGGGCTTAAAACCATGATGTTCTGCGGCGAAGCATTGCCATATACGCTGGTGAACGAAGCATTTAATGCTGCTCCACAGGCGCGGATCATTAATCTTTATGGACCTACGGAAGCAACAATTGCTATCAGCTCCTATATCCCGGAGCGTCATACGGGGCGTGAAGGCGTTGTGGAGATTGGTCAGGTATTCCCGGGAAATGAATACCATATATCGCCGGAAGGTGAGTTATGGTTAAGCGGCAAACAGGTGATCAGCAGCTATTATGATCTGCCGGGGGCCGATAAGTTTGAAACCATAGCCGGCAAAGTATGGTATAAAACAGGGGATTTGGTTGCCGAAGGACCTGAAGGACTCATTTATAAAGGCAGGACAGATGAACAGGTGAAGTATCGCGGATTCAGAATCGAATTGAAAGAAATAGAATCTGCAGCCATGGCTTTTTCGGATACGGTAAGAACTGTATGTCTCGCCGATAAAGAGCAGGAACAGGTAAAGCAACTCATCCTCGTTGTTGAAGGAAAGCACGACGACGCTCTTCGTTCCGGCCTTCTGATGTATCTGCGTGAACACCTGCCTGTTTATATGGTGCCTGAAAGTATTCGTTTTGTTGAGAAATTTCCATTGAACAGCAATGGTAAAACAGATAAAAGCGCGATATTAGAGAGTATAAAATGACACGCAGCGATATTGAGCAGATTATTCTTTCGGAAGTAAAGCAACGCGCGGCACTTCTCGGTTTTCCTGCAACGGACGTGCATGCCGGATTAGATCTGATGCGTTCCGGACTTTACGATTCCATGGCATTCATCGATCTTATTGTAGCCATGGAAGAAAAAACCGGCGTTGAAATTGACTTGGAAACGATTGCCCCCAAAGATATTGCCACACCTGGCAAATTATGCGATATTATTTACCGGCAACATGGGTAATATTCAAATAAAAACACTCGATAAAAATAATGCTTTGCATGTGGCTGAAGTCACACGCCTGTTTGCCGACTATTACATGTATTTTCATGAGCTTGGTATTGACCTGCCCCTCATTCCCAATGGTGAAATAATATGGATGCAGTCGGTGCTGCCTTCGCTCGATCGTTTGGCCTGCCTCCCTGTAGCTGTTATGGAAGAGCATATCATTGGTTTTGCTCATGGCTCCATTAAACTTCTGCCCTCATACTTGGGCGAAAATAAAGTAGGTGTGGTGCAACATGTATATGTGCCACAGGCTCACACGGGCATGGGCATTGCACGCAGGCTCGTAGAAACACTGGAAAACTGGTTTGATCAGAAACAAGTTCATTCCATAGAACTCCAGGTGATCCGCGGAAATACAAATGCCGCGCTCTTCTGGAAAAAACTGGGCTACCATACAGAACTCGAACAGTTTCGTAAAATTTTATAAAAGCACATTCTGGCAGATTATCACTCATATCTCTTTTTTTTTGAGCATACACCCCTTAAACCGGGTGATGTGGTTTACCTGAGCTCCGATATTCGTAAGCTCGCCTACCAGGCCCGCAAACATAAGGAAACATTCGATCCGCAGGCATTTCTCAATGCCCTGAAACAAAAACTGGGACCGGAAGGAACTATCCTCATCCCTACGTTTAATTACACGCTCCGCAACGGCGATGCATTTGATCCGGAGCATACTGCACCAATCACCGGAACCCTTTCGGCAGAAGCCCTCCGGAATGAGGGTTTCCGCCGGACCAAAAATCCGATGCATTCGTTTGCTGTCTGGGGAAAAGGACAGGCAGAGATCCTGGCCCTCGAAAACAAAAGTTCTTTCGGAATTGATTCACCGTTTCACTGGATGTATCAACACCATGCTCTTCTGCTGGGCATCGATGTGGATCTGCAACAATCACTCACCTTTGCACACTATGCCGAGGAAATGTCGGCTGTTGGCTATCGCCGGCAAAAATCATACACCATTCAATATGTGGAGCAGGGTAAAACCGGGCCTGCTACATTTCATATTTTCTCCAAAAAACCGGGCTATGTAAACCAGGTGAATCCTTTACTGGACGAATTTCGTGGGGCAGGCATTATCACGGAGTTCACGGTTAATGCTGTGCCTTGTTTTGTACTGGATCTGCATGCATCGGCGGCTATCATGAAAAATGACCTGGAACGTAATAAAGCCGCAAAAATGACGTATTTTAGCTGGAACGTGTTTTTCAGATCAATAGCCCGGTCTGTGCTCGGAAAATAGTATGCTACTTATTTATTCACCTGGTATTAGCAATCGTTTATCTTACGTGTGTGAGTTTATATTTACACGGGTTTGCATCACGGACTATGAGCTTACAGGCAATCGGGCAACCTTCGGATCACATGCCGGCCCTAAATTATGCTATGATGAACATGCATTACCCGGGTGTCTGCATATAGCACCGCACGGGCTTCTGAACAGGCAAACCCTGGATGAGATTCGTCCGGAAGTAACAGAATGGGATATCATGCGGTTATTTCCGACACAGGGAGCATTAGGATACGATGTGTTTTCGGCAGTGTTCTACATGATCTCGCGTTACGAAGAGTGGCTTTCTTTTACGCCCGATAAACACAATCGTTTTGAGGCGCAGCAGAGTATTTTATACAAGCATAAACAGTTGCACAAACCCCTTGTGGATTTATGGTGCATGGAACTGAAAGAAGCTCTGTGTAAACTTTTCCCATCCCTGGAATTCAGAGCGCGCTCGTTTCAATACATTTCTACCATCGATGTGGATAACAATTATGCCTACCTCGGGAAGCCGGGTTGGCGCATGCTTGGTGCATCCGTTAGAGACCTGATCAAAGGAAACCGGGCGCAGATCAAACAACGCCGGGCCGTGAGAGCAGGCAAACAACCCGATCCATTTGCGGATTATACGTATCAGGTTGAATGGAGCCGCCAGCAACATATTCCACTGATTTACTTCTTTCTGACCATTCATTGTCAAACTGAATTCGACAGAGCTCTCCCATGCCATCATCCGCTTTTCAAAACGATGATCGACACGGTGAAAGGCAAAGCAACCATCGGATTGCATCCTTCTTATTTTTCAGATCAGGGCCATACCCTGCATGAAGAGAAGAAAAACCTGGAACAGCTCGCCGGGCAGTCTGTGAGCCACAGCAGGCAACATTACCTACACTTCGATATTCGCCGGACACCGGCATTGCTTATAGCCATTGGTATCCGAAAAGATTACACCATGGGCTTTGCATCTCATGATGGCTTCAGAGCGGGCACCTGCACGCCTTTCTTTTATTTTGATTTGCAGAAAAACGAAGCTACAGAACTCGAAATGGTGCCTTTTTGCATGATGGATTCAGTGTACTACGATTACCTTAAACTCCCGACCGCACAGGCGCTGAGTCGGATGCAGGAACTGGCTGACGAAGTAAAAAAAGTGAATGGCACCCTGGTGAGTGTATGGCACGACCGGAGCTTTTCAGAACTGCATTTCCCGGGCTGGAAAAAACAATATGAAACATTGCATCATTATATACGTTCCTGATCTATGTGCGGCATCGCTGGTATAATTTATCATTCCGGAAACGGGCCTGTAGGTCCTGATTCACCTGTTTTCAAAATGAGCAGGGCCCTGCAACACCGTGGCCCGGATGGCGAAGGCTTTGTGTCTGTGAAAAACGGCATGGCTGTGCCCCTGCATTCTGATCACACACCGGCGGTGAATATAAACAGTGGTACATTCCGATTTAATCCAAAACAGGATATCAGAAACGGAAATGAAACGGCAGAACTTATTTTCGCACACCGCCGCTTATCCATTATCGATCTTACGGAAGCCGGGCATCAGCCTATGTGCGACCAGGATGCAAAAATATGGATTACCTACAATGGTGAGATTTATAATTACATTGAAATCCGCCGTTATCTCGAATTGCAGGGCTATCGCTTCGCTACCAATACCGACACCGAAGTGATTATTCATGCCTACCAGCATTGGGGTATTGAGTGTTTAAGCCAGTTTAACGGTATGTGGGCTTTTGCATTGTATGATACAAATACAGGGCTTGTGTTTTGTGCCCGCGACAGGGTAGGGGTGAAGCCGTTTTACTACCATCACTCGAAAGAGATCTTTGCTTTTGCCAGTGAACATAAGGCTTTTCTGAAGGCAGGTGTTTTGCCGTTTCAGCCGGATGCAACGCAGGAAATGGAATTTCTGATCAATGCACGCATCGAGCATCGGCCGGATTCATTATTCAATGGCATCAAAGAACTGGAGCCGGGGCATTATCTCCTCTACAACAAGAAGGAACATACCCTGGAAACCAAAAAATATTTCGCACAGACAATAACCCATACGCAGGATACAGATGAGCATGAAATCATACAGAATATCCGCGAGCTTGTGATGAAATCTGTTGAACTTCGCCTGCGCAGCGATGTGGAAGTGGGCTCCTGTTTAAGCGGAGGTATTGATAGTTCTGCAATTGCCGGCATCGTTAAGTATTTGCAACCGGGGCGCTCCATGCAATTGTTTACAAGTGTGTTTGATTCCGAGTCATTCGATGAAAGCCGTTTTGCTTCGGCTGTTGCCGCCCGGGTAAATGGTCGCTGGCACCAGGTAAGCCCTGCGGCAACAGAGTTTTTCAGTGACATGGAAAACCTGGTGTATTACCAGGATATCCCGTTGTGGAGTACAAGCACCTATTCGCAGTACAGGGTTATGAAACTGGCCGGGCAGTCGGGTATTAAGGTATTGCTCGACGGGCAGGGTGCCGACGAAATATTCAGCGGCTACACACACCATTACCTGAGCTACTGGAAAGAACTGATCCGTGACGGAAAATACCTGGAGGCCCGCAAACAAATGCTCACGGCAAAAAAGACATTACCGGGTTCATCCAAAGCATTGCTGAAACAATATGCCAGGGAATTTCTGAATACCAGCATCGATTACTCCGGTTATTTCAAGTCGGATGCAGCGCTGCCGGCAGCCACACCTGAACCTATATTTTCATCACTCAATGAACAGCTTCTGCACGACTATGCAGGCGGCCGTCTCAAGTCCTACCTGAAGTGCGAAGACCGTTGCAGCATGACATTCAGTATTGAGAGCCGTGTGCCGTTTGCCGATGATCATGAACTGGTGAATTACCTGTTTTCGATTCCGTCTTCTGCAAAAATAAAGGATGGCACCCTGAAATACCTGCTGCGCGAGGCCGTCAGGGATTTTTTGCCGAAAGAAGTATACCAGCGGCGCGATAAAACAGGCTTTGAAACACCACAGGTGAAATGGTTGCTCGAAGGTGAGACGCAGGTATTGGAGGCTCTCTCTGCTGAACTGGAAATGATCCGGATCGATAAATTTAAAAAGGGATACAAAACCATTGTGCGTTCACGTCCATATTTTGTGATGCGCCTGTATTCACTGGCCATCTGGAAGCGTGTTTTTAAAGCAATCTGACATTCGTATCTTCGTGTCATACACCCATGCCCAACCCGAAAAAAATAGCAATAGTTTCTGTTATCAATGATCTTGTAACGGATCAGCGTGTGAACAGAACCTGTCTTTTGCTGCAGGAATGTGGTTATGAGGTTTTGCTCATCGGACGTACCAAAAGAGACTCGCAGCCACTCGCTCCGCGATCCTACCGGTGTAAACGGATGCGTATGTTTTTTGAGAGTGGTCCGGCATTTTATGCATGGTTTAACCTGCGCTTATTTTTTCTGCTTCTGTTCAGGCAGGCCGATCTGCTGGTGGCCAACGATCTGGATACCCTCTGGCCCAACTACACGGTAGCGCGCTGGAAAGGAATCCGCCTGATTTACGACAGTCACGAGATCTTCTGTGAAGTGCCGGAACTTCAGGCTAATCCTTCCAAAAAAAGAATCTGGGAAAGGCTCGAACGGTCTATCGTTCCTAAGCTGGATACCTGCCTGACCGTTAATGAAAGTATTGCAGCCTATTTCAAAGAACGCTATGGAAGGCCTTTTGCCGTGTTGCGCAATATTCCGAACACGATAGTTTTACCTGAACTCAAAACGAGGACTGACCTGAATCTGCCGGATCAGAAGAAAATTATTATTCTGCAGGGAGCCGGTATTAATGTGCAGCGTGGAGCTGAAGAATTGGTGCAGGCCATGGCTTTTTTGCCGGATCATTACCTCTTGCTTATTGTTGGAAGTGGTGATGTGATAGGGCAATTGAAACAGGATGCCACTGCTCCGCAGATCGCCGGGAAAGTTATGTTTGTACCGAAACAAAACGCTGCCGGCCTGAAACAATACACCATGAATGCCGACCTGGGCGTAACCATTGATAAAGATACCAACCTGAACTACCATTTCAGTCTGCCCAACAAGATTTTTGATTATATCCATGCAGGCATTCCAGTCCTGGCAAGCCGCCTGCCCGAAATCGAAAAGCTGGTGGAACATTACCGGATCGGTGTGTTCATTGACTCCCATGAACCTTCTCATATTGCTGCTGTGATCCGCTCTGTCCTCGAATCGCCGGGATACGCGCAGATGAAGCAGAATACCCGCCTGGCTGCTGCCGAAAATAACTGGGATAAGGAAAAACAGGTATTGAAGGCCTTACTTGGCCCGGAAGCCTGATTTTTGTTCATTTTTACCCTAAAAAGGACTTATTTAAAAACTCCCAACAGGTAACGATAGACTCTAAACTATTTTTATCTTTGCACCACCTATGCAAGAGCAAATCCTTATCCTTGATTTTGGTTCCCAATACACGCAACTCATTGCCCGTCGGGTCAGAGAACTGAACGTTTATTGCGAAATCCATCCGTATAACCATATTCCACCGATTACCGAACACATTAAAGGGGTTATTCTTTCCGGAAGCCCGCACAGCGTTCGTGAAGAAAACCCGCCTAAACCGGATCTGTCGCAGATCAAGGGCAAACTGCCTTTATTGGGTGTGTGTTACGGCGCGCAATACCTGTCGCACTTTTTTGGTGGCGAAGTAGGACGCTCCAGCAGCCGCGAATATGGTCGTGCCAACCTCAATTTTGTAAACGACCAGAACCCGCTTTTTAAAAATATCAGCCATTCCTCGCAGGTTTGGATGAGCCATGCCGACACCATTCTGAAAGTGCCCGATAACTACGAGATTGTAGCAAGTACTCACGATGTAAAAGTGGCCGGTTTCGCCATCAAAGGTGAAACTACGTATGGTATCCAGTTTCACCCGGAAGTATATCACAGCACTGAAGGCACGCAGCTCCTCAATAACTTTGTGCACGGTATATGCGGTTGTAAGGGCGACTGGACATCCGAATCGTTTATTGATACCACCATTGCCGAACTGAAACAGAAACTGGGCGATGATAAGGTGATTCTTGGTTTATCGGGTGGTGTAGACAGTACCGTAGCGGCCGTGTTGCTTCATAAGGCTATTGGCGCCAATCTGCATTGCATATTTGTGGATAACGGTCTGCTGCGTAAAAACGAATTTGAAAACGTACTCGATTCCTATAAACACATGGGACTCAATGTGAAGGGGGTTAACGCCCGTCAGCGTTTCTATGATTCACTGGCAGGACTTACCGACCCGGAACAGAAACGTAAAGCCATCGGCAAAACGTTTATCGATGTGTTTGACGTAGAATCCAAACTGGATAAAGATGCCAAATGGTTGGGCCAGGGAACGATTTACCCGGATGTGATCGAAAGTGTGTCGGTAAAAGGACCTTCGGCTACGATTAAATCGCATCACAATGTGGGCGGTTTACCGGATTATATGAAACTGAAAGTAGTAGAGCCACTTCGCAGCCTGTTTAAAGATGAAGTGCGCCGTGTAGGTAAAGCCCTGGGTATTGATCCTGCTTTGCTGGGGCGCCATCCATTCCCCGGACCGGGCCTGGCCATTCGTATCCTCGGCGATATTACCGAGCATAAAGTAAAAATACTTCAGGAAGTAGACAGCATTTTTATTGAAGGACTTAAAGAAGCAAAACTATACGACAGCGTATGGCAGGCTGGTGCTATTTTCCTGCCTATACAGAGTGTTGGTGTTATGGGCGATGAGCGTACCTATGAAAATGTAGTGGCCCTGCGTGCGGTTTCTTCAACCGATGGTATGACCGCCGATTGGTGTCATCTGCCGTACGAATTCCTCGCGAAAGTTTCAAACGACATTATCAATAAGGTGAAAGGTGTAAACAGGGTTGTATATGATATCAGCTCCAAACCGCCGGCAACCATTGAATGGGAATAAGACTATATTTCCGGCTTACTGCTTTTTAAGATAATTTGTATCTGTACGATACTGATTGTGGCGGGGTATTTGAACCGGAGAAGCAGCAGCAGAAATACAGAGAAACAAAGCATAGACTTTTTTAGATAAAACAAAGAATATATGAAACCGCGAACCTTCACATCACGATTATATGTAGCATGCCTGTTCCTGGTCATGTGTCTGTGGTCAGTAAATGTTTCGGCTCAGGAAAAGAAATCAAGTGAGATTAAAACCATCAATGGTAAAAAATACTACATCCACAAAGTAGAGAAGGGGCAGAGTCTTTATGCCATTTCGAAACTGTATGGTGTGGATGTAAACCATATTCTCGCAGATAATGACGAAGCCATAGATGGCCTGAAACCCGGGCAGGAATTAAAAATACCGGTTCCGGGAGCCGTAGCGGTGACAACTCCTGCAACCGCCACCGGCATTGATACTTCGCGTTATATCTGTCATAAAGTGGCCAAAGGCGAAACCCTTTATGCCATTCAGAAAAAATACAATAAAAGCGAAAAGCAACTCATGGAGCTCAATCCCGGGCTTACGGCATCCATTCGTGAAGGACAGCTCATTGCTGTGGCAGAGAAGCCACACAAGAATACACGCCCGGTGATAAGTACTGTGAAAGATACGGTGAGGGCCGCGGATACGCTGAAACTTGTAAAGGCAAAAAAGAACAGTTACAACATCGGGCTTTTTCTGCCATTTAAACTCAATGAAACAGAACTCATCAATGTCGATGAGTATGCCAAAGGACATGTTCCTTTCCCTGCTATCCAAAGCCTGGCAGCTGATTTTTACCTGGGCTTCAAAAAAGCCGTGGATTCATTGAGTGCAAAAGATTATGAGCTTAATCTGAAACTGTTTGATACCGACGACCGCGATTCATCACGCATGGAAACGATTTGTAAGTCGGAAGACTTCAAATCGCTCGATATGATCATCGGGCCCTTGTATGCATCTTCATTTAAAATCGTTTCGCAACGCGCCAAAGCATTATCCATTCCCATTGTATCGCCTTTAACCCAGCAAAGTAAAATATTATTCGGAAATCCTTATGTATCGAAAGTAACACCGTCGCTTTTTACACTTATTGAAGGAATCGCGGATTATACAGCCGATTCGCTGGCCGATGGGAACAATGTGATGCTTGTGAATACCGGTTCGGCAAAAGACCTGCAATACCTCAAAGCTTTTAAAAAAGAATATAATCATCGTATGATGGCCCGCGGTAAAACAGTGAAAGATTCTGTTACAGAAGTGAAAGGACTGGGCGGTGTGAAATCGGGGTTTGTGCCCGGGAAAAAGAATGTGGTGGTTTACCTTTCCAATAACCAGGTTCTACTTGCCGACTTTATTACACAGCTATACGTGTTTTCCGATAAGAAAGATATTTTACTGACAGGCTTCAATACGGTTTCTGAAATCGATAACCTGGATCAGGAATACCTTAATAAACTGCAATTTCATTTTGCAACACAGAGTTGTATTAATTATAATGACTCCACAACACTTGGTATTGTAAAAGCGTATCAGTCATACATGAATACAGACCCGAGTGAATATTACTTCGATGGATTTGATATAGGCATGTATTACCTGAAAAACCTGAAGGAGCAGGGGCCAGCCCTCTTCCTGCAACTCGATAAATATAAATACACGGGCGTATCTTCCACATTTAATTTCTATCACCCGGATGCATCCACCGGTTTTGAAAACAAAGCAGTATTTATATATAAGTATGATCAGTACCGTTTGCTTCAAACGGGTTGGAAGAATTATGAATAATCTGCCTCAACAGAACCTTACAGTATGAACACATCAAAAGAACACATCACGGAGTGGTTGAAACAACTGCAGGATAGTATATGCGCATCACTCGAAGCAGCTGATGGTAAATCAGCGTTCCGGGAAGAACAGTGGACCCGTGCAGAAGGCGGTGGCGGGCGTTCCCGTGTTATTGAAAAAGGTGCCGTACTCGAGAAAGGTGGTGTCATGTTTTCTGCTGTGAGTGGTGAAACACCGGAGTTTCTTTTAAAGGAACAGCAACATAGCAATATTGTAGGGGCTGGCACTCCTGGTAAACATCAATCCACGTTTTATGCAACCGGTGTATCTATTGTATTGCATCCGCAAAGTCCCATGGTTCCTATTATTCACATGAATATCCGGTATTTTGAAACTGTTTTGCCGGATGGACGCGAAGTAAAATGGCTCGGCGGAGGCATTGATCTTACACCGCATTATGTGGATACAAACGATGCGAAATTTTTTCATCAAACCCTGAAATCCTTGTGCGACAAGCATCACAGCGACTACTATTCGAAATTTAAAACATGGGCCGATGATTATTTCTTTATTAAACACCGGAATGAAACGCGTGGTATCGGCGGAATATTTTTCGACCGACTCTCTGAAAGCGAGGCTATGAGCTTCGAACAGAACCTGGCGTTCTGGAAAGATGTCGGTACTGCCTTCGCACCACTCTATACTGAACTCATCAGGCGGCATAAAAATGAAGCTTACACCGAAGAGAACAAACAGTGGCAACTCCTGCGGCGCGGGCGTTACGTGGAGTTTAACCTGGTGTATGATAAGGGCACAAAATTTGGACTGGAGACAAACGGACGTATCGAATCTATCCTGGTAAGCCTTCCTGCACTCGCATCATGGGTCTATAATTTCCCAATAATGACGGGCTCTGCAGAGGAAAAAACCCTTCAGAATCTTCAGAAAGGTATAAACTGGCTTTCGTTTGAGTAAAACTTCTTTATCAATTATTTAAGAGAGCTTTTTTTTTAACTGGTAGTTTGATTTTTGCAAATAATTTATATATTATTGTAAAGCTAAAACCACTACTCAATGAAGAAAATAAAACTATTAGTTCCACTACTGCTACTTAGTTTTTCTTTTATACACGCTCAGCATGACCATGCCGGATTGTCTGAACAGGAGCTTATCGAACGTAAGCTGAAGTCAGTTCAGTTAATTTTTGATGAAGATTCGATCCGGGGCTTTAATGAAATAGCTGCCCGTCAGCAGGCGGCTTGGTCTGGTGCCCCAAAATGGGAACAAACCATGCAGATTTCGTATGCTAAGCGAAAGTATATCAATTACAAGTATAATCTCGTTTCCAGAAATTATATAAACACCAATCCAACGATTCAGTCAGGCTGTACGAATGTTGATTTTGAAACCGGCAATACCTCTGGTTGGACAATTACAGAGGGAACAAATACGAATTCATCCACGATGGCAGGTTGTTGTCCATCGGCCAGTACACGTTTTACTGTTATCGGGCCAGGTACTGACCCGTCTGTTCCGGCCCTGGCAACCGTACCAGCCGGTGGGGGTAATTATTCTCTTCTCATAGGTGATGGGGCAACCACGGGTGGCTATGTTGTGCGTGCGAGTCAGACTTTTACAGTTACAGCAGCCAATTCAGTATTTATATATAAGTATGCTGTAGTACTCGAAGATGCAGGGCATACTTGTACAGATCAGCCTTATTTCAATATTGCATTTACGGATTGCAGCAATAATCCAATACCTTGCGCGGCATACAATGTTGTGCCTACAGGTGGTTCTTGTTCTTCAGGTGGTGACCCGTCTTTTCAGACCTCTGGCGCATATAAATGGAAGAATTGGGCCACCCGTTCATTCGATTTAACGCCATATATCGGACAATGTGTTAAAATTGAATTTACAGCGAGCGATTGTGCCCAGGGGGGGCATGCCGGTTGGGCTTATGTTGATTGCTCTTGTCAGCCTATGACCTTAAGTCTCAATGGTACTCCGATTCCGGTAGGCCAAAACAATAGCTATTTCTGCCAGGGTGTTACCAATAATCAATTATGCGCACCACCTGGATTTACATCCTATTCATGGGTAGGGCCCGGTGTGACGGGGCAGACGGCTCAATGTATAAATCCCACGGTCACGGGGAGCTATTCTGTAACTCTTGGTATGGCGGGGTCTTCCTGTAATTCTCCGGTATTATACTCCAATTTTACAATTACCCAGAAACCCACAGCCAATTTCAATTATACCGTGGTGCCATGTGCAGCCAACTATTCAGTATTGGTGTCTGATAACTCCAGTACCAATGGTGGTGCCAATATTCAGACCTATACATGGGACTGGGGTGACGGCACAACATTCGGGACCAATCAAAACGACAACCATACTTATGCTTCGGCCGGAACAAAAACGGTTGAATTAAAAGTAAGCAACGGGGGCTGTTCCGATAGTATTACCAAAACGTTTAACGTGAGTGTGAAGCCTACTGCTGCATTTACCACCACAAACGTATGTGTCGGAACAATCGCTAACTTTAACAGCACATCCACACCAACTGCCGGGCTTACGCAATCCTGGACCTTTGGTGACGGTTCAGCGAACGGTATGGGAGCAACTACAGCTCATACCTATACAAGCGGCGCTACCTATAATGTGAAATTGGTTGTAACAACGCCAAGTCTTTGTAAAGACTCCATCACGCAGCCCATCACCATTTATCCAAAACCTACGGTCTCCTTCACTACATCACCCGTCTGTTTCGGAACGGCAACGAGCTTTAGTAATACAACCACTATTTCGCCGGCCAGTGCATTGACCTGGGCCTGGGATTATGATAACAATACCGTTGTCGATAATACCACGCAGTCGCCATCGTATACGTATACCAATACCGGTAATTATACGGTTGAGCTCAAAGCCACATCAGCCAATGGGTGCAGCGACTCCACAACGGTTATTATAACGGTGAATCCGATGCCTACAGTAACGTTTACCCCGGTAGATGCCTGTGTAAATAATAACGTGGTATTAAATAATACCTCCTCGGTGGTTGCTCCTGATAATATTCAGACCTGGAACTGGAACTTCGGTGGAGGTACAGCTCCATCCAACAGTACGCAGAATCCAACGCCATTGACCTATGCGACAAGTGGTGTGAAAACAATTACATTAACCGCCACAACCAATCACTCCTGTAGTGTTACGGTTACCAATACGGTAAACATCAACCCTCAGCCTACAGCAGCCTTTGTTGCATCGGCGGTATGTAAGGGTATTGCTACCACATTTACCGATCAGTCGACCCCTACAGCCGGTACAACTTCTGTAACAGCCTGGGCCTGGGATTACACGCATGATGGAACGATCGATAACACTACACAAAATCCATCCTTTACATTTGGTAGCTCTGGTACGTTCAGTACTGCGCTCGTCGTAACTTCAGCCAACGGCTGTAAAGATACGGTGATCGTGCCTGTAGATGTATGGGGGCATGCCAGTGTGAACTTCTCACCAACCAATGTATGTTTCGGAACTGTAACCACATTCAGTGATCAGACACTTACCAATGCACAAGCCAATACAGGTAACCTTTCGTCGTGGAACTGGACATTTGGTGATGGTGGAACCGCCGCCTCACAGAATCCACCTTATACGTATACAACTGTTGCCAACGCCACAGCCAATACAAACTACACGGTGAAACTGGTTGTAAATACAAGCCATGGCTGTGCAGATTCACTCACAAAAACAGTGACAGTATTCTCCTTACCGACTCCTGGTTTCACTGCAGATAGTGCTTGCTTCAACAGCCCGACTCACCTGGTGGATGCCAGCAATGGTAATGGTAATGCACTCACAGGCTATATCTGGGATTATAACGGCGATGGTGTTGCTGATGCCAGTGGCGTTTCTAACCCGAACCACGTATTCCCGGCTTATGGCAATACCAGTGTATCCTATACTGTATCCACTACACCGGCCGCAGGCCTGAGTTGTAAAACGTTTACCACACAAAATATCTGGGTAAATCCGCTTCCGGTACCTGCCTTCAGTTTCACAAACGTGTGTATCAACGCCCAGCCAATGAACTACGATGCTACCGCATCCAGCATTCCGGTGGGAACCAATACACTGTATGCATGGGGCTATGGAGACGGTGTAACCGGTACCGGTACCACAACCAACCATACCTATGGACTGGCTGGTTCCTATAATGTGACACTCACCCTGACCTCGAATAAAGGTTGTGTGAAAAACCTGACACAGCAGGTGACTGTTTATGAAAAACCTCATGTCACCTTCTCATCAGCCAAAACCTGTTTCGGAAGTCCTACAACATTCAACGGAAGTATGCTGCCGGGTAGTGGAAACGTAACCCAGTGGCTGTGGGATTTCAACAGCAGTATCAATACCATTGAAGGTAACGGTCAGAATCCATCGTTCACATTCAATAGCCAGGGTACTCAAACCATATCCCTCATCAGCATTACAGACCCTGCACAGGGCAGTTGTCGCGACACCATTACCCGCCAGATTTATGTGAACTATGTGCCACATCCGCAGTTTACAGTCGATAAACCGGCAGGTTGTCCGCTGCCGCACTGTGTGGTCTTTACCGACAACACACCGGCTATACCGGCTCCTGCACAGGTTGTGACCTGGATCTGGAGATTCGGCGATGGCACAAGCTTAACAGCCAACAGCAATTCGCAACAATCGCATTGTTATACCAACAGCAGCAGCAGTGCCCTGGCGTATTACAATGTTACACTGGTTGCCGTATCGGATAGCTCCTGTACCGATTCACTCACCAAAAATAATTTCATTACAGTATACCCTAAACCTGTAGCGGATTATACGGTGAACCCGAATCCGGGGAACGTTGTTGAGCCACTCGAATACTTTATTAATAACTCGCATGACTTTACGAAATGGTGGTGGACATTCGGAGACGGTTCTCCTACGGACTCTACGAACCTGAACCCATCACACACGTACAGCGATGTAAGCGCCAATACCTACGGAAGTACGCTCCTTGTCATGAACCAGTATGGTTGTACCGATACGGCGCATGTGCTTGTGGAAATAGGACCTGAGTTTGTGTTCTACATTCCGAACTGCTTTACACCGGGTAATAATGATGGTATCAACGATGGCTTTATCGGAAAAGGGATCGGTATTTCCAAATACGAAATGTGGATCTTCGATCGTTGGGGTATGATGATTTACTACACCGATGATATCAATAAGCCTTGGGATGGGCGGGTTCAGGGTAAACAGAACCCTGTACAACAGGATGTGTATGTATGGAAAGTGAAGTTGTTTGACGTGTTTGGTAAGAAACACGATTATGTTGGACATGTAACCGTACTCCGGGGTAATTAATAATTATTACAGATATGCTGAGCGTCCCGGTAGCAGGTGCTTCCGGGACGTTTTATTTTCTGTAGGCTCCCAATGTTTCACATTCTCAAATGGGATAAGTATCTTTGACTGATGGAAATCATTCGCCTGATATTAATGCCGTTCTGGAAGCTATGGTTTGTCCTGGTATTTGTAATTTCCTTTCTGTTGCTTTATCCTTTTTTCTGGTTGGCTCTTACCTTTCAGAAACTGGAAGCCGCTTTTACACTTAAAAAAGTATGGGCTTTTATTATTGCTTATGGTTCGGGTATTATTCCGGATATTCGTTACAGTCATAAAAAATACACACTTCCCAAAACCTGTATTATTGCTCCCAACCATACCTCGTACCTTGATATTTGTTTGAGCGCCCTGTATATTAAGCATTTGGCGCTTTATATGGGGAAAGCCGAGTTATTAAGAGTGCCCTTATTCGGCATATTTTTCAGGAAAATGGATATTCCGGTAAACCGCTCCAGCCGCATGGATTCTCATAAAGCGTTTACGGCAGCCGGTGTAGCCCTCGACAAAGGGCAGAGTATGGTTATTTACCCGGAAGGTACGATTTCAAACAATGGGCATCTGAGACCTTTTAAAAACGGGGCTTTTAAGCTTGCCATTGAAAAGCAGGTGCCGGTAGTTCCGGTAGTGAACGTTAATAACTGGAAATTGCTGCAGAACGGTGGTTTTTTTAAAAGTTTCGGGAGGCCGGGCATTGCCACCATTATTATTCACGATCCGATACCAACCAAGGGAATGACAGAGGAAAATTTAGTAGATTTGCGGGAGAAAGTTCACCGGATCATTCAAAAAACATTAGAAGAGTACAATGGCTCAAAAAATTGATATCAAAACCGTAGATGAGGTAGCGCACCTGGCACGCCTGGAGTTTAATGATGAAGCAAAAGCCGAGATCATGAACGACATGAACCGGATGCTTCAGTTTGTAGATACATTGAACAAGCTTGATACCGATCAGGTAGAACCCCTTATCTATATGACCGATGAACGTAATGTACTTCGGGAAGATGAGCCTGAACAAACCATCAGTCATCATGACGCCCTGAAAAACGCCCCTAAAAAAGACAGCGATTACTTTAAGGTGCCGAAAGTTATTGATCAGAATTGAATCATACGAGCCTGCTTTCAGGGATGCTTTAACCCGTGTGTTCAAAAGCAACCAGCCTGACTATTTCCTTGATCAGGAATTACCTGAGTTTCATAAATTTCTGGATGATCCGCACCTCACGGAGCATTACGATGTTATTTTTTATAACGACGAGATTATCGGATGTGGTGGTATTGTTTTAAACGAAAACCAGACGGTGAGCATGTGTTGGGGTATGGTGCATGCTCATTTTCACAAAAAAGGTTTCGGTAAGTTCCTGCTGGAGCATCGCCTGAAAAAATGCCATGAACTTTTTCCCGGAAAGACCGTCATCATCCGTACGACACAGCATACCTGGAAATTTTTCGAGAAGTATAAATTCAGATTACTCTTCACCAAAGAAGACTACTGGGGCCCCGGAATGCACCTCTATCACATGGAACGCGACTAAACGCGGTGTAGTGTTTAATGGAGTTTTGTGCCAATCAGACTGATAAACTCTTTTCGTGTCGGATCTTTCAGAAATTCTCCCGTGAATGCAGACGTTGTTGTAACACTGTTTTGCTTCTGAATACCGCGCATTTGCATACAGAGGTGGCTGCATTCCAGAACAACAGCCACACCAAGAGGTTTCAGGGTTTCGTGTATACAATCCCTGATTTCATTGGTTAAGCGCTCCTGTACCTGCAGGCGGCGCGAAAAAGCATCCACCACACGTGGTAATTTACTGAGTCCTACGATATGTCCGTTTGGAATATAGGCCACATGTGCTTTTCCGAAAAAAGGAAGTAAATGATGTTCACAAAGGCTGTATACTTCAATATCCTTTACTATAACCATCTGGCTGTAATCTTCTTTAAACATAGCCGAACGAAGAATCTCACCCGGATTGAGATCGTAGCCATGGGTAAGAAACTGCATGGCTTTGGCTGCACGTACCGGGGTCTTGATAATGCCGTCGCGCGAGGTGTCTTCGCCTACATCATCCAGTATATTTTTATACATCGAGGAGATTGAATCGATCAGCTTGTCGTTGTAGCGATCAATTTTTGTATAGCCATGCTCTTCGTGTTCAAATTCTTCGTTTAGCATATAAAAAAGTCTTTAGGTTAATGTTCACCAAAGTACTCCACATAATTATTGGCAGTTTCATAGAGTTTAATGCCGTGTAATGTGGCGCCCATGGATTGTATTTTTGGAGCCAGGATATTCCATATAAAAATAGCAACATTTTCGGTTGATGGCATCAGGGGCATGTTCGGTACATCTACATTCAGGTTTTTATGATCCAGGAGTTCTATGACGTCCCGTTTAATAATTTCGCTGAGGTCTTTCAGGTTCACCACAAATCCGGTGTCGGGGTTTATTTTTCCTTTTACAGTCACATAAAGATCATAATTATGACCATGCCAGTTTTTATTGGCACATTTTCCGAATATTTCCGCATTTCTGGCTTCATCCCAGGCCGGATTAAAAAGCTTGTGGGCGGCGTTAAAATGTTCTTTGCGGGTTATATAAATCATGGTCACAAAGTTACAATTAATTTAGTGATGTATATTTAGTAATTTTGCATATGTCTCATCTCCTTATGGCGTCTGCCACAGCATTTGAAATTGCCCCCCTCTTGAAGCATTTTAAAGTTGTGAATGATAAAAATCCGGCTCATATACAATACGGATTTATGCACCATCGTGTGGATGTGCTCATTACCGGTGTAGGCATGGTGAATATGGCTTTTGCCATGGGGCAGGTTGCCGGCAGCTCATTTGACATAGCCATCAACCCCGGGATCTGCGGGAGCTTCAGTACGTCGCTACCCAGTGGCTCCGTGGTGCATGTAACTACTGATATGTTTTCCGAACTCGGCGCCGAAGATGGTCGTTCGTTCCTGACATTGGAACAACTGAACCTTGGCACCTCGGTATATCATGCCCTGCCTTATGAAACACCTTTTCTGAAAACACTGCCGAGGGTAAAGGGTATTACGGTAAATACGGTTCATGGTCGTGATGAGAGCATTGCAGAGATTGTAGACCGCCTGCATCCCGATGTGGAAACAATGGAGGGCGCAGCATTTTTGATGGCTGTATCGCGCTACAATATACCCGGACTGCAGATTAAAGCTGTGAGCAATATGGTGGAACGCCGGAACCGCGATTCATGGGATATTCCGACGGCTATAGCCAGGTTGAACGAATCCCTTTTAACCATTCTGAAAGAAATAGAATAAGCATCCTGTATCATGAAATTTACTTTAGGTTTTTCTCCATGCCCCAACGATTGCTTCATCTTCGATGCACTTGTCCATAAAAAAATAGACACCCAGGGAATCGATTTTGAACCTGTAATGGAAGACGTGGAAGCCCTGAATCGAAGGGCATTTGCGGGAGAACTGGATATAACCAAGCTGAGTTATCATGCACTGGCTTACCTCACGGATACTTATGCATTGCTGAACAGTGGCAGTGCTCTGGGCTTTAACTGTGGGCCATTGCTGGTGCGATCGGACGATTTCGACGCTGCAGAGCTCAGGCATAAAACCATTGCCATTCCCGGAAAAAATACAACAGCTAATTTCCTGTTGTCGCTGGCTTATCCGGAAGCTACCCATAAAGTGGAAATGCTTTTCAGTGATATCGAAGGCGCTGTTCTGAGTGGTAAAGTGGATGCTGGTTTACTGATTCATGAAAACCGTTTTACATACGAATCCAAGGGCCTTAAAAAAATCCGGGACCTCGGGGAATTCTGGGATGGTGTTATACATGCACCGATCCCGCTGGGAGGTATTGTGATTCGCCGCAACCTCGACAGAACACTTCAGAAAACCATTGATAGCCTCATCAGAAAAAGTGTGGAATATGCATTTGCACATCCTGAAAGTTCCATGCCTTATGTGCGTGAGCATGCACAGGAAATGGATGAAACCGTGATGAAAAAACACATTGAGTTATATGTCAATGCTTTTTCAGTTGATCTTGGCGATACGGGCCGAAAAGCAGTGCTGACGATGTTTGATAAGGCCTGTGAGAAAGGCCTCATAAAATCGTATAACCAGGATTTATTCGTTTAATTTTTTTCGGAAAACTCCAGAATATTGAAAGGATACTGCAGGATGAAGGAATAATCTTCACCGGCTTCTTTCAATTCGATATCGTCTTTCTGATAGAACCAGTTAATATCGACGCGGTCAATACTTTCGCGGGATGAAATAATTTTGCGCAAAAATTTCAGGAAACCTTTTGAGCTTACGGAGTTGAAGTAATCGAGGTGAATATTGGCAACAAAAGACGGTTTACTTTGCTGAATATATTTTTCGAGCATACTATCTAAGCGATCAAAGAATTCAACCGGGTTTTCAGAAATAATTTTTCCGGATATCTTTAAAGTCCCCATATTGTAATCAAACTCAACGTAGGGAGTCGTATTGGTTTGATCGATAATGTCAACTTGTTTTTCCACAGTACAAATATAACTGAAAATCTTTACGAAGCTTCAGTTTTTGGTTCAAGTATTTGGATTTCTGTGTCTTATGTGTTTCTTGGTGCCTTGTTTCAGTGAATTATCCCGGCTTTATGTGGTTTTAAGTTGCTACCAGGCACAGATGATATTTCGGTTTTAAAGGCCGAGCTGTCGGAGTTTATTACATAGTTGAAGCAGTTCAGCTCAATCTGAATAGGATGGTCTATTTCGGACTGCCAGCCTCTCGATATGGTTAGGTCATTGCCACCAATGTCTGATGCGCGGAACATTCGGTGTATCGTTCAGTATCCGCGAAGATGAAGAAAAGGGCATACCTGAGATCAGCGTGGAGAATAGCCAGGTATCAGTAAACCCGAGGTCTTTTCGCAATTATATATTTTGGAAATGCGTGTAGAAAATGTACTGGCACAAGGGTTCAGATTTATTCGCACAGAAAGTAATACCTTTAGGGCGATTCATTCACATTATAAATGCTACCTGAATTATGAAAAAGCGATTTTCCATAGCCTTATGCCTGCTTGTCCCAACTGTTGCCATCTTTGCCCAGGAACCGGTTTTTATTGAAGGATTGGCACAGGGTTCCAGTTATCATATTACCTATTTTGATGATCAGAACCGCGACTTCCAGCCTGATATAGAAAAGATATTGCAGGATTTTGATCAGTCTGTTTCTACTTATGTTCCCACATCGATTATTTCGCGTATCAATGCAAACGAGAAAAATGTGGTGGTCGATAAATACTTTATCGCCTGTTTTAATAAGGCAAAAGAAGTCTGGAAAAACACAAACGGTGCGTTTGATCCCACAGTTTACCCATTGGTGAATGCCTGGGGTTTTGGCCCGGGAAAAAAACAAAAAATAGAAAAGAGCCGGATCGACAGCATCCTGAAATTTGTAGGTTTTGACCTGATTAAACTGAAAGGCAATAAGATCATAAAAAAAGATCCGCGTGTAGCACTTGATTTTAATGCTTTTGCACAGGGCTATTCGGTAGATGTCGTTTCTGAATTTCTGAATTCAAAAGGCATCGGGTCCTACCTGGTTGAAATAGGTGGGGAGGTATATGCGCACGGAAAAAAACCAAATGGTGATAACTGGACTGTAGGCATCGAAAAGCCCATTGATAATAAGGAATCACAAAATGATCTGAAAGCAATTGTAAAACTCGAAAACCTGGCCATTGCTACATCCGGTAACTACAGGCGTTTCACCGTGGTGGATGGTGTGAAGTATGCTCATCATATTGATCCGAAAACAGGTTATCCGACGATGAACAACCTGCTCAGTGCTTCTATTTTTGCCAAAGAATGCATCTCTTCCGATGCCAATGCCACCGGTGTACTGGTGATGGGACTCGAGAAAGCAAAAGAGTTTCTGAAACAACATCCGGAATTGCAGGCCTATCTTATTTATTCCGACGATAAGGGTAATTACCAGGTGTATCAGACGCCTGGCCTTGAGAGTATAGTTTCGGAAGCAGGAGAGTAATAGATATTATCATAAAATAAAAAAGCATCCCCGGGAGGATGCTTTTTTTGTGTGTGTAAGTGTGTTTTTGTATTATCTGCTTAGAATAATCCTTCGGTTAACAGAGCCTTTGTCGTTGGAGACATTGATAAAGTATATGCCTTCAGCAAAGCCCGATAAATCAATTGTCTTGGTGCTCGCAGTGCTTTCGTTTACTTTTTCTTCGTAAATCACGCTGCCAAGTGTGTTAAGCACCTTAATGGTATTGGCTTTTTCGTATTCTACATTGAAAATGCCGCTGGTTGGGTTTGGATACACATTAAATACAGGGCTGCCTGCAGCAGTCACTTCATTTACACCTGTAGTAATGGTTGGAATCCACTGAATAAGGATATTGCCAAAATTAGGATCACTGGCTACTGTACGTGTATAGGTAGTAGGGCCTTTTGTAAATGTATAGGTGGTTGTAGCCGTACCTGAAGTACCATGGTTCCAGGTTGACTGAAGAGCTACTTTATAAGTACCATCTGTTACAACGGTACCGTTCGATGTTCCGCTTACGTTTTTAGCATCCCATGTAAATGTGCGGGCAGCAAAAGAGCTTAGTGTAGCACCTGTGGTAGCATCTGTTTTGTTACAGGCAGAACCGGTAGCATTCGTTGATGAAGTACAGCCACAGTTAGCAGCCCATGTTGGTAAGTGGTCATTTGTTCCACCACCTACATAACGCAGTTTGGTTTTAATAAATGCACCGGCGTTATCCTGTATCCAGGCTGCCAATACGTGTTGTTGGTTTCCGTTATAAGTCGATGATTTAACGACTTCCGTGAATGTAAAGGTTAATACGCCAGCGGTTTGTCCGGTCAGCTTTGCTGAAAAACAAAGTGCCACAACTGCAGTCGCAAGACTAAGTATACGTTTTTTCATAGGTAGAGGGTTGATTTTACAGACACAAATCTAGCTAATAAAACTGAAGAAAAACTGAGTGTTCAAGTCATTTGTTATGAGAAAAATCAGTTGTAAAGCCCCTGTCAGCCAATGGTTTGCGGAGGGTGTGTGCGGGGATGACCCGGATTTCCGTGATCTGATTTTTATGCAGGAACCACTTTTTTCAGCTTCCATAAACATAACATAAAAGCTGCGAAAACAGCCAGAGCAGCCAGAGCAAAGGCTGCACCCGGAAAATGAACGGTACTGGTCTCACTTGTAAAGAAAGCGAAAAGGTGCGACATGATAAGTGGCGATACAATATTCGAAATACTCATCAGGGATGTGATGATTCCCTGCAGTTCGCCTTGCTCATTGTCAGGCACACGACCGGAAATAATGCCCTGCAGTGATGGTGGCGCAATGCCACCAAGGCAATATACAAGCGTGAAAGCATATGCCATCCAGGCCTGATCGGCCCATGCAAACAGTAGCAAACCTGTGAAATGAAACAATAAGCCCAGGTATACAGATTTTACCGAACCGAATTTCTGTTGCGACCACTGAATAAGTCCGCCCTTGACAAGTGCTACCATAAGTCCTACAAAGGCCAGTGAATAGCCAATTTCGAGATCGCTCCAGTGATAAAGGTATTTGGTATAAAACGGCCAGATGCTCGGCATAACCTGCCCGGCCATGAAAATAAGAAACAGCACCAGCATGAGTGTACGAATACGCCGGTTGTTTTTCAATTGCATAAATGCCCCGAAAGGATTGGCCCGCCTGATATCAAAAGCTCTCCTGTTTTCGGGCTTCAGGGATTCCGGTAAAATAAAGAAGCCGTAAAGCCAGTTCAGAAATGAAAGACAGGCTGCTGCAATAAAAGGCGCGCGCGTGCCAAGCTCACTGAACATGCCCCCGATGAATGGCCCGATAATAAAACCAAGGCCAATGGCCGCCCCGATGATCCCGAAATTCTGTGCACGTTTTTCAGGCACAGAAATATCAGCTACATAGGCATAGCTCGTAGACAGGCTTGCACCGCAAATCCCCGTAATGATGCGGCCCATGAAGAGCAGGGGGAGTGTATTGGCCAATGCCAGGAAAATGTAATTGATGACAAGCCCAAATAAGGATAACAATAGTACAGGCCTTCGGCCATAACGATCGCTGAGGCTGCCCAACAAGGGAGAGAAGATGAATTGCATGGCGGCATAACATGCCATGATCCAGCCGCTATAGGTTATGGCTTCATTGACACTGACATGACTCACTTCAGCCACAATGGTAGCCGCAACGGGATAAATAATCCGGATCCCGATACAATCGATCAGCACCGTAATAAAGATAAAGACAAGCGGGTTTTTAACGCGAGGCATGCGTTCAAATATAATGGAAATAAATGTTTTGATTCTGTAGCATCTTCATACGAGCGAGTAGCAGGTAGAACCGTAAATGCATATAACCGGTAAAAGCATGGCTATAGGCACAGTTGTTCGAACTCTTTTACCACCTCTGTTCCTCCCAGCGATTTGTAGGTTTTGTAATCGCTGCAGGTATTTGCTTTATCACTTAGTTTGTGATAGAGTCGGGCCCGTTTCAAATAATTACCGTTGTTTGTTGCATCCAGCTGTATGGCGCGTGTATAGTCCTTAATGGCTTCCCCGGTGCGATGGAGTTCTGTAAGGATATATGCTCTGAAAATATAGGAATTTACATAAGTGGAGTCGAGGCTGATGGCTTTATTGCAGTCAGCCAGGGCAGCGTTAAGGTCATGCAATTGTGCTTTGGCCCAGGCTCTGTTGCTGTACGCTTTGGCATGTGTTGGTGTAAATTCAATGGCTTTATCATATTCTGCAATGGCCGTTTTATAATCGGTGCGCATGGCTTTTATGATGCCGGTGAAATAATGGGCATCGGCATTGCCATCTTCGATCTGAACAGTTCTTTTGAAATCGCTTAATGCGCCGTCGTAATCTTTCAGTTCCTGGCGGGCCAGTGCACGCAGAAAAAAATTGTCGGCATTGGTGGAATCAACCCGTACAGCCTGGCTGAAATCTGCTGCTGCACCCTCAAATTCGTGACTTTCCATTTTTACAATACCCCGATCGAGATAAGCCATGGAATCATTGGGATTGAGTTCAATGATGCGTGAAAAATATTCGATGGCGCCTGCATAATCGTGTTGATCAAATTTTTCGACAGCGCATTGATTGTATTCTTCGCGCAGGCTCTGAGCCTTTGAAAACAAGGAAAGCAGACAGATGAGAATCGTAAATACAATTGGTTTCATTCGTTTCGAATTCAGAAAATTTTACAGATGGAGATCGATTGATTGTGCCAAAAATAAAATAAAACAGAATATCCTGCCATGAATTCGATCAGTATTCATCATTTTATGCCTGTAAAATCCCGGTTTTGCAGGTTCCGGCAATGATTGTGATATGTAAGATAAACGCGTTCATGTCAATGCCTCTTTCCGGAAATTAGGTTTATCCGGATATTTGATGTACCTTTGAGTTCTTCATTAGAAGATTGTATCCAATCAATTTGTAGTTCTCCATTATACAATTCGGTCAATTTACACTTTTCTTTTTTAGACTGAACCGGTCGGCATCGTGCTGACCCCGAATAAGTATAATTAAAATAATAAATGACATTTTCAGAATTAAAAATCATAAAGCCGCTTGTGTCGGCTTTAGATAAGTTGGGTTATGCCCAGGCAACACCCATTCAGCAACAGGCTATCCCGCCCATTTTAGAGGGTAAGGATATTTTCGGTTGCGCCCAGACAGGTACCGGTAAAACAGCCGCGTTTGCCCTGCCTGTATTACAAATTTTAAGTGCAGCAAAACCTTCAGGCTCTGCCCGTAAGATCGGTGCGCTTATTCTTGCTCCAACCCGCGAACTGGCTTTACAGATCAGTGCCAGTGTGAACTCATATACAGGAGGTCTGCCATTATCGCATACCACTGTATTTGGTGGCGTATCGCAACATCACCAGGTAAAGGACCTGCGCCGTGGGGTGGATATCCTGATTGCTACACCGGGCCGTTTACTTGACCTGATGCAACAGGGATTTGTAGACCTGAACCACATTCGGTTTTTTGTGCTCGATGAGGCAGATCGTATGCTGGATATGGGCTTTATCAACGATATTAAACGCGTTATTGCCAAACTTCCGGCACGCAAACAAACTTTGTTTTTTTCAGCTACGGCATCGCCCGATATCATGAAACTGGCAAATACCCTGTTGAAGGAACCCGTGAAAGTATCTGTGGATCCGGTGTCATCAGCATCTGAGCTTATCAAGCAGAGTGTATATTATGTATCGGGAGAAAACAAACGTGCATTATTGAAATACATTTTAAAAGACGGTAAAATTGAACATGCGCTTGTGTTTACGAGAACCAAGCGTGGTGCCGACCGTGTGGCCAAAGAACTTAACAGCAGTGGCATCATAGCAGAAGCTATTCATGGTAATAAATCGCAGGGTGCACGCGAGCGCGCTCTGAAAGGGTTTAAAAACCGCAGTATCCGCATTCTGGTGGCTACCGATATTGCATCGCGTGGAATCGATGTTGATAAACTATCGCATGTTATCAATTTCGAAATCCCGGAACAGGCAGAAACCTATGTGCACCATATTGGCCGTACAGGCCGTGCCGGATCGCAGGGAACAGCTTTGTCGCTGTGTACCCGGGATGAATTGCCTTACTTAAAGGACATAAACAAATTGATCAGGAAAAACATTGAGGTGGTTTCATCTCATCCGTTCAGCCAGGTCGATAAATCAAATAAATAATAACCGCTCATACCATGTATGGGCAAAACAAAAACAACAATGAAAAAAGGAACAGTAAAGTTCTTTAACGAGACCAAAGGTTTTGGTTTTATTAAAGAGGAAAATGGAGAAGAAATTTTTGTTCACGTAAGTGGATTAAAAGATGAAATCCGCGAAAATGATGAAGTTATGTTTGAAATACAGCAAGGCAAAAAAGGCTTGAACGCAATTAACGTTAGCCTGGCGGACTAATAATCAGAAAGAAAAAGCAAACCCTCAAAAGTTTGCTTTTTTTATTTAAATAAGACACAACATGCGGCAACTGAAAATTAATAAATCAATTACAAACCGGGATGCCGCGTCGTTAGACAAGTACCTGCAGGATATATCCAAGTTACCGATGATATCCGCAGAAGAAGAAATTATCCTGGTGCAGAAGATCCGTGACGGAGATCAGCGTGCGCTTGAAAAACTCACCAATGCCAATCTGCGGTTTGTGGTTTCTGTTGCCAAACAATACCAGAACCAGGGTATGAGCCTGCCCGATCTTATTAATGAAGGGAATGTAGGACTTATAAAAGCAGCCGGCCGTTTTGATGAAACACGGGGCTTTAAATTTATTTCCTATGCCGTGTGGTGGATCCGCCAATCGATTATGCAGGCTATCGCCGAGCAATCGCGCGTGATACGGTTACCACTGAACAAAATAGGCGCACTCAATAAAATCCGTAAGGCGCAGAGCAGCCTGGAACAAACACTGGGGCGCAGCGCAAGCAATTATGAAATTGCGGATTTACTTGGAATGTCTGAAGAAGAAGTGAATCTGACACAGCAGTCGTCGGGCTGGCATGTGTCTACAGATGCGCCTCTCCAGGGAAATGATGATACAACAATTCTCGAACTTGTATCGGATCCCGAAAATGATAAACCCGACGATGACCTGATGTACATATCGCTTCGTATCGAAATTGAAAGAGTTCTGAAAACCCTTACAGAACGTGAGAAAGATGTGCTGATGCTTTGCTATGGTATTGGCATTAGTTCGGCTTTGTCACTTACCGAAATCGGAGAACGCTATAATCTGACACGCGAAAGGGTTCGTCAGATCAAAGAGAAGGCTGTTCGTAAACTGAAACAAACCTCAAGAAATAAAAACCTGAAGGCTTATCTTGGGTAACAGGCGATGACTGTTTCTCATGCTTTTTAAATCACGCAAACAACGTATGCAGATAAAATTCATTGACAAAGACAGGGATCGAAACCTGTTTTATGCCACACTCCGACAACGTGTGGATGCTTATTTCAAGGAGCATAAAATCTCAAAATTTCACAACCGACAGATGGTGCTGAAAACAATCATCTTATTGAGTGCCTATAGTGTTCCATTTGCATACATGCTTTTGTTTAAACCTTCGACCGGTATCAGTACAGGCTTATGGACGATCATGGGATTTGCACTGGCAGGTATTGGTATGAGTGTGATGCATGATGCCAACCACGGGGCTTATTCGAAAAGCAGTCGTGTGAATTACTGGCTGGGACATACCTTGAATCTCCTCGGCGGCTCGGTATTTAACTGGAAACTGCAACACAATATCCTGCATCATACGTATACCAATATTGTTCACCTGGACGACGATATCGATGATAAACTCGTCATGCGGTTTTCTCCTCATACGAATGTAAAGTGGTACCACCGCTTCCAGGTGGTTTATGCGTTTCTGTTTTATGGTATTCTGACCCTTTACTGGGCCTTATTGAAGGATTTTGTGCAGTTCTCGACCTATACCAAAGAAGGTGTCAATACATCTACAAAACAACAGAACAGGCGTATCCTGTTGAAGATCATTCTGAGTAAGCTTGTTTACTTTTCAATATTTATTTTCATACCGGTGTTTGTACCTGGTATACCTGCAGGTGTATGCATCGGTGGTTTTTTATTAATGCATTTTATTGCAGGACTTGTTCTTACGGTAATCTTTCAACTGGCGCATACCGTCGAAGGAACGAGCCACCCGGTACCTGATGAAACGGGGCTGATCGAGAACAATTGGGCGATCCATCAACTCAATACGACGGTGAATTTTTCGAGAAAGAATAAATGGATTTCGTGGTATGTTGGTGGCTTAAATTTCCAGGTGGAACACCATTTGTTTCCAACGATCTGCCATGTACATTACCCCAACCTGGCGCCCATTGTGAAACTGACGGCTACCGAATTCGGGATTCCTTATCTCGAAAATAAAACCTTTGGTGTGGCTTTGCGTTCACACATCAGTACCCTGAGACGTTTCGGACTTAGGGATGTGGAGATCGGCTAAGAAAAATTATTTTGCCGGCTGCGGATCGTAATTCTTAACAACAGTAACAGGATCGGGCTCGGCTGTGTATAACGACAGAATTTTCCGTGCCTCGTCATCACTGAGTTTGGAGCGTTTTGTGTTTTTGAGGGCTTCCTCACTGGTAACCATAGAGCGGGAGAGGAGCAAATCGAAAATCTCTTTTTTGGTTTCGAGGTCCGGTGCTTTTTTCAGACCTGCCAGGTATTGCGAGTAGGCGCTTGCCATATTCTGCCACACTTCAATTTCTTTATCCGGGTTATCATCCCTTTTAAAATCAATGATGGTTTGCTCCACACTGATCGGAAGCACTTCGTAAAATGTCTGCTGAATTTCCGTTATCTTTTTAATTTGCTCTGCACTCAGTGAGTCGTGCCGTATGGGCCCGGGCTGAACATCTGTAAGGGTAATGGGCTGCGCAGTTGTATTTTCATTCTGATTGGAGCGGCAGGCTGAAAAGCCAATAACCGATAGTAAAAGTATGCTGATGTATTTCATGAATTTCCTTTTTAGAATAAGGCTTTCTACGACAAAGTTAAATCTTTGAGCGGAGTCAAAGATACGTGTTTTTACTTTTCGTAACAAAACTCCAGGCAGCAGCTCATGCAAGAGCGAGCGTTAAGTGAATATGTATTTATGCTCCGGCCGGCAGCTGAAACGTAAATGTCGTTCCTGTTTCCGGATTGCTTTTCAGGCTGATGATGCCATTTTGAGCGGTGATAAATTCCCTGGCAATGGCGAGACCCAGACCGGTTCCGTGTTTGGGATTGCCCGGGATATGAAAGAACTTATCGAAAATTTTTCCCTGGTACTGCGCCTCTATACCCAGGCCATGATCGCTTACGGAGAATTGAATCATCCGGTTTATTTTTGTAACATGGATTATGACATCATCTTTTTCAGGTGAATAACGGATGGCGTTACTGAGTAGGTTTACCATCACCCATGCTGTTTTTTCAGGATCGGCATACACAGGTGGTAAATGCTCATCTATCTTTTGGATGATCCGGATGTCTTTTTGTGTAGCCTGCAGTTTTACGGCATCTACAGCGTAATTCACAATGGCTTCGACATTTACCTTCTGGAAGCTGAGTTGAATTTTACCGGTTTCTACCTGCGCCATATTCAGCACCTCACCCGATATTTTGAGCAGACGGTCTGATTCTTCCTTGATATTTTTCACCAGTTGTTTTTGCTCTTCGTTCAATCCACCAACCCTATTGTCTTCCAGCAATGCAGAACTCAGTTTAATAGAAGCAATGGGCGTTTTGAGCTCATGAGAGATAGTGGCAATGAAATTGGTTTTGGCCAGGTCGAGTTCCTGGAACTGTGTAATATTGCGCAGCAGGATCACTTCACCGATCGGTTTTTCATCGGAGATCATGGCAATGGCTTCCTTATTGAAATAATTTTCCTTGCCCTCAGAAACGATTTTCACAGGTTTGCCATCTGTATTGTCGCTGATAAGGAGTCGCATCAGGTCGTTTGATACTGCCACATCCGGAGCATACTGCCCGATGAGTTCCTGCTCCTGCATATTTAGCAGGTTTACAGCCTGCTTGTTTGCGAAAAGGATGATCCTGTTTTCACTCAATCCGATAATCGCATCCTTTATGTTGTTGATGATGGTTTCGATGCGTTTTTTTTCGAACATGATTTTCGCCAGGCTGCTATTGTCGTAATGCTCCAGCTTTTCGGCCATGGCATTGAATGCGAGGGCGAGCTCTCCGAATTCGTCATCCGATTTGAAATTCAAGCGTTGGTGGTAATTTTTTCCGGCGATTTGTTTGATACTTTCTGTGAGGAGCTTGATCGGATTGGCAATATACCCCGGGAAATTAATGATAAACGTGAAAACAACCAGGAAGCAAATGCCACCGATGATACCAATATAGGTGAGAACACGATCTGCTGTTTTCTGTGCCTGGTTATTTTTGCGGAGAATGGCCTCCATGTTGATATCCGTAATTGTATAAAGTCTTTCCCGGATGAGCTGAATCCCGACTTTGGAGAAATGCCCGGCCTTTAGTTTTTCGAAATCGTTTCGCAATGCCTTTGTATAATCGCTTTCGCCGATTTCAGTTATGTTTTTTTCCTGTGCGGCTAAATTTTTTTCGAAAGTGCGGATAAAAGAAATAGTATCGTTTTCCAGATCATCCAGGCTTTGCAGCATGGCCTTACTGTATTGAATGGATTCGTAATTGTCTTTTAGAATCACTTTCGATTCATTGGCAATTTTGTGAATATAAACAGCTCCGACACTGCCAATGAGGATAATCACGGCAAATAAAAAGCCAAGTCCCAGACTCAATTTTGTTTTTATATTGAATGGCATCAGGATAATATAATTAAATCAATATCGCTACCTGCCAACCGGATCAGCAGCTGGTCGATGATGGTGTTACTTAAAATGGATTTGATCAGGCTGAAATGGGGTTTACCAATGCAAATGGTTGTTGCTTTTTGCTCAACAGCAATATCAAAAATGGTTTTGGCAATCTGTTTATTTTCCCGGCGGATAACTTCTGCACCCAGCTCTGTGGCCAGTTTAAAATTATTGATGAGATGCCTCTGCGCCGCCAGGGGGATTTTATCGTTGCTTTCAGTGGGCGTTTGTATATATACTACTTTCCATTGGGAATTATAATAGGAGGCAAGTCGCGCGGTTTTCCGGATCACTTTCCGTGCCGACTCATCGTTCGAACTGATACAGGCCAGGAAGCGCTCCGGCTTTAGCCTGGAGGTTGTGTGTACTTCCGATTCGATCTTCCGCTCCACCTGTGATGCCACTTCTTTCAGAGCGAGTTCACGAAGCTGAAGGATCTTTTCAGATTGAAAGAAATTCTTCAGTGCGGTTTCTACTTTTGCCGAATCATAAATTTTTCCTTCCTTCAGTCTTGCAATGAGCTCATCGGCGGTGAGATCAATGTTCACCACTTCGTCGGCCATGCGCAATACATTGTCCGGAACGCGTTCGCGGATGTCGATACCGGTAATATCCTGGATGTCTTTATTCAGGCTTTCGATATGCTGAATGTTCACTGCACTGATCACATTAATGCCGTTTTCCAGCAACTCCACCACATCCTGCCAGCGTTTTTCGTTTTTGGATCCGGGAATGTTTGTATGGGCCAGCTCATCCACAATCACCACGTCAGGTCGTGCCTGTATAATGGCCTGCATATCCATTTCTTCGAGCGACTTTCCTTTATAGAAAACCTGGCGTCTCGGAACTACTGGAAGGCCTTCGAGAAGAGCCTGTGTTTCCTGCCTGTTGTGGGTTTCAATGAACCCGATGAGCACATGAATGTTGTTTTTGAGCAGGCTGTGGGCTTCCTGGAGCATCCGGAAAGTCTTACCCACACCGGCACTCATGCCAATGTAAACTTTGAATTTCCCCCGTTTCGATCTTTTGATCAGGTCCAGAAAATATTCAACATTTTTCTCTTTTTCTTCCTGTTCCGACATGGTTACTCACGCACCAGATTTATGTTTTTGGGAGAACTTAAAATCAATGGTGACTTTTCTACTGTTACATTGCTGTAATCCAGTCCATATTCTTTTTCATCGGGCAGACTTATTTTCTTGAGCATAAAATAAGCTTTCAGAATAAAATTGTCTGTCAGAGATAATTCATTTTCAAACGATAAAAACCGCTGCATGACTACAAACCTGAAATCCCCGGTGAGATTATGTTTGCCAAGGGAGCAATAGCGGCTATTGATATTCACCTCTTTATTCTTTACCATCTCTTCGACTACTTTTCTGAATAAGAGATTGATCCGAGGTGCAATCCGGAATCCAAGTTTAAATGTTACCCATACAATATCATCGGGAGCGATAATTTCCGTTTTATAGGACATTTTATATGGCTCATCCACAACGTCGATGTGTACAAACCAATAGATGTCGGCTCTTTTCGGTTGTTTGTATAAAATAGAGTAGATGCTTCTTTCTTCGATCTGGCTGCTGTTTCCGGAGGAAGTCAGGTACACCAGGTTGGTGGCATATTTGGGAACCTGTTCATCAATACTTAATTCTTTCAGCACCGGAATATAGGGCTCGAGCGGTACAAAATTCTGTAGCTTCTTCCTGATTTCCCCGGCCCTGTACCAGATATACATGATGCTGAAAATAAGAAGGCCCAGAAGTAAGGTAACCCAGCCGCCATGCATGAATTTTTTGAGGTTGGCAACCAGAAACGCACCCTCTATGCTTAAGAAAATAAGAAGCAAAGCGAAGATGGAGAGTTTGTTTACTTTTTTGGTGTAGAGGTAGAAACTCAGCAGGATTGTGGTCATGAGCATGGTGAGTGTTACGGAGAGACCGAATGCAGCTTCCATGTTTTTGGATTCGCGGAAATAAAGCACAACGGCGATACATCCAAGCATGAGAAACCAGTTGATGGACGGAATGTAGAGCTGGCCTTTTACATCCGAAGGAAACACCACTCTTAATTTTGGCCAGAGGTTTAAGCGTATGGCTTCGGCAACCAATGTAAAGGACCCGCTGATGAGTGCCTGGCTGGCAATGATCGTGGCCATGGCAGCAATAATAATAGCCGGGTACAAAAACCAATGTGGTACAAGTCCGAAGAAAGGGCTCACGTTGGTGAGGTTTTCGCCCTGGTGATGAAGGAGCCATGCGGCCTGTCCGAAGTAACAAAGTATGAGACATATTTTTACATACAACCAACTGATCTGGATGTTTTTTCGTCCGCAGTGTCCGAGATCCGAATACAAGGCTTCGGCGCCCGTTGTACAAAGGAAAACACCTCCCAGTAACCAGAATCCACCAGGATGTTCAGAGAGGAGCTTATAGGCATAGTAGGGATTCAATGCTTTGAAGACAGAAAAATTTCCAAGGAGCTCACCTACACCAAGTACACCGATCATGGTAAACCAGATCAGCATGACAGGCCCGAATAGTTTACCGATAAAAGAAGTCCCTTTGCGTTGAATGGTGAATAACAATATAAGAATAGAGATTACGATCGGGATCACTGGCAGATCAGGTACGCTTGGTTTTAATCCTTCGATGGCTGAGGATACAGAGATAGGGGGTGTGATGATACTATCGGCCAGCAAAAAACTACCGCCTGCAATGGCCGGGAATAAAAGCCAGCGTCGGTATTTGCGGATGAGGGTATACAAAGAGAAGATCCCGCCTTCACCTTTGTTGTCGGCCCGGAGTGTTATAAAAACATATTTGACGGTGGTTTGGAAAAACAAAGTCCAGAAAATTGCAGACACGCCCCCCAGGGCTATAAGCTCCGTTATTTTTTGTTCACCAATGATGGCGGTATAGGTATACAATGGTGAAGTGCCTATATCGCCAAATACGATCCCGATAGATACCAGGAATCCTGCAAAGCTTAATTTCTTTAAATCGATTGTACTCATAATTTTATCAGTCTTTGCAAACCCGGCCTGTAAAGGCCGGGTCGCAATTATATCTGATCAAAGGTACTTATTTAAGGTGTAGGTTTATAATCTGAACAGTACGGCAAAAATCACACGGTCTTCTGCTTTCACCAGGTCCGGTTTCCAGTCTGCAGGCAATGATGTGGTTGTATATCCCGAAGGAGATGTTACACCACCATGTCCGGCAAAATATGGTACACTCGATTGACGGTGTACATATTCGAGTCGGAAAAGGATGTGTTCATTTGGCATCCAGTCGATGTTGGTGGAGTAATCGAAGCCTTCGAATTTATCGCCAGGGTTAGCACTGTATGGAAAGCTACCTGCAGTTGTTGTGGGGTTATTCGGATTTGGCAAAGGGCTGGCCTGGCCGGTTGGGTACAATACCAGGTAACGGCCAGGATTGCTCATATAACCGCCTCCGAAAGTCCAGGCAAATTTATTTTTAGCAAACCATACGCGGTTGTAAAACATCACACTGCCGAAGTATTGTGCAGGACCCTGAACAGAATCTCCATCGCGGAAACCATTTACTCCGCCGCCTTTTTCAAAACCAAGATCAGCGGTTAAAGAAAAAGCCATTTTACTGATACCTCTCGATTTCGGGCGGTTGAAATAGCGAACGAGTAAACTGTTATCGGAGTGAAAACGCTTGCGGGAAGGAATACCTGCCGCATCGGCTCCGTAATAATCGTTGGTGAGCATTTTTACATTTTCGTTCGGACACCACGTGATATTGCCGCCAATGCCCGGTTGTTTGTTGAACATGCCATAGCTCTGCCAGCCATTGATGATCCATGGTTCGATCTTTAGTTTTTTTGTAGCAAAAATCTGGAACCGGATTCCATTGAAGAACCACGGTGTATTGTCGGATGTGAACGAAGCCTGATACTCCCAGTTCTCAACCTGGTAATAGGAGTTGAGCCCAATATACGACATAAACATACCGGCATCTACGTTAATACCATGCAGTACATTGAAATGGTAGCCCGCGTTTGCTTCTGCGAGATAGCGGTATACATCGGCAAGCTGGTACTGGCCTTTGTAGGGGCTGTAGTCGTTACGCGGAATAACGGTTGAGCGTGTTCCGAATTGTGTGACGATGTGTGCACGGGCTCCTTTATAATAAAAGTCGCCGCCAAGATGAGCCGCAGATACCTGCATCTCATTATTACGCGCCAATGCGGTAGAACCCACGACTGTATTGTCGATCGGATCATTGAATGAGTGTGTGTAGTTGGCATCTACCATCACCGTTGGCGTAAAGTATTTTCCGGCAAGGGTAGGCGTTGATCTTCTGTCGCCACCGTTGAGCCATGTAAAATCCATGCCTTCCAGTGGTTCGCCTTTTTGCCGGTTGGGAACCGTTGTTGTGTCTTCCTGTGCCATGCCAATATATCCTGTAGATAAAATAGCCATGCTGAGTAATAGTTTTTTCATGTTGTTTTTTTTGATGTTGTACTTGGGATTAAATTTTAGTCAATGCTATGTTGAGTTTAAGAACATTTATTTTTTCAGGACCGAACAGACCCAGTAAGGGATGTTCGATCATCCGGTCAACGAGTGCATTCAGTTCTTTTTCACTTTTGCCTCGTAGCTTCGCAATCCTTGCAATTTGTACCCTGGCTGCCTGTACAGATATATTGGGATCCAGACCACTGCCACTGGCTGTTACGAGATCGGCAGGTATATCCGCAGCCTGAATGCCCGGGTTGTGAATCAGGAATGTATCTATACGTGCCTTTACGCCAGCCAGGTATTCAGCATTTGACGGACCTTTGTTGGAGCCGGCTGAACCTGCTGCATTATAATCTACAGCCGAAGGGCGGCCCTGGAAATAGCGTTCATCGGTGAATTTCTGGCCGATGTTTTCATAACCAATAACCACTCCGTTTTCCATGAGTTTATTTCCATTGCCATGCCCCGGTGTTGCAAGTGATACAAGATACACCAGCAGCGGGTAAATCACAGAGCAGATCAGGATAAGTATGCCTGTGAGTTTTAATGAAGGTAATAAATAGGTTTTCATGTTGCGTATGTTTTTGATTTTAGAAAAAGAGACCAACGAGCATATCAATCAGTTTGATACCGATAAAAGGGACGATCACACCACCCAGGCCATAGATCAGGAGGTTGCGGCGCAGCAGGGCACTGGCCCCGATGGGTTTGTACTCCACACCCCGCAGCGCCAGGGGAATCAGGATTGGAATGATGATGGCATTGAAAATAACGGCTGAAAGAATCGCACTTTCAGGGCTTTTCAGGCGCATGATGTTAAGGCCCTGCAGTGCCGGAATAGACGCAATAAACAGGGCAGGGACTATGGCAAAATATTTAGCCACATCATTGGCAATAGAAAAAGTGGTGAGCGTGCCGCGCGTGATCAGTAATTGTTTACCGATCTCAACAATTTCAATCAGTTTGGTGGGATCGTTATCCAGATCAACCATATTGCCGGCTTCCTTGGCAGCCTGTGTTCCACTGTTCATCGCTACACCAACGTCGGCCTGTGCCAGGGCAGGAGCATCGTTTGTGCCGTCTCCCATCATCGCTACGAGTTTACCGAGCTGTTGTTCTTTTTTGATATAGTTCATTTTATCTTCCGGTTTTGCCTCGGCAATAAAATCATCGACACCGGCTTTCTCTGCAATGAATTTGGCCGTGAGTGGATTGTCGCCGGTTACCATCACGGTTTTGACACCCATTTTACGAAGACGATCAAAACGTTCTTTGATCCCCGGTTTAATAATATCCTGGAGTTCGATAACGCCGATCACTTTTTCGTTTTGCGATACCACCAGCGGTGTTCCGCCATTTTCGGCAATTTCTTTTACTTTCAGTTTTATCGGGAGTGGAAATTCATGCCCGGCTTTTTCAGTGATGTTGCGGATGGCATCAAAAGCACCTTTGCGGATGCGGGTTTTTCCACCATCATAGTCAATACCACTGCAGCGTGTCTCGGCTGTAAACTTGATGTATAATGGGTTCTCAACGCTTAAATTGGAAGCTGCGTTTCCTGCCAGCTCAATGATGGATTTACCTTCCGGTGTTTCATCGGCCAGGGAACTAAGCACGCAGGCTTTTATAAATTGTGCCTCTCCGAGATCCTGTACCGGGAAAAATCCGGTTGCTTTACGGTTGCCAATCGTAATGGTTCCGGTTTTATCGAGTAGCAATACATCAATGTCGCCGGCAGTTTCTACTGCTTTTCCGGATTTTGTGATCACATTGGCGCGCAGGGCTCTGTCCATACCGGCAATACCAATAGCTGAAAGTAATCCGCCGATGGTTGTGGGGATAAGACACACAAAGAGAGATATAAGTGCCGCAATGGTAATCGGTGTATTGGCATAATCAGCAAATGGTTTCAGGGTAACACATACAATAATGAATACCAGGGTGAAACCGGCCAGGAGAATTGTCAGTGCAATTTCGTTGGGTGTTTTCTGGCGACTGGCCCCTTCAACCAGTGCAATCATTTTGTCGAGAAATGACTCGCCGGGCTCTGTGGTGACTTTTACTTTTATTTTATCGCTGAGCACTTTGGTGCCACCGGTTACAGAACTTTTATCGCCACCTGCTTCACGGATCACCGGGGCGCTTTCGCCTGTAATGGCCGACTCGTCGATGGTTGCAAGGCCCTCAATAATTTCACCGTCGGTAGGTATGGTATCGCCGGCTACACATAAAAACACATCGCCTTTACGGAGTTCAGATGATGATACGGTTTTAATTTCATTCAGATACAATTCACCTACCGGTTGAATAAGTTTGGCCGGTGTTTCTTCGCGTGTTTTCCGAAGTGATTCTGCCTGTGCTTTACCACGGGCTTCGGCAATGGCTTCGGCAAAATTGGCAAAGAGCAGTGTAAGCAATAAAATAAACAGGATGCAGAGATTGTAAGCAAAACTACCCTGTGACGCATCGTGATTGATAAGAATATAAACTGTGACAATGAGCATCACGAAGGTACCGATCTCCACGGTAAACATCACCGGATTTTTAATCATCCGCTGAGGGTTCAGTTTGATGAACGATTGTTTCAGAGCTTCTGAAACTAACTCTTTTTGAAAGAGTGATTTATTGGACATAGCATTCATAGCAGAAAAACATTAAACATGATATAAGTTGAAATATTCGGCCAATGGCCCAAGCACCAGTGCCGGGAAAAAGGCCAGGGCGGCAATGATCATGATAACTGCATAGGTCATGATCCCGAATGTGCCGGTATCGGTTCGTAAAGTGCCGGCAGATTCCGGAACGTATTTTTTATTGGCCAGGATACCTGCAATGGCAACCGGGCCGATGATCGGCAGAAAGCGGCCAAGGATCAGTACGAACCCGGTTGTGATATTCCAGAACCAGTTATTATCACCCAGGCCTTCAAATCCGCTGCCGTTGTTAGCCGCACTGGATGTGTACTCATAGAGCATCTCCGAAAATCCGTGATAACCGGGGTTATTGAGCCATCCGACAGAAGGATCCTTTGTATAAACAAAGGAGGAGATGGCTGTTCCTACCAGGATCAGAAAGGGATGGAGCAGGGCAATGAGTGTGGCAATTTTCATTTCACGTGCTTCAATTTTCCGGCCCAGGAATTCGGGCGTGCGGCCCACCATAAGTCCTGAAATAAACACAGCTATGATGATGAAGATGTAGTAGTTCAGGATACCTACACCACAGCCTCCATAAAATGCATTGGTCATCATGCCCAGCAATTGCATGGTGCCTGATACCGGCATAGAACTGTCGTGCATGGAATTGACCGAGCCCGTTGATATAACAGTGGTAACAATACTCCAGTAGGCCGAGGCTTTTGGACCGAAACGCACTTCTTTTCCTTCCATGCTTCCGGTGGCCTGGCTGATACCCATGTGAGCAATTGCCGGGTTACCGTTTGACTCAGCAATCAGCGTTGGAATAAGCAGGGTTAACATTCCAAGTGTCATCACCCCGAAAATAACATAAGCCATTTTTTTGCGGTTCAGGTAAAACCCCATCGCGAAAATGAGTGCTATCGGGATTAAAACCTGGGCGATCATCTCCACCATATTGGTCAGGTAATTCGGATTTTCGAGCGGGTGTGCCGAGTTGGCTCCAAACCAACCTCCACCGTTTGTTCCGAGGTGTTTGATGGCAATCATACCTGCAGCCGGGCCACGCGATACCTGCACTGTATCTCCCTGAAGGGTTGTGATGGTGTCTTTACCCTCGAAGCCTGCTGGTGTTCCGTTGAACACGAGGATTATAGCAAGGATAAAACTTACAGGCAACAGGATCCGGGTAAGTGATTTCAAAAAGATGTCGAAAAAATTTCCGAGACCTTCGGTCGCTTTTTCACGCATGGCATTGAAAACAACAATGAGTGCGGCAATACCGGTAGCCGCTGAAACAAACTGCAGAAACGTAATTACCGCGAGTTGTGTCAGGTAGGTTAAACCTGTTTCGCCGGAGTAATGCTGAAGATTGCAATTCACCATAAAACTGATGGCTGTATTGAAACTCAGATCCGGGCTCATGGATGGATTGCCATCCGGGTTCAGAAACAGGCTGCCCTGTGTTAGCAGCATGATGAAGGCGTATACAAACCATAGCATGTTTATGGCAAGCAGGGCCAACAGATGCTGTTTCCAGTTCATTTGACGACCCGGATCGATACCACAAAGTTTAAGAATACGGGTTTCGAGTGGAGCCAGGAAATCCAGGAGCGTTTTTTCACCCTTAAAAACCCGCGCTATATATTTCCCGAAGGGGATGGCTAAGGCAACCGTGATAAGAAAGGTGGCAATAACCCCGATTAATTCTGTGTTCATAGTCTAAAATTTTTCTGGTTTAAGCAGTACATAAACGAGGTACCCAAAAACAACGATGGCTAAAATCAGAAGTGCTGTCATGGTCGTAAGTGTTATATATTTTCAAAAAAGTCGATACTCTTGGCAAAGAGCCAGAAGCAGGTTAATCCTGCAGCAATGAGTGTTGTAGAGAGTAATGTTTCCATGATGTATTGATCAGAGGCCGGATGCGCACACCTGGCGGTTATATTCTTTTCTTAATGTATCGCTCAGCATGTTTTTAATGAGCTGTTGTGACTGACCGGCCATCTCAATAACCCCCGAGATGGAGTAGAGGTAACCATTTTCAATGGCATTGCGTACAGTTGCATTACCATGTTTCAGCATGGTGTCGGCCAGCGTAAAGCAATGCATGGTTTCTTTCAGGTTTCCCTGCTTGATGAATTGTTTTGTGAAATCGGCAAAACTTTGCATCACGGTGTAGATGTTATGCGGGTTGTCGGCTTTCTCAAGACTTTCGTTGATAACCGGCAATTCATTGCTTAACAAATCTGTGACCTCATGCTCCCGGAGACAATGGGTTTCCTGTTGCAGTGTCAGTTCGATTTTTAGTTTCAAAAGTTCAACTGTTGCGTTCATTGTATTATTTTTAGGACCGGGTTATGAGTTTAATCAGCAGACTGAAAAAGATCAGCAGAATGAAAAAACCATGGACGAGGTGGGGTGATTTTAGATTTTGCATGAAAGGCATTGTAATATCTACACGCGCATGCCAAATATTATTCCGCAGGTATTTAATAGCTTGTAAATGCCTGTAAGGTGTTGATTTTTATTTATTTATAATAAATGTCGAAAATTCAGGTATCATAAAAAACCCTTCCGTTTTGGAAGGGTTTTTCAAAATGAAAGGGTGTTATTTTTCGATGCCATACTCTTCCATTTTGCGGTAGAGTGTGGTAAGCCCAATGCCCAGGAGTTCTGCAGCTTTGGTTTTATTTCCTTTGGCGAGCCGGAGTATTTTTTGGATGTGATGTTTTTCCATGGCTGCGAGGCTTGTTAAAGAATCGTCGGGGTCGGGAGCCTCGCAATTTAAGATGTCGTGGGCAAGCAGGTCGGTAGAGAGTCTGTCGTTGTCGGCCAGTATAACAGCCCTCTCGATACAGTTTTTGAGTTCGCGGATATTCCCTTTCCAGTCATTTTTTTTCAGCACTTTCAGGAAGTCTTTATCAATCGCAGAAATACGTTTTTTTAATTTGTTGGCATAGATACCAATGAAATGATGGGCGAGGGCTTCAATATCTTCTTTACGCTCACGGAGCGATGGAATATTTATTTTGAAAATGGAAAGTCTGTAATACAGATCCAGCCTGAAGTTTCCCTGCTCCGATTCTTTTTTAAGATCGCGGTTGGTGGCTGCAATAACACGCACATTAACCCGTGTGGATTTGGTATCACCAACTTTGATGAAGCTCTGTGTCTCCAGAACACGGAGTAATTTCGCCTGGAGATCAAGGTTCATTTCGCCCATCTCGTCCAGGAAGATTGTGCCTTCATGAGCTTCTTCAAACAAGCCTTTTTTATCGGTAATGGCTCCTGTGAAAGCCCCTTTTTTATGTCCGAATAGTTCGCTCTCGAGAATGTCTTTGGCAAAAGAGCTGCAATTAACAGCCACAAAAGCATTGTTTTTACGGGGACTTGAAAAATGGATAGCCTGAGCAAACAATTCTTTTCCGACACCGGTAGCACCTTCAAGCAGAACGGTCGAATCCGTTGGTGCTACTTTTTTTGCCAGGGCAATGGTGTCTTTGATGATCGCAGACTCACCAATGATGTTATCAAAACCATGTCGGGTTTCCAGGCGGGTTTCCAATTCCTGGATGCGTTTTTGCAAACGCACTTTCTCGGCAGCCCTGTTCAGGGCCGGAATGATCTGGTCATTGTCATCACCTTTGGTGAAGTAATCGAAGGCTCCCAGCTTCATCGCTCTCACACCATCGTGAATGGAGCCAAAGGCAGTCATGACCATGACCTCGCCCAGAGGATTCAGTTTTTTTATTTCTTCTATATGTTCAATGCCATTGCCATCCGGCAGTTTTACGTCGGTGAGAACGATGTCAATATCCGGATTTTGCCCCAGGATTTTTAAGCCCTGCTTCAGTGTAGAGGCCTGTGACACACAATAACCTTCCAATTCAATGATCCTGGAAAATAGTTGACGGAGTTTGTCTTCATCGTCAATGATCAGGATATGGGCTTTGGAGTTCATGGAAAATAGTGCATCAAATGTATGAATTAAACCGAAAGGAAAAACATAGTTGAGGCATTGGCAGGACGTCTTGAAAGAATATGGTTATTTTACTCCTGGTTTCTTCAGATCATTTTACCGTTTTCATTTTCCGGTGACATCGTTATTTTTTTTCATAACCATACTTTTCAGATTGAAATAGTGGTTAAAAATGGTCGGCGTTTTACTACTGTGCCTTCCTTGTTCTTCATAGCGTGCAAATAGCCATTGACTTAGTTTGGTTCGCTTACTTTAAACTCCTGGTTGCTGAAAGGCGGAGAGTTTGGTATTTTGATCACATTGAAGCCATGGCTTGTTGCCCGATGGCAATTGTTGCAGGTGTTGGTGAGTGTTTCAAAATGATTTTTGAAGCGTACCAGAATCAGCATTTGTAGAATAGCGGGAATGCTACAAAAAATGGCGCACCCACTTAAAATACTTATAAGGGGCATATTTCAGCGGCAGATCAAAGTGGCGTGAGCTTGTTACAACAGATTTGCGGTGACTGAAAGCGAGGAAGCTGTCTTTGCCATGATAAGCACCGGTGCCACTGTAGCCCACACCACCAAAAGGCATATGATGATTACCGATATGAAGCAGTGTATCATTTATGCAGGCGCCACCCGATGATGTTTTCGAAAGAACATAGTCGCCGGTTGCGGGTCTGCCAAAGTAATACAATGCCAGAGGTTTGGCCTGCCGATTTATATAGGCAATGACTTCATCCAGTTGTTCGAAGCTCAACACAGGAAGCAAGGGCCCAAAAATCTCTTCTTGCATAATGGCCGATTCAGTTGTGATTTCATCCATGATCGTGGGAGCCATGTAGCGCGATTCAAGATCATAAGTTCCGCCTTCACGGATTTTACCATCCTGCATGAATACTGAGAGTCTTTTGATGGCATTTTCATTCACGATGCGGGCATAGAATGGGCTTTCTGCAACATCTTCTCCAAACATGCGATGAATTTGTTCTGAAATTTTCTGAATGAGTTGTTCTTTGACGGATTTATGCACATAGAGATAATCCGGGGCAATACATGTTTGGCCGGCATTAAGGAATTTTCCCCAGGTAATGCGGCGTGCTGCAATATCCAGGTTTGCGTCTTTATCGACAATGCATGGGCTCTTGCCGCCCAGTTCAAGAACAACAGGGGTTAGGTGTTCTGAGGCAGCCTTCATAACTATTTTTCCGACACGTGTACTTCCCGTGAAAAAAATAACATCAAACTGCTGTTTGAGCAGAGAAGTATTCGTTTCAGTTCCCCCCTGGATCACGGTTATATATTCGGGGTCGAATAACGCACGGATCATCTTGTCTGCAAATGCCGCGGTGGCTGGCGCATCCGGTGATGGTTTCAGGATGCAGCAACAGCCTGAAGACATAGCTCCGATCAATGGGTTGATTAGCAATTGAAACGGATAATTCCATGGAGCAATGATGAGTGATACCCCCAGGGGTTCAACGTATATTTTGCTGGAAGACGGAAGCAAAGCAACGGGGGTGGCTACTTCCTGTGGGCCGGCCCACGTTTTGAGGTGTTTCAGGTGAAGATTCACTTCACTTTTAACCAGCCCAATCTCAGTCATGTATGCTTCTTCCGGCGATTTCCTCAGGTCATTCCACAAGGCCTGGCAGAGCTCAGCTTCATGTTGGCTTATATATTTTCTGAGTTTAAGAAGCTGTGCTTTTCTGAATGACAGATCCTTTGTTTTGCCAGACAAAAAAAATGCTCTCTGGCTGTTAATACTTTGAAGGATGCTATTTTCGGGTGTTTCGATCATGACATGGCTTATAGTCAAAGATACGAAAAGGAGAATGATCCGGGGTAATTTGTTGTATGCGTTTTAATTAGTATCTCAATGATCAGACTCTTAACAGGCCCCGGAATCCGCGGGCGGCATAGTAAGATTCGGCACCATTGTGATATGTGAAAACCGTATTGTAACGCCGGTCGCAAAAGAGGGCGCCTCCCAGTTTACGGATTTCAGCGGGTGTTACGATCCAGCTCGAGGTTTTGGTATCGAAGTTTCCAAGAGTTTGCAGTTCGCGGTATTGTTCTGCGGTTAAGAGCTCAATACCCATGGCAGAAGCCATATTCATGGCGCTGTCTTTCGGTTTGTGTTCTTTTCTCGACTCCAGCGCCTCTTGGTCATAACACACACTCCGGCGGCCCTGCGGACTTTCGGCTGAGCAATCACAGAACAGGTACTTGCTGCTTTTTTCATCATAAGCAATCACATCCGGTTCACCGCCGGTATTTTCCATTTCATAAAGCGACCACAACTTTTCCGGTTTTGTTTTCAGTGTAGCCTGTATCTTCGACCAGTCAAGGCCTTTGTGTCGGTTCGTGTGCTTTTCAAAACGGGTTTGTAAAATATGAAGCAATTCTTCACTTTGTTTGGAGGAAAGCGTCTTTTTCATGTTTTGGATCGTGTATGGTTATGTGTTGATTTAATCGTCCAGCCCTTTTCCGGCGAGGATTTGTGGAATATACTTTTCTATACGGGCTTCGCGGGTTTTGGCCTGTTTGGCCGAAGAAAAATAAAGCAGATAGCCCCTTTGCCGGCCCGGGGTGAGGCTTTCAAAGGCTTTTTTCAATGCAGTTGTTTTATTCAGTTTGCTTTGAAATTCTTCCGGCATATTGAACTCGGTTGTTTTTTTCATGGGTACTTTTAACCCGGACTCTTCTACTTCTGCGGCCTCAAAAATATATGTCTTCAGTACTTTTTCGAGTTTCTTTATTTCCTGAAGGCTTGTAAACCTGATCTGACGTGCTGCCTGTACATTCTCTGTCTGTTGTATCAGGATGCCTTTCGGGTCTTTCAACAAAACCCCTTTATGAAAGAGAAGCGCACAGTAATCTTTAAACGCATGGATCAGCACCACATTTTTTTTATTGAATGTGTAGCAGGGTACGCCCCATTTCAGTTCTTCTGCTAAGTGACAATCGAGAACGATGGTTCTTAGTTTTTCCAGTTCTGCTTTCCATTTGGAAGCCTTATTGAAAAAGAAATCGACTTTTGGATTCATGGTTTGATAGATGGATGTGTTGATATAAAGTTAGGAAGGATTATTGATTCACCGAAACGGTTTTCCTGGCTACAGGTCGGAAATACCAGGATACTACAGTCAGTAGGAGCAGGAGGGTAGGCCCGAAAAATTCTTTGGCTTCGTCGTGGCATACAGCATGTGAAAACAAGGCGCCCGTAACCGTGAAGAAAAATCCTGCGTAGGCCCATTCTTTCAGTAAGGGAACTTTTGGAATGAGTAGGCTCACAACTCCCAGCAGCTTCCAGATGCCGAGGATACTCAGAAAATAAAGGGGATAGCCGAGGTGAGCCATCATGTCGGTTTCTTTTTGTATATGCAGCAATTGCACAATGCCGCTTGATAACATACCAAGGGCAAGCCAGGCTGTGGCAATCCAGTATATAATTTTATTTCGTTTCGTCATGGACTGTTATTTTGATGTGTTAAAGAAGTTCTGTAAACGGTTATGTGCTATATTGATGCCTTGTGCAAAGGGGAGTTGTAGTATTTGATCACGATGGGCCACAGATTTGTAGATCACATGCATGCGCAGCTTACTTGTATTTTCGCTTAGTTCTTCAAACTCCAGAAATTCGAGTTGAACCGGAAATGGTGTGTTTTCCATTTCAAAGGTCCGTGTGATGTTTTGGTTTGGCGTAAACTCATGAATGGTTCCGTTGAAACCGTGCTTATTTCCTTTCGGATCGGTTGTTTCAAACTGGTAGCTGCCATGCTTTTTGTTTTCGAGTTTCAGTACTTTGGTACCCATCCATTGCTCAACAATTTCGGGCTCTACATAGGCTTTGAAAAGTAATTCCAATGGCAGGTCAAATTCCCGGGTAATCACTAATTCCTGTTTGCCCTCCTCGGCATGTATTTTTGTTTTGAGTTCCATGATGGTTTATTTTTTTGGTTTATAATTTTTCATGATCGCTTCCAGTTTGTTAAAGCGATCATCCCACATTTTACGGAATGGTTCGATAAAGTCGGCTACTTCTTTCATTTTCTTGGCATTGAGATGATAATAGACTTCACGACCGCTCTGTTCTTGCCGGAGGAGTTCACATTCGGTAAGTATCTGGAGGTGTTTGGAAACAGTGGGTCTGGCTGTGTCGAAATTGGAAGCAATGGCCCCGGCCGTCATGGCCTGTGAGGCTACCAATAGCAGAATGGCCCTTCGCGAAGGATCGGCTATGGCCTGGAATACATCTCGTCTTAAATTCATTATGTAGTTATTTGACTACAAATATATGTGTAGTTATTTAGCTACGCAAATTTTTCTATAAGCTGATCACGGAAAACACGCCGAGGGGGAACAATCTTTTTAATTTTTTCAGGGAGCAGTTTATAGGCATTGATACCACAGTTGTTTTGACTGGTTGTTCCTGCTCACGAGGTCACTTATGTGGTTTTGAAACTAAATACAGGAGATGCATGACAATCATTTAATACATAAAATATATTTATGGAATTTATAATAAATATAAATGAAAATATATGAATAACATGCACTTACTTTGTAGGTAGAAAACTAATTGAAAAAGTAATGAAGCTGATTCCCCCGTTATTACTGCTGTTTTTGGGCTTTGCGTGTTTGTTTTCCGGATATAGATATCTTGAAACCGGTGGATATGCGCTTTTTGCCCTCGTCTTACTTTTTTATGCAGAAACTTTTCTGTGTTTTCTCGTAACGGCTCCATTCGCTATTCGCAAATTATTCAGAGCCAGGGTAAAATGAAACAAAAAGCCGATTACTCCCCTCTGTTTATTGTGGTCATTCTTTTTATTGTAGGCGCTGTTTTCCCGTCCGACGGTGTTGATGCTGCTATTCAAAAGACGCCCGGAGAGCTGATGAATGGCGCCCTGAAAATATTATCAACAGGTGTCGTGGTTGTATTAATAATTAAGACCATCCAGCTGTCCGGATCTGCCAATGATTAGATTCTGATTGAAGTCATTTAGCTTAAGATAAACTCACTAAAGAATATGGAACTTTATAAAGAAGTATTTGAAAATAATAAAAAGTGGGTAAACGCCAGGAAAGCAGAAGATGCTCATTTTTTTGAAGACCTTGCCCAGGGCCAAAGCCCCGAAATTCTCTATATAGGGTGTAGCGACAGCCGTGTCACCATAGAAGAAATGACGGGCGTTAAACCCGGACAAATGTTTGTTCACCGTAATATTGCCAACCTCGTTCCGAACAACGATAACAGTTCGGCGGCAGTGGTTGAGTATGCTGTGGCTTACCTGAATGTAAAGCATATTGTGGTGTGCGGACATTACAATTGCGGTGGCATAAAAGCAGCGATGCAGCCACAGGATTTGGGGATTCTGAATCCGTGGCTAAGAAACATCCGCGATGTTTACCGCTTGCATAAAAGCACACTGGCTTCGATCACCAACGATGAAGAACGTTACCGGAAACTGGTAGAAGTGAATGTGGAGGAGCAATGCATCAATATTATAAAAATGGCGGTTGTCCAGAAACATTACCTGGAACGCGGATATCCTACTGTACACGGCTGGGTATTCGATATACAATCGGGGAAACTCATCGACCTGCGGATTAACTTTCTTAAAAAACTGAGAGGTATCCAGGAGATCTATGACCTCGGAACCACGCAGCAAGTCAAATAATCGTCCGAAAAAAACTGTATATACAGGGCTTTTTAATGCGGTGAGAATTGGATTAATTCAGAGATTTCATAAAATCAAAATCCCATAAAAACAGAACTTATTTAATGTATGATGCGGTCCGGACGGGACTCGGGCCCTGACAGGACCGCATTTTAAAACAGCTGAACCACCGGAATTAAGTCTGATTTCGCACATATTGGAAGACTGAATGTGGCTACTTGATTGTGATAATCTCCTCTTTCACCCCACCATTGATCATGTAGTTTTCCAGACGCCTGGCTTTCATAAGCCCCGATCTACTGTTGACCGACGAATCTTCTTCTTTTTCTGCATTAATAATAAGCTGTACCTGCTTAATGGTTTGAGCCGGATGTTTTTCCAGATAATAATTAATGAGGGCTTTATCTTCTTTTGCCTGGGGTGAACGTGAAACTTTGATATATACACTATCCTTCTCTATGTTTTTTTCCGGTTTTTCTGCTTTGTAATATATAATCATTTTGATATAATCCGCTACGTCAGCGGTGTCCCTGACAATGGAATCCTGGCTGCTTTCGGTGGACCCTTCAAATCCACTAAAACCGATATAGTCGCGATCCGGCGGATCCGGTTTTTTTGACTTTCGCTTGACTTGTTTTTGTTTCATTTTCACGGCCAGTGTATTCACCTTCTGTTTTAATCCTCTTTTTCCACCACTCCGCTTTGGGCTTTTTTTGAACTGAGATTGAACGCATTCTTTCCTAAAACAAATAAATGGAAAATCGGAATGAATAGCACAGGAGGATACCAATACGGTAAGCAAAAAATAAAAGCAAATCAGCCTTTTCTTCATAAGTTAAAAGGTACGTAAAATTTCTAAGGTGTCAATGGGAATAAAACCCGATAGCGTTATAAGTTATCGGGTTTGTGCGCAAAGAATGTTATCTGTTTCAAACCATGGCCCCTTAAAGACGGTGGGAATCATCCGCTCAGGAAAAGCCATTTGTCCACACCAAATCCACGGCTTGCAAGGAATGCAATTTTTTAAAGAAAATAACGTTGTTAATACATTGAGAAAAAATCTTGCGATAATAGCCATTTTTAATTGTGTTTGGCTGTGTGCTCAGCATAACTACAAGTCAACCTATCGCGCTGGGGTTAAGCTTGGATGTTCACGTCATACCCTCGCGGGAGATCTTACTCAGAGTCGTCCTAACCAATCCCTTTTAGGAGGATTCTGGTTTCAGCTAAAAATGAACAAAAAATGGACGGCTCAAACAGAACTTTTACTTTTGGATAAAGGAATCGGTGCGTATGCCGGAAAGAGTCCACATTTTGTCAACCTCCATTATTTTGAAGTTCCTCTCCTTTTTCAATACCATAGAAAGAATATTTATTTTGAATTTGGCCCGGGGTTGGGATACCTGATTAATTGTGCTGAACATTTATATGGTAATGTATCGCCTGACCTGGTATTTACATATCCATTTGTCAGAAACGAACTCTCATTCAACGTTGGTATTGGCTGCAAATTAAATGATAAGTGGGCAATCGGATTAAGGCTTAGCCACTCTTTATTGCCGGTGAGAGACGCTGTTCCTTTGGTTTCTAAAGCGTCTTATAATCGTTTATTGGCTTTAAGTATAGCTTTTCAGCTAAAGAAGAAGAAAGCGGGTGATACACAGGAATAATGAGCAAGTGTAACCTGGTATTGCTGCTGGTATTTTCCCTTCATTTTGGCAACAATTTAACTCACTTTGGCAACAGTGGGATTTAAACTTCCACGGACTTTTGCATTGTCAGATTAAAACATCAAATTATGCAAAAGACAATTTTTATTACAGGAGCTTCGACAGGTTTAGGAAAAGCAACTGCCAAACTGTTTCAGTCAAGAGGTTGGAAAGTTATCGCTACCATGAGAAATCCGGAAAATGAAATGGAACTTACAAAACTTGAAAATGTCACCGTTTTAAAATTAGACATAACCAAAAAAGAACAAATTGAAAGCGCGGTTAAAGAGGTTCTCCGGCAGTTTTCGGTAGACATTGTTTTAAATAATGCAGGTTATGGGTTAATTGGTGCTTTGGAAGCACTCACAGATGAACAAATAATCCGACAGATCAACACGAATTTGTTAGGCACCATAAGAGTAACAAAAGAGTTTACTCCCTGTTTTCGTGAAAAGAAAAAGGGAATGTTTATCAATATCACTTCAATGTTCGGGTTGATAGGTTATCCGACTTGTTCGATTTACGCAGCTACTAAATTTGCTCTCGACGGTTTTTCTGAAAGTTTGGCTTATGAGCTTGCACACTTCGGAGTAAAAGTAAAAATAGTTGCACCGGGAGGAATAAAAACAGACTTTGCAGGACGTTCAATGGACGGTGGACAAAGCAAGGATTACAACCAATTAGTTGATATAGTAAGCAAGGGTTACAGCGAAGAAAGGGTAAGCCAGTTTTCATCGGCAGAAAGCATTGCAAGTGTGATTTACGATGCGGCAAACGACAACAAAGAGCAGTTGCGCTATATAGCAGGAGAAGACGCAATTTCAATTTACACCGAACGGGAAAAAAACGGAGCAGAAGCACAATACAAAAAGGTGCAGGAAATGTTTGTCTGCTAAGCATTTGTTAAATTTGTGAAGATGAATAATACGAACTACGTACCCCAAAAATTCAATTCAATTTCGGAGTTGCACAAGGCCCTGGGCTTTCCCAAACCATTGCATCCATTGGTTAGTTTGGTAAACTATGCCGACATTAAAACACCTTCCAATGAGTTACCGAAAGCATTATTACTTAACTTCTACAAAATTTCATACAAGAAAAGTTTAACGGGGAAAATAAAATACGGACAAAACTACTACGATTTTGACGAAGGAGGTTTGTCTTTTATTTCGCCTAATCAAGTTATACAAAGTGCCGAAGATGATAAAGATTATTCAGGTTTTACGTTACTCTTTCACCCGGATTTTATCTACAATTATCCACTTGGGACTAAAATAAAGACCTTCGGTTTTTTTTCGTATTCCGCTAATGAAGCGTTGTTTTTATCCGATAAGGAAAAAGAAACCATTTTTTCGGTTTTTGAAAACATAAAAGATGAACTCAACAACAATATGGACGATTTTAGTCAGGACCTTGTTGTGTCATACATTGAGGTTTTGCTCAATTACAGTAATCGTTTTTACAAACGCCAATTTATTACACGTAAAATGGTAACCAATGATTTGCTTACACGAATGGAACAGGTTTTGAATAGCTATTTTCAGGAAAAGTCTTTGAATAAAGGGCTACCGGAAGTTGAATATTTAGCTGGTCAATTAAATGTTTCGCCGCGTTATTTAAGCGACATGTTGCGTTCATTAACAGGACAGAATGCACAACAGCATATACACAATAAGCTGATTGAAAAAGCAAAAGAATATTTGACATCCAGTAATTTATCTGTGTCAGAAATCGCTTATGTATTAGGTTTTGAACAATCACAATCATTCAGCAAGTTGTTTAAGAAAAAAACCAATTTAACACCAACTGAATTTAAAAACTCATTTAATTAGAAATGGATATAAAAGCATTTATTAAAGATTTTCTTGCGGTAAGCAACGCTTACGATACAAAAAGCTATTTGGACAAATGGCACAAAGACGCGGTTCTTAACGATCCTTCGGTTGGACAGGTTTTTAAAGGGCATTCGGGTATTAAGAAATATTTTGATACATATTTCATTGGCTACAAGACACAGACACGAATTGTAAAGATGGATATCATTAACGACAACGAAGTACACATTGAAGTTGATTTTACGGGTGATTTTCCTGGCGGGCAAACGGGGGGTGTGTTCGACTTCACTTTCAAAAATGGAAAAATTGCCAGGGCAAAAGCAGACTTAATATAAAAACTCATTTTCTTTTGGCTTTGCATAAACAACAGCTGTTCCCACGATATTTTATTAGTTCCGAACATTACACTGAATTAATTCGAGTCTTATGAACAAAAAAAGCAATTTAGATTGGTCTAAATTGCTTTTCATCTCTTTTTTATTGCATTTCATTCACCAAAATGCATCAGCGGGAAAAGAGGGACAAGTTTCGAACCAATTCAAAGAGGATTTATTCCAAATCATTGATTTTCTGGACGTAAATAAAAGGGATATTCAGAAAATCTTGGCCTCCGAAAAGCTCGAACAATAGCTCCAGTTTACACCGCTATTTAGAGCCGCGATTAATGATCTCCAAAAAGTCCTTTTTGTAGGTCTCTGATATCGGTATGAGAACGTCCTTAACCTTGATCCTTTCGCGTTCAATTGAGGTTATTTTATCTATCGCCACCATATATGATTTATGAACCCGGCAAACCTTAGTTTTCGATATTTCCTGCTCAAAATCTTTAAAAGTCTGGAGCGTCATGATCTTTCGATCTTTGGTGTGAATCCTCCGGTAGTCGCGCATCCCTTCGATAAATAAGATGTCGTCCAACATTACCTTTTCCAGCCTGTATTCAGTTTTAACGAAAAGATAATCCCGTTCGTCTTTAGGTGCATTGGGTGTTAATTTTTCATCAACCTTAGCAATGGCCTTCATAAATCGTTCGAAGGTAAAGGGCTTCAGTAGGTAATCAGTTACATTGAGATCGTAGCTTTTTAATGCGTATTCGTCGTAAGCAGTCGTAAAAATGACCTGTCCATTAATCTTCGTGCTTTCAAGCAGCTGTATCCCCGAAAATCCATCCATGTTAATATCAAGAAAGATCAAATCAACGTTGTTGGCTTTTAAGAACGAAACCGCTTCAATTCCGTTATCAAACTTTTTCAAAAGCTTAATATTAGGAACTCGACTTACGAACTCGGCCAATCTTTCTTGAGCTAATGGCTCATCTTCTATTATGATGCTATTTATTATCACTCAAGTTTATGTCTAACATTACAGTATAAAATCCTCCTGCATTTGATATTTCAAAGGTATGTTTATTTGGATATAGAAGTTTCAGTCGTCGTCTTATTAGTTCGTTGCCAAGCCCGCTGTGTTGTGGGGTGTTTTTTTGGTTTGAGTAAGCATTTTTGCATTCAAAATGAAGCCTGCCCTTGTCGGATTTGATGTGAATCTTAATCGCCTCTTGAACTTTTTTGTTCTCTGAATGCTTAAAAGCATTTTCAATGAACGGGATCAAAAGCATGGGTTCAATCTCAGCGTCAAGATCACCCTGAGTTTCATATTTTACAAAGTTTTCATTGCTGGTCCTTATTTTTTGGAGTTCAAGATATTTCTCGATATAATCGACTTCCTTTGCAAGCGAAATTTTCCCGTTTTTTGATTCGTACAGCGTAAATCTCATGATGTCCGATAACTTGTTTAAATAATCGGAAGCTGCGCTAGTGTCCTTTTTAATTAACGTGTCAATATTATTGATTGTATTGAATAGAAAATGGGGGTTAATTTGAGCCTTTATCAATGCTAATTCCATTTCGTGGTTTTTCTCGGTTAATTCAAGTTTAATTTGAATATCTCGGTACCAGGAGATAAAGCCTTTCATAATCAAACCAACTATTCCGTTAACGAGTGCAATGAAAGAAAGAAATAATCCTGAGAAAAAAATGGTTCCGAAACTTCTGTCAACCTTGAAAAGGGATTGCACAATTACTTCGGCAATGGCACCTGCAACAAGACTTAAAAGAGCAACGAATAAGAAAAACTTTAATAATTTTCTGTTTGCTAGATATTTTTCAAACAATATCCCATAAAAAGCATAAAATCCAAGAATAGCCGGAAGTACTGCTCCGAAAAAAGCTGGTGAAATTACGTGCACTTTTGTATGATCCAACACTAATAAAAGTCCCGAGATCACAAGTAAATACATAAACCAGTAACTTAAATGCAATAAGACAACTATATACTTTTTCATAATTCTAAATTTAAAGGTTAATATGAATCAAAAGTAGATTGTTGGTGATCAAGGTAAAACTATCTTATGCGATCCGAAATGGTTTGTCTGCAAAACGGGGAGTTTGTCCTGCAAAATGGAATCTGAATTAAAAAAGGCTACTCGGTTCTCGAGTAGCCCTTTAATGTGCTTCAATCTGCTTTAATATGCACCAATGTGCACCGAAGCGGAGAGGGCGGGATTCGAAGAAGGGCTTGCACCAAACCCCCAGCAACACGGCGATTACGAACACACAAACCGTTTCGGCATNNGCGGGATTCGAACCCGCGATACGGTTGCCCGTATACAAACTTTCCAGGCTTGCTCATTCGACCACTCTGACACCTCTCCGTTTGTTTTCAATCCGGCAGCATAACCACCAAATTGGGAGCGTAAATGTACAGTTTATCTGTGAATTACTGAAACCTGAACGAAAAAATATGATCCGGGTTGGTTACCTTCGCACTTTGCTTCGAATCGCCCACTGTCACATGTACAATCTGGATCTGCTGAGGCAGGTAATCAAAAAGCAGGCTGTTGTCTATATCCACTGTTTTCGGCTTCTTTACCTTCGACGTCTGCATGTAAATCCATACCGCATCTTCCTCCTTTTCATAGCCGAGCAGATGTATATCACTGATATTGCCGTTTATTTTCAAGGTAAACCGCTTTTTTATATAATCACGCAATAGCGCATACATTTCCGCCTTGTCTTTGGGATTAAGCAGATCTACCGGCTTTCCGGTGGTTTTTCTCAGCGCATCTTCCAGGTCGCCCGTAAACAATTTCATACTTAGTTCCATTACCGAGGTTTTGCTATTATATTTAATTTCAGTCACCCCCAGGTAATAGGGGTGAGGCGCAAAAGAACTCAGGAGACCTCCCAAAAGACTCCATACAAGTACCCATGCTACCGCTGATGTAAAAGCACGATGCAGAGCCCTGATATTTAGTATTTTTAGCATGCAACAAATGTAAGCGATATGAGCGAGTTTTACTTGTGGTTTACCACCGGACTTCAACATATTCTGGATATTTATGGTTTCGACCATATTCTCTATATTATGGTGCTTTGCGCTGCCTATACATTTCGCGAGTGGCGTAAACTGCTTGTACTCGTTACGGCATTTACCATCGGGCACTCGCTCACCCTGGCCTGCAGCGCATTTGGAATCCTCACGGTAAAACAGGGAGTTATTGAAATATTTATTCCGCTGACAATCATTTTCACCTGCCTCTACGCTTTTCTGAACCGGCATAAAACCGTTTCCGGCTTCTCCTGGGCTTATATACTGGCACTTGGTTTCGGTTTTATTCACGGACTCGGATTCTCCTACCTGCTCAGGTCTATGCTCGGGCACGAAGAGAACGTATTACTACCTTTGTTTTCATTTAACCTGGGCCTGGAAGCCGGGCAACTCGTGGTGGTTGGCCTCAGCCTTTGTATGTCAGCAGCCCTTGACCATTTTTTTAGCATTAAAAAACCGGTATTTATTACGATATTGTCGACCGTAGTTTTGCTGATAGCAGGCTACGTATTGTATAACAGAATAAACGATTATAACACATGCGTTACCTACCTGTAATGTTAGCCCTGGCAAGCACCCTCGGGATTGCCCAAAACATTAAGAATAATCCTGCCTCTAACCACGGCAACAAGTTCGAACAGCTTGGAACCATTCTGCCGGATGCCAACGTATACCGCACCGCTTCAGGTGCTCCGGGACATAAATACTGGCAGCAACGCGCCGATTATAACATCGATGTTACGCTCGATGAAAAAAACCTGGAAGTAACAGGCTCCGAAACTGTGACCTATTACAATAACTCACCCGATAAACTGAACTACCTCTGGCTACAGCTCGATGAAAATCAGCATGACCCAAACAGCGATGCCAATTATTTTGATAACAACCCGGCCGGGAAAGCCCCTTACGATGAAGGAAATCTGAGAAGCCTCGACGTAAAATCAGTAAAAGAAGGCCTGGGCGATAAGATTCTTTCCATTACCGATGAACTGGGCAAGCCATTAAGCTATACAGTAAATCAGACCATGATGCGGATTGACCTGCCGAAAGAACTGGCACCAAACAGCAAAATAAAGTTCATTGTCAAATGGAAATATAAAATGAGCAATCGCATGATTACCGGTGGCCGCGGTGGTTATGAGTATTTCCCGGAAGATGGAAATCACCTGTTCACCATGACCCAGTGGTATCCGCGCATGTGCGTATATTCCGATTACCAGGGCTGGCAGAATAAACAGTTTACCGGCCGCGGAGAATTTGCACTGGCCTTCGGAAATTTCACCGTTAAAATGACCGTGCCTTCTGATCACATGGTATGTGCTACCGGACAATGCCAGAACTATGCACAGGTACTGAGCCCAACGCAATTGCAACGCTGGACCAAATCACAGTCTACACCCAATGAAGTGACAGAAATTGTGACACTTGATGAATGTAAAGCCGCTGAAAAAAATAAAGCAACCACCACCAAAACATGGATCTTTAAGGCCGACAGCGTAAGGGATTTCGCCTGGGGTACCTCGCGCAAATTCATGTGGGATGCTATGCCGGTAACCATCGACGGAAAAAAAGTAACCTGCATGAGCTTTTATGGAAAAGAAGCCGCGCCTCTGTACCGTAAATATTCCACCAAAACAGTAGCTCACACCATTAAAACATATTCCAAGTATACCATCCCGTATCCATACCCGGTGGCGCAAAGCATAGAAGCAGCAAATGGTATGGAATACCCGATGATCTGTTTTAATTTCGGCCGTACCGAAAAAGACGGAACCTATACCGAAGCCACAAAATACGGGATGCTTGGCGTTATTATTCACGAGGTTGGCCACAATTTTTTTCCGATGATCATCAATAGCGATGAACGCCAATGGAGCTGGATGGACGAAGGTCTGAACACCTTTGTGCAATTCCTCACCGAACAGGAGTTCGACAACAACTACCCGTCGCAGCGTGGTCCGGCACATAAAATGGTCGACTACATGCGTTTGCCAAAAGATCAACTGGAACCGATTATGACCAATAGCGAAAATATTATTCAGTTTGGCCCGAATGCTTATGGTAAGCCATGTACAGCTTTGAATATTCTGCGCGAAACAGTGATGGGCCGTAAGCTTTTCGATTTCGCATTTAAACAATACTGTACCCGCTGGGCATTCAAGCATCCGACACCGGCCGATTTCTTCCGTACCATGGAAGATGCGTCGGCCGTTGATCTCGATTGGTTCTGGCGCGGCTGGTTCTACGATATCGAACCGGTCGATATTTCACTGGATTCGGTAAAAGTATTTACCGTGATTAATAACAAACAGGTGCCGGTAAAAAATGATACGATCACCATTAACCCGAAACCGAAAGAATATATTCATATTTCACGCATTCGCAATAAAGAAGAGGGCATTAAATTTTTAGTAGATGCCGATACAACCCTGCGTGATTTCTATTATTACTATAAGCCGGAGCAGACTGTCGAAAAACAGGTCATAGACCGCAACCGCAACCTGGAACCTGTCAGCGATTCGGCTTATGCCAGGCTCCAGGGGAAATACTTTTATGAACTCTCCTTAAGCAACAAGGGAGGACTTGTCATGCCGGTTATTATTCAGTGGAATTATAAAGATGGCAGTTCGGAAGTAGAACGAATCCATGCGTATGTGTGGCGTAAAAACGAAAAGAATGTGGTGAAAACGTTTTCAAAAACAAAAGAAGTAGCCTCTGTACAGATCGATCCTTACCGCGAGACTGCGGATATCGATGAGAAAAATAATACCTGGAATATGAAAGATGCGCCTTCGCGCTTTGATGTATTTAAGGGTAAAACCGCCGGCCGGGGGCAAAGTACCGGCGGCAACCCTATGCAGAAAGCTAAGAAGTAGTTTCTGCGATAATGATAAAAGCAGCTATAGTAACAATGCTGATAGCGAGCGAGCATTTAAAAAGAAACTTCTGAAACTCTTCAATCGTTTCGAAATGCGGTTTTTTTGCTAGTCGTTTAATATACATACCCTGTGCGTGTTGGATGAATTATTCTGCGTTACTCTGATAAAAAGAATTGAATTTCCTGCCGGCAATTCCAGGTGTTCCTGAATGGAACCGCGGAAGTAATCAGACCCGTCTATAGTCTGGTGAATCACTTCCTGCCCCATGGCATCAATAACCTGTATGCTCACATCGCCTTTGTCAAGCGTTGAAATATCGACTGTTACATCTTTGGTGGCCGGGTTTGGATAAACAGTGCTTGAGAATGATTTATTGCTGCTGTTATCAACGGCCACAATATTGGAGTATTTGGAGCTATTGTCTGTATCGGTTTGTTTCAGCTGGTAATAATTAATGCCTGGATAAGGGTTCAGATCGTGAAAACTGTATTCTTTTTTCTCCAGGTTGTTGCCGGTTCCTTTTATTTCTGTCAGTTCATGCCAGTTGTTTCCATCCTCACTTCTCAGCAATGTAAAATGATCATTATTGAACTCACTGGCCGTAGCCCAGCTGATAATATTCTCATCTCCGGCCTGTGAAGCATCAAAATAAATAAGTTCAATCGGGAGCGGGTTAAGCAGATTGGTCGATGTATTTATACCGGGGCCACTGGCCTGAATATTGATATTGGCATTGGCGCAATAGGAGTTTAAGGTCAATGTACTGCAATTGGCTACACCTGTTACGCCCTGGTTGTTGCAGGCACATACAGTACCTGTGCCCGCCACATGGGGTAGGTGAGCATCAAAACTACCACTGCTGCATGTAAAATTAATGTGCAGGTTGTTCATGGAGCCACCACTTCCGCCGCCACACCAGCCGTTGGGAATAGTGCCGTTAACAGTAACGGTATAGGCAATGGTTACGTTAATGTTGCAGCCGCCGCCATTATTGGTTTTGGTCATAGCGATCGGAATCGCCATCACATTTACCGTATAATTAGGGTATGGGGCACAGTTTGAAACGAAACTGACCTGGGCATTTAACTGTGAACCAATAAAGAATCTCGTAGCAAAAAAAAGTATCAATAAAACTCGGGTGTAGAACATAGACTGTTGTATCTACAACAAAGGTAGCCCGGATAAAATGCGTCTTTATAACGGTATTCGGTGATTTTGAAGCGATTCTGAAGAAATGAGATGAATGGGCTGAATTTAGCGGTAAAGTAAAAAATTACTACGATAAATACCCCAGTCGCGCAGCTTCCATAATCATGCCTGCCACATTTTTAACCTGCAGTTTGTAGAAAATGTTCTTCCGGTGACTTTCAATCGTGTTGATGGAAAGGTTGAGTTCCTCGGCAATTTTAGCGGATGTTTTTTCCTGGGCAATCAGTTTCAGAATCTCCACTTCACGCGCCGATAAATTATTGTTGCTGATCTCCCTGAATTTTTTGATCAGGTGCGAATAATCGTCCGGTACATAAATGGAATTATCATTTACCATTCTGACTGCCATTAGCAGATCGGTGGCAGGTTGTTTCTTATTGATGTATCCTTTCACCCCAATGGCGAGCAGATTCTCAACAAGAATAGGACTTGAAAGAGAAGTATAGGCGATCAGTTTTATTTTAGGATATTTTTTGTGCAACAGTTCAAATAATTCAAGACCGTTTACTTCCGGCGCAATAATGTCGAGCACAAGAATTTCGGGGTTTTGCGTTTCAAGCTGAGCTAATAAATCGGCTTTTGTATTTTTGATAAAAGAAACTTCGATAGTGTCGGTTTCATTCACAAAAAAATGGGCAATTCCTTTACCTGTTAAAGGATGATCATCGAATATTCCTAAAGCAATTTTTTTCACGGTATTTAAGTTACTAAAATTATTCTAAACTCCATTTATTCCCCGGATTATGCAATCACGGTATTCAGTTATTTTCAACAGGTGGTAAATACACCCTGAATTCAGCCCCTTTATCTGCATTATTGGAAGCCTGGATTCGCCCGCCAAACCGGTGAAGCAGCTCATGGGTAATGTATAGCCCCAATCCGAAACCGGCTTCATGCCGCGTTCCCAGAGAGGTTGGAATATCCCTGCTGAATAAAATACCAAGCTTATTTTCCGGGATACCAGTCCCCTGATCTTTAACAGAAATAGTATGTTCCGGCAAACTGTAGGTGATCTCAACCACCGAATTCTCGAAACTGTATTTAAGGGCATTGGACACCAGATTTCTGAATACGATCCGCAATACATCCGGTGGAATCTGGACTTCTATGGTTACCGGAATCCTGTTTTCTATTTTTACTTTTTTAGCCTGAGCAATGGCTTCCACCTGGCAAATGATCTCGTCGGCTATCACATAAGGGTTTGCCGTGAAATTCTCATTCACCTGCATGTTTATTTCCGTGCGCGCCCAGTTCAGCAGATTATCCATGATCTGGGTGGCATAGAGCAGTTGATTGTTCACGTCTTCCGTGTAATGATTCAGTCGCTCATCTTTTGTTTCATCACGCAATGTTTTGAGAAGAAGCTGCAGGGAGAGCATCGGCCCGCGCAGATCATGCGATACGACCGAAAATATTTTCTGGTTGAGTACATGGAGCCGTTCCAGCTCATGGTTTTTTAACTGGATTTCCTGGCTTTGTTTTTCAATTTCGAGCAACGACTTCTTACGGATGTTCTGAACCCTGAACATAAAGAAAACAAGAATACTCAACATCACGATAATCGCCACTACAAAAAATAGAGCCAGTTTCTGCTGAGAAAGAAGAGCCTCGTTTTTGGCGTTTTTTTCGCGGAGCGAAATATTCTCCTGGTTTTTGAGCCTGGTTTTGTATTTCACTTCCAGCTCATCCATTTTATTCATCTGCCTGTTGGTTTCAATGGTTTCAACCAGACGATTGATTTCTTCGAGGCAGGCAAGCGCCCTTTCGTAGTCGTGATTCTCTTTCAGAATTTCCAGTTCGGAACGTTTGCTCACTAATCTGTTATCGTCTGATTTACAGGTGTCGCTCATATACAATGCCTCCCGGATGTATTTTTCGGCAGTGGCTTTATCGCCTTTGCGGTTATAGACTTTGGCCAGTTTGCAGTACACCAGCGAGATGTCGCATGGAAAAGCGGCCAGTTTATAATTGTCTACGCTCTTATTGAAATCATCAATGGCCTTTGTGTAATCCTTCTCCAGGAAGGCGCAATAACCCAGGATATTATAGCAACGCGCCAGGTTCAGCCGGAAATTTACCGGTTTGTTTTCGAGCACCATCACCCGGCACTGATCCGCATAATACCTGGCTGAATCATAGCGCTGCAGGGTAAAGTACTGATCGCTCATCACTTCATAGGCCTTGTAGGTATATATATTATAACGACTGCTGTTCTTGACCAGGCCGAGCGAAGTACGTATTTCGGAAAACCCCTCTGTAAACTTCTTATTCTGGAAATAGGTAATACCAAAATACATATGACCGTAAAAAAGCTCCGAGGTATCAAGCCCGGGTTTATTCAAAAAATCGGCTAAACAGATGTAGGCAGAGTCGGGTTTGGAATAGCTGAGGTAATAATCTATTCGATTGCCAAGTTCGAGTACTTTTTTGCTTTTGGTTTGTGCGGAAATAAAAGTGATGGATAGGGTTAAGCAGAAAACAAGAAATAAACGCATACGCTTAAAAAACTGGAGTTTGTATATACAACTATATCATATACAAATATAAAAGAATTTGCACAATACCATAATACCGTGAGGTGAATTATAGGTTATATGGTACTTCTTCGCGGTGAAAACGCTGTTGTAACTAAATGCATGTAAGTATTCAGATACTGAAGTTAACAATCCGATGCTGAATAGTGACAGGTGTTAACACCCGGCCATTGAGTTTATTTTTTTACTTTTGATTTTCAAAGATTTACTATGATGTATCGCCTCTTTGCTCCGTTTTTAGTGTTCGTAATCCTCACAATGGCGGTTACATCCTGTGTTCACGACGAAGACGATGATCCGGTGTATGCACCCAAACCACGTGGTTATTTCCGTATCAGCTTCCCCGAAAAAACCTACCGCATGTATGATAGTATATGTCCGTATAAGTTTGAAATCCCCGTGTATTCTTTCATTGATAATGATAAGCACAAGGGCGCTGAACCCTGCTGGATCAATGTAAATTTCCCGAAGTACAAAGCCAAACTGCATTTAAGTTATAAGGAAGTGCACAAAGACCTGGAAACATACCTGAACGACAGCCGCGATTTCGCGATAAAACACCAGGTAAAAGCCACGGGACTCGACGAAACCCCGGTAATCCGCGACAGTGCTAAGGTGTATGGGCTGGTTTACGATATATCCGGAAATACAGCATCCTCCATCCAGTTTTATATTACCGACAGCACTCATCACTTCATGCGCGGAGCGCTTTATTTTGACGCGGTGCCGAATATCGATTCTCTCAAAATTGTAGTAGACTATCTGCGTAAAGACATTGTACACATGATCCAGACCTTTGAATGGAAAAACACGCCATCCGATAAAATATCTGTAACAAAATAATATAAATTAAGTTATACCAACATGAATCAAAGAGCAAAATACAGCGCCGTTTTTTCACGCAAAGGTCTTATGGCGATCCTTTTATGTACAGCCATTGTACTGACTTCGGCTTCCTGCCGTACACACAAGGATTGCAGAGGTCGTCGCAAAGTGGCCCAGACCCAGATGGGCGGCTGGTTGTAAAACCTGATCCAACGCGACTAATTTAAATTTTCGTTAATTTGAGCTGCGCCATACAAATTTGGCATAGTTTTACGTATTTTTCGGCATTAAAAACGATTTCATGCGCTATTTAAAGTTATTACCCTTACTGGCCTTCTGCTGTTTCAAACTTCAAGCTCAAACACTCGATAAGAATAAACAATACAATGTGGCTGTGGTGGGTTTCTGGAATGTTGAAAACCTCTACGACACCCTGAATGACCAATGGAAAAATGACGAGGATTTCACACCTGATGGAGTGAATGCCTGGAGTGGCCCACGTTATCGCCAGAAACTGGAACACCTTTCTGATGTTATTTCTCAAATGGGAACCGATGCCAATCCCGATGGACTGGCCATTCTGGGATTATGCGAAATTGAAAATAAAAGCGTGGTTCAGGACCTTGTGAATACCCCAAAACTGAAAGCCCGCAATTACCAGATCGTACACGTTGAAGGACCGGATGCCCGCGGGGTGGATCCTTCTTTTATTTACAACCCTAAATATTTCAAGGTTACCGCTTACACCTCGTATCATGTGAAGTATATTACCGATACCACGCACAAAACCCGCGATCAGCTGGTTGTTTCAGGACTCCTGAACGGCGAGCCAGTAACGGTGATTGTGAATCACTGGCCATCGCGCCGTGGTGGTGAGATGAAAAGCCGTCCCAACCGTATTTCAGCCGCTGAATCGGCCCGACGCATTACCGACAGCATCGTTAAAGCCGACCCGAAAGCCAAAGTAATTATTATGGGCGATCTGAATGACGACCCCACCAGCAAGAGTGTTAAAAAATACCTCAATACCAGTGGCGATTTCAACAATGTGAAAGACGGGCAGCTATTCAATGCCATGGAGAACTATTATATCCAGGGTACGGGAACACTGGCCTGGGACGATGCCTGGAACCTGTTCGACCAGATTATCATGACCAAACCTTTTGTAAAAGGCGATTATAAAGACTGGCAGTATTATACAGCCCGTATTTTCAATAAACCTTTTGTGAAACAGGAGTATGGAAACTTTAAAGGCTACCCGCTCCGTACCTATGCCGGTGGCGTATACACTGCAGGTTACAGCGATCACTTTGCTGTATACGTTCTCCTGATGAAAGAACTCGTGAAAAAATAAAATGGAAACTCTTTGAATAAAAAAACGTTCGGTGTTGAGCCGAACGTTTTTTGTTTTATACATCGTATCCGAGCCTGAATTAGCCGGCTACAGCTGTTTTAACGGCAAACATCTCTTTGAGTTTACCAACAGTATAATCGATCTCTTCTTTGGTGGTGTATTTGCAGAAAGAAAAACGAACCGATGGCTGGGTCATGTCGATACCAAGGTTTCTCAATACATGCGAACCCTGGTTACTACCACTGCTGCAGGCACTACCGCCACTGGCCGCAATACCGTTGATGTCGAGGTTGAACAGTAGCATTTCAGCATCCGGGTGATGCGGGAAGCGGCAATTCAAGACGGTGTATAAACTGTGATCATCTGTTTCACCATTGAAATCAGTGCCCGGAATAGCCTTTTGAAGCTCCTGGATCATGTAGTTTTTCAGGCCTTTGATATGCGCTATATGTTCGTCCATTTCGCGATAACATATTTCTAGTGCTTTGGCAAGGCCAATGATACCATAAAGATTCTCTGTGCCACCGCGCATATTGCGCTCCTGTGCGCCACCATGAATCATCGGCTGAATTTTCACGTTGTGATTTACATACAGGAAACCAACACCTTTGGGACCATGAAATTTATGAGCAGCGCAGGTTACAAAATGGACTTTCATGGCGGGCAGGTCCATTTTATAATGGCCCATGGTCTGCACTGTATCGCTGTGAAAAATGGCATTGTATTTTTCGCAAAGCTCACCTACTTTTTTCACCGGTAGCAAAGTGCCGATTTCGTTGTTGGCATGCATGAGCGATACAAAGCTTCTGTCATTGTTTTTGAGCAGTTCTTCCAGGTGATTGAGGTCCACATTGCCTTTGGAATCGATATTCACCCAGCTGAGTTTTATCTTGCCTTCTCTCTCGAGTACCTGCAGCGTGTGTTCTACAGCGTGATGCTCTATTTTACTGGTAATGGCATGTTTGATGCCCAGTGTATGTATACTTTGGTTAATGGCCATATTATCAGCCTCTGTGCCACCCGAAGTAAAGAATATTTCGGCAGGTGTTACATTCAGCAGCCTGGCCACGGTTTTACGTGCATTTTCAATGGCCGAACGTGTTTTGCGACCGAATGCATGAATCGACGAAGGATTACCATAATCATTGGTCATGTACGGGAGCATAGTGTCGAGAACTTCCTTGTCGAGGCAGGTGGTAGCGGCATTATCTAAGTATACTTTCATGAGAGGCGGATTTAGTTTTTTACAATTTCTTTGATATCAGACATGATTTTTTTGGCCAGCGTATCGGCTGTCGACATGGTCTGACTTTCGGAGTAGATCCGGATGATAGGCTCTGTATTCGATTTACGCAGATGCACCCATTCCTTGTCAAATTCAATTTTCACACCGTCCACTGTGTTTACAGGCTGTTTGGCATATTTCTCCTTCACTTTCTGTAACACGCGGTCTACATTGATTTCAGGCGTGAGTTCAATTTTATTTTTGGAGATGTAATAATTCGGGTATGATTTCCGGAGTACGGAAGCCGGCTTGCCGAATTTAGCGAGGTGTGTGAGGAAAATAGCAATTCCTACAAGCGCATCGCGGCCATAATGCAATTCAGGCAGAATCACACCACCGTTACCCTCGCCACCAATAATGGCATTGGTATCTTTCATCATTTTCACCACGTTTACTTCCCCCACAGCACTGGCGGAATAGGAGCCGCCGCTTTTTTCGGTCACATCACGCAGCGCGCGTGTTGATGATAAGTTGGATACGGTATTTCCACCCTTATGATGTTGCAGCACGCAATCGGCCACCGCTACGAGTGTATACTCTTCGCCAAACATGTCGCCATCCTCGCATACCAGTGCCAGGCGGTCTACATCGGGATCAACGCTGATACCTACATGCGAACGGGTTTTTACAACTGCATCCGACAGGTCTTTCAGGTGCTCCGGTAATGGTTCCGGGTTATGGGCAAAGTGACCTGTAGGCTCACAATGTATTTTATGAATGGTTTTTACACCGAGTTGTTCCAACAGCATCGGTACAGCTATGCCGCCACTGGAGTTTACTGCATCTACAGCCACTGAAAACTGAGCGGCTTTAATGGCATTTACATCCACGTAAGGAAGCTTCAATACCTTGTCAATATGAAGCTGCAGCAGGTCTTCGCGCAGTGTGTATTGCCCGATATGATCTACATCGCAGTAATTGAACTCTTCTTTTTCGGCGGTTTGTAAAATAAATTTACCTTCCTCATCCGAAATAAATTCACCTTTATGATTCAATAGCTTCAGGGCATTCCATTGTTTGGGGTTATGACTGGCTGTCAGGATAATTCCGCCATCGGCCTGCAATTCCGTCACGGCTACTTCCACGGTCGGTGTCGTGCTCAGACCGAGGTCAATAACATCAATCCCCAGTCCGTTTAAGGTTCCGCACACAATATCATTTACCATTTTACCCGACAAACGGGCATCGCGGCCAATAACAACGCTTATTTTTTTGGAAGGATGGGTGTTGATCAGCCAGGTTCCGTAGGCCGAGGCAAATTTGACAACATCCAGGGGGCTGAGTCCGTCACCCGGCTTACCGCCAATGGTGCCCCTGATTCCTGAAATACTTTTAATTAAAGTCACAATACAAAATTTAACCAACAAATATAAGATTTTAGGGGGAGGGGATTTGGATTTATTTTTCTACAAAATGGCACTTTTATTGTTTAAAAATAGATTGGGTATCCGCCTTTTTAGGTCTAAATTTGTATAACCAAGAATAATTAGATTTTATGAGTGAATTTGAAGGAGAAGGTTTTGGAGAGCGTGAATTTGAAGAGAGCTTGAAAAAATTTGAAGATATGGTTGCCAATGGAGGCCAGGTCTTTTTTGATGCAGACGAATTAGAAGAAATTATAGAATATTATATGCAGTGGTTTAATCTGGAAATGGCCCGTAAAGCCCTGGATTATGCCCTGAAACATTTCCCGTATTCATCGTCTATCAAGATCAAACAGGCACAGTACCTGTCGTCGCAGCATAAGACCCATGAGGCACTGAATCTGCTCAATGATATTGAACAAATCGAAAGCAATAACAGTGACCTGTACATGACCCGTGGCTATATATACAGCCAGACAGGGCTGAGCGAGCAGGCCATTGAAAACTACAAGAAAGCATTACCCCTGGCAGAGTTTAAAGATGAGGTGTATGTCGCTATCGGCATCGAATTTCTGAACGACGACAAAGGCGAAGATGCGCTGTATTACCTGAAAAAAGCCATTAAGCTCAATCCCGAGAACGAAGTGGCGCTGAATGAGCTGTCGCTGTGTTTCGAAATGCTGGGTAAAGGTGAAGAAGCGATTTCTTTCTTCGAGGACTATATCAACGAAAAGCCTTACAGCTATTATGCATGGTTCAACCTGGGTATTGCCTACAACCGCATCGGTTTATTCGAAAAGGCCATTGAAGCCTACGATTATGCCATTGCCATCAAGGATAATTTTTCATCGGCTTATTTCAACAAAGCAAACTCCCTGGCTCAGTTGGAACGTTATGCCGAAGCCATTGAAGTGTATAAGGAGACTTTCAAGCATGAGGAGTCAGATGCCAATACATACTATTACATTGGCGAATGCTACGAAAATCTGGCAAACTATGAAGACGCACTGGTAAACTACAACCGCGCTGTGAAAATAGATGCGGCACATGCCGATGCCTGGCTGGGTATAGGTATTGTACTCGATTACCAGAACCGCATGACGGAAAGCATCCACTACATTAAAAAAGCCATCGAAATAAATCCGAACAACCCGGAATATTGGTATGTGTTTGGCGAAGTACAGCAGAAACTGGGGTTCCAGGAAGAAGCTGCTTTGGCCTATCAGCGTGTTATTGAGCTTGGGTATACAGAGTATGATGTATGGATGGATTATGCCAGGCTCTTGTTTGAAGCCGGTTATTATAAAGAATGCGAAGGTGTTCTGGCCGAAGGGATCAAGAATTTTCCGGATGTGGCCGAGCTGTATTACCGCATGAGTGGTCTCCAGATCGAACTGGGCCATCGCAAGGAAGCCCTGGTATTCCTGGAGAATGCGCTGGAGCTGAACTACGAAAAACACAGTGAACTTCTCGAGTATCTTCCTGTATTGGCAAATGATACGGACATTATGCAATTAATACATTCGTTTAAAACCGGTAAATGATAAATGCCCCGAAGGGCTAAAACCGTTTTGATTTATTTGTATATTCGTACTTTCGTATTTTAGACATTATGCCAAATTATAATATTTCTATTTCTAACCTCCCTGAAAGAACCGAAAAACCACGTAACAGTGGTATAACTATGGTGATGGATAAAGGGGTGCCCTTGTCGCATGCCGAGGCTTACGTGGAGAGTTATGGCGATTATATCGACTTTGTGAAGCTTGGCTTTGGAACCTCTGTGGTTTCAAAACATGTGAAGGAAAAAATCAAATTATATAAAAAAGCCGGTATCAAGGTTTACCTTGGTGGAACACTCTTCGAAGCATTTGTGGTTCGTGGTAAATTTGATGAGTACCAGAAGTGCATCGACAGCCTGGGACTTGATACAGCAGAAGTATCTGACGGCAGTATCCTGATGGGGCACGACAGTAAATGTGAATTCATCAGCAAGCTGGCTAAAAATTTCACGGTTTTATCAGAGGTTGGATCAAAAGAAGAGGGGATAATTATTCACCCGGCCAAGTGGACCAGCATGATGAAAAAAGAACTGGAAGCTGGTTCATATAAAGTTATTGCCGAAGCACGCGAAAGCGGAAATGTAGGAATCTTCCATAAAAACGGAAGTGCCCATACCATGCTCATCAACCGTATTACCAATAAAATAAAACCGGAAGATATTATCTGGGAAACACCCCAGAAACCACAACAGGTTTATTTTATCAAATTATTTGGTGCCAATGTCAATGTGGGAAATATCGGTTTCGAAGATGTTATTCCACTCGAAACACTGCGCCTGGGATTAAGGGGAGATACTTTCTTTACATTCCTCCCGGAAGAAACCAAAGAAAAACAATTTTAAATAAAGCATAATCACCGGCTAATACCGGTTTCATAATAAACCAGACATACCATGAAAGAAGTAACACCAAAAGAGCTCAAACAGCTAATCGACAGTAAAGCTGATTTTCAGTTAATTGATGTGAGAGAGGAATATGAATTTGATGAGGTGAATATGAACGGACAACTCATCCCTATGGGTGAAGTGATGGATAATATTGATAAAATTGACCGCAATAAACAAGTGGTAGTACATTGCCGCAGCGGCCGTCGCAGTGCTACAGTTATTCAGGCACTCGAAAGCCAGCACGGGTTTACCAACCTGTATAATCTCAAAGGTGGAATCCTGGCCTATATTGAGGAGGTTGGACTGTAATCCGGAAGTATATGATCGAGATTTTCAAACACGTTTTCAATAAGGATTTTGACTGGTTATTTCTTAACTACGGTACCCACGTATACATTATCCTCTTTATTGTCATTTTTGTTGAAACGGGTGTGGTTGCCATGCCGTTTTTACCGGGCGATTCACTTTTATTTGTAGCCGGTCTCTTTGCACGCAACGGGCAACTCGATATGCTCACCCTCGTGTTTCTGCTCTTTATAGCGGCGGTGCTTGGCGATAATACGAATTACCTGATCGGGCGAACACTCGGGCTAAGAGTCTTTAGTCTAAAGTTTAAAAACCGAACGCTCGTCAAAAAAGAACATCTCGACAAAACACATACCTTCTTCGAAAAGTACGGCACCAAAGCTATTATCATGGCCCGTTTCGTTCCTTTTGTAAGAACCTTTTCTCCTTTTGCCGCTGGTGTGGGTAAAATGGATTACAAGAAATTTCTCCTGTTCGATATTTTAGGCGGCGCACTCTGGATCGGTGGACTTACAACGGCCGGTTACCTGCTCGGGCATTTCGAGTTTATCCGCAAGCATATTGACGGGGTTTGTATCGGTATTATCATCATTTCTGTTTTACCGATCATTGTTTCCGCATTTCGTGCACGCTCTTCCCGAAAAGCATCTTAATCCTTACGATATGAAAACATTATTTGTCTTTGGCCTGGCATGTTTATTCACAGCCTGCTCATACCCATTGGCAGATAAACCTTCTCCGGGAGTTAACGTTTTCAATGCAGGTGAAAAATTCCGTGTCAATCTGCCTGAAGACCACAGCAAAGGGTTTACATGGGTATTGTCAAATGAATTTGATCATCAGGCTGTCGATTATATCAAAGCCGTGTGGCATGGTCCCGAAAAAGGAGTTGATTTTAATTTCGAAGCCAAAACACCCGCAAAAACAAGATTGACATTTTATTCGATCATGTACCATGATACTGCTGATGTGAAAAACGTGGAGATCGAAATCAAATAAGCGACTTTCCGCCTTTACTTTTTATTTTTCGTTTTTACCTTTTCATTTTTACTTCAAGCCTTTTGCCATTGCAGGTGTTATCACCTGCAATACCTGGGTGTACACTTTTATTTTCGTAAAGTATTCAATATTCCAGGTTGAGATTACTGCTGCAATAAACGGGATACCTGTTGGTGATAACACCAACAGGGGCAGAAATCAAATAAGCGGCTTTCTGCTTTTATCTATTTTGCCATTGCAGGTGTTATCACCTGCAATACCTGTGTACAGTTTTATTTTCATAAAGTATTCAATATTCCAGGTTGAGATTAC
>JAFDXR010000012.1 GCA_018267825.1 Bacteroidota bacterium | reverse complement strand
GGACACGCAGATTCACACAGAGGGATAAGATGGGGCTCAGCGGGAACCACCAATCGCAGGTTCACCAGGCTTTTTCACATTGTGAACATCGTAATATATACCTGAATTTATTTTCTTTCGTAGCACACAAACCGTAAAGGCAAAACAGCACTATATTTTTCAGTGATTGAGCGTCGATGACTTCCAGTTAAACCGGTCCTTTTGAATTTTCCATATAAACCCGTCGATAACATAATGCGTTAACTGAGGCACGCTAAGCAAGGGAATAATGAGTGATTCCGTAAAGACCTTAAGCGTTTTTTCGGACAGATGCAACCCGGGAAATATTTCACTGTGTTCATGCCAGATGAACAGATCCCACAAATATTCCTCCGCATAGGCCATCATGAATAAGGAGCCAATAAAAAGCAATATATATTTCTTCTTAAAGATCCAGGCCTGAATACGATAATACACCGGGGTACTCTGTCCCGATTTCTTATGCCCATACACCCATACCAGGGCTATGTATGGAATACCGTGCGACACAACATTCATCAGGGTAAAAATCAGATCGCCATTGTAATACACAATGCCCGCATACCATGAAACGACGGTTCCGGCAACCAATAGTTGTTTGGGAATATTGAAACGTTTGTAACGAAGCCACATGACCACTTCTTTTGTAACATAGCTCAATAGAATCAATCCATATAAACCCTTCAAAAAAGGCAAGCCCTCTTTTAAAGCAGAAAGGTCCAGGAAGTCGTGATCTACAAACCAGTGAAATTGCCTGTCGCCACGGATATGCCAGAACAATACAGGATAAAGGGTTGCTGCATATATTGTTATAACGTCGATCCAGCGGGAAACAGGACCTGACGTTTCGCCCCGGGTGTAAATACGCATAAAACCATATTGCTGCCGTATAAAATGGAATACCGCTATGTAAGCCAGCAAACGCCAGAAATAAATAGAACCAGCCTGGTAAACAAGCACACTGAACACAAAAAGTACCACCGGCAAACTAATGAGGAATAACCGGTGCGTTTTAAACGTTTCTTTATCTGCATAGGTCCGGTAAATCGTAGAGTAAACATGCCCTACATCTACACATAATACCAGGGCCAGCCACCAGGGCCAGCTTACATCGTGATTATTGAAATAAGATGAAAACAGGATAATGATCAAAAGGCAAAGAAAGGGGGGCGACAAAATAAAAAGAATGTCGAAACGGGGCTTATATATCCAGTTCTGATGAGTCATACAACACTATCACTCTTTTGCTTCAACAACATTTCAGCAGCATTGCGACCCTGGTAAAAAGCTTCCTCGAAAATAGATATTCCACTGAGGTCGGTATGGGCAAAATAAATTCTATCATCAATACTCTTAATAAGAGTGGGTTTTACCCGGCTCAGATACGAAGGGTAAGGGCTTACCATGCCATGTCCCCATACTTTCACAACAATCTCCTCAATAGATTCTGTTATACGGGGATGAGCCAGCTGCAGCTCTTGCAGTATATCGCTGACCAGTTGTTCTTTAGTCATTTCGCGGGCCTTTCGTCGCGCCTCGGTAGCCGTAGCACCTAAAATATTCTTGTAAAATGTAAAATTGTAATACGGATCGTGTTGCCTGATCAGCTGGTGACAATTATTAATATAGCCAAGAGCATTTTCACTATATATAACGTTGTCCCAGCTTAACGGCTGTCCACGCTCCTGCTCAAATGCCTTCAGGCGGATATTGGCCACAGCCCATGGCCAGTTGTGCACCGGGGGGGTCTCGGGCACTTTACATATAGAAGGCTCCAGTATATATTTTGCTGTATTATAGGGCAGGCAAAACAGCAGTTGATCGCAAATAAACCGCGTGGTTGTTTTATTTACAACATGATACGCTTCACACACAATCCCATTCCCTTTCTTGGTGATGCTATATACGAGTTGATTATGCATGACTTTGCCTGCGACATATTTCTCCATTTTTTTAACCAGGAAGTGGTTCCCTTCCGGCCAGGTCAGCACTGAATTCCGCTCGGCAGAAGCCGACTGGCCACGACGCGATGCAAAATAATGAATTCCTGCAAAAGCTGATGTCATGTGTGCCGGAGAACCATAATCATCACGGCAACAGTAATCGACATACCAATGAAGGTAAGGCGATTTATATCCTTTTTCATGAAGATAGACTGTCATTGTTTTGGAGTCGAGTTCGGTAAAATCATCGGTAGATGCGGCCGCCAGGGGAATTTCGAAAACATATTTCCCATCACTGCCTTTCATCCGTCGATAGTTATCCATATCCCTGAAAAAACGGTCGATGTCTTTTTTGTCGTTTGTATCCAGTGCATACTCAGGCACCAGGCCATCCTGCCACTTGTGATGCAGGTAAAGTCTTTCAGCGGGTTCATGACAGATATAGGTTTCGTTGTACACAGGCAAGCCCTGCGTATCAAAGGATGTAATGATATTCTCTTCCTTTAAGAAGTTGAGAAGTTCTGTATTTGAATTATTCGGAAAAGGCAGATAATGTGCGGCCCAGGGAAAGGCCGAAATTTCATTTTGTCCGCTGATTGCATTGCCACCTGTTATATGATTGAGCTCCAGCATCAGAAAATCGTTCCGGTTATTTTTAACAAGCTCCCTGGCAGCGCTTAATCCGGAAACGCCACCGCCGGCAATAAGTACAGGAATGCGGATTTCGGAAGAGGGTTGCGGAAAATGCGGATCGCGGATCATGTGCCCGAATGCCCCATTATCGCTTAACCAGGATGTTTTATAAGACACGGTCGCTTTATTTTTGCAGGAATTCAGAAACCAGAGTGCACCAACAGTTCCCGCCAAATAACTTATAAAATGCCGTCGATTCATCATGGAATATAATTAGACCATTCCTCTTCGAAGTAATGAACCAATACCTGGTTATTCAATTTATTTACATCTGTGGCAATGGAGTCCATATCTTTTGGAAAAACAAATCCTGTGCGTAGTGCTGAAGAATCCAGAAACCGGCACGGCACTTTCAGATCATAGGATTCGATAAGTGGCGCAGGACTGGCCATAACATAACCCCACTCGCCAAAGGAAGGCACATAAACATGGTACGGCTTGGTATAGAAGCCGTTGTATTGCAGTGTGTGATTTACACACCAGAATGTTTTACGGGCAACCAGTGGCGATGTAGACTGTACCACAATAACGGCATTCGGCTTCAAAACACGTTTCAGTTCCTTATAAAAAGCAGCCGAATATAATTTTCCGATGCTGAAGTTAGAAGGATCCGGAAAGTCCACACAAACAAAATCAAACTTTTCATCGCTGTTTCTGAGCCATGTATAGGCGTCTGCATTCAGCACATCCAGTTTCGGGGATGATAAGGAATTCTGATTAAGGGGAGTTAAGAGAGAATGTGTCTTGAACAAATGCGTCACCTGCGCATCAAGATCAATGAGCTTAATATGCTTTACTTCGGGGTATTTCAATAATTCCCGAACCGCCAGTCCGTCGCCCCCGCCGAGCACCAGAATATTTTCGGGTTTCGTAAGCAAACTCATCCCCGGATGAACCAGGGCCTCATGGTAGCGGTATTCATCAGCAGATGAAAACTGCAGATTGCCGTTCAGATGCAGTTTTATAACATCTTTGTTTTTTGTCAGCACAATGCGCTGGTATGGCGACGATTTCGCATAGATCACTTTATCGTGATAAAATGCCTGTTCTGATGAATTTACCCAACCCTCGGCGTAAATCATTCCGATTGCCAGAACCACGAGAATGAGAAGTGCTTCCATTAAAAGCAGATTGAAGTATCCTTTCCCGGATTTGAGTTTCAGTATCAACCAGAGGGCAACAAGTACATTGAGGATTCCGAAAAACAGGGATGTTTTTACAAGTCCCAGGTAGGGAACCAGGATCAAAGGGAATATAATAGAGGCGAGCAATGCACCGATATAATCGACCGTAAATATTTTCGAAACCAGATCCTTGAATTCCATCTGGTCTTTGAGTATTCTTAATAATAAGGGAATTTCAAGACCAACAAGAATCCCGGTGAGTGAAATCATGAAGTACAGGATGATCCGGAAGGATTCTACATACTCAAAACAAACAAAAAGCAACACCGAACTGAAGCCCCCGACAATCCCTACCAGTAATTCGATCTGAATGAACCATCCCAGAAGATTCTTATTGAAGTTCTTTGATAAAAAAGAACCGATACCCATGGAAAACAGGTATACGCCAATAATTGTACTAAACTGCGTAACACTGTCGCCCAGCAGGTAACTGGCAAGTGTGCCGGCTATGAGTTCATAAATAAGCCCACAGGTAGCTACCACAAAGGCAGAAAACAACAAGAGGAACTGCATTTTCTATCCGTGAATAGCACAGCCAATAATAATACTCATACCCAGGATGAAAGCACCCATAACGATGGCCAGGGCCACATTTTTGTTGTGTGAAATTTCTTTCCAGGTATTCTCAGGCGTAAGCTTTTCAATGATCCAGAATGAAACAAGCAATAAGGCAGTTCCCAGTAATGAAAAAATCACTGAGCTTAAAACGGCGTGAAGATTAATGTATTCCATGATATTCTTTGTTTTAGATTATTTATGATGTGAACCACTGTAGCCATGCTGACCTGGTCCGCTCGGCTTTTCCGTTTCGTCGCTGAACCAGCTGACAATGCGGTTTTCGGTAATACGGTTATAAACACTCCATGACACAACCATAACCAGAAAAGCAACATACAGTTTATAGGTCTTTATTATTTTTAAAATATTAGTCATCATTCTGATTGAAATGTAAGTATGCGTAATCACTGTTTGCCCAGCGTGCTTTATTTTTTATATGGCGGCGGGCCAGGACATAACCCGGGTAAATCAATACAAGGGCGAGCAAAAACCAGAGATTGGAGAAATAGCCTACATTGGCATATACTTCAACGGCTACGAAGTTTCCGAAACGCTTGCCGCTGAAATTCACATCGCCATCGAGCATATAGTTTCCCTTTTCGATGGCTGGCAAAAACACTTCATTGGCATTGCTTCCCTCACTCCAGGATTCGCCATCCTCGTATCCCGAATAATATTCGAGAGAGGTTCCGAAATCAGCCACATCACGACCATCAGCGCTTATCAGGCTTCCTTCTACCTCAACCCATTCGTTATTCAAATTTCCGGCAATCCTGACCTCAATATTATTGTACGATTTCGGAAGATCAATATCCCTGATTACAAAGGGCACCTTGGGTTGTACCATAGCTGTATCAACAGCAACATTTACGCCACCTACTTTTACTTCTGTTTCGGTGAAATTAAAGACAATCTCAATGGCAATCAGGATAACAACCGTTATGATTGTAAAGAGACGAAGTGTGCGATCTGAAATATAAAATGTAGAAGGCTCAAGTGCTCCAACTCCAACAGCCGAAGGCAGTTCCGCTTTTTCAGGAAGGATCGCTTTCATTTCCTTCTGACTGACATACCTGGCCTCTATGGAAAAAATCTCTGTCAGATTACTGCAGAACGTTACCATTTCCGGTGGATTGACATACTCGCTGGCATTGTATACAACCGGCGAAGTTATATCATCCATAAACTCGCCATACCCATACTCAAACAGGGCACTGTACTTATTGAAAATTAAAAAACGCCTGTTACCATCAGTATATTCTCCCGACCTTGCATTTTCCTGGAAGGCGTCACTTTGATATGCTATGGACCAATGGCCGTTGAATTCATTCAACCAGGCAAGGCAGCTATCGGATTTGTCGTACAAACCATATTCGCGCCAATAATATTGCGTTCCTTTTTCGCGGTATTCGGCCACCGACAGGCAAACCCAATCACGCTCATCGAAACGAAAGCTGTACCCCGGTTCCATGACAGGCTTTGCTTTTGCACGTCTTGTCTTTTGATCTGTTTTTTTTTGAGTACGCGAAGTCAACCCCACAGACCATCCACAATGCCTGCAGACGTAAAAAGAACTTTGCCCGGGTGCTACCAGCTGATGCACTGCGTCACAACCATGGCATTTGAATTCCTTACTGTTATGTTGTACTATATAATCCAAAATCAGAGATCTGTCATTGTTTTGTAAGATACTTTTTCCCCCACAAATCCGAAAACCGTCTTATCCTTAAAAATGAAGAAACGAAGTAAAGCAGTATGCCGGTTCATATTCACGGCTTCCAGCACGAAGCCATCCTGGCTGAAGTCCCCTATCATTTTAAGTTCCCCGGCTTCTGCCGTAAATTCAATTTTCTGAATCGCTGTAAACATCATTTTACCATAATCCGGTAATGAATATACCTTACCAACATGATGACCCGGGTTTAACAGGGGGTTCAAATCCACATGGAGAGGCTGGAATACATAATAACTATCGAATGATTCTTCGAGGTATGCCGACTGGTTTTTGGAAGGATCAAGATACCAGTAGTTACTGTAACCCGCTTTAAAATAAAGCTGTTGTAACCCGATTACACGGTAAACTTCATCCTTTACTTTCAGTTTTTGATTAAATTTTATGCGTGTATTATTCTGAACCAAAGTCCCTGAAACCACCGCGGATCCCGTTACACCTGCATGAATCTTATTATGCGTACGGCATTGATCGCATACAACTGTGTCAGAATCCTTTCCACTGAAAGAAATAAATCCCTGGCACGACTGGCAATTCAATGTGGTTTTCATTGTCATGTTTGTGTATTAGCGGCTTATTTTAGTTTCGCGTACCTGTTGTGGTCTGAAAAATGCTTTCATCATCGCATCAAATGCCAGTACTTTATCATCGTTCACTTCCAGATAGTTCGATAAATATATATCATAGTTCACAATGCCGTACTCAGGCCATGTATGTACCGAAAGATGACTTTCCGTAAGACCTATAACAAGTGTGTATCCGCCATTTTCAAACTGATGTGTAACGATTCCTGTTTTGGTGAGATTCAATTCCACAATGGTCGATTCTGCCAGTTCCAGGAATGCGTGAAGTCCCGTCATAGAAACAGGCGTGCATTGTTTTCCCTGCACAAGGAGATGAAGTCCTTCTTTGTAATCAATTGCCTGCATGTACTAACTTTCTTTTTTGAAAATGCCGGTGAGTTTTTCTTTGAGTTGAATCACCTTTTCTATATTCTCCTGGATGGCCGGTGTTGTCATTTCGCTCATCTGTGCATCGTTGAGGGCTTTCAGGGATTCCGGATAGAACACCACGAAACTTGTGAACTCGTTGGTTTTATTAAGGCTCTTCGGCATATCGTCGACATGGAAGTCGTAAGATACGGTTTGTTTACGGCTGCTCAGGAACACATACAGATCGTCGCCTTCTACCTTCGACAATGCATCGTCATCATTAAACGACTCTACTTCACGGTATATATAGAAATCGCGTTTCTTATCGTTGATGATTTTCATAAACGATTCCAGTGTTTTCTTTTGTCCGTATATAATCTTTTGGTTGCCGACCTGTTTGAGCATGAAATTGATTTTTTTGGCAATGGCCTGGAAACCATTCTCCAGCTCGGCATTGGGCGTGAGAATCACCTTTACTTTTTTATACGAGTTAAGCGGTTGTATCAGTTTGGAAATAATAAGTGCCTGCCTCGATTTCACCTGCAGGTTATCGGCAATACTTCCGAAGAATAATCCTGTAGTGCTTTGCTGGGCTTTCCAGCTGATAATGATATCCGAAATACCATAGGCTTTAGCGGTGCGCACAATACCATCCACGATACTGAGATCCACCTTTTTCAGAATCTCCACTTTCTTTCCACCGGAGGCGATCTGTTCGGCCACACTCTCAATAACCTTCTTGGCCACATGCATTTTCTCGTCGGCATCAGCACTTTCTTCTACAATCGATAAAGGATATATCGGTTCCTGCGAACCCGGATCCTTGATGAGCAAAGCAAAATCGACAAGTCCCTGGATATTTTCCGGGTTACTGAAAGGCACCAGAATGCGCTCCGGCTTATCGGCCACGCGTTTGGTCGTTTCTTTTTCGGCCACGGCAATTTTCCGGGCCGCGCGTTCTGTGACGAACGAACTCACCATACATGTAATCAGGATCAGGATAATGGTCCCATTGATTACATTCTGGTCGAAGAGCCCGATATCATAACCTACTTTAATAACAGCCAGTGTTGCCGCAGCATGCGAGGCACTGAGCCCGAACATGACCCGGCGCTCATACTTGGTGTATTTGTAAATAAATCCTGTGATCTGGGCAGCAAACCATTTGGTGATCAACGCTACACCACTCAGGATACCGGCAAAAATAAGGGCATTGGTTCCTTTCAGAAATAAACTCAGGTCAACAAGCATCCCGGCGCTGATGAGGAAAAAAGGAATAAAGATCGTATTGCCAATAAAGATGATTCTGTTCATCAGGATGGAATTGTGCGGAATCACCCGATTGAGGGCAATACCTGCCAGAAACGCACCGATAATAGGCTCTACGCCGGCCAGTTCGGAAAAGAAACCGGAGATGAATACTACTGCCAATACATAAATATATTGCGAACTCCCCTGCCCTTCAATGTTTCTGAAAAACCAGCGGCTTACTTTGGGCAACAGGTACAATACAGCAAAACAAAGCAATCCCAGCGAAAGGATCAGGCGCAGCCAGAATTCGCCCGACATCTGCCCGTCAACCACATTGGTAATGATCCCCAGCAGAATCAGTACGGCACTATCGGTTATGATGGTACCACCAAAGGAGATCTGCACAGCCCTGTTTTTCACAATCCCCATGTTACTCACAATCGGGTAACTGAGCAGTGTGTGCGTGGAGAACATACTGGCCAGTAATAATGCAGGCCACAGCGAAAATCCAAATACGTAGGTACAAACAAAATAACCGATGGTGATCGGAATAAAAAAGGTGAAGGCACCGAAAACAAAACTCTTGCTCTGATTCCGCCTGTACTCCTGCATATCAATCTCCAGGCCGGCCAGGAACATAATATAAAGCAGGCCCGTTTTACTGAAAAGATCGAAGCTGGTAGATGTTTCAATAATATGGAGGGTATGCGGACCAATTAATACGCCGGCAATAATAAGCCCGATAATTCCGGGGATACGGAAACGTTTCAGGATTAAGGGAGCCGAAAGGATAATTAAAAGGGTCAGTGCGAGGATTAATACAGGATTCTTGACAGGCAGATAATGACTGAAGAACTGTTGAACCGACTGTAAATTGATGCTCAAAAGAGGCATATTGGGTTATACTTTACCAAAGATAATAAAAATAGCAGAGGGAACGCCCGGAGGCGGCCTATTAAATAACTTTTTGCCTGAGTCGTAAATTTTATTGTATTATTGTATCAGCCCCGTTGTACATCCCGGTCACTGCTCTATAGCTGATTTTCATTGTTATGAATGCATGAAAAACATGTTGACATCGAACATAAACTGAGTTATGATAATGCCCTCATATACTATACGTCTGCTGCTGTGTGTATTAATCAGCCTGAACCTGACAGGCACAGCCAAAACATTTAATCACAACAGCGATAGCCTGCTTGCTCTTATTCAGAAACACCATGGCCATGACACCACGCTGGCACGACTTATTAACGACTACATCTATGAAATCAAAACCAATGATCCCCAGCGGGCTCTTGAATATGCCCGGCAATGCCTGCAGTTGTCGAAAGAAATCAATTTCAAAAACGGGGAATCCGATTCATACTACCAGCTGAGCAGCATTTACCAGGATTATCACAATTATAACAAAGCCATTGAATATGGTAAAATGGCTTTGCAGATAGACCGCATTTATGGTGATTCCTCGCGGATTGCCAGTTCCCTTTCCAATATGGGCAGTATTTTTCAAACTGCCAACCGTTACAAAGAGGCATCGCAATACTTCATCCAGGCCCTCCGCTATGTCCCGTTATCCCTGGAGTATAAGCGAGCCGGCATTTACATCAGCATCGGTGTTGTATTTTACAACCAGCTCAATTTGCCCCTGGCTCAGAAATACTATGAAGATGCTCTCCGGATTGCCCGAAAGTACAACGACCTCGATAATATTGCCCGCGCCGAAATCAACCTTGCCGTTATTTATGAATCACAGAATCGCTTTGATAAGGCACTGCACACTTACTTTGGCACATTAAAACAATTGAATAGCAGAGATTTGCAAACCGAGGCGGATATCTGCAATAATGTAGCGGGCATTTATTACCACTACGAGAAAATGGACAGCTGCCTGTACTATGTGGAACGGGCCAAGAACATTCGCCTGAAACTGCACGACACCAGCGGTGTAGCCGAAATCAATGTAAACATTGCCTCATTGTACGACATGCAGGGCAAAAAAGATCTTGCCATTGCCACCTACCTGGAAGGTGCTGATTATGCTAAAAAAACACACCATATCTCCCTGCTGCAAGCAGTGTACAAAGACCTCTCGGATATATACAGCAGTTTGAAACAATACGACAAGGCCTACGAATACCAGCGCCAGTCCGACATCTTAAAAGACTCCTTATATAATGCCGAAACCCTGAAACAGGTTACGGACATGCAGACAAAATACGACTCCGAACTTAAAGAGAACCAGATCTCCCTGCTGAATAAACAAAAAGAACTCACCGATTCCGAAATAGCGAGGCAAAGAACCATGTTATTGGGCATGCTTGGTATGATTGTGGTACTCGGTATTGCAGGAATACTGGCCTATCGCGCCTATAAAACCAAGAAAAAAACCAGCATTGAACTCAGTGTCAAAAACCATGAAATTGAATCCCAGCGCGTCATCCTCGAAGAAAAAAACAAAGAGATCACAGACAGTATTCATTATGCCAGTCGAATCCAGAAAGCACTGATCACATCCGACGAATATCTTTCGCAGAACTTACCGGAGCATTTCATTTTTTATAAACCCAAAGATATTGTGAGCGGCGATTTTTACTGGGCACTCTCCACCGATGCGAATACCTTTTTTCTGGCTACGGCCGATTGCACAGGGCACGGTGTACCCGGTGCTTTTATGAGCCTCCTGAACATCTCCATCCTCAATGAAATTATTATCGAGCGGCGCGTTCAGCACCCCGATCTGGTATTGAACGAAGCCCGCAAGGAAATCATTAAAGCCCTGAATCCTAAAGGCAGCGAGGAAGCAAAAGACGGTATGGACTGCATTCTTTGCGCCTTTGATCTGAACCGCATGGTACTGAATTACGCGGCCGCAAACAATTCTTTTTATATCGTACGCAACCAGGAAGTCATCGTTTGCAAAGCCGATAAAATGCCTGTAGGCAAATCACCAAAAGAAGGCGAGCCTTTCACAAGATATTCTTTCGATCTTCAAAAAGGCGATGTGATCTATACACTTACCGATGGCTACGCCGATCAGTTCGGTGGCGATAAAGGCAAAAAATTCAAGTATAAGCAACTGGAAGATCTTTTCCGGACCATCCATACACAACCCATGGCCGAACAGAAATCTGTTCTGGATAAAATTTTTACAGACTGGAAAGGTAAACTGGAACAGGTAGACGATGTTCTGATTATAGGCCTCAGGCTTTAAACCTTTTTTCTCACCATCATGATCCCATCGCGGATCGGCAGCAATACATTCTCCACCCGTGAGTCATTCTGCACGTGCTTATTAAACTCATGGATGGCCAGTGTGTCTTTATCCATGGCCTCTTCAGGCATGGTGATCTTTCCGCTCCACAGCACATTGTCTATCATGATAAAACCTCCGGGTGCTACTTTATCGAACACCAGGTCGTAATATAAAGCATAGTTGCGCTTATCGGCATCGATGAACACAAGGTCAAAACGTTGGGTAAGTCCCGGAATATAAGCCTTTGCATCTGCCACCACGAGTTCGATCTTATCCTTCACCGGCGTTTTATCAATAAAGGTCTGTGCCAGCAGGCTGGTTTCCTCATTCACATCGAGGCTGATGAGTTTCCCTCCCTCACGAATGCCCTGTACCAGGCAAATAGCCGAATAGCCGGTATAGGTGCCTATTTCAAGAACATACAAAGGCCGGATCATGTGCGATACAAAACTCAGGTATGCGCCCTGCAAATGGCCACTGAGCATGCGGGGCGACAATACCTTCAGATGGGTTTCCCGGTTCAGGGCCCGGAGTTCGGGACTTTCGGGGCTTGTATGCTGTTCGCAATATTCGCTGAGTTCTTTGCTTATAAATTCCATCGTTGTGCTTTTATAATTTCAGAGACAGTTCGCCGGCCCGTTTCTCTGCATTCAGTAGTGCCTGCACAATGGTTTCGCCCATATGTTGCTCTTGAAACGTATGCAGGGCTGCTTCGGTTGTGCCGCCTTTTGAGGCCACGGCTTTAATAAGTTCATCGAGTGGTTTGCTTGCATTATTGATCAGGTGAAAAGCACCCAGCATGGTTTGTTTGGCCAGCGTAGAAGAGATATGTTCATCGAGTCCCATTTCCATACCAGCTTTTACAAGGTGTTGCATGAAGTAGAAAAAATAAGCCGGACCACTGCCACTCAATGCAGTAACGGCATTCAGCAATTGTTCTTTTTCCACGTAAAGGGTGCGACCGGTGGTAGCCAGCATATTATCGACTTTCAGCAGGTCTTCACGGGTCAGCGATGGCGAGGCAGTGAAAACCGTCATACCCATACCTATCTCAACCGGCGAATTTGGCATGGCACGTACAATATTTTCGTGCCCCAGTAATTTAGCAATGGCGCTGATCTCAATTCCGGCCATGATCGACAGCACGATCGTAGATGGTTTCAGGTGTGGTTTTATGCCGGGAGCCAACTCAATAAAATCCTGTGGTTTTACCGAAAGGATGAGGATATCGCTGCCTGCAATAGACTGGTCGGTTGTGGTAACAACACGACCTATATTCATAGCCTGGAGTTTTACCTGGCGCTCAGCGTTTTTTTCAACCAGGAGCAGATTGTCTGAATTGACAATCCGGTATTTCAAAAATGAATTGGCATAGATCAGGCCCATATTGCCACAACCTATGATCGTAATTTTATGCATCATAAATGGTTTTGTATTCCGCTTCGGTTATTTCGTCGGCGACGGAAGTATCGAAGCAAAGGTCGTAAATAAAATTTTTATCGGGAAGTATCGCCGCCTTATGCAGGCTTACTACCTTCTTACTGCCAATAAGCTGTATTTCTTCAAATTCAGCATCGCTTATAATTTTATAAAAACGTTTATTGTTTTTATACTTCCGGTAAACCGGAAATTGCATATCTTCAAACACCGATTGCATCATTGATGGTTCCTTTCCTGCATGTCATAGCCCGTTATATTGCTGATAACCACACGTCGGCCGAAAACCTTTGTGTGATTCTGCCAAATAAACGGGGGGCGCTGTATTTAAAACAGCATCTTGCAAAGGTATCTAATAAAACAATATGGTTGCCAACGGTTATCAGTGCCGAAGACCTCGTAGCCGAATTGTCGGGCCTGTCATCGGTCGACAGTATTGACCTGATGTGCGAGCTTTACAATGCGTACACACAGGTTTTAAAGGAAAAAGCCGAACCGTTTGAATCCTTTGCCCGCTGGGGCACCCTGATGTTGCAGGATTTCAACGAGGCAGACCGCTACCTGGTGGATACCGATGCCTTGTATCGCAATCTGAAAGAAATCAAGGAAATTGAAAACTGGTCGCTGAGCGCCGAGGCACTGACTGATACGCAGCAGGACTACGTCAATTTCATGTCGCAGATGGGCGATATCTACGAAGTTTTCAAAGATCAGCTCCTTCGCAAGCGCGTAGGCTATCAGGGCCTGATGTACAGGCTGGCCGTGGAGCGCTACAGCTCCTCCCCTTACCTGGCAGGCTTCAAAGACATACTCATCTGCGGTTTCAATGCACTGAATAAAGCAGAGACCATTATTTTTTCGGAGCTTGTCAAACAAAAACAGGCGCATATACTTTGGGATGCCGATGTATACTATACTGAACAGGAAGGTCACGAAGCCGGACTTTTCCTGCGGAAGAATTTTGCTATTCCCGCTTTTGCCAATACAGCAAAACCGGGGGATCACTTCCGTGAAATTCCCAAACATATTGATATAGTGGCTGTGCCGCGACAGGTGGGCCAGACACAGGTGGTGGCAAATCAATTGCGCGAATGGGTAGCGAAAGGCTATTCGCTCGATAAAACAGCCGTGGTACTGGCCGACGAAAGCCTGCTTTTCCCTTTGCTTTCGCAATTACCAAAAGAAGTAGAGCATGTAAACATCACCATGGAGTACCCGGTGCGGCTCACGCCCCTGTACGACCTGGCCGAAAGCCTTATCCAGCTGCATCATGCCGTGCAGCAATCGGCAAGCTCCAAAAGTTTTTATTACAAGGATCTGTTGCAGGTTCTTTACAACTCGTTTTTCACGCGGTATTTCGAATCCAAATCGACACGCCGCCGGCTGCAGAAAATTATTCAGAAGATCATCGACAGAAATTATGTGTGGCTGAATATGGCTTTGCTCCGCGATCTGTTTGAAAATGATTTCCCGGTGGTGGAACCTTTGTTTACACAGTGGACGAATGCTCAGCAGGGTATCGCTGCGATGTCGGTACTGATGACCGATTTCAATGATCAGCCCGGAAATACACTAAGCTCACTCGAACGCGAATACATTTTTGTATTCAATAAATATTTCAATCGCCTGCGCAGCCTGCTCGATCAGCATACCTTTCTGAATTCCCTGCAAACCCTTCGGAGTATGTTCAGGCAGGTGGTTGGCAGCGCAACTATTCCTTTTATCGGCGAACCCCTGAAAGGCTTGCAGATTATGGGGGTGCTGGAAACACGTACACTCGACTTTGAACACATCATGGTGCTTGGCGTGAATGAAGATGTGCTGCCATCGGGCCGCTCCAACAACTCCTTTATTCCGAACGATCTGAAACGCTATCACGACATGCCTTTGTATGGCGACAAGGATGCCATTTATGCGTATCACTTTTACCGTTTGCTGCAAAGAGCCAGCCATATAGTGCTTACATACAATACAGAACATTCTATTCTTGGCTCGGGAGAAAAAAGTCGCTTTATCACACAGTTACAGTTTGAGCTTAGCAAATATGCCCCGGAGAGTGTCATCACCGAACGTATCTTAACCGGCGCTGCTTTGCCAGTGAGCGAACGTATTGCCATCAGTATTCCTAAAAACACAGAAAGCCTGCAACCCATTATACGCAAGCTCACGCAAAACGATGATTACAGTGGGCTCTCGCCTTCGGCTATGATTAGCTATAAAGATTGTCCGCTCCGGTTTTACTTCAGGTATGGTGCCGGCATGAAGGAAACTGCCGAACTCGAAGAAACCGCCGAAGCCAATACCTTTGGTTCGATATTACACGAAAGTCTGGAAACCCTTTACCTGCCTTATGTAGGCAGGGTGCTGCAGGTAGCCGATGTACAGGAGGCCATGAACCGCAAGGATGATGTTGTTTCAGCCACATTCCGGAAAACGTTCAGCATCCAGGAAACTCTGTTCGGGAAAAACTTTCTGCAACAGAAGGTACTTGATGTGTATGTGGGTAAACTACTGAAACAGGATAAACACCTGATCGAACAGGGCGACGTGTTAAGCATTCTTGCTCTTGAAAAAGGCATGCAGGCTGAACTGCATATGGATATTGACGGGAAGCCGGCTACGGTTTATATCAAAGGGTCTGCCGATCGTATAGACAGGTTTCGCCATATGGTGCGGATCATTGATTATAAATCGTCGGTGAAACCAAAGGACAAATTTGAATTTCTCGGTTTCGAGGAATTATTTTCCAATCCCGATTATGATAAAATGCTGCAATTGTTTGTATATGCCTGGCTTGCTGTAAAACAGGGCATTGCAAAACCGGAGGAATTGATGCCCTGCATTATTCCATTCCGGAAATTTGAAGAACAGCCCCGCTTCATATACGAGGGAAAACAAAAACAACCCTTACTTTTTTCGGCCGATCTGCTCCGGAATTTCGAATATTTCCTGGCAGATTATATCCGTGGGATGATTGCTCCGGGAACATCTTTTACACAAACAGAAGACCCGGATCAGTGCACCTACTGTGCCTATGCACGGATGTGTAATGTGGTGTAATTTCAACGCTCGTGCCGGCTTAGCGGAAAACCGCCCTTACTATTTAATGAATTTCCGGGGATGTCTCCGTTTCAGTCGGCATGACAAATCTCTTTGTCATGCCGGAATTATCCGCAAACCATCAAAATCAACACCCTTTCGTGGATTAAAAGCGGCTGTCTTTCACTTGATTTTTCGTAAATTTCTGCTAACTTTATACACTTCTTTAACCTTTTAAACGAAACATCCTTCTTATGAAGAAAGCATTTATATTTCCCGGCCAGGGCTCGCAGTTTTCGGGCATGGGGAAAGACCTTTATGAGCAATCTCCTGCTGCCAAAGCCTTATTTGAAAAAGCAAACGACATTCTTGGATTCCGTATCACTGATACCATGTTTGGTGGTACCGACGAAGAACTCAAACAAACCAAAGTAACACAACCCGCTATTTTCCTGCACTCCGTGATCCTGGCTTCCACCTTAGGCGAGAGCTTTAAACCGGATATGGTGGCAGGCCACTCCCTCGGCGAATTCTCGGCCCTCGTTGCCAATAAGACCCTCACCTTCGAAGATGCCCTGGTACTTGTATCAAAACGTGCCCTGGCCATGCAGAAAGCCTGCGAATTGAACCCTTCGACCATGGCCGCTATTCTGAACCTCGACGACAAAGTGGTGGAAGCGATCTGTAAAGACATCAGCGATGCCGGTAATGTAGTGGTGGCCGCCAATTATAACTGTCCGGGCCAGCTCGTGATCTCGGGAAGCATTGAAGGCATTAACATTGCCTGCGAAAAATTAAAAGCGGCAGGTGCCAAACGTGCCCTGGTTTTACCTGTTGGCGGAGCATTTCACTCGCCTCTTATGGAACCGGCCCGTGTAGAACTCGAAGCGGCTATCAATAACACCACATTCCACACACCGGTATGCCCTGTTTACCAGAATGTAACAGCCCATGCAGTTTCTGATCCTGCGGCGATCAAACAAAACCTGGTAGCCCAATTAACCGCGCCGGTAAGATGGACACAAACCGTAGAACAAATGATTGCTGATGGTGCTACCTCATTTACTGAAGTAGGTCCCGGCAAAGTGTTGCAGGGACTTGTGAAAAAAGTAAACGCCTCCGTAGAAACCATTAGCGCCTAAGCTATTTATGATAAAACGACTGCTCATCCTGTTTGTCCTGATCGAATTATCTGGTCAGGTTCACGCCCAGTTTTTCAGGGGTGTGGGAATATTTGTTGGCCCGAATACCTCGCGCCAGCGTTATAAAAACCTGAACTTCCAGGACACCATCAATATGCTGGCCTACATCCCGCCATCGCATAAATCGGCGGAACTGCCAAGCTGGACAGTAGGTATTTTTGTGGAACTCCTCAAAAAGAAACACATCCGCTGGCAAACAGAACTTGAGTTTACACACAAGGGAGCAACCGAAAAACCTTTATTAAACCCCTATACCGGCCAACGCGGTGCAGGTGTTAACTCCTACACGTATATCCAATGGAACAACTACGCCAAATTTCTGCTGGAAGAAGGCTATCGTGGTTTCTGGTATGGGATGCTGGGGCCGAAGCTTGAATACAATATGAGCCGTGCCACACCCGCCTATGCCCCATGGGCTGGTGCTTTGCCGAAAATAAACGTGAGCGCCGATGTGGGTGTAGGTTATGAATTTCTGGCTTACAGTCCTTTTAAATTTTTTGCAGAATTGCATTACAACCCCGACGTTTATCCGCAGGGCGTGCGTGACCGGATTCTGATCACAAACCGTACCTGGGAACTGCGCGTAGGTATAGTATACAGACCACAAAAGGCACTCGATGATTGCAACGCCCCCCGATATCACGGCCAATAATTGAACACGAACTCACACTTAAACACACGATTATGGTAATGACCAAAGATGTGCTCTTCTCCCTCACCAAAGGTGCTTATGCTCCCCAGGAAGAAATGCTTGAAGTAGCGCGTAAGAAAGGAAAGTTGTATATCGGCATTCCAAAAGAAATTGCGTTCCAGGAAAACCGCGTGCCGCTTGTACCCGATGCTGTAGCCCTGCTCGTAAACAACGGCCACCGTATAGTGATTGAAGCCGGTGCCGGAAAAGCCGCTCACTTCGACGACAACGATTACAGTGAAGCCGGTGCCGAAGTGGTGTATTCGCCGCAGGATATTTACAAAGCCGATACCATTTTAAAAATAGCACCTCCTACCCTCGAGGAAATTGAAATGATGCAACAGAAGCAAACCCTGTTCTCTTCGTTGCAGCTCACCGTTCAGCCGGAGGATTTTCTGAAAAAACTGATTGCCAAAAAACTGAACTGCGTGGCTTTCGATATGATCACCGATGATGCCGGTATTTTTCCGGTAATCCGTGCCATGGGTGAGATAGCCGGTGGCACATCGATACTCGTGGCAGCAGAGTTACTCAGCAACGTCAATAATGGCGTAGGTGCAATCCTGGGAGGTATCAGCGGCATATCGCCTACCGAAGTGGTTATTATCGGCGCGGGTACTGTGGGCGAGTTTGCTGCACGTGCAGCGCTCGGACTGGGTGCCACCGTTAAAATATTCGACAATTCCACATCACGCCTGCGCCGGCTGCAAAGTCAGCTCGGCACACGTGTATTTACATCGGTGATTGTGCCGAAGGTTCTTGAAAAGCACCTGAAGAGCGCCGATGTAGTAATTGGTGCCATGCGTGCCTCCAAAGGCCGCACGCCTTGTATTGTTACAGAAGGTATGGTTTCCGAAATGAAAACCGGCTCGGTGATCATTGATGTGAGTATTGACCAGGGCGGTATTTTTGAAACCTCTGAAGTAACGAACCATACCAAACCTGTATTCCGCAAACACGGTGTTATACATTACTGTGTGCCTAATATCCCGTCGCGTGTGGCGCGCACCGCATCTTATGCATTCAGCAATATATTCTCACAGATTTTACTGAGCATGGGCGATGAGGGCGGCTTCGACAGCCTGGTACGTAAAGATGCTGGCGTACGCAACGGCGTGTATATTTACAACGGAATCCTTACCAACCAGTACCTGGGCGAAACATTCGACCTGCCATTCAAAGACATTAACTTACTGATGGCCGCCATCTAAACTTTAAAAAGACCTTATGACCTTCTGGCATCGTTTACGTTTTTACCTGATCGGCTTTGTGCCGGGATGCATTATCCTTTTTTTCATTGTCAGCAAAAAAGGCTGCACCGGGCCCAATGAGCTTAAGATGCAGGAGCTGACCTATCAGAAATTTGAGTTCAGTAATAAGGCCCTGTGTAAAGTTAAATGCCTGGGCTATACCCCGGAAGGCTTTCGTATAGCATTAAAAGCCTACCAGGTTAATTACGATCTGAGCGATGTGCACAAAAAACCCTGTGGCAGTTATTACCTGCAGGCTATAAAAAAAGACTCGGCTCGTTTTGAAGTCATTGTAAACGATTGTGATACTACATCCAAAATCACGGATATTAAACTACTGGATCCAAAACTTTCCTGTAAATGCGACAGCTTATAAACTGACTGCTCAACGGATCTCAAACCCTTTTCTTACGAGTATTTCAGAGCCTTCGGCCAGGAGAACCGATACGGGTTTCTGCTTGGATAAATGCGCGAATTGCTGACCGTATAAAGCACCGAAATCAGCATCGATGGTGTAATCGTGTACGGGGTATACTTCCCAGCGGGGGTGCTCCACCGCATAAGCAGACGTTTCCGTTTCCGATAAGCGGGTATACCCCCAATAATGTTCCGTAATAAATTCTTCTTCGCTGCCGGCCGGCATTTGCGAGGGTTCAGGGGCAGCTTTGCAGGCCATAGTATTCCAACGGTTGCGGTATTGCCACTCGAATTGTACATCCAACTTTTCTTGCTGCTGAATCCTGTGACGTGTCGGCATGGTATGATACTTTTCCTTATAGAGCGTATTGGCTACCCAGGTAATGGCTGGTCGTTTCACAATCTCCTTTATGAAGGAGGTGCCGCGACGTATCTCACCATCCCCGGTTTCATGTGTAATATAGAAGCGGAGATTGATCTCTTCGAAATTGACATGGCCCGGAATTTTGAATCCCCGCACATGGGTATCTTTAAACATAAAGCCTACGAGACTCACCAGGCACTGGCCTTTCCAGAGGTCAAGCTGTGTATGGGCCGGTACAAAGTCGCGCAGCAGCGCCGGATCAATGGCATAGTTGGCCATCATCAGCTTACGCCATTGCGCTCTCAAAAAAACCGGGTTCTTCATTCTGTTTCGGTTAACACAACATAGCGGAAAGTACTCAGATCATACGTCAGCTGTTCTTTCAGGCCACGTATAAACTCCGCACCGTATTTACAATAGTACTGACTGATGTTATCGTAGCGCTCCTGCGGTGTATTCTCAGGAAATAGTTTTGCCTTGATGCCGCGCAGCTGATTCAGATCGGTTTCCGAACGTTGTTTCAATGCGCGGGTTATCTTCTGGTCTACTGCAAGCAGTCCGTTGAGAGCCTTTTGTTTTTCGGCTTCCACAGCACCCTGCAACGTTTTATCAATTCCCGTTGCATCCTGTGTCAGGGCATCAAACACCTGCGACAGTTTTGTTTTATAGGATTCGATATCGAGACCAGTATTTTCTTTTTTCACAAACCCGTTCACGAGCTCATCGAGCGGTTCAAAAATGGCGCGGGTATCCAGTCCAAGCTTTGTGAGCTTGCCATGGGTGCCTTTGTCTATAAAGCTTACAAACTGACGTGGTACCAGCACCGGAAAAGTTACCCCGTATGCTTCGAACATGGCTTTGTATTCGAGCCAGTAGGCCAGTTCCCCAGGCCCGCCCACGTAGGCTACGTTGGGTAGTATTTTCTGTTGGTACACCGGCCGCAATACGACATTAGGGCTCAGGCTATCCGTCGATTCGCTGATCAATTGCTGAATCTGTTCCTTCGTAAAAGACAGCTCCGTATTCAGCACTTTAAATGTGTTATTTTCTGACACAATCCGGTCGCGTTGTTGTTGGCTTTTATAAAACACGTTGATCTCGCGCGGATTTACCTGCACTTTATAATGCTGCGCCAGTTTTTCGTTTGTGGCCTGTACCTGTTGGTACGAGAGGTTTTCGAAGATATCTCTCTCCAGTTCTTTTTTAAGAAGCGATTTCAGTGTTTTTGAATTTCCATCGAGCACCACGAGTCCGTATTCACCAAAGAGTGCATTTACGAGGTAGCGAGTAGCATCTGCCAGGTTGCTCTGTCCGCTGTAAGCCTTTTCAAACACCTGATACAGCGCCTCGGCATGCGGGGCATTTCCGAGAATCTGTTTCATTTCAGCCAGCACAGTATCGATGCCTTCTGTGCGGAATTCACCTACGCTTCCCTTCTGCTCCGAATTCCAGGTAATGGTTTTCCCGAAAACATGGGCATGATTTACTTCCGCAAAATCGTGGTCTTCACTGGCCATCCAGTATACCGGCACAAATTGCTTCCGGGGAAAGGCCGCCTGGAGCGTTTCGCAGAGATTAATCGCCGACAGGATTTTATATACAAAATACAGGGGGCCTGTAAACAGGCAAAGCTGATGTCCGGTGGTTACCGTATACACATTCTGCTCTTGCAGGCTGGTGATATAGGCCATTGTTTTTGCGCCGGTATTATCAACAAGGCCTGCCTGTTTTTTTAGTTCCTCAACCAGCACCTGCCGGTTGATGCCGGAAAAAGCAGCGGAAGTCAGCAGATTTTCAAATCCGCTCCGGTTAAATTCATAGGTATAAAAAGGGCGTATGGTTGTTGAACCATTTATATAGTCGGTCATGACATGGTCAAATAACCGGGTATCTTCCAAAGGAAAAAGTTGTTTGCTGAACATGGGTTCAAAATTACCTTTTTTTAATCAACCTGCCTCGGCCTGTTTAGCCCTGATTCCGGGCTTCAGAAACGGACTATTAACACGATGTTTATAAAGAATGACTACCCTTATTAACCGTCAATTAACATAAAAACACCTATATATCAAACACTTATACTTTAGCCCCCTGTCATTTGGTGAATTACCCCTGTTTTTGTTAATAACCCGAATTCATTGGCCTTCAAAGCCTTCGTATTTTAGTTATTTAAATGTTAAAACGTCCCTGAGGAATGAGTTTACAGGTTAATGTAAAAGATCTATTATCCCATTTATACTACAACCGTGGTGTGGTGGACCTGTTGTTTGGTGTTCGCGACCAGATAACGGTCAATGAGTTGCTGAACCGTGAAGATATCACCGAGGACCAGTATCGTAAACTGGTATCGCTCGAAATTCTTTACGAATATGAGAATGTTGTGAGTCTGAACGACGCTGTTGTGGCCATGTTCGAAGACTTTATGGAGATCGGGGAAGTAACGCCTGGCTTCATCAACGACTACATCAATGAGCTGAAACGCTACATTCGTTTCTACCAGGAGGCGCGCGAAATGCGCTTCCTGCGAAATATTAAAAAATACCTGAAACGCATTAATTCCACGCTGACACGCGAGATCATCAAGCTACAGAAAAATGTGGATGATACTTACAAAAACGAAAGTAATTACCGCATTAAACTCCAGAAACTCGAGGATTATCGTGAGAAGCGCGACACCATCATCGATTTCATCAAGAAAACCGAAGAGGTTGTTGAAGAAACCCGCAACCTGTTTGCGCTCACCAACGACATCGAATTATTCGGCATTGTATCGGCCCTGAAACTGAGTCTCATTGAGAATCTCGACTTCCTCATTGAGATTCAGACCGACATTACCGACTACATCAACAAGATTCAGTTCCAGCTCGATGTTTACAAAAAAGCACAACGCCTCAAAGAGGTAAAAGAGCACGGAGCCCTTTATTTCCGGACCAATTTCAGGGAAGTGATCGGCAGCATCAACACCCTGCGTCACAACGGGCACAAGACACCGCGGACGAAGATCTCCGTGGATTTTCTGTTTACCGATGACGGTCACGTACTTTGCAAGCGTATTGCCGAGAAATACAAGATCACGCGCCTCATGGTGCGTCGTATGGCCGACAAGCTTCCGGATAACTTCAAGGATAAGATTGTTGACCAGCAGATCAAACTTGATACCGAAAAACTGGTGGACCGCTTCCTGAATCAAACGAAATTAAACCTCTTTGAATACCTCATGGATCACAAGTTTCCGAAAGCCCTGGGGAATGTATCGTTCGAAGACAGGCTGTCGCTGTTTGTAGAGATTGCGATGGAATACCAGAATGCCCTCGATTTTAAATACAGGCTGGCTTACCACGATTATGAAGATGCCGAGAAGAATAAAAAACGACTGGGCTACACCATTATCCTGCCACTGAAGAAAGAAGAAAAGAAAAAAGTGAAAAGTAAAGATTAAAACACATGGAAGAGAACAGCTTTAATTTACCAAAACAAACACACGACATTTTTGCCGTGATGGCCCGTGGTAATTTCATTTCGAGCAACGGCACCAAAGACAATATGGGCCGCCTGTACGACATCATCAATAACCCCGAAAACTTTGACCGACTACAGGCCTATTTCAATGTAATCCGTTACAACATTGAACGTGGCAATAACTACTTCTATTTTTCGAAACTCAATGAACCGAACAGTGAACTCGAGAAAAAACTGGAGCGTTTTGAAAAGTACATCGACATCATCGACCTGTTTGCGAGCATGGATAACAAGATCACGATCGGTACCCGGTTTCGTCCAAGTGAAATTGCCGAAGAATGTAATGCCAACGTGCGCCTGAAACAGAAACTTCAGAAAATTCCGCTCTACCGTTCGGAAACACTGCACAACAAAGTGCGCGAAATCTGCGATCTGATGTCGCGTGATTCGTTCCTGGAAATGGAAGACGAACAAACCGAATCATACAAAGTACTGGACTCATACACCTACCTGCTCGATGTGATCAATTCGATTGCGATTTACGAAGAAACAGGAAACGGTGAAGAAACCCAGGGTATTATCTATAACTAATGCCCGCTGCAAGCCCCCGACAAAAACCCGATGAACAAAGCATCATAAAAACATAAACCGCAATGAAAAGATCATCCCCTCTCTTGCTTCTGCTTATCCTGTCGGTAACAGGCATACGCCTGTCTGCACAAACCAAGTACACGGTTCCACCGGAAGATTTTATCACCTTTCACAAAAACATTTCGGATGCCGAACGTATGTTCAAAAACGATTCGGCCCTGCAGGCTTATGCCCGCTTCGACATGGCTTTCAGTGAATATAAAGGTGAAGTGAATCCAAGCCATTATATGGATGCAGCCCTGGCTGCACTCAGGATCAAGGAAGAGTTCAAAGCACTTAATTACCTGGAGAAAGCACTCACCAATGGTTATGAAATGGACAGCGCTCAGCGTGAAAAAGTCAATTTCTTCAGCCAGAACACAAAAAAGGAATATGCCGCCAACCTCAGTAAATGGGAAGAGGCCGGCCGTGCCGCCAAAAATGCAAGCTATGAAAACAGTGTGTATGCCATGCAGGAAAATTCCAAAAAATTCGGAACACCTGCTTATAAAACAGCCATTGAATATTGTGTGAGCTGCCTCAAAAATAAAGCCTGCAATAAAACAGCACCGGAGTTTACCAGCAAATACAAACTGGTGAAAGAGAAAATGAAAGCCGATTCTACGACGGCTGCCGAGCTCCTGGGCTACATTAAACAATACGGATTTCCGAACTATAAACTCATGGATGGCAAGGCCTGCGCCATTGCGCGTAATGTATTGCTGAACTATGATGCCGACCGCAAAAACGAACGCATGAACGATATGCTTTACAATGCCCTGATAAAAGGCCAGATTTCGCCGGCGTTTTATGCACAGCTTATCGATCAGCGCAACCTGCTGAACGGGCAGCCTCTTGAATTTTATGAGCCACAGGCCGGAAATGAAAAAACCTTTAAAACCGATGCGGCTAAAATAAACCTGAACCGCAAGAAACTGGGCTTATACCCGGTGCAGATTATTAACCCGGTGCTGCTCAAAGGCATTGACATTAAAAACATGAAGGCACTGGACAAACTGTACACAAAAATATACGAATACTAAAATAAAGCGCCGGAATGGTCCGGTATGTACCAAGACAAACCTATACGAAGGGAAAGATTAAACATGGAAAACGTCAGAATTTTAAACCGCATTGTAGAAATAAATGTTGCGAGCGTGAAATATGCCGACATCGAGTTGAGCGGTAATACCTGTTTTGTGGGAACTAATAACTTTGGAAAGACCTCGTTGCAGCGTGCGATCCTGTTCTTTTACAGCGCCAACAGCCGGGGTCTCGGGATTTCTGCTTCACAGAAACCATTTGAGGAGCACTACTTCCGCTACGAGAACTCCTACCTCATTTACGAAATCAAAACAGAAGACAAGCCCTTCTTTGTGATCGTGTACCGCCACAATAAACTGGTGTTTCGTTTTGTGGATGCCGAATACAACCCGGATTATTTTTTCAACGAGCAGGACGAAGCCCTCAAAATCAAGGAAATTATCCAGGGACTGGAAAAACGCGGGATTTATATCTCCAACCAGATCGATACATTTGAGCGTTACCGGAATATTATTTACGGTACCGAAACCGACAAACTCTTATCTAAATTTCACCTCCTCAAGGGGAACGAGAAATACCAGAACATTCCGAAATCGATTACCAACGTATTCCTCAGCTCCAAGAGCAGTATCGACTCCCGCTTTATCAAGGATTTTATTGCCAACTCCCTGAGCACCGAAAACAGCAGCATTAAGCTGGAGCAGGTGGAGCGCCAGTTGCGCCAGTTCAACGAGAAATACACCGATATCGAAACATTCCTGAAGAAAGAGAGCCAGCAGCTCATGGAATTTATCGATAAAAAATACGATCAGGTACATATGCTCAAGGGTGCGCAAATGGAAATGGCCGATAAACTCGGCAGCAGCCTCCGTTATGCCGAAACCCAGAACGACACTATTTTCAAGGCTTCCAAACAAAAAGAAGAAGAACTCGAAAAACTGGGTGAAGACCACGAGACGCACAAAGATCAGCTGGAAGAAAAACAGAAAGATATCCGCGAAGAGATCGGTTACTACGACCGTACCATCCGCGAAGCCAATAAAAAACTCAAAGAATACAAAGAAAAAAACATTGAACAGGCCGTTGAGAAAAATGCCGAGCGCGAAAAGCTTCAGGTAGAGCTCAACATAGCCCGCCGCGAGTACGAGTCGCTCACCTCCAATGTACAAAGCATTGAGATGAAATACTCATCGCTCATTGATCAGTTGCGTAACGACAAAACCGCCTACATCAATAAAATAAACTCGCGTACGAGCGACATCTTCAACCATTACAACGAGTTGCAGTTATTGCAGAAAAACGAGTTCAATAAAAAAGATGCCGAATTAAAACAGAAACGCGAAGATGCCCTCAGCGAAACCAATGCCGAGATCACAGCCAAGCAGATTGAGTTCAACGAACTCAAATCGGAAGAGAAAGTCATCCGCAATACACGTTTCTACGAAAATGAGATCAAGGCGCATGAGATGGAGCTGGCCGAACTTCGCGCGGTATCCTATAAAAACAAGAGTGAGCGTGCCATTAAACAAAACATGGTGCAGACCCTTCAGAAAGAGTGGGAAGCCCTCGAGTTAAAACTCAAAACCTCTTTACAGAACCAGATTCAGAAAACAAATAACGAGATCATCCGTGTAAAAACGGAGATCAGGCAGATTGAAGATAAGCTGAATGTGCAGCACGATGCCCTTTACGGTTACCTCGAGAAAAACGTGAAAGACTGGCATACCACCATTGGTAAAGTGGTGAATGAGGAATTGCTGTTCCGCACCGACCTGGAGCCAAGCCTTACCGACAGCAAAGATGTATCGCTGTATGGCATTAAGCTGAAGCTCGACGATGTGAGCGTGGTATCAAAATCCATTGAAGTATACCAGTTTGAGAAAAACGAGCGCCTCGCAGCGATCCGCGATCTGGAAGAAGCCATGAACCAATTTCAGGTAACCAACAACGAAGAGAAAATGCTGGCAGCCGATAAATACGGTAAACAACTGGGTGAACTCAAGGAAGAAGTAAAAGTACTTGCCTACTCCCTGGAGCTGGCCGACAAACGCGAGAAAAAACTCATTGCCGAACTCGAAGACTGGAAAGCCCGTGCCAGCAAAGAAGTAGAAGAATCGTTGAGCGGCAACAGGCAACGCCTCAATATTATTGAAGAAGAGCTGGCTATTCTCAATAAAAAGAAGAATAACCTCCTCGACGATTTCCACCTGCAGTTTGAAAAACTCCGTGTGTTTAATGAAGAACGCCTGGCCGACCTCAAATCACGCCAGGAAACGGAGATCAGCGAACTGGAAGTAGAAAAGAAAAACCAGGTGAAGGAATTTGAGCAGAAGGAAGCCGAACTCAGTGCAGAGAAAGAAAGCAATTTCAAATCGAAAGGTGTAGACAGCAAACAGATCAAACAGATCGACAACCGCATTAAGGAACTTCAGGAAGCTCTCAAGGAAATTGAACAGTACTCGCAGATCGTGAGCGATTATCTTAAGGATAAACGCGAGATATTTGACAAATTGCCTGACCTGATTCAGAAGAAAGATGAATATGTGCGTTCGGCCAACGACCTGAGCAACCAGCTCGAAGAGGCCACACGCAAATACAACCTCAAACGCATGGAGCTCAACAAGCAGAAACGTGCCTTTGACGAGGAGCTCATTGAGTTCAACAACGGGATCAATTACTTCACCAAAAACTTCCGCGAAACACCGGTATATAACAAGTATGCCGAGATCATTGAGCGTGCCGAACCAAAGAAAACCAATTACAGTGTGATGGACCTTTGTACCCAGCTCCTCAAAAACGATTCGCATTTCAACGAAGAGTACGGTGCATTTCAGCGTTATGTGAATGAGTTTGCAGGCAAGTTCAGGCTCGACAACCACTTCAACTTCATGATCCGCCACGACGCCACACAGGCCGAATACGAGCGTTTTGCACAGAACCTGCGTTCGTTCATCAACGAACATAAAATTGAGCTCTCCATTGCCGAAACAGCCACCCAGATCGGTCTCGTTACCGACAGTATTGCCACCAAGGTAAAAGAGCTGAGCAACCAGCAGGATAAAATCCAGCACATTATTTCCCTCATTGCGGAAGACTTTAAAAAAGCCGAGTTCGAGGAGAGCAAGCTCATTGAGTTTATCAAGATCAAGCTCGAGGAATCGGATAACAAAGTGTATAAGCTCCTCAAGCGCATTGAAGAGTTTCGCGAGGAGAATGGCCTGGTATACAACGAAGGTTTATTCAACACCGATTTTGCGACCGGCACCAAGAGTCGCGAGATCAGCAACCGTGCGGTGAAACTGCTCGAGCAGCTCCGCTCGGCCATTAAGGAACAGGAGCAGGAAGAAATTCGCTTACAAGATCTATTTGAACTTAAGTTCAACATCAAAGAAGGGATGAACGAAACCGGCTGGACCCATAAGATTGATAGCATCGGAAGCACCGGTACCGACATCCTGGTAAAAGCCATTATCTATATTACTCTGTTGCACGTATTCATTAAGGAATCGAGTCACCGCAGCAGTAAGGATTTCAAGGTACACTGTATCATCGACGAGGTAGGTCAGATCTCTGCCCACTACCTGCGCGAGCTTCTGCGTTTTGCGAAGAACCGCAACATTATGATGATTAACGGGCTCCCGAACAAGAGTGGTTTGGAAAGTCACTACAAATACACCTACCAGTTCCGCCGCGAAGACAATGGCAATGTGAGGATCTTCCCAAGCATTGTGACGGAAGTGCAGGCCTAAGCCCTTGCCTCCCTGTAAAATGAAAAGCCGCAAAACTTGCGGCTTTTTTTTGCTACAAAGTGTGGCAATATATCCCTGGCTTCTTTTTTAATTTTGGCAGATGACTTTGCCGATTATTAAATTACAGATGGCGCATCATGACAAGCATGATGTTGTACAATTACATTTCGTGAAAAACGATAGCCTATTAAAAAGACTACGTTTATACAAGCAACCTATACGTTGGAGTAAAACTATGAATTGCTGGTATTTACCCGCTTCGATCACAATAAAACAGGAGTTATTTCAGATCCTGAATGGTTATGCGTGGTTAGATTATAGTGATTTGCAAATGCCGCTTATAGAACATACATATCAGGCCTCAGGTATATCCACCAGAGCCTCAGAATTGTCTTCCGTTCATGGTGTAAAAGTACGTTCTGATCTTCCATTACTTAACGAAGCTGTTTTAAAAAAAGTGCTGCAGTTTACAAATTGGCTAAAATCCAAGCGGTATAGTGACCATACAATTGACACTTACACAGATGCTTTAACACTATTTTTGCGTTTCCATCATCCCAAGGCTATTTCGGATCTGACAAACCAGGATGTTATTACTTTCAATACGGATTATATACTTAAGCACAAATTATCTGCATCGTACCAGAACCAGGTGGTAAATGCTTTGAAATTATTTCTCAAAACAATTGAAAACAGAAGCATGGATATTGAATTAATTCACCGGCCCAAACGTGAAAAAATACTGCCCAATGTATTAAGTAAAGAAGAAGTAAAACGGATTTTAAACGCGCATAGTAATTTAAAGCATAAGGCCATGCTGAGTTTAATTTATAGTTGCGGTCTTCGCCGGAGTGAATTGCTTAATTTAAAAATTACGGATGTAGACAGCAAGAGAAACCTGCTGATTGTGAGGCAAGCTAAAGGCGCAAAAGACCGCATTGTGCCCTTATCTCAAAAAACACTTGAACTTTTGAGAAGTTACTTTATTGCCTGCAGACCTAAGCGATGGCTCTTTGAAGGTCAGGCTAAGGAAACCCCTTATGATGCCAGCAGTCTGGCGGCTGTCTTAAAACAAGCTCTGGAAAAATGTAATATAACTAAGCCTGTAACACTGCATTGGCTGAGGCATAGCTATGCCACCCATTTACTGGAAAGCGGAACCGATCTACGCTATATACAGGTCATATTGGGGCACAGCCGCAGCACAACGACAGAAATATATACACATGTTAGTAATAACAGTATACAAAAAGTTACAACCCCTTTTGACAGTTTATAGAAAATCCTTATTTTAGAATAAGCCATTAAGGATAGAATCTAATCATATCTTGCAATTTCTGCAAGATATGGTGGAAAAAGATCATCCTATAATGTAGTTATGTGCAACCTTAATGACACTGGCAGACAAACATATTGCTTATGAAAATGACTGTCGACAAATGTTCGTCGGGCAGACAATTTGTGCCGTTATATATGGAGAATTGAAATACTTTGCGGACGAAAACGGAAATAACATCAATCCTGAGCCATACTACAAGACAAAATATCCTGACATTGACACTCTTGACCATTCTGTTTATTTTAAAACGACGGACAAGACCATTTACGTTTTCTGGGACAACACATTTATTTGTTACGGACTGAAATCAAAACAAGTTGACCTGACTGAAAAAACCAATGAGTACGAACAAAAATGGGACGTTTCAAGTGAAAATAAATGGTCTCAATTAATCGGACAAAAAATAATTGACTTCAAAATAATCTGGGAGGAAACCTGGACCTCAAATCTTGACGGTACAAATAAAGTTTATACCACATATCCGCAGACCTTTGTAATTAAAACTCAAAATGGCAGAACTATTATTTTAAGCGCATCTGAATTAAAACGTGACGAAGAAAACGAGATTTATCCTTTAATGGACAATTTGCTTGTAACGACAAACATGGAGTTGGCTAGACAACTAAAAATAATAGATTGACAATAAAGGCAGCACATAACAGCAAGCAAGCAAAATTTGCGGCGCAGTGCTGCTCAAATGCGGGGCTGAACATTAGCCGCAAACTATGCCTGCTTGCGAAACGTTATATGCTAGGCGTGAAAAATAAATAATGTTGACTGTAGACACCATAATTGGAAACAAATTAGACGAAATTTTTCTCGTTCAATATAGCGACACCGAAAATGCTAGTTGGAAAGAAAGCGTTGTTTTGAAGTTTCAACACTATCTCTACATGATAAATGTTAACTCAGACACTGACGAGTTAGAAATTCTTTTTCACGATCAATCTCAATCACATAGTCAAGACCAATTTAATGTTGACAAGGACAACGTTATTAAAATATCAAACCATCAAGACAATGTATTATTTGGTTTGCTAGGCAGTAAATTGACCTGGGTGTGGGAAATGACAAATAACCAAGGTTATTTTGACGGAATACAATTTCAATTTAACTGTAAGGCAAATAACATTGTTCAATTTGTAGCTATTGCATCTAGACTTCAAATAAACATATTAAACGCGACAGAAACGCCCAGCATATAACACCAAGCAAGCCCAATTTGCGCGGACGAGGTAATAGCTTTTGCAAAAAGTTTCGGCGGACAATTTTTTCATTTTTGCAAAAGCAACAAACATTAGTATCTTTAAACAAACATTCGGTAGACACTGTTTCAAACTGCAAACTGTGCCTGCTTGGAAACCGTTAGTGGCAACCTTAACAGACGACAGTGAAAGTTCCAATATCAAAACAATTAACAGAAACTTTAATACTACCTTGTATCGCAATTACGGGTGTTGGACTTTACGACCTATACTCAGCAGGACAAAAACGGTTTGATCAAAACATTGTATTCATATTCTTATTTGGTATTCCGACACTTTTGTTTGCATGGTTTCTATTTGACAAGAGAATAGAATTTAAAGACAACAAAAAGGTTCGCAAGACGGACAGGTGGTTACAGCTTCCGTTTTCATCTCTTTCCACTCTCTTTATTATCATAATTTCATCATTTTTCTTAGTTGGCGGACTTGCTTCGGTTTTTGGTGACAAAGACATTTCAAGCGGACTTCCAATGTTGTCAATAGGTTTGTCTGTTATTGTTTTGACCGCTATTGCTGTTGACCATCCTAAAATTTGGTTTTCCGACAGTTACAATTTTGAAGACGACATTGAAAGGATAAACAACACAGCGAAGGAAAATTTCCCAGCTTATCAAGACGGAGTATTTTCCTATGCTGACAATTCATTTACAATTCAACTTGACAAAGAAATTAAGACAATAAATTGGGACGAGATAACTTTAATTACAGCATATAAAATTGACCAATTTGCGTATGATTGTATTGTAATTGAAATTCATTTAGCAGAAACATTTATCACAATCAACGACCAAACTGCAGGACATATGAAATTTATGGACACGGCAACAGACAAACTAACTAATTTTAAAAATGATTGGTTTCCTGTCGTTGCGTTTCCTGCATTTGAGACAAACTTGACAACGATATACGAAAAACAAACAGCGGACAATGAAAAAGGCCGCCACTAACACGGGTTTTGCGTTAGTGGGCGGACAGTGCAAATAGAAACATTTGAGCAATTAATAAACATTGGTGCTGGTAGACAGTTTTCTGTTTCAAAAGCCCACCAACGCCAAGCGCCAAACCGTTAGGAGCAAGCCGTCTGGACAAATCCCGGTACACAAACACTTAGTTAGACAAATGAACTTTACAAAATATTTAATACTGTGTTTACTAAGTATACTGACCTTGGATTTGCACAGCCAAGACATCAATTCATTTACGGACTTCCAAAATTATGACAATTCAACAACATTAAAACTAATTAGCTATATCCATGACGACTACGATTGCGGCGAATGGGGTGGACACGTGGAAAAAATTGTGATTTACAAATTCAAAGATGCATTGACAATTATATATTCCCGTGAAAAAACAAACTGCCCAAAAGAACTTGCAGGTGAAAAAAAATTGCCCTCAGCCATTCGTACAAATTGGACGGACACTTTACGAATAACAGACTGGCAAGTCGTTAAGGAATACCTGATTGGACTTTCAAAACATAAACCTGCACCTGATATTATATCAAATGCATCAAATAGTTATGAGGTTCAATTTACAAAGGACTATTTTACTAGTTCCTTCAAAGTTGACGACCGCGACAACAGTTGGAAAAAATACTATGAGTTTCGCGACTATTTCGTAAATAAGCAACATTAACTGTGTGAGGCGGCCAAACTGGTAACAGTAAGCAATTGCACAATTCGGGTGACGAAGAAGTTTTTGCTTACGATTTTGCCTGCTTCGCAGAAAAGTGTATTTTCATCTAAGCAAAAAGTGAGCATGATGTTTCAATAAAATATTCGGTTGACGATTGTTCCAAATTCGCACTGTGCAAGCTTGCCAACCGTTATAGGTAAAAAGCGCGGACAGCATCTCGGTAGACAAAAATGCATAAATTAATATTGACAATATTTATTCTTTTAATCGGACTCGGCTTCGTTCCATACAAATTTCCGGCTAACAAAGACAAAATGAACTCCGACCAAATTCTTGTGACACCTCAAGAGTCGACGTGTTCTCCAAGTCTTAGAGTTCTCAAAGGCACACTCACAATTCCAGACAACTTGAAAGGGCTTATAAAAAATGTTACGGATTTAAATACAATTGGCGACAATACACCCTCGACACACCTTGACAATGGAAAAGGGAACGTGGTTTTATACCTTAACAATTCATATATTTTATCCGGTAATGTTGTTGGCTACGACACGATATTTTACAAGGAGTGCGGAGAATATTCAGCTTTGTACAAAGTCACAGACTGGTCACCTCTTGAGTATAACGCAAACTTCTGGACTTTTTCTCGCCCATTTTTTATAATCTATTTTCTCACTCTTTTCACTTTAATTATTGGCAGTTTCATTTTGTTCTTTAATAAATTAAGACAAAAAAAGCGGACATGTGAATAAACTGTGTGCCCCGTACTGGTTATAACAGCAAATTCGCCCAATGCGGGAGACAAGGGTCATCGCTCGCACGCAGACAAGTGGTCGCTAACGCGGTTATTTTTCGGCTCGCTAAAAAACAGTTATCTTCGGAATAAACATTTGTGGGTATAGACAGTGGGTGCTCCGAAAACCGCACTGGGAAATATTTGCAAAACGTTACCTACAATTTTATGACGACAACAGAACTTATGAATAAACTGCAAAGACTTCGTAAACTTGACGGGAAAAGTTTATTCAAAAGACATTATTTCAAAATATTTGGTTCTGACAAGCATCATTATAATCTAAATCCAACTTTATCCGAAAAACAAGTTAAGTCTTTCGAGAACACCCATTCCATAGCACTTCCTGCCGACTATAAAAATTTTTTATTACATATAGAAAACGGTGGTGCTGGACCCGCATATGGACTTCTTCAACTTGACAATTGGAATTATGAATTAGCTATATCAGACAAAAAATTTCTATCGACTCCGTTCTCATATACAGACAACTGGAACATGCAATATACTGGAGACATAAATAATGACGACCATTATCTTACTCCAGAATTTCAAAATTGGGAAAAAGAATATTTCAGCAATAAGCATATAACTGGCAGCATAAGAATTTGCCATTATGGTTGCGCCATTTATTTTTTGCTAATAATTACAGGACAAGAAGCTGGTAATATTTGGGTTGACGACAGAGCAAATGACATGGGGTTATATCCTGCGATATCCAAGTTTACAAAACAAAAAATGACATTCACAGATTGGTATGACGAATGGCTCAATGAAAGCATAAAAGAACTTAATTGACAAAACTGCAGGTAACAGCCAGCAAGCTCAAGCGGCGGGACGAAGAAGGGCTAAGGCTAAAATTAATGCCTGCCCGCTTTCAGCTTCGCTGATAGTAATTTAATTTGCCTCCGCTTAAAAAACATTTATCTTTGTTATAAAACAATTTGTGTGTAGAAAACAGTTCGGTTCAAATGCCGCCTGCCCCTGCTTGCCATCCGTTAGCGGTCATTGCAAGGTACGGCACAGAAAGGCCAAATAGACTAAAATAATGGATTATAAACTCCTTAAATATTTTCAAAGAATTATGCCTCTTTCACAAGAAGAGATTGAAGCTATTATTGAAACCATGAGCATTCAGCATTATAAAAAGGGGACTGTTTTGCTTAAAGAAGGACAAATTTCTACTGAAGTCTATTTTGTTTTAGAAGGCTGTGTTAGACAATTTTATTTGGTTGACGGTGACGAGAAAACAAATAACTTCTTCACAGAAGAGCAATGGGTAATTTCTATGAATAGCTTTAGTCAAAACAACCCATCCAATCATTATTTGGATTGCTGTATGGACAGCTCATTGGTTGTGGGAAACAGAGAAAAGGAAGAACTCCTCTACAAACGGTTTCCAAAATTTGAAACCGTTTCGAGAAAAGTAATGGAGAAAGTTTTTGCAGAGCAACAAGAAATAATGTCCTCATATACAACTGATACAGCCGAACAGCGTTATTTGAAATTATTAAAATCAAGACCTGATTTATTTCAAAAAATACCACAATACCAAATAGCAAGCTACATTGGCGCAAAACCAGAATCATTAAGCAGGATCAGAAAACGAATAGCTCATCGGCTTAACACCTAAACTTCTATTGCAACATTTCCTCTTTTATGCCCTTTCTCAACATAAGCGTGTGCTTCAGCTATTTGTTCCAGGCCATAGGTTCTATCAATTACAGGCTTCAATTTACCGGTCTCAATAAGTCCTTTTAGAAAAATAATATCTGCCGCTGTATGACTAATTACACCAGTCATAACCTTTTTGCTACTTGTCATAGAAATCCAAACGCCTTGAAGCATTTCAGACATTCCTGCGGCACTTAAAATCATTATTCCATTTTTATTTAGCGACTTTAAACTTCGTGAAACAGATATTGCTTTCACAGCGTCAAAAATCACATCATACGTTTCGCCATTCCGAGTAAAATCCTCCTTAGTATAATCAATTACTTTGCCTGCTCCGATAGATTTTACAAAATCCGTATTTGCAGTGCTACAAACACCTGTTACAATAGCTCCATATGACTTTGCCAATTGAACTGCAGCACTCCCCACGGCACCAGAAGCACCAACTACAAGCACTTTTTGTCCTGGTTTTATTGCTGCCTTTTTTATAAAGTGCAATGCCGTAACTCCACCAAAAGGAATAACAGCTGCCTCCTTGTGAGAAAAATTAGCCGGTTTCAATGCCATTGACGCATTTTCAGGCAGACATTTGTATTCAGCATAGGCACCAAAGCTCATATCTGTATGACCAAAGACAAAGTCACCCACTTTGAACTGTTTTACATCTTCACCGACACTTTCAATTTCGCCTGAAAAAACACTTCCAAGAATATTAATTTTAGGTTTTAAGAAACCGAAAATAAATCTTACCGCAAATGGGTCAGCTTTGCGCAATCGCCAATCACCTGAATTGACTGCGGTGGCTTTAATTCTTAGTAAAATCTCATTTTTGTTTGGTATTGGCTTTTCTACCTGTTTGACCCGGAGAACCTCTGGAGAACCATATTGAACGTAAATTGCTGCTTTCATTGTTACTTTTTTCTTTTTTATCATTATTTCAAAGGACAAAAGTAGGTGGCGCATTTCCTACTCTCGTTGACTTTGGTTAAGAAATAAAATACTATATTAAAAAACCGAAATAAAAACAACGAACCGCTAGCTCCAGCTCTGCAAAAGTGGCGTTCCATGCTCCGCAGACAGTATAAAAGATTTCATGATTCCTCCCTCAATTGGCTTGGGCATCAAGACGATTTCGACATTGAAGATGAAAAATTACAAACAAAAAGCCCTAAGCTCCATTAGGCAATATGTTCACAACGCCGCATAACAGCCAGCAAGCTCAAGCGGACTGACGAAGAAGGGCTCCGGCTAAATCAATGCCTGCTCGCTTTCAGTTTCGCTGACACTTTTTTGTTTTCCGACCAACAACCTCGCTCAAAAGTACACTGCACTTTTGCCGTGCTAAAAAAAGTTATCTTTGTTTAAAGTATTTTGTAAGCAGGAAACAGTTCGGTTTCAAAGCGCCGCACTTAGTATGCTTAAAACCCGTTAGTGGTAAACGCATGGCAACAACTGATATGACAACAACATAACATTGAACAATTGAAATGAAATTAAAACAAATAACACAACAAGAAGATAAAACAAAAGAACTTTATGCTTCGGCTGACTGCCAAACTTTACTTGCAATGTATGATGACTTCTATCCTAAAATCGGCTACAACTTTCCTTGGGTCGGTTACTTTATTATTAGAGAAGGCAAAATTGTTGGCTCGTGCAGTTTCGTTGGACAACCAATAGGCGGAAGAGTTGAACTTTCATATTGGACTTTTAAGGAATTTGAAGGTCAAGGCATTGCTTCATTTGCCTGCAAAGAACTTGTTACAATTGCTAAACAAGCAGACCCAAGCCTGACAATTACGGCAAAGACAGCACCTGAAAAAAACGTTTCAACAAAAATTTTAGAGAACAATAATTTTGTGTTTACTGAAATTGTACAAGACGATGAAATTGGTGATGCCTGGCTTTGGACACATAAAAAATGACCGAAGATAATGGCAGCCACTAACACGGTTTTTACGTAGTAGGCTGACAGTTTCTTTCAAAAGCCAACCGACACAAAGCATCAAGCCGTTATGCGCAATGCCAAGAAAACAATAATGAAGTTTTATTCTATAATCATAGTTCTGACGCTATTCTCTTGCAAACGAGAAAAAATAACAAAAAATCATTCTGAATTAATTGGAACATGGGTTCACTATACCAGCTCTAATGAAAAGCATTACATAAGTATTGACAAAGACGGAAGTGGCGGTATGGAATGGTACAAAGATGGAAAATTTGTACGGGACACACAACACAGAAAGTGGTTTATTAAGAATGATTATTTATTATTTGGTAGACTCTCTAGCAAAAAAGACAAAGAATCCTATAAAATAACAATGTATCCAACAATAGCGACATATTCATTTATTACCAACTGTGACACCGTACAGACTGGTGAAAAGTACATGACACTCGACGGCAATATATATCGCTAAACAAATTAAATTCCATGTATATTGCGTGTTAAGGCTCAAATGCGTAACTTGAAAGAGCAAAAAAATGCAAGTAAGCGCCAAACGTTATCTGCAAATGCCAGACAGACATTATGAAATTTGTAACCATCGCAGACTCACACGGACAACATCACCGATTGATACTACCCAAAGGTGATGTGATCATACATGCTGGTGACGTAAGCAGACGCGGTGAAGAAAATGAAGTAATTGATTTTCTAAATTGGTTTTCAACTCTCGACTATCAACATAAAATATTCATTGCCGGTAATCATGATTTTTATTTTGAACGGACATCAGGCGAAGAGATTAAAAAAATCATTCCCAACAATGTAACTTATTTATGTGACAGCGGAACAACTATTGAGAATGTTAAGATTTGGGGATCACCTGTCACTCCATGGTTTTTTGATTGGGCGTTTAATCGTAGACGCGGTGAACCAATCGCCCGACACTGGGACCTAATTCCGTCAGACACCGACATATTGATCACTCACGGACCTGCGTTTTGCAAACTCGACAAAACAAAAGATGGAAAGAATGTCGGTTGTAAGGACTTACTTGACAAGGTGCGCGAATTAAAACCAAAATTTCATGTGTGCGGACATATTCACGAGGCTTATGGACAATTATCGCATTCAATGACAAGGTTTATTAACGCCTCTGTTCTGGACGAGAATTATGTATTAAAGAATGCCCCACTCACTTTTGACGTTTAAGTAAAAGCACCTAACAGCACCTGCTGGCCATTGAGTGGAAATATCTCATCGCCGCGCTATTATAAAGGTCGCTGACGCGAAATTTTATTTGCGGCAGCCCAAAAACCTGGGTATCTTTAAATAACCTGTTTTCGGTTAAAGAAGTTGATGTTTTGAGAATCCAAACCAGCCATGGCCGCAAAACGTTAGCGACAACTCTAAAAAGACACAGACAATATGCCAGGAAAGAAATTTTATTATGACGACCCTGAAGGAGACGCTTTAACAAAAGAGACAAGTCATCCCAAATTTGTAGAAAATATGATAGCAGGCTTTTATTATGACTGCACTAATGACTTTTCACCGTTTGGAAATGATGATGGAGCTGACCTATTATTCAATCTTGAAGAATTCTATCAGGAGAAAAAAGGAAAAGGAATTATAAAATGGTTGTACAAGACTATTGACGAATTTGGTTTTAAGTATGCAAGTGAAGGGTGTTCCAAAATTCTTGACGAACCGACCTTGAAACAACTTCAAGACGAAGACCCTCACTTTATCAACTGTATGGATAATACAATAATTGCCGCCGCTTTCGGACAAATAAAAATATCCGGACAAGTTGACAAAGACCTAAAAGAGCTTGCAAAAATTGCTATCCAAAGACAATTGATAGTAAACAGACAATATGAAGGCGACGCAACCAAGGAGCGTAGTGACAACCTGAACACGATGTTGATAGACTTAAGCAAAATTGAATAAAAGCTGCCTATAACACGGATTTTGCGGCAGGCGGGCTGACGTACAACCATAGAGCTTTGTGCTCCGAAAACCCGCCCGACCACAAATCGCGAAAACGCAAGGACTGACTGGATTATTTTGACAACAAGAGTATACTACATCCTGCTGATTTTAACATTCTTTTTGAAAAGTACTAAACCAATGCCTGTCAATAACAGATAAAAACCGGAGGCAAACAAGGTCTTCGGTCTAATTATTTGCGTCTGCAAACAAACATTTGTATCTTTAATCAGCTAATATGCAAACTATGCGATCCTTTTATTTTCTCCTGGCGACACTGAGTGTTTTCATTTTCAGTTGCAAAAAGAATACGAGTAAAACCGCTTCGGATAACCCTTCCGGCTCGTGTACCTGTTTAAACGACAATACGGGCTTTTCGTCGGCGAATAGCTCATCATGCTATGGTTTTTTGTCTATGACAACTTATTCCGACATGACAGGCAGCATGCCCGTTTCGTATGTTGCTACAAGGGCTTTTTTTTCGGGTGTTGCGAATTACCAGGAAAGTGCAAACTCCACTGTAATGGTTGATTCCGTTTGTCTGAACCAGCAATCATTAAACTCCGTGAAAGATTCAAATGGTAACCACATGTATTACGAAAATGATTATAACACATTGCCATTACAGCAGGCATGGAGTGTTTTCGGGGCAAACGGCATACCGACATTTACTTATACTGCCAGCATAAATAATCCCGTGGCAGACTTTTCAACACTACCGGCCAGCATCAGTCTGAGTCTCGTAAAATCTTTCGGCATCCATGGAGTAACCAATATTACAAATGGCACCGCCATAATTTTCAGTGAAAGCAATTCATCCAACAACAATGTTTCGGTTGCATTGAAAGAAGGCTCCAATGAGGTATGTTTTCCCAAAGATCAGCTCAATCAGGTAGGTGCGGGACCTGCCAGAATATTAATCATCCTGGAAAATAAAACAGTGAAGGTATTTAACGGAAAGAATTTTGCTTTTTCAAAAAAGCTCCAATACGAGAAGAAAATTACCCTGAATCCATAGGTTGAGTTCCCAATTCTCCGGTTCCCCGGATAAAGCAGAAAACACAAGTTTCAATACTTATGAATAACAGGATCAGAATTCCCTTATTTTCGGTTTTAACAACAGCAACAATCTTCGAAATTCTGCAAATAATAAATCTGAAGGTTATTGACAATCTTGGAACAATATGGGCCGTGTGTATCACCCTATTTGTAACCGGTTTCTTTTTAAGAACCAGAACAGAATTCCATACAGCAGGCCATGTCTTATGCTGGACTTTTGGCCCGCTTCTGGTTTTGAGTTTTGTTTATTTTATCTATTGGGTCCTCTATAAAATCAGGTGTTGATGAGTCTCACATGCATAGAATCCTGATCATAACCCTGATGCTGAAGACACTCCTGATCACAGGCCAGTCGTTTACATCCGACAACCGGAACAGTCTGAAGGCAAGCTATGGCTATTTTGTGCCCTGGGCCCGTTATTATAAAAATCCCATTGAAACCAGGTTCGGCACCACCTTCAGTTCTCCCCGGCCTTTTGTTGCACTAAGCCTGGAGCACCCACGGGGCTATGGCAGCCGGAATATCTGCGGGGAGTATGGTGTCAGTTATTTCCTAAACCAAACCAAAAACCCAGGCGATACACTAACACTCCATTGGTTTGCCAATAATTTCTTCCTTGTCTTAAAATACGATATGTTTCCGCAGAACAAATACATCGACCTGTTTATTTGCGGCGGCGGACTTGTTGGCTCGCAGCGAATTATCGTGGATGATAAAGAGAGGCGGGTTTACAGAAATTTCAATGCTGCTCTTATTCCCAGGGTAGAACTAAGGGTACAAACGGTTAAACGGATTTCTCTTGGGCTGGAAGCTGCTTTTCTGTATGACCTGAGCAATACCCGGTGGAAAAGCCGTCCAGATACCTGGTCGCCCGATCACTCTGCTTTTACGGGCACAACCCTGAATGCCTTTGTAGGCTGGTGCTGGGGAAAATGAAAAATATATTATTGCAGAAGTAACACCTCAAAAAGCCACTCCCTTTATCTTGTGAATTCTGCCAAAAGTTTAACTTTGCTCATAAGTGTGACGACAAAATCTGTATGAAGTCTCCGGCGTCACGAAGCACGCCCTTTAAACCATAGCGCAGCACCATGCAAAAACTATTCAGTACTATTGCAGCCTTTTGTCTGACACTGGTCTCTGTATTTGGACAAAGCAAGCCCCATGCACAAAAGTATATTTCCATTGATCCATATACCCCCAAAGCAATAAAGGCCCTGAAACTGAAGTCGTATCGCATTTATAAAGATACATCTCTCCTCTATTCGTATAGTTTCGATACCCGGGGCCGCATTATTGAGTCCAGATGGTTTGATGGTATGGGCCGGCACCTCGATTCCAGTTTTTATTGGTCCGGCCATATTACCATAAACCGGATCTATAGTCATAACAACGAAGTCAATATCTACTTCAAACAGTTTAAGACAAAAAAGCATTACACCTCTGAGACTTATCAATGGAATAGCAAAAACTCCAACTTCGAAAAAACTTCTGGCTGGGAGTTACGCTTCAAAAAAGGGAAAAAGGTATATCATAAAACCACTGAAAACGGGAAAGTGACCTACATTGAGGAAATAAAGTACCGACACGGCAAATTTCTTTGCAGCACGCAGATCTACTACAACTATCTGAAAGATTCACTGGTGAATATGACCTTGCTGAGAAATCACAAGGATAGTACAGTCAGGGTTCAGCATACCCATGAAAAATACGCCCGCGTTCTTGTTGATACGGTTAGCAGAGACACCAGCTTTTATTATTCTGACGAAAACAGTGCTGCTATCACCTACAACGAAAAAGGCAGACCTATCGTTCAGGTCAGCTTTGATGATAGCGGAAACATCAATGGCACCAATAACTTCATTTACCTGAATGACAAAACTGTCAAAAAAATATGCCGGATTTATGACACGATCCAAAAAAACTACCAGGAAACAATTCATATTTTGCATTATAATGACTTTGGATTTCTCGTACAATTGAACAACTCCGAATTTTACAAATATGAGTTTTACCGATAACAAGACCACGTCTGAGTTAGTAGTCAGAAAACAATAAACCAGGAAATGTGCACCCATGGTAAAACACTATCTATACATAATATTCATAAGCAGTATCCTATTCGAATGTACATCCGACAGAAATAATCCATATTCAGTCATTACATGTGCCGATTCAGCACAAAAAGCATTTGCTGAACAACTCAGAAAAGACTCAGCAGACTGTCAAAAATTCCTGAGGGATTCCATACAATTAACAGGCTTATTCAAAGCATTCTGCCCGAATGATACAATGCAGGACATTCCATTCAGCCGGAGAAAAAAATACCCCTTTGACACGTTGATCACCCGATCGGGAGATACAACGGTATATTCATTCAAAGTGTCAAACGAATGCTGTGTTAAATATGCCGGTAAATACGTTGTAAGTTCAGACACCCTGATTTTATCATATCACGATTGTGGTGATGCATGCGACTGTTATTGCGATTACATTCTGACTTACAAAATACCCGATAAAAAGTACACCTATAAACACATCATCATCCGAACGCCCCGTTAATAATCTATGCACGAAAAAAGAAACACTGCTTTCACATGACAACAAAACAATGCATATCTCTTTGTAGCCTGATTCTCTTTTTGAGCTGTTCCATGCTCACAAAAGATGCTTACAATTCAAAGCTCACCATTCAGCAAAGTATTGCGAAACTAACCGGCCTTAATCCTGACACAGCAAAATTTGAGGTCCTGGCCGACTCCATTCATTACACGGAGGGTGCTTTCGATCTGGATTACACCTGGCATGTTCACATTCGTTTCCAGGATCAGTATTTTGACAAAATAAAAAGAGACATACGAAACACTCCTGTTTTCGACTCGGTAACAAATGATTATGATAAGAACTGGAGTCTGGTTGACACCTCAAAAGTGAAGGGACTCTGGCATTCGGATTCAGCCTCATTCATGTTTACACAAAAACCAAAAAAATTCAATCCTGAGCGGATATATCTTTGGGTAGACACTCCGACAAAAACACTTACCCTGCAACTCGTTCACATATAACTAACAAGTCTGTTGAATCTCTCAATGTTTACAAACAGACTTTATATTTTAGAAACAATATCCCATGAAGGTATTTCCCCAAAAAACATCAGGTCATACATTTCTTTATCGGCCATACCCGGCGGGCAAATGGAATATGATATGGTGTGTCTCTTTAATCACAGCGCTGATGTTTAGCCTTTATTCATGCCATCGAACCAAAGACCTGAGCGAAAATGAAATCTACTCGATTCTAAACGAGATCATAACAGACGATAGCGTGGTTTTGGGACAGGCGGTGTGTGCAGACTTCGAAAACATGGCCTGGAATTCTGATTTCGGAAGATTTCTGTCAGCAGACGATATCGCCTTTTATGAAAAACAAAGTCTCCGGTTCTGGAAAATGAAGATCAAACCCGGACACCTGAAATACTGGTATTGGGAAAGTGCTGCCAGAAATAAGCGTGTACCTTATCTGCCTGTTGATACTTTATGTAGCGATACTGTTTATCACAGCTCATTTTCGCTCCCTATTATATCGGCCGACCGACAAAAAGTAATATTAAAAATCAGTCGAAGTGGCTGTTTTATGTGCGGTTCAGAGGAAACTGTGTTGTATGAAAAAATAAAGGACCATTGGCATAAGACCCATTCCTGGAACCTTTATATAGAATGAGACTATAAACAGCAGCGTAGCCGACAGAAAACAAAAACTCAAGTTGAAAACAGCCCGAAGTTTGTTCTGCGCGACTTTGCTATTAATTCGCGCCTGCAACCAGGCACAATAAACATTGGATAGTGGCGCCATTTTGTCGGCAGACAAAAGGTTTGCTTCGCTGGGACACCATGGCTAACAAAACGAACACAAAGTCCGAAACCATAACCTGCAAGTGACGGACAAATCCCCTAAGACAGAATTCGGCAGACAGGTAAACAAGAGGCGCCCGTTTACCGCCACCTTACAGGTAACAGCAAGCAAGCGACTCCTTTTGCGGTTTAACGCTCAAATGTGTAACTTGGACTTAACAAAGATTCGCTAACTGAAAACGTGATCGGACACAATAAAATCCGAAGGCTTCAAAAAACGGCTCTTTCTATTAAAAACCTTAAATAAAAAAGACTATGAACAGAATTCTCGTATTGATAACACTTTCAGACAATGGGATAGAAACCATAAAATCCACCCCTGAATTACCCAAAAAAGAAATGGAGTTTGTTAACAAATGGAAAGAGGAAGGTATTTTGGAAAGCTTCTACATTTCTGTTTCCAAAAAAGACGCTGTTTTAATTTTCAAAGGCCCGGACGAAAACAAGTCAAAAGAGCTTATCGGGATTTTGCCCTACTTCCCGTATATGGCCAAAATCGAATATCACAATTTGAACAAACAATTCTAAATTGATTTGACAATTTCCCGTTTCTCTTTCTGCTTATGACGATGCGAATACCCATTATAATGACCCTCCTGTTTTTCGGCAATTGCTCCGGACAAAAGCAGAGCCCGGAAAAGGAAAAGATCCGGTACTATTATCTCATGAGCTCAAAAAGGTCGGCTATGGCAGACACCTTAAAACGCGAAGATGTAAACCCTCTTGCTGACATCGACGAGCTCCTGGCTACCGAATACTTTGAATACAGGGGAAAAATGCACAGCATCAACATGTATTGCAGCGACAGGAAGGCGCCGGTGGACGGGGGAAAACTGAAATATACACTCGACAGCCTGGGCATGATCTATGGCAGGTCAACCACCTGGCCAAGCTACATAAGGCTTCGCAGCAACAACGATAGCATCAACGACTTAATCCAGGAGGCCTATAGCTATATGCTGATGAAAAGCTCACTTCACTGTTTTCATTGCCATGATGAATTCACGCATAATCCCTAGACTGTGGAATCGAAGCGGATAAATTGTAGAGTCAGCACTCCTCACAAAAAAATTTGCCAGGGTCGCCTAACCACCGGATGATTATATCGCTCGAACAACAGATGTATGAACTCTGCTATACCCGCGGAATGGAAGGTCTTCTGATCGGACTCGCAGAAGAAATTTCCCGAAACCATTAAACAAATTTCATTTCACATGAACGTACAAGAACAGATCAATGCATACATCGCCGGCCAGCCGGAACCAAAGCGCAGCGACATGCAGGAACTTCATCGCCTGATCCTGGGAATAATGCCCGGCTCCGAACTGTGGTTTCTGGATGGCAAAAACAGTGAAAACAAAATTGTTTCCAATCCCAATATCGGGTACGGTACTCAAATCATGAAATATGCCAACGGCAAAACCCGGGAATTCTACCGGATCGGGCTGAGCGCGAACACAACAGGAATCTCGGTTTATATCATGGGCATCGACGACAAAACCTACCTTGCCAAAACTTACGGTAAAAGCCTCGGTAAAGCCAGCGTGACGGGCTATTGCATTAAATTCAAAGTACTGAAAGATATAAACCTGAATATACTGGAAGAGGCTATACGTTATGGAAAGTAAACGACATTCATAAACCTAATCAAAACACATTACAAACCCAAAAACACACATCATGAAACTCCTGACAACAGCTTTCGTATCTATTTTTCTCATATTCGCTTCATGCGGGCACGTTGACCCCAATAGCCAGATAGATGAAGGAAAAATAACGGGGACAACTTATGAAAGCAAGGAGATCGGCTGGTCAATGGAACTTCCGGCGGGCTGGAAAATTGTTTCCAAAGACAAAATCGAAGCCAATGATGAAACCGGGAAGAAAGCCATTGAAAAATCATCCGGCCTTGAAATAGATACAAAAACCCTGAAACACCTGATCAGCTTTCAGAAAGACGCTTTCAATATTTTTGCTTCCACAGCAGAACCCTTTAAAGAAGAATATCCCGGACAGTATGAGCAAAATAATGCCGCACTGAATGAGATCATGTACAATACCTTTGCAGACCAGGGTATAAAAGTAGACACCGCCTCGAGCAAAGAAACCATTCAGGGCCTGGATTTCAATGTATACCGCACCACCGTTTATGCTCCCGATGGAAAAGTCATCATGAATCAGATCCTGTATTCAAGGCTTATCAATGGTTATGACTTCGGTGTGAACATGAATTATAATAATGAGCAGGATAAGGCTACGATGATGAATGCCTTTCTAAAATCGAAGTTCACAAAGAATTAATCCGCAACGGGCCAACGCACCTCCCGGTATAATAATCGTGTTTCACACTACAAATCCATACACTGTCATGAAAATTCCGCTCTGGTTATTATGGACAATAGACTCCATCACAATCATCGGCATTCTATTCTTTGTAGTTTATCCGAATTTTTACCGGGGGCTTACCCATAATAATTACATCACGATACGGATAACAAGTGCCATACTTATTGCACTGCATGCCTTCGCCTATTTCAAATCAAAAGCCCCCCGGACATTCCTGCCCCTGATTGTACCCTGCTCATTTTATTTTTTGCTGGTCTGCGTCAATATTTTAAAGCTTTAGGTACACGGCTGCCTGCCTTAAATCCAGCACAGGCAACTAAAACAGGGTTTGAAATAAAGAAAAGAACACCCCGGAAACAGGTTTAAAGAATATGAAAATCCGTATCTTTAAATAACTATTCATAAAAAAGTGAATGCCCCGGGATAACAGACATTTAAGCCTGCCCCTTGTTGAAGGCTTCTGATTTCAGGTGCCTCAACTATAGGGATGGATAACAGAACCAACAGAAACAGAAACAGAAACAGTAAAGGAGTAATGACAAAAAAAATATATTTTGAAAACCTGGATGGATTAAGATTCCTCTGCTTTTTATCGGTGTTCTTTTTCCACTCATTCCACACAGAATTTGATTACATTAAATCAACCGGCACCTACCATTTCATTAAGCACGACATTTTTGGGAATGGAAACCTGGGTGTGAATTTTTTCTTTGTTTTAAGTGGTTTTCTCATAACATACCTTTTGATCGAGGAAAAAAAACTAAACGGGCAAATTGACATAAAAAAATTCTGGATAAGACGGATCCTGAGAATATGGCCATTATTCTACCTGTGTGTCATCATTGGTTTTTTCATTTTCCCCATACTTAAATCTGCATTTGGTCAACAACCAAACGAAACAGCTTCCATTTGGTACTATTTAACGTTCACAAACAATTTTGACTTTATTAAAAAAGGATTGCCGGATGCTTCCATACTGGGCGTGCTTTGGAGCGTAGCCATCGAAGAACAGTTCTATTTTGTGTGGCCCATCATCCTCTACTTTTTACCGGTTCAGAAATACTGGATAGCATTTACAACTGTCATCATCGGCAGTCTGATTTTCAGGGCGGCCAATAATAATTACCTAATGCATGAATATCATACCCTATCCTGCATTGGCGATATGGCTGTAGGCGCTTTGGGCGCATGGCTTATTCAGACAAATAGTGCATTTAAAAACAGGATTCAAAACCTGGCACCGGTCTATATTTCCCTCATTTATATCTCTTTCCTGACAATCTTCCTGTTTCGTGATGAAATTCTAAGCGGCAATTTGCCTTTATTGAGCGTCATGGAAAGGCCCATAATCGCCTTCATTATTCTGCTTATCATTTTAGAACAATGCTTTTCAGAAAAGTCTCTTTTTAAAATGTCGAGATTCAGACTCTTTACAAAACTGGGAACAATCAGTTATGGCTTATATTGTTTGCATTTTGTGGGGATTTTAATCGTCACGACGCTGACAAAAAAATACTCGCTTAATACAGAAATGTGGCAGGTTTTCATCCTTGATACATCCTTTGCTTTGATCCTGACCATTGTAATCAGCTTAATAAGCTACAATGTTTATGAAAAACCATTTTTAAAATTAAAGGATAAATTTGCCTACATAAAAGCCAAATAGCTCCGGGAGGCTAGGCCGGAGCTTCGATAATAACTGAAAAACAGGAAAAGCAATGATCAAAAGATTACCTATTATTCTTTGCCTCATCATTATCTTGTATAGTTTGATGGTTCTGCTGACAAGCTTCTCATGGACTGGCTTTTGGACAGATATTGTATTTTCGCTAACCCTTTTTATACTCTCTTTCATCATTACCTTCAGACAGAAAATGAAGAACCGCTGGTTCACGCTTATTCTGCGAACCATTTCCGTTTCTTTTATTTTTGTAGTCTATAGTTTTCTGATACCATTTACGACAGTTTTCTTCCAAGACACTTTCAAATTAAGAAGCTTCTGCTTTATCAAAGCTGATGACCGGATTTTCAATGCTTATTTCAAACCCGTGGGGGCCTACTCCGGAGGCTATGGAAACCTGGCGGTGACTGAAAGTCCCCGATTCTTCCCGCTTATTGAAAAGCCCGTATACAAAGAAAACAGACTGGTTTACGACCTCCGTGCAGACACTTTCGAAGGACAAACCGTTGACAACAGGGAAATTATCAGGCAAATTATCGCAGAAAAAATCATTCATAAAAAACAATAAATACAATGACTAAAAAACAATCCGACCTGAAGAATGAAAAGGTCAAAAAACATCCCTTTTTAGAGGAGATGTACGAAGACGAGTACTTCCCCGACAACCTGGTAGATAAGGGAAAAGCGATTTTACTGGAGCTTTGTTTTCAAATTGAAGAAAGCAACCCGGGAAACCTCGAAGCATTATATGAACTGACACATGCCGCAACTGACAAATTCAACGATCTGCAGGAGGAGTTTTACGAAAATGACAGTGAACTGGAGACTGCTGCCCGGGAATGTATAGCCATGGACTTTGAATTTATTGCCACAGCCTATGGCTTTGAAAACGCAGATGTGGAAGAACTCATTGCCACTCGCGACTGGTAGCAAAAACCCATTTCCAGATCCTTCTATTGTATGCAAAACAAAAAGCCCTGTAAATACAGGGCTTTTTCATGATCAGTTTTTTATTTATTCTTTTCGGCTTCTGCACAATCACATTCCACAATGTCCCATTTTTTCTTAAACATCAGTTTGCCGTACCCGCTGCCATTATACTGGGCATACAACAGGTAAGGGAATCTCCTGCATTTGCCGGATATGTTACCTTTTCGTACCATTTCCACAACAATCTCCCTTCCCAAAATAACACCTGTTGTTGTATTACGGATAATGGCCCAATCCGGACTCACAGTATAAGCACAAATAAAGGTAGAGTTATCGTCGGCAGGCATTTCCATATTGGTAAAAAACTCCACCACTTCTTTCTTCAGGGCTTTGTCTGTTTTGCTGAGGGTTTCTTTCGGGAAAGCAAAATCCGCTTTGCGTTGTGCATCCAGCTGTTTTTTCATCTGCTCGCCACCGGCTGCATTGATCATGGCATCGGCTTTTTTAAGAATCTCCTGTTTATCCATGCTCAGTTTGGATTTGTCTTTTGCAAAAATCCGGACATTGTTCACATCATTTTCCACATCAAATGTTTTCACATTCTGATCAACACCACCCGTGTAATCAAATAAAACAAAAACGCCATCTTCAATAAACATACCTGTTTCAATTTCACTGCCGGAGCTGGTGAACATATCCTTTCCATAATAGTTATCGTTCATATTACTGCTTTTAAACACCCAGATCTTGCTTTTGGCTGCCCAGTTCTTTTGAGTCGATTCCGTAAAGAAAACGATCTTGTCGCTCTTACTTTCAAAACCCTGAACGGTCCCGGTCAGTGAGCCATTCTCGGCATTCCACACCAGGTCCAGCTCCGTTTTTTTCTTCTTGGAGTAACCGTCTTCTATCACAATATTTTTTTCAGTGTAATAGTGTCCTGAAAAGGTTGAAGGATCCACGATTGTTACCTGTGCATTTAGTTTTAAGAGGCCCAATGCTAATGCCATTCCTGTTACTACTGTTTTTTTCATTGTTTTTTATTGTTTAATTATTTTATGAATGTTCTGTGTATTTGCAAATACCGAAACGATATTACATTCAGGGAGTGTCCGCTTAATGCAAAACCGTCAGTGGGAGTAACGCTTTTCATTGAATTATACTCAGAAATTTCAGCGAAACTAATTTTCGTTGACTTATAGAAAACACCCTGGTTAGTGAAACACGGTTTTCGGTTAGATAAGTCCTCTTTCTGCATTAAGAAATTATCGGTAATCCCCTATATTTGCTCCATCCGATTTCACTTAAAATACATCAGTCTCCTGTTGTTTTTGTTTCTTTTCCTGAAAAGCAAAAGCCAGGACCCTCTGTTTACAAAAATCGACAAGTCCAATGGCCTGCCCGGAAATGCCATTTACCATATATTCCAGGACAGCAAGGGCTATATGTGGTTCAGTGGTGATAAGGGTCTTGTAAAATATGACGGCTTCGAATTCACCACTTTCAACAATGAGTTTCAGTCGAGCAAATCGGGCACCAATATCCAGGAAGACAAATACGGACGCATCTGGTACCAGAATTTCGATGGTTATGTATTTTATATTGAAAAGGATTCGCTTCACCGTTTATCGCAAAACACGCCTGTCGGTTATTTCAACTATGGCATTGTGGGCGATCATCTTTTTCTGATGCAGGCAGAGGGGCTTGATGTATATGACACGAAGACCCTTAAGATCAAAAAACATATTTATATAGACACAAAAAAAATGGCCAGTACTGCCAGTGACCTCCATCATTACTATGTGTACAACGATCAGACGATGCACATCTTTGATGAGAATCTGACTGACCACACCGTTTCCATTCCTGCTCAATTAAACAGCAATGGTTATTCAAAATTTATAAGTGCCCAAAACAGTGTGTTCATATATGCCAAAAACAACACAGCTCTGCATCTGTGTTACCAGGTTTCGGAAACTCAGATCAAAGCCTCTTTCTCCCTGGATTTTGATAATATTCAGAATGCATCATATACCGGCGATGCATTCTGGTTCTGCACAAATAACGGCGCTTATAGGCTCAGCGACAGCGGCCGCATCGAAAACAATGGAAATGCCTATTTCAAAGACTACAACATCAGTTATGTTTTCAGAGACAGAGAAGATAACTTCTGGTTTTCGACACTCCACGACGGCTTACTGTTTGTGAAAAATCTGAACACACGGCAATACTTCCGGTCTATTCAGCCGATCCGTGCCACATTGTTTCACGACCATCTGTACGTAGGGGGCAGTGGCGGAGAACTCTACGACGTTCATCTGCCCGATCAGCACATCAAAGAAGTATACAGGAGCCCCTATAACAAGGAAATTACCGCACTGTATTACGACTCCGTGCATAAGACCTGCGTTATCAGTAACAACGAAATTGAAATTCTGGACACCTCCTTTCGCAGTACCTGGCATTCGGGAGGCGCACTGAAGGACGTAAAGCTCATCGACTCCAACTACTATGCCATGGCGCTATCAGGAGCCTGTGCACTGTATAAAATAGATAAAAACAAGGCCGATAAATGGACAACGATTTACAATCGCTTCAAAGCAGAGCATTTTCCGTTTGCACGCTATGCTTTGGGTTCCCGCGCCAAAACAGTAGAATACGACGCCTTTCAGAGTACTGTGTATTTCGGCACCAGTTATGGATTAAAAATACTGACTCCCGAAGGCCTGAGTGAACTCAAAATAGACACTGCCCGGCTTTACATCAACAAACTCTGCCGGTACAAAGAAATCATATATGGCTTATCCAGTGCGGGAGAGCTTATTCAGATATCAAAAAACAAAGCGCAGCGTATATCCCTCTCCCTGCCTGGGAAGCATGATGCGATAACGTTTATAAAAATATGCGGGCATTACCTGTTTCTCACTGACAATGATCAGCTCTTCAGGGTCGATCTGGACCATAAGCCATTCGGTTTAAAGCATTGCCACAAAATAAATTACGACATCACGGATATTGAACTGCAGGATCAGCAACTGATCATCATTACCCAAAATGGTATTATCATAGAGCAATTAAACAATCCGGAGGATCAGAAATCAAACCCCTTGTTTTACATCACTGGCCTCATGGTAAATTCGCAAGCCATGGCATGCGAAAAGCCCATTGAGCTCCGTTACGACCAGAATAATATAGAACTGAAGTATTCCATTCTGAGTTTTAAAACGGATTTTACCTATCCCCTGTATTACAAAATAAACAGTGCCGCCTGGGAAAAAGCCGGCGATCAGACCCGCACACTCAACCTGTCGTCCCTGGCTCCCGGTTGCTATAAAATCACCTTCCACCTGGGAGACATCACCACTGGTGCTTCGCGGGAACAGGTTATTGAATTTACCATTCGCAAAGCCTGGTGGCAGACCTGGTGGTTCATGGGAATCTGGCTTTCCCTCATCATCCTGTGTGTTGTGTTGATCGCCCGTTGGCGGATTCATGAACTAAAGCAAAAAAACAAATTGCTGAACGAAAAAATCGAGAACGAACAGAAGTATTACAAAACATCCTTAAAGGCCATTAAAGCCCAGATGAACCCGCATTTCTTTTACAATGCCCTGAACACTATACAGAGCTTTATTTACAGTGAAGACAAAAAGAACGCCTCCACATACCTTTCCAAATTCAGTAAACTCACCCGCCTGATCCTCGAAATGAGCGAAAAGGATAATGTAACTCTGACCGAGGAAATCAGTACCCTCCAGCTTTACCTGGATATTGAAAAAGTAAGGTTCAACGATGATTTTGATTTCGCCATTCATTGCGCCGATTATATACATACGAACTTTATTCAGCTTCCGCCCATGATCATTCAACCTTATGTTGAAAATGCCATAAAGCATGGTCTGTTGCACAAAAAGGGCCTTAAAACAGTAAACATCCGTTTCAGCATGAAGGACCATTTGCTATCGGTGTGTATTGATGATAACGGGATCGGAAGAAAACAATCGGGCGAAATAAACTCCAGAAAAAATCAGAAGCATGAATCTTTCTCGAGCGTCGCTAATGAACAGCGTTTAAAAATACTCAGTGAGAAAAATGCTTCCGCAAGCGTACAGATCATTGATAAACTGGACGATTTTAACCAACCTGCCGGAACAATTGTGAATCTATTGATCCCTGTCATTCTAACCCAAAAGTAAATTTCACTAACCGGACAGAAATTTTTCATCTGAAAAAAAGACATTTGCACATGACTAAACTTAAAACAATCATAATCGATGATGAGCTAAGAGCCAGAACACTGCTTAAAAACATTTTACAGGAGTTCTGTCCCGATATTGAAGTCATAGATAGCTGCGAGGACCTGCCCAACGCCGTAAAGCTGATCCGGAAAACAGCACCAGACCTGATTTTCCTGGATATTGAAATGCCGGGGCATAGCGGGCTGGAACTTCTTGATTTTTTTAACGAAGATGAAATTACCTTCTCCATTATTTTCACTACAGCCTACCAGCAATATGCGCTGAATGCCATTAAAATGGAAGCCTTCGATTATCTGTTAAAGCCCATAGAGCCAGAAGAACTTGTACTGGCCATAGATCGTTTTAAGCGAAAACATGAGCAAAAAACACAAAAGGAAACAGTCCTGTCTGTAAATGCCAACAAAATAGCCATACCTACCAGTAATGGCATTAAGCTCATTAACACAGAGCAGATCGTTTATTTAAAAGCGGATAACACGTATACGGAAATATACCTCGACACCAATGAAAAGATCGTGGTAAGCCGCACATTGAAAAACTTTGAAGATGTCCTGATGAGCTTTCCCCATTTTTTCAGGAGCAATAAATCCTATATAGTCAATTACAACCTGGTATCAGAATACATCAAAAGCGACGGAGGGTACCTGGTTATGCAGACAAAGGCCATTATTCCTATTTCTCCCGATAAGGTGAGTCGTTTCCTGGAACTGAGTTCCATAGTGAAACGCTGATGAATTTTTCTCTGCTATTAAGGCACATGAGTTATTGGGTATTTAAAAAAAATCTCTACCTTAACATAGGCAGAAACCCTTAACTCATTAACTGATGAAACATCTAACCTTCCCCGCCATTATTCTGTGCATTGTAATATCTACACATACAAGAGCACAGAACTCTACCATTACCATTAAAAACAAATCTGAGCGCAGTATCACCGTTAAGCTTATGCATGGACTGGAAAAAAAGTCCACTGAATATAAGATCGACAGTGTAGGTCCTAAAGGCACCGTGGTATTTAATATTTATGAAACCGGCTGGTATTATACCAAGCTCCGCGCCATCCAGTACGATAAAAAGCATCCGGAAAACAATGACACTATCTACAGCAAAGACAGGCCTATCCAATTGGTGTCCGATAAAAAAAGAGGCTATACAAATCTGACCATTGAATTCAAGGTGAAAGAAACCAAAAATGACGGTTCGGTTTCTATTACCCGCAAGGAATATGATCATTGATATAAGTTTCTGCAAAAAGACCCATTCACAACATGCTACCGATCTTTATACTTGCCGGAGCCCTTATTCTCATGTTGCTTGTGGTTTTCCTCCCATTACCTCAACATAATAAATTTGCGGAGTCTGATGATAGCGAAAAACCCCGTCGACTGAACGAACAGGAGCAAATAGCCTACAGTTATTCCTGTGTGTATAATTCACTGGTTTTATTTGCAAATTCCGTCGACTATCTGAAAAGTCTGTCTGCTCCTGCGTTCGATCCTCTGTTTGAGATTGAATCCGAATTTGATCTCGGCTTTTCCGGCTACCATCTGGAAAAAAATTTTGAAAATGGTACAATCAAAGAAAATATGAAGCCGGATCTGCTTGACTTCAAAAAACACGTTCTAGAAATTCCTTCTGAACTCTGGAATTACGAAGCTCTTGAATCTCATGAAATATGGAAAAAAATAAGAGCTCAGGCCGGCCTATTACTGGATCGTATAGGTGAAACCAGGCGAGAATACAACCACGAGTATACAAAGATCATTGGTGTAAACAATAAATAGCATCACTATGATATTTCATCAAAACAAACATAATGGTACAAAATCCATCCCTGCTATAAAACGACGGCCCTGTATATTACTGTTTGTCGGGTTGCTCAGTGGTTTTTTTTTACTTTCAGGATGTGCGGCGACCGGTGCCATGGTGCTTTCTCTAAACCAGTCGTGTCGAATAAAAATAAACGCCCTATGCATCAAAGGCTCATGCGAACTGACGAATGGGGTATTATTCGAGCAACTGATTATACTTACGAAAGACAGCGCAGGACTTCCTTCGGAATATACTGTAACCGCCAGATTCGCCTGTTACAATCCAGGAACAGAAAACGCAACGATGTACCGGCCTGATAAAATATATTTCAGACAGCCGAACGGGCCTTTTAAATGGAGTGCCGATACAGTAAATATCAGCTATAAATCAGCCGGACGAAACAGGCAGATCGTTTCGATTCAACAAAAACCCGAACACTACGACGAAATGTTTATTCTAAACAACCGACAATATGATATCTGTCCCCATAATTTTCAGAAAGACACCTGGTACTATGTGAAAATTCATGACCAGCGCGTCGCCAAAACATTTCTGTATATCGACAGGAATAAGAGATTCCATGTTTACAAAGTCAATATTGCCATTTGCCCCGTTTAGTTAAAACCGGCTGAACATACTAACAAGCGATTGTCATGTATGAAGCCATTCATAATAGACTATGAGAATAAAACTAACTCTATTGTTTCTGTTCTGCACTTCCATACTACTCTCTCAGAAAGTTTTTGACACGAAGTTTTTTGGACAACAAATTCTGGATGGAAAAGTCAGCTACGACGATGGCAATGAAGAAAAGATGTTTCAGACACTGGATAGCCTGTTCTGTAAAGCCAAAGACGACAAATTTTTTTATTTTCAGGTAGCCAATCGCATTCAGCGGTTCTCTGATGGCGCTTTAAGTGAATATTTTTCCGGCGTTGCCAGAAAATATTACATGAACTGCACCAAAGATTTTCTTGAAAACACCTCTGAAATGAAAGCCGGGGATCTTGATAACTGGTTGAAGCAGGTAGCATTTGATCTGGCTGCTGATGCTCAGGATATAAGTAAACTTCCCGACATAAGAGCAGCCCTTGAGAAGCTTCTAACTGACTGTCGGAGTGACGAAACAAAAAAAAACCTCCTTAAAAAATGTAACGCTACCGTTTACAAGCAGGTGGAGGCAAACCTAAAAGACTAAGTAAATTGGCAAACTAGCCGAAATAATTCACTGCATTCGACCAACAAAGATATATGATGCAAAGGCTTTATGAAATCAGAATTCCTTAAATATCAAAATTTACATCCTTACTGTGAAGGAATTACCAAAACGCAATCGAAAAATCTGCCGGAGCAAAATGGGCAGGAAATCCAAAGAGAAAGGCTGAATGAATTTGAATGGTCTAATTCATGGTCGACATTCAGCCTCCTATCCGAGAAATTGACCTCGCTACGACTCAGTACCATTGTCGCTGGCCCGATCAACACTAAACTCCCTAACCTGCTTCGAAAGGCGGTCATAAGTAATCAGGCCAAACTGTATAACGAAACCCAAATCCTGCTAATCTGCGATAAAAACCGATACCTCTATGCTGATTAAAACAATCACAAAACTTCTGGCGGTATCCATGCTACTGTCTGTCAGTATACTGAAGGCTCAATCGCTTGCCAGTGTATTCATCGACACGCTTGACATAACCGTGAGCAACAAAAAAATATATTCTTCCGGTCACAGCTCCCTGAAGTTTATTCCCAATAAGAAAGATGCCGATCTGACTGTATACAATGACAGCACTTACAAACTCATGATTCGATTCAGAGCAGATAAATATGAAATTCCTTCTGTTGACGGCTATTCCGGAGTTGTTTTCTACCGTAAAGACTCTATCATTTCATTGGATCAAATCACTTCATCTGACTATGAAGATTGTTCTGAAACTTTTATGTCAAGATTTACGTTTCAGAATTGGCATTACGGTGACCCTCCACCCACAGAAAAAACACAAATAAAGCTCTGTTTCCGGCTTACGAATTACGCTCCTGCCGACACTTCAAATTATAAGTATAACTACAGACAGGGCCTGTGGGTCGGAGCTTCCCCGGATGCACAAAAAATACTGCTGAATTATCAGAACGATAAAAAGAACGGTATATCCAGGGCTATTTATAAAGATGGCCGATCCTATGTTGTATCATTCGTCGATAACACAGCCGAAAACTATGGGCTGGGCTATTGGGAAAACACTCACAAGAAAGCAAACTTAAAAGCATCTTACCACATCCCCTCCATCCTGAGCTCGTGTGATTTCCCGAATTCTCCCAATTATACCTCATTCATTCTTCAAAGAAAACACAGAGAGAAGGAAGTGTCACGCCATTGGGATCTAAGCGTACATTTCGATAAAAAAGGCATCCGCCACGACAGTATAGAATACCATGTACGTGGTGATTTCATATCAATCAGCAATGACTCGATGATTATTCAGACTGAGGAAATGGATACCCATAATTTTTACAGAAGAAACACCGATAGTCTCCACTTCTTCTTTACGCCGGTTTCTTCAGGTTTTGCCAAAGTGCCTTTAAAAGATATTTCCAGAATATATTACACGCGAAGTCTGTGGAATGGCTTAACAATAAATACGACTCTGCTTTCTCTGACATCAGCCTTTATTGTATCCCCATTGATCTCGATTCAGAAAGAAGGTTTCAACCACCAGAGATTCAGACAGGTTACATCTGTATCGCTTGGTGTTGCCGTCTTATCTGTTTCCTTTGGCATTGCCTTTTCTCAGAAAAAGTTTTTGATCAGGCCAACATCAAAAAGCAACAAAACATGGACCATAAACCCTCAGAATGATTAAAAATGGATAACATATAGATATTCATCTTTGAACATTACATAAACCGACAGAATATCAAAACCAGATGAAAAGCAACATCACATTAACCAAAACAGAAAAAGATGATCTGGATACATTTTTTCAGTTCCAGCTTGACCCGGAAGCCAATTACCTGGCGGCCTTTACCGCAAAAGATCCGAACGATAAACCGGCTTACATCGAAAAATACAGCAAGCATCTGGCTGACACCGCCATCAACATGCAAACGATCAGGATCGATGGTACTATTGCCGGCAGTATAGCCGCTTTCACCATTGAAAACGACAGGGAAATCACCTACTGGATCGATAAGGCCTTTTGGGGGCAGGGTATTGCAACAGCCGCCCTCCGGGCATTACTGAAAATGGAACAAACCAGACCTATTTACGGACGCGTAGCGTTTGACAACCATGGTTCACAGAAGGTTCTGGGAAAATGCGGGTTTGTAAAAATCGGCACAGATAAAGGATTTGCCAATGCCCGGCAGACAGAGATCGAAGAATTTATTTACATGCTCTCTGATTAATCCTTTGTAAATTCACAACACGATGAAAAAACTCTTCTATATCCCTTTGCTGTTCGTTTTGCTGAATTGCAGTCCGAACAGGAATTCTACTCAGGCATTTAAGGATAAGCAAACACTTGAGAACCTTTCTGAGAAAGACACTTTACTCATTGTGGCTTGTATCCATCACGAATGCGGTGGCGAATGGGGCGGCTGCCTGGAACAGAATAAAATATACAGACAGGGAAACAGCTATGCCGTGAAATTCACAAATGGCATAACCGTTTGGAATGGAGATACGATCATTGACCCTAAAAAGATAAACAGCCTCACAAAAACACTCACCGATACCGACATCAGTTCTGTAAACGAATTTCTGCACCAGGTCAGCATTTTTTCTGATTCACTGGCCTTAACTTCCAATGGTCCGAACTACTATGAGGTGAAAACCAATGATTACAAAAAAAACATTGAGCAGGATTATGACCAATGGCTTTGGTACCAGCGTTTTAAAGACAACATCTACAAATAGAAAGCAGCCCTGGTGCCTGTACTCAGCCATATAACTACAAAAAGAGGTGGCATGCAAAATAAGGCATCCATTAAGAACCTTAAAGACATCGCTCTTTAAAACATTATTCAGGAAATAATTATGTATAAAATCAAACACTTCGCTCTAATCATCCTGGCAATTGGACGGCTCTATAGCCAAAACGTTTCCGAGGCCATACAAAAAAACGCGGTTGAATGTAAAGACCCTGCAGCTGTCAATCAAAACCTCTATAATCTGCTCAAAAATTACAGGTTTATATGTCTGGGCGAAATGCACGGCACCAAAGAGCCTGCTGAATTTCTAACCGGTCTTGCCAAAACGTTTGCTTCCAATAATAAACAGGTGATCATTGGATTCGAAATCCAGGATTCACTCATGGCTTCGTTTTACCAACAGCACGACTCAAGCGGTTTGTCGAAGACCGCTTTTTTTTCAGGAAAAACAGTAGATGGCCGGGGAAGTGAAGCCTGGTTCCGCGCCATCAACACATGCAATAAACTCGGCGTGAGATTTTGTTTTTTTGACAACACAAAGGCAAACCGCGACTTCGTCATGTATGAAAATATTCTCAAATGTTCCAGAGCCGATACAAATGCTGTATTCATCACATTAAGCGGAAACATTCACAATAAAATCGTTCCACACAATGGCAGCAAGACCATGGGCTGCTATCTGAAAGAGCGCTTCGGAAAGAAAGTGTGCTCTATAAATTACATGAACAATGGCGGCACCATGTTCAGTAAAACTGCCGACGGTTTAAAAATTCACCAGGTAGCCCCGGGAAACAGCATTTTCAGTACGGTTACGGCATACGAAAACTATTATCTGCCCAATATTTTCAACATCGAAGATTACAACGGATTTTTCTACACCAAAACAATGACCGCTTCCTTGCCCTTTGCACCATAGATTTTATCCTTCAGCTGCCTCAAAAAAAAGCCTTACACTCCTTCCATGCATCTTTGTGCCGCACACCATACAAAATTTTAAAAAATGACCACTCAAAGAAATAAAGCAAAAGACAGATTACTTGAAACATTAGCTGCAAACAAGCTCTTTCTCTTCTGCCTGATTGTTCTGGTTATTTTGGCCAAATACTATTCGCGCACGGTATTAAATCTTCCTGCTTCATTGATCCGGGCTAAATACATCATTACTATTGGTCTTGCCATTACTTTCTTTGCTATCAGGCTTACCCGATTCAATACTTTTTAAATGAAGTACACACACACCTTTGTCTTGTTGTTCATATTCATAGTTTTTCCGGCTTCCGCCCAGAAAACCCACAGCCAATATGAATGGACACTTAAGAACTATACTTTCAAAAATTTCTTATTGCCACCGGCAGAAGCACGCCGCTTTGACACCTGCCAGGTATCTATCGGAACGATCATTGCTACTATTGCCGAGTTCGACAGTGAGGGGAATGAAACCATAAAAAAAGACACCATCACCACTTTCAGGTTTCAAAAAATTCTGGACACGATTTCCGTTGATACATTACTTAAACTCCTTAAATCACCACTCCGCCTGAGCATTAACCATATCAAAACCCAGGTCAGCGCTATCGCCTATGATATTGTCTGCGAAAACGAATATCCTTTTTATACGGAAGTTAAATCAGACACAATGGCGGATAATAACATAGGTATAGAAAAACTCAAAACACTGAAAGGCCGGTCCTATTTGTTTATCACAGGCATTTCATACCCCGCGGGTCATGATCATATCAGTAAAACCATTCATGATATTGTTGGGTTTTGCATTATACCTTAACATTTCCTTAAATCATCTGCTTTTGTTCTTCCCAGAAAACCCTTATCTTTAAATAACGCTCCATCGACAAGAAAAAAGTATGAATATATATAGCTATACCTTCAGAACCTTGCTAATTCTATAAAAGAACAAAAAAATGTTCAGATCAATTATAACCCTTTCGATGGCGGCAGCGTTCATAGCCTGCAACACCACACCACAAAAAAACCAAAACATGGAAGAACAAAAAAAACAACCCGAAAGCACTGCTTCAGCCAAAGATACAACGCCTAAAGTAACCGGCATCGGAGGCATCTTCTTCTTCTCCGAAAATCCGAAAGAAACCAGGGAATGGTATGCCAAAAATCTGGGAATTGAAACAAACGATTATGGCTCAACCTTTGAATTCAGAAATTTAAATAACCCCGATGAAGTGAATCAACTTCAATGGAGCCCTTTCAAAAAAGGCAGCGATTATTTCGCACCTTCCAAAAAAGAGTTTATGATCAATTACCGTGTTCAGAATATCGAAGGGCTTGTAGACCAGCTCCGGAAAAACGGCGTTACCATCGTCGACAGTATTGCTACCTATGAATACGGGAAGTTTATCCATATTATGGATGCTGAAGGCAATAAAATTGAGCTTTGGGAACCCGCCGACAGTAACGGTCAGGAAGGGAAATAAAACGATATGATATAGCTGACCCTGTCTCGATTTACATTAAGATCATAATATGGAGCCGGAACAAAAAACATTTAAACTGAAAGTGTTTCATCCGGGCCCAGGCAAATTATCTGAACATACACTGTTTGTAGAAAAAGGCCTGCATAGTACAACCCGTAACGTGATCTGGAATACGAAATTCGGATTTAATGATAAAATTATAGAGGGGCGGAATGAGTACTTCCTCTCCAATGCTATAAACGATATCCGAAAAACAATAGAACCCGAAGGTTTCCGCTTACTTGTAAGATGCTCAGACCTCGACGCTGCACAATCAGGCATGCTTAGCGATATGAGCGCGGGAACACTTATGTATAAACTTCGTAAAACTCCCGGTGATACTGAAACAAATTCCTACAATGTACTTGATGAATCAACGGTAGATGAAGTTGCAACACTTGAAGAGCAAAAGAATTTCAGAGCACTATACTTCAACACAAATTAAAACTATCCTGGGAATTTCAGTATTCATCTTCACACTTCCTTTACGATGGAGAATGACTTCTACTATAAATTTGTAAAGCCCGACAAGCTCCTCAACGATTTCGTTGAAAACATCGGCATGTTTCACAACAAATCAGATACAGCAAAAGAGGTTGTCATCATGCCCGACGGCAGGGTTGACCTGTTTTTCTCCAAATCAGCATCCGAGCCTTTTCACATTACACTCATGGGACTCGAAACTTTTCCGGAACAGATCAGCATCAGTCCGCACACGCTGGCCTTTGTGATCAGTTTCAAGCCGCTTGCCGTCGAATATATCCTACACACATCCATTGCAGATCATTTGGATAGCGCCAGAAATCTGCCGGATGATTTCTGGAATTTCAATGAACATGACCTAAAAGACTTTGATGCATTTTATAAAAAAGCTTCTCTGAAAATAAAACAACTCCTGCCGGAAGACCTGGATGAAAGGAAACGCCGGCTCTTTGAGTTCATCTATGCCTCCAAAGGCAGCATGAAGGTAGCCGGGCTGTCGGAGAACGTCGGCTGGAGCAGCAGACAGATCAACCGCTATTTCAATCAGCAACTGGGACTTTCATTAAAAGTGTTCTGTAAGATTCTGCGTTTCAGAGCTTCCCTCGAGCATATTGCGCAGGGCAAACTCTTTCCGGAACTGGATTTCACTGATCAAAACCATTTCATAAAAGAAATAAAAAAATTCTCGGGTGTAGTACCGAAAGAACTTTCAAAAAACAAAAACGACCGATTTATACTATTATCCGTCCTGAAGCAGAGGTAGTTTTGCATCGTATTTTAAATCTTATACGATATGTTATTAGCAAATAAACAGGTAGCCATTATTGGCGGCGGCCCCGGCGGACTCACTCTTGCCAGGCTTTTACAACTACAGGGTGTTCATGTCAAAGTATATGAACGTGATATCAATAAAGATGCCCGTGTGCAGGGCTCTCCCCTCGACCTGCACGAAGAGTCTGGCCTGGCAGCAATACGCCAGGCAAACTTACTGGGCGCGTTTAAAAATAATTTTCTCCCCGGGGCAGATAAAAAGCTGATCCTTAACGAACAGGCAGAAGTGTTTTTCAGCGATCACGAAACCAAAACAGAAGAAGACTTTGGCAATAAATTCTTTCGTCCGGAAATAGCCCGCGGCGCCCTGCGAAAAATTCTGCTCGATTCACTGCAGGCCGAAACCATGGTGTGGGACAGTCATTTTATCTCCATGAAACACCAGGGCCAGGGCTGGACCCTGCAATTCAAAAACGGCACATCTGCCTACGCCGACCTGGTAATTGCTGCGGATGGGGCAAATTCTAAAATCCGTCCCTATCTCACCGACATAAAACCTTTTTACACCGGAATCACCATGCTAGAAGGCAATATCTACGATGCGGAAAATACGGCGCCGAACATTTCGAAATTGCTGAAGGGTGGAAAAATTATGGCCTTTGGGAACAGCAAAAATATCCTGATGGGTCAGAAAGATAATGGTGAAATCGGTTTTTACATCAGCTTTAAAACAGCTCAGAACTGGGCTGCAGATAATGGTCTCGATTATACTGATAAAGCACAGGTCCTCGCCTGGTTCAAAAAAGAATACAGCGAGTGGAGCAATATATGGCATGAGCTTTTCGAAAGTGCTGCTACGCCTTTTGTACCACGACCTATCTATTGCATGCCAACCGACCAGACATGGAACGCCCAGCCAAACCTGACCCTGCTGGGTGATGCCGCCCACGTGATGCCACCCTTTGCCGGAGAAGGGGCCAATATGGCCATGCTCGATGCCCTGGAACTGAGTGCCTGCTTAACCTCCGGCAAGCACAACACAATACAGGAAGCTATTGCGGCTTATGAAGTAAGCATGCGCGAAAAGGCTGCAGCTGCGACGCAGGAATCGCTCGATAACGGTGAACGGATGCATACGGAAAGTGCCCTGCAGAAGATGCTGAATATGTTTGCTGCGCACTAAACCCGGCGGAGCTGAAATGCGTATCGTTTGATAAATGGAGAATTGCACAACAAAGCTTCATCAGGTAGCGTGGTAAAAATTCACTTGGCTTCACTGATAAAGTTCATTACCTTTAATGACAAGGCTTCAGCTTGTGGATAGACTATCAAGCGTCGCTAAACTCTTTAAACGTAAAACCATGTTCAATTTATTCGGGCAGGATAAAAACCCAAGGAAACTGGCAGAAAAAGCCCGGCAGGAGAATGATCCGCATAAAGCCGTAAACTTATATTCAGACGCCATCAAATACGAGAAAGAAGGAAAAAGTCCGAACAGGGCTTTTCTCTCTGAGCTCTACCTGCTGCGTGGCGAAATTTATCTCAACCAGGGCGTTGCCATTTTATCTTCGTCTGATTTTTTGCATGCCATAGAATATAACCCTCAAAATGGTGTGGCGCATAACGATCTCGGGATCTGGTTCACGCTTGCACAATTTACCACCCCCGACTACTCAAGAGCCCTGGAGCACGCAGAAAAAGCGGTTGAATATTGCCCCGAAAGGCAGGACTTCCGAATGAATCTGGCCGTTATCAAAATTAAAAATGGTCAAAAAGAAACAGGTCGTATGGAGCTGGAGGAGCTCTATAAAAACGGTTACGGAAATGCGAAGATTGCCATGGAAAGGTTTTGTGAATAGCCTCCGGAATAACAAAGATGTATCATTTACAATCCTATGAAATGATTTTAATACAATCAGGCAACCTTTATCTTGTGTTTTCTGTCTTACAGAATAAAAAGATTATGTGTCGCTGCTTTAGGTTTTGCAATGCGTTTTTATTTCTGCCTGTCATCATACTTCATTCCTGCCACATAAGGCAAAACGTAAGGTTCTCTGATACTTATATTAAAGACCACCGTGGGAAATTTGAAGTTTATGTTCCGGAGGTGCATGAACTGGCCAATATACTAATTGCACTTTCGTCTGTAGGCCAGGCAGACTCCAACATGACAGACATGACAACGGTATATTATCGCGATGTTATGACACATTTTGGCCCGTTTATGCATCACCCGATAGTAGATACCATCAACACGCACATCCTCAAACCTAAGGACGCCCGCAGCTACTGGTATTATTATGCTTTGAAAATGAATGCTTGTGGTTATGACTTTAATTCCGAAAATAAAATTGTGCACTCCGGACCTATCCAAAAAATGGGTTTCAGCAATATGTATGACCCCATCCGGAGACATGAAGCTCTCATCACTGACTTTGCCGAAAAAACGGACTTCAGAGCATTTTACAGTCAACATAAAACCTATTACGATTCCCTGATCAGTACTTACAGAAAGTTTAATCCTATTGACAAGATGCAGGGATGGCTCGAAAAAAAATTCGGCTTCGGATACGGTCAGTACTGCGTCTACTTTTCTCCACTTGTGGGAGGTGCACATGCTACCCAAAAATACCATAATAATCATTTCGAACAAACCGCCATGTTTGTATGCCGTTCAACCCCTTCATCCAAATACAATAGGAACGTCAATGAAATGAATCAATCCAGAGTTGTATTTACAGAAATAGACCATAACTTCGTAAACCCACTGTCTGACAAACACAGAAAATCGATTAACAAGGTTTTTTCTGACCGGAAATTATGGGTTGATGACTCTGCCGGAAATCTCACAGATACATACGACAATGCATATGCCATATTCAACGAGTACATGACTTTTGCTTTATTTTCACTATACTGCCTTGATAATTTCCCGGAATCTGACGTAAAGACCTTCATCCCAAAAATGGAAAAGCAAATGGTCGAAAAGCGACATTTTATAAGATTTGCCGAGTTTAACCAACAACTCATGACACTTTATAATACGAACAAAGCCATCACAATAGAGGAACTATACCGACAGATACTTCAATACTCTGAAAAAAACTACCGTTAACCAATTGTTGATTATGCAATTCCCCCGTTTTCAGCAAATTCAATACCTTCGTTATATCACCGGCAGATTTAGTGTAGAACCAAAAGCATGATTCCCTTCACATTTAACCTTTTTATTGCAATAGAGAAACTCTGACTGAACCAATGATGAAAATTACCATTCTGGATGATTACCAACACATCATCAAAAAGCTAAAATGCTTCCAACTCCTGAACGGGCAAAATGTTCAGGTATTACATCAAACAGAAAAAGATCCTGAAAAACTGGCTGCAATGTTGTCAGACACACAGATTCTGGTGCTTACCAGAGAAAGGACTGAAATAAGCGAAGAACTTCTGATGCTTCTGCCGAACCTTCGTTTGATCAGTCAGACCGGTAAAATATCAAATCACCTGAAGCCCGAAATCTGCAGCAAATACCATGTTGCTGTAGCAGAAGGCGTAGGCTCACCAATAGCCCCGGCAGAATTAACCTGGACCTTACTGATGAATGTGATCAGGCAAATACCACAGGCCATCGATGGTATGAAAGCTGGAAAATGGCAGGTTAATATCGGATCGTCTGTATACGGAAAGACAATAGGTATCTGGGGCTATGGCAAGATCGGGCAGCGTATCGCTCAATACGCTAAGGTTTTTGGTGCAAAGGTATTAGTGTGGGGAAGTGAAAAATCCATGGCAAAAGCCGTTGAGGATGGCTTTGATAAAGCCGACACCAAAGCCCATTTTTTCAAATACGCTGACGTCATAACCCTGCATTTAAGGTTAAACAGTACAACGCAGGGTATTGTTAAACAAAGTGACCTGGCTTCAATGAAAGATGGAGCTGTTCTGATCAATACGGCAAGAGCAGAACTTATTGAAACAGGCGCCTTGCACAATATATTGAAAAGCGGAAAAAATATCTTCGTTGGCCTCGATGTATATGATAACGAGCCCATATACAATCCGGATTTTGAGCTCCTGAAAATGCCAAATGTTGTATGCACACCTCACCTGGGTTATGTGGAACAAAACGGGTATGAACTATACTTTAGCAAAGCTTTCGAAAATGCGCTGAACTTTATAAACGGCCAGCCCACAAATATTGCCAATCCGGAAGTATTGTAACGTCCCTGCTAACCGGAAAGAAAAGGCATGCATGGATTGGGCCACTGCTTCCGCGAGCTGCAAAGAAGCTAAAGACGAACTTGAAAAGAACTGTCAATGAAAAAATTTACTTTTCTGGCTTTTTGCTTTTTTATCTTTTCCTGCCAGAAAACGGAAAATGACAAGGAACATGCAGATACAGAATTGCTAAAATTCATCAATAAAAAAACAGAATACACTGCTATAGAAGGGAAAAACCTCCCCAAACACATAAAGAAATATCAACCCCTCATTCTCCATTTTCTCAAAGAGCATAAGTTCAATCCATCCCAATACTACGTATCCGGCATAATCCATAGCTGGACAGAAGATACCATAACATATTCCGACACCTCCGTCACAGGCTTATCTCTCCGGCTATACCATCTGAACTACTTCAGGACTTTGCTTCAGGCGGAGGAAGATTATTCGAAAGATAGTACGGTTACCTATATGAAAGGAAACATCGGTGGTAAGAATTTCAGCATCTCCATAAACAAAAAAACAAATACTATCTCCGGCCCTCATTATTGGAAATAATTATAATTATTCGGAACTTAATACAACGTATAAAAGCCATTTATTTCAACCCATGACCAGAACCCTTATCTCAATTCTGCTTATTATATGCTGTTCCTGCAGTGAAAACCATGCACCACAGGAAAAACGGGCGGAAACAGCTACAACAGACAGTAGTACATTATCCGCAACCAATACAATCAAATCACTTTACACATGGTACTCAGATCACCAGTACCTTCAACAGGCCATGGTAAATAATGCGGGCGGTGACCTTCTTGATTCGACTAAATTCTATTCTGTTAATTTCGATGCTACCAATGATTACCTGAATGAATTGAAAAAAACAGGCCTGGTCTCCGACAAATACCTTTCTGAGTGGCGCAACTATTTCGTAAAATGCGAGGAGCACTTTAAAGAGTTTCCTGCCTACGATGGTCCTCCTGCAGGTTTCGAATATGATTTCATCACTAAAAGCCAGGATTTTGAGCTGACACCAGACGCGATTAAAAATGCCAAAGTCCGTGACACCAAAGACCATGGAAATACTAAAACCCTGACCATGGAATTCCCTAATGGAAATATTCTGACATTCACTGTATCAAAATCAGGCAGCAGATGGCTCATTGATAAAATTGAATAAAAATTACAGTAAGAAAACAATAATGAAAAAAATCGTCACACTCATAGCGCTGCTGCTATCCACGCTCTTATCAGGGCAAACAAGCCTCGAAACGCTTTTTGAAAAAGCAGATTCGGCTTTTTTTGATTACAAGAATTACCCGCTGGCTCTTGATCTCTACAAACAAATCGAAAAACAGATCAGCCCATCAGATAAAGACTGGAACTATACCATTAATAAAATAGCCCGCTCACTTTTCCTGCTCGAATCCGATTCCAGGAAGGACCCAAAAAAATCTATTGACCTGTCGGAGCAGTACATTGAATTTGCCGATAAAAACAAACAGTACCTCGACACTGTGCTTTATGAGAAAAAATACTTTATGTATAAAAACATAGTTGTGGGCTACTTTGCACTTAACCAAATCGATAAGGCTAAAATTTATCAGGACAAACTCTACGGGTTTTACAAGCAAAAAGTATTGCCAAAAGGTATTGATGAATATTACAACTTTGAATTCTTTCAATGGGATGGAAAAAATGTGTGGGGTTACGAATGGTTTGAAGACCTGCCGGAAGATCGTTTCTCCAGGAGCTTTTCCAAAATCGTATACTATATATACAGTACAAACCCCGATGGCACCGACAAAGACCAGCTTTACAGGTTGCATGTGCTTATGTTCCACAAAACAGATGCATCAACCCCATTTGATTATGTACTCACCAAAAGGCTTGAAACAGCTACCAATGAAGTAAGCGGTACATTATACGCCTATACTTATACCAAAGACATAGATTTCAACAAACTGCGTCATGACATTCGTGAAGTATTAAAGGGGAATTATGAGCCCGACACAAAATCAGAAGTCAAAAAAAAGAACTGAAATAGCGTCTCATATCACTTCGGACATCTCATACCAATGTACATACCAGTGATCTGTTAAAACAGTCGATGCAATCACCCGGAAAATTCCTATCCCTCAACAAAAGAAAAGTTACCGCATGGGCACTGGCTGTTCTATTGCTGTTTGTGTTGTATAAAAAATGCTCCGTCAACTCCAAAAGCAGGGAAAGACTGAAATGGAGTACCCATGAAGGCCAAGGGTTATATACCGAAACATTCTGCGTATTCGGTCAGGGAGCATATGGAGCCGACCTGGATGCTGTATGGCTTACCGATTCAGCCAATTTCCGGATTTGGCTCGGAACCTTTGATGAGACTGACGAAGGAATTCAGGTAACACACAGAAATGACACCATCCTCATCAGGCATTTTGGTAATGGGGAGAATGGACAACCAAAGCCCGACATGGTTGACACCTTCAGGTTCAGCGCCCTCAAAAAATTGAACAATCTCAACGACTATTAATATTTCAGATGAATGAAAAAACACAGTACATTAACTCCCCGGATCTTTCTGTTTTATAAAACAACCTGCATTATTTCTTTGTTGTTTTTCAGTAAACTATATCCGCAATCAACACCGTTAAAAAACACGTTCACAAAAGTAATTTCCGTTATTTATGGTAACCTCAATACAGATACCCTACCCGATAAAGTATGCATATTTCAGGACACCATAGATAAAACACAACCCTACAAACTGCTGGTACTTTTTGCTCAACCGGGCAATACATACCACAGCATTGTATCCTCCACAAAAATTATTGATCCCCGTTTCCCCAATGGTCCTGATGGTCTGCAGAACGGAAACGGATTCGGAAGCATTTCAATAAACCGGAGAACACTTATAATCAGCAGCGAACTACTGAGAGGTCATTATGAATACAAACTACGTTACCAGCATGGCAACTTCGAACTCATAGGTTATACATATGTCTGTTCAAACGGACTGGGCGAAATACATAGTATTGATTTCAACCTATCAACCGGTGATCGGCATGAAATAAACCAACGCTATGACCGTGATGAAATTATCAGTGATATAAAAAAGAAAATACAGATTAAACCGTTGCCAAAACTACAGGACATAAAACCCTTTGAAAACGAGCTATATTAAATCCTGAAACAACAAACGATGCGATATACCCCATTTAAAAAATATACCAAACAGCCCGGACCAGCCGGCCAACTGCTTGTATTGTTGATTCTCCTGGGTTCTTCAGTCATACTAAAAGCTCAGAATACCACTGGCATTAACTGGAACAGGATGACCGATAAAGATTATATTGCCAGGTTTGTCAAAGTAAAATATGACTCTGTTTCATCTACACCCTTTGTTTCAAAAATCCTTGAATTGGACAGTGCGAAAGTCTTCTCAAAAAGAGAAGCACAGCTTATTCGTTTGCTTCTTACTGACACCACCTGTTATAATACCGACTCTGTACCCGACAGGTCCGTTCATTTTTTCCCTTACGCAATTGTTATGACACGTCATGAAACCTACGCAGGCATCATTTACCTGAACAAAACCATGGATATCTGGGCTTTGGACCCTCCGGGCCTATTCCCGGATACCATATACCTGAATAAAAAAGGTATCGTACTGAAAGACTCTATTATGTATGAAATAAAACCCAGGAAAAAATAAACCATACTCCTTACGTAATCCGGATGGTTTTATTCTTAAATTAGGTATACCGAATAAACATCAACACTTAAAACATACTTATGCCACAAAAAGCACAACTCACCGTATACCTGCAGGCTCTGGGCGCTCACTTCCTGGGAGCGCATGCCTACAACGTGAACGATATAAAAATAAACCTGGTGTATTCCGGTGGTACCATAAACCTGCCCTATCAGCTCACCGAAAATTTTACCGATGATGGCAACCCCTCAACCGTATTTACCGCAGGAGCCTCCACGTTTATGCCTATTATTACAGTTCAGCAAAGTCCGGCTCAGCAAAATGCAATTGTCCATTTTCTGTCGCCCGGCTTCTCTACAGCATGTGGCAAGGCCGAATTTGAAATGCCACGCAAAATAGAGCAGGCTCATCTCGACATCAGCATTCCCTCAACCGCAGGCACCCCGATCCGGATGCAATATCCTGTGTTGCTGAATCCTGCCCAACCTGTTTACCAACTCACTGTGGCAGTTCCGGGTTTATACATGACTGCTGCCAGCACCAAAAAAACACTATCGGTATTTGTGAAAATGATGTGTGGCTGTCCGGTTACCATGGGCCCTCCGGCCTCGCTCTGGCCTGCCGATGATTTTACAGTTTATGCCAATGTACTCGACACCTCCGGTAAAACCACGTCCTATGCCCTGGCATACGACACAACGCAAACCGGCAATTCACTTTTCAGTGCAGCACTGCCCGCTTCACAAAAAACCACTAAATCTGTTACTTTTACGGCCTTCCAGAAAAGCACAGGTAACTATGGAGTTGTAACAGCATCATGAATACTGAAATGAAAACGAATTGCCTGAAATTGACATTTGCCTCTTTGCTTCTTTTGATTTCCATTTTATCAAATGCCCAGTCAATAAAAGAAGAATATGCCATAATCGGATTATGGAAAAACTGCGGATCATATACATTAAACAGCAATACCATTGTTCTGTACAGGCAATGGACGGACTCATGCGATGCCTATGGCGACTGTTGTGATCAAAGCATCTGGAAATTTGTAAAAAAGGGTGATGTGAATCCTGATCTTGGAAATCTGTTACACATTGAGCTAACCGCATCCTGCAAAACAAAGATAAAATTAGCGTGTACTGGTCGTAAAAATTTTCTGACCTGGACTGTTAATGAAGAAAAAAACAGTCTCGTTATAGAAGAAAATAAAAAGAAAACATTTTTTATCATAAAAAGTCTGGATATGAATCATTTGTACCTGATAAAACAATGAGTTGGATGTAAGCGGATTCAAGCGCACTGATGCCAGTCAGATCAAAAAAACATATAAATTCGTAAAACAAAAAGAACAAACTCTATTATCCGCAACAGTTCAATTTCTAAAAGAAATATGAAAAAAAAGAGCATCGTTTATCCTGTCATCATCATCGTTTTATCGCTGCTTACCACATACTACACCGTTCTGCATCCGGTAAATCCCTTTGGCTTTGTATCGCTGGCAGTGGGCATTACAGGGGTTGCCCTGTATTTCAAAGGGTATAGAAAATACGATGCGTTCTTCTATGTCTGGACCTTCATGCAGGTACCAAACATTTACATGGTGAGCAGTACAGGCACTGATATTCCTTTGCTGAATGCCTTCCCTGCCTTTGCCATTCCGATCAATATTGGTTTTGGATTAAATCTCGTCCTCAAAACCGGTTCTGCATGTGTTGTCTATTTCAATATTCTTCCCATAGGTTTATATTACCTGCTCAAATTTATCAATGTCGGCAAACCCTTGGGACACAAAGTCATTATACACCGCCTTCGCAAAGGTACGTTTCCTCAAATCAACTTTCCTGTAAATGGGACCATTGAAAAAGTGTGTGGTCAGAATAAACTTACTGCAATATACCTCGTAGCCCTCGAAAGCCCCGTTACCCTGAATAATAAAAGCTATACCTATATCTGCCTGGAACCCAAAGACAGCACACTCATCGACCTGACCGACAAACCACAGATCTGCGGCCTCAGGCTTTGCCCGGATCCTGCTTTACCTTCCAACAATAATCAGAACCCGTTTATAGACTGGATCACACTCGATACACCTCTTCATCAGAAATAATACACTGACAATTTGTACCTTTATTTTTGCTATGGATAAATCAACCGTTGAAAGCGTTAACGCTTATATTGCCGGCTTCCCAAAGGCCACCCGAGAGCTGCTCCGGGAAATGCGAGCCATTATTATGAACGCTGCCCCGGAGGCAGAAGAAACAATCAGCTATCGCATGCCGGCATACAAATACCAGGGCATTCTTGTATACTTCGCGGCTTATAAAGGCCACATCGGATTCTACCCTACAGCATCAGGTATTCATCAGTTTCAAAAAGAAATTGCCGCTTATAAAAGCTCCAAAGGCGCTGTGCAATTCCCGCTCGACAAACCCTTACCTGCCGGCCTTATCACCAAAATGGTAAAATTCAAAGTAAAGGAGAATCAGGAAAAAGCAAAAGCTAAAAAGAAAAAGTAGCACATGATCATCCCTGAAAATACCGAACTCATTGAAGGTGTTATTGCCGACTACCGTTATGGGAGCAACGGTATTCTGTATTCTTATTCCAAAGCCCCCCTACGTACCGTTGAAAATATAAAAGGTAACGTCGCGCTTGTTAAACAAATCACCGGCAATAAGCCCGTCCCCCTGCTGATCTACCTTTGCGACTCTCCTATACCCGACAAAGCTACCCGGCAGTTTTCCACAGAACAATTGCCCCTGATCTATAAAGCCATGGCTATGGTGTCGAAACCGGGTTTGTCCAAACTCATCATGAATATCCTGTTTCGTTTGAAGCCTCCGCCGATTCCCATGAAATCGTTCACAAACGATGTGGAAGCGCAACAATGGCTCACACAATTTTTGTAAACCAACATCCGGAAAATGACCCGCTCGAAAAAAGAATTACGCACCTGTGAAAATGGGCATCAATACTACAAAAGTAGCTCCTGCCCGGTCTGCCCGGTCTGCGAAAAGAACCGGGTACCAACACAGGACTTCCTGGCAAAACTCTCAGCGCCGGCTCGCCGCGCACTCGAAAATGCAGGAATCGATACCCTGCACAAACTGGCCGGATATTCTGAAAATGACTTATTGAAGCTCCACGGCTTCGGCCCAGGCAGCCTGCCAAAACTCCGCGAAGCATTGAAAGAGAAGGAGCTTTCTTTCACTAAGGACTGAGCTTTCTGAAGATTTTTTAACGTTTTCTTCAGTAAGAAGGTCGCGCATTTTTTTACCTTCATCATCCGGACAACAGGCTTCGCCAATGAGTAACTCCTCTTGTTAAACAACATCACATTCACTTTATGTTTCTGTAGTTATGGACAGACGAAAATTTCTAAAATCATCCTGTGCGCTTTGCGGTATGGGATTGTTAGGCTCTGCTGTATTTCTCGACAGCTGTAAAAAACCAAAAACGAGTAATCCCCCACAAGGTCCTACGGTAAACTTCACACTCGATCTTTCACAAAGTGCAAATGCTTCTCTGAATAATGCGGGTGGCTCTGTGGCTTCGCATGGCGTTGTTGTGGCCAATGCCAATGGAACCTATGTAGCTGTTGCTCAGTCGTGCACACACAATGGATGTAATGTTGGCTACAATCATAGCGCCAACAACTTTGTATGCCCTTGCCATAACGGTGTTTTCGATCTCAGTGGAAATGTTACATCCGGGCCGCCGCCAACAGCACTAAAAAACTATACCGTCACCAAAAACGGCAGCGTGCTTACCATTGCCGGCTAGTATAGTAATTCTCGGGTAAATGCTTTAATTTTAAGCATGAAAGAATTTTTTCTGTTTATACACAAATCTACAGATAGCAGCCAAACATTGAGTCCGGAAGTGCATCACGCTTTTCTGAAAGCCTGTGAAAGCTATATCGATACCCTCATCAAAAACGGTAACCTGATCTCTGCCAAACCCATTGAACGCAGCGGCGCTTTTCTGTCGATGACCGCAACGGGTAAAAAAAGAGAAACGCTTGATACTTCCGGTGAAGTTACCGGCGGGTATTACCACATCCGGGCTAAAGACTTCGATGAAGCCTGTGCCATTGCCTGGGCAAACCCCGAATTCAGCTATAACGCCAACACTCGTATTGAAGTGCGCCCGATCAAAACAAAAGAAACAGAAACAGGTTTTGTTTATCCGGGAAAATGAATTTATTTATAGGGCTGGTCTTTATAGTTTTTGCTGTTTATGCTGCAGTGACAGACACAACCGATGAAGAAATTCAGAAGTATGTTAAACAACGGCGTGGTACTCTTATTGAAACGGAAAGAGTTTTCTCCTTCTTTAGTTCAAAATCTTCGCCCAGGTATTATGTGATCACTTACCGCGACCGGAGTGGAAAGCTACATAAAGTGTCAGCCAAAGCGACCTACGACTGGAGTAAAACCAATTTCGAATTTTACGATGATATGGTTGTGGGCACAGCCCCGCCTGAAAAAAGAACAAGTGAAGCGGATCTGCTGGCCGAAGAAAAATTCACCTGGAAAACCTACAAATGTGGCCAATCCGAGTTGCAGGTTCTCCAGGAATTTCACAACCCCAATCCTGGAGAAAGAGTGCTCATGAATGGTGCCCAGGCTCCCAACGGCAAATATAAACTTGGCATGCTTAAATATATTCATGTAGTCAGCGGACGCATTTCAAGTCTCAGCAGCTTCTGAGTATTACTGCTACAGCAGGAAACATACCAGATAAATTTCCATCACTGAATATAGCTATAAGAAAGAAGAAGATCATCTCCAAATCACTGAGAGGTGATTCTAAAAACAGAATTTTAAATCCATTTAGCCGTAAATGCTTTTATTTCCGGGAGCTCCAGGCCTTCACCCAAAAAAAATAAAACGAAAAATTAATCTAATCACCCATGTTATCCCGATAAAAAAATCTATATTGCCGTTATAATATAACATCAGAAAGACAAGCCCCCACTTATGTCTGATAATCTTACCAGCGAAAAAACAGAAGTTCTTATTCTGGAACCCGGCATTATTGAGAACATTGTAAAGCCAGGCGCCATTATCGAAACAGAAGATATCCGACTGCTAAAAGAAAAAAACGAACGACTCAGTAAAGGAAAAAAATATGCCGTGCTTGTTACATCCGGACATCTTTCGAGTATCACCAAAGAAGCTCGCGAACTTGTAGCGAGCAAAGAGTTTGCACAAAACACAATGGCTAAAGCTTTGCTGATCGAATCTCTTGGGCATCGTATCGTTGGAAACTTTTACCTGAGAATAAATAAACCCCATATCAAAACCAGGCTCTTTGCCGATCGCGACGTAGCCATACTGTGGCTCAAAAGTGTTGTGAACGAACAAAATCAATCCTGAAATTCTCTTTTCAAGATTAAGAAATTGTTAATTACTAATATCTTCAATATTGCAGCGAGGCACAAGGATAACTTTGCGCGGTGAAACAATGCCATATAATTTTACTTGCCTGTCTTACTTTCCTGTTACATAACACAGCTTGCAGGAAGAAAAACAATGCGGGTGGAGGTCCTCCATTCATTCCCTGCATGTATAACCAAAACAGCACGATATCCTATTCGGCCAATATAGTGCCAATACTCAACACCTATTGCAATTCATGTCACACCTATCCGGGCTCCGGCGGTATTGATCTGAACTATTACACAGGCGTGAAAAATGCGGCACTCAGCGGACAGCTTATTCATGCCATGCAACACGATACAAACTATGTGATCATGCCACCGCCTCCGGCCCAGGCAGTCGATACCTGCCAGCGCTACGCCATCAGACGGTGGATTATAGAGGGTTGTCCAAACAACTAATTTTCACTACCTTGTCATATAGCCTGTTTCAAAACTTACTGTATGACACCAAACGAACAACTGATACATACCCTGTACACCGCATTTCAGCAAAAAGACCATAAAACCATGGGGGCGTGCTATCATAATGCGGCCACATTCCACGACGCAGTCTTTGACCTTAAAACAGGCAAGGAAATCAGGAGTATGTGGGAAATGCTCTGCCGCCAAAGCCGTGATTTTTCACTTCACTACAATGCTGTAAAAGCCACAGAACAGAATGGATCGGCTCACTGGGAAGCACAGTACACCTTTTCCAAAACAGGCCGAACCGTGCTCAATAAAATAGATGCTGCCTTTGAATTTAAAGACGGACTTATTATTAAACATACCGACACATTCAATTTTTACAACTGGAGTAAACAGGCGCTTGGCTTCAACGGATTGCTGCTGGGCTGGACACCTTTTCTTCACAATAAAGTAAAGCGGACTGCCGAAGCAGGATTGCGGGCTTTTATAAAAAAACAAAACACCTAATCCATGATCAGCCTTCGTCTTCATTTTTCGCCATTTCCGGAACTGACAACCGACAGGCTGATCCTGCGTAAAATAGATGAACGCGATGTTGCCGATATTTTTGATATCCGTTCAAACCCCGAAGCCATGCAGTACATCGACCGCCCTATAGCTGCCGATGAAAATGATGCGCTGCGACTGATTCGTATTATTACAGAAGGCCTCGAAAAAAACGAAAGCATCACCTGGGGCATCTGCATGAAAGATCAACCGAAACTGATTGGTACCATTGGTTTCTGGCGCATCCAGCCGGAACACTTCAGAGCGGAGATCGGCTACATACTTCATCCTGATTTTCACAGGCTGGGAATCATGCAGGAAGCCATGCAACCTGTGATCGATTATGCTTTTGACGACATGAACCTGCATTCGATAGAAGCCAACATAAATCCGGCCAATGCGGCCTCACAAAAGCTACTCGAAAAAAATCATTTCGTGCGTGAAGCATATTTCAAAGAAAATTATTTCTTCAACGGGCATTTCACAGATACCGCTATTTACAGCCTGCTTAACTCCAATCACTGATTATGATACACAAATACATCTACCAAGATCAACTGCAAACTCCACGTCTGCAAACCCGCTTCCTGACACGCGACGACGCCACGGCCTGGGCCGGATTCTTTGCCGACAAAGAATGTGGAGCTTTTATTCCGGATTTCGGATTCACCGATCCACACGAAAGAGCAAAGCACTGGATGGAACGTCAGCTCACCCGCTATGCCGAAAACCGCTATGGACTTCAGGCACTCATCAACCGCGAAACAGGCGAGTTTATTGGTCAGTGTGGCCTGATGCTCCAGGATGTAGATGGCATACCGGAAATAGAAGTCGGTTACCACATCTTCCGGAAATACTGGGGGCAGGGTTATGCGCCCGAAGCATCTGCAGCCTTTACCGGTTTCTGGCTCGACAATCACCTCTCCGATTCACTCATCTCAATTATTGACGTCAATAATGTAAACTCCCAGCGCGTAGCTGATAAAAACGGTTTAACTCGCACCATTCAAACCAAATGGATGGACCTCGATATTTTCGTATACCGTATCAGCCGCGAAACCATGTTGCAAAACCGGGATAATGCCAGGTCATGAACATCGAAGATTTGCAGGCTATCTGTCGGAGACCGAAGAGGTCTAGCGAAGACCTCAGGTGGGAAACCCACCTCTGCTTCAATGCCGGTAAAAAAATGTTTCTCATCACCTCCCCCGATGAAAAACCGTACACTGCTTCATTCAAGGTATCCGATGAAACATTCAACAATCTCTGCGAACGCGATGGTTTTATGCCCGCACCCTGTCTCGCCCGCCACAAGTGGGGGCATGTCGATGATATAAACCGACTCTCCAAAAAACAACGGGAAGTATACATCACTCAGGCGTATAAACTCACAGGATCAAAACTGCCCGCCAAACTCAAAAAACAACCGGAGCTATGAACATGAAACTACTCGCTATAATATACATTTCGCTGTACCTGATTATTGCCTGCTCACAAACTACCGTTTACAATGCAACAGACATCACTCCGGATCCTAAGGGACATGATATAGCCTCACGCTTTCCTGTACCGGTGGGCTTTTCACGAACCAAAGCAGACAGCTCTTGCTTCGGTTTCTACCTGCGGCATCTGCCCCTGAAAGAAGAGGGGGCTAAAGTATACCATTACGACGGAACCGAAAAACGAAACAGTGATGTGGCTGCAGCTGTAGTGAATATCGACATTGGCGACAAAGATCTGCAGCAATGCGCAGATGCTGTCATAAGACTTCGTGCAGAGTACCTTTATTCAACCAAACAATATAATGCCATTCATTTCCGCTTCACAAGCGGCTTTAACGCAGAATATAGCAAATGGCGCAATGGATACAGAATTAAAGTAAAAGGAAACAACGTGAGCTGGTATAAAGCCGGTGATCCTGATAATTCCTATGCAACATTCAGAAAATACCTCGATCAGGTATTTCAGTATGCCGGCACACTGTCGCTCTCGCGGGAGTTGAAAACAATACCCGTACAAAATCTGGCCATCGGCGATGTATTCATCATGGGCGGAAGTCCCGGCCACGCCGTTATTGTTGTAGATGTTGCCGAAAAAGGAAGCCAAAAAATATTCATGATCGCACAAAGCTATATGCCTGCACAAAATATTCATGTGCTCAAAAACCCTGAAAATAAAGCACTTTCCCCATGGTTCATAGCCTCCGAAGGTATAAAACTCTATACCCCCGAGTGGACATTTTCCTGGACCGATTTGAAACGTTTTGAATAGTGAATAAAGGTTCAAAACAACTTCTGTAGTTTCGCCGTCCTTCCATTAAATTTGTTCATGCCCGAGTCAAATTCCAAAAAACCTTATATCGCTGCTGTATCCGGCAGTATGCGCGAAACATCATCGAATACCCGTGTACTGTTGGCGGCCACCAGTCTGCTTCAGGGAGCCTACGACATCCGCCTATCGGATCATATTCAGACCCTGCCACCATTTAATCCCGACAGCGATCACGATCATAGCCAGGCGCCTTTACCGGTGAAACAATGGCGACAGTTTATTGCCGAAGCAAGTGCCGTTATGATTTGTACACCGGAGTATGCAGCAGGAATTCCGGGCTCACTCAAAAATGCCCTCGACTGGCTGGTGTCATCCGGTGAATTTGTAAACAAACCTACAGCTGCTATCAGTGCCTCACCGGGCCAGGGTGGCGGCAGTATTGCACTGGCTTCTCTGGCAGGTACACTGCGCATTATGACGGCAACCCTGCCCGACAACTGCACGCACTCTATTGCTTTTGTAAGCAAAAAACTCACAGCCACCGGCGTAGATCCTGAAACCGAAACTGAATTACAACAACTTGCGACCAATCTGTCGAAACTCACGACAACAGCTTAAACAATCCCGCATATCCCTCTGCATCCGCGCACTCATAAAAAAACCGCCCGAAGGCGGTTTCTGTTTATCGCATCACAATGGGCATATCTTTCGGTGCCCTGACGGTGTAACTGAAGCTCAGTTTTTTTGTATCCTTTGTTTTAATCGTTTGCTTCCACGAGAGTTTACCACTCAGTTCATCATAAGACGCACCGGATATATCGGTCTTTTCAATCACAACGGATTTGTTACGGCTCAATGGTAACTGGTCTTCTACCATAATGTCGATGTTCTTGCTGTTTCCATTTCTGACTACGATCTCATACGTAGAGTAATATACCTTATCGTTATCCAGGATTTTTTCTTTGTTTTTATCTTTTACCTTGGTACGTTTAATTGCCACATTCTTATCGGCACCCAGCGACAACACCAATGTATCTTCCACGCCGCCGGTATTTAATGCGGTTTCACCGATATAAGTACCATCATAAAATATTTTGGCCTCCCCCGGTAAAAGATTCAGATCTTCCCAGTTCACAATACGTGCAGTGAGGTACACGTTCTGATCGAGTTTCGGGATCGCCTTATACATATATTTCGTATCCAGGTCCTTGCTCAATACCGCTACATAATGTTCTTTATTATCACCCGGAATGGTATATGGCAGTTTGATTTCGAATTCCGCCTGGATTACATTTTCATCAACCGTTGTATATTCGTAGGCATACCCTGCCTCCTTTTCCATATCTGCCATTCCTCCGCTGGCACCATTGGCCGCAGCGGTTGTTGGCGCGTTATAAGAAAGCGCCTCGCGTTTTTTATCTTTCACTTGCTTTTTAGGATAATATACCTGATCGATATACCAGGTACCAAGTTCAGGCAGTGTAAGGCTTTGATGAGGATTCGCTGTCGACAGTGTCAGCTTTACACTCGTCCAGTCGATTCCCGTATTCTGGTGTACCATAGCCTTGTAGGTTAATTTCACGGGGCTTTCAATCCCTGAGGTACGCAAATCGTAATTTGGGGTCCAGCCCGCACTGTTTACAAAATAATTTACATTTACAGTGCCTGTACCTGCTGCATCAGCCAGCACACTTATCACCACACAATAATTCGGTTTACTGATATCGACGGTGGAGTTTGAAGCACCCAGGTCATTGTTTATCTCCTGGAGTCGTTCATTGATGCGGGCCCGCGTGGCAGCTACTTTCTGACTTTCTTTTTTGAGTTTCAGCATTTCGGCATTGATATTGAAAAGTTTTTCGCGCAGAAAAACGAGACCGTCTTTTAAAAATGCCAGTGTATCTTTTTTGGATTCACCTTTATACAAGCGGTAGTTCAGTAATACGTTACGCTCTGTATTCAACACATCCATTTTATTTTTCAATTCTTCTTCGGTATACCCGATCTCGGTGAGACTGTCGTTCAGTTGCCTGATGATTTTCTGGTATTTGACATCACCTGTATTCTTCAGTTTTTCGAGTTCCGGATATTTCACGAGGTGCTGCACCTCTGTGATAATAAAGTTGCCATTGCCTCCGGCCTGTATACTACCCGGATCAATATCATTTTCGAGGCCTTCGAATACAACCTGGTTCATCCCCTGTGCCAGCGTTACCGGGCTGTTTCGGAAGACCTGCGCACCGGCGAGGTATACAGTTACTTTTTCAGGTTTTGTTTTTACATTTTTCTCATTATCGGCTTTTGCCTGGTATGCCATCAGCGTTAATATAAACGCGCTTATTACAAATCGTTTCATAATCCTGGTGTTTGATTTTTGAATGGAGATGCAGAGAAGGTTGCATTTCCATAAACGATTTTTTGTTAAGAAATGTAAAGCCTGATTTTTTGCCTGCCTGCATAAAAGAAAACAGGCGGCCACCGGGCGCCTATGGAAATAGGGAATCCTGGCGTTTCAGCCAGCCGGTGAGGCTATAACGCGGTTTATTGGACGTGAGTACCTCATGTTCAAGTGAACTTTCGAAAATAACCAGTGTGCCGGCTAATGGTTTTACTATATGTGTTTCATCTTCTGTATAAAGAGCCAGTTCGCCGCCATCGCCGGGCTGCCAGTCCTTATTCAGATACATCACCATGGATATTTTCCGGGCATCCGTATTCTTGAACGCATCACGGTGTTTTTTATAAAACGTCGTTTCGGGATATAATGCCAGGTGAAATTCATGAGCATTCATGCCCAGGTAAAACGTTCTGTTCAAGGCTGTCATGAATTCCTGTACCCTGGGATAAAATAAAGTATCAAACGGAGTCATGTCCTCCTCTATCCAAAGGATCCTGTCGCCACGGATTGATGTCTGCACCTGTTTTTCCTGTTCCTTCCCGATACCGGCCTGCCTGAAATGACCTTCCTGCAGAGCGTGGTTAAAAAAAGAAAGTATGGTATCAACTTCTTCAACCGAAAAAAAATCGGGCACAATAGCATAGCCCTTTTCGGATATGGCATTGATCACTGAATTAATTACCATTTTTGATTTAAAATATATAACTTTATAAAGTTAACCAACAAATACTTCAAACATGAAATTATCTTATCTTTTCGTTGCTATATTATCTGCAGGTATTTTTTTAGCCTGCCACTCGTCTAAATCGGCTACCACAAGTTCATCTTCTTCTACTTCAGGCAGCGGAAGCAGCACCGCCAGCAGTAGCTCAGCTGCACCCAGCACAGAGACCCTGGTAAACATTGCTAAAAGCAAATGGCCGGATATAACCGCTGCAACTATCAATGAAGGAAAAGATCTGTATCAGTCAGGTGCCTGCACAGGTTGCCATGGCCCTAAAAACATAACAAAGCGTAGTGCTGAAGAATGGCCCGGCATTATTGACCGCATGGCAACAAAAGCAAAAATCAGTGACACACAAAAAGATGCTGTACTGAAATATGTACTGGCCATGAAAATGGCGAATCCATAATGCATACATGCGATTCTATAAAAAACCTTAGTGATACTATAAAAAATGGCCGGAATTTCTTCCGGCCATTTTTATTTTTGCGAATGAATTATTGTTTTGGCATATATCGGGATATACGTATGTTTTGCTCCGATGAAGCAAAGAGCTAAACAAGGATGTGTTCTTAATAATATTTAGTCCCATAGGAACCAGAGATTATATACATTTTACCTGAACCTTCATGATCAATAAAAAGGGAATGGGCACACTAACCTTACACACGGCAACCACGGAGGGGTTTAACATTATTAACAAAAGCAGACACGATTGTACTGCCTGCGGCTCCGGAGGAGTCGAACATATCCCGGATTAGTTTTTTTCTTTGTGGTAAATCCGGATGTGTTAATGTTTTACTCCTACGGAGCAATGAGAGAGACATAACTGATGGTAGTTAATAATATTTGGCCCCGCCGGGGCCATGGATCACGCATCTTACATGAACTTTCATACTGGAAAATTCAGATAATCAATCCAATCACAGCAGCCCCGGAGGGGCTGGATATTCTTAATCATAACATGAATAACCTCAAGTGGCTCCCGAGGAGTCAAACATTTTTATCCCATTCAATACCACTCCAAATAAAAGAAAGGTTTTGATCATTTAGACAACACTTATTGCCACAACCTGTAAAGCCATTCTTATCCTATTCAAGCAGCAGATCGTCATCGCCGCCCAGGCTCAGATCTATATTATCCTGTCCGGCAATCCCCTCAATAGAGCCTTTGATATGAGTTGCATTGAGCAATACTTTTTCCAGTTGTTTTTCGCGGGCCTTCCAGAGTTTCTCCATCGCATCGCGTTCTTTCTGTATCGATAGCTTCATGCTTCTGAACCCTTCCTGAACGGCACTCCATTGCTCCGAAAACTCGCGACTGGTAAGGTAATCATAAAGCATGGTCATTTTATCACCTTTGTTTTCCTGGGAACGTGTGGCCGCAAATATTTTCAGGATCGCATCCCGCAACAGGTAGGCAACGCTTTTTACATTGGTAAAACTACAGATCCAGATGCCGTCTCTTTCCCCAAAATGATTCATCTCCTTTGGCATTACCTCTGTGACCAGTATCGCTACATCAGCCTGTTGCGAGCGCATGTCGGCTTTCAGTTTCTCGATCCATTCATTGCTGAACGATTTGGTGCGTTTGCTTTCATAAATAATCTTACCGCAATTTTGCCCGAGACTGTTTCGCACGGTTTGGATGGCATCCGCGCCACGAACGCCTTTGCCTACTTCCTCGATCAGATCGAATGGAAACGAGGCCTTTAAAAGTTCTTCCAGTGCCAGTTCCTGCACCTCACCCTGCAATTGCATGGAACCCTGCTCGGCCCGGCGTTTCATTTCTTCGGCCAGTTTCTTCTGATCCTCAACCTGCTTTTCGAGCTCTTTGAGTTTGAGCTGGTATTCATTTTCTTTCAGTGCCGTACGTTCTGCTTCCTGTTTGCGGATTTGCTCGGTGAGCCCATTCCGCTCTTCCTGAAGTTTCTTTTGCAGGGTCAGTTCCAGTTCAGCTTCTTTGTTTTTGAGTTCCTGTTCTTTACGCATAAACTCCATTTGCTGCTGCCTGGCCTCTTTCAGCTTTTCTTCATTGGCTATATTGGTCTCCATCAGCAGTTTCAGTTTATTCTCATAGTCGTTGCCCACAGATTTGCGGATATTCTCTTCCATCTCCTGTTTCTGCCTGGCGAGCGAATCACTCAACTGCTTCTGAAAATTCTCTTCTTTACGCTTGTAGTCTTCTTCCTTACGCGATTGCCATTCCAGCATTTTGGTTTTTAATTCCTGCTGTATCTCATCACGGAATGCGTCTGTCGCCTCAAATTCATGTTGACAATTCGGGCATTTTATTTTTGAACTTGAACTCATTACAATAATGCTTTTAAAACGTCGGTTAAATGCTTTATACCGTCGACTGCCCCCATTTTGATATGTGAGAGATTTTTAATGTAGTCGAGGTTGAATGTTCCTGGATCAACCAGGTACTTTGTGACATGATCCGGGCTTACACTGATCAGGCCGGCGGCGGGATATACGTTCAGCGACGTGCCGATCGTTACAAAAATCTCAGCCTGCGATACCAGCAGTGCGGCATTTTCCATTTCGGGCACCAGTTCACCAAACCAGACAATATGCGGACGAAGCTGCGCGCCTGTTTCGCATACATCACCCATCCTGATTTCTCCGCTTCTCACTGGATACAAAAGATCGGGGTCTCTGGTGCTGCGGGCCTTCATAATCTCACCGTGCAGGTGAAGTACCTTTTTACTTCCGGCGCGTTCATGCAGATCGTCGATATTCTGAGTAATAACCTGAACATCAAAAAACTCCTGCCATTGCGCCACCATGCGGTGCGCTTCATTGGGCTGCGCCTGTATGATCTGTTTGCGACGCTGATTGTAGAAATCGAGCACCAGCTCAGGGTTCTTATGCCAGGCATCCGGCGTTGCCACATCTTCTATACGATATTTTTCCCACAAACCACCACTGTCTCTGAATGTCTGAATGCCGCTTTCAGCGCTCATTCCAGCGCCACTGAATACCACTATCTTTTTTCTTGCAGACATGAATAAAGTGATATTAAATATAATCAATTTTTAGTATCTTCACTTACCGTAAATAAAACCCGATGAAGAAAATTCTTGCATTTTCACTGATTGCCTTTATATTTCTGGCGTGCAAAACCAAAAAAAACGATCCGGATCCGGCACCAGCAACAACAACACCTACCAATGATTGCCCGGCTGCGAGCTGTGTATATCCCGATACCTCTTTTCAATCGTCGGGTAGTGGGCCCAAACTTATTTTTGTATTTAAATTCGACTCCACACAGGCCCGCTTAAATGCAGTTGGACAACCCACACCAATGCCTTCAGGGCATGCAGGGTTTTCGCCTGTATTTAACCGCATGGCATCACACTATATTGAACTGGCACAGGGTGATGCGACTCCTCTGGGTGGCGGCACTGTGCTTTACCATGCCAATGAAACCAGCTGCGGTGGTTCAAAAGCCATTAAGTTCTGTGAAAGTACGGTTGTACGCGAAGGCGTTCCGTTTTATTCGGTACCACTCAGTGTATTGGGTGCAGGCACTTATAAGTGGCTTCGTATTTCCATTTCCTATCAGAATTATGATATCCCTTATAAATCCAGCAGTTTGCCGGGCACACAATGGGGTACAGTGGCTTCATTTGTGGGCTATTCGACCTACGTGCCCAAGTTCAAGGTAAAAACACAGGATTGGATACCGTCATCTCCTTCGCCTGTAAATGGTCCGAATGTAAACCACCCACAGGGTTACTGGGCATTTGAAACTGCCTACATTGCAGGCTGGCCGCAGAACAACGGGCATTATATGATTGACGGACAAGCCCCATCGGGTGCCACAACGGTGGTGAACCCATTGTTTGCTACATCACCTATACCTGCGGGTAGTTGTGTTGTAACCGGGCAATTTGTAAATTCCAGCGGTAATCCACAAAACCTTACAATAACCGGCACTGAAACGCAGGATATTACCATTACGGTTTCCCTGTCGACCAATAAAAGTTTTGAATGGCAGGAGGTTGTTGCCGATGGTTATTATCAGCCGGATGCAGGCGAAGTGCCTGTTGACATGGGAGTGAGGGGTATGATCCCTAAAGTGCAATAACGACTAATTTTCTGAATATTAAAAAAGCGGGTTATTTTCCCGCTTTTTTTTCTGTCTTTTTCCGAAGCTCTGTAATCACTTCTTTCTGCATATTGATCAACTCTTTCAACATGGCTATTTCTTCTTTCAATCGTTCAATCTCCTGTTTTTGTGCATTTCCTTTTTGATATTGTCCGGCAGGTTCATATACTTCGCTCTCGAGTGCTGCCCTGTCTATATCGAGCACCTGGCAGATCTTCTTAAGGGTGTGTTCGTTTACCTTTCCTGTTTGCTCAACATGTGATACAAGAGGTCTAGTTTTATTGATCTTCTCTGCCAGCTCTTCCTGCGTGAGTCCTTTGGTGATCCTGGCTATCTTTATTTTCATGCCTATATGCATGTGTTAAAAGTCGTCTTATAAAGATTGTCTTAGTGACAATATGGTTATCAAAATGATAATTTTAGTAAACGAATATTAGTAAAATGTTACTTGCACATTTACTCTTTCTTTCAACATATTATCTCCCCTATGAATATGGCTATGAAACAATTTGCTACAAAACATAGCTACATAAAACCACGTTTCGTAACTAAATTTACTTACACTATGCAAATCATGGAAGAAAAACCCAACACATATCTGAAAGGCAGAGGCTCCCAATTCAATCCTAACAACCGCTTCAACCAGTTTCAGTATGCCCAGGATCATATTGAGGGGCTCGACGAAGAATTTATTTCTCAGGAAAAGACTGAGATTATTTACACCCATCCCAAGACCATCATCAACAAAGTAGACAGTCCGGATATAGGTTTGAGTTATTCGCTGAATCCTTACCAGGGATGCGAGCATGGATGCATTTACTGCTATGCCCGAAATACGCATGAATACTGGGGTTTCAGTGCGGGGCTTGATTTTGAACGGAAAATTATAGTGAAGCGCAATGTTGTGGAAGCCATGCGCAAGCAATTCAGTAACAAGAACTGGAAAGCCATGCCTATCATGCTTTCGGGAAATACGGATTGCTATCAACCCATTGAACGCAAGCTGGAGATTACACGAAACATTCTGCAGACCTGCCTGAAATTCAGGCATCCGGTGGGTGTTATTACAAAAAACTCCCTGATTACACGCGATATCGATGTATTGAAAGAACTTGCCGCGCTCAATCTGGTGCATGTTATGATATCGATTACGGGTACAGACGAAGACACCAGGTTGTTGCTGGAACCCAGAACTGCCAGTTATAAAAAGCGGTTTTCCGTATTGAAGGAGCTTTCCGATAATGGGATTCGCTGCGGTGTGATGGTTGCTCCTATTATTCCGGGCATCAATAACCATGAAATACCCGCTGTTATTGAGATGGCGGCTGCAAACGGCGCTACTTCTGCAGGTTATACTATCGTGAGACTTAATGGTGCTATTGGCGGTTTATTTAAAGACTGGCTTGGAAAAAATTATCCCGACAGGGCCGATAAGGTTTGGAATCAGATCTGTGAATGTCATGGCGGTGATGTTAACGATAGCCGCTATGGTGTGCGGATGCGCGGAGAGGGAAAAATTGCTGAGAGTATCAGACAGTTATTTACCGTTTCAAAAAATAAATTCATGAAGGATGTGCCGCCTGCAAAACTGGACAGTTCTCTGTTTGATCACCGGGCTGCAGAGTCACAGTTAAGTTTATTTTAAGCCTGGCAGACTGTTTATTCCGGTTGAAAAAAATAGTTAAAGGCGTGTAACCATTTAGCTCTTTTTTAGTTTAACTTAGTTAGTAGCTTTTAAAACACTAACCCCTTAAATCTTTTAAGATATGACCGCTCTTGCTTTTGAAAAAATCGAAAAGGAAAGAATCAGTGAATTAAAATTCCCTCAAAATGAAGTATTACTCGATAAGGAGTCCATATCTGAACGTGAGCGGGAGTTGAACCGGGCTTTATCGCTTGGTAACCTGGAACACACGAAGATTAAAATTTATTTTGAAGATGACCAGTCGCGAAAGCTGGTGGAGACAACCGTATGGGGATTAACGGATAAACGGGTGATTCTGAAACAGGGTGTAGTTATTCCGATTAACCGCGTTCATAAGATTAGTTTATAAGATCAGGGATACTGATCTCTGAGAACAAAAAAACCTGCCATGTGCAGGTTTTTTTTATGTTTTAAAAGTAGTATGTACCAGAAAGATATCTTCTATATTATCAACGGGGTTTTTATTTTTTAAAAAGGCTATAAATGCAAAAACCCCCGTATTTCTACGGGGGTTCTTTTTTAAAATTGGCATCGACATA
>JAFDXR010000011.1 GCA_018267825.1 Bacteroidota bacterium | reverse complement strand
TTTGTGAGGGATGCCGAGGTTGGAGAGAACGCTGGATATTTAAATAAAAAAACAGTGTAGCAGTCGCAATCTACACCCATTGGGTTTCCGAACTCATCGGTATTATGTCTGTCATGCCACGTTCGGGCTGGTGAACGCACCTGTTCCTTTCCGTCCTCGTCTTTTTTGTAGGCGATGTGGTCGTAAACGAACTGCCACAATCGTCGGCAGGTTTCCTCCAGTGTATCTGCCTTGATAACTTCGTTGGCAAACCGCTTGGTATGGAAGAGCGTTTCACGAACCACCACCGGGATCAGTAGTAAGGTATCTGCTACCGTTGCGCCTTTCTTTTTAGTGATGGTGATGAGTTTCGCTTTTGGAAAGTAGTGGTCGTACTCAAAACCTGGCTTTACTTTTATTGCTTCTCTTTGCATTTTTATTTTTGTTTTCTCAGGGTTACACTTTGTTGTTTGTTGTAGGGTATCAGCGTTTTCTTTCCAAGGTTTACAAGTCGCTTCCATGTTTTTACCTTCTCGCCATCCTTGTCTTCTTCCACCACTTTCCAGTAAGGATCAATATGAGTGATGGTGGTGATATCGACTTTCACTTCCGAGTTGTTTTGCACGGCTTTGAGCAACGCTCCGGCCATAGAAAAAACACTTGTGATAGGAATATGCATCATGATCTGCGTGATGTTTGCTTCACCAAATCCCGGCATCTCAATATCCCGATCGACCGACTGAGAAGTTCCGATGACAGAACCCTGATAAGAAAGTCTTACGTAGGGATACTTCATTTTAAAATCTGCGGTCGTTGGATTTTTTAGTTGGACATCGATGCGAATGGTTATTCCAGTGAAATCCAGTTTGTGGATTTTTGCAGTAGGAACCACATCGAGTTCGGGAGAGGCATTCTTTAGCTTGATTAGCTTAGGAATGAAAACCACTCCACCGATAATCACACCTCCGGCTAAAGCCCCAACTGTTATTTTTTTCCAAACTTCCATTTTATTTTTTCCTTGTTTTTTCGCTGATGTAGTCTCCGGCTATTTTAAATCCCATCCATATTGCACCGCCGATGAGCGCTTTCACCGCATAATCCATCAGGCTGGAGTAATCCATGTTAGCCAGTAGGATTGTTCCGGTGAGGAATAGACTGCTGTGATGATCTGTTTGTGGTTTTTCCATTAGCTTTTGTTTTTTATGGCCTCACCTGTGAGTTTGTAGAGTTCCATCATCAATCGGAAGCAGCGTGGCCAGAGCCATTCCGGTGTCAGGTTGTGAAGGATCATATCTTCCTTCGCATCCTTGGCGTTCAGGCAGCGAACAAACTGGCTCATCCATTTGGCTGTTAGGAAAATCCCCTGCGTAGCCAGCAGTTCACATTTTTTCCGGTTGAAGTATTTGGGGTTCTTCGGATCGAACACTTTGTCTTCGCCTTCAGAGAAGAATATCCTGAAGAGGATTTCGGCCATGAGTTCCATCAACTCATCAAACGACTCGAAATTGGCGATGTGTAATTCTTCGATCATTTCTTTTGCTACCGGATTGTTGTGAATCTGCGGGAACGCTTTGGGAATAAGCGACTGGAATTGATGGATTGTTTCGTTGATCACTTCCAGCATTTCTGCTTCTTCTTTTAGTCGGTTCATTTTTGCACTCAGGTGTGCGATGATTAATTCTGTTTCGTTGATCTCGTTTTCCAGTTGGAGAGTTTCCAGTAAGAAAGTCGGGATGTGAAAGTTTTTTATTTGAATGTTTTTCATGTTGCTTTTTTTGGTTTTTATCGTTTGCGGATACAAAGGTGAATCAAGGGTTTGAGACTTATCCCGTGTTTGACAAGCATTGAAGCGCATTGCCGCACATAGGTCTTTATTGATTAATTATTCAAACTCTCTTTCTCCCGGTACACCATGTTTTTTTAGGATTGCGGTTACTTGATTTACATCGAGCCAGTTTGTTTTTCCGCTGTTCGCTGTTTCAGGAATTTGTTTGAGCCAGCGTGTGAACGTCGAGCGTGAAACGTTACCGTACATTAAACGCAGCTCTTTTTTTGTATAGGCTTTCACAACAAACTTCACTTTTGGCAATTCTTGATGTTCCATATTAGATAGCATATTGATGATTGATAATAGAGGTGTAGAAAACTTGAAGAAGATCAAACTGTCTTTGTTCGATTAATTGTTTGCGGAATTTGTGGAAGGTATTTTCTCCTGGACGTTCCAAAAAGCAGAGAACTGCTTTTGCGAATGTTTGAATACCCTTGTTGTATTCAGGAACATCCGAGCGCACTTCATTTACACGCTCCAGCCATGCGCTGGTTCCGGCCAGTCCTAATGGGTAGTGGATATTTAACCAATCCTGTGGTTTTGAAATATAACGGCCACGTTTGCGGGAAACGTAACGTTTAGCCAAGCAGATGCGCTCCATTAATTCTTTGAAGTTTCTCTTATTGCTTTTGTTGTTGTTGAAGTGATCTGCGATCAATTCTTTTAAAGCTGCTTTTTCTTTTTCTGAAAAATTTTGATTTGGCCATAAGCCTGCTTGAGCTACATTCCAAAGACCATTAATAAGAGTATTTGTAGAGATGTGATTGGCGTGACGGAATACTTTTTTACTGCTTGCTCTTCTCGCTAATTTGTTTTTTGTTGTTTTCATCTTGTCTCGTTTTTATGATTAATTTTTCTGTGATTTCAATCTTACGAGAGCAAAGTTGCGACAACGAAAAACCGGCTAACCCGTGTTCTTCCTTCTTTGACGGACTTCTTCCATGATCTGATTAGATCGTCTGAGTATTGCCATAATCATCTGAGTAATGAGTTAATTTGCCAGCAACTTCTAACTTCTGCCGACTTTGACGCACATTGAATTACATTGAAGAATACTAAAAACAAAAAGGCCGGATATCATCCGGCCATTACATTGTTTCCATAAATAAAAGTTTAAGTTTACGACTGCTCCTGTTTGTTGATCTGATCTAATTTTCTGTCGAGTTCATCAGGAAGATACTTGCTTGGCATACCTAACTTCGCAAAAATGGTCAACACCTGATTGACATCATACCATTGACCTTTTCTTTTGCCAATTGCCTCTTTGTGTAAGTCCATAAGCTCTTTCCACTTCTTTGGCTTATCGTCCATTTCATACATGGTTCTCAACTCACAATTTTTGTACGGAATGATTTTAATCTTACTGCCATTCATCTTTATCTTGATTTAATTGTTACATCCTAATTGTACCTTTCTAAGAATTCTTCTTCATACAAGTGAAAGAACTCAGCGAATGTTTTAACGCTCATTCTTTGTTTAGTTCGGTACGTGGTGATCATATCTCGGAGCAAGTGCCCTTTTTCAATGGCAAGATCGAGTTCCTTTGGTTCACGTCTTCTAATCTTGAGCGCATTGAACTGATTGATCAAATATCTTTTTTGGTTCTCGGTGATTACTTGCAGATCTACTGCCCGGTAAAGTATAGCGTGCATAGACACTTTCCATTTGCCTTTCAGTCGGGCAAGTAAATCCAAGTCGAGATTTTCGTTAAGGTCGTTCAAAATACCTGCTCTTGGCATCAGAAATTCTGCTGCAAAAACATTGGTTTCTTTTGATAGTTCGCTGAAGCTGCTTAACGCAGTTCGTGTGTGCATTATTATGTGACCGAGTTCATAAGCGAGTGTAAAACGCAATCGGTCGCCCAGTAGTTTTTTGTTGTAGAAGATCACCGGGAATTTATCATCAATTAAAATGCTTCTACTATCTACACGCTCAGTTCCAAAGTCCATCGCTACAGTAATGATGCCATGCGACTCCAATAGTTCGGTTAGATTTTCAATCGCACCGTCATCCAATTTCCATTGCTCCCGAAGCTGGTTTGCTGAGGCTTCTACTGATCCGGTTTGTGAAACAGGAAGCGATGGAATAACAGGCGCATCTTTTTTCATTGCCTGAAGTAATCGGGTAATGTTCATTTGATACAAGTTGATGTTGGCATCGATTTGCATCAGCGTTTTAGCGGGTACAGTATCCCGTCTGCGGTATAAAGCCGGTGGCAGGATTTCAGTATCGGAATAGAAAAGGGAGTCTTGAAATTTAAGTACGCCCATGATCTTTTCCAGTAGTTCAGCAGACATTTGAAGGTTGTCCTGCTCGAATCTTGAAATGTTGGATCGGCTAACACCTGAACGCTCGGCGAGATCAGCTTGTGAAAAGCCACGGGCTTCACGGGCAAGGGTAAGCATCTTTGGGTTTATTTTTTGGGACTCTGTCATTTCGATTTTTCAGTTTCGTTAACCAAAGGTATAATTAATCTGCATTGAAATTAAAAACGGTGCGTGTAATTGACATAAAAAATGACTAATTAATTGATTTACAACCTGATTATTTTCTCACCTTAAAGTAATACTGTAGGTCTAAAATTGGATCACTCTCGTGTCATTTGTGTGATATTTTAATGTCATTATTGTGTTACTTATTAAGTATTAGTATAGAATTTTAATGTTATTAGTTTGTTATTCGGATCATTTTAATGCCTACATTTGATTTTCAAGTAGTTTTTATGGCTAAAGATTGGCAGTTCAGGTACAAGAATGCAAAGAAATCCGAGCTTTTAAAAGAGTTTGAAGGCTGGGACAAGGAAGATTTGATTAACCACATCATGGAGCTTCGTGGCGTTATCCGGGATATGGAGAGTGATTTGGGTGATGGAGGATCAAACAGAGACCAGCAAGCTGCCCCAAAAACGTTTTCTGAGGCAAATTATAGGCAGGTATGGTCTTACCCGACCAAGATTGCTTTTCTTATCACCATGCTTCAAAAACCGCTCACCTCAGAGGAAATACACCAGCATCTTTTGAAACTTGATTCGCATTACAAGGATTATAAAGTACCCCGGAATAATCTAACGGTCACGATAAACCGCACCCTCAAATCTGGGCGAGTTAAAAAGGTTAAGGTTCCTGGCATTCGAAGTTTGTATTATGTGCTGCCGGAGTGGTTGGATAAAGAAGGACTACTAAAAGAGTTTTACCAGTGCCAAATTATGCAATTCGAATAGTTCGTAATAGCATAATCTAAGTTCAAAAAATAAGAGTATTTTTAAAGCGTACAATTTAATTTGGGAAATTATGAGTGACGACTATGCAGGAAAGGGAAAAAGAAGGCCGCAATTGGATGTGCCAATTGAACTTATTTTCCCCGATACAGAAAATCCAAGACTCGCAAAGCAAAGGGATTCAATATCTGATTTCGATATCATAAAAACTTTGTATGACGAGTACGATTTAGAAGAGTTGGCTATGTCCATGTCTGAGAACGGATATTTTGATGAAGAACCAATTATTCTCGTTCCAAAAACAATTCCTGCCGGAATTGATGTAAATTCCGACACAGATACAGTTCAAAAACAACTTGCTGAACTGGTGAAAGCAAAAAAAATCGAATTCATCGTTGTTGAAGGAAATAGAAGGACTGCGACGGCGAAAATTCTTACCGATAGTGAACTAAGAACCAAATTGAAAATAAGAGAAGGCAGTTTCCCTTCTCCAAAAAATGATGATGTTCGAGAAGACCTGAGTATTCTTCCTTCAATTGTCTATTTTGACAGGAAACAGGTTGCTCCATATTTGGGAGTGCGTCACATCACCGGGTTACTGAAGTGGGATGCGTTCGCTAAAGCAGCTTACATTGCTCAGAATATAGATGAAAGTGTAAAAGGTGGCGAAGATATTAATACAAGTATTAAAACCATTCAACAACAAATTGCAGATCGAAGCGATGTTATTAAGAAGCAGTATTTATGTTTCAAAGTAATGAAAGAAGCGGAGGATGATTTATCATTTGAAACTAAAAAAATTAAAGATAAATTTTCGCTTTTAACCGTTGCGCTAAACTCGCCTTCGATTAGAGCATACATTGGAGTTCCAACATACAAAGACGCTAATTTTCAAGATAGGATTGTACCAATAAATAAAACTGAGCAACTTAAAAACTTACTCACTTGGATATACGGTGATGGAAAGAAAGAGCCGGTGCTTAGTGACTCACGTAGAATTACATCTGAATTAGCACCTGTATTGGCAAGTAAGGAAGCTACCGACTTTCTAATCAAGAACCACAATTTGGAGGAGGCATATGAAAGAAGCGAGGGAGAACGTGATTACATTGTAAGAAAGATTAATACAGCAAGCAGTTCGATAAAATATGCTTTGGGCTTTGCGTGGAAGTATAAAAAAGATGCTGAAATAAAGGAAGCTACTGCGGAGTGTTTTAGTGCAATTGAGGAACTTCAAAAAATGATTAACAGCAATGATTGAACTTACAAACGTTGAGGATATCTCTTTAATTTCTGATTGGGCTGAACTGAATGTTGTTTATGGTAATGCACCAATGTCAAAAGCAAAGTTGACTTCATTGCTTGAGGATAATGGAGCAGCAGACAGTGATGCTCTATTTGATAGTGTTATACAGGAATTAGAAAAACGCCAACGACTTTACGGAGCTAATCCTCCCTTTACAGTTAATGGCGGTGTAATTAGTCCTGAGATAGACTGGAATAATTATCCGGAGTATTTATTATGTCTGATTTTTTCATACTGGGGAGCAGCGAACGCCAATGGTGGAACAAGCCTGTTTGAAAGGATTTCAGACGTTGCTTTAAAAAGTTATCTTAATGGAGAAACTGTAATATTAGGTTTTCCTAATAATGGAAACCTGCCTCAACAGATAGACCAAATTGCAGCGAAAATGTTTGAAGATCGCGCAGCAAAAGACCCTCCCGCACAAGCAAAAGACAGAGGTGTTGACGTAATTGGTTGGATACCATTTGGAGACGAACGAAGAGGGCAAATCATAGTTCTTATGCAATGTGCAGCCGGGAGAAATTGGAATTTGAAAAAGCAAATACAGTTAAGCGTATGGAGTCAATACATTAACTGGTTCTACGAAACTACTGTTCCTTCAATGTCTATAACTGAGATTATTCCAACAAAGAAATGGGGTAAGGATGCAGTTGAGTCTTATGGAGTGGTGTTTGACAGGGCAAGATTGTACAGATTCCTATACAAGCCTACAACTGTAATTGATGCAGGATTAAGAGCCGCAGTTGTTGCTTGGTGTGGGCAAAAGTTGAACTAATCAGATAGCATTATACAGCGCATTCTTAGGAGAAAATTTAGGCAACTCAATCGATTTGATGTTGGTTAGATCCGATTTGTATTTCACCTCAGAAACTTCACTTGGAATATGTACTTCCTCTATTTTTACGATATCTTGATGCTTGTAAAGCCTCATTGAGTCCTGCGCAATCATATAATCAAATTTGATTTTTAGTGATTGTTCCAGTGATGATCCAAGAGTTTTACAAACTATAGAATTCATTTTTTCTATTAGCTCTGAATCGCTAATTTTAGCGGAGATATTTTCGATTAAATCTTGTACAGTTTTTCCTGAACTGCTCTGTCTTACAAACAGGGAGACAATAATAACCTGATCTCCTGCGTACGGGTGTAATTGTTCAGAAGAGAAAATATGTATGCGTTCAAAATTGCCACTGCTTTTAACTTCAATCTTTTCAATACCCGAATTAAAATCGAATTTCTCTTCGGGGACTTGATGCCAATAGTTTAGCATTACTTCCGGAGAATTACAGCTGTCAATAAAGAACAGTTCAGACCATAAGCCCTGAATAGTTTTTGTCGGCACATCACTTAAAGCCCTGAATACCTCAATAAATCTGTTAAAAGAATGAGTTACTTGCTCCTGTGTAGGTTTTGAATTCAGAGATTTTAAAAAGGGTTCTGCTATTTGAAGGAAATAATTTTGCAGTAATTTATCATCGCAAGTAAATTTAATAACCGTAAACTGTTGCTGCGTAGTATTTCCTGATTCAATGATTTTGCAATCGACATTTTGAATTAACTGCAAATATTTTAGTTTGAAATTTTTTAAAATTCCTACTTTCCCTCTGTTAGCAATGGTCAAAAGCAGAATTGGAAAACCGAAACTATCTACCGCAATTCTGAACGTTGGATAATCAGGAATAGGCATTGCACTAAAAATGCTTCCATCGTTATCGTCAGGCAATTCAAGTGTTTCAAATAATTCGATTAATCTCATATTGAATTACTTGGTTGTCGAACAATGTCTTTACTCATTTGATCGGGAATCCATATCGCAAGCGTTGGCACACTCACAAAAGTGGTATTTCTGATGTCTAATAAATGTATTTGAATAGACAGTAGATTATCATTCTTTATTTCTCTATCGCCCGGATATACTTCTCCGACTTCATATTGAGCCGTTTTCTTAGTAGGCTGCTTACCTTGAAATAACTGCTGTATTTCGTTATTGTTGTTTAGCCTACGAGTTCTTCTCGTCCAGTCATCTGAACTCCTTGCACTCATTAAATAAACAAGACACTCTTCGTCCGGATGATCCTCGATATAGCGTTTTAAAATTCCTCTTATTGAAGAATAACTCGCAGAGTCGCTTTCACGAGTATATTTTAGTTTATTCAATAAATGCTCGAGACAATCTTTTACGGTCATTCTCGAAACAAGATGTTTCTGTTCCTGCGTCCTATTAGGATGCCCTTCATCAACCTGAAAAGACTGCATTCTTGGCTGAAGGAAGGAAAGAATGCTGTTAAGATTTAATGTGATATAATTTTCAGTGTCGTGCGGAGCTCTGATAGTAAACCATTCGTTACCGAAAAAATCCCGATCAAGGTCATCATACAGGACATTCGTTCTTGTAAGATTAAGCATACCATCTAAAACAACATCACGCTCCCAATCGTTCAAGTGCTTGTTGTTTATGTCGAACTCAACTAATCTTTCTCTTACATCTTCTTCATGCTCCACAATAGATGTATAAGCATCGATTGTAACCTGATCCAAAAACACTCTGCAATAATTCAGGTAGGCCCTTTTGTAACCATAGAAACGAGCCCGCTGCTGAATGGTGTCAACGTTACCAACGCCAACATTTCGGGGCATATAGGTAACCGTTAATCCTTCCACCGTAAAGCCTCTATCCATTGATTGCCCACCCACTAAAATCCAAGAGTATGAATCTTGCCAATTGATTTGCGGCGTTGAGCCTCGTCTTGAATTTACTTCTACAATAGGAGTATAGTTAATTGCGTGAATTAAATCGTGGCCGATCATTGCATCAAACGCAGGGAGTTCAGCTCCCGCAGTTGATCGTAAATCATCATAAGCGGTTTTAAACTCGCTAATTAAATAATCTCGCTCTTCCTTGTCAGATAAATCATTGCTTCTTATTAAGCGAATCCAACTATCACGAATATTGTTTAACCAACTATAATAAGTGTTGTGATCTCCTTGCAAACGTGATGGGTGAATCAGCATGGAGCGATTCCTTTGATTGGATAATTTATCATGCCCAAGAATGATTCCTGCCACAACTCCCATGTAAAACAAACGCAACGCTGAAAGCATACTTTCAGGCGGTTCAAGTAAAGGTTGATTGGGTGTCGAGATATCCTGCAAAGGAATTTCTCTTATCAGTTCAGGTCGTTGTACAAAGAAAGAAATGCCTCCTGTATAATCACCACCCGGCGTTAAAAGTTTAATAAAGTTCGGAGATAATCTGTCCATAATGTTGATGAACAGATTTGCCTGTGGAGTTGCAGTGTATTGCAAGAATGTGTGATGCGGAAAGATTGCCCTTAGATTTCTTATTCTGCGGTAAATCGTTGATACCTCATTTTCTGTTAAATCCTCCAGGTCGATGCCCTCTCTTGCTGCTCTTCTCGCAGCAGTATTCAAACTGGCCTGATCGCCCTCATCATCAATAATAAGTGTTGGTACTCCGGCCAACGAAATATCCTGTAAAAGTTCGGTTAAGTTTCTTAGGTGATCTTTCTGTTTCATTACTGTAATCAGTAATGTTCTGCAACGATCCTTCGGAAATGTGGCATCAGCCCATTGGCTTAGTATAGTTTGTATGTTTTCAAAATCCTCAACACTGTTGGGATTTCTTAGCACAGTCCATTTTCTATCGAATCTTGTATCGATTCTTAAATCTCTTCTTAATCGCTCGGTTGATTGATTTACAAGGGGAGTAGAAGTTCCCGCAATAACAATTACTATTTGATAATTGTTATCACGAGCCAATGCTGTTAAGGTAGTAAATGAAAGTGTTTTACCACTTTGCACATATCCAATAACAATTCCTGTTTCGTTATATTGAACAGTAGCGGGATTACCGCAGACCTGCATAATTCTGTATGTTTCATCGAGTACACGCTCTCCGGTTGCATTAAGCACACCTTCTGAATTTGCAAAACCTTTACTGCGAAGTAACTCTAATGTTTCATCGCCTACATTGGGATTCCACTGACTGGACGGATTATTGGTTTGTACTTCAATAATTTCTGTCATAATTATTGCATTTTACTTAAATGACTAATGAGTTGGTTGAAGTTTCTCCTTACTTCACCTTGAGTTTTTGCACCTGAACTTTTAGCGATTACCTCAGATAGACCGAAGGCCGCAGCGAATCGTAATATCGGTTCAATTTTATTGGTATCTGTCCCCGCAAATTGAACCATGAAAGGATGCGTTAAGGACAAGCGAATGCCAATATTTCTAAAAGAAGCATCTGTTGAGTTTTGGTTGACAAGATGGTCACCAACTTCAATCAACTCATTCAGGGATGGATCAAAAGAAAGTTCTATTGAAATTTTCCAGGTTATTTTATTGAACCTAACTTCAAATTCCCGTTGTATGGTTTTATCCGTTTTAACCAGTTCCTCTGCTTCCGCTGCAACAACCGGAGATTCCTGAACTTCCTTGATGGCCTGCGGTGCTTTTTCTTTTAAGTCATCGACAGTTTCATCGAGGGCTTTCTGTGCAGCTTTATATTCTTTTTCGGTTGCACGAACACGATACTCTTCCGCTTGTTGTAATAAAGGAAATTCCTTTGTGCTTAAATCATGTCGCAACAATTGTAGGAAAATTTCCAAATTTTCATCCCATTGAATCCCCTTTTTAGTAAAACTAACTTCAAAACCATCTAAGTGTAATTCCCCAAAAACCCTTTGATACCTAAAGCTATTAGGGTTTCCAAAAATATATTCCGGTCTGAATCCGTTATCAAAACTTCCTTCAATCACACGACCTCTTCTAAATAAAGCAAAGCCCGCTTCTTGTGTAGAACCTTTCTCTCTAATAGCAGCAAAGCCCTTTACACTCATCCCATTTCCCAAATCAAAATCAATTTCCTTTCTCCATAAAACTGGATTCCCTTTTAGGTCATCGTATCTTGCTACATTCAAAATTCTTGGTTCTTCGTATGTCAATACATCCGTTCCAAGTTTGATTTCAATAATACCTTTGCGAAGGAAATCTCTGTATATGCTCCTTAGATGATCTTTTACTTTTCCGATACCCTTTCTTCTTGGTATCTTATTTACATCAATTAATTCTATGATAGTGTAGTGATGCTTCTTATTTGCAGCCTTCTTCTCAACATCCAACTCTTCCATATTATCAGAAAAAATCTTCTTCATATCAAAATGAACAATTTTCTCCTGATCTTCTCCTAATGCCTTTGTTCTCACCGTCCAATTATCCGAATACCAACAAGCAGCGGATTTCATCCCCATTCCGAATTCAGACAAGCCAGTGTTGTCAGGTGGTATTTCAGCAGCACGAAACGCTCTTCCGAAATCTGCTTCATGAATCCCGGCAGCATTGTCCCTAATTACAATTTTATTTTCAGCTTCATTAATTTCGATTTGTATGCATAGCTTGTAATCTTTGCCCTCTGCGGCCTTTAGTTCCTTTTCATATTTCAAATAACTTGCAATAGCATTATCGATGAACTCAGCCAATGCAAACCACATTTCATATTCTACGTGTTTTAGAATAGAAAGCATGGTCACTTTAGGTCGGATACTAACTTTTTCAGGCTGTTTCATATACTTTTTTTGATTTAGCTTTTGCCTTTGGGTGTTTCTTACCGTTGGTGGTTTGCTTAGGCTTATCAATAATTAGCTCTTGCGCAATCATCTTCACGATTTTAGAATTCACTGCGTTACCAAGTGCTTTAAAAGCAGCATTATCAAATTCGGGAAGTGCAATTCCCTCCATTGATTGCAATTTTAATCCTTCTTCTCTTGTGATGTATCGCTTTTCCCAACCTATAATTGGAATTTGTGTATTAGTACAAACTAAAGAAGGGAAGAAGTCAACTTTTTTAAGTCTAATACCGGAGGCTCTGAATTGGATAATGTAATTTTTTAATTTCCTTTCTGCATCACCAACATTCCACTCTAATTTTTGCCAACTCTGCGAATCATAATTAGAAATTTGTTTAACCACTTCTTTTACATATTTCTTATTCTCCTGATAGAACTTTCGGTTATTTGCGATATACCGTCTTTTCCAATCAGGAAACTCATCTTCAACTCTCGCATAACTTGGTAATAATTGAAACTGGTCTTCTTTCGATAGTCCGCTGAGTGAAACACCAAAGTTTCCTTTGTATTCAGATAGTTTATTTGCAGACATTTTGAAAGGATATGTCTCCTCGTAAGGATACGTTGCTCCAAACTCCATGCTCCAAATTGGGAAGCCCGGAATTTTCACTTCTTTAGGTAATGCATCAATAAACTCCTGCCACAGTTTTAAACATTCAATATTTTTTTTGGGTAATTTTTTTGCGTGTTCAGGATTCTGTTCAATGAAATTGTAAATATCATTTTCACCTAAGCCTGTTTTTAACTTGTCAATATTATCGAAACTAAAATGTTTGAGCCCTTTCAATGAACCAACAATAAAAATTCTTAATCTATGTTGTGGAACTCCAAAATCATGTGGGGAATAATTCCTGTGATCAACTTCGTATCCTAACTTCTCAAGTTGCTTCTTCATGTAATTCCATGTCTCCTCATTGTCGTGTTTGGCAATAAAAGGTACATTTTCAAGTATGAAATATTTAGGCTTTCTGTAATCAAGAATTTTCACAATGTCATCGAAGAGGGTACCTCGCTCTTTATCTTCACGACCAAGTTGTTTTCCTGCTTTTGAAAAAGGCTGGCACGGAAATCCGGCACATAAAATATCGTGTTTAGGGATTACATGAATGACCTTGTTTGTAATCATTCGGATGTCTCCTTCAGGTCTGATTCCCCAATTCTCTTGGTATAATTTTCTTAAGTTCGGATCAAGTTCACTTACGAATACACATTCATGCCCCAACTCATGCAGTGCTTTATGAAAGCCGCCAATCCCCGCAAACAAATCTATGAATTTTAGCATACAAATTTTCTGTTTTTTGAAAGGTAAAAAATACGATTTTTTTTGAATTTAAACATCAATAATTCGGCCTTAATGCAGAATGTAATTAACACGTATTCAGCATGATAGATTTATATTTTGTGTTTACACTTTAATCTAACAGTTTCAATTGATTTTTTAATTTAAACTGACTTAAATATTGTAGATTAGTTTATCGAAAAATGTATCAACCAACTCACATATACTACATGAACACAATTGAATGCAATCAGCGTTGCACCAAGTGTTCTCATTGGAAGTATAAGGATAAGGCAGATCGACTTGCGCCTGATCGAATAATAGATGGCATCCTGAGTATCCCAACATTACAGGAGTTGTGCATTGTGGGAGGTGAACCGTTGTTGTTCAAAGAAGAGATTTATCAGATCATTGAAGGAATATCAAAGAGTAAAATCCGCACCGTAATCGTTACTAATGGCGTGCCAATGGATAAGGAGTTTATTGACAGAGTATCAAAATTCAACATTCACATTGTAGTTTCCATTGACACAATGGACGTGGAGTTTTGGAAGTTTGTGCGTGGTGCAAATTCTAAAGAAAGGGTAATTAGTAATTTTGAATATGCCCGAACGGTTTTAACCCCGGCGCAAATAAGTGTACAGTCTGTACTTTCAAAAGAAACTCAGTCGTACTTGGAGGCTGTTTCATTATATGCAAAGGAACACGGTGTTTATCATTCAATACAGGATTATGTTGCAGAAGGATTTGAGGGCTCCTGGACTCCATTAGAAAACAAGAATGCTTTTGTTCCGGCTTCAGATCAACAATGTTATGCTGCTGATCGTAACCTTTCCATTGTGCAGAACGGAGATGTTTATACTTGTTTCCAGCAAAATTGGATTTCTGAATGCCAAAAGCCTCTCGGAAATCTTCATCATCAGTCAATGGATGAAATACTAAATTCGGAATACGCTGCTAAGGTAAGCGCAAAAATGCGTAGCTGTAACTTACCTTGCAAAGTGCTAAAATGTAATACAAAGAACGATTGAAAAGATTTGAAGAGATAATAGTTGAACTGAGCTATAACTGTAACCTAAGTTGTACTATGTGCGGCTTTGGTAAAGAAGTTAATCCGTTTAGCAAGAGTAAGTTTTTACCATTTGAAACTTATCGGACTATCCTTTCAGAAATTGGAGGCATAACCAATACCATTCGTTTAAACGGTAGAGGAGAAAGTACAATTCATCCTGATTTTATCGATATCGTAAATTACACCAAGCAGAATCACCCCGATTTAAATATCAATTTGTTCTCCAATTTTTCATTCAATAACAAAAACATTCTCGATGTTTTGATTAATCATAAAGTGCAACTTTTCATTTCGATGGATAGTCCTGAAGCCGGGGAGCTGTCAATTATAAGGAAGGGAGCAAGGCACGGATTGATTGTATCAAACATCCAAAAATTGGCAAGCCTTCCCAACAGGCCATTTATCATCTTCACTATTCAGGAAGCGAACCTTCATCGCATTTTTGATATTGGTGAGTTTGCTTTCAATAATCGTTGTCACATACTTTATAATACAATCCGCCGGGACAAGGGAATAGAAACGTTTATTGACGAAGTAAATAAAAATCACGCTTCCATTGTTTCGCAATTCGAAAAGGTAAACAGTCTGTATTCAAATAGTGATTTAAAATGCTTATGTCCTGATCAATTGGCGGGAGTCATAATTGATACAGATTCGTCACCTAAGACACACGGAACAATGAAAAGCTGTCCTGCTCTTCAAAAAGAATTGTGCATTTTATATGACGGAACGGTAACACCTTGTAATATGTTTAATCCTTATGAGTACGGAAACGTGTTTAATAACTCGGTTTCGGAAATATGGGAGGGTGAAGCAAGAGCCAGGTTTCTTACTTCTTACAAAGATCATTATTACTGTAAAAATTGTGCTAACCTTGGAGTATGAGTTCATTATCAAATCTACCATATGGAAAAATACTGGATTACTGGTATGAACGTCTGGATGGCCACAAGCATAGGCGTAAGTTTATCCTTACCAAGTTAATTGAGGTATTCACATTTAAATCGCAGAGTGGCAAGGCACGGGAGTCGGGCAATTTTATCGAGTTCCCTGAACCCATTTACAATAAAGTACCTGAGCATCCGGTAATAGTAGTTGTAGCTCCTGTTTATGTTCGCAATAAGCAGGAAGCAACAAACATCCGAAACTTGACCGAGTCGCTCAATAAACAAACCTATAAACCGGAATCAATAATTTTAGTGGATGATTGTTCCCCGCATTCATTCGATGCTAATGGTTGTCGGGTACATCGTCTATCAAAGAATTTCGGGCCAGCCAAAGCGAGAAATATAGGAAAGGACATTGCTTTAGAATTAGGGGCAGATATTGTAGCCTTCATTGATTCGGATTGTATCGCTGATACTGATTGGTTAAAAACTATAAGTGAAGGTTTTATTGAGAACCGCAAGTGTAACATTTTATCAGGGAATACAATTTCTTTTGATGAGCATTGGTTTGGAACGTATCACAATATAAACGGAACACTCAATGGCAGGAAATTGAAAAATAGTGATCTGTTACTTTATGGTACAACAGCGAATTTAGCAGTTGCAGCAGAAGTTGCGAAAGGTTTAAATTTCAATGAGCAGTTTCCATTCGCTGCTGGGGAAGATATTGAATTCTGCTTCAGGGCAAATACGGCTGGTTACTCAATTGCATATATAAAAGCCATGATGGTTATGCACAACTATGGGTACAATGAAAATGCGTTAGCCAATTTTAAAAAGTTTAGAAATCTATTCAAGAAGTACGGAGCAGGGGAAAGAATATTGCTTGAGCAAGTTCCAAACTACTACGCTTATTTTAATCAAACAATAGAAATATCAGTTATACAATAAGATGAACGAAATCCCACAAGAGATAGTTAGGTCAATTAAGATCACTGTAACTTATGATACTAACCGAAGTAAAGGTGCAAACGACTTTAATAATTTGCAGGAACTAAAAATTTGGTTGGACAAAAATCCTTTATTTGCGGCTGCCTTGGGTTACACCAAAAAGAAATAATCTCATCTCTTCGCAATGCACACCAATGTGCTTCATAGCGTTTCAAACAGGGGATAAGTCTTAAACCCCATTTTTACATTTGCTTCCAAGTTTCAAAAACGGAAGCATTTTTCATTTTTTGTCGTATGGCATTTCGTTTCGGAACGTGCAAATTGTTCGAAGAATTTATCTGCTTGTGGTGATCAGATTATTCTTTGAGTTGTCTTGCGTGTGCTGAAAGGTGTATCGATGTTTGTTCTCAAAGCCTTGCTATTGCTGGGTTGAATAAAAAGGATAAACATGAAAACAAAAAATGAAAAACAACTACCAACCACTAAGACCGGATGGATGGCTTTCATTTACAAGTCGTGTTCAAATGGAATACGTGCTGCAAAATCGAATGCGCCGAGGGAATGGTTGGCAAAAAAAGGTTTGAGCATCGATGCAACCGGAGCCTGTTTTAATTCAGGCCAAATGCATCACAGGCAGGAGCAGTCATTTAAAATGGCACTCGCTGAAGTTGGCTTTATGCAAAAGTCAACTGTCGGAGTAAACAGCGATACTGTTCCTTACACGGTGTTCGGAATCTTCTCGATTATGTTCCCGTTAAGAAACGAGAGTAATGAGATTGTGAATTTTTACTCGATTAGGATTAGGAGTGAAAATACCGCCTACATGAATCAGGAACCTGGACTTTATCCCGGCTATCCAAGCGAACTAACAAAACGGCTGTTTGTGGTGAACACCGTATTGGAGGCCGCAACGATACTGGAGTCGAAAGTTCTCGATAACAAAGAAGCGGTGATTGCTCTTCATGAAGGGAAAGTGATGCCTGAACATGAAAGAGCAATTAAGAGGTTGACTGCGCTGGTGGAAGTTATATATATCGACACGCCACTTGTAAAGCCAAAGAAGGAAAACAAAGTATGGGACAAGAACGGAGTAAAATACCATTAAGCATTTCGCTTCAGAAGGAACGAGATCGCCACGAGCTTTTTGAGAAGATTTATTCTACTCTTAAAAAGGGCTTGGGTAACGTTTATTCTAAAGTACCACAAAAGTGGATGCTTGATCGTGGGTTTACTTCAGAACGTACAGGGGCTGGTTTTAATGCTGGCCAGTTTCATTTTGATGCGGACGATAAAACTAAAAACCTTCTGATTGAAATTGGCTGGCGAAAATTCTCTCGCAGAAACAGCAATGGAGTGGATGGATTTAAAACCTTTGGAAATTATGGGATTCTATTTCCATTAAGAAACGCCAAAGGAAAGATCGTCAACTTCTACGCTATCAGGATTAAAACTGATCCCGAAGAACACTCCTTACTGAATGAAGACGGTATCTATCCAACGTACCCGCATGAAATGGCAAAGCGCCTTTTCATTGTCACGGACATAATAGATGCCGCAACCATTGCCGAAGCAAACATCCTCCAGTACGGAGATGCTTTACTGTTTATTCCCAATGGCAAAATTTTAAAACAGCACGAGGACGCCATCAAACGTTTATCGCTGCTTCAATCCATTGTTTGGGTTGACACAATCAATAAAAACGAAGCAAATATGAAAGATTCAGCAGACCAGTTAAAGACCCTGATCCAGCGGGTTCCTTTACGAAGAGTGGTTGTTCCTGAAAAGGAAAACCTAAATCAGATATTCCTGCGAGAAGGAAGCGCAGGAATTCAAAAGTTGCTGGAGTCCTCAACAGGCGTGGAAGAAGTAACCGAAGTGGAAAGTACACCGCTTCCAATTACACCGAAGGAAAACATCCAAGAAGAGGAAGTGGTTGTTTTCTCACCGACTAAGGAAGTGGTTAAAAGCAATCCGGTAAATGAGTCACAATGGGAGAACAACGCCCAGCAATTTCTTAATCCAACCTTAGAAGGCGAGGTGGATTTTGAGAAGCCAAAACTCGAAGTACTCCATGAACATAAGATTGTGCTTCGGCGACCTAACAATAACTATTATGTGCTGGGTTCAATGGTAACTGATATCGGAAGTATGCGCATTACGCTGATGGTAGAGGAAGCTGCTACAGGAAGGAAGGAGCGCACTAAAATTGATTTGTACGAGCGTGAGCAAATCAGTTTATACGTTCAGCAGATCTCCGAGCTTTATAACCAATCACCCGAAGAACTGGAAAGCGATATGCTGCTGCTTACTGATTTACTGGAGAAATTCAGGGAAGAACAACTGGAGCAGGTAAAAACACCCTTTCAGTCGCAACGCAAAGGCCGTGTGCTTACACCGGAAAAACAAAACGACTGCATTCAGTTCTTGAAAGGTAAAAACTTCATGAAGGGAATAGACGATCTGATTCAGCAAGCTGGAGTTGTTGGAGAGGAAAGTACCCGAAGGCTTTTATTCGTGATTGCTTCAACCTATAAAATGTCGACACCGCTTCACGCTTTGGTTCAGGGAACGTCCGGTTCAGGAAAGAGCCACCTGATTAATACCATCGGGGATTGCTTCCCGCCTGAAGATGTAATCAGCATGACACGGGTTACCAGCAAATCTTTTTATCACTATACAAAGGACGAGTTGGTGGATAAGCTGATCCTGATCCAAGATTACGACGGCCTTGATGAAGAAGCGCAATTTGCTTTCCGTGAATTGCAAAGCGCAGGAAATATCTCCTCTTCAACAACGTATAAAGATAGGTACGGAAACCTGATGTCGGCGGTGAAAACCGTCCGCAGCCATTTTGCTTCGATGCTTGCCACAACCAAAGCAGAGGTGTATTACGATAACATGAGTCGCTCCATGATCACGGGCGTAGATGAAAGCGAAGAGCAAACCAAGCGTATTATAACGCATCAGAACCGCAAGCTGGCTGGCATCATTGACACACGGGAGGAACGCAAGGCAAAAGAGTTTTTGCAAAACTGTATGCGGTGTATAATGCCGCTGGAGGTGGTGAACCCTTATGCTGATAAGGTTTATTTGCCCTTTGAAGCGAAGATGCTACGCCGCTTAAATAGCCATTATCAGGCGTTCGTTAAGCAAATTACTATCCTTCACCAATACCAGCGCAAAAAGGACGACAGAGGTCGTTTAATCGCTGAACCGGAGGACTTAAAACTGGCGTGTGAAATATTGTTCGATGCGATCATGCTGAAGGTGGACGACCTGGACTCATCGCTCCGGCAATTTTACGACCGCATGAAACAATACGTTGTGGAACTCGCTGGCAAGGGCAAGGAAAAGGAATTCCAATTTACGCAGCGGGACGTTCGTTTAGCCCTGAACATAAGTAAAACGCAATGTTTCCGGTATTTCGAGGAACTGGAACTGCTGGAATACATCCAGCGCACCGGAGGCTACGCCAACCGAGGGTTCAAATACAAAATTGTGTTTTGGGATGAAATGGATAAGATCAGGGAAAAGGTGCAAGCCGATCTTGAAAAGCAGCTGGTTCTTGTTGGTTCAAAAGGCATGGAACACCAAAACTCGCACAAACAGGGCGATTGAGCCGTAGTGTTCCATTAGTTCAGGAGTGCGCATTGTATAGCAGAAATAATCAGTAAAAAAGAAGACGAAAAATAGAAATGAAAAGCCTACCGATAAATAACCTTGAGTTCGAACGCCTTTACAGCGAATTTGCGGACTTCATTCGCCTGAAGGGTTATTCACGGGGCAAGAACACCAGCTACGCCAGCAACGTGCGGGAGTTCCTTTTCTTTATTGAAAACCGAGGCATTGCTGAAATAAAAACCGTTGTTGCTTTCGACGTGATCCAATATTACGAATACTTGCGTGAACGCCCAAACCAACGAAGAGAAGGCGGCCTGAGTGAATCGATGATCAGAGGCCATTTGTTTTCGCTGCGTTTGTTTTTTGATTACCTGATGGACATGGGTGAAGTAACAGCTTCTCCGGCGCATTTGCCGAAACTGAATATTGGTAAACACGGCAACAGGCAAATCTTGACCATCGCTGAAATAAAAGAAGTAGATAAGGCTTGCATCACGAAAATGGAAAAAGCGTTGATCGCTATTGCTTACGGTTGCGGGTTACGCAGAACGGAAATAGAACTGCTCGATGTGAACGACGTAAATCTTAGCCGGGGAATTTTAACCGTGCGTGATGGTAAAGGTGGCAAGAGCCGCACCGTTCCTTTATCGGATACCGGAGTGCAAACTCTGAGAGAATACATTGTAGAAGAACGCCCTACTTTGTTTCCGCACGAAGGCATGGAAATAACGCCAGCTTTCTTTATCAATAAATCAGGCGACCGGATGAAAGGACAGTACTTAGGCGATCTTTTGAAAGGCATCCTTGAGCGAACACAAAATCCGGCGATCCTAAGTAAAAATATTACTCTGCATTGTTTACGCCATAGCATCGCCACGCATTTGCAGGACAACGGTGCTGATGTTGAATTCGTGCAGGAGTTCTTAGGCCACTCGCTGATGGATACAACCACCGTTTATTCACGCCGCAGAAAGCAGCGTTTGAATCTTTACAATAAAATAAACGCACCAACTTATGGAAGCTAATAGTTTTGAAGAATACATTTTGAAAAAGGGACACACGAAGGAAACGGTGAAAACTTATTCCTTTGAGGTAACACCGTTTATTACGATGTTTCCTGAAATGCACACGTTCACTTTCAAACAGGTTCATTTGGCGTTGACTGAATACCTGAAGAACCACAAGAATCAGAACTACAAAAATTCGATCCTTGCTGCCATAAAAAAATATTACGATTACCTGATCGAAACCGGCCAGCGCAATGATCACCCTTGCCGCACGATGCAATTCAAAGCGGTAAGGAATAACAAAGTAATCCACAGCGATCTTTTTAATTCCGCTGAACTGGAATTGCTGATGGAAAGAGATGAGCGTTTTCCAATGCTCCGGTTAAGGAATCAGGTTATTGTTTCCTTGCTGATCTATCAGGCTCTTCAAATTCAGGAATTGGAAAACCTGAAAGTGCAGCACATCAATCTTGATGAAGGCAAAGTTTATGTTCAGTCTACGCCAAGCGGAAAGAGAAGGCATTTAGACCTTCACCCAAGGCAGTACAAAATATTTGATAGCTACATAAACGAGTCCAGGAGAGAGCTGCTCAAAATAGAAAGCGACAAGCTGATTGTTGGCACACGGGGAACGCCAATCACTAAAGATCAGGTTCACTATATCATCTCGACCTTTAAGCCTTTGTTTCCCGACCGTAACCTTACACCTGAAGCGATCCGGCAAAGCGTGATCGCTAACTGGATCAATGAACGCCGCTTTCCTTTAGAGCAGGTTCAGCTGATGGCTGGCCACGCTTGGATATCTACCACCGAAAAATACCGCCAAACCTCGGCGGACGACAGGAGAGCGATTGTAAACCGCTTCCATCCTTTAGCTTAGGCGACTTTACGCCTGAATCCCCTCTGATAATTGATTAAAAACCAATGTTTTTAAGGAAGTCTCACGGCTTCCTTTTTTTGTTATATTTATACCTGTGAACGTTCTTTAAAATAGTTTGTGACAACCTTTGAGTGTTGAAATTTGGAGTTTGTTTCTGTAACGCATCGAGTCATATCCGTATGGGTTTAATGGTAAGGAGAATGATGGTAACATAGCAAGCACAGGAGAAGGTGCACAGGATTATGGTATGAGGATTTATAATCCGGCATTGGGTAAGTTTTTGAGTGTGGATCCTTTAAGTCCTAAATACCCATATTTAACACCATATCAGTTTGCAGGAAATAGACCAATAGTTGCTATAGATGTTGATGGATTAGAGGATCAATGGGTTCAGATTCAGAGAGAGGCAGATGGAACAGAATGGGTAATATCGAATATAGTTGACATCGCTAAAGACGTTCAAATTAATAATTCTGTTGCTCTACATATACCACAACTTAAAGAGGGCGGGGTATTAACTACTGTGTTTGATGTTAGCACAGGAAAGTATATTAAGGTTGAATACCAGCCAACGGTTATAGTTAATCCTAAAAAGACAATTTCAGAATTACTCGAAGAAATGGGTTATGCCGGTGATAAAGCTGTAAAGGATGCTTTCCCAGGAAGTATAGATAACTATGGGTATTTGGAAGGTAGAGACGGCCAAACTAAAGTGTTTAAGGTCGGGCATGACATTTCTGACAAAATTGACGAGGTGCCTGTTTTAGGAAAAGTTTCATTGGCCTTAGACGTTGTTTTACTGATTGGCGAGACATCAAGAGATATTGAGGATAAGAACTACAGGACTGCTGCTGCGAGAGTTGGTGGCGAAGTCGTGGGTAATGTAATCGACAAAGTAATTGATAAAAAACTAGAAAATAACTCAAATAAAGAACAAGTAAAAGATTTGATTGACAAGGCTATTGATGATGGAAAGGAAAAGGTCATTGATGAGGCTAAGAAGCTTGATGAAGGACACTAGTAACACATAGAATTAATATTATATATTTACGATATAAAAACCAGAAAAATTTTAACCTATGAAAAATATAATTTTAACATTGCTAATCTTTTTTTTTCAATTTAGTGTTAGGTCACAAAACATTATTAAGAAACAGAAAGGATGTTCATACAAAATTTATTATTATGAGAACAAGGTCAAAAAGGAAGAAGGATGTTTAGTTAATAATAAAAAAGAGGGATTATGGAAAGAGTATTCTACTTCAGGAGTATTGTTAAATGAGTATAATTATGAACATGGGGTTCCAAATGGAGTATTTTATAACTATTTCGAAAATGGAAAAATTCATAAAAAAGGGTTTTATAAAAACTGGACGGGCATAGATACTTTGACAATCTATAATACTAATGGGGAGATTGTAAGTAAAAGCGTTTGGATTCCTGTTTCATATAAAAAAAGTAAAGCTGTTTGGAGAAAAATTTATGCAAAAGATGCAAAGCCTGACGGCACGATAGAGACAATAGATGGAAAGACATATACTTGGAGACTGGGCGAAAAATATGAGTTTAAGTTAGACACAAACGTTAAAGTAGAGATTCATCATTAGGGGTAATGAGTAGTGTTCTTTCAAAACAATATAACTCTTTTTCCATTTGCGCCCCATAGGGGCGACATAATTTATAGCGCCGGGTAAAACGACCCGGCGTAAATGGTCTGAAGGTACGAACGCACTGTTAGGTGAGAATAAAATAAACATTATTTGATTGTGTAAGGTAGTGTTCACTTTGATAATGTTCCAGTAAATCCACCAGCAACCGGAGCCTGCCTTTTATCTTATTGAAACACAGGGTTGTTTTAGTTATAGCTTAGTGCAAAATTTAGGTGTTTCATAGAATCACTTTTGAAAAAATTGCACGTATGAAAGGCCCTATTTTAGGGGGGGTAAAATAGAAAAATGTTGAAACGAGTATCATATGATACTCGTTTTTCGTTATAGAAAACACAAAGTGAGAAAGAGGAGCGCATCAAAAAAGGCCTCACACCAGCAGGGATTCAAAAATACCAATGCCCACTTTGTAAAGAAATACAGGAGATCAAACTATAGCAGACAAGGCTTCAAGGGGTATATACCCCGGCAGATTACGGCCTTGATCAAAGCATGTCGGGTTATTCGGAGCATATCTCAGGTTCTGAAAACATCACCCACGTGTGTTATTAAAAAACTCCCGGCCAGACTTTATATACTGTGGTTCAGGCCGATATGCATGCCGTTCGGACCAGAATCACAAAGGATCGGACAAAAATGATCGGGGATCGAACAAAAATGCAAGAGGTTCAGGCAAAAATGCATGAAGATCGGTCTGAACTTCATCGATATCGAACGGCAGTGAAGAAGGTTCAGACAAAAATGATTTCCGGTCGATCTTTCGTGGAGGAGGTCCGATCTGAAGAATCTGCCGTTCGAACGAAAACACCTTCGGATCGACTTAAAGATGCAAAAGATCAGGCGGCGATGTATTCCGTTCAGGCAAAAATGAAAAGAGATCGAACAAAGCACATTTCCGTTCGAAGGGCAATTGTAAAAGATCGAACGGAAGTGAAAAAAGATCGGGCGAAAGACATTTGAGATCGATCCGGAAGTACCGAAGATCGAACGGCGATGATAAAGGTTCTGACAAAAATATATACCGTCCGGACAAAAGTAACAGACGCTCAGGCAAAAATGCCTTTCGTCTGAACAAAAATGTGTGCCGTTCGAACCCCTTACTAAAGTATCGATCGGGATGCATTTCAGATCGAACGGGAGTCATTTCAGATCGATCTGCGTGTATTGTCGTTCGATCTTCTGTTATTTAAGACCGAACCTTTTGTCATTTTGCCTGAACGGCTGTAAAAACAGACTGAACCGGGAAACCGGAATAGCGACACTCTTGTTAAGTAGTTAAACTCCCTGTAGTTTAATACCTTTGCTGAGCCTGTTTAAACCGGCCGGAGTGAAGGTAATTCCGGACCGGAAGTTAAACAAAGCGAATTTCAGACAGGAAGAAGCTAAGCATCATGATTGTGGCCGGAAGCCTGTTGTTGTTTTTTGCAGCGGCATTTGCGGTGTTTCTTTTTTTAAAGAATCCGGCCAAAAAGAAGAATACCTTGTGGAGCAGTACAATAATAAATACAAAGTGAGCATTCAGTACAGGGTGATCGATGAAGGTTTTATGGATATGGTTTACGGCCGCGACATTTATTTAATAAATAGGGAAACGTCGGATAGTGTTAAAGTGAATTTGTACCCTTCACAATACATAGGGTTTTATGCTTTTAATGCTGCCGGCACGGGGTCTGATTCTCTGCGGGATGTAATTGTGTTCTGCAATATTGATGAGTCTACGGAACTTGTATTTGATGCAGCATCGATGCGCGAAATAAAAGACCCCGGAGAATGGGGGCACTTCAGAAACAGATACCGGCCCGATACATCCGATATATATTTCAACATTCAGCCATTACCAATGAGAGTTATAAATCATTGAATGACGTGGGAATTTCGTTAGGAGAAATACTATCTTTCCTGTTTTATGTCCGGTTGTGCTGCATTATATTTGTATTTTTACAGTGTTATGAGACTTGTTTATATATTACTTATCTGCCTTTTCTCCCAGATAGTAAATGCCCAGATGCACCTGCACTGGACAGATAGTGGTAAAATTGATTCTATAATACCCGAAGAGAAACTTTATTTTTACTTTGACTCCAGTAAAGTCAAAATCGACAACATGCTTCTTATGTGGGAAGAGGACCTGACCAGCAAGGTTGTGCTTGATAGTATGAAAGCAATGTACAAGTATAGTTACAATCATGTAGTAGGCAATAAACGCAGGCGCCTGAGCCGGAGCATGCCGAATGATTTCAGGTATATTTTACGGCTCACACCTTTAAAATTTTACGTAACAACCGTATATTACAGTAGTTCGAACGGAGTTGGCGCTAGCGGTGGTTCGTCTTCAACATCGTATTATTTTGTCGGTGATTATAAGGTTGAACTCATCAGCAAGGCTGATAGCTCGGTGAAACTCTCGATGGTAATGACAAACCTGACTAACCCAACCCCGTATTATACATTGCCGGTTCATCCTAAAAAACCTGCTAAACCAGACAAGGTTCAGAAAGCGCTGTATGTGAATATCTGGCGGGCCGGCCGCGAAACAGCCAAACACATGATACGGCTTGTGCGCCGTACAAAATTCTGATTTTCTTTTACTCCGGAGTGTTAAAGGTACCTGGTTGAAAGCATGGCCCTTGTCGCTTAATGCAAAACGGTCAGAAAACCTCTGTACGTCACAGATTTATAGCTGAATACGTAGAAATACGTACCATCGTCGAGGAGGCTGAAACTGATATTGTATTTCTGAGAGTCATAAACTACTTTACCCCAGCGGTTATAGATAATAAGATCTTCCGGAATAAAACGGCTGCCCTCACAGTTTACTTTAAACTCGTCGTTAATACCATCGGCGTTGGGACTTATGACGTTGGGAACCTGTAACTGAGAAGCCTCACAGGTTTTAGGCGGTTCAGGTTCAGGGCCAGGCGGGACATAAGCCGTTTTAAAATAACCCGCAATGTAATTGGGAAGCCCGAGCTGGGAGCCCAGGCCGGTGTGCCATGGGGTTTCACCCGGAAACACAACATATTGTGGAATAAACTGGCAGGCGCTCCCGGCATTGTCCGGTTGAGCAATTACCTGGAGCGCACCATTATTGCCATCGAGGGCAGCGTAAATTTTTTTGTCTGGAGCAAGCTGAAGCTGCCCAAATAGAAATGGTGAATTGGCAACTTGATACGCAGACGAGGCAATATGGATCGAGTCCTGTACTAATAGACTATATTGGATAATATAGGTAGGTGAAATGTCATTGGTAACATACAAGAGTTTGGAATCAGGGGAAAACTCAAGACCATATGGGTATATATGGTTGTGTTTGATCGTAATCGGATTTGAGATAAGTCCTGTTGTATTATCAAAATCCAGGATCTCAACAAGCTGAAAGCTGGGAAGACAATAAGCAATCTTTGTGCCGTCTGGTGATACTTTCATTTGCCCTTCTGCACAGGGAGCCATACTGACGCCACTGGGCGGTGTGTTTGAGATTCCGGCAGAACTTATAATGGGCGCTGGGTGTAAACCGGCAGTATCTACTAAATAAGAAAAAAAATGGTTATTGGTATACTCATGTGCAATAACCCACACAGAAGAGCTGTCGCTGTGCAAAGCACCGGCCAGTCGCTCAGTAGAAACATTGTCCAGAAGATTGTTTTTGGAGGTAATATCGCCAAGCCCGCCGTTAAGGCTCATGTCTACTAGCGAGTATTGTAAACATTCGCATGGACTGTAACCATAGCCCCCTGTTGTAAAAATAATGTACTTATCTACTTTGCCCGGTATGGGAACAATCAAAGCACTTTGTGTCGACGAAAAGTTACCGCCCAGCCCTGTACCATTGGGCATGATCTGCCCGCTTTTATCATAAACAGTAACCCCATCCGTATAAAAAAGCGTTTGCCCGAGAGTGTCTGAAATTGAAGAACAACCTTCGAGGGTATTGATCGATGAGGAAAATGTACTGACCGGTGTGGTACTGAACGACATCCAGGCATTAAAACCGAAGTGCCAGTTGTCGTATCGTTTTGTTTGAGCGAAGGCGTTTTGAAAAAGCAGAGCAGATATGAACAGTACAAGGTATCTCATGCAGGTTAAAATTAAGAAAAAAAACGCTGTGTTTTTCAGCAATTGCTATAATTCCGGCGCATAAACGATTGATTTATCCGTTGAAATCACAAAGGGCTTCGGATCAATCGTAGAAACCGAAGGAGCCGGCTATCTGCGAGTAGTTAAACTCTTTCGGTTTTAATATCTTTACCCGGTATGTTTATGCCGGGCAGAAAGAATAAAATCCGGGACCGGCTATAAACAGGAAGCTTCTGATTGAAAAGGGTGTTTTACAAATGATAATTTGGAACGAGCCCTGTTGTATAAGATCTCATGAATTATAAGGAAAGCATATTAAAGCACTACAGAAAATTTTGGGTCGATGAAGGCAAGGCGTTGCGCTGGGAAAGGGGCCCAGTAGACAAACTGCCGGAAGACTTCTGCATTCTGGAATTTCAGCCTACAGCCGAACGCGATATGTGGACCTATGCCACCTGCTGTTTGTCGCAGCCCGGCGAGGAGCAAGGTCTGGAACTGCATTTGTTGTCCTCAAAAAAGGATATCGGTTTAGTCGAACTGTTAACCATGGTGTCGTATTATCATCGTTGCAAGGCAGCGTTAGGGTTGAGTCATACAGTGAACTTTGGTATGCCCTGGCAGGATAACTCACGAAACACCTATGGGTATATTTCCTTGCCCTATCTGGATGGCCCTGATTTTATGAATATGCAAACTGAACAAGCGCTTGTGAAATTTCTCTGGCTGATTCCTGTTTCGGAAGAAGAGGTGAAGTATAAAATAGAACACGGAAGCGACAAACTGGAAGACTTATTTGAAGAAAATCAGTTTAACTATTTAGACCCCTATAGGAGCAGCGTGCTCAGGGGCCTGGAAAGAAGAAGTTTTTAATTTCTTTCCCAATGAGGTGTTTCAATTGTGAACAGATTGGGACAGGAGCGGTGATGTTAAATATTAAATAAGCGTGAAAATTAACTGGAAAGAAATTAAAAAGAGTGTAGAAGAGTTCTTTGATCGGGTTCTTGATATGTTGGTTGGTAATACGGCGGAGCGGGGAAATGTGGTAATTTATGATAAGGAATTTAGCAACGCTAATTTATTTTTTGAAAAAACAGAGGAGAAAAGACCCTTTTATGTGTCTTTTAATGGCAGATGTTAGGGTGAAAATTCAGCTGGTTCTTACCAACTTGTTTCTTAGCTTTGAAGAAAATATAGTTGAGGTATTGCAAATACTGCGGAGCGGAGAAGCTGATATCGCGGAAACCACTCTTTGAAATAAAACAGAGAGATGCAAAACACAGGAATCGTTATTATGAGAATAGTTAATTGTAAACGAAGTGTATATTTTGGACTCTGGGTTTTACTCTATAGTATGTTTTTGTTTTATAACAGTGCATATTCACAGAACATAGCTGATTATTTGAACTTTGATCTGGTGAGGGAACGAGGTGTCAGTAAAGCATATTTGTACGGAACTGATTCAATAGAATATTCAAAAAATTACTCAAACTTATACTACGCTGAATATGATAAGAACGGGCTTATGGTCATGAGAAATTTCTATACGTTTAATATTGATGGAAAGCCCAACGACATGACAGAAGGCTGCGTTTATTTTTTATATAATGGGCAAAAGGAAAAGGTGAGTGAGATAACTATGTATAGAAGCCGAAAGGGCATGAATGTTTCAGACATGAAGGTATTTAATGCGGCACTTAAGGATAGCACCCGTTACGTCATAGATATAATACCGGGATTTGACCCGGTTATTGGAAAGAAAGAGAAGGATCCGGAGAGATTTTGTAAAACGGATACCATTCTTAAGAAAATGGGAAAATCCGGATTGATTAAAGAGATACGCCATTTTGTGAATGGAACAGCTGAACAGACAAATATGCAATATTATAATGGGCAAAGACTTGATTCCGTTGTGTTTATTGATAGTCATACAGGAAAAGACGCCTTGATTTCTAAAGAGAAAAATACCTATTCGGGAAATCAGATGGTAAAAAAAACGATCTATTTCTATTTAGACGGTCAATTGTTGGAGATAAAGGAAATAGAATATTCGTCTATTGGGTTGCCGGATCGTATAGGAATAAATAATCTGATGTATAAGCAATTTGCAGAATATCGCATGGCATATGAATTTTGGTAAATTAGTCTTTTCTTTTTCCTGATAAGTGTGCCTATTTCAAATGCCTTGACACAGGTTGTCAAAAATGGCAAATGGCATTTAAACTATGAAAACAGTTAAAATCTCTTTTATTTTATCGTTGATAGTATCTTTCATGTCATTTTTTAACTTTATGATATACAATAAGTTTGATTGGCAGCGATTACCAAATGTTTTAGAGGCATTGATATATCTTTTTGGGCTTGACATGATTATCGTGATTGCATTTTATCGTTTAAGTCAGGTGTTTTTGATAAAGTCGAAGACCGGAACAAGGATTCGTTTCTGTTTATTTGTTTTTATGTCTATCCTGATTGCATATCTTTATCTGACCCCATTTGTTTTGCCGCAGGAGTATTGGGTTGATAAACAATTGAATTTTTATTATTTCCCATTCCTGGCCGCTACATACTGTTTACTTATATACTATATTTTCATTGAGAAAATTGAGGTTAAAAAAATAAGTTAAGAACCTGTGACCTCGCAAAAAGAGTTTCGCAGCATTGCGAATACTGTCGAACGGGAAAGAGAGCAGAAATGAAAGCAATAGGACGATACATAATCACATATTCGGTTTTTATACTTTTAATAGTTTCTGCAACTGTCATTTTATCTAATGATTTTAAAGACAATTTTAATGCTATAATTTATTATAATTTTCTTTCTTTTGGGGTCTATTTACTGCCTACAGGCTTGACTATTTTAATATACGAGCTATTGTGTTTTTATTTTGGACGGAAACAAAAGAGTAGAGCAGTGGCGATATTTTTCATGATTATTATCTTAATGATGGGAACCATTTTTTTCCTGTATTTAGGAAGTGATTCTTTAATAAATGTTTTAACTACCAAAACTGCAATACCAATTTTTTTTGTTTTTTATTTTGTTGTATGGAAGATAAGATGGCGGGAGAGGTAATGGAAGTTTGCCACATTATATTTTGTGAAATATAAATTACCTATTTTGGAAGTAAATTCAGTGAATCTGACAAAATTGGACTGTGAAAATAGGTTTTTTTTATACTGTATCTTTGGATTCATGTTCCCTATATTACATTTATTTTGATTGGTAATAAGGATCAATTAATGGAATATAGTTACTATAATGGATTCAAAAACTATTATTGTAAAGCAAGAAGGTAGGTAACGTTGGTCTGATAAGAAAAAAATTGAGTCCCCTTCATTTATATGGTAAAGATGCTGGACACGTCTAAATATTCTGGTCAAAAAGACAACCTTAAACAAATGTTTTGGCCAGTTTTAGTGGTTTGTTTAACTTATTGTATTACTACCACTATTTTTAATAGTATGCTGTATTCTGTTTTTAGTTTTTTTATTGTAATATGCAAATTTAGAATAAAAACTATGCTTAGAAAACGCACGGATAGGCTTTCACACAGACCACGCTGCATATCCGCTCGAACGGGAAAATCTCAAGCGTAATTAAAAGCTTTGTGATTGAAAACAATGATTCTTTAATTTTAAATTATGAAGCGTGACATTTTTATTTACTTTGTTTTAGCGATTTTTGGCGTGCTTACTTCATGTACTCAGGAAGCTAGCCAAAAGTATATTAGTGAGTTTGAACATATTAAACGGATTGATTCTATAAGTTTTTATATAATCGAAAAGCCTAGATTTAGTGGAGCTGGTGCGGCTTCAATAAATACATTTTTGGATAGATTTGCCGCTGAGAAGCATAAGAATATTCCTACGTTTCAAACTACTATAAAAGATACACTTGAACTTCTGAGTATTAGAAGGAACATGATAGGATTGATGGGCAAGCCTTGTATTACTGATACAATAAGAGAGATTGGGGCTTTTTGCTTTATGTATTCTTATGGAGAGAAAATAAAAATGGCTGTTTCTAGTGGAAATATGATCATAACACGTGCGGGTGTATACAATCTACCTTACGGTTGTTATGATATATTTATGGATTATGTTCCTAAACCTATAAGAAATACCTGGAGGCAATGATAGGGTAGGTAAGGTAGTGTTCACTTTGGTAGTGTTCACTTTTACACTTGCCTGATTCGTCGGGATAATGCATCACTGATTCATTTTTCGTAAAATTGTACCTGCCTCAGATGAACAGAATATTTTAAATGAAAGGCATGAAAAAGATATTTTTTATAGTAAGTTTAATTATGGCTTATCTGAGTCATAGAGCATCTGACAGTTTAAAAGTATATATTGTTGGGGATTTTTCCAGAAGAGAACATTTTAAGATTTATACCCCCGGAAAGACCTATATTATTAACGGAAGCAAAAACAAATTTTGTTCTATAAAAGCCTGGTATTTTTATTTACCAATTGATAGTACGATAAAAGATTGTTCTTTGCTGCCAATAGTAATAGAAAAGTGTAGAGGGCGCAGGTCCCATGATGTTCGTTTGAAATGTTACTTTCAGACAGATAGAAAATACTTTATTCTTTGGAAAGATTATCGGCAAAGCTCTAAATATCCGTTTATTGAATTGTGGAGTAAATTTCCCTTCGGAAGTGCTTTTATCTCTAAGGAATTTTGGGAAGGTACATACAATTCGAAATTTGTTCCACAATATATTTTAGAATTGAACAGCCCATATCAGTATTTTTTTGAACATTTGGAGGAGTTTTAGAGGTTGATAATGTATCACAAAATCTACCGGCAGCCGGATGTTTCCTTAGCATTACACAGGTTCTGGTTGGAGATCAAAATTTCAGAAAGAACTATAAGAAATAAGAAAATCAAGTTAGACCTTTGTAAGATGTCAGAATTTCAATTATATGTAAGTTTTAGTAAAGATTTTTACATTCCAATTTCGGAGAATGTCATTTCTTATATTGAAGATAAAGTAGTGAAAGAGTTGCTGTATGAAGGGCTTGCCTCCGCTGGATCAAGACAAGGAATTGTATTTACGATTCATGTATCGGATTCGAATTACCCAAATAGCCCTAAGGATATTGTTTTATGGGATAAGAAAGGCGCAAATAATAAGTTATATGGTGCTGTGTGTTCTAGAGATAACATTAATGAGTCACGAAAACAAAACGAGGAGCTTATTAATTTAATAATTCATTGTGTAGAGTTATTCATTGAGAAATACTATAAGAAAATAATAAGGAAACAAATAGAAAGATTCAAGAGAACAGTAGATTTTCAATACTTATATCAAATACCGTTCCCATCAGAAGTGCCATCAGAGTCGTTTATTTCTGATGATGTCCATATTCCACCCCCTAGATACTAGGGATAATGCATCATGAAATCACTTTTGCAAAAATTGTACCTTTAAAAGGCCTATTTAAAGGCCCTTTAGCATGAAGCAGGTTGAGCCACAGACTTATAATACTTGTCTTGTCTACACATCGCAAAATTCACTTCTTCAACTTCTCCAGCAGGTCCTGTTTTTTGCGGCGTGATATTTCGTAGGTGTGGCGGTCGTTAATGGTGATCACGCAGGGTTCGCGCTTGCTGTAATTGGTGACCCAGTTCAGATTCACCATGCAGCTTTTACCGATCCTGAAAAACTGCGGATAACTTTCGAGCATGTCTTCAAATTCACCGAGGTTTTTGGAAGAGGTATACTTGTCGCCTTTGTTGGTATAGATCTGTGTATAATTGCGTTCACCCTCCATGTGCGTGATCTGACCCAGCGAGAGTAATACAACATTGTCGTTGTTGTGCACCGCAATTTTTTTCTCCACATTGCTTTCTTCCATATTGGCAATCAGGTTCACCACCTGCATCTGGTGCGATTCCTGCCGGCTATGGTATTTTTCAAAGCGGGTGATTGCTGCCAGCAACTCCGCCACTTCCACCGGTTTCACGAGGTAGTCGAGAGCACTCATTTTAATGGCATCAATGGCGTATTTATCGTAGCTCGTTACAAAAATGAGTTCAAAAGGCACTTCGTCAAATTTTTTCACAAGGCTGAAACCGCTGCCCCCCGGCATCTGTATATCAAGAAATACCAGCTGCGGTTTGGTTTCCTGTATCAGGTCGTATGCCGACGTTACACTGCCGGCCTCGCCTATAACCTGTACCTGCGGGCAAAACTGGCTGAGCAGCTTTTTAAGAACACTGCGGCTGTCGGCTTCATCATCTACAATAAGTGCTGTGATCATCATCGTTTGTCAATTTAAAGTTGTACCGGCAAAAACAGCTCCACACGTGTGCCTGTCGGATTGCCGTTTTCCTCCAGGTCTGTTATCACAATGCGTGCATCTTCCTTACTCATGGCTTTCATCAGCTCCATACGCTGCTGGGTCAGCATCATGCCCATCGATTCGTGTTTGCTTCTGGAACTGAGCTCCGCAGCATGCTTGCGACCCACACCATTATCCGTAATAGCAATACGTAATACCTCGCCCTGGAGTTCCAGCTCAATGCTGAGTTTTCCCATACGCTGGTTTTCCAGATTCATAATGCCGTGCCAGATGGCATTCTCCACAAAGGGCTGAATGAGCATCACCGGAATTTTTATTTCTTCAATGGGCAAACTGTCGGCATAGCGAATCTCGTATTCAAAGCGGTTTTTGAAACGGCGTTGCTCGAGGTCGATATACAATTCAAGCAGTTCCAGCTCTTTTTCAATGCTGATGGTGCTGTGACGCGAATTGGCCAGCACCTGCCGGATGAGTTTGCTGAAGCGCGCCAGGTAATCGTAGGCATATTGGGTTTCGTTGCTCAGAATGTAATGCTGTATGCTGTTGATGGCGTTGAAAATGAAATGGGGGTTCATCTGTGCACGGATGGCCGACATCTGGTATTCGGCAATGAGTTTGTTAAGCGCCGTTTTTCTTTTTTCACGGACTTCAATGATCTCAATACGGCCCCGGATAATAAGATAAATAACAGCAGCCAGCATGAGCAACAGCAGCAATGCAAACCAGATGCTTTTCCAGTACGGCGGCGAAATGGTAAAGCTGTAAATTACCGGACTCATGCTTCCGGCACCATCGGCATTAAGTGCTTTCACCTGCAGGGTATAAGAACCGTCGGCGAGGTTGTTGAAAGAGATATCGCCCGCTGCGCTATTCACCCAGCTGGTATCATAGCCCATGAGCCGGTACAGGTAGCTTATGTCTCCCGGATCCTGGTAGGAAAGACCCTCGACCCTGAACTGAAAATTACATTCATGGCTATCGAAAACAGACTGCCCGCTCACCGGCTTGCGATTGTTGTAAATGCCACTGATGTACACCGGCGGCGGAACTGCATTTGGCTTAAGGGCATCCAGGTTGGCCACACAAAGGCCTTTGGGTGTGGCTATGTACAATTCCCTGTTGAGGATTTCCAGTTTAAAAATCTCATTGCCGGGCAAACCATGATTGGTTGTAAAGATAAAACAGCGCATCAAGCTGTCGAAACGACACAGGCCTTTATTGGTACCGATCCAGATATGCCGGTCCTGATCGAAAGCAACACTGTAACAAATATTCGAAGGTAATCCGCTTGTAACAGTAATACTGTCGGCAAGCGACAACCCCTCAATGCGGAAAACACCTCTGCCATCGGCACAGGCCCAGAGCCTGCCTTTTGTGTCTGTATTCAGATTATTTATTTTTCCTTTCAATCCATGAACCTCCAGCATGTTGCTGTCACGTATCATGTATAGCCCGGTCACTGTCGCTATATAAGTGCGGCCTTTACCGTCGGTGCAGATGTCTTTTCCCCTGGCCGGCAATTGCCGCGCTACGGAGAGCCCGTGATCCTGGTACCGCAGCAGGTTATAATAACTGATTCCCCACACCGTATTACCAGCTGCAGCGGTCAGCCTGTAAAGATGACTGCCATACCTGACACCAGGCATTTTCATCAATTCTACGAAACGGTAATTGCTGTCGAGCACAAACGAACTCGACATGCCGGCAACCAGAATTTCTTTACCATGCGACATGTAGGAGTATCCATTGCGGATATTGGTGATATGCGGAAGAACCACCCGTTCATAATGGTATTTGTCGCTGAACACAAAAATAGAATTACCGTTACCACCGGTTAGAATACGGTTGCCAACCTTACTCAAAGCGAAGATCTGTCCGTTGATCCCGCTTGTGTTTTTATACTGCACGATTCCCAGATTAGGGCAAAAGAATACACCATCGTTCAGGGTACTGACCCACACACCTCCTTCGCGGTCCATGAATACATGGCTTGGCGATTGCCCTCTGAACATGCGAAAAGGTTTGGATTTCAGGTCGGCTTTCGGATAATAACAAAGCCCGCTGTCGAGTGTGCTGATCCAGACCCCGTCATTTGGATCCTGGTATATATCGGTCAGTTTTGCTTCCAGCGGCATTTCAGCCTCCACACCGTTTTCGCCGATCACGACGATGTGATTCCAGAAACCGGCCATGATCCTTCCGTCGCGGAGATAACAGGGTTTGAAAACCGAAAGGCCCCAGGTTCCCAGTGGAATCTTTACCGGAACAATTGTGCGTTTTCCGGATTTTTGAATCGTTACATTTATGTGTAAAAAGAACGCGTCGTTTACAGGCGCCGGATCCGGATAATAAGACCCGTTTGCCATATTCTGCCGGACCTCTACCAGTAACTGGGTGCCGGCGGGTTGTTTCAGAAGCTCAAGGTGCGACAGGGTTTTCTTATCCAGCAGGTACGCGCCTTTTTCAGTATTGATAATAAGGTGGGAAGCATTATAGACAGCAATGGAGTTTATAAACAGTTGACCGTTGCCGAGTATTCCTGCCAGCTGAGCGCTGGCGGGGGGAATAAAGGTGGAGTCGTTCCGGATATAGCCGATCTTTGAATTGGAGGTTGTATAAAACAGGCGGTTCTGATCATCTTCAAATACTTTGAAAACGGAATTGCTTGTAAGCCCGTTGGCCGTTGTAAAATAGTTGAAAGACCGTCCGTTGTAACGTGCCATGCCGGCATTGGTACAAATCCAGATATAGCCCTTGCTGTCCTGATGCACATAATAGCACTCACTGCTCGGGAGCCCCATGTCTGTGCCTATGTTCCGGAAAGGGAATTCCTGTGCGGCTATCCAGGCAGGTAGCCAGCCGAGCAACAACAAGGAGTAAAGTCGTTTCAGGGACACTATCAAATATACTAAGTAATATCGACGCTTGGGGATTCGTGTTTTGGCTGTGTAAAAAACTTATCCAATCGACCCGCCAAATAAAAACGCCCCCCATGAGGGAGGGCGTTTCATTAAGAAAATACAGCCTTTGCTTATTTTACAATAATGAGCTTGCCTGTTTTTACAGACACAGTGCCGCTTTCAACTTTATACATATACACACCATTCATCAGTTCTTTTACGTGAATGGCGATGCGGTTGCCATCGGCAGGCATTGCTGCGGTGTACAATTGGTTGCCATGGATATCATAGATAATAAACAGGGCATCCTGGCCGTTCAGACCGCTGTAATCGAGTGTCATTTCACCCTGGCCGGGGTTCGGATACAGGTTCACGGAAATGCCGCCTTTAACAGTATTTGTTTCCTGGTTTTGTATATAAGGACGATTTTCGCAACTGCTCTCAAACAGGATGGCCTGATTGCTCAGCTTGTTGTAAAGAGCGCGGGCTTTGGAAACACCGGCTCCTCCCGCATGCTCGCACTGGTTGGCAATATCCCACAGCGCTGCTTTGTAGCCGGAGAGATCGGCTTCACGGTTTTGCAGCGTATTCAGTAGAATAGTATAAACGGTTTTCAGATTTTGCTCGGGCACATTCACCGGATTTACGGCTTGCACATGATCCATCGCTTCTGCATACCGTCCGCTTTGAATGGCTGTTTCGGCGAGCGTCAGCAAACCGATATTACCGCTCTGCAACTGGCGATAGAAAGTCTGCAGCGTTTTGTCGCTTTCATATAAAGACCGGTCAGCGTTCAGCAACTCATAAGCCAGTTTCTCGTTGGCCCATTGATGTTCGTTTGTATACAGGTCGTCATGACGTGCATTGTCGAGCAGATGTTTTATGGCATCGGCATTCGCCGTCATGATAACAGGAGCCTCATCCGTGTCGGGAGACGTAATGCTTGCTTTTCCGGCCGGGCCGCCACCTGCACAGTCGCAGTTCAGGCAGGAAGCTTCCGATAATGTGCTCGTAATGATCCCGAACGAAGAGGTTGTACCCACAGAGTAAGCTGGCGCGCCTCCATTGATGGTTGGTACAGCGGCAAAACCTCCCGACACACCCATGTTCTTCACAGTAAGCTTACTGTCGCTGGTACTCAGGTTATAGTCGTAACTCACGCCGTTATCCACGTAAGTGTGATTGGTAAGCGTGGTGTTACCCCAACGGTTGGCACACATGCTCTGGTTGGTGAAGTGCGCACCGGTATACATATACATGCCATGACGTCCGGATGTCATCTTGTTGTATTTGAACGTTGCTGCCGTGGCATTGCTGCCTTCCCACACAATACAGGAGCCGAGATAGTTCACCTCATTATAGGTCACCACGTTGTTATTTCCTGCCGCACCGGAGTTGTTGATGTAAATGCCGGTGAGGTTGGAATTGTTCACGGCAGTATTGCCACCGCTGGTCTTGATATACACGTTGTGATCTGTATTCGTGTTCTTGCAATTATCGAGTCTTATTACATCATACGTCGTTCCACTGATGGAGTTATTGGTGACGTTACGGTAACGGATCGACAATTCATTGTTACAGTGGATATAAAGCCCTGACAGGATGTTGGTGCAGTGAATGGCCTGGTTTTCGGCATACGTAATGGTATTGGATGTAATATCCATGGTATTGTCCGACATGCAGGTAGAGCATCCTGTTACATCTTCCAGGAACACGCCTGTATTGCAATACAGGGAGGATGTTCCGCCGGCCGTAATGGTGTTGTTATTTACCGATGTGCTGGTTCCGTTGTAATTGGTGCTTCGGTTAATGTGAACCCCATAGGCACAGTTGCTGATACTGTTTCCATCGATCGTCAACACCGATGCCGATGAACCTGTTGGTTTCAGGAACACACCGTACTGCCCCGACCAACTACCCGATGTAGCAAAATTGGTGTAGGCATCGGTGGCTGCATTATTTACCACGTTGTTGTAAATATACACTTTGTCGGTTCCGGTAAGATCAACCGCACGCAAACAGGTCTTAAATGTATTGCCCTCATTGGCACCTGTACCGCCAATCACCACTGAATAGGTACTGCTCGTGGTGGCTTCATAAATACCCACGCCGATAGGGGTACTCAGGCAGTTTCCTTTCAGATTCTGGAACAGGTTATTCTTAATGTCGAATACACTGTTTTGTGCCAGAACGCCGTAATCGAGGTAGTCAAAAATATTGATTGTACCTACACCGGCTGTCGTCGTGCTGGCTGCCTCCCCGATCTTGTAAGGATATGTATTTGTACCGGCTCCGGTCAGTGCCATACCATGTATGGAGCGGACACCACTATTGGTTGTAGTTGTGGCATAGGTGCCCGAATTGGTATACAGGGCGGCTTTCACGGCATTGAAATTGGTAGAGCTCGGAATCGGTGTAGATAATGAACTCAGGTTACGGCAGGTGAAAACACTGTTGTCTACAATGTTTGGTGTGCCAAGTGCCTGCACATTATTCGGATTGTTCAGGTCAAGTTTAATGGCCGTTGTGTTTTTATTGAATACAGTAGCCGTGATTTCAATATCGGGCACCAACGTGCCGCTGCTGTAAAATTGTGTGGATACGGCTGCAGATGCATCTTCAATAAAAGAGTTGCCGGAAATGGTGAGTGTGGCGCCGTTCTCCGCATAAATACCATCCCACATACCGCCGCTGCAGGTTGCACAACTGTGTAACCACGATGCAGAGATGCGCAGGGTGGCTCCGTTCTTCACCGTGATTTGCACGCCTGGAGCGATCCGTACATCATTACACACAATGGTGCTGACACCGGCTGTAAATGTAATGTCGGCCATGATGCTGATACTTGCCGGACTGCTGAACCCAAGGTTTGTGGAACCTGCATACGATGTAGGAGAGGTTACCTGGGCGGTGCTTGATGTACAGGTATTGGTGCTTGTAATAACCGATACCGTGGCCGTACCCGAACAGCCATTGGTAGTGCCGGTAACCGTATAAATAGTAGATGTGGTTGGCGATGCAACAACAACCGACCCCGTTGTAGGGCTCAGGTATGTTGTTGGCAACCAGGCATACGTTGTTGCACCTGAAGCGGTGAGTGTCACCGGATTTCCAATACAGTAATTGAGTACACTGGGATTTACACCAACGGTTGGCGTAGGTTTTACGGTTAATGTTGCTGTGGCTTTACCTGTACAGCCTGCGGCACTGGTGCCTGTAACAGTATATATGGTTGTACTGCCCGGTGTGGCAATAACCGAACTGCCGGTGGTGGTATTGAGTCCGGTACCAGGGGCCCATGAATAAGTACTGGCCCCGCCGGCTGTGAGCGTGGTCGACTGGCCGGAACACACAGTTGCCGTTGTCGGCGAAACCGTCACTGTTGGTAATGGATTAACTGTCACGGTGCAGGTAAGCTGCGAGGAACAGCCTCGTGAACTGGTACCTGTTACAGTATATATAATCGTTGCAGATGGTGTAGAGATGACCGAGCTTCCGGTGGTTGCATTAAGTCCCGTACCCGGAGACCAGGAGTAGGTGAAGGCACCAGCGGCTGTTAACGTGGCAGATTGCCCGCTGCAGATAGCAGTTGCACTTGGCGTGATCGTAAGCGAAGGCAATGCAAACACAGTGACTGTAACATTTGCAGTTGAACTGCATCCATTAGCGCCTGTGCCGGTTACCGTATACACAGTGGTGCTTGTAGGGCCGGCCACAACAGATGAGCCCGTAGTTGAATACAGACTTGTTCCCGGACCCCATGAATAAGTACTTGCACCACTTGCGGTGAGTGTTGATGTTTGCCCGGAGCAAATAGCAGTAGGACTGGCAACGACGGTTAATGTCGGAAGCGGCAATACGGTAACCGTTGTACTGATCTGCGACGAACAGCCTCCTGTAGTTCCTGTGGCCGTGTAAACAGTGGTGACGGATGGCGAGGCAGTGACCACCGAATTGGTAGTGCTGCTTAGCCCGCTGCCCGGCGACCAGGAATACGTGGCAGCTCCGGAAACAGTTAGGGTGGTTGACTGACCGCTACAGATTGTTGTGCTTGTCGGAGTAACGGTAAGCGATGGTAACGGTGCTACAGATACTGCTCTTACGGCCTGGACGGTACAGGCGCCATTGCTGGCAGTGACCGTGTAATTGGTAGTAACGCTTGGTGTGGCTACAACCACAGATCCTGTAGTGGTACTCAGGCTCGAACCCGGCGCCCATGAATAGGATGTGGCACAGCATGCCGTGAGTGTGGCCGATTGTCCGGCGCAGATTTTTACAATAGACGGAGAGACCGTTACGGTTGGCATGGTGTTGACGCTGACCGTGACCACTGCCTGGCTTGTGCAACCTGCTGCACTGGTTCCTGTAACAGTATAAATAGTGGTAACGGTTGGTGATGCCGATACCGAGGCTCCGGATGTGGCACTGAGACCGTCGGGTGGCGACCAGCTGTAGGTACTTGCTCCGGATGCATTCAACGGTGTCGATTGCCCCGAACAGATAGCCGTGAAGCTTGGTGTAACGGTAAGACTTGGAAGCGGGTTGACAGTTACTGTGAGTGTAGCCGTGGCTGTACAACCCGCAGCACTTGTTCCGGTAACCGTATAAATCGTTGTGGCACCCGGCGTACAGCTGACGACAGCGCCCGTCGATGCGTTGAGATCAATAGAAGGTGTCCAGCTATACGTACTGGCGCCTGCAGCAGTAAGGGTCAGCGATTGCTTGAAACACACTGCCGTGTTGGTTGGTGTGACAGTGAGCACCGGTGTGGCCCCCACATTCACAGTGGCAGTTACACTGGAGCTGCACACGCCGTTGCTTCCTGTAACAGTGTATATGGTAGTACTTCCCGGATTCACATACAGGGAGGAGCCACCATAGTATCCGGGAACCCATACATAAGAACTTGCGCCACTTGCATATAGTGTTGTGCCGGTGCCGTTGCAGATGGTGGTCGAACTCGGTGTTACCGCGACTGTAGGAGCGGGTACCACACTAACCGTAATAACGGATGTACTCTGACAGCCGTAACTGTTGATGCCTGTAACGGAATAAGTAGTCGTTACACTTGGTGAAGCCGCTACCGAATAGGCAGTGGTACTGCTGAGTCCTGCCGAAGGTGTCCAGCTGTAGGAACTGGCGCCATAAACATAGAGTGATGCAGTTTGCGCGGCGCAGATCACCGTTGAGGTCGATAATACAGTGAGGGTCGGAACCGGATTAACCGTAACAGTTACCTGGTCGGTACTTGTTCCGCAGCCGGCATTGTTAACAGTGAGTGTATAGATGGTTGTAACCGTTGGTGATGCCACAGGCTGTGCAATATTACTGGCACTCAGGCTTGCTGACGGAGACCATGTATAGGATGGGCCTCCGGAACCACTGAGGGAGAAAGTGTTGCCTGCACAAATTGTATAATCCTGCCCGGCATACGCAGCTCCGTTAGAGGCATTATTACGGCGCATGGAAATGTCATCAACTGCTATATCAAAGAATACATAATCGAAAGCTTTGATCTGACTGAGTTTTAAAGTCACATTACCGGTGTAGGACGCATTGTTCCATAGATAACTGTACTGCTTCCATCCTACAAATGACGGCTGGTCGATTGTTCCGGAACTAAGAAGTGTGCCGCTTGAGTTGTCGAGCACATCGAACTGTAATTTCATTCCGGAGTAATAGTTTTCGTAACTCCAGACAAAGAAATCAATGTTGTAATTTTCGCCGGCATTAATTCCTGTAATAGTCTGCGACCAGATCGTATGTACATAACCGGAATTGGAGGTGGGCGTCCCGATACCCGCATTGAAGGCTATTCCGGGGCCGGTATCACACGGGCCGTCATACGCCATGGAAATATGTTTGTGAAGATGCGATTGATTATTATTGGCAGCATAAACCCAACCCGGAAATTCAGAGCAGATATTGGAAGAGGTTGTTGGATAATCGGTAACTGTATACCATCCGGGAGCAGTATTGCCGGCATTGCAGGAATAATAATTTCCACTGGTAATTCCCACGTTGCCCTGTTCGAAGTCACCATTCACAACAAGATTCTGACAGCAGTCGATAATTGTAACACTCTGGCCGGCCGGATTATTGGTAATACAGCCCGCTGCATCCGACATAGCCGTCATGGTATAACTGACATAGTTTGGATCTGCCACAAAGTAATACACGTCGGTTGATGTGACGGAGGTATAGGTAGAAGTAGTATAACCGTTTGTGATGGTATAGGTAAATGGCGGTGCACCACCATCAAAGTCAAGAAGGAACTCCTGTGGGGAACCATTGCACAGGCTGCCGCTGGCTGCTGCCTGCATGGTGGCAGTAGGGCTGTTTATGTTAATGTAGTTTGGTTTTACAAGTGTGGCCGTTCCAACAGTTGTTGTGGCAGTGAGGGTTGCCGACAGCACCGTTGGAGAACCTACTGTAATGCTTATATTTTGTGTGTTCTGATTTCCACTCACATAAGTCACGGCACTGCTGAAGTTCCACTGCCAGTTGGTAACAGTGATCCCGGGTCCGGCGAAAGCACTCAATGCGATCGTGCTGCCCGGACAGGCATTTACCATATCAGCCGAAAAGTTGATCGAGTATGTGTTGCTGGCGTATAATGCTGCCGCACATACATCAATGATTCCGGTGCCAAGTTGTCCGGTGTAGGAAGGATTCACCGGATAAATATCGCGGGCAGTCGTTTTAACAATATTCTCAATGGCACTGGCTGAAAGCGTATTATCGAGACCATAGAGCAGGGCACATAAACTACTTACCTGTGGTGTGGCCATAGATGTACCGCTTTTGTAGGAATAATTTCCGCCGGACGGATTGGTGATTTGTGTATTATCACTACTGTATATGTTATTGCCCGGGGCCATTACATCGACCCAGCTTCCATAATTGGAGAATGAAGCTTTATGATCCAGTTCGTCGGTTGCACCTACAGCAATCACCTTGTTATACAGGGTTGGATAAGTGCCTGAATCGTTAAATGCAGCAGGAAATGCCGATGTTGTGGAGGTCGTATTGCTATTGCCGGCTGCGGCAACCACAAGACAGCTTTTAGTGTTCACCGCATAGCCGATAGCATTTTCAAGAGTCATGCTGTAACCCATGCCCAGTGACATACTGATGATGTTGGCATTGTTGTCGGCAGCATAATATATGGCGTTAATAATGGCCGTTCCTGATAAACTTGTAGGTTGCCCGATCCAGGAATTGTAAGTGGTTTTAAGCGGCATGATACGGATATTCGGATTCATGCCGCCGATACTGGCTATGCCAATGCTGTTGTTGGTAACGGCACCCACAAGCCCGGATACGTGACTTCCATGTGAAAAGGCGGCAGGTGCTATTGTACTATTGTCATTGTCAGCCATATCCCAGCCATTCAGGTCATCAATATAGCCGTTGCTGTCGTCGTCTACACCATTTACCGGATCATTATTCTGCCAGATATTGGCTGCCAGGTCCGGATGGTTGGTGTCAATCTCATTGTCGATTACAGCAACAATCACGGAATAGGTCGGTGCAAAGTCCCATCCACATTCTGCATTTATCTTTTTGAAATGCCAGTTTCGGTTATCGAATCCGGCAATGTTCGAATTGGGATCGTTGGGAACATAACTCAGGTGCGCTATTGGTACCTGTTCGGCATACTCCACATAGGAGAGTGCTTTAAGTTCAGTTATCAATGCCTGCACAGCCTTTTTGTTTTCAAATTCAAAAAGATAGGTTTTCTGTACCTTTTCGGACTTCAACGCCTTGAATGGTTTTGAAATTTTTGTCAGGTGGTAGATGGCGTGAAGCCGCTGCAGGTCTTTTGTGAGTATGGCTTCATTACCATTAAAGTCGGGAAAACTCTGGCTGCTTGAATTTCGGATCTTCACAAAGATCTGTCCGTCGATGGCCAGCGAATCGACGGTTTGTGCATAGACCAGTGCATAACAGCACAGGGCCATGAGAGTGGCTAGAAATTTTTTCATAGTTTTTGTTTTTACTTCTGTCTGCCCACACAGAAGATTTAACTCTAGTACAGTGCCAGGCTTGCACCGGATGGTTGAATGACAATACGCGGGGATCACATCATGGCATAAGCACCTTTTGAGGCGGGGGCATGGAGCATAAAGGAACAAATGCCGGGAGAACAATTTAAATGGAGATAACCCCGGGAACTTGCGTTTGTAAACATAGAACATAAAATTCAAATGTGTATAGGTATAAATACTCATTTTCAGGAGTAGGTATTTTTCACATCATTCCATGCGAAAGAGTGAACGATTTCTTAATGTGAAAATGGAATACCGGACCAGAAAGCTTTACCTGTATGCCGACGGGTTACATATTAACATTACATTGTTATAAAGCGACCCTCTAAAGAGCCGCTGCAGGGGTATAGGATAGGCATTTTTGGATTATCTTTACATGAATTCCAAATTAAGCAAGAATCCGATATGAGTGAGCGGACGGAAAAACCTTTTGACCTCGAAGAACGCAATTTTGACATCAAGGGTTTTCTTTTAAAATACATCAGGCACTGGTACTTTTTTGCCATCAGCCTGGTGATTGCCATGTTACTGGCCCGCTATTACAACTGGTACGCCACACCCATGTACCGTGCGTCCTGCCGGATCATTATCAAAGATGAGAACCGCGGAAATACAGCCGAGAATCTGCTGAAAGACCTGAACGATTACAAGCGAAACGGAAACCTCGAAAACGAAATCCAGATTCTGCACTCGCGCCTGCTGATCTCCAAGGCGGTGGAGCAGCTCGAACTCGGGGTAACCTATATCCTGCAGGGAAAGATCAAATCAACCGAACTGTATAAGCAAAGCCCTTTTGTGGTGAACGCCGACACACTGTATGATTTTGCCTATTTCTCCGGCGTTGGCATCCGCATCCTGGATCAGAACAGTTATGAACTGAGCTACACACTCAACAAGGATAAAGAAGTGGTGAACACCTACCGTTTTGGTGAAACTGTGAAAGACGACCTCGGCATTTTCAAGGTCAACAAACGCGAGTCATTCGACAACGCGCTTTACAACGACCCTTCTTACGATAAGAAGAATTTCAAGATCTTTTTCAATCCTCTCGAAAACATTGTCAATTATTACCTGGCCAATACCTCTGTAGAAGTAGTAGCTTCCGGATCCTCTATACTTCAGCTCACCGTAGTAGATGCCGTTCCGGAACAGTGTTCCGATTTTCTGAATAAACTCACCGAAGTGTACATTCAAAGCAGCATCGAACAGAAGAATCAGCTGGCCAGTAATTCACTGAAATTTATTGATGCACAGATCGAACAGATTTCCGGTGAAATGAAAAGCGTCGAAAACTCCATGCTCGATTTCAAAACCAGCAAAGGCATTGTAGACATGGATATGGAGTCGAAACTTTTCCTGGATAAAGTAAAAGATTACGATGAAAAAATTTCGGAATACCAGGTTCAGATCAGCTTCATCGACTACCTCGAAAATTACATCAAAGAAGATAAACGCATCAATGATGTGGCACCGGCAAGCTTCGGGATCAATGATCCGCTGTTGCTCAAACTGATCACACGCCTCAGTGAGCTTGAAAATGACCGTGAGAAACGCCAGCGTGAGTCGACAGCCAAAAGCCCTGTGCTGAACGAGATCAGTCTGCAGATCGAAAAAACAAAGAAGGATATCCTTGAGAACCTGGCCAGCATTAAACAGGGCTATAAAGTATCGCAGAAAGAAACAGCCGATCAGCTTCATAAAATCGAAGGCAAAGCGAGCGCCATGCCTAAAAATGAAATTGAACTCATTGGTATTAAGCGTCAGTTCTCGGTAAAAGAAGGCTTGTACCTCTACCTGCTTCAGAAACGCTCCGAAACAGCCATTCTGCTGGCTTCTACGGTATCCGACAACTGGATCATCGATCCTGCTACACCTTCTTACAATCCGTTTAAGCCGGTAAAAAGTAAAACGTATGCCATCGCCATTGTGCTTGGTCTCCTGGTTCCGGCGCTTCTCATTTTCCTGCGAAACATGCTCAACGATAAGATCAGCGGGAAAGATGTGCTCGAAGCCAATACCAAAATTCCGGTGCTTGGCATCATCGGGGTGAATGAAGATAACGCCAGCCTCTTCTCTGAAAAGAAACCGAAGAATGTGATCCTGGAGTCATTCCGCTCGATACGAACGAACATCAAGTATTTTCTGAGCGAACAGGAAGCCAAAAAACAAAACGTTATTCTCATTACATCATCCATCAGTACCGAAGGAAAAACGTTCTGCTCCTATAACCTGGCTGGTATTTTTGCCTTATCGGAAAAGAAAACAGTACTGGTGTGTCTTGATTTACGCAAGCCGAAAATCCCGGATAACCTGGGCCTCCAGGCCGACCTCGGGATGAGCAATTACCTGGCGGGGAATGCCACCTGGGACGAAGTGATTCAACATTCGAGTATTCCGCATCTCGATATCATATTATCAGGACCGATTCCGCCGAATCCTTCGGAACTGCTGCTCAAGGATAAAATGGATAAACTGTTTGATTACCTCCGCGAGCATTATGATTATGTGATTGTAGATACACCGCCTGTGGGCCTTGTGGCCGATGGCATTGTACTTACCAAATATTCGGATGTCAATATTTATGTGGTACGTCAGAACGTCACGCGCAAGCAGCATATACAGTTTATCAATAAACTGTATAAAGAAGGCAAGATCAAAAACATTGGAATTATTTTTAATGCCGTGAAAGCATCCCGGAGCAGCAGCGGCTATGGCTACGATTATGGCTATGGTTACGGATATGGTTATGGATACGGCGACGAACAGCATGAATCCCGAAAGACCGTATTGGGGCGGTTTTTCGGTAAGAAATAATTTGCCCTATTTTTAACCTATGTTAGAGGGAGAGAGTTTATCCGGTAAAAACAAAAAGCTGGACCTGAAAGGTTTTTTCACCAGGGGTCACAGCCGGAGTATCCGGGCAAAGAAAAACATACTGGCCCTGGCCTGCATCAAGGGTGTAAGTGTGCTCACGAGCTTTGTACTCGTTCCTCTCACGATCAATTACCTGAGTCCTGTTAATTATGGTATCTGGCTTACACTCTACAGTATTGTTAGCTGGTTTGGCCTGCTCGATGTCGGCCTGGGCAATGGCCTGCGCAATAAATTTGCCGAGGCTGTTGCCGGAGGCGATAAGCAGTCGGCCCGTGTCTACCTGAGTACATCCTATGCCATGCTGGGTGCGATTATGACCCTGGCCTGTATCGCTTTCCTGGCAGTGAATATGTTTCTCGACTGGTCGTCTATTTTAAATGTGCCTGCCGAAAAGAAAGATGAATTGCGTAAAGTAATGGCAGTGATCTTCGGCTCGTTTTGTATGCAGCTGGTGGTAAAACTGGTGAGCTCTATGCTGCTGGCTGTGCAGCGTGCAGCGGTAGCAGGTGCTATAAATACCGTGTGCAGTATTTTGTCGCTGGCCGCTGTTTATATACTGACCAAAACGACCATGGGCTCGCTGCTTTACCTGGCACTGGCAGTTGGCATTATTAATATTGTAGTACCATTGGCGGTGAGCTTCTGGTTTTACGGAGTCTATTATAAAGAATATGCACCTGCCTGGAAATACGTCAATTTCTCTTATGCCCGCAAATTGATGGATGTGGGTGTGATGTTCTTCCTGTTTCAGTCGACAGCACTGATCGTTGTGGCAACCGACAACCTCATTATTTCACGACTTTATGGCGCCGAAGAAGTAACACCTTATAACATTGCGCTTAAATATTTCACGCCGGTTACCGTCGCTTTTTCCATTATTTCCACACCGCTCTGGAGTGCATATACCGAAGCCTACGCACAGCACGACATGGCCTGGATCCGGCGTATTACCACCAAGATGATGAAGATCTGGGTACTTGTTTTTCTGGCAGTAATCCCCATGATTTTTCTGGCCGGGTTCGTTTACAGAATATGGGTGGGTAAAGATATTCAGATTCCACTTGCACTAAGCGCCAGCATGGGGCTCTATGTACTGTTATCCTCATGGAACCAGATTTTCGGAAATTTCATCAATGGTGTCGGCAAGATGCGGGTGGCATTTTACCTGACAATCATTACGGCCATTGTCAATATTCCGCTATGCATCATCCTGGCAAAGTATTGCCACATGGGCGTAACCGGCATTATACTCGCATCCTGCATTTCACTGGTGCCTGATATTATCGTGATTCCAATCCAGTATTACAAAATCATACACAATAAAGCCGGAGGAATCTGGAACAAATAAAAAACAACCATTATGGATGCCAGGGTATTTGAAGCATACAGTCAGTATTACGATTTGCTTTACAGGGATAAAAACTATGAAGCGGAAACCGCTTATATACATAACCTTCTGAAGGCATTTCATCCCTCAGCAAAAACCATTCTGGAACTTGGTTGCGGTACAGGCATTCATGCCGGGAAGCTGGCGTCGCGCGGGTATACCGTACATGGCATCGATCAGAGCGACACCATGTTGCGTATGGCCCTGGAACGCCGCAGCGAAATGAACCTCGAAACAGCTGAACGTTTGTCGTTTATGGAAGGGGACATCCGCAACTATAAAACAGCCAACCGGTTCGATGCGGTTATTTCATTGTTTCATGTGATGAGCTACATGACAACCACAGCCGATCTCGAAATGGCCATTAAAACCGCAGCCACTCACCTCACACGCGGGGGCGTGTTTATTTTCGACTGCTGGCATGGACCGGCCGTGCTGCACGACAAACCGGTGTCACGCACCAAAACATTCGAGAACGAAACGATTGCCGTGAAACGTACCTCTGTGCCTGAACTGTTTCCGGATCGCCATGTGGTAGATGTACATTTTGATATTGATATACAGAATAAGAAAACAAACGCACATACAAAACTTCATGAAGTGCATGCCATGCGCTACCTTTTCACCGAGGAACTGAAAAGCCTGCTCGATGAAAACGGCATGGATATGATTCATGCCGAAGAATGGCTGAATAAAGCGCCTCTTTCCGAACATACCTGGAATGCATGCTATGTGTGCCGACATAAACCCTGAGCAAGATGCTGTTCAATTCGTTCGAGTTTGCCATATTCCTGCCCCTTGTTTTTCTGCTCTATTGGTTTGTGTTCCATAAATCCGTCAGAGTTCAGAATATCTTTCTGCTTGTAGCCGGTTATGTTTTTTACGGCTGGTGGGACTGGCGTTTTCTGTTCCTGATCGCATTCAGCACTACGCTCGATTATACGGTGGGCCGCTGGCTGGGCAGTGAGCAGAATGCGCGCCGGCGCAAACTCATTTTTATGCTCAGCATCATCATTAACCTCGGCTTTCTGGGCTTTTTCAAATATTACAATTTCTTTGTCGATAATTTCATCCTGGCTTTTTCCAGACTGGGGTATCACCTGCATGCGGGTACGCTGAAAGTGGTTCTGCCGGTAGGAATCAGCTTTTATACCTTTCAGTCGTTGAGTTACACCATCGATGTGTATAAACGCAAAATGGAACCGACCCGCGATTTCATTTCATTTGCAGCCTTCATCAGTTTCTTTCCGCAGCTGGTAGCCGGGCCTATCGAGCGGGCATTTCATCTGTTGCCGCAGTTTTACGCAGAACGTCGCTTTGATTTTCAGTTGGCTGTTGCCGGCATGCGACAGATTCTCTGGGGCCTCTTCAAAAAGGTCGTTATCGCCGATACACTGGCTACCTATGTCGATCAGATTTTCGGTAATTACGCACATTTGCCTGGAAGTACGCTGGTATTAGGAGCGGTCTATTTCGCCGTGCAGATTTATTGCGATTTTTCAGGCTATTCAAGCATCGCGATCGGCACGGCACGGCTCTTCGGGTTTTCACTCATGACCAATTTCTCCTATCCCTATTTTTGTACAAGCGTGGCTTCCTTCTGGCGTCACTGGCATATTTCACTCACCTCCTGGTTCCGCGACTATGTATATATTCCGCTGGGTGGCAGTCGTGGTTCATTGTTCCGCACGACTGTAAACACATTGCTTGTTTTTACCCTCAGTGGTTTCTGGCACGGGGCCAACTGGACCTTTATTATCTGGGGACTACTCAACGGACTTTTTATTTTGCCGCATGTATTTCGTACTCACCTGCTGAAACAAAGGCCGGCAGAAAGCACATCGCCGTTGATTCGTTTTGTACAGATGGCATTTACATTCGGACTGGTTACATTCACCTGGATCTTTTTCAGATCATCCAGCAGCCAGCAGGCTTTTGAATATATACACGGTATTTTTTCGCGTTCACTCTTCACATACCCGGTGCAGCATGGCATGGCCATGACCCTGCCACTGATAGCTGTTTTGTTTGTGGTAGAGTGGATGCGCTATCGCCAGGTTTCATGGGTGCAGCCACCCCGTTTGCATCCTGTGCTGCGTTGGAGTGTATACCTGATCATGATCATAACCTGCCTGGCTTTTTATAAACAGAACCAGGCCTTTATTTATTTTCAGTTTTAATGAAACGCTTTCTCAAATACTGCCTGCAATTGACGCTCCTGGTGGTGCTTGTATTGAGTGCTTCCCTGTTTTTTGTGCCCGATGTTGTTTCCGAAAACAGTATCCTGGCGGCATTGCCCGACAAAGAAAAAGAACTGGCCCAACTGGGGCCTGGAAAGATCGTTTTTGTAGGAGGTTCCAATCTGAGTTTCGGGCTCGATAGTAAAACCATTTCCGATTCACTGCATAAGCCTGTCATGAACATGGGGCTACATGCCGGTATTGGCCTCGAATACACAGCACGTAATATCGTGCGTTTTGCAGAGAAGGGCGATGTGATCGTACTGGCCTCGGAATATGAAAATTTTTATACGGATAATTTCTACGGAGAGATGGAGCTTGTATCTGTATTGTTTGGTATAGAACCTGATGGCCGGGCGCTTGTAGATATTCGCCAGTGGCGACACCTGGCCCCTTACATCCCGACTTATTCGGCAAAGAAGCTAAAGAACTTTGTTCCATCACTATGGCAACGGCATAAGCAGTTACCAGTCGATATATACCACCGCCTTTCGTTTAACCGCTATGGCGATGCCTTTGTTCACTGGCAAATGCCGGATCAGGATTATATGCCGTGTACACGGAATTCGGGTAAAGAAAAGCTGAATCCGGAAGTCAGCGTATTCCTGCAACAATTCAGGCAGGATCTGGTGGCTCGCGGAGCAAGGCTGCTTATGCTGCCACCGGTAATCGACCGCGAAGCTTTTGCTGCACAGCAAACCATGATCGATTCGGTAACATACATGTTGAAAAAAAATGACATGGCATATATTCAGGAACCCGTAAATTATGCCTTTGAAAAGCCGTATTTTTTTAATTCATATTATCACTTAAATAAAAAAGGAGTAGATATACGCACACAGCAGGTGATCCGCGATCTGAAGCCGTATATTCTGAACAATAACCCGTGAAAAAAGAGAAGTCCATACTCATTGTTTTCCCCGACGAATGGTTGCAGTATTCGCCTTCTGTGCTCAACCTCTACAGGTGTTGTAGCGAAACAGGTTACACGAAGCTGGTGTATGTCGACAACGGTCGTTTTCAGAACAAAGGACTCGCAGAACATTCCAAAAGCATTCATATCGGAAAAACAGCAGCCTACTTCTGGCGCAAAACCTTCGGTTACAAATTTTACAAAGTGCTGCGGCTCATCTGGACATTAATATTCATCAAGCTCTTTGACCGGCGATACGATACCGTAATTGCCATTGACTCCTCGGGTTATGCCGCCACACGCCTGCTTTTTGGTAAAGCCGTTTATTTTTCGCTGGAAACGGAAAAAGATGTGTTCTATAATTTTTCGAAAAAGCTGGGGATTGATACACTGCTGATTCAAAGCGAAGAGCGGCGTGAATTCATGGTAGGTGACGATCCTCATATCAAAACGTTTTTTCTGCAGAATGCCCCCATTATTGATGAACACCAGGTGATTTTCCGCGGCCCGAAAGAGAAAAGAATCCTTTATATGGGGAACATCGAGTTTGGATATGGGCTCGAGCATTTTGTGGAATGCATCCGTACCCTCGACGATTCCTACTCACTCACCATGAAAGGGATTAAAAACGACAGATACTACAACTGGTTAAGTGGGCAATATGCTGATATGATACAAAGCGGTAAACTCCGTTTCGACTTCAATTACGTGGCCCAGGAACAGATCATCGAATATGTGTCGCAGTATTATATAGGCATTACGGGTTACGATCTCGAACTGGCCAGGCAAAGCTTCAATTATTTTTCGTCGCCTGCCGGCAAACTTTTTAATTATTATGCTGCCGGGGTGCCCGTGATAGGCATTAATATCATTGGCCTCAAAAGCGTTCTTGATTTTAAAGCGGGTGTCCTTATCGATGCCGTAACGCCGGAAAATATCCGGAAAGCCATTTCGGAGGTAGAAGCGAATTATGAATCCTGTTCTGCCAATTGTATCAGGGCTTCCCGGGCCTTCGATTTTAAAACCGCATTTAAAGCATTTATTTCATGGGTCGATGAGCGTCCACCCACGAAATTCAACCTTCGTTCTTTTTTCACACAGGGACATGAGCGGAGCGTGAAAACAAAAAAGAATATCCTCACCTCCATCCTCATCAAGTGCGTGAGCATTGTTATCAGTTTCCTGCTTATCCCGCTGGCGCTTAATTACCTGAATCCGGTACGCTATGGTATATGGATTGCACTGACGACCGTCATTGGCTGGTTTGCTTTTTTTGATCTCGGTCTGGGTAATGGCCTCCGGAATAAACTGGCGGAAGCGCTGGCCAGGAATGACCAGGAATCGGCGCGCATATACATCAGCACGTCCTATGCAGTTTTAAGCATCATTATTGGTGTGGTGTATGTTCTGTTTGTCTTGCTCTTTCCGCTCATCAACTGGACCTGGATTCTGAATACACCGCCTGAAATGAGCCATGAAATAAACCGCCTGATTTTCATCGTCTTTAGTTTTTTCAGCCTTCAGTTCATTATCAAGCTTATCTCCATGGTGCTCAAGGCCGATCAGCGCTCAGCCATCAGCGGGGGTATCAATACACTGGCTAGTCTTTTGTCGCTTATTGTTGTGTATATCCTCACCAAAACAACACACGGTTCACTCTTCTGGCTCAGTGTTGGTGTAAGTGCCGCCAATATTGTAGCGCCTTTCATTGTATCGGTCTGGTTTTTCAGCCGCGATTACAGGCATTTGATCCCTTCCTGGAAATACGTTCGTCTGGGTCATGCACGTGATCTCATGAGCCTGGGCTTCCAGTTTTTTATCATGCAGTTTGCCGCTTTGATCCTGTTTGCCACCGATAGTATTATTATTGACCAGCTCTACGGCCCGGCAGCTGTTACACCTTACAGTATTGCGTTTAAATATTTCAGCGTGGTAACGATGGGGTTTTCACTCATCACAACACCTTTCTGGACAGCCTATACAGATGCATACCATAAGCAGGATTTCGAATGGATCAAACGGATTACACGCAAACAGCAGATGTTGTGGATCCTGCTCGCGGCAGGTGTTGTAATCATGCTGGTACTTGCCAATTTTGCCTACCACATCTGGATCGGCGACCAGGTAGAGATTCCTTTCCTGCTTTCCTGCTCCATGGCTGTGTGGGTCATGATGTCGGCCTGGACCAGTATTTTTGGCAACTTTCTGAGCGGTGTGGGCAAGATTCGCCTCAGCCTTTACCATTCGATAGTGATCATCGTGATCAATATCCCTTTATCGGTTTTCCTGGCTAAATACCTGAACCTGGGCAGTGCAGGTGTTATGATTGGCACTTGCCTCTGTGTGCTGCCGCAGGTATTTCTGCACCCGATTCAATACAGTAAAATTGTTCACAACACAGCAAGCGGTATATGGAACAAGTAAACACAGACATAGCCCTGCTGATAACCGGTACCATTGTGCCGAACAGTAATTTTGTGGCACACACCGATGTGGCGCAGCGCCGTCAGGAATACTACGATAACCTGGTGTTTTACAGCAATGCTTTTCCAGGCCATGATCTTTACTTCCTCGAAAATTCTGCTTACGATCTGGCATCCGATGCGGCGTTTATGCAACTGTTGGAAGAACGTAAGATTACATTACTGAAATTTCCGGTGTCTGATAAATACACCCAGGGAAAGGGATACCAGGAATTCGAAATGCTCGACAAGGCTATAGAGCAGTTATGCGGAAAATACCTATCATTTGTTAAAATAACCGGGCGCTATCGCGTGCATAACCTGCAACGCCTTGTATCGGGGCCTTGTCCGGGCCTTGTAGCCGACAGTCATAAGAAATTCGCTGTAACTCAGACAAATGTGTTTTATGTGACCGGAGAGTTCTACAAAAACAATCTGAAAGGATTATATTTGAACGTGAATGATGAGAAAGGTGTGTTTATTGAAAAACTGGTATACCAGGTGCTGGTAAACAAAAACCTGTTTCATGAGGTGAAGTTGTTTCCTGTTAATCCCGTGATCACGGGCATTTCAGGATCTTACGGCGGCACCCTGAACCGGAACAAACTAAAGATGCGGATCCGTAACATCGAGCGCCTTGTATTGGGGTGGATGGGCAAAAAAGAATTTTTAACGGAGTACTGAGTGTAACATGAGCAGAACATTTGTAACCATATTTCCGATCTGTGAAAATGTTCACCTGACCAAAGACCTGGGGCAGATCCCCTATTTTCTGCACAAGACTTTTTCCTATAACGCCCGCATCGTCAGCTACAAAAACAGCCAGCAATACTCTAATCTCGATGGCGAAGTAAAAGGCCTGAAAATGGAATTTATCCCGAACCGTGGCCGGGTCAGCTTCCTCGAAAAAAGCGTTTTATCATACATCTATAAAAATGCGAAGCATATTGATGTACTGAACCTGTATATCTTTTCCAAGTTCACGTTCGTTTATGGGATTCTGTACAAGAAGCTCAATCCGAAAGGTTTTTTATTTCTGAAACTCGATGGCTATAATGAAACCTTTGCCGAGCAATCGGAACTGCGGCACTCGGTACATCGCATGAAGAACCGCTTTCTGAAATCGCTGGAGAAAAAATTCCTGAAACAGGTCGATCTCATTACAATTGAAAACTCCGAGGGTGAAAGCCTTGTAAAACGTAAATTTCCGCAGGTGGCGCATAAGGTATCTTACCTGCCTGTTGGTGTTAATGATGTTTACCTGCGCGAAGCATTTCCACAGCGGAAGCTTTATAACGAAAAAGAAAATATTATACTCACGGTTGGCCGGGTAGGTGAGGAGATCAAGAATCATGATATGATGCTGAGAGCCCTGGCACGGCTCGATCTGAAAGACTGGAAACTGGTTTTCGTAGGGCCTGTCAATCCTTCGTTCGAACAAAAATACAAAGCCTGGATCCGCGAATACCCGCATCTGGAATCCCGTATTTTATTCACCGGCGAGATCTGCGATCGCAAAACACTTTATGCATGGTACGATCGCTCCAAAATATTCTGCATGACGTCGTTAAAAGAATCGTTTTGTCATTCGATCGGCGAGGCCCTTTATTTTGGAAACTACATCATCGGCACCGAAGGCATCGTGAGCATGCCCGATATTACCAATCGCGGGAAGTATGGCACGACCCTCAAAACCAACGATGATGCAGCCCTTGCCGAAGCCCTGCAAAACAGAATAGACAATGAATCTTCGCTGGCGAAGCTTTGCCCGGAGATCATGCATTATTCCGATACCCAGTTCACATGGTCGGGAATTATCGGACGTATTCATGAACGCATCGAAAGGAGGCCAACAGTATGAAAGGCGGCCTTCGTATGAATCATATTCTGAAAACAACTTCGGCTGAAGCTCCCCTGGTGAGTATTATAACTGTGGTGTTGAATGGTGGTGCGCATCTCGAACAAACCATCCGGAGTGTACTGGAACAATCCTACAGCCTGATCGAATATATTATTGTAGATGGCGGCTCAACGGATGGAACGCTGGACATTATCCGGAAATACGAATCCCGGATAGATTACTGGCAAAGTGAACCCGACAAGGGCATTTACGATGCCATGAATAAAGGCATTGCGCTGGCAACCGGCGAGATTATTGGCATTATCAATGCCGACGACTATTATACGCCCGATGCCGTTAAGCATGTTGTGGATAAGTGGAAGTCGGACACCGCCGATCTGTTTTACGGCGATATGCTGGTACTCACTGGCGATACGCAATCGCTCATGAAACCAGACATCATGAAGATGGACGAAAAACCATCCATCTTTCATCCGAGTTGCTTTGTGTCAAAAAAAATATACGATGCAGCTGGTACATTCGATACCCGCTATAAAATTTCGGCCGATTACGATTTCCTGCTGCGTTGCCTCAAACAGAAATATCGCTTCAGCTATGTGTCGCATCCGCTCACGGTGTTTCGCCCTGGGGGCATGAGCGCTTCCTGTGCATCCAACATCGAGGGCTATCATATCATGAAAGTGCACCACACCGGCTTTCACCGGCAGGTTATTGGCCGCGCCATCAGGTGTTATGTAAAAACCTTCCTGAAAAAAGTAATACATTTGGGTAAAAGATGATCGGTGTTATAACATACCTGGAAGCTGTTCGTCGCAACAGGTTGTCGCGGTTCAGGGGCATGCTCCTGAAATGCTATCTTGTTTTGCATGGCTGTAAAGTGGGTAAAGGCCTCAAATGTTCGGGATTTCCTTATTTCAAGGGCTTTCCGAATCGTAACATCACCATCGGCGATTATGTCGATCTCGGACGGAACAATACGTTTGAACTCTCCGCCAGCGGACAGGTAATCCTGGAAGATCATGTGCTCTTTCATCAGAATATTCTCATCAGCTGCAATAAGGAGATCAGGATCCGCAAATGGGCGGCAGTGGCTGAAAATGTGAGTATCCGCGATGGCAATCATCAGTTTGCCAAAGATAAACCCTATCGTTTGCAGGAAGGTGTCAGCGAAGCTATCGATATCGGGGAAGACTCCGGGGTTGCTGCGGGATGTGTGGTATTGATGGGCGCCAAGATCAGCAAAGGCGTTTTCATCGGGTCAAACTCAGTGGTCACAAAAAAAACAATCACAGAAGAATATGGCATTTATGCAGGAAATCCCCTGCGCCAGATCGGAACCAGGAAATAGGAATAAGAAGCATGACAGACAAAAGCATATTGGTGAAGGAGCTCTTCGAAAACACAGCGCTCTATCTGACATACGACTATAACCTGCGCATCCGTAAGGAAACGGTGGATGCCTACACCGAAGGGAAAACATTCGATGCCGTGCTGGATATGCCCTGCGGTACCGGTGCTATGTCACGATCCCTGCTCGATAAAACAAAAAAACTGAGCCTCGTTGATATTTCGGCTAACATGCTGGCAATAGCTTCTGAAAATATTCCGGAAACTCAGCGCTATAAGACAGAATGCATCAATGACGATTTTTTTAAACTCGATATTCCACCCGGATCATACGACCTGGTAATCTGCCTGGGTTTGCTGGCCCACGTCAACTCACCCGAACAATTACTTCGTAAAATCAGCGGCATCATCAAACCCGGTGGCATGCTCATTATTCAGAATACCGACGCATCACACTTCTATAGCCACCTCATTCGTTTTTACCTCGGACTGAAAGGACTGATCCGCAAACAACCCTATAAGCTTAATAAAGTAAAGGCTTCATTCCTGGAACAGGTGCTTCACGAAGAAGGTTTCCGGCGTGAAGCTGCCTATCGCTACAACCAGTCATTCCTCGGGTTTTCAAACCTCTTTTCGAACGAGAAAAAATATGAACTCACCCGGCGTTTTTTTGGTGATACGCGCCACAACAAGCATGCATCGTGGGGCAGTGACTATACCTATTGCTTCGTGAAACGCGCATGAGCTCTTCCGGAAAAATAAATGTACTCGTAGTGCCTGATCTGTTTCCCGGTTACGACGGCGATGTACAGGGAATATTTGTACGCGATTACCTCACCGCCGTGGAACCCTTTTGTAAGGTCAGTGTCCTGTTTATTAGACTTACCGGGGCAAAGAAAGGACTGACCGTTACACAGGAAGGTGGCGCTACGGTTTACAGATATTGTTTTTCTACCACAAAAATTCCTTTTTACCTCAAGCCGTTTTATTACTGGGCCTGGTTTCGCAAAGGCTATGCACTTCGCCGGCAAATTGCAAAACCCGATCTCGTGCATGCACATGGTACCATATTGAGCGGCACATTGGCTTGCAGGCTCGGCAAAGCCTGGCAGGTACCCGCCATCATTACCGAACACCAGGGACCCTTCACCATGATCTCAGACAGTTTCTGGAAACTTGCCTGGGCACGCCGCACCATGCAACGCGCAGATGCCGTGCTCACTGTCAGCGATCACCTGCGCAAGGAGATTCTGGCCAGCAGGATTCATCCCAAAACCATTCATGTAACACATAACCCGGTTGATACAGCCCTTTTCGCACAGAAGCCAGATCGCACATATCGTAATATTCTTTTTGCCAGCCGCCTCGATGTATTCAAGGGCGGGCTTCGCACACTCAAAGCGTTTCAACACATGGCAGAGGCCAATCCCGACTGGAAATTAACGATGGTGGGCGATGGGGAAGAATATGGCGCCATTGAAGCGTACATGCGTCAGCATCCGGAGTTGCAAAGCAGGGTTTACCTTAAAGGGAAAATGACCAAGGCAGAAATAGCCCGTGAAATGGCAGAGGCCGATTTCTTTGTATTTCCAAGCCTTCACGAGAGTTTTGGACTGGTGGTGGCCGAAGCCATGTCGTGCGGATTGCCCGTCATTGCCACCAACAAAACAGCACCAAAAGAATACATCTCTGCCGATTCCGGCATCCTGGTGCCACCCGAAGATGTGGATGCGATCGCCGGGGCCATGCAAAAAATGATTCAAACGCATGCATCCTATAGCGCTTCTGCTATCCGCGGAGCGGTTATTGAACGTTTTGGGTTTGAAAACTTCGGGAAAAAATTAAACGCCATCTACCAAAGCCTGCTGTAAAAAGCAATACATTGGCGAAACCTAAAAACAGAACGCCCGGGTCTCATGTGTGGTATTGCAGGAATAATTCATTCGGTTGGGGTTGATCCTTCAACCCTGCAGGGCATGTCGCGCGTCATGAAACACCGCGGGCCCGATGACGAAGGCTTTTCAATGCATAGCGCCGACGCGGATCTTTTTCTGAAAGGCGACGATACCATCCCTGAACTTCAAACAATCCCGGCTGCTTCACAGGTTTCAAGACAGACAGCATACACCCTGGGTTTATTGCACCGGCGTCTATCCATCCTCGATCTGTCGGCTCAGGGACATCAGCCCATGACGTATAATCATGGACTCTATACACTCGTCTTTAACGGTGAAATATACAATTACCGTGAATTACGCAATGAGCTGAAATCTGCCGGATACACCTTTCACACCGAAAGCGATACCGAAGTGATCATGGCGGCCTATCAGCGATGGGGCCACGATTGTGTACAGTATTTTGTTGGTATGTGGGCATTTGCCTTGTATGATAAGCAAAAACAGCAACTGTTTTTATCGCGCGATCGTTTCGGAATCAAACCGCTGTATTATGCCACCGGAGCAGGGTTCCTGGCATTTGCCTCGGAGATTAAAGCCTTGTTGACACTCGATGCAGTGAAACCTGAAGCCGACATGAATGCGGTTCTGGAATACCTTTCGTTCGGTGCGACCAGTGATCCATCGGCAAATCTGTTTCACCACGTGAAATGCCTGCCGCCGGGACATTCGATGGTTGCCGACAGCCACAGTGGAACATACCGTCAGAAAATGTACTATAACCTGGAGGAAGCCGTTGCCGCCTGCAAACTTCCCGCCGATCCGGAGGTTCAGCAAACGTTCAATGCATTGCTGGATCGCTCGGTTGATCTGCACCTGCGGGCCGATGTGCCGGTTGGCTCCACATTAAGCGGCGGACTTGATTCCAGTACACTCGTGGCACTGGCTGCGCACAAAATGAAAGGCGCAACCTTCAAAACATTCACAGCAGCGTACCGCGAAAAAAATATCGACGAATCACATTATGCCCGCCTGGTTACAGATTCATTGCCGAATGTAGAGGCTCACCTGGCTTTTCCGGATATCGAAGGATACTGGAATGATCTCGGAAAAATGATCTGGCACCAGGACCTGCCTGTAAATTCAACATCCATGTTTGCGCAATGGGAAGTGATGAAAACAGCACATCAGCAACATGTAAAGGTACTGCTCGACGGACAGGGTGCCGATGAAATGCTCGGTGGGTATTATAATTTTGCAGGCATACATCTTATTGAACTTGCCAAAAGCGGCAAATGGAAAACATTTGCGCATGAACGGAACAGGCTTCGTGAAAATTTCACGCCCCATGTCAACACCATCATGGGACGTGCGGGTTTCTACTTTTTACCTGAATTTGCACAACGCCGTATCCGGTCGCGTAAACGCATCGGCATGGGAGCTATAGGGCCCGCGTATGCACAGGATATGCAGCATATCAAAGTGCCTGAACGCGGCGGACGAAGTTTTCGCGAGCAATCCCTGCTCAGCATACAGTTTGGCATGCAGGATTTATTGAGATACGAAGACCGCAACTCCATGGCATTCTCCATCGAAAGCCGTGTACCTTTCCTGGATCATCGCCTCGTGGAGTTTTCGATTGCCCTGCGCAATAATTGGAAAATAAGAGATGGCTGGACGAAATATATTTTACGTAAATCTGCAGAACCACTCCTGAATAAAGAAGTGGTCTGGAGAAAAGATAAAATGGGATTTCTCACGCCACAAAAATCATGGAAAGAAAATTCGGGCGGACAATTGGCCCGCTTCATGCAGGATCTCGAAATACCGGATTTTCTCGACAAGGATTATATTCAACGCCTGTGTTCAGCCAACATGAGCGAAAGTGCTCACCTGAGCGAGTTCTGGAAGATTATTTCTTTTTTGAAATGGGCATCGGTATTTCACGTTACATTTAACAGGAACCCTTCATGAGAATCGGAATCATAACAGCCCATTACATGCCGGAAGTAGGTTACCAGGAAGTTCACCTGGCCAGGGCCTATGCGCGCATTGGTCACCAGGTAAGGGTATTTACTTCGGCTGCTACGGTCAACCTGGGTGGAAGCGTGGGGAGTCTTTCCTACAAACCGGGCATTACCAGGGATACTAAAGGAGCTTATGATGTGCTGCGGCTCAAATCACTTTCCTATAAATCGAAAGTCATTCCTTTCGGCCTTAAAAAAGCGGTTTACGCGTTTAATCCCGATGTACTGGTGATTCTCGGGGTAGCAAAAGTATTTCCGCGTACATTGCTCAATGCCAGATTCCATGAGCAGTTTGCGATGGTGTCGGTGTATGGCGATGCAAGCGAATACCTGGACCGGAATACCTGGAAACAAAAAATAAAAGCCTGGCTGCATGAACTCGGCTATGCCACCATCAAAAAACCCCTGTATAAAAAAGCAGTGAAGTATGGCGATAAAATTATCCTGAATATCCCGGAAACAGATCAGATCTTCAGGGCTTTTCTGAAAGGTGATGCTTTGAAGGATTATGAAGCAAAACGGGTGTTTCTCAACCTGGGCTACGACCCCGAAGAATATTATTTCACGGAGGAAGACCGCCGGGAATGGCGTAAGAAACTGAATGTGAAAGAGCAGGATATTGTATTGATGACATCCACACGCGTGAACCGCCGTAAAGGACTGGAACAGGTGATTCGCCTGGTATCTGAAATGAAACAGCACGGCAAACAAGTGCATTATGTAATGGTGGGTTTCCTCGGTGATGCTTACGAGCAGGAACTGAAGGCGTTTATACAATCTCAACCCGATCCTTCTGTATTTCATTGTTACCCGTTTCTGAATGCGGCGGAAATTCGCAGGCTTTATTGTGCAGCGGACGCAGGCATCTGGCTGAAAGCGGCCATTTCTATCCAGGAAGCCATGGGTACCGGTTTGCCGGTGATCCTTGAAAATAAACCAAGCGTGAATCACCTGCTGAAAAATGGTGTGAATGGCTGGTTCTACGAAAAAGGAGGATTTGATCAGAAAGTGAAAGAGGTGGTGGATCAGCTGTCGCAACAACCCATAAACCGGCAGGATATGGTAAAACTCAATGCGCAGACACTGTCTTATGACCACATTGCACAAAAGATCCTGGATACACTCGAAATTGATTAAATTTAAATAACTCAAATTTTGTTTGCCCCCGGATTCACGATGAATTCAGAAACAGCATGACATTCAGAGACTGGAAATATTGGTTGAAATCACTCCCCTGGAATCTCCGGTGGTTTGTGATTCTGGTATTGATCAGGCCGGTCGTCGACAACTTTTATTACCTCAAAAATATTTCCCCGTTTCTCTCACCGCTTTATATTGTGGGGATAGCCACACCCATCCTGGCCCTGTATGCCATCATTTCACTGAAGCGCAGGGACAGTTCTATTTTCGATTTCCTGTTTGGCTTTTGGTCCATCCTTGTTTTTCTCTCTTTACTCTTCATGTTTATTGCCGATCCTCTGTCGGTGACTTTCCTCGAGTATTTCCTGAAATTATCTATGCCCATTTACCTGTTTTTCTTCCTGCGCCTGCTGATCCGCTCGGCCCGCGACCTGGACGGCGTTTTGCAAACCTTCTTATATTCTTCCTTGTTCGTAGTGGCCGTGTTTTTGTTTGAGCTTGTGGTCAATCCTATTAAAGTGCAGAAGACACGGGACCTTGAACGAATCCAGGGATATTACGGGGATGTGATGAACTACGCCATTTACCTGACCCAGGGTTTTCTCATCATGTGTTATTTCTATTTCCGCAAACGTAACATCGAGTCTGTGTTCACGCGTAACCGCAACCTGATCCTCACCGTGATCCTGTGTGTGGCCATGCTCTTTAAAATCAGTCACACGGCCAGTTACGCGGTTTTTTTATCCATCCTGCTTTTGTTTATTGTATTCAACCTGAAAACAAATAAAACCGCCGGATTTGTGCTGGTGATTGTGATTGCTGCTGCCGGTTATTTTTTCGGAGGAGAGGCTATCGAGAAAAATGTGGCGCCCCTTCTCAAAACCGATATTGCGGTATATGAAGGAAAAAAATCAAACGAACGTTTGCTTCACGGTCGTGTGGGTCGCTGGAAAATGATGCTTGAACAGTATTCCGAATTCCCCGTTACCACACAGTTTGTAGGCATGCCCTCTACCATGGAACCCTCGTATGCCGAAGTGAGTACCGGGGCTCATAACGACTTCGTGCGCATTCTCTTTTTCACAGGCTATATCGGTCTGCTCATTTATGTGCTTACCTTTTTTGCGTATTTCAACCGGCTCAAATACCTCGATCCCGATCATCACTTCCTGGCACTTGGTTCGGTTATGATCCTGCTCCTGTATTCTATCAGTACCTGTCCAACCTTATATGCGCCTATGCTTTATATTCTCTATGCTGTATTGTGTTATGTGGCTTTGCCCAAATCTGTTCTTGCGAAGTCTGTATGAGTAAACAACGTGTTATATTGCTTGGTAAGCTTCCGCCGCCCTATATGGGGCCTGCTATTGCCACGGGCATTATCCTCAACTCAGAACTGGCCAGGCGTTTCGACCTCATTTTTCTGAATGTCAAAGCCAACGACTCTATCGATACACTTGGCAAATGGAACCTTTCCAAAATCTTTAAAAACGTGGGAATTTATTTCAACCTGTTTGGACTTATTATCCGTCACAGACCTCACCTGGTGCTTATTCCCATCAGTCAGACCAGTACGGGCTTCGTAAAGGATTCTGTTTTTATTTTGATTTCAAAACTTCTCGGCCGCAAGGTCATTGTACAATTGCGGGGCAGCAATTTTAAAAACTGGCTGGCTTCCGCTTCGGGCTCGGTGAACCGTTATGTGCGCTTTGTTCTGAAACGCACACAGGGTGTTATTGTTCTTGGAAATAACCTTCGTCACCTGTTCGGGGATTTTTACAGACCTGAACAGATTTTTGTTGTGCCGAACGGTGCCAATTACCAGGTTCCGCAACGCAACGTATCATCAGATGAACCGCGTATTTTATACCTCTCCAATTTACTGGCATCAAAGGGTATTCAGGATGTTTTCGACGCTCTTGTGATCCTTTCTCAAAAAAACGTCCGCTACTCTGCAGACTTTATCGGTGAATGGTTGCATGACGATACCAAAGCCTATTGCCTGGATCTTGTGAAACGGTATCATCTGCCGGTCCGCATCCATACTTCGGCCGAAAGCAAAAACAAATTTCAATACCTCGCCAATGCGGATGTGTTTGTGTTTCCGCCACGTGACCCGGAAGGACATCCATGGTCTGTTGTTGAAGCTATGGCCGCCGGACTGCCTGTTATTTCTACAGACCAGGGAGCCATCGTTGAGTCGGTTCAGGATGGTGTCAATGGATTTATTGTGCCGCCGGGAAATCCCGCCGCGATTGCTGAAAAATTACAAACACTGCTTATGGATAAATCTTTGCGGGAAGCGATGGGGAAACAAAGCAGAAGCTTATATTTGAATAACTTTACAGAAGCGAACATGGTTGAAAATTTCTCCCGGACTTTTCAATCGGTTATTGGTCACTGATACACATGAAAACCCTTATTGATAGCCAGGAATTACAACAGGTCCAGGATTTCTGGAACAGTCACCTCTGCGGAAAACAATTTGTAGATGCGAAATTTCCATCCAAAGAATTTTTTGCCTATTACAGGGAATTCCGCTACAAAAAAACGCATCACCTCGATACATACATCGACTGGAAAAGTGCCGCCGGAAAAGACGTTCTCGAAATCGGACTTGGCATCGGTGCCGATGGTACCCGCTGGGCAACACACGCCAGATCATATACGGGCGTTGATCTTACCTCTGAAGCAGTGTATGCTACCAATATTCATCTGGAGCATCTGGGACTTAAAGGCAGAGCCATGCAGGGCAATGCAGAGGCACTCGATCTTCCCTCGGAACAGTTCGATATTGTATACTCACACGGCGTATTACACCATACCACGCATATCGATAAAACATTCCGCGAAGTATACCGTGTACTCAGGCCGGGCGGGCAGTTTATTGTCATGCTCTATGCCAAAGGATCTTTCAACTATTGGTTCCGCATCCAGTTTTATTTTCGTTTCAGACTTTTGCTGGAATTGCTCAAAAACAAGCTTGGCGGTAAATCAAAAGGCAATTGGGCGCTGCACGTCAAAAATGTGAAGAAAGACGGATGGTCTTATCTTTCCTGGAAAAACTTCCCGCACCATTGTACCGATGGCCCGGATTGCTATATCGCCAATATATACACACAGCGCGAAACCCGCCACATGCTTGAAGCAGCAGGGTTTAAAATTGAAAAAATGAAAAAGGGACATTTTCCCATCGGTGGTAAATTTCCAAAGCTCGAACGTTTCCTGGCTGGTTTCATGGGGTTTCATCAATTGGTGTGGGCCCGTAAAGCCTGAAGTGTATGTGCGGCATTGTCGGTTATATTTCCACGCAGCCTTTCAACGGGCAGGCCATGATGTCGAGCCTGCATCACCGCGGACCCGACCACGCGGGAGGCTACAGCGATCAGCATAATGCCACAACTGTATTTCTCGGACATACCCGCTTAAGCATCCTCGATCTTTCTGAGCAGGGCAACCAGCCGATGAGTACACCCGATGGGCAAATCACCATCGTATTCAATGGCGAAGTGTATAATTACGAAGCACTGAGGGCCCGCCACCTGTCAGGCGTTTCATTTCATTCGCGTACCGATACCGAAGTCGTATTGCGGCTTTATGAAAAAATGGGAATGGCCGCGTTGCAGGAACTCAACGGCGATTTTGCTTTTTCTATTTACGATAAGCGCCAGGGTAAAGTGTTCCTCGTAAAAGACCGTGTTGGCGTAAAGCCCCTGTATTACTGCAACGAAGGCCCCACGCTGATTTTCGGATCGGAAGTTAAGTCACTGCTTGCAGCCGGTGTAAAGCCTGAACTCAACCAGGATGAGCTGCTGAATTATTTTGTGTTTAAATACGTGCCGGGAAACAATACCCTGCACCGGAATATAAAACGTTTGCCACCGGCGAGCTACCTGGAGTATGATCTGAGTACAGGCACCAGCCGCCAGCAGCATTACTGGAGGCTTGAGAAACAAAGTATGTATACGGGCCTTGCCTACCGCGACGCAGAAGAAGCACTTTTCGAACTGTTGCGCGATAGTACAACCATGCGGCTTGTATCGGATGTGCCGGTAGGAAATTTCTTATCGGGCGGACTCGACTCTTCGATCCTGGCTTATTTTGTGAAAGACCGCCGCGATATGACACACTATTGTGCACGTAAGGCCGAATCCGATTTGAAAAAAGAAGGAACAACATCCGATTTTCATTACGCGTCCATGCTGGCCAAAGAATGGAATCTGAATCTGCGTGAAGCGCCTATCGGTAGCGAAGAAGCGAATACCGGTCTGATCCGCAAAACACTTTTTTATTCGGACGACCTGATTGCTGACGGATCACAAATTCCATCGTACCTGATCACAAAAGATGCTGCCCTGCATTCAAAAGTGATTTTATCGGGCATGGGTGCCGACGAGATTTTCCTGGGCTACGCCGGCCACATGCTGACACTGCTGTCGCTCAACGTCATGGAAAAAATGCCCTTTGGACTCTCCGGTGCTTTTTATAGTATGGCCTCCAAAGTAGATCAGGGCAAGGGAAAATTTTTGGCCTATCGCCGTTATATACATAAAATAGGGAAGTACGGAAAATACCCACCGTATAAATATGGTATTCTGAATCTTGTCGGCGATTTCGAAAACTCATGTGCTGTGTTTGCTGGCGATAAAGACAGGCTGGTACACATGCTCGAATCGTATTTTCCTGCAGGAGAGGATACTTTTGATGCCCTGGCACGATTTGAACAGGAAAACGTCCTGGTGAAAAACCTGCACTATATGGATCGCATGGCCATGGCCAACTCTGTGGAGTGTCGTGTGCCTTTCCTGGATCATCGCCTGCTGGAGTTTGCGTTCAGCATTCCGCGTCATTACAAACTTTCGGCCAGCGGTAAATCCAAGCGTATTCTGAAAGATACATTCAAAACACGCCTGCCTGAGTATATCATCAACCGTCGTAAAGCCGGATTTGGCATGCCTTTGCGAAGCATATTCAGCTCGCGCGAAAAAGTGAATGGTTTGCTGGATAAGGCCTTTTTTGCTAATTTTAATGGGTTCTCGGTAGCGCATATCGATACCCTGACAGATAATCACATTTCCGGAAAAGAAGACAACTCATCGATCCTGTATGCGCTGATCTCTTTCCAGGAATGGTATAAGCTGAACTTTACATAAAAACATCTGACCTTGGAGCAATTGACACAAAACCTGAAAGACGGGGATATGCAAATCCTGGAAGTGCCCTTTCCCATGCTTGGAAAAGGCTCTGTACTGGTACGGAACCATTACTCCATTATCAGTGCCGGCACCGAAGGAAAAACGGTGAAGGATGCACGGCTGGGCTATATTGGCAAAGCCATGGCACGTAAAGACGATGTAAAAAAAGTAATTAATACCGCCAAAACAATTGGCATTACCGAAACATATAAACTCCTGATGAATAAGCTGGAGGCTCCGTCGGCCCTTGGTTACAGCTGTTCCGGCGAGGTTATCGCCGTAGCAGATGATATCACCGAATTTAAAATCGGCGACCACGTCGCCTGTGGCGGAGCAGGAGCGGTGCATGCCGAAGTTGTGGCCGTGCCGCGTAACCTCTGCGTGAAACTGCCTGACAATGTTCACTGCAGCGAGGCAGCATTTACCACGCTGGGAGCTATTGCCATGCAGGGCATACGCCAGGCCGATCTCCGTTTGGGAGAAAGTTGTGTGGTGATTGGACTTGGCTTACTCGGACAACTCACCATGCAAATGCTCCAGGCATCCGGCGTAAAGAGTATAGGCATTGATATCGATTCAAAAATGGTAGATCTGGCGCGTGAACTGGGCGCATCACTGGCCTTAAACAGGAACCAGGAAGGACTCGAACAGATTATTGCAGACCTTACCCAGGGTTATGGTGCAGACGCTGTTATTATAACAGCTGCCACAAGCAGCACCGATCCTGTTGACCTGGCCGGCACACTCTGCCGCCAGAAAGGAAAAGTGATTATTGTAGGAGCCGTTCCAACCGGGTTTAAACGCTCAGGCTATTATAAAAAAGAACTGGAACTGAAAATGTCTTGTTCCTATGGCCCGGGCCGCTACGACCGCAGCTATGAAGAAGCCGGAACAGATTATCCTTATGGTTATGTGCGCTGGACAGAAAACCGCAATATGCAGGCTTTTGTCGAATTGCTTCACCAGGGTAAACTGCAGATCAAACCACTCACCAGTCATGTGTTCGATTTCAAGGAGGCAAAGAAAGCCTACCAGATGATCGTTGATAAAACAGAACCGTATACCGGTATTCTGTTGAAATACAATCTTGAGAAGACACTGCGTGCCCGTATTGATATAAAAACAGCAGAGTCCCTGTCGGCAGAACCTTCACTGGGCTTCATCGGCGCCGGGTCTTTTGCAGGAAATGTACTGCTGCCTGCTCTGAAAGGGCAATGTCGTTTTACCGGTATCGCCACCAACCGGCCGAATAATGCCCGCAACATGGCCGATAAATATGGTTTCTCCTATTGCACGGCCAACGTCAGCGAATTGCTGAATGATAAAAATATCAATACCATATTTGTAGCCACACGCCACGATTCTCATGCAGCTTACGTCCTGGAATCCATTCATCACGGAAAACACGTATTTGTTGAAAAACCCCTATGCCTGCATGAAGCTGAACTGGAACAAATCCGTGAAGCGTATGAAAAAGGGCATACACAGGTGATGGTTGGGTTTAACCGCCGTTTCGCGCCACAGATCGTGAAGGCGAAAAAAATGTTCGCCGGTTCCGATGTTCCGCTCGCCATTCATTACCGGATCAATGCGGGTACATTGCCTGCCGATCACTGGATTCACGACCTCGCTGTAGGTGGTGGTCGCATTATTGGGGAGGCATGTCACTTCATCGACCTGGTTGCTTTCCTGGCGGGTTCTGCCATTGTTAGCGTATCAGCCATGGCCATGAAAACACCGGGCAACCTACGCGATACATTAACCATTAACCTGCAGTTTAAGAACGGCAGTATCGCCAATATTACTTACTTCTCCAATGGCAATAAAAACCTGAGCAAGGAGTATATCGAAATTTTTGGAGCCGGACAGGTAACTGTGATCGATGATTTCAAAGACATGACTGTATACGGCAGCTCTGCGAAGAAAGAAAGCACAAAACAAGATAAAGGTCATAGACAGGAAGTGACTCAGTTCCTCGAATCGATCCGCCAGGGTAAGGCAGCGCCTATCTCTTTCGGAAGCATATACAATTCTATGCTCGCCACATTCAAGGTCGAGGAATCCATTGCGCTGGGTGGAGCGCCAATACCACTACCGCATTAAGATCGTTTCATATGACAACTCCTCTCTCTCCTGAAACAGATCAGCACCTTGTAACAGCCCTGCTTAAACTCCAGGCCTTTATTGAAAAAGAACAATTCAGGGGCTATGATCCTTACGACACATTGAACTCTCCGTTTAAGTTCAGGTATCTCGGTAAAATGATTCCTATCCTGGCGATCCAGTTTCAGAAACGCAATCCTGTAAACATCCGTCCTCTGTTGGGAATTAAAAAAGGATATAATCCCAAAGGGCTTGGGCTCCTGCTTTATGGCTATTCTGTATTGCAGAAAGAACAACCGGCAGAGAATCACGACCGGCATACCACTTTTCTGTTCGATTACCTGAAAAATAATTACAGCCATGGCTATAGCGGTTATTGCTGGGGTTATAATTTCGATTGGGCGAGCTCCGGAAAATATATTTCGGCACACAGCCCCAATGTAGTGGTTACGGCCTTTATCGCAAAAGGATTGTTTAAGTATTACGAAGTAAGCCGCCATCCGGAAGCTTTAACTATACTCAAAAGTATCGGTGAGTTTATTCTGAACGATTTGCCACGTACAGAAACCAATGAAGGCCTTTGTTTCAGTTACACCACACTGGGTGTAGATTGTTGTTACAATGCAAGCCTCCTGGCAGCTGAGGTACTGGCGCACCTGTATGCGCTTACAAAGGAAGAGCGTTACAAAACTCCGGCACTCCGTGCTGTAGATTATGTTGTGCATAAACAACATGAAGACGGGCACTGGAATTACAGCATAGAGCCCGGGTCTGGTAAAGAACGTGCACAGATCGATTTTCACCAGGGCTATGTGATCGATAGTATTTATCATGTGATGCGGTACACCGGCGAATACCGCCCTGAATACGAAGCAGCTATTGAGAAAGGGACCACATACTACCGGCAAAAGCAGTTTTTCGATACCGGGCGCTCCCTGTGGCGTTTGCCAAAAGAATACCCGGTCGAAATCCACAATCAGTCGCAGGGTATTATTACGTTTGCACGCATGGCCCACCTGGATCCTGCTTACCGCGATTTTGCAAAAACCATTGCAGGCTGGACGATAAATCACATGCAGGATGAAAAGGGCTTCTTCTATTATAAAAAACTGAAATCGCACAGCCATAAGATCCCCTACATGCGCTGGTCGCAGGCCTGGATGTTTGTAGCACTTGTTGAACTTTTATATACCACCAAATCCCAGCACGCATGAGCCGCGATTTTACCCTCGATACATACCGCCGCTTATTGCAGGCTGCTCAGCAAGCCGGGTATACATTGACTTCCTATCACGATTTTATAGAACATGGCGCGACGTATAACAAAGTGTTTATTCTTCGTCACGATGTCGATGACCTTCCTTTAAATTCGTTACGAACAGCCGAAACAGAACATAGCCTGGGAGCACATGGCTCTTATTATTTCAGGGTGGTGAAACAAAGTTATGATCCCGACATCATCCGGCAGATCAAAGCCCTTGGACACGAAATCGGGTACCATTACGAAAATATGGATCACTTCAACGGAGATGTGGACAAAGCATTTGATGATTTTAAAAAACACCTGGCTGAATTCAGAACCCTGAGCGATATCCATACCATATGCATGCACGGAAGCCCTCTTTCCAAATGGGATAACCGCGACCTCTGGAAAAAATATAATTACAAAGATCTCGGTATTGTTGCTGAGCCGTATTTCGATATTGACTTTAATAAAGTGCTGTATATCACTGATACCGGGCGAAGCTGGAACAAAGGGGAATCGAGTGTACGTGATAAAGTAAATTCTTCGTTCCGTTTTACATTCCGCTCCACACAGGATATTATCGATGCTTTTGCTGCAGGAAAACTGCCGCCGCAGATCATGCTTAACATTCATCCGCAGCGCTGGACCAACAACCTGCTTCCCTGGACCAAAGAACTTATACTGCAAAACGCAAAAAATGTGGTGAAACGCATGCTGGTAAGGCGTACAGTCAACCAGTGAAAGAGATACAGGCACTGCAGTGATTAATATCGATTCAGAATAAATTTTCTATCTTCGTCATGTATGCTCATTAAGAAAACCCGTATACCTGTTACGCATATTCTCCTGATTGGTTTTTTACCGTCGCCTCTCAAAAAAATGGTGTATCGCCTCAAGGGCTATAAAATAGGTCCGGGCGTGAAACTGAGCCTGGGATGCGTGGTCATCGGCGAATCTGTTGAGATCGGCGAAAAATCCAGTATTGGGTTTTTTACCATTGTCAAGGCACGACATATTAAAATAGCACGCTTCGTAAAAATTGGTGCCATGTCGGCCATTGATACGGAACGCATTTCCATCGACGATGACGCACGAATCAATGAACAGGTGTATATCGGCGGCACAAAAACGCCTGAGTCATCCTTAACACTCGGCAAGCGTACCATCATTATGCAGATGAGCTACATCAATCCGACGAAGCCTATTGTGATTGGCGACGACTCGGGTGTTGGCGGACATTGCCTGCTCTTTACGCATGGTTCCTGGAATTCGCAGCTGGAAGGATATCCTGTAAAGTTTGCACCGATCACCATCGGTAAAAAAGTATGGCTGCCATGGCGTGTGTTTATCATGCCCGGAGTTACCATCGGCGACCAGGTGGTTGTAGGTGCCGAATCCATGATAAACCGCGACATCCCTTCAAACTGCCTGGTAGCAGGCTCTCCTGCAAAAATTATCAAAGAGAATTTTCCGGCGCCGATTACTGAGGCAGAGAAAACAAAACTGGTGCATGAGATGTTTGCCGAGTTCATCGCTTACCTCGAATACCATGGTTTTACAACCGGCCAGAAGATAACAGGCAATGGATTTGATATAACGCTCGCAAAAGGCAGCATGCGTGCATTCATTCAATACACCGATAGTTTACCGGCTCAGGCACCTGCGGTTTCCAACCATGTGATACTTCTGTCGAAGGGTACAGCCAGTCTGCCATCGGGCTATAACATGGTGTGCGCACTGGGCGATAATTCACGGATCGGTACATCCGATGCGGGCGAAGAACTTGTCACATTCCTGTCGCGCTACGGCGTCAGATTTAACCGCCTCGACTGATATGAACCTGCTTGTTTACCTCGGGCATCCCGCCCACTTTCATTTATTCAAAGAAACAATAAAGTCGCTGCAGGCAAGGTCTGTGAAGGTAACCATCGTCATCAAAAGTAAAGATGTGTTGGAGCAATTGCTTAAAGACAGCAGACTTCCATACATCAACATCACAGCCGGTATATCCGAAAATAAAAGGCCGTTCGATGCATATAAAAATTTTTATCTGCGTCTGAAACGTCTCGCAAAAATCATCAGGCAAACCAAACCCGGCCTCATGATCGGCTCCGCAGCGGAACTCACCGTACTCGGGAAATTATTCGGGATTCGTTCGTTCGTTTTTTTTGAAGACGATTTTGAAGCGGTGAAGAAATTTGCAAAGATTGCAGGACCCTTTGCTACCAGGCTCATCTGCCCGAACTGTTGCAGCGCCTGGAAATGGGAGTATAAAAAAACAGGATACGACAGTTATCATGAGCTGGCGTACCTGCATCCCAACCATTTTACGCCCGATCCGGAAAAGGTCCGGAACATATTCGGGAACAGCCCCCGGAATTTTATCCTGCGGTTTGCCAAACTCACAGCGTATCACGATGTAGGAAAATCGGGAATCAATACGGCTATTGCCCAGCAACTAATAGACCTGTTGTCGCCACATGGCACCGTGTATATAACCTCTGAGCGCGAACTCGAACCTCAATTCGAAAAATACAGGATACGTATTTCCCCACTCGATATTCACCATGCCATGTATTATGCCGATATGTATATTGGCGATAGTCAGACCATGACTGCTGAAGCTGCTGTTTTGGGGACGCCTGCCGTTCGCTTCAATGATTTTGTAGGAGAGCTTTCCTACCTCGAGGAACTCGAACATCGTTTTCAGCTCACGTATGGAATCCGTACCTCCGAACCGGATAAATTACTAAAAACAGTTGAAAATTTACTAAAGCATCCTGATCTCAAAACCGAATGGCAGAATCGCCGGAAAGTGATGCTGGATCAGCGAATTGACCTGGCCGGATGGATGACGGAACTGGTTGGAAATGACCTCAAAATGGGCCTGCGTTAGTAAGTATTACTAAATTTTTTAGCGTTTTGGTTTTTTTGGTGTAACTTGCATTATACCACGCTACTTTTATGGATCGCGATCTGATTATCAGGGAATTAGGCAATGATGCCGCTGACTTTATTGAACGGTTCACCGATATTCATACTGAATCTACGCACCTCCTTAAAACACTCGATAATTTCAACATCGAAGCCATCGATGACAAAGGATGCAAAGCCATCGTCAACCTGAGCAAGATCAATGATATAAAAAGCATCAGCTCCTTTTTTAAAGTAACAAACAGTAAACTGCCGGTGGGAGGAATTTTTATAGGCTGTGTTGAAACGCATATTCAGCGCAAATACAGGTTGCTCCATAAGTTCCCGTTTCTCATTGCACAGATTTATTTCCTCTTCGATTTTATATTCAAACGCGTGTTTCCGAAATTTTTCATGACGCGCTGGTTATACTATTTTATTACAGCCGGCAGGAATCGTGTGATCTCAAAGGCCGAAGCGCTCGGAAAACTCGTGTTTTGCGGATTTGATATCGTTGAGGTAGCCGAGATCAAAAACCTCACTTTCTTTGTCGGACGCAAAACCCTGAGACCTATCCCGGAGAAACATCCTTCCTTTGGTTTCTTTTTCAAAATGAAGCGTGTTGGCAAGAACAATAAAATCATCACCGTGTATAAAATCCGGACGATGCACCCTTATGCGGAGTACCTGCAGGAATATATCTACGAGCAAAACAAATTACAGGACGGCGGTAAATTCAAAGATGACTTTCGCATCACCAGCTGGGGAAAATTTTTCCGGAAATTCTGGATCGATGAATTGCCTATGATTGTGAATCTGCTGAAAGGTGAAATAAAACTGGTGGGTGTGCGCCCTTTGAGTGAGCACTACCTGAGCCTGTATACCGATGAGCTGAAGCAGAAACGCGTAAAAGCCAAGCCGGGCCTCGTGCCTCCGTTTTATGCCGATATGCCGGTATCACTTGATGATATTATGTTATCGGAGCTGCGTTACCTGGAAGCCTATCAGCTGCAACCGCTGCGCACCGATTGCCGGTATTTTATGAAAGCATTCAACAATATTGTTTTTAAAAAAGCACGTACCAATTAGTCCCGCGGGCCTGCAATGATCGGCCACTAAAGGCTTTATATGTATATTTGCAATCAACCACGTTAAATAACTGCCCGTGAAAAAAATACTACTTCTTCTGTTCATGATATGCAGCATAACTTCCTTTGCCCAGGAGGTGAATAAACATATCTCCTATGTGTCGATATACGATTACCTCGATGAGCTCGCCAATGGTCACATTATAGAACTGAACTCGGCCATAAAGCCCTATTCTCGTAAGCTCATCGCCACCAAACTGAAAGAAGCGGAAACTAAACGGGAACAGCTTACCAAACGTCAGCAGAAGGACCTTGATTTTTTCCTGAAAGATTATAACAAGGAATTTATTCCGAATAAAAACTTCAAGCGCCGTATCGACTTGTTTTATTACCGCGATTCTTTATTTGCATTTACACTGAACCCGATCCTCGGATTTTCCTATTCGGCCAACCAGAATGGCAATGCCACGCATCGCTGGAATGGCCTGGAGTTTAACGGCTCTGTGGGCAAGAATTTCGGTTTCTACTTTAGCCTGCGCGATAACGGGATCAATAACGTGCTGGCAGATCCGAAATACCTGACCCAGGAACCCGGAGGTAATTACAAACCTTACCAGGGAACCACCAAGCTGCGCACCGATTTTGATGAAGCCCGCGGAGGACTTAGCTATGGCTGGAAGTGGGGCTCCGTAAGCTTACTGAAAGATAATTTCGCCTGGGGAAATAACTACAATGGTGCGAATATTTTTTCAGGACGTCAGCCCTCATTTGCTTACCTGAGTTTTAAAATGGCACCTGCCAAATGGTTTGAGTTCAACTATGTTCATGGCTGGCTGGTATCACAGGTTGTCGATTCCTCCAAAACCTACGGCAGTGGCAGCGGCCTGCGCAACAGCTTTTTTCCGAAATACCTCGCAGCGAATATGCTGACGATCAAACCCTTTAAAAACTTTCATGTGTCGCTCGGAAACTCGATTGTATACAGCGATAAGAACGTGCAGCCGATCTACCTGATTCCGTTTATGTTCTATCCTTCAGGCGATCACTCGCAAACGGGAGCCGGTGCCAATTCACTGGGCGAGAACTCCCAGATGTTTCTCGATATCAGCTGCAGGAGTATACCTAAAACACATATCTACGGATCGCTGTTTGTTGATGAGGTCAACGTGGGCAAAATGTTCGATAAAGCCAAGCAGACCAATCTGTTCAGCTTTAAGGCCGGTATAAGGGTTACCAACCTTCTTATTCCGAACACATCGTTCACCTTTGAGTATACCCGCACCAATCCATGGGTGTATGTTCACCCGATTGCAACCACCACCTTCGAATCCAATCGCTACAATATGGGGCATTACCTCGGGCAAAATGCCGATGAGATCTTTGCCGGCGCCAAAGTAAAACCACTGCGCGGCCTCACAATCGATCTGGCTTATGTACTGGCACGTAAAGGTGCTGTAAATCCTTTTGTGCAGGTTAATGGCGTGAATGCCGGTGTGGCAGGTGCACAATTCATGCAGGGTGCCATGTGGGTAAACGAACAGGTTTATTTTAAAGCACAATACGAGATCATCAACGACGTGTTCATCTTTGGTTCATGTGCCTATGGCAATACCAACGGCCTGATGCTGCAAACGTATTCTCCGGCTTTCTACCAGGGCAAAACAACCACAGCAACAGGTGGGGTGAATATCGGGTTCTGATTTTTCATATCACGACACAGCTGTTCGGCACTGACTGTACAGATGATGTGGAATCTCAAAGCATAATGACGCAGGCATAAAGAGTTTCCTCTGATATTTCAGGAGCATGTGATTACATTTGCTTTTTCTGTATGCAACAATCAAATGCAGAACAGAGATTGCTTCGCTATTGCTCGTCATGACGGGGAGTGATGATCTGCGAGAATCTGTTGGATCTGCGGGTTCTGCGTTCAAATAATAGAACATGGACAGATATTACTTCGCTCCGCGTGCCGCTGAAGCTTATGCTTGCGCTGAAGCTTCAGCATAGGCGCATAACGGAGGCGCTACGCTCGTCATGACACTCCACAAAAAAAGCCCCTACATGTTCTGTAAGGGCTTTATATATTTTTCTGTTTTATTAATTGGTAAGCATGTACTGCATTTCAAATAATTTCAGTTGCAGTTCATATAATTTCAATTTAATCTCCAGGTCCTTGTCGGCTTTCTTGCCCTTACCGCTGCGTTTTCCGGATGGAGTAGGGTAGGCCGATTGTGAAGAGGATGTTGTGCCTGCATAAGCATCTTTCGATTTATGATGCGGACGGAAAATACGTTGATCATCCGGAATATCACCTTCGGCTTTTGCAAACATATTGTAATTAATACCAATACCTGTATAAAGGTATTTGTCTTTATGCGACCAGGTTCTTTCCCATGAATCCATTTTGTCGGAGAATACGGTCACGTAACGACCATCCAGTACAATGTCGGTCTGGGCGTTAAGCTTGAAGTGAATTTTTCCACCGGCAGGAATGATGATCGCACTTTGGAATTTTGTTTTTGTTGCAACCAGTCCGCCGGCACTGCTGGCCCCCGCACTGTCTACACCTACAGTAGTATAGCCGGTGGCTTTCTCGAGATACCACTGATCATTGCGTGCGTATTTATACAAACGACTTCTGAAAAGTGTTTGTCCACCACCTACTGTAATATATACTGTAAAGCGGTTGAAAAATTTCCGACCCGGGATTTCGCGGAAAACAAGTTGAGATAAGTTGTATTTTACACTTAATGAATAATCAATCACATCGCCACGGAAATAACGCGGATATAAGTTGTCGGCTCTTTTTTCGCCACGCAGTGTGCCTTTAAAGCCCTGAACCTCGGCTGATAAACCGTATAAGAATTTCTTACCGAAGTAAAAGCTGTAACCGTTGCCGAAACTGGCTCCGAAATCTTTGTATTTAGGGAAAACATTGTAGAGTGCTACATCGCCATAAAATAATGTACTTCCTACATCTGCACCAAGGAACCAGCCTTCTTTGATATTCATGTATTTTTCCTGGGTATGGGCCGGGTTTACCCAGGTATTGGTAGGTACAGCTTCTTCCATGGCCGGAGGGTCTGATGGCAGATCTTTTAATGGAAGCGGATCAGTCAGTTTTGGTCTCACCGGCTCCGGAGTACTGGCCACTGTGGGCGTTGTTGTTGCCGGAGTTGTTGCAGGTGTGGTTGTTTCAGTTGGTGTACTGCTGGCAGAAACCGTATTGGTTTGTGGTGTTGTTGTGGCTGTAGTGCTTGTTGTTGCAGTGTTTGCAGCAGCAGGCTTTTTAGTTGGTTTAGGCTTTGGTTTGGCTTGCGCCATAGAAGTAAGCGGAAGGGCAAACAGGAGTATAAAGGCAAAATAAGCGGCAGGTTTTGTTAAAAACGAGCGATTAAGTATAAGTGTTTTCATAAAGTTCTGTTTACCAAGGAGTTTTAGGTCATGCAAGATGCCGATTTTTTTCAACTTAAACAAATTTCAGGCGATTTTCTCCCTATTTTTACCGCAAAATGTCTATGATCCCACCCAAAACTCCCGATTTCAAACGGTTTTCCGTGAGCCTTCTGCTCGGATGGGCCCTTTTGGCGGGCATAAGCACCGGATTTGCCCAGGTTCAAAAAGGCAGGTGCGGCTTGTCAAAACAATTTGCAATCCTTTCGGCCAAATCAGCCGACATGGCCTATGAGTATATCCGTGACGCGCATTTTACCACGAATCCGGTGTGGGCCGATCATTATCTGGACACAGCACGCTATTACACTGAGCAATCTATCGACGCCATGGATTCTGCGATCTATGCCGCCGGCGATTCAGATGTTATTGCCCTGGGCCATGCACGGATTTCGAAGAACTATAACATGGAAACGCGCCGGTCTGTTTTCGCCGCCAAAGCCTCCGACTGGAACCGTAAACGGGAAATTGCCGAAGAGGCTACGTTTATTTCAGCAAATGCTGTTGTAGAAGCCTATCATGCTTCATTTTATTTTTCAGGATGTAAAGAAAAAGAAACGCCAAAGGAACCGGAGAAAAAAGACAGCGTGCCACAGACCCCGGTAGTTCAGAAACCGATTACCAAGCTGGATGTGGATCAGACATTGTTTGCTTTGCTGACAGAACACATCAACGAAAAATCGGCCGAAACCAAAAGCGAACTGGCCAGACTCAATAGCCAGATATCTGTTGAGAAGGACCCGGCAAAGCTGGCCAAATTGCAGGAGCAGGCCCGCAAGCTGATGGAAAAGGAAAAAGAGTATGTCACCAAAAACAAATCGGTAAGCGACAAACTGAATCAGATCAACACCCAAATAGAAGCCCGTGATAAAAACAATACCTCGGCAAACAATGAAAGCACCGTGTTTGCCAAAACCATGAACCGTCCGCCGGATCAGTGGAATAAGCAAATTGTGATGGATAGCGAATTACCCGAAGGACTTATCTACCAGGTGCAGGTAGGTGTTTATAAAAATGCCATTTCACCGCAGCTCTTCAAAGGGCTTACACCATTATACGGTAAAACCGTTCCGGGTGGGGTATCCTATTCTACAGGTATGTTCGATCACCTGGCCGATGCTACACAGGCCAAGACCTATGTGAAAAGCATGGGACTCGCCGATGCCTTTGTGGTAGCCTATTACAACAAAAAGAAAATCTCTATTGCTGAAGCCCAGAAGCTGGAGAAGAAGTAGGTAACTGGCTTCTGTAGGTGTTTTCACCTGTAACATGTGTCACGCGATTAAGCACATGAGAATCCATTAGTCATTGCAGGTGTTATCAACTGCGGAACAATTTTAGGTGAATCACATGGAAGTGTTCCGGATTTCTCACTCTTATAACGCAACAGGGTTTTTAGCCGCCACAGGTGTTATCACCAGTGAAAAAAGCAATGACGATCATATAACATCGTTTCAGATTTTCACATTTCGTTTTGCGACACCGAAATGACAATGTTCGTATGCGTTTGGTAAATAAATTTCTTACTCTTTCAGAATCACAATCTCTACGCGGATATTGCGTTGTCCCTCTTCATTGGTTTCGGGGTATTTAATAATGGGCTTGTCGCCGCCATACCCTTTGGCACTGAGCCTTTCAGCCGCTATGCCATTGTTGATCAGAAAGGTTTTTATCACTTCGGCACGTTTCTGCGAAAGTTTTTTGGCAGAGCCGGCAAAGTTCCACTCTTCACCCAGGCTTTCATAGGCTTTGTTTTTCACAATACGATTATCGCCATTGGTATGCCCCTGAATTTCTACCGATACGGTTTCGTTGTCGCTTAAAAAGGTAAGCAGTTTATTCAGCTCATCAGCCGATTCTTTTTTCAGGGCGTAGGTATTCGGATAAAAATAAATGCTTCGCATCACAAAGTTGTCGCCTTCTTTCAAGGGTTCCATCTCAATCTCCACCGATTCACCTTTGCTTCCGGCCGCCGGGTTTATTGTTTTTTCGGTACTCTTATAACCAAAGGCGCTGCATTTTATTTTGTAGGATTTACCGCGCTGCAGTACACAACTGAATCGTCCCTTACCCGCAGCTGTGGTTTGCAGCGTTTCGCCGGTCGATATATCCGTGACACTGTACCTGGCATCCAGGGGCTGGTGTTTTTTACTATCCCTGATCAGGCAGCTCAGGCTAAGTTCATTGCTGCTTACTTCCAGGCGTGGTGTGCTTACAGCTTCGAGCTCTTTCGGAGGAGTTACTGCGGCAACTGTATTGGTTACAGGTGTTTTTACGACTGGCTTAGCTGTATCGGCCTGTTTGACCTGTTTTTTTACCGGGCTTGTAATGGCCAGTGCTTTCAGCTCACGTTTGCAGGGCATGTGCAGCGCTTTTACGCGCAGGGTATCCTTGCCAGCTACCAGGCGCAGATGATGCCCGCAGTTGTTCGGCGAAATGTTCAGTACGCAGATGTAGTAGGTGTTGTCTTTGGCAACAGGAAATGTTTTTTCAGATAAATCAAAAGCGTCACCGTTTCCATTTGTAAAAAAGGAGGACTTCACGGGCTTTACTTTTTGTGTATAGGCCTGGCGGCAGAAATCATCGCCGTTGTACTGGTATACATACACAGCATAACGATCACTGTCGTTTATTGCATTTATCCGGAAGCTGATCAGGTTGTTTTCTTTCACCACGATTTTATACCAGTACGAAAACTGATCGCGGTAGCTGTAAAAAACAGTCTGGTTGAGCAGGGGGCTTGTTACCGGTGTCTTCGGGTCGGGCGAATACGTAAAAGGAATGATCACTTCTTTGGAATACAGGCAGTCGATGTGATCCATCTCGCCGCCCGATTGTGCAAGCAGTGTATGAAAGCCGCCCGATACAAGCAGCAGGACAAACATCAGGGTGTGGTAAAACCTGCGGGTCATGTGTTAAAAGTAGAACATTAAATGAGGCACCTGCATGAAATTTCAGGAGATTTTTACAATCTTGCATGTGTATATCTTCCCCATGACATCACAAGAACTTTTGGCATGTCGCCTGCAACAGCAACAGATCTCTATGCACTCATGCACCACTGTGGGGGATGTCGTCCGAAATATGGTAGCCATGCAGGCCCAGGATTATCCGGGTGTTCGCTGGTCGCTTGGGTTGCGCCTGCCCGGGTTCACAGAGGCTGAGGTCGACAAAGCGCTGGCAGCCCGTGCATTTATCAGGACCTGGGCCTTTCGGGGCACCCTGCACCTGGTATCGCCGGAAGATATTTATACAATCCTGCCTTTGGCTGCGGATCGCATCAAACAGCTCTATGCCCGGCAGTTTCGTGAATTGGGCCTGGACGATAAAACACTTCTGAAGATCCGTAAGCTGTTTGAGAAAGCACTGGCTGCCGGAAAACAGCTCACCCGCGGTGAATTGGCCGAACTCCTGGAATCAAAGAACGAGGAAACACGCCATCATCGCCTGAATTTTATTCTGCAGCGCCTCTCACTGGAGGGTGTGATCTGCCATGCCGCGAAGCGGGATAAGGAATTTACCTTTGCGCTTTTACAGGATTGGGTTGGCCCGGGCGCAGCTATGCCAAAGGAAGAAGCCCTCGGCCAGTTGGCCGGCCGCTATATTCAAAGCCACGGCCCTGCTACTACGGCAGATTTTGCCTGGTGGTCGGGAATCACCCTGGGCGATGCCAGGCGGGCATTGGAAAGTGCCGGAAAAGACCTTGTCAAAGAAACGATCGGTAAGGAAACCTACTGGTTGATGCAAAACATGAAAGCGCCAAAGCCTTCCGGCGAGCTGTATCTGCTGCCCGGATTCGATGAGTATTTCATCGCGTATAAAAATCGCGATCTGATCCTGGACCCGGCCAATAAAAAACCGGTAATGGGTGCCGGCAATGGCATTCTGAGTTCAACCATTGTACACGAAAGCCGCATCATCGGCACCTGGAAACGAAGCCTTATCAAACAACAGGTACAGATTGAGATCAAGCCCTTTGATGCTTTATCCAAAACACAACATCAGAAAATAAAAGAAAAACTGAAACAGTACGAAACGTTTATGCAGATACCTGTCCTGCTGAAAAATCCTTAACGGACAAGTGTTACAGAGCCTACCCGTTCAATCACATGGTTGCGCCAGTCTTTGGCGGTGATTTTATATACGTACACACCCATCTCGCATTTTCCACCTTTAAATGTGCCGTCCCAGCCACCATCCAGGGTATTGTAATGGTAGAGCAGTTCTCCCCAGCGGTTAAAAATGTAAACATCGAGTTCGGTGTAGCCCGTAAACACAGGTCTGAACAGATCATTGAGCCCGTTGCCATTGGGCGTGAATGAATTGGGTACATAAAATGTAGGCTCAACATTCACAACAACCGAACTGGTATTGATGCAGCCGAAATGATTCACGGTACTTACATAATATACGGTGTTGCTGTCGGGGCCGGATACCGGGTTGTAACAGCTTGTACAGCTCAGGGCATAGCCCGGGTACCAGTAACAGGTGCTGTCGGCAGTAGCCTGCAGTTGCACGCTTTCGCCCGGCAATAGCATGGTGTAGCCCGGTCTTGCACTCAGGGCCGGAATCGGATGCACCACAACGGTATATACACCGGTCGTCAGGCAGGGACCGTTATAAACTGATACCGTGTATTGTGTGTTTGTTTCGGGAGAAGCATTCGGATTGTATATGCCCGCATCATCCAGGTGGTTTGCCGGACTCCAGCTATAGGTGTAATCATCCCCCTCAGTGGTTTCGAGTTTTATACTCTGTCCCTTGCATAAGGCCACACTGTAAGTGGTTATTGGTACATGGGTGTAATTTCCAATCCGGATACTATCAAATCCCGTGCAACCAAAATTATCGACTGTGTTTAATGTATAAAGCCCCGGTGTGGTAATGTTGATCTCAGGCACATGTTGGCCGGTACTCCAGTTGTAGCTGCTGAACACCGCATTGGCACTCAGTTTTACGGTATCATCAATGCATAGGTGTGCAGGGTCTTCCACAATATGCGTGAGCCCGCCATGCACATGCACCGATATGGAATCAAGAATAACACTGTGACACATGCTGTCGGTAATGGAAACAATATACTCGGTGCTCTGCGATGGCCAGGCAGTTGGTGTTGTTACAGAAGCATTACTGAGCGTATTGGCAGGCGACCAGGTATAAGTGTATGCTCCGTTATTCGGCAGGTTGATGTCGAGTGTAACGCTATCGCCTTTGCATATATCAATCGGTACCGTTGGACTTAATGACAGTGGCAGATTGACGGTAATGGTAATATACGTTGTATCTACCATGTTGCAGGTCGATGAATCGGTTGCAACCAGGGTTACTGTATAGCTTCCGGGTTGTGTGTAGGTGTGCGAGGGATTTGTTGCGGTAGACATTGTATTGTCGCCGAAGAGCCATTTGTAATGAATGGCATTGACACTGTTGTTTACAAACTGCACCGCAAAAGGAGCGCATCCGGTTGTGGTCTGCGGGTTTGTGCTCAGCTGTGCAACTGTCTGCAGAATATCGAATTTGAACTTCACAAGGGCGTTGTTGCAATTGCTGGAATTGTTTGTCGATGACCACGCACCGGGAGTAGTTGGCATATCGTCGTGGCCGCCGCAGCTTTCGCAAATGGCCTGGTATACAATACCGGCTTTGTCAAAACGGCTGGTACCTCCATCCACATGTTCGGCGCTGAGGTTGCCGCCGAAATAGGAACCATACAGAATGGAAGCTGCATTTTTGGCCAGCACAATAAAATAGAAATCCTGTCCGTCGGTAATCGGCTGATAAGCGTTGGTGGTGGTGGTCATACCGAAAGTGGAACTGGTAGCCACATTGTAGCCGCCTAATGTTCCGCCCCAGCCCGAACAATAAATGTTCTGGCAGTTATCAACCAGGAAAGCCGACGGTGCAATGTCGGGCGTAGTACGTCCTGAACCGAACTCTGTGGAAAATACAGTAACGGATAAAGAAGAATCCATTTCATGAATGAATTGCCCGCTGTTCTGGTTGGCAAATACACCTGGTGTAATCGGGTAAGCACCCTGGCTTTGACCATACAGGTATACATTGTTGAAACGATCGGTTTGTACAAAATAAGATTGATCGTAGTCGGGCGTGCCGATATATCCGGAGCGCAGAATGGTATTGCCCGATGTAGATAAATGCGTAATGAAGCCGTCGATATTGCCCATGTAATTCGGATGCAGTACGCCGGCCGTCGTCGGAAAATCGGGACTTTCGGTGCCACCGGTGACATACAGTCGTTTCTTGGTATCGAGGGCAATATTGTAAGCAGCATCGTTGGCACTTCCGCCAAGGTAAGTGCTGTAAATGAGTGAACTCAGTGTTGGGTTCATTTTAAATACACAGCCATCCTGTCCGCCGGCATTGGCGGGTTGCAGACATCCCGGTGTGGTTGGAAAATCGGTCGACATGGTGCATGAGGCGATGTATACATTATTCTGATTATCTACCAGCACGCCACCGCGTCCGTCATCGGCATAATTGTATTTGAGTCCGCCGATAATATTTTCAGCTGCATTCACATTCACACCGTCGCTCTGTGTTCCGCCCAGGTAGGTTGATGCCATCAGGGCAGTACCTGTGGAGTTGAATTTCGTCACGATCAGGTCGTAGCCCCCGTTGTTGGTGTTGTCGTAGGCGCCGCTGGTTACAGGGAAATTCACGGAAGCAGAGCGGCCGAATACAATCAGGTTGTAATTATTATCCACCACAATACTGTGTGGCGATTCGAGATTGGTACCGCCGAGGTATGTGGAAAATAATAAAGCCGTGCCGCCAGGATTGAATTTACTGATGGAAATATCGAAGCTTGGATTGGAAATACTGCCCCCACCCGCATAGGCTGGTTGAAAAGCACCGGGAGTAACCGGGTAGCCCGGATGGAAACAGATACCGGCGGTATAACCATTACCTGCAATATCGTAAGTGGCGGTCATGCCGAAGTTGTCGGCCGTAGAGCCTGTATAGGTTGCAAATACAAGGGTCGGATCAATGATCAGTGGTTCATTTTTATTGTAGTGTCCTGCCGAAATACCCACACTGTTGTCTGTTAGTATATACTGACACTTCACAACGTGGCGTTGCCCGTTAATATCCTGGTAGGCTACCGGCGCTTCCTGTATAACTTCACCGCCTGAAGTGAGCAATACCAGTTTGCCTTCGCGCAGAAATAATTTATCCTGGCCGGTGAAAGTGAGCTTTATCGCGGACACATCGGCCTGTGGCGCCACCACAAAGTCGTAGCGGATATTATTGCCGCGGCCAAAGCTCTTCAGGGTAATGCCGGGATAGAGCTCCTGGTAATTGACATGCCTGAAACTTTGCACACTGTGAGCCCATTTGGAAGGGTCGTTGCCCAGGTAATAATTTTCATAAAAGGTATTCGACTCTCCGGCCTGTATGGCAGCCTGTGGATTGGCTCCGGAAAACTCCATACGTACCGCATGAAACATGGTACTTCCGGCAGAGGCATCGGTCTCATCGGATTTTCCATGTGCATGAAATTGCCGGATTCCGGCTTTCGGATAAAACAGGTAGGTAAAGGCGTTTTGCTCCAGAAAAAGTACGCCTCCCCTGAACTCAGCCCTGTACAATACATTGGATTCCCACTGCCCTTTATTTTGTGTATAGTTTATATACGAAACGGGATCTTTCTCAACGGGCCCGCCGGCATGCGCCATAAACGGCCATACACACAGGTTCAGAAAAAGCAATATCCATTTCATACTCATGTACTTATGAGTTAAATTACAGGTAACCAAAGATATAAAAATAGATGAAACCAAAAAGGAAGCAATGAGTGAAGAAGTGTTAATGCAAAAAAGCCGTTTTCATGCTTCGAAAACGGCTCTTTGCCTATAAAGTCAGTTGAAGAAGGGTTATTTTGCCACTTTTACCCGGATACCTTCGCTGTGGCTGGTAAATTCAGGGGCATACATACACTGTATCGTTGTGATGCCGTTACTGAAGTCGCCATACTGGCTTACCACCAGCGGGTATTCAAACACATAGGTTCCTTTGTTGAGGTAAGAGAAGAAAAAGTTAGTGGCTGCATCGCGGGTACTTTCGTAATAACCCAGGCCGTCCTGCCAGCGATAACCGCTGAATACATTGGTTGGTTCAAAACCCGCAGCCCGCATGTCTTTCATGTGTACGTAGTTCATGTCGCGGTCTACGCGCAGCTCAATCCTTACTTTGATCTTGTCGCCGAGGTGAAGTTTGGTGCCTTCCACGATCGGCTCGATCACTGGCCCGCCGGCTGTGTTCTTTTGCAGGAACAATTGCTTTTTGATTTTCAAAGGTGTTTCATGCGGCGTGATTTTATCGAGTTGTTCAAAATACTGCCAGTATACAGCCCCCCAGCTTACACCCTGGTCTTTTTTCTCTACTTTTATTTTACCCATACTGGCCGGTTTGATATCGGAACCGGTCCACACTTTTTTGAAATAGCCTGTTCCGGCTTCTGCTTTCAGAGACGGATCATTCTTAGGGTCCAGCTTGATATCGCCTACTGTGATGGTGACATTGGGTTCGGTACTCAGCCAGTCGCCACCTTTGAGCAGGAGTGCATAGATGGCTTCGGTGGTTGCCCGTGTAGTGCCCCAGTTCTGGGTTTGCTTGCTTTTGATCAACCAGGTTTTCAGATCATCTACCGATTTGGTGTCGTTGCTTACTTCGTCAAAAGCTTCGATCATGAGCGCCTGCATTTCAATAGGAGCTTCATACCAGTAGAAACCGTAATTCTCCTTCCAGTACATACCCATCTCTTCACTGTTGATGGAGTTTTCTTTCAGCGATTTCATAATATCTTTTGGTGTTTTTGTATCGGCATAGCGATTCAGGCTGAGGGCAATCATGCCCTGCATGTATCGTCCCTGCTGCAACCAGTAAAGTTGTTCCTGTTTCTGGTAATAGCCGAATTGCTCCTTGTTGGCATGGCTTACTTCAATATCTTTATAGAAGCTGCGCATGTACTGGTATTGAATGGCCATGTAGCTCAGGTGATTTTCTTTGAGGTAATCCTTGTTGTATTTTTTCACCCACTCGTATTCTTCACGCATCCGGTTATCACAGTATCGCACGGCTTTATTCATGGCATCCCAGATCTGGCTGTTTTCACGGATTTTGATCACACCAAGTTTATCGAGGTGCGCAAAACCGGCAATAATGTGTTGGGTCATATACCAGTCGTCAGGACCACCTTCAAACCAGCAGAAGCCACCATTGGAGCATTGGGCGCTCAGAACTTTTTTCAATGCGCGTGCCTGTTCATTGCCCATCCGGTTGAGGTCGAACAGGAGTGCAATGCGTTTTTTATTTTCGCTTTCGTTTTTCGATTCCAGTACCCATGGCGTTTCTTCGAGTACAAGGGCTTTCAGCTCTTCGTTTTTCTGGAGGTTCGAGAGGAAGGCATCCGGGCTGGTCATTTTCCACGAATCAAAAATCTGTTTGATTTTCGGTTTCGAATTGGCCACGTATGAACCCAGACTATTGGCATAGTAACGGGCAAAGGTTTGTTCCACACATTCATAAGGATACTCGATCAGGTAAGGCAGCGATTGCACGGCATACCAGGCCGGGTTGGCGGTAAACTCAAGGGTGTAGGAGTGATTCCGGAGGGTTGTCGAATTGTTGTTCTGGCTCACGAATTTGCCAAACGTAAATTCTTTGGTTTGATTGCTGCGGATGGGTAAAGGCATACTTTCTGTAACGAGCATACGGTTGGTAAGAACCGGCAGGGCCATTTCTTCACCATCAGTAAAGTTACCGGCCTTTGCCACAATTTTATAGGTAAGTGCCTGAACGCCTTCCGGAATCGTAAGATCCCAGGCAGCAGTGGCTGTTTGACCTTTGGCATTGCTAAAACTAACGGTTGGAGAACTAACGCACACTTGTTTGGTGATGTCCTGTCCGCTGAGGGCATTGTAAAAGAAAATTTGAGAAACACCGTTCAGGGCTTTGTCCGAAAGGTTGGCAATTTTGGTAATAAAGGTCATCTGGTCGTTTTCACGGAAAAATCGTGGTGCATTTGGTTGTACCATCAGGTCTTTCTGTGTTACCACTTCTTTTTCAAAACGACCGATTTTCAGGTCTTTGGTGTGTGCCAGTCCCATCACTTTCCATTTGGTAAGACTTTCCGGTACAGTGAATTGAATAACCGTTTCGCCCTGGTCATTGGTTTGCAGGCATGGGAAGAAGAAAGCTGTTTCGTTGAAGTTGCTGCGTGCTTTTACGTTACGCATATCATTATCCTTACCGTCCTTATCTTCATCACGAAGTTCGCCGTTCTTACCCTTTTGGCCTCCGAGTATTTCTGTAGCGCCGGTGGCAACAGTGGTTAAATTATTTTTGAAGGCTCCGTCGGGCTTGCTTTCTTCAAGTTTTGCCATGGATTTCACACCGGGGGCCCTGGAAACACTTTGTTCGACCTCGGTTGTTTCGCCGGCTGCCATTGGGACGGCTGCACCTTCACTATTCCAGGTGTAGGCCATATTGCTATCCTCATAGGCCCCCTCGCGGTAATAACCATAGCGGTTGTAAAAGAGAACACCGAAATTATTCAGGCGATCGTAATAGCGCGATGGCATACTTACATAATGCGAGGGCAGATTGTAAAACTCCGTGGAGTTGCTCTGGCGGCCTGCATTTCCACCCCAGTAGAGGCGGGCATAATAACTCTGGTAAATATTCAGGTACCAGTTGTTGGCGGCGAAGGCATCAAGTGAAGCATCGTACATGCCAGCCATGAGCTCCGCCATCGCACGATCTCCTTTTTTGTCTTTCAGGATCAGTTTCCATGATTCAGCCTGTCCGGGCTGCAGTTTATCGCGGAAGGTCTCAAACTGTATATCGAGTTCTTTATTGGTATAAGGCACATACACAATATTGCTGCGTGTATACAGGCGGTTGTAGCGCATAAAGGTTGTGTGAAACGCTATGTTGCCGCGGTATTCCTCTTTTACAGGAATGTTCACCGGTTTCATGGAACAGGCTTGTGTAACCGGGTTTATTATTTTACCGTTTTGTTCAATCTCATAAAGGTAATTGGTGTTCGGATAGCCTGATGCCATAATGAAACTAAGGGTTTCTCCCGGCTCTGCTTTTGTTTTTGGGTAATAGAACCATTCGGCACTTTGTTCCGGAATGTTGTTATCGGCCGGATCAAAAATACTGATGTAGGTAAAGGCTTTTATTTCCTCACCGGTTTTGTCGGTGCAGCTGGCTTCGATCATATACACACCCGGGCTCAGGCCTTTGTAATCGGCGGCCAGGTCATATTCCGTTTTGCTGCCGGTATCGAAGGCTTTTTCAAGCACTTTGGTTTCTTTTTCCCATTTATAGCGATTGGACTCATCGGCATAAAGATCATTCGGGAATGTTTTGTAATAGTCTTCACGGCTCAGTGTATGCCTGTCGGGCTGTGCCCATAGGCGTTGCCTGAAAACCTTATCGGGTTGCTTCAATTTGTATATAACGAATTTTCCTTTGGTTGGTTCAGCCACACCATTGAGGTTTGTACTGTTAATATGCAATGGCACAGCCTTGCTTTTGTCAATGGTTTCATCGCTGCTGAGGCTTAGCTGCAGCGACTGGTATCCTACAATAACCGAAGCTTGCGTGCTGTGTGTTTCACCGTTAATGTCTGTTACATCGGCATATACTTCGTAGAGATAGGTAGCCTGGCTTTTTTTGGACACACTGGCATCGGGCAGCGCTTTAAAATGAATGATATAAGCACCGGTATCGTTGGTTGTAAGTTCACCATTGCTGATTTCGGTTTCCTGGTTGGTGTTATAATACGGGCGGTACCACCACCACCAGTATGGATACTGCACACGTCTTACCACACGGTAGCTGACTTTGGCACCGTCGATGGCGTTGCCGGCATAGGCTTTGGCCTTGCCGCTTACAGTAACTTCATCGTTGAGTTTGAACGATCCTTTCACATCATCGAAATCAGTTTCAAATTTCGGGCGTTTATAATCTTCTACAGAGAAATATACATTGCCGTAATTATCTGTAATACGCATTTGACCGTTGAGCACACCCTGTGGTGCCACGAACGAACCGCTCACCGTACCATATTCGTTGGTAGTCAGATCCATGGAGTTGACCTTCTGAGAGTTTACATCATAAAAGGTCACCGTTACCGGGTAGTTGGCTTTGATGTGTGATGGCTCATTGTATTTTCCTTCGAGCACAATGGACTTGAAATAAACCGTCTGGCCAGGTCTGTATATAGCGCGGTCTGTGAAAATGTAGGAATGAATCCGGGAGTAATCGTCGTGGTAAGGCTTGTAGGTGTAATAGCTGTTGGCATTGAAATAAGAATCGTTACCATTGATCAGCTCCACATAGAAGGAGCGGTCGCTTTCGTTTTTATAGCTGATATTGAAATAGCCCTTGTCATCGGATTTAAGGGTTTCACCTTTTTTAATCTCATAATCACGGCTCACATAGTTATATTTTTCATACCATACCTGCACGCTGATGTTTTTCAGGGGTTCCCCGGTCTGGCGGTGAAGCGCATAAAAATCATAAGAACCATCATCGTCGCGACGGCGCTCAATGTCTGCAATATCCGACATCACGCAGGTGGCGTAGGAAGTTATATTGTTGGCGTATTTAAAGTCCGGGTTCAGCGATGCCAGGATAACGTAATAGCCCACCGGCAATTCAGGCAGTTTGATTTCTGTGTTGTGCGTCTGGAAGTCACCGTCGTCAGTCAGTGCCTGGTCAAAAGTTTTGACTGCCGGCAATGCGTTGTATTTATTGTAAAGCTTTTCACCCCATTCAGTTCGGTTCAGGCGGCGTAACTCCTGGTGTGTTGTTTTTACAATTTTGAAATGAAGCGATCCGATGTTGGCAGAGGTAAGAAGTGCGCGGAATGGCTTATTCGGTTCGTTGACCTCTTCAATAGCCAGGTTATAGGTTTTGGCTGTGATGGTTTGAATCAGGTTTTTACACTCCCTGGCGCCAAATGACTCCGGGAATTTTTTCACGGCTGCTTCGGCCAGTTCTTTGGCTGTTTTTTTATACCATTTATAGGCATCACCTTCCAGGGGCTTGTATTCTGAGGCTTTGGTCAGGAACCAGTTTGCAAGGCGGAAGTCAATTTCGGTTACCCGCTGATTTGCACTGAATCTGGACTGCAGCGCTTTCATAGAGTTGTAGTAAAGTGTATCCTTATTCGGGTTTTGGGACACAGAGCGTACATAGTCGAGTCGTTTCAACTCTATGTCGATCAGGCCGTCGGTTTTTTCATCGTTCTGGTGAAAACGGGTGAGGTCCTGCATCAGCTGCATGGCATAGTACTTGGTTTCGAGGCTGTCAGAGGCATTAGCAATGGTGGCTTGTATGAATTCGGGATATGCTTTCAGGTAAACATCTTCATTTACGGTAAAGCGATTGGCCGGTCTTGCCACATCGGGTTCGGAGTTCATGAAAAAATCGAGAGCCCGGTGTGCCAGGAAATCATAAAGGGTTGGGCGCCACTGACGGCACTCGCTGGTTCCCTGGATGAGCACATCGTTGTAGAGGTCAATTTTTGTACGTTTCAGGCTGTCGGCATTTTCCAGCGAAGCTTTGTAATTGCTGATAACGGCGTGGGAAATGGCCTTGAGGTCCCAGGTTTCGATATCATCGTTTTTGAAATTAACGGTTTGTGTGCGGTTATAGAATTTCCAGCGGTTATTCTGAAAATACTGCCAGTACGAATCGGCCAGGATGCTCTGTAGTACTGGTTTAATAGGATAGTGGGCCGCTGCTGCCTCGTCGCGCAGTTTGAAAATGGATTTCTCCAGAGAAAATTCCTCGCGGTAGCTTTCAAAGCGCATCCGTTGCATCACTGCTTTTACAAATTGGGCCGCATTGTTTTCGTTTTTAGCCTTGGTGTAAATGGCTTCTACAAGCTTAAGGGCGCTTTCAGACAGGCCTTTGTTGGCGCAACTGTCTACGCGTTTCCATAATTTTTCATAACTGTCGCCAGGGCCATAAGCCAGTATCGACGAGTCTTCAGCGCGGAAACCGCGTGATAAATAATTGAATGCAAGTAGTGCCGAACCCAGGCACAAAAGGAAAATGGTGAAGGATTTCTGAAGCTTCATATGAGAAATTTTTAGTCTAGGATGCACAAACCGGAAAGATTCCATAAGACACCGCTAAACCCCCGTAAAATGTTTGTAATTTTCTATGAATTTACGTATTATAAATCGTTAATTGTACTTTCAAAATCGTTAAAAAAGCGCGACATTTAAAACCATTAAATTCATTTAGTTTATGAACGCTGTAGTCGAAATACTCAAAATTATTTTACCGGCAGGCGCTGTATTTGCCGCCACTTTTTTTCTGGTTCAACGTTTCCTCGATAATGATCAGAAACGTCGGGAATTTGAACTTAAAAAAGCATCCCAATCGGCCATCACACCACTTAAAATTCAGGCCTACGAGCGAATCGTAATTTTCCTGGAAAGGATTCATCCAAACAGTCTCGTGATCAGGGTCAATAAACACGGCATGACAGCTCAACAACTGCAACGCGAACTGGTAACAGCTATCAAAACGGAATACGAGCATAACCTTTCTCAGCAGATCTATGTGTCTTATGGCGCCTGGGAACTGGTTAAAACCGCCAAGGAAGAGGTCATCAAGCTGGTGAATATTTCGTCATCCAAAGTGCCTCATGATGCACCGGGTTCCGACCTGGCAGTCATGATCCTGAATATCACATCAGGAGTCGAGAAAAAATTACCAAATGAAATTGCACTTGAGTTTGTGAAAAAAGAAATCGCACAAACATTCTGACATGGAAAAACTATTTACAGGATTTAGTACCGTATCGTCTCAACAATGGAAAGAGCAGATCATTAAGGATCTGAAAGGGATCGACTTCAATACACTTTTATGGAAAACAACCAATGGCTTTGACGTAAAACCGTTTTATACAGCGGAGGATGTTACTGCCGGTGAACCTGTATTTACCCACCACGACTGGGAAATTGCCGAATGGATTTCGGTGAAAGATGAGAAACAGGCCAACCATGACGCATTAGCTGCACTAAACGGCGGCGCTTCTGCGCTTGTATTTCACCTCGATGGCAACAGAAACCTGGAACAGTTACTGGCAGGTATTTTTATCGAACACATTGCCATCCAGTTTGTACTTGATAATGATGTGGAACTGTTCGGAAAACAACTCGGGCAGCTGATCGGTGAGCGGAAACTCGATCCGGCCGGACTGCGTCTGAGTGTGAACTATGATGTTTTATCACACCTCGCAGGACAAGGCCAGTGGCTGGGCACGGAAAATGGGGATATGGACGATGTGTGCCGCGTTTACAGCTGGCCATTTAATGCCCACAAACTGGTTGTTGACGTACAGTTGTATCAGAATGCAGGCGCAAGTCAGGTCACGGAGCTGGCACTCAGCCTGAGCCATTATAACGAATACCTGAATTTTTTTGAATCCAGGGGTTTGGATTTAAAAGCATTGAATGGCGGTGTGCAGTTCAATGTGGCCGTGGGCTCCGATTTTTTCATGGAGATTGCCAAACTGAGAGCGCTGCAACAATTGGTGCCACTCATTAATAAAGCATACGGCATCAATGCAGAACCATATATCGCTTGCAGTACGTCGGGCCTCACACAGACAGTAAAAGATGCCTATACCAACCTGCTGCGTACAACCACGCAGGCCATGAGTGCCGTTATTGGCGGAGCCGGGATGCTGGAGGTTTGCCCGTTCGACGGACTGTATCAGGAGCCTGATAATTTTTCGAGGCGCATGGCCCGCAACCAGCAGATCATCCTCAAAGAGGAGAGTTACCTGAATAAGGTAGCTGATATAGGCGCCGGATCATACTACATCGAATCGTTAACCAATCAATTGGCTACGCAGGCCTGGGAGCTTTTCAAAACCTGGGAAAGTAAAGGCGGTTTCAAGGCCTGTTTGAGCAATGGTATGATCCAGGAACGCATAAAGTCGGAAGCCGACAGTCTGAAAGCCAAAGCAGCTGCCGGTGAACTGGTGATTATCGGCGCCAACAAATACATCAATCCAAAAGAAGAAACCGTAAAAATAAGATCCAACGGTTCCCGTACTGCTGCAAATTTGCTCTTCGAACCGATAAGGGCATTGAGACTGGCGGAGGCTTTTGAAAACGAACCGGTTAAACATTAATATCATGCGTAAGGATTTTTCCAATATTACATATAAGCCGCAGTCTGCATCTGCTAAAGCAGGCAGCGGGTCTCCTGTTTTTCATACGGCAGAGCAAATTGATGTAAAAGACACCTACACGGCAAAGGATTTGTCGCAGGCCGAACACCTGGGTTTTGGTGCCGGTGTAGCACCATTTCTTCGCGGGCCCTATTCATCCATGTATGTACAGAGCCCCTGGACCATTCGTCAGTATGCGGGATTCAGTACGGCCGAAGAGAGCAATGCCTTTTACCGCCGCAACCTCGCTGCAGGACAGAAAGGCCTTTCTGTAGCATTTGACCTGGCCACACACCGGGGTTACGATAGTGATCATGAACGTGTAGTAGGCGATGTGGGCAAGGCCGGTGTAGCCATTGACAGTATTCTCGATATGAAAGTACTGTTCGATCAGATTCCTCTCGATCAGATGAGTGTATCGATGACTATGAATGGCGCTGTACTGCCGATCCTGGCTTTTTATATCGTAGCTGCCGAAGAACAGGGTGTAAGCATGGATAAACTCAGTGGTACCATACAGAATGATATCCTGAAAGAGTTTATGGTGCGCAATACCTACATCTATCCGCCGGAAGCATCTATGAAAATCATTGCGGACATCTTCGAATTTACATCGAAGCACATGCCGAAATTCAATTCCATTTCCATCAGCGGGTATCATATGCAGGAAGCCGGCGCCACCGCCGACATTGAACTGGCCTATACATTGGCCGACGGACTGGAATACATTCGTACCGGGATCAAAGCCGGCCTCGATATTGATGCTTTTGCACCGCGCCTGTCGTTTTTCTGGGCTATCGGCATGAATCATTTCATGGAGATTGCGAAGATGCGTGCTGCCCGCATGCTTTGGGCCAAAATGGTAAAGGAATTCAATCCGAAATCTGCAAAATCCATGGCGCTTCGTACGCATTGTCAAACCAGCGGATGGAGCCTCACCGAACAGGATCCTTTCAATAATGTAACCCGTACCTGCGTAGAAGCATTGGCGGCAGCCATGGGGCATACGCAAAGTCTACACACCAATGCCCTCGACGAAGCGATTGCATTGCCAACTGATTTCAGTGCCCGCATTGCCCGTAATACGCAGATATACCTGCAACAGGAGACCAATATCTGTAAAGTGGTTGATCCATGGGGCGGCTCTTATTATGTTGAATACCTCACTCAGGAAATTGCCCGCCGCGCCTGGACACTTATTGAAGAAGTAGAATCGCTGGGAGGCATGGCAAAAGCCATTGAAACCGGCGTTCCGAAAATGCGCATCGAAGAAGCGGCTGCCCGCAAGCAGGCCCGGATCGATAGCGGCAAGGATATTATTGTAGGCGTGAACCAATACCAGACCGATGAAAAAACAAACATCGATATTCTGGAAGTAGATAACACCAAAGTGCGTCAGCAACAGATTGAGCGCCTGAATAAACTGAAAGCAGAACGGAACCCGGCTGAGGTTGAGGCAGCACTGACAGCCCTCACCAAAGCAGCGGAGAGCGGACAGGGTAACCTGCTGGAACTTGCTGTTCATGCCGCACGTGTACGTTGCACGCTTGGCGAAATCTCGTTTGCACTCGAAAAAATCTATGGCCGTTACAAGGCCAATATACGCTCCATTGCCGGAGTATACAGTAAAGAAATCAGTATGGATGCAGATTTTATAAAAGCCCGTGAACTGGCTGATGCCTTTGCAGAGCTGGACGGTCGTCGTCCGCGCATCATGATCGCCAAGATGGGACAGGACGGACATGACCGTGGCGCCAAGGTTATTGCTACCAGTTTTGCCGACATGGGATTTGATGTGGATATTGGTCCTTTGTTCCAGACACCGGCTGAAGCAGCAAAACAGGCTGTGGAAAATGATGTGCATATACTGGGAGTTTCCAGCCTTGCAGCCGGGCATAAAACCCTGATCCCACAGGTGATTGCAGAGTTAAAGAAATACGGACGCGGGGATATCATGATCGTAGCCGGTGGTGTAATCCCACAACAGGATTATGATTTTCTCTTCCGGAACGGGGTATCCTTTGTATTTGGCCCCGGAACAATTATCAGCAAATCGGCTATTGAGATCTTGCAAAAACTGATCAATGCCCATAAATAATCTGAAGGCGCCGGTATTCATAGAACTGGCGCCTTTTTTAAATCATATCATATGAAAAAACTCTTCTACCTGGCCTGCTCCGTATTTTTGATCTCCTGCGATCATCAGGAAAACAAGGGACAGGAAACAGCCATAGATAATAACGCATCATTCGATCGTTATAAGGAACGTTTTGTAGAAGAGCTCTGGAAAATGTATCCCGACTGGGCAACCTCACAGGGCTATCATGCCTATGATTCGGTACTTGTCATTCCGGGACCTGCCGAACGTGCCCGGCGTTTGCAGTTTGTGAAAAATAACCTGGATTCACTTTCGCACTTTCCGAAATCTTCGTTGAATAGCAATAATGCGATTGATCTGGCACTGATCGGGAATTTTCTGAAATCAACCGAATGGGGCATTACAACGTTCAAAAGTTATGAGTGGGACCCGAGCATGTATAACTATGGTTCGGTAATCGGCGATATTCTAAACAATAAGCAGGTGCATACCGATGCGAAAGCCGCGACCATCAACGCCAAGCTCAAAAATCTGGAGACCTATTTTGCCGCTGCCAAAGCTGATATTTCATCACCTACCAAAGAACACACAGACCTTGCTATTTCTCAACTGAAAGGTACCGTGTCTTTCCTGGAAACATCGGTAAAAGACAGTATCAAAGCTTTGGGAAATGAGCTTTCCTACACATATCTGCAAAACCTCGACAAGGCTGTTGTGAGTACCAATGCGTTCATTAAATACCTGGAGGGTCTCCGCAAAGAGATGGAAGCAGTGGGTGGGAAGATCCGTAGTTTCCGCATCGGCAAAGAGCTGTATGATCAGAAATTTGCTTTTGATATTCAATCGGGAATGAAAGCGGAAGAAGTGTATGAGAAAGCGCTGCAACGTAAAGATGAACTTCACCAGGAAATGGCTGCAATTGCCAAACGCCTCTGGCCAAAATATATGGGTAAGGCGGAGCAACCAGCGGATGTAAAAGAAATGATCAAGGCGCTCATTGGCACTATTGCCAAAACCCACGTGAAACGTGAAGATTTTCAAAAAGAAATAGAACGTGAGATTCCGATCCTGACCGGGTTTGTAAAAAAGAAAAACCTCTTGTACATGGATCCTTCAAAACCTCTGGTGGTACGCAAAGAGCCGGAGTGGATGGCAGGAGTGGCCGGTGCTTCTATTTCATCGCCTGGTCCGTACGATAAGAATGGCAATACATTTTATAATGTGGGCTCCCTGGCTGCTTATAGTCCTGCAGATGCCGAAAGTTATCTGAGAGAATACAATAAATACATTTTGCAGATCCTCAATATTCATGAAGCCATACCGGGGCATTATGCGCAGCTGATTTACAGTAACCAGTCGCCAAGTATTATTAAGACAATTCTCGGCAATGGTGCCATGGTAGAGGGCTGGGCGGTGTATGCCGAACGCATGATGCTGGAAGAAGGCTGGGCAAAGAATACAGAAATTAACGGAAGCATAGAGGAGGACGAAATGTGGCTGATGTATTATAAATGGCACCTGCGTGTTGTTTGCAATACGATACTTGACTACAGCGTGCATGTAAAAGGCATGACAGAAGATGAGGCTCTGAATCTGCTCATGAATGAGGCCTTTCAGGAGAAGGCAGAAGCGCAAGGTAAATGGCGCCGCGCTACACTCACGCAGGTTCAGTTATGCTCATACTACACCGGCTTTGCTGAGATTTTCGATTTTCGGGAATCACTGAAAAAGAAAGAAGGAAAGGCATTTGATCTGAAAAAATTCCATGAGAAGTTCCTGAGCTATGGTTCGGCTCCGGTGAAGTACATTAAAGAGCTGATGCAATAACGTTAGCTGGTGTGGTCGGTGACAATTACCCAGTGGCCATCGATTTTTTTCCAGAGCAGGGTATAGTATCCTCCCACGTCTTTGTCTTTCTTATGAAGCGTCCATTTGCCTATAACAAAGGCGCTTGTTTTTGACAGTTCTTCAATACTGTTGATTTCAAACACCAATTGTCCCATTGCTTCCTGGGTAGGATATCCCTTTTTATAATTATTCAGGGTGTTCTGCCAGCCGTAGGTAATGCCTTTACTACCTATAAATTTCAGGCTGTCGCTTTTCCAATAGTAAGCCATAAAGCCTTCGATATCGCCCTTGTTCCAGGATTCCTGCTGGGTTTGCATGGCTTTTCGGATCAGCTCCGCATCTTTGTGATTTTGCGAAAACAGGCTGAGTCCGCTCAGGAGCAGAAGACATAGTATATGTTTCATTTTATTGGTTTTATAAAATTTTTGATGCTATAGTGAAAATAGTTTATTACCTATTCAAATGTGATCATTTTTTTTCAAAAACAAGATTCTTTCAGGAGGTTCTGTTCTTTAATTTTAAGGCACTCACCCTGTCGAAAATGTGCGCGTCGCATATCAGTATAGTCATATTCCCCGGGTTTTTATATCTTTATGCCAGCATGCCAAAATCTCTGCAAACCATATTATTACTCATTGCATCCAATACCTTTATGACCATTGCCTGGTATGGACATCTTCGCTATAAAGACATCAGCTGGCTCAAAGATATCGGGCTTATCACCACTATTTTAATCAGTTGGGGAATAGCGTTGCTGGAATATAGTCTGATGGTGCCCGCCAACAAGATCGGAAGCATGACTGATGGTGGCCCTTTTAATATGTGGCAATTGAAAATGATCCAGGAAGTCATTTCCATTTCTGTTTTCGTTTTATTTACGCTGCTTGTTTTTAAAACAGACACGTTCAAGTGGAACCATGTCATAGGGTTTATCTGCCTTACCGGGGCCGTTTATTTTTTCTTTAAAAAGTGAAAGAAGTCCAGCAAATACTCACTGATCTGAAACGACGGATCTTTAAACCGGTTTACTTTTTAAGCGGTGAGGAAGCTTATTACATTGATCTTGTTTCGAATTATATAGAGAACAATATCCTGGATGAAGGAGAGCGCGAATTCAACCAGACGGTTTTATACGGCAAGGATGTTGACATGCTGAGCATTGTGTCGCAGGCCAAGCAGTTTCCGATGATGAGTGATTATCAGGTGGTAATTGTCAAAGAAGCACAAAACCTGAAAGAACTCAATAAGAGTGCCGGCGGTGATGACGAGTCCGATGAGAAACCATCGGCAAAATCAGCCAATAACCCTTTAGCCTCTTACCTGCAGAACCCGCAACCAACAACGGTTCTTGTATTCTGCTATAAATACAAATCGCTCGATAAGCGTAGTGCCGTATATAAAAGCCTCCAGAAAAACGGCGTGCTGCTGGAAACAAAAAAACTGTATGATAATCAACTGCCCGACTGGATCACCACATTTGTTCAGGATAAAAACTATAAGATCAGTCCTAAAGCCTCATTCCTGCTAGCTGAATACCTGGGTAATGATCTGTCTAAAATTGTAAATGAAATAGAAAAACTTGTAATCAATATTCCTGCCGGTGCCGAAATTACAGCCGAACTGGTGCAGGATAATATTGGCATGAGTAAAGAGTTCAATGTGTTTGAATTGCAGGACGCACTGGCCAAAAAAGATATTCTGAAAGCAAACCGGATCATCAACTATTTTGCTTCAAACGAAAAAGAACATCCGGCAGTAATGACACTGAGTTCCCTGTATAATTATTTCAATAAAATATTGTTGTATCACTTTGCTCCCGACAAATCAAAATTCGCCGTTGCTTCCGTGTTGGGTGTAAATCCATTCTTTGTAGAAGGCTATGCCAAAGCTGCGCAGAACTATGGTACGGCCAAACTGAAATCTATTTTTTCGTACCTCAAGGAATACGACCTCAAAACCAAAGGTGTCGACAACAGCGGCGTGGATAACGGAGAATTGCTGAAGGAACTGATTTTTAAAATTTTACACTGATTTCTTTTTATCGCGGTTTCTGAAATAAGTGATCGCAACGGGTATTGTTGTAACTACAATTAAGCCCACAACAATATATCCCAGGTAGTTTTCCGTTTCCGGAAATTCTCTTCCCAAAAAATATCCTACACTTGATATGCTGCCGATCCAGGCCACAGCCCCACTGATATTGTATAACATAAAACGTTTGAAATCGAGACGTATGGCTCCTGCCAGGATAGGGGCAAAGGTGCGGATATAAGGTAAAAACCGACCAAGAATCAAAGCCTTGCGCCCATGTTTTTCATAAAAAATCCGCGTTGTTTCAAGATGTCTTTTTTTGAACAGGAAGCTGTCTTCACGTTTAAACAGGTGTTCTCCTGTTTTACGGCCGAACCAGTAACCGGCTATGTTGCCGAGAATGGCTGCCATGATAAGCAACAGCATCACAATACCGAACGAAGTATCGAGCAGGTGGGGCTTGGTGGCACAGATGAGCCCGGAAATAAAAATAAGAGAATCGCCTGGCAGAAAAAAACCAATAAATAAACCGGTTTCTGCAAATACCACAAATACCAGCAACCACAGCCCCCCATAGTGAATGATGCTTTGCGGATCTGTCAGCTTTTTCAGAAAATCAAGCATGATCCTATTTTAAAAGACTCATCAGCAGTCGTTCCGGTTCGTAATCGGCTTCACAGCTTCCATTGGTAAAGTCGAGCGAAGTGCCCTTGTGGTTCAATTGGTATTTGGATACCGTTGTGCATTTGTTTTTTCCTTCCGACGCCTTGAAATGCTTGTAGGAAATATCAAATTTAGAAATGAAGGCGTCGTAGTTTGCAGCACTGATTGGCTTGGAAGTCATTAGCGTATCTTTTTTATAGATAACAACACGCTCATTGTTTTTTTGTTTTACAAATACATAAGTATGAGTATAGCTATGAAAACAACCTGCCGAATGGGACACAAAGGTTACTGTATCGCCTGCTGCAATGGTCTTCAGCTTACTGTCAGTTGCAGGTGCTTTGGTGTTCTTTTTTTTCTGGGCAAAACCAGCCACACCTAACAACATGCAGGCTATCAAAAAATATGCTCTCATGGTATACATTGTATTAGCAGGTAATCATCATGTTGTCTTTTTTACGACGCATGCTCTCCCGGATATCTTCCAGCTGCCCTTTCGGGATGGAGCTGATCAGCTTGCGCGTATAGTCCGTTTGCGGGTTGTTGTATATGTCGTCGGCATTTCCGATTTCTTCGATCTTACCTTTGTTCATCACCACCATGCGGTCGCTCATGAATTTCACCACTGATAAATCGTGAGAGATAAAAATGTAAGTAAACTTGAATTCACGTTTCAGATCATTCAGCAGGTTGAGTACCTGTGCCTGTACCGATACGTCGAGTGCGCTCACACTCTCATCGCAGATAATAAATTTCGGATTCAGGGCAAGTGCGCGTGCAATGCAGATTCGCTGGCGTTGTCCGCCGCTGAATTCATGCGGGTACCTCGAAAAATGTTTTTGCTCCAGTCCAACGGTATGCAGTAATTCGATCACGCGTTCCTGGCGCTGTTTATTGCTCTGAAGAATACCATGCACAATCATCGGTTCCATGATGGCCTCTCCTACAGTGGCCCGTGGGTTCAGAGAGGAGTAGGGATCCTGGAAAATAATCTGCATATCCTTGCGGAGGTGTCGCATATCTTCCGGTTTTAAACGCAACAGGTCTTTGCGCTCAAAAAATATTTTACCTTCTGTAGGTTCATTGAGTCGTAAAATAGTCCGGCCCAGTGTGGTTTTCCCGCAACCGCTTTCACCTACGAGGCCCAGTGTTTCGCCTTCGTACACATCAAAGCTGACATCGTCTACAGCCTTTACCCATTCAGTCACTTTACCGAAGAAACTCTTCGTTTTCGGAAAATACGTTTTAATATTGCTGAGTTCCAGTATTTTGTCGCGGGCATACAATTCGGCATGTTCCGCTTCACGCTGCTCGCGTGTGATAATAACACTGTTTACCGCTTCACTTACCGTTTTCGGAATTTCAACAATATTGCCGTCAATGTCTTTATCCATGAAATCCTTCACCACCGGAAGTTGTTTCAGGCGTTTGTCGAGCGGAGGCCTGCAGGCCAGAAGTCCTTTGGTATAGGGGTGTTTCGGATTGCTGAAAATTTCGTAAACCGAACCCTGTTCCACCACTTTCCCTTTATACATCACCATCACATGGTCGGCCAGTTCGGCTATTACACCAAGATCGTGGGTAATGAACATAATGCCCATTTCGTGTTCCTTCTGCAGCTTGAGCATCAGGTCGAGTATGGTTTTCTGAACGGTTACATCGAGGGCCGTAGTGGGTTCGTCGGCAATCAGGATACTCGGATTACAGCTCATAGCCATGGCAATCATTACCCGTTGTTTTTGCCCGCCGGAAATCTGGTGCGGATATACCCTGAAAATACGTTCAGGATCGGGGAGTTGTACCTGGCGGAAAAGATCCAGTGTTTTTTCGCGTGCATCTTTTTTGGAAACCTTCTGATGCAGCATGATTGCTTCCATCACCTGGGCACCGCATGTATACACGGGGTTCAGGCTGGTCATCGGTTCCTGGAAAATCATGGCGATTTCGTTGCCACGGTAAGAGCGCATCTCATGTTCACTGAGCCTGCGAAGATCTACTTCACCTTTGGTTTTGGAATGGTATATGATTTCACCCCCCGAAATACGACCCGGGGGATTGGGAATAAGCTGCATGATCGACAAAGAGGTTACCGATTTCCCGGATCCGCTTTCTCCAACAATACCGATGGTTTCGCCACGATGCAGTGTAAATGAAATATCATCCACCGCTTTAATAACATCGCCGTCGCTATCAAATTCAGTAACTAAATTCCTGACTTCTAATAAAAGATCGTTTTGCATACGAATAACATGACGAATATAAAGTTTTTCGTAGCTTGGGCAAACCCTTTCGTCTAAAAGTAGGTCTCAACCAAACCTTTCAGGAAATTGTTCCGTATAGTAAAATATATGATACGAATTGCCATCCTTTTCATACCCTTTACGGTTTTATTGACGGGACTTTCAGCCCAGAATATGCGGAGTATTTATCTCGATGCCGGAGTATCCCTGTATACTCCCCTGCAAAGGCAGGAACATGTAATTATGAATCACATGGCTGATTACGGGGCGGATTACCAATTATATCGCTACATATTGGCAGGGCCTGCTCTGAAAATAGGCTTTGAACAACGGGTAGCCGGTAAGTCTGATATTTGGTTGTCAGTGCCCTTTGTTCTGGGGTATCGGAGTCAGGTCGAAAAGCAGGTTTTAAACGGGGCATATTACGGCGATTTTGTAAGTTTTAAAGGCCAGGAAACACGGACCTATACATCTCATGTTACAGGCATGTCTGCCGGAGCAAAACTTAATTATCTTAAAGGCAGAAGTACCTGGGGTTTGGCTTTGTTTTGCCACAACGAATTGTACCTGGCACAAACCTATGCCTATAAGTCGGTTCCGGACAATGGCGGTCAAACGTATCGTTCGCGAACTTTCTCATGGGGAAGTCCCGACGATTTCAACGTGAATTTAAGCCTCCAGGCTACCTGGCTATACCGGTTTTCTGAACATTGGTCTGCAGGACTCTCGATCGATTGCTACGCCTATAACCTTTCTCAGGCATTCGACAGGCAGAGCAAATACCGTCAATTATTTAATATTAGTTCAGCCACCGGAACTGCTAAAGGAGGCCTGTTTAATCCGGCAATCCGTATTTCACGGCAGTTTTAGTAATTTAGAATCATTACAAATTACTTCTCAATCCCTTTTTAACCGGGCCACACGGCTTTATGGTGATAAACCGGTGCAAAATCATTTGCTAAATTAATTGTTAAAAAGCCCCGTCCGTTTTACATTTGCCCCGTTCAATAAAATTTACACACAATTATGAGTAAAGGTTTTTTAAAGTCATCCATCGGTAAAAAGATGGTTATGGGGCTCACAGGATTGTTTTTGATATCATTCCTCGCCGTCCATTGTTTTGTTAATGCGCTTATCTTTTTTGACCAAACCGGTGAACTCTTTAACCAGGGGGCTCATTTCATGGGCACAAACTGGATCATCAGGGCCATGGAGGTTGTGCTTTTCGCAGGTTTGCTGACGCATATTTTCCAGTCACTTATATTAACACTCGAAAACAAAAAAGCACGTCCTGTAGGGTATGCGAAAATTGATGGAGCGGCCAATTCAAGATGGTATAGCCGTTCCATGGGTTTGCTTGGAACATTATTGCTCCTGTTCCTGATTATGCATATTTATCACTTCTGGACACCAAGCCGTTTGGGAGGTATAGCTAATATCAAACCTCTCGAAGAAATTACTTACAGCGGTAATGTTGTATATCATAACCTATATGCCGAAATGATTAATGTTTTTCATAACCCGGTGGCAGTTGTTTTATATGTGCTGGGTTGCATTTCCCTGGCTTATCACCTGCTTCATGGTTTTCAATCGGCATTTCAAACTATTGGATTGAATCACAAAAAATACACGCCAGCGATCAAAACACTCGGCGCTGTATTTGCGATTTTAGTACCTTTAATTTTTGCCAGCATGCCTGTATACCTGTACATCGCATATAAATAATTTTATATAAATCATTCAATATTACAATATGGCAAGTTCTCCAAAACTCGATGCAAAAATTCCGGAAGGCCCATTAGCCGAAAAGTGGACCAAATACCGTTCAACAGTTCCACTCGTGAACCCGGCCAATAAACGCAGCCTGGAAGTGATCGTGGTTGGTTCTGGTCTGGCCGGTGGTTCTGCTGCTGCTACATTAGCTGAAATGGGATACAAAGTAAAAGTATTCTGCTTCCAGGATTCGGCCCGTCGTGCGCACTCTATTGCCGCACAGGGCGGTATTAATGCCGCAAAAAACTATCAGAACGACGGTGACTCAACTTACCGTTTATTTTACGATACCATCAAAGGCGGTGATTACCGCGCCCGCGAAGCCAACGTACACCGCCTGGCTGAAGTATCCGGTAACATCATCGACCAGTGTGTGGCCCAGGGCGTTCCTCTGGCCCGCGAATATGGCGGACTCCTGAGCAACCGTTCATTCGGTGGAACCCAGGTGCAACGTACATTTTATGCAGCCGGGCAAACCGGACAACAATTGTTGTTAGGAGCCTATAGCGCCTTATCGCGTCAGGTAGGTTACGGTAGTGTGGAAATGTTTGCCCGCCACGAAATGCTCGATGTGGTAACAATCGATGGCCGTGCACGCGGGATCATTGCCCGTAATCTGGTAACCGGCGAACTCGAAAAACATTTCGGTCATGCCGTATTACTCTGTACAGGTGGTTATGGTAACGTGTTCTACCTGTCGACCAATGCCATGGGTAGTAACGTAACCGCTGCATGGAAGGCACACAAAAAAGGTGCTTTCTTCGGTAACCCTTGCTTTACACAAATTCACCCGACCTGTATCCCGGTGAGCGGTGATCACCAGTCTAAGTTAACCCTGATGTCGGAGTCGTTACGTAACGATGGCCGGATCTGGGTGCCACTTAAAAAAGACGATAACCGCAAACCAAACGAAATTCCTGAAGAAGAACGCGATTATTACCTCGAGCGCCGTTACCCGGCCTTTGGTAACCTTGTGCCACGCGACGTAGCCTCCCGTGCTGCCAAAGAGCGTTGCGATGCCGGTTATGGCGTTGGCGCTTCCAAAATGGCTGTATACCTCGACTTTGCTGCTAATACAGATCGTTATGGTAAAACAGAAGCCAATAAACAGGGGATTCATAACCCAACCAAAGAACAAATCCGCGAATTAGGTAAAGCGGTGGTAAAAGAAAAATACGGTAACCTCTTCGATATGTATCAGCAGATTACAGGTGAAAACCCGTATGAAGTGCCAATGCGTATCTACCCGGCGGTTCACTATACCATGGGCGGTCTGTGGGTTGATTACAACCTCATGACAACCGTTCCTGGTTTATATGCACTCGGTGAGGCCAACTTCTCCGATCACGGCGCCAACCGCTTAGGAGCTTCTGCCCTCATGCAGGGTCTGGCCGACGGTTACTTCGTAATTCCTTATACTATCGGTGTATACCTCTCTACCGAGGTAACCCGTATGAGTGCTGAGAAAGCAAAATCAGACTCGATCGATAAACTGAAAACCAATCACCCTGAATTCGAAAAAGCCTTATCAGAAGTGAAAGGCCAGATCGAAAAATTCTTCAGCATCAAAGGAACCAAATCTGTAGAAAGCTTCCACAAACGCCTCGGCAAAATCATGTGGGATAAATGTGGTATGGCCCGTAACAGAAAAGGCCTGGAAGAAGCTATTACAGAGATCCGCGCCCTGCGTGAAGAATTCTGGAAAGATGTCCGCGTATTAGGCGACGCCAACGAATTTAACCCGGATCTCGAAAAAGCCGGCCGTGTAGCCGACTTCCTGGAACTGGGCGAACTCATGTGCCTCGATGCATTGAAACGCGAAGAAAGCTGCGGTGGTCACTTCCGCGAAGAACACCAGACCGAAGAAGGCGAAGCCAAACGTGATGACGATAACTTTGCGTATGTAGCAGCCTGGGAGTTTAAAAATGTAGGCGACTGGGAATTAAACAAAGAAGAATTGAAATTCGAGAACATTAAAATTGCACAACGTTCTTATAAATAAAACACTATGGGATCTGGAAACGGACAAATGTTAAACCTCACTTTAAAAGTGTGGAGACAAAAAAACGGAAAAGCAAAAGGAAGCTTTGAAACCCACCAGGTATCTGGTATTTCAACAGATATGTCATTCCTGGAAATGTTTGACGTATTAAACGAAAAGCTGATCCACGAAGGAAAAGAACCGATTGCATTTGACCACGATTGCCGCGAAGGTATCTGTGGGATGTGCAGTATGTATATCAACGGACGTCCGCACGGACCAAAAGGCGGAATCACCACCTGCCAGTTACACATGCGTTCATTCAAAAACGGTGACACCATCATCGTGGAGCCATGGCGCAGTGCAGCTTTCCCCGTGATCAAGGATTTGGTTGTTGACCGTTCGGCTTTCGATCGTATCATCGCCTCCGGCGGGTATGTATCGGTAAACACCGGTAATGCCAAGGATGCCAACAATATCCTGATTCCTAAAACAGCGGCAGATGCTGCATTTGATGCCGCAGCCTGTATTGGTTGCGGAGCTTGTGTGGCAGCCTGTAAAAATGCTTCGGCTATGCTTTTCGTATCGGCTAAGGTATCTCAGCTGGCATTATTGCCCCAGGGTCAGGTAGAACGCAAAGAACGTGTTCTGAAAATGGTAAGCCAGATGGACGAAGAAGGGTTTGGTAACTGTACCAACACCGGAGCCTGTGAAGCTGAATGTCCGAAAGGCATTTCCCTGGAAAACATCGCACGCATGAACCGCGAGTTTCTCGGCGCTGAATTAACAACAGCCAAGAAATAAGAAATCATATTTCAATAAAAAAGCCACACAGTTCTGTGTGGCTTTTTTATTGATGTATTTTTGAAATAAGTTCTACGGATTATAATCCGTCGCCCATAATTTTTACGGTGATTCCATCCATGCTGTCGGCGAGTTTGAGTTGACAAGCTAAGCGGGAAGTATTCGTAATATTAGGAAGTGTATCAAGCATGGCATGCTCATCGTCTGTTATATGAGGAAGTGTGTCGTAGCCTTTTAAAACTTCTACATGACATGTAGCACAGAGAGCCATGCCACCGCAAGTAGCCAGAATATCGTAGTCATTTCCTTTTAAGAATTCCATGAGGCTAAGTCCCATGTCGGTAGGAGCCTCAAGCGTAGTTTGTGTTCCGTCGTTGTTCCGGACGTTTATTTTAATATCAGGCATGGCACAAAAATATAAAAAAGCGGCATTTTATTCACTGCTTTTTATCAGGCATTTGGGAATATACCATTTGTCTTTAAAATCACTGATGGTAATGGTGGAGCCGTCGCAGCGCAGATATTGCCCGGCGGCATTTCGTTTCAGGCAAACAGCATCGCCCCGCTGTATAGCCTCTGTTACAAGGGTTTTAAGTGTTGCTATGTCTGCACGTTTGTTTGCAATGCCTATTCTGAACCCGGTTTCATTATTAAGCAGGTCCATTGCACAGGCCAGGCTATCGGCCCTGTCGCCATCCTCCAGTTTATGATGTTTAAAGTCGAGGTAATTATTTTTTTCGTGGGCTATTCCAAGCTTCCGCAATTTGCGTACAGAAATAGATTGTGAAAGGTAAGCCATAGCGAAACTATGCCTGAATGCATCGAGTTTGCCACCGGATATAAAGGTGTCGAGGCTTTGCTGTGTTTTTATAAGTTGACAGGCCTCGCGTATTTCAGGAAGCCTGTGTTTGATTTTTAAAGCCGCGAAGGGATGCGCCAACGCCCAGCCTAATTCGGGTCCATGCGGCATGTGTTGTGCTTTCAAACCTGCGGTGAGACTGAAAATCAGGATGAAAAAGAAATGACGAAGCGAGATCATAAACATGTTAACACAGGCTTGTTAGCAACACAACAATTCGGTATTCTAAAATAGGGATTCTTATTTATATATTTGGTGGTTGATGGATTTTAAAAGCGAAATAACCAAACGTTTCTTTGCCAAGCAGGACATTGGTGGTGCCGAGAGCATCAACGATCTGCGCGATAAGGAATTCAGCGGCGTAAAGCTCACGGCTGAAGAGAAATTCGCATTGGCCAATTTTGATAAATACCGTCTGAATGTACTGAACTCCCAGGAAAATGAAGAACAGTTTCATAACCACTACAGGCAACTGCAGGTCATTGCCAATCTGGGCGACTGGCGCGAGTTTCTGAAGGACACTTATTCCAAATAACAACGCAGTTATAATAAAAGAAAGCATAATTAAAAGTACCTCCGGATTTGGGGTACTTTTTTATTTTTGGTACATTTATTAACTGAAACACACAGCACCATGAACGTAAAAACATTAGGTCAGTTTATTATTGAAAAACAAAATGATTTCCCATTTGCAAAAGGCGAATTATCACGTCTGCTGCGGGATATAGGCATTGCCGCAAAAATTGTAAACCGTGAAGTAAACAAAGCGGGTTTGGCCGAAATACTTGGCGAAACCGGCGAAACCAATGTGCAGGGTGAAAAAGTAAAGAAGCTGGATGTTTTTGCCAATGATCAGTTCATAGCGGCTTTAAAAGCCGGTGGGGAGTGCTGTGCTATTGCCAGTGAGGAAAACGAGGAAATTATTCCGATTGATTCGGACATTTCGCGCAATGCCAAATATGTAGTTGCCATGGATCCGCTCGATGGTTCATCCAATATTGATGTGAATGTATCGGTAGGTACCATCTTCTCTATTTACCGCCGTACTACCCTCAACGGGGCCGGTCAGCTCGAAGACTTCTTACAGCGCGGTACAGAGCAGGTAGCAGCAGGTTATGTAATTTACGGTTCGTCGGCTATGCTGGTTTACACAACCGGTAAAGGCGTTAACGGATTCACACTCGACCCAAGCATCGGTGAATTCTGTTTGTCGCATCCCAACATGCGCATCCCACAAAGTGGAAATGTATACTCTATCAACGAAGGAAACTACCTTCATTTCCCGGATGGCGTTAAAAAATATATCAAGTACTGCCAGGAAGAAGATAAAGCAACCAATCGCCCGTATTCAAGCCGTTATATAGGCTCGGGGGTTGCCGACATTCACCGTAACCTGATTGTGGGAGGTGTGTATATTTATCCGACTACAACCAAATCGCCTAAAGGTAAACTGCGTCTGCTTTACGAGTGCAATCCGCTTGCATTTATCGTGGAACAGGCCGGTGGTAAAGCTACCGACGGTTATAAACGTATCATGGAAAAAGACATTAAGGAATTGCACCAGCGTACACCCTTGTTCCTGGGCTCTTCCGATATGGTTGATAAAGCCATGGAGTTTATGGCTAAATACGCTGAAGTCGGCGCTTAAACATTATTCCCAACCGAAATCATTCATGTCGCGACGGTCTTTTTTTGTAGGCCTTCCGGAACCTTTATCGCGTTTAATATTTACTTTGAACACCGAAGGCATGTATTCCTGTTTCTCAACAGGAGGCGAATGATCCGTATAATGCTGTCTGGCAATTTCGTAGCTGGCACGCTTTTCAAGAAGACCTGTAACTTCAATGATTTTTTTGACTTGTTGCGGAAAGGTCAGCGTATAAGTCTCACCGATCTTTACCACATGCGCCGCTTTTACGGGATTTTCATCCAGCTTTACTTTGCCACCCTTAATGGCTTCGGCAGCCAGGGTACGCGATTTGTACATTCGTATAGCCCAGAGGTAAGTATCTAAGCGTAATGAATCAGGCATGGTTGCTTATTTCAGTAATGCCGGTGCATTCAGGATTTCGGCAGCACGGTTGCTGTAAAAGCCTTTTTCCGACACGATTTGTTTCAATAAAGATACGGCTTCTTCGTTTTGTTTGGAACGGAGCAGAGCCTGGGCCTTATAGAAAGCAGCCTCCTGGTGAAAAATATTGTTTTCGTTCTCCAACACTTTATTGAAAAACTCAATCGCTTTCGGATCATTTTTCAGGTAATAATAACTCATGCCGGAGTAGAACTGGGCATTCACATCATGACTGTTCAGTTCCAGAAGCCCCTTTAATTCATAAATGCAATCGCCGTAAGAGGCTTTGCTGAATTGTGCCATGGCATTGCGGATCTGCTGATGGGCGTAATATACAAATTCCTTTTCCTGCAGAGGATTGTTGGCTTTGTCATATTTATCGGCATACTGCGCAGATACACCACTGGTTTCAGTCAGATCAATCTTCCGGTCATTCTTAAAATAGTATAGTCTGTAATTAGTCACTTTCAGGTCGTGGATATAAATAACAGGGGCATTCGGCACAAATTTCAGCATCAGTTCTTCTTCGGGCTGGACAGAGACTACGTTTGCATCCACGGGCTTTGCTTCCAGCGCTTCAGGTGTTTCTGAAGCTGCATCGAGATTTTCAGGACTGTTCTGAACCGACGAAAAATGCTCGCGGGAGTAATGGCTTTCGGCCTGTGGTTTCAGGTTGAAAAGTGTGTCGTTGGCAGCAACACGATTGTTTAGGGAAGACGTGTTGGCTGATGTTTCTTCTCGTAAGGCGGTATACACGGATGGATGGGTTTTGCTTCGCTGAAAAAGCACAAAGAAAACCGAAATACCGATGAGCAGACCACAGAGCAGGCTGATGAATGCAGCACCGCTTTTGCCGCTCAGGCCTGTTTTCCGGTCTATGCGCTGTGTCAGATCATGGAGGTCCTGTGCCGATACCGGCAATTCTTCCAGTCCTGCAGAAGCCAGGTAGCTGAGGTCGTCCGACTGGAATTTCTGTTCCAGCTTATGACGCTCGGCCGGGCCTGCTTTCTGGTATTTGCTTATGTCGTCCGGGTGAATCATGATTTGCGGGGTTGTTTTAATTTGTCTTCTATCAGAAGTTTCAGGTTACGTTTTCCGTTTTGTATATAGCTTTTTACTTCATTTACGCTGTAATGCAGGCTATCGGCAATTTGCTGGTAGCTCATGGATTTCAGGTAAAACAATTCCACACATTCGCGTTGCTTTGGTTTGAGGCTGCTCATGCTGTCGCGCATATATTGCAGCATCTGGTCATCGCTCACCGAGTCGATTTTCAACTCGGTTTCATAGCTGGTTTCCTCATATTCAAACTCACAGTAGGAGCGGTTATTCTTCAGCTGTGTTTTCTTTTTACGGATCATCGAAATGCAATGATTGCGGACCACAAAGCTCAACCAGGCTTTAAAATTTTCAATTTCCCGCGTTCTCAGATCAACCAGCAGTTTTTCAAAGATCTGCATTACCGCATCCTGGGCATCATCTTTATCCTGCAGGTAAAATACACAGGTTCCATAAATGCTTGTAACGTGTTTTTTAAACAGGTCGGAAAATACAGTCTGATCGCCACTTTGTTTATAGTGCAGCAACATGTCCTGATCATCACCGAACGTTTTCTTTTTAAAAAGCCACATATATCCTATAGACGTAAGACCTTTTGTTTTCCATAAAAATATTTTTTATGAAATTTTTATGGAAAGGGCTATGCACGTCGTCTTAAAGGTAAGAATGCATTTCGGAAAAACTTTATTAATCTTTAAAAATCAATGTATATGAAAACACTTAAAACACTGGCTTTTATCCTGGCTAATATCCTTTGCCTGGGGGCCATCGCACAAATGGGAAGCGGACAAATCAAAGGGTTTATTACCGATGAAGAATATAAACCGGTTATCGGCGCTACAGTGAAAATTACCGAAGGCGGCGTATTGATCGGGGGCGCCATGACAGACGAAAACGGTAAATATGCATTCAAACCGCTGAATCCCGGAATATATGATGTAACGGTGATGAGTGTGGAGTTTGCCACCACACGTCGCACCCACGTAGAAGTGGATCCGGAGAAAACAGCCTACGTCGATTTCAAACTGAAGCCGAACATGCTGGGTGGGGAAGAAGGTATTGTGATAGAGGCTGAATATGTAAAACCGGTGGTTGACGTCAGTGTGTACACCATGCAGAGCATTAACGCCGATCAGTTTCTTCATATGCCCGGCGATCGTGGCGACATTAAACAGGCGGCGTTAAATGTTATTTCTGACGGCAGCCAGGATCAGAGCGGTGATGTGCACATCCGTGGTAGCCGTGGTAATGCCACCGAATACATTGTTGACGGTATGCGGGTGATGGATATGGATGGTATTCCGGCTCTTTCTGTTGAGAACGTATCGATCATTACCGGTGGTATACCGGCACAGTATGGCGATCTTACGAGTGGGGTGATTGTAGTAACTACCAAAGATTACTTCGGTGGAATCCGCGATAAACACATGCGTGAAACTGCTTATCGCGAACGCCAGGAACGTATTAAGCGCCTGAAAGAAGCCAGGGAAATGGAAGAAAAACGGCTCAAGGAAATTGAAGCGGAGAAACTCCAGGAAGAAAAAGCAAAACAGGAAGAAGTTAAAACACCGCAGAATTAAGAAAGAATAAGACATAAAAAAGGCAGCCATCAGCTGCCTTTTTTATTGAAATAAACTTCGGTTTTATTTTTTGTATACCATCACGTTAAATACGAATGGTTGTATTTTTTTGATTTGTTCGCTGCGTTTCAGGTTTTTTAAAGAACCGCCTTTTTTCGTATTAAAACTCAGTTCTTTTTTCAGAGAGTCGTTGGCGGAGCGTTCAATGCTTTGTTTGATCAATGCTGTTTTTACAGCAAAACCGGTTCCTTCCAGTTTATCCTGTTTGCCGCATACAAGCCCGATCACATTGCCTTGCTCATCCATTAAAGGACCACCACTGTTGCCCGGATTTACAGGGATCGACATCTGGTACATGGTGGTATCGCCATGGTAGCCGGTTGTAGAACTGAGAGAGCCTTCGCCGTATACGATGTCTTCGCGCGGGAAACCTAATGTAAATACAGATTCGCCCATGCCCGAGGTGCTTTCTTTGAAGATCAGCGGGAAGGTGAATTTTTTCAGCACATCGTTGTTATCGATTTTATAAATGGCTACATCAAGCTCAGGATCGGTAAATACAAGCTTAGCCGTTTGGCGCTCAATAAAGTTATTGGTCACAAATACGGAGTCTGCGTTTTTCACGGTGTGCAGGCTGGTCATGAAATAACCTTTGTTATTCAGGGCAAAGCCGGTTCCTTCGATTGTGGCAGGCGCGTAATGTGGTTTGTTGATTTTCGAATTTACTTTTGTCACAAAATCAATTACGGCACCCTGGGAAGATTCAATGCCGTCGATTTTGCGACTCAGTTTCTGCATTTCATCATTCTGTTGTTTCAGCAGATAACCGCCTGTGCTTAACAGGGCGATGGTGCTTAATACGGCAATAATACCAACGGAAGCAGCCACTGACAGGGTTTTTCCGTGTTTTTTAATAAAGCCTTCTTCTTTTATGGAAACAATTTTCGCATCCTTGCCAAACTCCTGCTGGTGAATGGTTTTCAGAATGCTTTTCAATTGCTGGTGTTGTTCATGCTGATTGAATGTTTCAATCAGTTTCTGATGTTTTTGAAATGCTTCAGCAAAAGCGCTGTCCGATTTCAATCGTGCATCAAATTCGCGGGACTCTTCAGCGCTTAATTCTCCAAATAAATACTTATCAAACCAATCTGTTGTTCTCATCTTACGGTTCCTTCTTCTATATGATCTTCAAAAAAATAACGTTTCAATCGTTGTAAACATTTATACTTCTGCGTTTTGGCATTGTCGGCATTGGTATAGCCAAACTTCTCTGAAATATCGTCCATGCTGAGGCGGTACACATAAAAATCCTTCAGCAGGGTCCGGCAGGGTTCGCCAAGTTCTTCGAGGCTGGCATTCATTTTTTCAATGTCAGCTTCTTTCTTCACGTGCTCTGCCATTTCATCGCTTACATCCACAAAATCCTCATCATCGGCATCATTGAACTTGGCCATGTGACCATGATTCCGGAGTTGTTTCAGCCACAAACGCTTGGCAATGGAATAGATAAAGGTCTGAAGCTGACAATTCAACTGGAAGCCTGGTTTCTGTACATTTTCATAAAGTACAATGACCGTTTCCTGGTAAATATCTTCGGCAGCCTCACTGCTTCCGCTATTGTTTACAACATATTTAAGAACGGGTGTATAGAACTTTTTGTATAAAGCACGCAACACGATATCGTTGTTCTGTTTAAGCCCTTCGATATATTCGAGATCGGTGTAGCTGGCTTTTGACATAGAGTTCTTGTGTGTTAATTACAGATATCGGCAAAGGTAACCCATCCGCTTCACATTTTATGGAAGTAAAAGGGGGTAACCGGTAATTTAAATCCCTGAAATGAAATTTTAATTATTGATAGTCAATTAGTTACGAAATAGATGGAAATAATTTCAAAAAAGCGGGTTACTATTTTAAAGTTCCGGTATCAATGTAAAATCAACAAAACAAAAACTCAAACAAAATGAAAAAAGTATTCTCTATCGTTGCTGTAGCTGTTATGGCTACTGCATTTGTTGCCTGTGGTCCTTCAGCTGAAGAAAAAGCTAAAATGGAAGAACAAGCAAAACGTTTCCAAGATTCAATGACTGCTGCTCTTGAAGCTAGCATGCAGACAGCTGCTCCGGAAGTAACTGATACTACTAAAGCTGCTGAAACTACAACTGCTGCTGCTACTCCAGCTGAAGAAGTTAAAAAATAAGACTTTGTGTTTAGTTAGGAAGAACCCGCATGCCTTAGGGCTGCGGGTTTTTTGTTTTTATGCATAACATCCTTATTTTTACTGCAAATTATCCGATTCTATGAAAACCTTTTTCGTATTTGTGACATTAAGCTCCCTGGCTGTATTGACTTCCTGCAATAAACCTGCAGCCGAAAATAAAGAAGTGATGTATGCCAATGCCAAACGTATGTCGGATTCTATCGAAAAGCTGGTCGATAATGCCCTGAACTCGGTTTCTATAACCCCCACAGCACCTACGGCAACCACAGCCGCGGTCGATACCACCAAAAAGTAATTCGTTTCCTTTTTATTAACACGCCGGTGTAATAGCTGCGAATCCAGTATCTTTGGATGAACAGACTATTGCCATGATCACCAAAGAAACGCCAAAGAAATTATTTTTACTGGATGCCTATGCACTCATTTACCGTGCCTATTTTGCTTTCAGTACCAATCCACGGATCAATTCTGCAGGTTTAAATACCTCTGCTATATTCGGGTTTACCAATACCCTGCTCGAAATTCTGAACAAGGAAAAGCCAACGCATATTGCCGTGGTTTTCGATTCGGCCGGGCCAACCCACCGCCACACAGAATTCGAGGCCTATAAAGCCAACCGCGAAGAAATGCCGGAAGACCTCCGGAGCAATATTCCTTATATCATGAACCTGATCACCGGGTTCAATATACCTGTACTGGCCATGCCGGGCTACGAGGCCGATGATATTATAGGAACCCTTGCCAAAGAAGCCGAGAAACAGGGCTTTACCACCTACATGATGACGCCCGACAAGGATTACGGCCAATTGGTAGACGCCAATACTTACATTTACAAACCGGCACGTCTCGGCAATGGCGCAGAAATCCTGGGGCCGGAGGAGATCTGCAAAAAATGGGAAATTCAATCGGTGAGTCAGCTCATTGATATTCTTGGTCTCATGGGCGATAAAGTGGATAATATCCCCGGGATTCCTGGAGTCGGCGAGAAAACAGCCATACAGCTCATCAAGGATTTCGGAAACATTGAAACCCTGGTTGAGAATACCGATAAACTGAAAGGGAAGCTGAAAGAGAAAGTGGAAGCCAATAAAGAGCTGGCCCTTCAGTCGAAATGGCTGGCAACGATTATTACCGATGTGCCGGTTGAATTCAATGAGCAGGAATTGATCATGAAAGACCTCAATCGTGATCTGTTACGCGAACTGTTTAAAGAACTTGAATTCAGACGAATTGCACAACAGGTACTCAACGAAGATATTGGTGGAAGCGAAAAAGAAAGCGCCACCGCTAAACCTGCAAAAGCCAAAGCTGCCGCAGGGCATGGCGATCTGTTCAGCTCCATGGAAGGCAACAGCGTGGAAACCCTTGCCGAACCGGCGGAGGAAAGCGAAGCGACCACAATCTTCAAAACCATTGCCGATACCGATCATCATTATGAACTGACAGATACGCCTGAAAAAATAAAAGAACTGATCTCTCTCCTGGATACTGCCACCGAGTTTTGTTTTGACACGGAAACCACAGGCCTGAATGCGATTGATGCCGAGATTGTGGGAATGTCATTTTCCGTAAAGTCTGCCGAAGCGTATTACGTGCCGTTTCCGGAAGTGAAGGCAGAAGCCCAGGCCATTCTGGAACAGTTCCGTCACATTTTCGAGGATGATCGTAAAACCCTTGTGGGGCAAAATATCAAGTACGATTTTCAGATTCTGAAAAGCTATGGGATCAGCATAAAGAATACTTTATGGGATACTATGGTTGCACACTTTCTCATTCAGCCTGAAATGCGTCATAATATGAATGTACTGGCAGAAACCTATCTCGGGTATTCGCCTGTAAGTATAGAAACATTGATTGGTAAGAAGGGCAAAGCTCAGCAGAGTATGCGTGATGTGCCATTGGAACAGATCAAGGAATATGCTGCTGAAGATGCCGATGTGACACTTAAGTTAAAATCCATATTCGATCCGAAACTCCGTGAAACGGAAACGGAGAGCCTGTTTAAAGATGTAGAAGTGCCCCTGATTGAAGTGCTGGCCGATATGGAGCGCGAAGGTATTAACCTGGATGTGGAAGGCCTGAAAGAGTTTTCGGCACAACTGCAGACTGATATTGTCAGCGTTGAAGCAGAAATTCAGTCGCTGGCAGGAACGAAGTTCAATGTGTCGTCGCCGAAACAAGTCGGCGAGATTCTATTCGACTATCTGAAAATCATTGATAAACCCAAGAAAACAAAAACGGGACAGTATGCCACCAGCGAAGACATACTCGCCAAGCTGGAAGGCAAGCATCCCATTGTTGCCAAAATACTGGATTATCGCGAACTCGTGAAACTGAAAAGCACTTATGTGGACGCATTGCCATTGATGGTAAATGAGCGCACAAAACGGATTCATACAAGTTTTAACCAGGTGGTGGCTGTAACAGGACGCCTGAGCAGCGATAACCCCAACCTGCAGAATATTCCGATTCGTACCGAACGTGGGCGCCAGATCCGGAAAGCCTTTATACCGCGCAATGAAGAGTATGTACTGCTAAGTGCCGATTACTCGCAGATTGAATTGCGTGTAGTAGCATCGATCAGCGAAGATCCGAATATGTGCGAGGCTTTCAATGCGGGTAAAGATATTCACACGGCTACAGCTGCCAAGGTATATGGCGTTGCCGAAGAAGAGGTAACCAAGGAAATGCGTTATAAATCCAAAAGTGTAAACTTCGGTATTATATACGGGCAGGGGGCTTTCGGCCTGGCTGAAAATCTGAACATCCCAAGGGCTGAGGCCAAACAGCTCATTGATAATTATTTTGCCCAGTACGGAGGCATTAAACACTATATGGATTCGCAGGTAAATTACGCCCGTGAACACGGATACGTGAAAACACTTTTGGGGCGTAAGCGTTGGTTACGCGATATCAATTCCGCCAATGCAACCGTGAGAGGCTATGCCGAGCGAAATGCGATCAATGCGCCGATACAGGGTTCTGCCGCCGATATGATCAAAGTGGCTATGATAAACCTGCATAAAGAGCTTAAACAGATGAATCTGAAATCCAGAATGGTTTTACAGGTTCATGATGAATTGGTGTTTGATGTGTATAAACCGGAACTGGAAACAATAAAACCGGTGATTGAAAAGCACATGCGCCATGCTCTCAAGTTAAAAGTACCTGTAGAAGTTGGTATGGGTGTTGGGGTTAACTGGCTTGAAGCGCATTAGACCGTCGAACGGCTGATGGTGTGGATGCCAGCAGAATCAATAGAAGCAGGGCCCCGTAGGTGAGTATTTTGTAATGTTCATAATAAGGATTGAATCCCCCGAGAATCAGTTTCAGATTGCAACACAGGTAAGTTATACTCATGCCAATGATCAGGAACCATCGTTTTACCATGCTCATGAGTTTGTACTGACTGATGAGGTCGAACCACACAAACATGGCCGCAGGAACGATAAACAGGAATGCATAATGCTGTTGGTGCGGAAAAATAAGGGGTACCAATGCCAGAATATAAGCGAGTTCCCTGAATTGAAAACTTTTGGATGTCGCCTCACGGAAAGGCCAGGTACGAAGAAAATAAGCTGTGCCTGCCACCAGGATAAGGCGTACCGCCAGTATAATCATATGCAGCGTTTCTATAGAAACATCGGCGAGATTTCTTCGTAGTGGCAGTGCATAATCGTCAGGTACATTTTTTACAAACAAAGTCGATAATAATGTGGTAAGGCTGTGAAAACTTCGTTCAGACACATCCAGCACATGCTCTGTATTTGAGGGATTCATTATGTGCCACCATTCTGACAGCAGAAAATTATTTTTTTCTATACCAATACACAAAACCGGCACTAGCCACAGCACCACATCTGTCAAAATAATCAGGGCGGCGGCTTTGAACTTACCGCGGTAAATCAGATATGGAATAAGCACCACCGGAAGCAGCTTGATATTAATACCCAGTGCAATGAGTATACAGCCCCACCACCAGCGCTCTCCGTAAAAAATACTGTGAATACCCTGGACACAACAGAACAACATTAAAATGGTGACCTGTCCGTAATGAAAATTTTCGTATATAAAACGGGCAGCAAATATCAGTGTGAGTGCATAGAAGAGCCATCTGCTTCGCGCAGAAAGCGTATCCGCCCTGAAATAGGAAAACAGGATCCGGAAGGTACGATATAACAGGTAAGCATTGAGCAGCAGCCAGGCCAGCTTTACAAAATAAAATGGCAGAAATGTAAACGGGTAAAGAATGATGGCAAAAAAGAGTGAGTAGAGGTAGTGAAAACCGGTTCCGTATAATTTCTGATAGATGTTTTCCCCATGAAAAAGATCTGCAGAGGCCGACATATAGATGTGGAAATCGCCAGTGCCACCTGCTTCCACAGCCAGGTAACAGATGACTGACAGAAACAGAATGCTATATGTTATTTTTTGCCTGAGGGTGAGTTTTAAAAGCGACGTTATCATGACATGATTTTTAAAACAACCGGATGCTATGTGTGAATACCTCGGTTTGCAGTGGTGCGAGTTGGTGAATAAAGGGTTTGCCGGTCAGATCACCATCGCTGCTTATGCTATCGGCCACACCCTGCCATGGTTCCAGGCACAGAAATTTTTCGTTCCCTTTTTTCGACCAGATCCCATAACATGGCCAGCCGGCTGAGGTTAATTCAAGACCATGTCCGCTTTTACCGGAGGCCATGCTTATTTTATCAACCTGCCTGTTCAGCATCACCAGCGCATCGTTGGCAAAAAGCGCCGGCGACAGCTGTAATACCTGATTTTGAAGTGGCACATCATACGTGTTTCCACTCAGCAGGCCATCCTGCAGGGAGCTGCATTGAAGTGTAGTAGCAGGTGCAATGGTCAGTGTATAGTCTTCCATCTGCTCGCCCGGGATCAGCGGGCAATTAAATCCGGGGTGAGCGCCGATGGAATAATACATCGGTACATTGGCCGGATTAAAAACAGTATAGGAGATCAGCAGGGTTTGTTCGCGCAGTTCATAACCTACAATAAGGCTGAAATGAAACGGGTATACCTTAAACGTGGTTTCATCATCAACAAGCTCAAACAGGAGTTGTGTTTCATTTTGTTCTACGCAACGAAATTCCATATCGCGCGCAAAACCATGTTGAGGTAAGGTATAATTCGTCCCTTGGTAATGGTAGCTGTTGTTTTTCAGTTTGCCCACAATAGGAAACAGGATTGGTGCATGACGCGCCCAAACGGCAGGATCGGCCTGCCACAGGTACTCAAGCTGATTTGTTTTGGAATAGAGGGAGCACATTTCCGCACCGGCAGATTTGACGGACACGCGGAGCTGATTATTTTCTAGTGTATAAATAGGATTAAGTTATAAACTCATCACACCTTCGATCTGGGCTGCACGTTCATAGATGGCGATAATTTCATCGACGCTCATCACAATCTGTTTCACGGTGATGCTGGTGAAATTACCTTTGCCCGATTGGTTCTGAATGATGTCGGCATCTTCTTCAAACATGCTCTCGATCAGTGCCATTTTACGGTTGTCGGACTTGAGTATAAATTTGAACATGTAAATGGAAGGGAATGTAAGTTGCGCTTCCAGTTTTTTACGGAGTTCGTCGAATTGACCAGGCATTATTTCGAGAAGTAATGGTTATAAATTAAAACAAGTCCGAAGACGATCAGGGCGGCACCGGTAATGTAATTGACAATAGTCATGAGGCGATCGGTGAGAATATGCTTGATTTTTCCGGCCAGTGATACTTTGGCAAGCTCAATAAATAATACGGCTGTAAGCACAACCGAGAAGAAAAGAATCATTTTGAAAAATGAGTAGTCGAGCGATTTGCCAATGGCGGTAACGTTACCCAGCCACAGGAACCATACGGCCGGATTGAAAATATTGAGCAGAAAGCCTTTCAGGATCAAGAGCCCTGGATGCGGAGCCTGGTATTCGATGTCGATAGACTCTTCCGACCGTGTAACATGTTTTTTGAAATAGAACGCGCCGAATACAATAAGAATAATGCCGCCCACAATGGCTGAAAACGTCTGTGCTTTCTCGGAGTGTAGCAGGTTAGCCGCACCGTAATGCACAAGCAGGCAAATACCCACACATAAAAAGAAATCGCTTAATACCACACCGGTAGCCAACAGGGAGCCAGGCTTGTAGCCATGCTTGATGCCGGTATTGATGAGTGAAAAAAATGCCGGGCCAAACGAGAACGTCAGCAACAGCACCATCACCAGGCCCTGTGATATTAAACTTAAGAACAGGTTCATTTTTTATACTGCTTTATAAACTCCTCCCATTCTTCAAGTTGTTTTCCTTTTACGACACGCGGAAATTTGAAAGCCCCGCCCAGCTTACCTTTTGAGGCCATAAAATCGATGAAGGCACTGTCGGGTAATACGGTTACAAATACATCTTTCAATGCCGAAATACGTTCCACCCGGTAATCGTCGTTTATTTCTTTGAGGTGGTTGTCAATTTTATTTCTCAAAGCAGTTTCATCTACAGGAACATTGCTGCCAACGAACCAGTGGTGTGCGAAGAGTGTGCCATGCGGAATGCCGGCCACACAAAATTCGTTGATCTCTATATTCAGCTCATCAGCTGTTAAGCTGATGGCGCGGCTCATGTTATCTACCGAAAGGTGTTCGCCGCAAAGACTGAGAAAATGCTTCGTGCGGCCTGTAATCACAATTTCGGCATGATCGAGATCGGTAAAGCGCACCACGTCGCCGATCAGGTAACGCCAGGCTCCGGCACAGGTAGAGAGTAGCAGTGCATATTCCTTGCCCAACTCCACATCACGGATGCTTAATGCATTCACCTTTTCACGCATGGCGCCGTCGCTGTCGAAGTTCTCTTCGTTGAAAGGCACAAACTCAAAGAAAATCCCGTTATCGAGCAGGAGTCGCATGCCCTGTTCTGCATTGGGCCTTTCCTGATAGGCTATAAGCCCTTCGGAAGCGAGGTAGGTATCAGAGAATATGAGTGGGAAAGAGGTCAGTTTATTAATGCTATTAATGTATGGCCCAATGGCTACACCGGCATGTACATAGATGCGGAGGTTCGGCCATATATCATGAATGGTTTTTACCTGGTAGTGTTCAATCACGCGTTCCATGAGAATCTGCACCCAGGCCGGAACACCCACAATAATGCCGATATCCCAGTCCTTTGCGTTTTTTACAATTTCATGGAGTTTGGTATCCCAGTCTTTGTAACGCGAAATGGTTTTTCCGGGTTTGTAATAATGCTGAAACCAGAGTGGGATATTGGCCGCTGTAATGCCGCTGAGATCGCCCTGGAAATAGGTGCCGTTAAAATCGAGCATGGTACTGCCGCCAATGGCGAGCATAGATTTCTGGAAGTGCTCATTGGGCAGGTCGTAATGGGCCATTGCCAGCATCTGGCGTACACTTCCTTTTTTGAAAGCCCGCAGCATGTCTTTTGTAACGGGAATATATTTACTCGATGATTCGGAGGTGCCTGAACTTAATGCGAAGTATTTGGTATGGTTGGGCCAGCAAACAAAAGGTTCGCCTTTTAATGAGCGGAACCACCACTCTTTATACATGCTGCTGTAATCGTGTGTTTTTACGGTCGATTGAAATGCAGCAACGGGGTCCTTCTCATTCAGAAGTTTTGAAAAATGATAATGTTCTCCAAAAGCGGTATGCTCTGCCTTCTTCAGAAGTTTCTTCAGGGTCTTTTTTTGCTGGGCATAAAAATTCCCCCGTTTGGGCATTTTACCACGGATATCAACGGCTGTTTTTAATATAGAACCTAACAGGGCCATGTTTCAGAGATTAAGTAAGACAACTCGAAAAAATGTTTCCGGCAATATTACCGGATGTATCGGAAATCGTGATTGTTCTTAATGTTTTTTAACGTATCGAAAATAAGTTTAATAACAGAAGCTACATCGTCTTTGTGTACACTCTCAACCGTGGTGTGCATGTAACGAAGCGGCAGTGAAATCAGTGCAGAGGCTACACCGTCGTTGCTGTATGCAAACGCATCGGTGTCGGTACCTGTGCTGCGGCTGGCGGCCTGGCGCTGAAAATCGATCTTTGATTTTTTGGCTGTATCGATGATCAGCCTGAGCAGGTTATTCTGAACCGCCGGTCCGTACGACACCACCGGGCCTTTGCCGCAGGCCAGATCGCCGCTGCTGATTTTGTTCATCATAGGCGACTGTGTATCGTGACACACATCTGTAATAATGGCTACGTTGGGTTTGATCTTGTGGGCGATCATTTCTGCACCACGCAGGCCGATCTCTTCCTGCACGGCATTTACAATGTAAAGACCGAAGGGTAATTTTGTTTTGGATTCTTTGAGTAAGCGCGCTACTTCAGCGATCATGAAGCCACCGATACGATTGTCGAGTGCACGGCCCACAAAATAGCGGTCGTTTAATTCCATGAATTCGTCTTCATAGGTAACCACGCAGCCTACGTGTACGCCGAGTTCTTCCACTTCCTTGTCGCTTTTGCAACCCAGGTCCAGGAAAATATTTTTCAGTGTAGGGGTTTCTTCACGGGCCGCATCTCTGACGTGTATAGCAGGCCATCCGAAAATACCTTTTACAATACCTTTTTCTGTATGAATGTTCACACGCTTGGATGGTGCAATCTGGTGGTCGCTGCCGCCATTTTTGCGGAGGTAGATAAATCCGTCTTTGGTGATGTAATGTACAAACCATGAAATCTCGTCGGCATGTGCCTCAATCACCACTTTGTATGGCGCTGATGGGTTGATCACGCCTACCACGGTACCATAGGTATCGGTGAAATAGGCATCAATGTATGGCTTGATATAGTTTAGCCAGAGTTTCTGGCCTTCGGTTTCAAATCCGGTAGGAGAGGGGTTATTGATGTAGTTCTTTAAAAAAGTAAGAGAGGCAGGAGTAAAGAAACTCTTGTCCTTCCGTTTTTTTTGTTTGCTCATAGACAGGTTTTATGAAAACATAAATGTAGTGTTTTCAGGGCAGAGACGCAAGTTTTTAGGCGTGTAAAAGCCCGCCGGAATATTTACTGAGCTATGCTGAAGGTACTTACAGGAAAGGCACCCACAGATTGAATATCGAAGTATTCTTCCACCTGTTCGAGTTTGCCGTTACGACGGAAAGAGACCTTGTTTTCGATAAAGCCTTTACACATTTTTACATGCGATTCAAAGCGCATATCCATGGTGTCGGTATCGTTCATTTTTTCGATGATCCGTACAACCTGCAGGGTCTCCTTGTCGATCCAGATCTGGTTGGATAGCGTGTCTTCTGTCCGTGCGCCAACGACATATACCGGCCGGTTTTCCCAGGTTTGCGAGGAAAGCATCGTGGTGAGGTAGTTCTCGTTTTTGAGCCGCGTAATTACTTCGTCGATGGGTCTGTAGTACATACCTCCCAGCAACAAAAGCAGAGTGTTGCTGTCGTACCTCCGCTTTACCAGCTGATTTTTTTTGAAGCTATAGGCACTGTCGGCTTTAAAGATGACGTAGTTGCCGGCCGTTTTTTCACCAAAATCTATTCTGAACTTATCGGGAAACTCAATAGCTTCGTGCCATTCAGAATGGCCGGTAATACTGTCGTTGCGGTAATGTGTGTTTTTCTGAGAGAAGGTGTAGGCCTTGCAGACGCCTTTTCTGAATTTTTCATGCATCTGGCGAAGGAGGTCTTCACCGTTCATGCTACGGTTTTTAGCGGGTTTGCTCAGGTCCAGGTCCAGTGCGACAACCTGTGCCTGGCCATTCATAATGCAGGCCGTGCATATAAGAGTAAGGAGGAATAATTTCATATCAAAAAATACATCAGGATTTAATGTTATACAACATGCAGGCGGGCATGCTCATTGCACAAAATAGCCGTAGCCACGGCTGCATTGAGCGATTCACTGCCGTTATTGCCCGCAGGTGGTATGGTGATGCGACGATTTACATGTGATAACACATCGTCCGAAATACCATTGGCTTCGTTACCAATGACAAGGATTCCATTTTCGATGCGTGTCTTGTACACATTGATGCCTTCCATTACCGCGCCATATATGGTAACATCCGGGGCAGTTTTGAGTACTGCACCGAAATTCTCATAAATAACCGGGACCCGCAACATGGCGCCCATCGTGGCCTGTATGGTTTTGATGTTGTATAATTCTGCACAGGTTGGAGAGCATATCACCTGCGGAATACCGAACCAGTCGGCAATCCGGATAATGGTTCCGAGGTTACCGGGGTCTTTGATGTCGTCGAGAAACAGGTTCAGGTGTGTATGCAATTTGACAGCATCCAGCTTCTGATGCACCATCGGGCATATGGCCAGTACCTGGTTTGGCGTGCTTTGCAGGCTTATTTTTTTGAGTTCGTCTTCGCTGACTTCGGTGAAGGGAATGTTATTTTCTTCGAGCTGTTTATGGTGAGCGTTCAGGTAAGGCACCGTGGCAAACACTTCCAGGGGTTTGTATGCAGCGCTTCCGATAAACTCATTGACCACTTTTACACCTTCGGCAATAAAGCATTGGTGTTCCAGTCTGAACTTTTTCAGATGCAGAGATTGTATATGTTTAAGCCGGTTTTTACTAATCATTTTTTAAACATAAATTAGTAGGCTGTAAATGTAGAGTTTCCATTTGGCCTTTGTAAAAGATATTGTAACGAAGTTAGCTAAAAAATATAACAGATGGCTTCGGGTAATGTGTTTCATTGCCGTGGTGACGCTATGGCAGGCCTGCGGGATCAATAAACACCTGAAACAGAACGAATACCTGGTACAGAAGAATGAGCTGATGGATAATGGCACTCACCTCGAAAAAAGCGACCTGGAAGCCTTTATCCGTCAGAAACCGAACCGTAAGATTTTACAACTTTTCCGCTTCAACCTCTGGCTTTACAACCAGGTGGATCAGCAGAAAATGCTGAAACAAAAAGAAGTGCGCAATGCCCGTTACGACCGGATCAACGAGAAACGGATAGCCAGGACAAATGCCAAAAATAAAAAGCGCGCTGCCAGGGGAAAATCACCGAAATCGCCCAAGCTCAAAAACAAAGATAAGCTTACCTTCCGTGAAAGTATTCTGGATGCTGGCGAAGCACCCGTGATCCTGGATACGTTTCTGACGCACCTTACCACAAAACAGTTGCAGAAGTATGTATATTCCAAAGGATATTTCGATACCAGGGTGCGCGACAGTATTGCGGTGAATGTAAAAGACAAGCGCGCCAAGGTGTATTATTTTATATCGAAATCAAAACCCTACACCATCCGCAATATCAGCTATACCATCGAAGATCCGCTGATCGAGTATTTTATCTATAACGATACACTCAATAGCCTGATTAAGCGGGGAAAGCGTTATGATGAAGAAGTTCTGCAGAATGAGAGAACACGGATCACGGATGTACAGCTCGACAACGGGTATTATTATTTTGCTCCCGAGTATATTTATTATGTGGTAGATACCAATATGGACGGGCAATTGCTCGACATCACGATTGGTGTAAAAAAGTACGCAGAAGCCTACAGTGCCAGTAACGATTCGCTGGTATACAAGAGCCATCCGCGGTTTACGATTCATAAAGTGTATGTGGTGCTTGAAAATGTGACGGAGAATGTGAGAAATGCCTATTTCAGGGATACCACAGAGTACAATAATGTTTATTTTCTGCACAATGCGCCTTTGCATTTTAAGCGTCGCGATATTTATAAGCAGATTTCTGTGGCCGAAGGCCAGTTGTATCAGCAAAGCCTGGCCGAAGACACATACAAGGCCCTGACTGGGCTTCGGGTGTTTAAAGCAGTATCCATACAATATTTCAGAAACACAAAGAATCCTGATATGCTCGATTGTTTTGTGTATTGTCCGCCGCTGGTGAAACAATCGATTACCACGGAGACTGAAGGAACCAACACCTCGGGTAACCTTGGTATAGCCGGTAGCATTGTGTTTCAGAACCGAAATGCCTTTCGCGGAGCCGAGTTGGTAGAGCTTAAACTGAAGGGGTCTGTAGCGGCACAGCATCAGCTTACCAACCAGCAGCAGAATGAGAATATCAACAACATTCAGAAAACGTTCAATACTTTTCAGTTTGGTCCGGAGTTGAATATTTTCTTTCCGAAGCCTTTGTTTCCCTTTACATTGTTCTATTTCAAGAAGGATGAAAAATCGAAACGTATTTTTGCGCAACCCAAAACCTATGTAAACATTTCGGTGAATTACCAGTCGCGGCCTGAATATGCGCGTACCATTTCCAGTATTTCCTATGGTTTCAGGTTCAGTAATAATAAAAATGTGTTTCAGTACGATGTGATTCCATTGGAGGTATATTCGGTGAAGGCCAAGCTTTTCGGGACCTTTGAGCAGGACCTGAAGAATCTGAATGATTATTTTTTATTGAATACCTTCCGCGACCACTTAACCACCCTTTCGAAAGTGTCGGTGGTATACAACAACCAGTCAATTGCCCAGGGTCGGTCGTATACCTATTTGAAAGTGAATTTGTCTTCTTCCGGGAATATCCTGCGCGGGCTCTACACCCTTACCGATCAGCCCAAAGATACAGCCGGGCGTTATAACATCTACAGCATTCCGTTTTCACAATTCCTGAAAATAGATGCAGACTGGCGTTTTTACATCAAGGTGCGTAAACTTAGCAAGCTTGTGTTTCGTGTAGCGGGCGGAATCGGGAAACCACTGGCTAACCTCAATGTGTTGCCCTACGAGCAGAGTTTTTTCAGTGGCGGTCCCAACAGTGTGAGAGCCTGGCGCGCGCGTACACTCGGTCCGGGATCATACGACCCCTCGCAGAGTACAGCCCGATACGATAAACTTGGCGATATCCAGATGGAGGGGAACTTCGAATACCGTTTCCATATTTTCAAAGCGTTTTATGGTGCCTGGTTTGCCGATGCCGGTAATGTCTGGCTTTCGAGGCCCCAGTCGTCGAAGCCAAACGGTGAGTTTAAATTCAATACGTTTTACAAGGAGTTTGGGGTGGGTACAGGATTTGGTATCCGTTACGATTTCAGCTTCTTTGTACTCAGGCTCGATGGGGCGTTCAGGGTTTATGATCCGCAATACGCCTTGGGAAACCGCTGGACCTTTGATAAACAGCCGATCCGCAAAACATCCATTCTGAACTTCGGTATCGGTTATCCGTTCTAAGGGGCTTATAGCGGTTGGCGGAGTATTTTTACAGGTTGCCGGCAAAAACGTATCTTTGCCCCTTTATTAAATCAGTTCATGAGTTTTATAGACGAATTAAACCGCCGCAAGACCTTTGCCATTATTGCCCACCCCGATGCCGGTAAAACAACACTTACCGAGAAACTTCTCTTATTCGGAGGGGCAATTCAAACGGCCGGCGCAGTAAAATCCAATAAAATTAAAAAAGCCACGACCTCCGATTTCATGGAAATTGAGAAGCAGCGTGGAATTTCTGTTTCTACTTCGGTGATGGCCTTCGATTATAAGGATTTCAAGGTGAATATCCTGGATACACCGGGTCACGAGGATTTTGCGGAAGATACTTACCGCACACTATCAGCAGTCGACAGCGTTATTATGGTGATCGACTGTGTGAAAGGGGTGGAGCCGCAGACCCGGAAATTACTGGAGGTTTGCCGCATGCGCAACACGCCGGTAATTGTGTTTGTGAATAAAATGGACCGTGAAGGCCGTAATCCTTTTGATCTGCTCGATGAAATCGAGAAAGAGCTTAAAATTCGGGTGAGGCCGCTTACATGGCCGATCGGCATTGGTAAATCCTTCAAAGGAGTTTATAGTTTGTATGAAAAATCCCTGAACCTTTTCCAGGGCGACAGTAAAACTACGGTCGAGGAAACCATTGAAATCAGTGACCTGAACAATGGAAGCCTGGAGAAATACATCAGTGAGGATTTTTCGTCGCAGCTTCGCGCAGACGTAGAACTGATTGATGGCGTATATGACGACTTTGATAAAAAGAAATACCTGCAGGCCGAAGTGAGTCCTGTATTTTTCGGAAGTGCGGTCAATAACTTCGGGATCAAGGAATTGCTGGATTGCTTTGTGGAAATAGCCCCAACACCCCAGGGACGCGATACGGATGTGGCCGGCGAAATTAAAGCCACCGATCCGAAATTCAGCGGATTCATTTTTAAGATTCATGCCAACCTCGACCCTAAGCACCGCGATCGTATTGCATTTTTACGTGTGGTGAGCGGGAAGTTTGAACGTAACACCTATTATTACAATGTGCGTGAGGGTAAAGACATGCGGTTCAGCAACCCGACGGCTTTCATGGCACAGCAGAAATCGGTGATCGATGAGTCTTTCCCGGGCGATGTGATTGGTTTATACGACTCCGGTAATTTCAAGATCGGCGATACGCTGACAGAAGGCGCGAAATTTAATTTCAAGGGGATTCCGAGTTTCTCACCGGAGCTGTTCAAATATGTTACCAACCTGGATCCGATGAAAACCAAGCAGCTTCAGAAAGGCCTGGAACAGCTTACAGACGAAGGTGTGGCGCAGTTATTTACAAAGAAAACAGATGGTCGTAAAGTACTCGGAACGGTGGGAGCACTCCAGTTTGAGGTTATTCAGCACCGTTTGAAAAGCGAATATAACGCATCCTGTGGTTACGATTCCATCAGCTTATATAAAGCGCTCTGGATCGAGTGCGACGATAAGAAAAAGATGGATGAGTTCATGCTCGATAAAGCCAACCACATTGCTTACGATAAGGAAAACAGACCGGTGTTCCTGGCTGAAAGTGCCTGGCTTCTGCAAATGGCCCAGGAAAAATTCCCGGAAATAAAATTCCATGTGAAAAGTGAATTTTAATTTCTGCCTGTATTTATATTCTGCAACACACACCAGATGATTTCCGGATGAACTTGCGTGCTGAAACCCGCGTGAGGCTGGTCTTTTCTGACTAAATGATTTTTCGACCTTAAAATAAACGACCTGCTTTTTTTGGTGCATACCGGGCTTCGTGGCGTAACAGCGATTCTTTACGCCAGAGCTCGCCGGAGTAACCAACGAGTTTGCCTGATGTGCCAATCACACGGTGGCATGGAATGATAACCGGTATAGGATTTTTTCCATTGGCAGTACCAGCTGCGCGGATGCATTTTTCATCACCAAGCCTTCTGGCAAGTTCCAGGTAACTGATGGTATCGCCATAAGGAATCCGCGTAAGTTCTGTCCATACGCGTTTTTGAAAATCGGTTCCTTCCGGATTCATGGCCACATCAAAGAAGATACGGTCGCCGGTGAAATATTCCTGGAGCTGACGGATGCATTTTAAGATTACCGGGGCATTTCCCATATAAGCCGGTGCAGGCTGATCTCCGCGAAACCATATGGCTGTAATGGCATCATTATCTGCATGAATTTCAAGTGAGCCAACGGGCGAAGATGTATATGCAATTTCAGCACTCAGAGCAGATTATTTTTGATAGCAAACATAACAATTCCGGCAACATTGCGTGCACCTGTTTTTTCAAGAATGCTTTCCCGGTGATTGTCAACCGTGCGAACACTGAGGCAAAGTTTGGTTGATATTTCACTGGTTGTATGTTCCTTGCAGATCAGTTTAATGACTTCGATCTCGCGATCGGAAAGGTTTACCGGGTTAAAGTTCGGTTTTATTTTTTTGGACCGCACCAGGCCCTTGATCATCATTTTGGAAACGTGATCGTTGAAATAGTAGCCATTGCCCATGATCGAGTAGATGGCGTCAACTACCACATCGATGGAATTGTTTTTCAGGAGAAAACCGTGGGCTCCCTTATCAATGAGGTGAATCACAAATTCATCATCATCGTGCATGGTGAGAATCAGGATTTTCACATCGGGGTATGTGGCATGAAGGTATTCGGTAGTAGCGATACCATCCATAATGGGCATTTCAATATCAAGCAGAACGATGTTCGGCTTTCGGCGTTTCATGGCGTCTACAAGTTCCTTTCCATTCTGAGCCTCGATCACGACGCTGAGCTCCTCATTTTCTTTCAGTAATGAAATAATTCCGCGACGGAATAATTCCTGATCATCAACAACGGCTAATTTGATCTTTTTCATACAATAGGGAGAGTTATATTGATACTTGGTTTTAAGTTTGCTTCATTATAGTAGTGAACGGTGGCGTTAATGAGTTGTGCGCGGCTCTGGATACTTTTCAGACCAAGGCCTCTTTCCTGCCTGGATATTTCCTCTACATCGCGATCGTTGATCCCTTTACCATTATGGGTCAGGGTAATCAGGTGAGCATGTTCCTGTTTGATGTATTCGATGGTAAGTTCGCTGGCGCCGGCATGTTTCATGATATTATTGATGAGCTCCTGCGTGACACGATACAACTGCACTTCCGTGCCATCGGGGAAACGGGTACCGGCCAGTGAAGCATCGTATACGAGGTCGGCAAACAGCTGGCCCGAATTTGTGATCAGCTTGCAGAGTTCGTGTGTAGCTTTCAGATAGCCCAGTTTAATGAGTGTCGGCGAAACGAGGTCCTTAGCTACATTGCGTACGCTTTGAATGGATTCGTCCAGCAGGTGAATACTTTCCGAAGAAAGTGTTTCAGTGAGTTCCTTGTTGTCAGTATTGCGGGTCAGTTTTGTCAGTGTGAGTTTAAGTACATTCAGCAGGGTGCCTACATCGTCATGGATGTTTTTGGCAATCCGTTCCCGTTCTTTCTCTTCGACCTGGATAGTGGCTTTGAGAAGCTGGCGCTGGTATTCGTTTTCGGCGAGCTGAATCTGGTTTTGCTGTGCCAGTACTTTTTTCTGGTAGTATACCACAAAAATGATAATGGCAAACACCAGGATGAGCATGCCCGATGTACCACCTACAACAAGTAGTACAACGTCTATATGTTTTTCGTTTTCCAAAATCCTACAGTTATAAGTATAAAGTACAGCGTGTGCATAACGGAGTGTATAGCCCAGAGTGCCGCGGATGTATTGATGTTTTTCCCGACAATGAATTCCTCAAAGATGAACAGGATAAGATCGCCGGAGAAGTAAAGCAGGATTCCGCTGCTAAACCAGAATAGGGGGACAGATAAGATGTTGACATGTGTGGTACGTGTTATCAGTTTATAAAATGCACCCAGTGAGTATATCATGAACAAAATGGCTTCAATCGTTGTGCTTAAGCTGTCGATGCCATTTCGTCCGTGCAGATATAAATCAAATCCTGCCAGCGCAATAAATAGAATCAGGAGCGATAGAATGGCGTAATGAATGATTTTCCGTGTAAATACTTTGATGAAAAAAAGACTCAGGAAAATAAATTCACTCAGGGTATTTAACCGGATCATATAAAGGTTGCTGTAGCCTTTTTGTGCGATGATATAACTGGCTGTGTCGAGTATCAGATAGGAAAAGAGCAGGAAGAAAAGAATTCTGGATTCTGCCGGAAAATATCTGTACCTGAATATCCCTGTTATCAGCGGAATAAGAGTGCTCACAATAGCCAATTGCGCCAGCCAATAATAAAACTGATAATCCTGAGACATAACCGAAGTTTACGTGATCAAGTTAAAAAAAAAGGCATTATAACAATGCCTTTTTCTGTAATTATTTTATTAATTATCCGCCAAGGCCTCCACCGCCACCGCAATATGGTGGGCAAGGGAACGAACGGTCAAGGATAATGCCTGCGCTCAAGTCTTTTTCATTAGCATCAACACCGACAAGGATCAATTGTTTCTGGCCCTGATCATCGAGTGCGTAATAAGCCCGGATGCCTATGCACCCATCTTGCTTTAAAATTGAGTTTAACTTCTTATAGCCGAAGAAGTGAGCGTTTGTGGAATTCGGACTAGCATTTCTGTAGTTTGCTGTCCATTGAGAACCCGTAGCTAAGCTGATTGGGTCTGATTCATCGCCAGTGAAAGCCATAATCGTAAATTTTAAAGGTTAATACTATGTTTTTTTCAAATGTAGTAAAAGCACGTTAACACAAAAGGAATATCTGAAGCTGTTGCAGAAATTTTACTATCTAATCTGTTGAAAAATAGCAATTTAATTAATTTTAGAAAGATTTAAAATCCGTAAATATACCTATCAAAATAGGTAATTATACCTACTCGAAAAATGCGTGTTTTTACGGATACCGAAACTCAGATCAAACAAATACTTTTGAGTGCAAGGCTTGTGTGATGATGAAACTACGCGACGAACATTTGAAAGGGAAGAAAGTAAACATCAATAAACAAAACGAAATTGAATATTGGTGTCGCTTATTGGGCTGTAGAGAAAACGACCTGGTACATGCTGTATTAAAGGTGGGCGACAGCGCCATTTCTGTCGAGGCATTTCTAAGTATGAATTGCCGGTCGAACCGCTAGGTTACGATCATAAGAAAAGAGAAACCTATGAATCCAACTATTGACGTTGTACTGATCGAAGAAAATATAAGGGATGCCGAGTTAACCATACGCGCACTTACCAAATATAGCCTAGCTGATAAACTGATCCACCTTAAAAACAGGAAAGAAGCCACAGATTTCTTTTTCGGAACCGGCGAAAAATCACTCAGCCCGATTATGGATCTTCCGAAACTCATCATGCTCGATTTGAAAATGGAAGATGGCAATGCCCTCAAAATTCTCAGCGAATTAAAATCGCACGATGTACTGAAGGTGATACCGGTGGTTGTACTGACCGCTTCGCCCGACGATCCCGATATAGCCAATAGCTACAGGCTCGGCGCCAATAGCTACATTGTGAAGCCAACTGCTTTCAGCGATTTTCTGGCTACGATCAGTGAGCTTGGATTATACTGGCTCCTGCTGAACAAAACATCCCAGCAAGCAGTCGACTGATACTGTCAGGATGAAGGGTGCGTTTCGTCGTAGTGATTGATGTAATCCATTTTGTAATTCCACACTTCCTTAATGTTCTGCGATTTGAACTTTAACTCACGCGCTTTGGTACCCTCGTAAAGCTCATCAATTGTGGCGTGAAATAATTTTAACCACCGGCCGAAATGATCAGGCGTGAGTGTTTCCTTGGCATTGATGTCGAGGTGTGGCAGAAAAGGTTGTCCGCGATACGATCCTGTCTGAAATAAAACATTTTCCCAGAAACCATACATCTTGGGCAAATGATGCGACCAGTCGACTTTCACGATATCTGTGAATATATGACCAAGCAATGCATCGGCTTTTACTTTTTCATAGAATGCATCCACTATGCGGGCTATGTCTTCTCGTGTTGTAATGTCAGGTTTCATGGGCTAAAGGAACAGGTTGGTTAAAATTGCTGGTATTTATAATTGAGTAATGCGGATAATGTTGACCGGGCAGTTTTGCTGAGCCATACGATTGGCATCATATTCGTGATCGGGTACCACAACGGTATAAAATCCTTTTTTGTCGATTCCGCCTACAAGCGTACATTTGCCGTCTTTACGCGAGATACGCCAACGTTCTTCGGCCGCTTCTACACAGGCATTACAGCCTATGCATTTTGCTCGTTGCTGGGTGATGCGAATCATGATCAGGCATCTACCAGTTTGTAAAGTTTATCGGATGGCCTTATCCGCTGTGCCACCGGAAACGTAATCACATCGCCTTTTCTGGCAAGCTCATTCGGTACATTATCAATTCGCAGATTATCCACAGCAAGCTCTATATAGCCGGTTGTGGGGCCAGTGATCATAATGGTATCGCCCAGGCGGAGATCATGACTTTCGAGTTTGAATTCACCAACCCCAACCTGGTCATAGTAATGCAGGCCTCGGCCTATGTATATTTTCCGGCGTGTGGCTTTGGAACCATAGCTATCGTTCCATTCACCCATCTTACGACCCAGGTAATAACCGTCCCAGAAACCACGGTTAAAAACAGTGGCCAGTCTTTCTTTCCAGGCTACTATCTTTTCATCGGTATAGGTTCCTTCCATACAGGCAGCAATTGCTTCGTCGTAGCATGCCACTACGGTATGCACATAATCGGCTGAACGCCCTCTTCCTTCAATTTTCAGCACACTCACACCACTTTCTATGATCTTATCGAGAAAATCAATGGTGCACAGGTCTTTGGCAGACATGATATACTCGTTGTCAATTTCAAACTCAACACCTTCTTCTTTATCGGTAACAATATAACTTCTTCTGCAATTCTGAATACAGGCTCCACGATTGGCCGAAGCAAAATTAGAGTGAAGGCTCATGTAGCATTTGCCGGAAACGGCCATGCAAAGAGCACCATGAGCGAAAATTTCTACTTCAATGAGTTTGCCTGCCGGACCTGTAATATGTCGTCTCCTGATTTCGCGGCAGATATCTGCCACCTGTTTCAGGCTCAGCTCACGGGCCAGTACCACTACGTCCGCAAAATTCGCGTAAAACTCGATAGTGTCGATATTTGAAATATTGGCCTGTGTGGAAATATGAACTTCCATGCCGATTTTTTTGGCGTAGTTCATCGCAGCATGATCGGATGCGATGATGGCAGTGATCCCATTATCTTTAGCTGCATCCACAATGCTTTTCATGAGGTTAATGTCGTGATCATACAGCACGGTATTAATCGTGAGGTATGTTTTTACACCATGCTCTTTACCTGTTTGAGCTATTTTCTTCAGATCTTCGAGCGTGAAATTGTTGCTCGAGCGTGCCCGCATGTTCAGCTGCTCCACACCAAAGTAAACAGAGTCGCAGCCCGCATGAATAGCCGCCATGAGCGATTCATAGGAGCCTGCCGGTGCCATCAGTTCAATGGATCGTTGTTTGCGCATAAGGTCCGGGTTAAGCTTCGCTCAGTTTAAGAACTTTGTGCAACGACCTCACGGCCTGTTCGTGTTTTTTCACAAACGGATTGTCCAGGTCCCATACATAGCCTGCCAGCACAGAGCAAATCTGTTTTTTGATTTCAGGGTCCTGGTTCTGTGAGAAGAAAATATCGTGTAACTCACCGGTATACCAGGTCGAAACGTATGTGCGGAATGTATTGATGCCCTGCATCATGTAATCTGTATAGTCTTTCTGCCAGTCTGGTTTTTCTCCCTTCAGAAATGCAGCAGTTAGTTTTCCGGCTCTGCGGCCTGATTCTACAGCAAATGTAACACCCGATGAGAATACGGGATCCAGAAACTCGGTGGCATTACCAACAAGAGCAAAACCATCGCCGTAGAGTTGTTTGGTGGAGATAGAATAACCCTCAATGGTACGCGGTTCAAACATCATGTCGGCATCTTTGAAACGGTCAGCCGTATTGGGATCAGAAGCAATGATGGCTTTCATGCGCTCCACAGGATCATTCGGAAATGCATCGAAGAATTCAGGATCGGCTACAAAACCAACGGAGGTTATGCCATTTGAAAAAGGGATGATCCAAATCCACACACGCTGCTGATGTACCACCACGGTGATCCTGTTTCCGTCGATACCTCCGGGCCGTTTCAGATCTTTGTAGTGTGTGAAATGTGTTTTTCGTTTGCCGAGCGATGAAGGTTCATCCAAACCGAACATACGGGGAATAACACGTCCATAGCCGCTCGCATCTACGATGAACCGCGCTTCGATCTGCCGGCTGTTGCCATCTTTATCGGTAACGGTTGTTACGGAATCGGTGCCATTGAAAACAATATTGTTTACGGCTGTCTGAAACTCTACGGGAACTCCCATGGATTCAACGGTTTCAGCAAGAATGGAATCGAACTGTCCGCGGGGCACCTGCCAGGTCCACGTCCAGCCTTTGCTGAACTGATCCGAGAAATTGAAATCACAGATCTCTTCACCACGTACAAACTTAGCTCCGAATTTCTCCTGGAACCCGGCTTTTTTTACAGCTTCCAGTAGTCCCGCTTCTTCCAGGTTATCCATCACGCGGGGCAACAGGCTTTCGCCGATAACAAAACGCGGAAATTTTTCCTTCTCTACAATTTTTACCTTAAACCCCTGTTGGTTGATCATGGATGCTGCCACGCAACCTGCGGGCCCGGCGCCAATTACCAACACATCTGTCTTTTCTGTTTTCATAGTTTCTTTTGATCTGTATTATTCTCCCCAGCTTGCAAGTTCTTCTTTTGTCCAGAGTTCTGGGAAGAAAATGCGGCGCTGGTATTTAGGATGCATGTATTTTTTCCAGTTGCTGCCTCCTGTGGCTTCGGCCGTTTTGCCTTCGCTTTCCAGGTATTTTTCAGCGGCATGGTAATGTGCCATCACCCAGGTAATGTTTACTGTTTTGTCGTAATGCCTCATGGCTGCAATCAGTGCCTTGTTTTGTTTTTCGCTTTCTGGCAGTGATTTGTAACGGGTCCACAGGTTACTCGTGTTATACACTTCCATTTTTTGCAGGAACATATTTTTGTATTTCTCTTCAAACAGGCGGATAAGTGTGCTTTTTTTGCCGGTGCTGTGGTCCTTGCCTGCAGCCTGCCAGTACAGATGATCGTAGGCATGCTCATACGGGGTATTGCGGTCTATGGTAGCGCGGTACCGGTGATCAATGAGGTTGATCAATTCGGTAGAAGCAAATTCAATTAACCGGTATTGAGCGCTCTGAAAACCACTGGCTGGAGTGAGCGTATTTCTGAATTTCAGATACTGTGCGGTCTCCATGCCGTTCTGCATGATGCTGAACGATGACGAGAGCATGTCGAAATAACGACTGATACGTGCCAGTTTTTCGGCGAAGAAATCGGCTTTAATGGCTTCACAACCGGATACCTGTTCGATTTCCCATAAGATCATCTTGAAAAGAATTTCGTTGATCTGGTGGTACATGATAAATACCATTTCGTCGGGAAGCGTGGTACGCTGCACCTGCAGATTGAGCAGCGCATCCGTTTGTATGTAGTCCCAGTAGGTAATGGGTTTTGCCCAAATCAAACCTTCCAGGTGCACATCCGGATTCTGGTCGATGGATTTGAATTTGTCTTCAATACGCTCCAGGAGCGATTTCTGTAGATCAGTCATTTTTTTAGTATTAAAGGGTTCCTCTTCTTTCCTGTTCAGCTTCGATAGATTCAAACAAAGCTTTGAAATTTCCTTTGCCAAAAGATTTGGCACCTTTACGTTGAATGATTTCAAAGAAAAGTGTCGGACGGTCTTCCACAGGTTTTGTAAAAATCTGTAAGAGGTAACCTTCTTCGTCGCGGTCTACCATGATACCAAGGCTTTTCAGCACCTTCATGTCTTCTTCGATAATGCCCACGCGATCTGTTACGGTGTCGTAATACTCGCCCGGAACATGCAGGAACTCAATACCACGCTTGCGCATTTCCGAAACGGTGAACACAATGTTGTCGGTGGCTACCGCAATGTGCTGGCATCCCGGACCTTTATAGAAATCGAGGAACTCTTCGATCTGCGATTTTTTCAGACCGGCAGCTGGTTCGTTGATCGGGAATTTAATTCGCCCGTTACCGTTGGTCATCACTTTGCTCATAAGCGCTGTGAACTGCGTGGAGATATCTTTGTCGTCGAACGTAATGAGATTGGCGAAGCCCATCACATCTTCGTAAAACTTGGCAACTTTATTCATGTCGCCGAGGTTCACATTACCCACCATGTGGTCGATATAGCGAAGACCGGTAGGTGTTGGATTGTAGTCCGATTTCCAGGCCACAAAGCCAGGGAGGAAAATACCTTTGTAATTTTTGCGTTCAATGAACAGGTGAATTGTGTCGCCATATGTATGAATGCCGGATTTTACGATTTCCCCATCAGCATCTTTTACAGCAGTTGGTTCGAGGTATGGCCTGGCGCCCCGCCTGGTGGTTTCTTCAAAGGCCTTGCGGGCATCGTCTACCCAAAGTGAAATGAATTTCACACCGTCACCATGCATACGGATGTGATGTGAAATGTCGCTGTCGGGGTTAAATGGTGTGGTTAATACAAGTCTGATTTTGTCCTGCTGGAGTACATACGATGTTTTTTCGCGATCGCCTGTTTCCAGCCCGCAATAGGCCACCGACTGAAAGCCGAAAGCTGTTTTATAATAGTGTGCGGCCTGCTTGGCATTGCCCACATACATTTCGACGTAGTCCGTCCCCAGGATGGGCAGGAAGTCCTGTGCTTTTTCGAATACTTTTTCACCGCTGTAGGTGTAGTTTTCGACTGTGGTGAGATCTTTCATGGCTATGTAATTTTTTGGAGTTTGTATTGGTTTTATACACCGGCAGGTTGCGATACCCACGACTGGTAATAGTTTTTGACTTCGAGCTTGAGCGCTTCTTTGGTGATTTTCACAGGACTGAACGGATCAATCATGACAGCCAGTTCCTGGGTTTCTTTTTTGCCGATGCTTCGTTCAATGGCTCCGGGATGCGGACCGTGAGGAATGCCGGCAGGGTGTAATGTAATCTGACCTTTGCTGATATTATTGCGGCTCATGAAATCGCCGTCAACATAATAAAGCAATTCATCGGAATCAATATTGCTGTGGTGATATGGTGCCGGAATAGCGTCCGGATGATAATCGTATAAACGCGGAACGAAAGAACAGATAACGAATCCACGTCCTTCAAAATTCTGATGAATGGGCGGTGGCATGTGAATGCGGCCGGTGATCGGTTCAAAGTTGAAAATGGAAAAGGCATAGGGGTAGTTGTAGCCATCCCAGCCTACCACATCAAAGGGATGCGTTTCGTAAATGTAAGGATAGATCAGTCCGCGTTTTTTGATGCGGACTTCAAACGCTCCCGTTTCATCATGTGTTTCGAGAGAGTGTGGGAATACAAAATCACGCTCACAGAACGGCGAATGCTCCAGCATCTGCCCGAACTCATTGCGATAGCGCTTCGGAGTTCTCACCGGGCTGTGTGATTCAATCACCAGGTGCTTGTTTTCATTGGTGTCAAACTGCATCTGGTAAACTGTACCACGCGGAATAACCAGGTAATCGCCATACCCGAAGTCGACAGAGCCGTACATGGTTTTAAGAACCCCGGAACCTTTGTGAATGAAAATCAATTCATCTGAATCCGCATTTTTAAAAAAATAACTACTCATGGATTCCGATGGTGCAGCAATACCGATAGAAAGGTCATCGTTCAAAAAAAGAATTTTGCGGCTGTTGATGTAATCGGCTTCAGGTGCTACATCGAAGGTCTGAAAGCTCAGCGCCTTGAGGTTATCTTCAATGGCAATTTCGGGACGCACGGAATACGGTGTTCCCATATTGCGAACCATTGTTGGTGGTGCTAAATGGTACACCAGTGAAGATGTACTCGAAAATCCTTCAGTGCCGAAAAGCTCTTCATGATAAAGACTTCCGTCGTTTTTGCGGAATACAACATGACGTTTCTGTGGGATTTTACCTTGTGATTGATATACAGGCATGGTGTTTAGGTTTTAATGACATTTAAAATATTCGAAAGGTTCTTTGCAGCTTTCGCAGAAGTATAAAGCTTTGCAGGCTGTTGATCCGAAATGACTGATGACATGTGTGTGTTTCGACTGGCATCGCGGACAGCTGATTACTACAGGTTTTCCGACAGCCGACCATTTGTTGCAGGTCGATTGCATGGGAGGAGCAATGCCGTACTTGCGCATTTTTTCCTTGGCCTCTGCACTCATCCAGTCGGTGGTCCAGGCCGGAGAGTAAACAAGCTTTACAGATACAGGTGAAATACCATGTTTTTGTAAGGTGCTTTTAATGTCGCTCTCAATCATCGACATGGCGGGGCATCCTGTATAGGTGGGCGTAATCACCACTTCATAGCCATCGTCGAGGATGTTTATGTCGCGCAGCATCCCCATCTCGCGGATACTCACCACAGGAATTTCCGGATCAGGAATTTCAGACAGGAGCTGAAACAGTTCTTCTTTGCTATGTGCCGGGCTTACCATTGTGCGGTAGGATACGCTCTTTGCAGGTATTGCATTTCAGAAAGTATATGGCCGAGGTATTCGGTATGAATGCCTTTCCGGCTGCCACTTTGCATATAGGCATCTTCCGGAAGTTTAAGTCCGGCCTCAGTTGTTACCTGTTTCAGATGGTTGTACCAGAGTGGTTTAATAAGGGTCATGTCAGCGGCAATTCCGGCTTTGAGTAACACCTGGTCGGTTTCGTCCATTTCAAACAGCTCGCCGGTAAACATCCAGATGTCGTTCAGGGCCTTCTGCATTTTCTGATGACTCAGTTCAGTGCCATCACCCAGGCGGCAGGTCCAGTCGGTAGCATGCGCCAGGTGGTATTTCACTTCTTTTACAGCTTTCTCTGAAATGCCTGCTACAATAGGATCATTGCTGTTGCATAGCTCCGTATAGAGGTAAAATTCAAAACAGGAGATAATTAATTGTCGCGCAATGGTAAAAGCAAAGTCCTGGTTTGGTAATTCGGTAATCAGGTTGTTGAGGAATTGCCGCTCACCGCGTTTATAGGCGAGATCATCTTCTGTTTGTTTTTTTTCACTGAGTTCACCGGCATATTTCAGAAATGCCTGGGCACGGCCAATATGATCAAGTGCCATGTTGGTAAGGGCCAGGTCCTCTTCGAGTATAGGTCCGCGGCTGCACCATTCCGAAAGGCGATGCCCGCTGATGAGGGAGTTGTCGCCCAGACGGAGTGTATAGTGGTATAATGCTTCTGTCTGTGTCATAATGTATACATTAAATTTGTTTAGCGCCTTCAGGCATGACATAAAAAGTAGGGTGTCTGTAAATCTTATCGTTCGACGGTTCAAACAGCATATCGGCATCGTGCGGGTTGGAAGCCGTTATGTTGTTCGATGGAACAACCCATATACTCGTGCCTTCGCCCCGACGTGTGTAAATATCACGCGCGTTCTGAATGGCCATTTTTTTATCGGAAGCATGCACACTGCCTGCATGTACATAAGGGTTTCCGGATTTTCCCTGGATAAATACCTCCCAGAGGTCGAGTTGTGTATCTTTTGACATGGTGTAAGTTTTTAAATAGTGACTAACGATTCTTTGTTCAAACGTTTTTTCTTATAGGCCTCTGCAGCTTCGCGTACCCATGCACCTGCTTCGTGTACTTTGATGTGATGTTCCATACGCTGTTTGTTGCATGGACCATTCCCGCGGATAACTTCATGAAATTCGTTCCAGTTTATTTCACCGTGGTCATAGTGGTTTTTGGCTTCATTCCATTTCAGTTTAGGGTCCGGAATGGTGAGGCCAATGACTTCAGCCTGCTGCACGGTTTTATCGATGAAACGCTGGCGCAATTCATCATTGCTTTCGCGTTTTATTTTCCATTTGAAAGCATCGCCCGAGTGTGGTGAATCGCTGTCGTGCGGACCAAACATCATGAGGGCAGGCCACCACCAGCGGTTCATGGCATCCTGTGCCATTTCTTTCTGATCGGCGGTACCATTCATCATGTGCGCCATAATTTCGTAGCCTTGTCTCTGATGAAAGCTTTCTTCTTTGCATATACGTACCATGGCTCTGCTGTATGGCCCAAACGATGTACGCTGCAGGGATACCTGGTTTACAATGGCGGCACCATCTACAAGCCATCCGATAGCTCCTATATCGGCCCAGGTCAGTGCGGGATAATTAAAGATGTTGGAATATTTTGCTTTTCCGGAATGCAGTTGCTGTATCATTTCGGAGCGGGTGATACCCAGTGTTTCGGCGGCACTGTATAGGTACAGGCCATGTCCTCCTTCGTCCTGGATTTTGGCAAGCAGAATTTGTTTTGCCCGCAGGCTGGGGGCCCGCGTTATCCAGTTCCCTTCGGGTTGCATGCCTATTACTTCCGAATGTGCATGCTGTGAAATCTGGCGGATCAGGTGGGTTCTATACCCATCCGGCATATCGTCTTTAGGTTCAATGAAGTCACCTTTGTCGAGACGTTGCTGAAAAGCGTTTTGAATGTGTTCTGTACTCATGTGTAGAAACATTTGGTATAGAACAAATGTATTTGCGGAAGTGAAGAAAAAAGGTGAGGAAAGTCACTTCCTGCTCAAAAAAGGAAATGATTTTTGTTACTTTTTGAAAGATATAAGGAGAGTAAAGGGGTGTTTGATTTACCTGTCTGCAGTAGAATTACGAACGCGGAGGCGCAAGTCACCTGCCAGTGTATCGGCCATCCGGAGAGCCTCTTCGCGGTTTTTGGTTTCATGTACAATGATCCGGCGGTTGTTGTGATGAACCAGGCTTACCTGGAAATAAGAATAAGGATTATCTTTCTGATCATCAATCGTGCAGGCTTCGCATTTGGCATAGAAATGCCGGAAGACCAAAACATAGTCGAGTTTGGGGAGGGGTTTGAATGTACCCCATTTAAAAATCCCGAACAGGCGTTCCTGTAATTGAAACATACGCCGTTCGGGATCAATATAGGTTCTGAATTGCCGCGCCCAGTTATTCAGAGCTTTTCTGTAACCTACAATCATGGTAATTATACAAGAGAGGTACTGTTTACAATAATTTCGGGTTTGAATACAATGGTCGATTTGACCGAATTCGAAATCAGGCAATTCGCTTCTGATTTTTGTAGAACCCTTTCTGCACGGTCTTTTTGCTGCGGGTCTGTGATATGAACCACGGGCATAAGTGTTACTTCACTCATCATGTATTTGCCATCCACAATTTCCAGTTTGCCGTGGGCACGCGATGAAAAATTGGTGAATTCAAGTTTTGAATTTTCAGCGATCGACAAAAATGTGGTCATGAGACAGCTGTTGATGGCGGCCACAAAAAGATGTTCGGGCGACCATATGCCTTCAATGCCCTTTGGGAATTGCGGTGGTGTAGCTACTTCTATACTGGCTGTTAATTCAGGTGAGGTCATCAGACCCTTGCGGTCTGATTGCCAGTTCACCGACATTTCATAATAGTGTGCTGTTGTACTCATGGTGTCAGATATTGGATTCAATAATTTGTTTGAGATGTTCGGCGGGAACAACACCGGATTGCTGCCATTTTACAATACCGTTTTTAAAAACCAGCAGTGTGGGGACGCCCCGTATTTTATAAGCGGCGGCGGCTCCCGGGTTTTTGTCGACATCTACTTTTATAATAGTGGCTTTGTCGCCCACCATTTGTTTCACCTGTTCCAGAATAGGTGCCATCATTTTGCAGGGGCCGCACCATTCGGCCGAAAAATCGACCAGCACAGGTTTGTCGGAGTTTATTATTTCCTGAAAAGTTGCCATGTTATTTTATTTCTTCAAATGTTGTTTCTTCTGTTATTTTTTTGCTGTCGCTGTTGGTTGGGGTTGCGCAGCTCGTTCCGCAGCAACCTGTATTGAAAACAGCCTGGAACAGAAAGAACCCTGCAATCAGTCCTGAAAAAGTATCGCGCGATTGAATAGCCTGAATGCCGATGAATAGACCGAGGGCAAGCCTTACCCAACGCATCAGGTGCCAGTTGGTAAATAAGGCTATTTTAAGACTGTTCATTTTTCGTAAGCTTTCAGGTTGTACCACGATCCGCCATTGTGCACATGTGTGTAGCCCTTGGCTTTCAGGATATGCTTGGCGGAACCGCTCCGCATACCTGATGCACAACAGGTAATAATAACCTGGTCCTTGCTTTTCAGTTTCTTGGTCTGTTGTCCGATCTGATCCACCGGGATATTGATAGAGCCGCGGATGTGGCCGCCAGCATATTCGCCGGGTGTACGCACATCAACAATAATAGCGCCCTTAGCAATCAGTTCGCCGAGATCCACTTTAGGCCCTATGCCTAAGATGTTTTTTAATGCCTGTAACATAGTTTTATTTTTTTATGATTAACAATAACGGTTTACATCCATCCACGATCCGCCGTTTTCGCAATCGATCTGGTTTTGCTTTAAAAATGAGGCTGCACGGCCGCTGCGGTTTCCTGAGGCGCAGCAAAGTACAATGTGTTTCATGCTGCGGAGTTCATCAAGATGTTCGGGGAGCTCGTCGAGCGGAATGTTTTTACTTCCGGCCACGTGGCCTCCCATAAATTCAGCGGGTGTTCTCACATCGATCACATTGGCCTGGCCGCTGCTGATTAATTCTTCCAGTGTTTTCATTCGTTTTGGTTTTTATGGATACAAAGTTCCGTTGTTTAATATAGGTTTATTGTAACATGTGTTGGATAAGCCGGTGATTATTTCAAAAAAATGTTAATCTCCTTTTTTTCGTGTCGACAAGCCAAAAGGCAGATACAACGGACAGAAACTGATGAGGCTTGTGAGAATGAAAATCCCCGATACTACCAATCCGATAATAGCCAGCGTGCCACTGATCTGGTTGGTGAAATACAAAATAGCGATGGTAACGGCAATCAGTATCCTGATAGCTTTGTCAATAGATCCCATATTCTTTTTCATAATGTTGATTTTAAATATGGAATAAAGGTAAGGTGGTGCTCAGACTCTTACCGGAACATTTGTTCCATTAGCTGTTTAAAACCTCGATCTGATTCCGGCCCAGCTTCACGAGTTTTTTTTGTTCCATGGTACGAAGCAGTCGGCTGATGGCTTCACGGTGGGCATGCAGTTCATCGGCAATTTCCTGGTGCGTGATGTCGAGTATGCGTGTGTTCAGCGCTTTGGAGCGTTCTCGCAGGTAATGCAGCAGTTGCTTATCCATGTGGCTGAAGGCAATCAGGTCGATAACCTGGATAAGTTCTGCAAAACGATTTTGATAATTGTTGCTGATGTAATCGCGCCACTGCGGGTATTGATACCATTCTTCCATCAGGTTTACAGGAATCTGAACCAATTCGGTGTCGGTTTCCGCTACGGCTTTGATCATGCTTTTTTTGCCGGCCTGGCAACAGGTAAGCGACATGGCGCAGGTTTGTCCGGGGTAAAGGTGATAGAGGAATACTTCCTGCCCGTCATTGTCCTGGCGTATGATGCGGATACTGCCTTTGAGAACAATGGGAATAAAAAGAATCTCATCACCCGGTTTGGTAATAACGGTGTCTTTGGCGATTGTTTTCTGGCGTCCGTGTTTTTCAATTTCGGCTATAAGTCCTTTATCGGTAAAAATGGAGAGTGTCATTGGCAGTGATTGGTAATTCGATAATGTGATTTCAAATTTACGAAGAAATGAAGAGGTTTGCGTAATAGGCTTTTGATGCATTTTCTTATATCGATTGCTGCAAGAAAACGTGATGCTCCGGCATTTAACAGCGAATTATGGGCTTAGATGCTACGGTCGATGACCTGACGTATGTACTTCTGGGTCAGCCGGCCCCGGGTCCGAATATTTACAGGTTTATTAACGCGGGTTAATTCATGTTGGCGTTTTTGGAAAGTGACTTTTCCTCTTTTTAAGCAAAACAACGATAATTTTATTGAAAATGACGATAAATTTAGTATATTGGTAGACGAAACGATTTTTTTTATAGTTTTTAATCTGAATGAGTAAACCCTGTATGAACTCAATTAAAGCCATTATTGTTGACGATGAACCATTATTAATTGACACAGTCCAATCTATTCTGAATAAATTTTGCAAGGACGTAGATATTGTTGCTACGGCAAACGATGCTTTCGACGCTAAAGCCAAGATCGAAAAGTTTCAGCCTGATCTTGTGTTTCTGGATATCAATATGCCCAAAGTGAATGGCATTGATTTGTTGAGGTCTTTTGGTGAGCGAAACTTTGATGTTGTATTTATAACTGCCTACTCAGAGTTTGCTATTGACGCATTGAGACAAAATGCAATACACTACCTGCTTAAACCGATTTTGTCAGACGAACTCATACAGGCTGTTGACCGTGTCCGTGAAAACATGCGGAACCGTGAAGCAAAGAATGGTGCAGCTGAACCGGAAATGATACCGGGGAATCAAAAACAACGAATCGTTATACAGAATAATAATACCTATCTTTTTCTGGATGATAAAGACATTTTATGGCTGGAAGCTGACAGTAATTACACGAAAATTTATCTGGTCAGTGGTAAAACCATTTCCTCGGCGAAGACAATCAAGTATTACGAAGCCCTTTTATCCAAAGAGGTATTTTTCAGGATCCATAAATCCTATATCATCAATACGCAGTATATAAGCGAGTATATAAGGGACAATAAAGGACCACTGGTAATTCTGAATGAAAACATCAAACTTCGGGTTGCACAACCCAAACAAGCCAGCTTTCGGAAGTTCATGATTATGAGAGGAAGAATGTCTTCCCCGCTACAGTAAAAAGAGACCGGGTCATGGAACAGAAAAACAATGACAGACAGAGTCATTTGGCAACATTCATTACACGCTGTATTCTGATTTTTTTTACCGTTTTTTTCAATCTGCAAACCTTTTCACAGAGAGGATTCAGTTTTTCAGAAAACTATACTATTTTCCACTTTAATTCTTCCAACGGACTTCCTCAGAATACCACGAACTCGTTTAGTCAATCCAAAGATGGCTTTATATGGCTCGGAACACTTGCTGGTATTGTTCGGTTTGACGGAAACTCATTTAAAAATTTTGGTGTCCGTCAGATCCATGGACTTAAGTCCGATTTGATTCTGAGCCTTCTTGTTGATTCTAAAGATCGTACCTGGGCTGTAACAGAAGAAGAACTGATCTGTATTGATCATGATCAGATCAGTTTGCGGAAACTACCGGGCGGAGTATTTATGTACCCCCTTATATTGACTGAGTTTAATAATGAGGTATACATGGCATTCGGAGAATCAGTATATAAAATAAACGATACAGGGTATACGAAAATATATGAGTCCGCGAACATACATTTAAACTATTTAAAAAGCAACAGGAACGGGCTCTATATCAGGAGGCAGGATGGACTGGTGGCCAGAATCGCCCCGGGTAAGGTAGAAGTACTTATAGAAAAACTTCCGGCATCACAGGAGATTTACACGTTTGGAGATAAACTCACATTTATGGCCGGAAATGTATTTTATGAAATAAAAGGCCCCGGGAAATTCAGGAAAGTAATATCCTTTGCAGATAGCGTGAAATACGGGGAATGTATTGTCAGGCAATTTGGAAACAATGAATACTATTATGTCCGCAATAATACACTGGTCATCATAAACAGCTCTGAACACAGCCGGGAAGAGATTATTGGCGATACAAAGAGCGATATGGTGATTGGTGTTTCAGGCATATTCAAAGACAGGGAAGATAATATCTGGCTATTGACACCTGGCCAGGGTATTTACGAGTTGTATCCGAAAATTGCAAAAACCTATGATAAAGAAATTTACGCAAAAATCGGGAAACATCCCGGTGGAACTTTTGTTTACGAGGCTCCCGATGGTTCCGGGATATGGTTCGATGCCAAGGTATCAGGCCTTATCAATCTGAAGGTTGAAAATGGAAAGGAAGTGTATCGGCAGTTTCCGTATCCGTCGCATCCATGGTGTATGCTTATGGACGACAAGCGTAATTTGTGGTTTGGTGATGGTAGCAAGTATTTTCTGAAGCAAAGGAGTTTTGATGCCAGGCCCGATTTCATTTTAATAGGGTCTCAGGATGATAAGAAACTCCGCACGGTTTTTCAATCCAGTGATAAAACTATCTGGATTGATACCAATGACGGACCGTATGTGTCCAACGATTATTTTCATTTTATACCGCTTAAAGAAGCAGCCTGTCTGAAGAATATATACCAGTTTGCTGAAGACCCGGAGCATGGCCTTTGGATTGCTTCAAGAACAGGTCTGGGCCATAGGTTTAATGGGAAGTGGACGTTTTACGATATGCAACACGGACTTCCAACAAATGATATCAGGTCGGTATATCCGGATAAGGATGGAGCTGTTTGGGTCGGGACAGCAGGTTATGGATTATGCAGGATTAAAGATGGAGAAATAACGCAATATCCTTTGAACAATGATCAGATCAATCAAAATGTATGGGCCATTGTTGAGGATAACTATGGTTACCTGTGGATGAGCTCCAATCAGGGTATTTACCGGGTTAATAAACAAAACCTTAATGCTTTCGCTGAAGATGGCAATTCTAAAATAGAATCAAGCCATTACCTGGAAAGCGATGGTTTGGGAAATGTTGAATTTAATTCCAGAACGCAGAACAAAGCATTCAGGGATACAGCCGGCTTTATCTGGTTTTCGGGCGTGGAAGCCCCTATCAGGGTTAATCCGAAGAAGGCATTTGAAATCAGTCATCATCAGCGGAGAGCCCTTGTGATAGATGAAATAGATGTTAATGGTTCTCAGGTACAATTGGAGCAGGGGGTAGTCGAGATACAGGGTTCTAAAAATGGAATCCATATCGCATTTGCCGTCCCGACATTTTATGGACAAAGCAATATGCACTTTCAGTATAAGATGACTGAACTGAATGAGCATTGGACTGATATCGAGGGTCGGAGTGTGCGATTTTCGGAGCTGCCTCCCGGTGAATACCTCTTTGAGTTGAAACTCGTAGGTTCTAATCTGTATAAATCATTCTATATAAAGGTGCACCCGGATTTTTTGGAAAACATATGGGTCAGATACCTCATTGCGATTCTGATTGCTTCTATTCCCTTTGCTCTGATATTGCGTGTGCGACATAAGAGACAGCGGAAGTTAAACATGGAAAAGGAAACGGAACTGGAGCTCTCGAACCTGAAACTGGCATTGGTTCAGTCGCAGATGAATCCTCATTTTATATATAATGTACTTGGCTCCATTCAAAGTTATGTAGCAAACAGTGATCCGTACAAAGCGTCTGATTATATTGCGAAATTTGCAAGACTTATCCGCATTACCCTCAACTACGCCAGTCATAAGGATATACTCCTCAGCGAAGAGATGAGTCGTATTCAGTTGTACCTGGAGCTGGAAAAACTGAGACATGGCAACCGCCTGAATTATATTGTTACCGTTTCAACCCTTATCAATGCGCGGACAGCGATTCCAAACATGCTCATTCAGCCTCTGCTCGAAAACGCTATTATTCACGGTATCCTGCCGCTTGATCAATCTGAGCAGGGCACTATTCACGTGGTTATAAACAGGGTTGATGATCGCATTATCATCACCGTGGAAGATAACGGTGTTGGTTATCAACCGCAGAAATCCAGTAAACACGGTTATGAATCCATCGGATTGTCGAACATCCGCACCAGGATCCGGAACATTGCAGGCGCATCGTTTTCCATTGTGAACAAAAATGACCCGGCCTCGGGACTACACGGCACGCTCATCGAAATTGTTTTGCCAGAATACACTATCGATTAAAGAATAACCGGCTAAGCCGGTTTTATACTTTCTGACAAGATTAAAAAGGCCTGGAAATCTCCAGACCTTCATTGTTTAGTGACTCCGAGAGGATTCGAACCTCCAACCAACAGAACCGGAATCTGTCATTCTATCCAGTTGAACTACGGAGCCAATTATCCGGCAAAAATAGGTATATTAGAGCAATATTTCAGGGAATTTTGAGTTATTATACCATGATTTTGAGAATTTGTCTTTTTCTGCCTCTTCTTTTTCTGACTGTGCTTTCCCGTGCCCAGGTAAAAGTGGGTCAGTGGAACGACCATCTCTGCTACAACTATGCCAATAGTGTAGCCCGTGCGGGTAGTTTTGTTTATGTTTCCAATGGCAGCGGATTGGCCCGTTACCATGTAAGTGACAACAGCATCGAAAAACTCACCAAGATCAATGGCCTGTCAGATATCGGCGTAAAACTCCTTCGCTATAACCCCTACAATAATACCCTGATGATTATATACGATAATGCCAATATCGATATCATTCAGAATGACGCCATTATTAATTTTTCTGATATCAAACGCAAAGTTATTACCGGTAACAAGGTCATTAATGAGGTGTATTTCCACAACCAGTATGCCTATCTGGCCTGCGGTTTCGGGATCATTGTTTTTGATACTGATAAACTGGAAATCAAAGACACCTATTACATCGGGAATGGAGGTTCCAATGTGTTTATTTACCAGGTTGCCAGTAACGATACCTCTCTGCTGGCCGCCACCGAAACCGGAATCTATTATGCCAATACCAATACCCTGCTCAACAATTACCAAAACTGGCATAAGGTCAATGGTTTGCCTGTAGGCCCTTACAATGGCATTTCCATTTTTAACTCCGACATACTTTGTAATTACTCGGCCTTCATAAAATCCAATCAATCACCCACGGCGCCTTCCGATACCATTTACCAATTCGATGGTGCAGCCTGGTCCAAATTCTCCCTGACCTCATTCCCTTATACCATCCGGCGGATGTATAATTTCAATGATAACAGTAAAACGGCTTTCGTCGACAACTTCGGGTTAAAGCTTCTTAAGAATACAGTGCCTAATCTGGTGTCATATGTAACAAACTATGGCTTCGCAACACCATCTATCAATGATATGTTTTACGAGGACCACTCACCAAACTACAACCTGTTCTGGATTGCCGACAATAACTATGGGCTTGTAGAATCCAAGGGAGGATACCCGGATCCCAATTCAGCTATTCCGGTCAATGGGCCTTCAACTAATTTTGCAGCCGACCTCGATGTCAACGATGGTTATCTGTATGTAGCGCCAACAGACCTTGGTCCCGAATGGAGTAACAGTTATGTGAAAACAGCTTTAGATGTATATCAGGAAAAACAATGGAATACATTACACCCGATTGTAACAGATACCATGCTCGACATCAACTGTGTGGCTGTTGATCCCAATGATAAACGCCATGTGGCCTATGGCTCATGGGGTAACGGACTTCTGGAAATGCGGAACAACAGTGTGGTACATGCTTACAATACGATAAACAGTTCTTTACAGGGAGCTTACGGAACCGGTGTAGTGCGCATCGGGGGCCTGCTTTTCGATAAGAACTCAAACCTATGGGTTTCGGCCAGCCACAACAATAAATTCCTGAATATTCTTAAACCGAATGGCACATGGAGTGTACTCGATTTCACCAATTTTATTTCCAGCAACCCTACATCCGGGAAAATACTTATTGATAAAAATGATCAGACCTGGCTGCAACTACCACGTGGTGTAGGAATGCTGATCTACAAAGGATCAGGGGCTTTCCCGCAGCCAAACAACTCCAATACCAAAATGGTAACCGTGGCAAAAAACTCGGGGGCGCTGCCAACAAATGATGTTTATTCAATGGCCGAAGATAAGGATGGGCATATCTGGGTCGGAACCGGCGAAGGTATTGCCGTGTTTTATAATCCGGAAAACGTATTCAACGGTGGAAACTGGGATAGTCAGCAAATCCTGATTGAGCAGGACGGGCACGTTCAGATCTTATTGCAGACAGAAGTTGTAACGGCTATTGCCGTAGACGGAGCCAACCGGAAATGGGTGGGAACACAAAGTTCAGGCGTGTATTGCTTTTCGCCGGATGGTCTCACACAGATTTATCACTTTGCCATTGACAACAGCCCGCTTTACTCCAATACCGTACGCGATATTGTAACCGATGAGACTACAGGCGATGTGTTTATAGCTACCGACAAAGGCATTCAGTCGTATCGTACAGTAATCATTAAGGGCTTTGACGATTTTACCAATGTACATGCTTATCCGAATCCGATCCGGCCTGGATATAACAGCAATGTATACATTACCGGACTCATTGATGAAGCCATTGTAAAAGTAACGGATGTAGCCGGAAACCTTGTGTGGGAGACCAAATCAGAAGGCGGTCAGATCGAATGGGATCTGAAAACATTCTCCGGCACACGTGTAGCCTCCGGCGTATATGTAATCTACTGTGCTTCATCAGATGGTGCAAAAACAGCTGTTACAAAATTGCTTGTTGTGAATTAATGCTCTATACCACCGAAGGCATTGTACTTCACAATGTCAGATACGCCGATAAAAAACTTATTTCCAAAATCTATACAAAAGACTTTGGCTTGCTGAGCCTGAATGTGAATGTTGGCAAATCGCCACGCTCCGGGGTTCGCGCTGCTGTAATCCAGCCCCTGTCGCAGGTTGAGCTTGTATTGTCGCTCAAAGAAAACAAGGAAGTACACCAGCTTGTCGAAGCCAAGTGTTATTACGTATATCAGAATATACCGGTCGATTTTCTGAAACTCAGCATCGCCCAGTTTATGAATGAAGTTCTGTATAAATGTATCAAAGAACAATCGCGCAACGAAGACCTGTTTCAGCTTATTACACGGGCTTACCAATGGCTCGATGTGGCAGAACAGGGTTACAGTGATCTGCATGTATTTTTTCTGTTTGAACTTACCAAGCACCTGGGCTTTTATCCTACCAACAACCGGAGTACACAGGATAAATATTTTGATACACGCGAAGGTAAATTCCATGCCATGTCGCGGAGTTTTCCATTGGGTTTTGATGAGACCTGTTCTGAACTCTTTGCGCGGTTATTTGATCATGATCTCGGTAATCAAAATCATTTTCTCCGCCAGGAACGCCAGGTACTGCTCGATTGCCTGATGGCCTATTATAAGATGCAGGTACCGGGTCTGCCGGAATTCAAATCATACAGGGTGTTCCAGGAAACGCTTTACGAGTAATAAAAAAGGCTGCACACCGGTGCAGCCTTTTTTGTGTGAAAAATCAGCAGATTATTTTTTGTCAACCGGAATCGATACGGTTGTTGTTACGATCGTTGAAAGGCCTTGCTTGGCCTGTGCATGGCTTGGGTTAAGACGTATACACTCTTCCCAGCAACGTTTTGCCTCAGCGTAGTTTTTCTTGGTGTAATAAGCACCGCCCAGCTGGTACCAGCCTTCCGGATTAAGTTTATCCAGGATAATGCATTTGTTGAGCTCATACACCGCACTGTCGAGTTGCTGACGCTGTGCTTTCTGATAACCACGACCCAACAGATCATTATAGAAAACAATGTAATAGTTTTTCAGGTATGGGTTATTTGGATACAGGCGCTCGGCATGTTTCCAGTAGAAGAGTGCTTCGCGGTCACGTTTTAGTTTGTAGTACGCAAGCCCGAGGTTCAGGTAACCGTTTACATAGCGTGGGTGCAACTGCGTGGCGTGTTTCAGATAACCAATACCCTTGTAAAGGCATAATTGACGTCTGTTGAGACCCTGCTGGTTGCCCGTGGTATTTGGAATAATAATACTGTCACGGGTTAATCCGTTTTTCAATTCTTTGTCGGAAATGGTAATGTTGAGCATCTCATCTTTAAAGGTGCTGAATGGTGGCTTCACCGTGTCGTTTGGCGGCACATTGAAGAAACGCGTATCTGCAAGGTCTACCCAACGTGCGCCGGCATTACCAAGCACGAGCACACTGTTCGGTACTGTATTGGCATCTTTAATGAAGAGTGTAATGTCATTTTTCCAATCCCAGTTACGTTCCCAGTATTTGCAGCCGTAAAGGAATCCCGCTCCGGCCAGTAAAAGAATGAGGCCAGCCCGGCGCACATTGAAATTGAGTGATGGCAGTTTGTCAAGTCCCTTGATCAGGAGCCATGCCACCGCAATGGCAAAACCAATAGATGAGTGGAAAATCAGACGTTCACCCATAGTAGCACCGATATCCATCAGGATGTTGCCGATCATCATCAGAAATGCAAAATATACAAGCAACGCAAAGCCTAAGACATGACGTTTAATAAACAGGTATACGGTTAATGCACCGAGTGCCAGGTGAAGCGCCAGTGAGAACAGGAAGTCAGGACTGCTGAAATGGCGATACTCAATAGTGTTGTATGAGTAGTCAGATGATAAAGGATGAGGGAATACCAATAAGCGCAGGTACTTGAATAAGACATATATTTTGGAAGCCCATTTTTCCTCGCCGGTGGCAAGCAGGTACGGGTTATTCAGAATCTCGGTATCAGGTACCGATGGCTTGATAACAACGGCGGTTAAACGCATAGCCCAGTAAAAAAGGAAGGCAGAATACATGAAAATCATTAGTGAGTATAGATTGTGACTTTTAATAATTTTAAAGTATGCCAGGAAAATAACACCACCAAAGATAAATGGAAGAGCAACAAAGTAATCTTTTGGTCTAGGGCCTGTTTTATTGGCTTTCATGTAAAGCATCAGAACGGCAGAAACTAAAAAAAGAACAAAAGGAGAAAAAAGGTCAACAATGTCCTTTGGAGCTTTCATATGTAATGCAATCATAAAAGCGCCGGCCCCAAGAAGGCCATAAAATATGTTTTTAGTGTATATACCAGGAGCTAAACAAACACCGAGAAGTATCCCCCAAATAACAATGTTCTTCAGATCCAACTCTACTTTTTTGAAAATAAAGAAGCAGAATGGGACCAACATAAGCAGCATAATAGCGTATTCTTTTGACAACAGTGCTAAAAAAAAGGAAAGAAAGGCCCAGAATAAAAGCTCAATTTTGGTGTATTGTTTATTCCGAATGAATGAGTTATAAGATCTGTAGATTATAAGGCCACCAATCGCAACCGAGGACAGCAGCACAAGGAAACCTGCGTGCCTCATGAAATAAATAAGAAAAAGTGTAACTGCTGATACAAGCACTAAAAGAATTTTCTTGACTTCAGGGGAGCCATTAAGAGCAAAACTTGGTTTGCCGAAGTAATTTTTATAGTCAACATACTTATATGAAAAAAAGAAAGTGAGTGAAATGAAAATCAATGAAAAGATTTCATCCCGGCTCTTGACGTTGGCTATAACCTCTGTATGCATCGGATGCATGAGGAAGAGCAGGGCAGAGAGGAAAGCAATATCTTGTGCGTCTTTAAAAATACAGGTACTGAAAAACATGTAAAGAAGTAACACTGCTATAATGTATGTGAAAATATTGACAGCATGACGAAGCGTGGCCCCGTTAACCTGACAGTCCACTTCGTTGAAAACACCATCTTCATTGATATCTTCCTCAGGATCATTCTTGTCATTTCCGTTTAGATCCCAACAATTATAGGTGTTTGGGCCAGTTTTAGCATCATATACGCCGTTCTTATATGGGTGTAAATATTCCTGCTCCATAGCAAAACTCACAACGGACAATGGACGGTAACGGCCACCACTCAGCTGATCGGTGGCGTTCATACGTTTGTAAAAACTACGATAAGCATCACGGGTCAGGATACTGTCAATACCTTTAGAGCCTTTAAGCACGAACTCATTCTGGTGAATAATAATCCCATCATCGAGAGCATACTCATTATGCAGGGAGGTAATGTTGAAAATAACACCAAGAATTAGCAGAACCAGGTACGCCTGGACCTGATTCATGAATGGGAAAAATTTGAACGAATTTTTTAACTCATCAAATTTGGGTTGCTTTACCGCTGCCGCTTGTGTACTCATAGATTTAATTAATAGACTCTAAACTTACAAATATAATTATTCTATTAAAAATCATTAAATTGCTGGTAATTTATTGTGTTAAATAAGCGGAAATATATCGTTTGGCTGCTCTTTATTGCTACGGTTCTGGCCATTGTGTCTTGGGCGGTCAGCAATTCGAACGTGAAAACCACGGTGGAGCTGGTAGCAGATGCTGAAAAAGTACTGCACCGCAAAGAATTACTGGCCAAGGACCGACTCCGGTTACTGACGAAGTTTTTAAAGAAAACACCACCAAAAAAATTGTTTTCACTCTATGAGGGGTCCATTACGGATCTGTATAAGCGTGAAGGAATCGTTATCCTGGCTTACCAGAATGATAGTTTGTGTTTTTGGTCTGATAACCATGCCGCCGTCGACCTCAATGCATATACCAATGAACGGGATATTCAGATTATAAAGCTCCGGAATGGTTGGTTTGAGTTCATACGCCAGAAAGACAGTATGAACCCGCACTACTCTGGTGCAGCCCTGATCGCCATCAAGGAGGAATACGATATCGAAAACAAATACCTTCTTAATCGGTTTGAACGCTGGCTGGGGCTTCCGGAAAATACGGATATAAAAGAACCGATCAATTATCTGCCCCATGCCGTCAGATCATACACCGGCATGCCATTGTTTGAGGTTGTCAATAAAAATGGGGTTTACCGGAGCAAACAGGTCGAACTGGCTGCTTTTCTGTGTGCCATCACAGCCGTTATTTTATTTTTCATTGCACTTATTGTCTTCTTCAGGCACTACTACATGAACCAGGCATTGGCCATGCTGCTGCTCACAGGCTTCGTGTTTATGCTCCGGGCAGCCATGATATGGTTGCACTGGCCCAAAGTGTTTTACAATACCCTGCTTTTTGATCCGTCCAAATTTGCGGATGCAAATTCGTTCTTCTACTCCTCCCTGGGTGATATCCTGATAAACAGCATGGTCATTTTTGTGCTCGCTGTATTGGTATATCGCTACTTCGATACCAATAATATCAGCAAACGCCTGCGCTATTTCACAACACTTGCCGGTGGTGTGCTCATATTTTATTTTTCATTCAAGATCATGGTGCTCATCCGAAGCCTTGTGGTCAATTCAACCATTTCCTACAACATCAATGAACTGTTTGATCTTTCCTGGTATAGTATTGTGGCATTCATTTCGGTTTGCCTGTTATTATTTTCATTTTATGTGTGTGTCGAAAAACTCATTGTACTGCTGATTCATGAAATTGCCTCCATCCGGCTCATTCTGCTTATTTTCTTTTTCTCCGTCATTTATATATTTCTGTTGCATGGCATGGGATATGCGTATCCCGAAACTATCTGGCCGTTTCTGTTCATTGCTATTTCGTTCCTGCTTCGTAAATACAAAGCCTCCTATAATTTTATCAATGTAGGTTTACTTATTGTTGTGGCTGCGATTACAACATCTTACCTGTTCACGCGCAACGAAAAACGAAATACGCTCGATAAATACGAGGCCATTTCTTATAAACTTTCAGACAAACAGGACATCATTGCGGAGAATGAATTTGAAAAGATCAGCCGGAATATCAAAACAGATAACAAGCTTAAGAACCTGCTGAATCTTTTGCCTTTGAGCGCCGAACATACCGAACAGCGCATCCGGCAGATCAATTTCAGCGGCTATTTCGACAGGTATGATGTGGTTATATCATTGTTCGATGAGCAATGCCATCCGTATTTTAAATCCATTCGCCCGGAATATATGAACGAGGATTATTTCCAGGCCCAGATCGATTCCGGCGGAATTCAAACTGTGAGCGACGATCTCTTTTTTATTGAAGAGAACAGCCCGAAGGTTCGGTACATTGCCAAAATTGATATTGATGATCCCGGGAATCCGGAGAAGCGTTATCGTCTCTATGCACAGTTCGAACCCAAACAGGTATCAGACCTTGGTTCATTCCCGGATCTGCTGATCGATCGTTCCCTGCAGAATCAACTCAACCTTGGAAACATTTCGTATGCCTTGTATAACAAAGGCCGACTGATCAGTAAGTACGGCGATTATAATTATACCTTGTTCGAAAACAAAGCCTACACCGATAATCAGGATCCCGAAGTCACGCACCATGTTTTTAAAAATGAACCCGCCACAACCGTTGTCATTACAGATAAGCGGAATACGGCCTGGTACCGATTTACATCCGTATCGTATTTCTTTGTGTTTTTCTCAACTATTGTATTACTCGTTATTTTCCTCAATACCATCATCGTCAACCGAAGGGTGTTTATACGTTCGCTCAATACACGCATTCAGTTTATTCTCGTGATCATCGTTGTGTTTTCACTGGCAGGTGTTGTTATTGGAACCGTATCGGTTGTGGCTTCGCAATCCGAGGAAAAAAATAAAAAGGAGCTCCTCGCCAAATCGCAGAATGTGGTAAATGAGCTGCAACAAAGTATCGGCCTGCAGGATAAGCTCGAGTTGAATTACAGGGACTATACATCTTTTGTGCTCAAGAAACTGGCCAACCTTTTTGGCAGTGATATTTCAGTATACGATAAAGAAGGGCGTTTATTCTCGACATCCAGGCCTATTATCTATGAGCAGGGCATGGTGTCGCGGTTTATGAACCCGATGGCATTCTCTGCATTTATACAGGAACAACCGGCCAGCTATTCCCTGAAAGAAAATATCGGTGAGCTCAATTATCTCTCGGCCTATGTTCCGTTTTACAACACCAATGATCAGCTCATCGGCTACATTAACTTACCTTATTTCTCACGCCAGAAAGATCTGGAGAAAGAGCTGACAGCCTATCTCACAACCCTCATCAACATTTATACGATTCTGTTTGCCTGCACCACACTCATAGCATTAGTGGTATCCAATTACCTCACAAAACCACTACGCCTCATTCAGCAGCAACTTTCCAATATAGGACTTGGAAAGTATAACGACCGCCTCGACTGGAATACCAATGATGAAATCGGTGACCTGGTAAAAGAGTACAATAATATGCTGGCCAAGCTGGAAGCCAGTTCCGAGCTGCTGGCGCGCTCCGAACGTGAAAGCGCCTGGCGCGAAATGGCCAAGCAGGTGGCACACGAAATTAAGAATCCGCTCACGCCAATGAAACTCAATATACAGCACCTGCAACGGGTTATTGAATTACATCCCGAAGACGTGAATGAGCGTGTGAATAAAGTAGCCAATCTGCTCATAGAACAGATCGATACGTTGACACACATTGCCAATGAGTTTTCAAATTTTGCAAAACTTCCACGCGCGACGATCGAGGATATAAACCTCTGCGAAGTATTACGCAATGTTGTTGAACTATTCAGACAGGATAATCAATCGGATATTGAACTCGATGCGCACGAAGAACTGTTTGTATTGGCGGATAGAGAACAACTCATCCGTGTGTTTACCAACCTGCTCCGTAATGCCGAGCAATCTATTCCTCCCGGACGAAAGGGCCGGATCCGCGTTCACTCCATTACAGATGGTGATAATGCTCTTATTTCCATACACGACAATGGCACAGGCATCGAAGAGCAGCACCGCGCAAAAATATTTACGCCGAACTTCACCACGAAATCGGCCGGCACAGGTCTTGGCCTGGCGATGGTAAAAAACATCATCACCTCATTTAATGGTACCATCTGGTTTGAAACAGAAGTAGATAAAGGAACAACATTTTTTATACGTCTTCCCATAGCTAAAAATGTGGCATAATTTTAGTCACAAAGCCCCGCAGAATCTTAAATAAGGGTTAATAACTTTTTCCTGATTTTCGCGTTATCCCTGTATATTTGTCGCATTCAAAACATACAAAAATGGCGTTAACAATGACTCTCGAAAATATCTCGACCGAAATAAAAAATGGCGTTTTAGTGGTTACCATTAACCGCCCCGAAAAACTGAATGCACTCAACAAGCAAACCATCGAAGAACTCCATGAAACGCTGGTAGACGCAGAAAACGACAAGGAGATCAAATCGCTTATCATTACCGGAGCCGGCCAGAAGGCCTTTGTTGCCGGCGCAGATATTGCAGAGTTTGCCGACTATTCTGTAGAACAGGGCAAACAATTAAGCTCTATCGGGCATTTCAAAATCTTCAATTTCATTGAGAATTATTCCAAGCCTATTATCGCAGCAATCAATGGTTTTGCTTTAGGCGGAGGCCTGGAACTTGCCATGGCCTGTCACTTCCGTATTGCCAGTGATAATGCAAAAATGGGACTTCCGGAAGTAAGCCTGGGGGTTATTCCCGGTTACGGCGGAACACAACGCCTGGCGCAACTCGTTGGCAAAGGAAAAGCATTTGAAATGATCGTAACTGCCGATATGATCAATGCACAGGATGCCTATAAATGGGGTCTGGTGAACTATGTGACAACTCAGGAAGAATTACTTAATAAGTGTTTTGATATCACGTCCAAAATCGCCAGCAAATCGCCTGTTGCCATCCGTACAGCCATTAAAGTTATCAATTCAGGATATAATAATAAACTGAATGGATACGAAGTAGAAATCGAGGAATTCGGAAAAAGCTTTGGCACTGCCGATTTTAAAGAGGGGGTATCAGCATTCCTGGAAAAACGCAAAGCCAATTTCCCTGGAAACTAAACCTGTTTAATTCTTATAATATTCTGTAAAAGCCGCCCCGCGCGGCTTTTATGATTTATATCAGTTAACAATGCTTATTTGAAAAACAGGTATTTATACCTACACTCATGAAAAACAGAAGTTGTATTTTTGGTTAAACTCCCAAACAGCTTTTTAGTGTAAACCGTATATTTAATAAACAACAACCCTATGAAAAAAACAACCCTAATGGCCCTCGTGGCTGGCATGGCTGTGTGCATGGCTACACAGGCACAAACGCCGGCTCAGAAAGGTACCCCCGCCCAAAAGGAAATAACTTTTACGTCGGCAGCAGAAAAACAACAGAAAATCCATGAGCTGGAACAACGGATAAAGATCAATACCATCGATCAGACCTATCCGGCAGCCGATCTTCAGGCCGAAAAAAAGGAACTGGAGCTGGTTAAAAAAGCAAAAATCAAATCATCCACCCATTAACCTTTTACTGCATGAAAAAACATTTACTCCCATTCATAACAGCTGTTGTTTTATCAACCGGGGCTTTTGCACAATTAACGGGCTGGTCAAACGCCATGCCCATTACTGTAAGTAATACCGCTACAACAAGCATCGTAAACTATCAGCTTAAAATTAACATCAATACGCAAAGCCTCGTTTCTGCTTCGCAAATGCTGGCAAGCGGCGATGATATCCGTTTTGGTAAATACTGCGACGGTTCTACCCTTTACAATTACTGGATCGAAAGTGGTATGAATACGGCATCAACCAATATCTGGGTAAAAATCGATACCATCCCGGCGAATACTTCGCGTACATTCTTTATGTTCTATGGAAATGCATCTGCCACGGCAGTATCGTCTATTCCATCGGTATTCATTGGCCCTGTATCAGCTACCGATAGCGTGTCCGGTGCTAATACAGGTGGTGTTACCAACTCACAGCGTGGTTTCCGTTTTTCACCGAATGAAGATATTCTCGTAACACAATTCGGTAAGAATGAACCAACCGGCTCTACACGTTACGTGACATTATTCGATTTTTCATCGCAGGCGATTCTAAGTCAGAATCAGGTAAGCGGACCAGCAGCTCAGTACAGCTATTCGGCTACAGCCAGCCCGCTTTGGCTGACCCAGGGAACACAATACATCCTGGAGATTTATCAGGGAAATTCAGATGGCTATTATTTCGGTGCTGCGCCTCAGATCAACCCGCATCTCACTTTTTATGATATGCGTTACTGCAATAGCTGCGGACAGAATACATTTCCAACTAACTCCCTCAGTGGTATGCACTATGGTTATGTAGATCTTATGTTTTACATTAAAAACAATGTAAGCCCGGCGCCTACCTATACAGCTAACCAGGGTCCTCTGTTGGCTGTGGCACAAAGTACGGCCAGCATCTGTCCGGGACAAAGTGTTACATTTACAGCATCTTCTTCATTAAGTGGAATGACCTTTACCTGGCAGCCTTCCGGCACGGTATCGAACACATACAGCGTGGCACCAACATCAAGCACAGTGTACACTGTATCCGGAGCTGCTAATATCGCGGGTTGTTCAGCCAATACAGCTGCGACCACCACAGTAGCCGTTAACGTGTATCCGACACCAACTGTTGCCGTATCAGGTAATAATATTATCTGCGGTGCAGGTTCCAATACACTCACGGCGTCGGGAGCTTCTACTTATGCCTGGAATACAGGTGACCTGACTGCTTCAGCGGTAGTGACACCCACAGCTACAACAGTTTACACGGTAGCGGGTGTGGATGCAAACGGATGTACCGGTTCAACAGCTGTAACCGTAACGGTTTCGGCATTGCCTTCTGTGGCAATCAACGGACCATCTGCTGTATGTATCGGTTCTTCAGAGGTATTAACAGCCTCAGGGGCTACCACATATACCTGGAGTACGGGAGTTAATACCACCAGTATTTCAGTAAGTCCTACAGTGGCTACAGATTATACACTTACCGGTACCGATGCCAACGGTTGTGTGAACGATTTTACCGTAACGATTGGCATTAACAACCTGCCTGTAGTGAGTGCCAGCAGTAATACCACCCAGGTGTGTGCCGGCAAAACAGCCACTCTCTCTGCTTCAGGCGCGTCGACCTATACGTGGAGTACCGGTGCAACAACAGCTAATGCTGTTGTAAGCCCGACTGCTACAAGTGTTTATACGGTTACCGGAACAGATGCCAATGGCTGCAGTAACACCGCTACACAATCACTTACCGTGAATCCTTTACCAGTGGTAAATGCAGTAACCAGCAATACCCAGATTTGTGCCGGCCAGACAGCCACCCTTACAGCAAGCGGTGCTTCTACCTATAGCTGGAGTACAACCCAAACCACAGCAGGTATTACAGTAACTCCTTCTGTAACTACAACCTATACTGTAAGTGGTACCAATGCCAATGGTTGCAAAGCTTCGGCCACGGTTACACAGAATGTGCTCCCTTGTACCGGTGTGGAAGAGCTCAACGCGGGTAAAAACATCATCATGATTTATCCGAATCCGACCTCAGGACAGTTTATGCTGGAAACAAATGGCAGAACGCAGATCGAAATCTGTAACCTGTTAGGGGCTGTTATACTCACCGAAACATTCGATGCCGGTAAACACAGCATCAGCCTGGCTGAACAGGCGAATGGTGTTTATTATATCAAAGCCAGACAAAACAACCATCAGCAGATACTGAAAGTTGTTAAGCAATAATTCATGAGTGTGCTTATATGAAAAAGCCCCGGCATTGCCGGGGCTTTTTTGTTGTTTGTGTGTTTTTGTTGCTAGTTGCCAAATTCACTGATGAACTTAATGCGCATCAGGCGGATTTCTTCTTCGCTGTAATCATCTTCTCCCAGTTCTTTGAGAGCAGCCTGGATATCGTCGGTTTCAGCTTCACGAAGGTATTCGTAAACTTCTTCCTGTTTTTCTTCATCGATCACATCGTTGATGTAATAATTGATATTTACCTTGGTTCCGCTGGCCACAATGGTTTCGATCTCAGTGAGGAGTTCATTCACCTTCATGTTTTTGGTTTTGGCCATATCTTCCAGGTTCACCTTGCGGTCAATGCTCTGAATAATAAAAACTTTTAAGCCGGATTTATTAACCACCGATTTAATCACCATGTCAACCGGACGCTCAATTTCGTTGTCCTCCACATGTTTCTTGATCAGGTCGATAAACGGTTTGCCGTATTTAGCAGCTTTTCCGGCGCCAACACCCGTAATCTTGGTGAGTTCATCCATAGTGATCGGATACTGGATCGACATCTCTTCGAGCGATGTTTCCTGAAAGATCACATAGGGAGGCAGGTTATTCTGTTTGGCAATTTTTTTGGTCAGGTCTTTCAGAATCCCGAAAAGAACCTGATCTGCACCGCCGCTGCCTTTGCCACTGGCAATGATATCATCCTCATCGGCATCGGTATTACTGAAATCGTGGTCGCGGGTAAATTTAATGCTGTGTGGTTTTTTCAGGAAGGCTTTTCCCTTGTCGGTTACTTTCAGGATGCCATAGTTCTCTACATCTTTCTGCAGGTAACCATTTACAACAGCCTGGCGTAATACGGCATTCCAGAATTTCTCGTCCTTATCGTCTTCCACACCTTTCGACCAAACTTCAAGGGTATTGTGTTTATAGGATTTTCCGGTCGCAGTCAGTGTTCCCATCAGCAGATGAACAATGTCTTTGATCTTATGTTTTTCTTTAACCTCAAGTACAGCTTCAATGACAAGTTCCAGGTCATCCTTGGCTTCAAAACGTTGTTTAGGATGGCGGCAGTTGTCGCACATGCCGTTGCAATTGGACTCTTCAAACTCCTCACCGAAATAATGCAGAATGAATTTACGGCGGCAGGATGAGGTTTCTGCAAAAGCAGCCGTTTCGCTGAGCATTTGTTTACCGATTTCCTGTTCGGCTACCGGTTTATCCTTCATGAATTTCTCCAGTTTGATAATATCATCATAGCTATAGAAAGTCAGGCAGTTTCCTTCACCGCCATCGCGGCCGGCACGGCCTGTTTCCTGGTAATAACCTTCGAGCGATTTCGGAATATCGTGGTGAATCACATAGCGTACGTCCGGTTTGTCGATACCCATCCCGAAGGCAATGGTAGCCACAATCACGTCCAGTTCTTCCATCAGGAACATATCCTGTGTTTTGGCGCGCTCCTTGGCGTCGAGGCCGGCATGGTATGCTGCCGCTTTGATCCCGTTTACTTTAAGAGCTTCGGAGATCTCTTCAACTTTTTTGCGGCTCAGGCAGTAAATAATGCCCGATTTTCCGGTGTTTTGCTTAATGTATTTGATAATCTCCTTGATGACGTTTTGCTTGGGACGTACATCGTAATAGAGATTCGGGCGGTTGAAAGAGGATTTGTAAAGCCGGGCATTCATCATACCCAGGTTTTTCTGGATATCCTGCTGCACTTTTGGTGTGGCTGTAGCCGTAAGGGCCATAACCGGTACAGAGCCGAGCTTGTCAATAATAGGGCGGAGGCGGCGGTATTCAGGACGGAAATCGTGTCCCCATTCCGAAATACAGTGAGCTTCGTCGATGGCAAAGAAGGAAATCTTGAATTCAGAGAAAAACTCGATATTATCTTCTTTATTGAGTGTTTCCGGAGCTACATATAATAATTTGGTGCGGCCGGCCAATACATCGGCTTTTACCTTGGCAATATCTGATTTGTTGAGTGAAGAATTCAGGAAGTGGGCAATACCACGTTCGTTGCTGAAACCACGGATAGCGTCTACCTGGTTTTTCATCAGTGCGATCAGCGGAGATACCACAATGGCTGTTCCTTCGCTCATAATGGCCGGTAACTGGTAACAGAGTGATTTTCCGCCACCTGTAGGCATAATTACAAAGGTATCATTGCCATTTAAGATGCTTCCGATGATTGCTTCCTGGTTGCCCTTAAACCCGTCAAAGCCAAAAAAGCTCTGTAAAGTTTCGTGCATACTCTGGATTTCTACTTCTTCAACCATGTGTTTAACTGATTAGAGTGTGTGTTTTAGTGAGTGAGTGGAATTTTTTCAATTCTTCTATAAAGATATACTATTTTTTGACATACGAACAAAACAATTTGATAGGAAAATGGCATTTCCAGACAAACACATTAAATTGAACGATGAAAGGCAAAATCCCGAAAGGGCTTTTCTGCTGAAAATCAGAGATTGATGTCCATTTTACGATAATGAACGAGGAAAACAATAATGTAGAATGTCATGAAAACCGCAGCCACACTCTGATAGGTGCTGAGTATGCCCAGGAGATAAAATGTAATGAAGCGGATAAAGTAGCTGATAAGAAACAACTGAACACCCCAGCGTTTCATATGCCAGAGGCCGATCACGGACACAAACTGCAGGGTAATAATAAGCCCTAAAACCGCCGGAATAAGCCCCCCCAGTTTTTTAATAGAAGGAGCAAACAAGTAGAAAAAAGAAACAAGACATCCCAGTACCAGGGCGATACAGATAATACTGATGATACGGGGTCTTTTGACAATGGCCATATTAATTACTGCGTATAGCTTCTACCGGATCCATCTGCGATGCACCATAAGCCGGAATAAACCCGCTGATGATCCCGATTATGATGGATATGGTGAGGCCGAGTACAACATTCGATTGCGTTAAACTGATCTGCATGTCCATGGCGCTCGATGCAAAGAGCGAGAGCAGGAAGATCATTAAAAGACCAATGATGCCGCCAATAAGCGACAGAAATACCGATTCGAACAGGAACTGAGCCAGAATGAAATAATTCTTGGCTCCCAGGGATTTCTGAATCCCGATGATGTTGGTACGCTCACGTACCGATACAAACATAATATTGGCAATGCCGAAGCCTCCAACCAGGATGGAAAACCCGCCGATAATTGCTCCTGCAATGCCTACAAGGTCAAACAGGCTGTCGAAATTCTTGCTGAGCAGGTTGGTCTCGTTCAGGGCGAAATCGTCCTCTACAGCCGGTTTTAAACGCCTGATGCCACGCATCACCCCGGTAAGCTCATCTTTCAGCTGGGCATTGGTTACCCCGGGTTTTGCTTTCACAGCAATAAAGGGCTCATAGTTTTCAGACTTCACATCCATGAGCAGGCGTATGTAGTTAAAAGGAATCAGAACCTGGTTATCCATCGTATTCCCCAGCATACTTTCCCCTTCACGCTTAAATACACCGATAACCTTTGTATTGTAACCGGCGATCTTAATGATCTTTCCGATCGGAGGTTCATTATTCGGGAACAGGCCCTCGGCAATGCTTTTACCCAGAATGGCTACTTTGTATCCGCCGTCGGCTTCCACTTCCGTAAAATAACGGCCCTCTTCCAGGTCAAAATTTTTGATGGTTCCGTATTCGTATGAGCAACCGGCAACAATGGCGTTTTCAACCACATTGTTTTTTTGTTTGATCGTTTTACGAACTCCGATACGAAAAGCCACAGCTTCAGCAGAGGCCGTTTTACGTTTGATGTCGGTCATCTCGAAATACTGCGGTTGCGGGCGGTTCATGTATTTCCACCATGGATAATCGGGGCCGAAGGTCCAGGGCCATTTCATCACAAATACAACATTCTCGCCCAGGCTTTGTACGCTGTCGCGGATATTGCGTTCGAGGCTGTCAACAACGGTAAATACGGTAATGATCAGAAATATACCAATGGTAATACCAATGAGACTGAGAAATGTACGCAGCTTATTGCCTACAAGCGATTGCCAGGCAAAGTGAATACTTTCTTTCAGAAGGGTTATTACCATACTGTAAATGTACGGCTTAGAATGTATATCTGTATCAGCCCCCGTAGATATTAGCGCACAATTAGCGGTGGCAGATGCTGGAGGGTATGATAGTCGAGGAATTGCAACCTGCTTTTGGCATCCACCCGGATAGCATCGGTTTTAGACGGACCATTCATGGAGTTCAATTGCAGGTTGAGGGTGTTTGTACTGTTGGGTGTGAGCGGAATACGGGTGTATGAAATCTGCGAAGGCAGGCTTTGCCAGTTACGGGTATCGGCTTTTTCAACCACCAGTCCGGCTACGTCGAACAGGGCGCCGGCCAGTTCATTTTGTTTTTTTATTTCAGCTTCTGCCAGTTTACGCAAAACGATGCGCGAGGTGGTATAGGTCATCTCCTTTAAAAAGCGTTCCTTCAGGTTTACCCGGGCAATATAAGCCACATTTTCGGCGAGCTGAGGTACATAGGTACTGCTGTCGTGCGTGATGCGCAGGTTGGTATAATACACCGGTACATCCACGTATTTCGGGAAAGAAACCCGGATGGTATTAAAATCGGATAATTTGGAAGCCTGGTCTTTTTTATCATCCGGTAATATTACAGGAATATTGATGGTTCCGGATTTATCGGTAAACGTGAGCACACCGCCGGCTCCTTTCACCAGGAACAGGAAAATGTCTTCCTGTTGTTTGATCGGCGCCAGTCCGTTCTCCCATATAAACACAAGCGACGAGCGGGACGTGTCGCGTACACTTTCAAAAGGCATGTTGAAGCGGCGGCAGTATTCGTCGCGTTCTGGATAAAACCCGCTTTTATCGGCAGCATTGATAAGATCAATTTTTAATTGCTCCGGGATGGCGGCCCCCATGTATTCGGTAGAATCATTTTTGGTGTATAATTCAATGGCATTGCGATACGCAATAAAGGCATCGTTGTAGTTGTTTTGTTTTTCATAAACCCAGCCCATCAGGATCTGAGCCAGTGCATCGGATTTATAACGGCGGCCCGAGAAAATCTGTTTGTCGCTGAGCTCATTGAGGCGGAGGTTGATCCGTTTGGCTTCTACAAGTGCTTCATCGGGTTGATTCAGGTAGAGGTAATTGAGGGCTTTGTAATAGTGAATGAGTACCCGCTCAAAATCCTCGCCTTTGTAGCGTGTCATGGCTTCATTCACAAGTACCGATGCGGATACATCGCCAACCACAGTTTTTTCGTCCATGAGCAGGTCGGCTTTGTTGAGGTAGTAATTGCTGGAATCATAATCGGCCTGCAGGTGCATGGTTTTGCCCAGCTCGAGGCAGAGCAGAATCTGGTTGCGTTTCTTTTTCAGAAAGCGGCTCTTTTTGAGCTGATTTTCGGCCCCTTTAAAATCGTTCTGATCGAGGTGCTGATGATAGCTTTGAACCACGTCGTAGTAGGAGCGACATGAAGCCAGCAGGAAAAGTAAACCAATTATGTAAAAGGCTTTGCGCATATAAAAAATATCCATACAAAATACTTTGTATGGATATCCTGTTTTTGTTGATTGAAGCGATTAGTTTTTCACGTATTTGGTGATTTTTTTATCGCCGATCCATACTACCTCGTTGCTTTGAAGGTCGGTGAGCTGAAGGTTAATCTGGTAGTATACTACTTTTTTGTTTTTATAAGAATCTACTATTGAGTTGATGTCGCCCTGGAGCATATAATCGGCACCCACTTCCAATCCGAATTTTTTCATGGTGCTTTCGCTGGCGTTATCCTGTTGGTCGGCGCGTTCACCGCGGATTTCCTGGCGTTTTTCACCACCCTGGATCAGCCTCACCTGCCCCTGATTGATGAACGATTTTTCGAGGTCCAGCATAAATGTTTCGGCATCAATGTGCTCATGGCTTTTGTTTTTTACGAAGCCAACGATCACGGCTGGTTTTTTGTCGGGATTTTTACTGGTGAAATTGGTGATCCATTTTCCGGAATTACATTCTTTAATGATTTCTTCGGCAGTTAAGCGGGAGTCGGTATTATTCCAGCGGCCGCTTAAATCCACTTCTTTGTTTTCGCTGATGCGGGTTACTTTGCGGTTACACGAAACCGAACCCACTAATAACAGGGCACCTAAGGATGCTACGATAATTTTATTCATAAAGGCTTGTATTATTTTTTAAGGAGTGACCAGATGGCGATACCCAGTAAAGCGGTATTCATCACGGAGTTAATGTTACCATACATATTGTTGCCATACATATTGTTGCTGTAATAGTAGGGCGAATAATAACCGTAGGGGTTTGAATAACCATTATAGTAATTAGGGTTGTAATATCGGCCATTGTTATAGCCACGGTTACGGGACTGAATCCGGGCCATTCTGCGTTCGTGGCGACGTTGGGCAGCCAGGTCCTTACGCTCCTGTTTGGCCTGCATATCATCAATGGCCTTATAGGTTTGCTGAACTGTTTTGCCCTCGTTGGCCGTGAGTTCATCACTTTTGGCCATGTATTTATCACGGCTTTTCTGATAATTCGGGTTCTGGTCGGGCAGGAGTGTTGCCGTGGCGGTGGTTGTCTGTGCCTGCAGGCTTAATCCTGCGGCAGTAAAAGCGATAATTAAAAGCAGGTTTTTCATGGTTTCCTGATTTGGAGATATTTGTAATTGACTACTGCCAATTCTTATACCAAATTTACGAAATAATGGCCAGCAATTTAGATTTAACATATTTTTGGAGCCTGATCTGTGTCATCCTGACATGTATTTGTTAGCAAATAGGCATGGCATTAATTTGGTAAACATAGAGCAACAGTTACATTTGTTTAATCACTAAACCAAAATTTTATGTTTGATAATAATGAATTCCGCAAATATGCCACGAAACACGCCGGCATTAACAGCTTAACATTCGATAGTTATACATCCCGTATCAGTTCTTCACTGACTCCATATATCATTGAGGAGCGTTCGCTGAACGTAGCCCAGATGGACGTGTTTTCACGTTTGATGATGGATCGTATCATTTTCCTCGGTACCGGTATCAACGACCAGGTGGCCAATATTGTTCAGGCCCAGTTGTTATTCCTCGAGTCGGTTGACGCGAAGAAAGATATTCAGATCTACATTAACTCTCCGGGCGGATCGGTTTATGCCGGCTTAGGTATTTATGACACTATGCAGATTGTGAAGCCTGATGTGGCTACCATTTGTACAGGTATGGCCGCCAGTATGGGCGCCGTGCTGCAGTGTGCAGGTGCCAAAGGAAAACGTACAGCCCTGAAACATGCCCGCGTGATGATTCACCAGCCATTAGGTGGTGCTGAAGGACAGGCTTCTGATATCGAGATCACGGCACGTGAGATCCAGAAACTGAAAAAGGAACTTTATGAAATCATTGCCAACCACAGCGGACAGACTTACGAGAAAGTCTGGGCGGATAGTGACCGTGACTACTGGATGACTGCTCAGGAAGCCAAGGATTACGGCATGATCGACGAAGTACTTGCTAAAAAATAACACAGATTTAATAAGTAAAAAAGCCCCGTAGCTATACGGGGCTTTTTTTATGCCTGAAATAATATTAATTTAGAACTAAATCTTAAACCCCAATTATATGAAGAAACTTTTACTCTCTTTAACACTTATGGTAAGCGGCATGGTAAGCATGTCGGCACAGTGTACCATTACTCCCGGTTGTTCAGTTGGTTCAAATGGTTATTGCACCACCCCAACAGCGGGTAGCAGTCTTCCGAATGCCACGGTAGGAACAGCATACAATACGACAATACAAATGAGTGTGGGTACAACATATTCGATTGCTACCATTACCAATGCCACCATTACATCGGTGAGCGGTTTGCCAACCGGTATGTCATATTCACTAAACCCGACCAGTGGGGTTATTCCGGCGGGTGGTAACGGTTGTATGCTTATTACAGGCACTCCGGCTGCAGGTACGGCAGGTAATTACACGGTAACTGCTAACGTCACTGCTAACACTAACTTCGGCGCATTCCCTGTAACGGCTGCCTGGATGCTGACTGTAGATCCGGCAACCACCACAGGCATTAAAACCATCGCTATGCTGCCATCTACAATAGTTTTGGCGCCAAACCCTGCTAAATCGGACCTGAACCTGAATGCTGATTTTAATTTCGGCAAAGTTCAGATTATTGATGCTTTAGGCAATGTTGTGCTGACACATGATGCCAATTATGCTACCCAGACAACTATTGATGTTCGTGCATTAAATGCGGGCGTTTATTTCCTGCAGATTCATGACGGCACAAGAATTCTTACGCGTAAATTCATCAAGGAATAATTTGTTTTCAACGCAAATGAAAAGCCTCCGGAAGTTCCGGGGGCTTTTTGTTTATTGCTCGGCGCGGATTTTCAGGGCCTGGTTCATGCCGGTGAAGCCTTCGTGTGTGTTTTTATCGAGCATTTTTTTGAGAAATGGGAGCAGTATGCCGCGGAATCTTTCGAACTGCTGAAAGGTTATTGTGCCGTTGCCATTATCGATGAGTCGAAAGCCATGCTCTCCGTCGAAGAGGCGTGGCATGATAAAGCGCCCGATCCAGCGAAACTCTTTGTTGGGATCATAGCGAAGTACTTTTGGTTTGAACAGCATGCCTTTGGCACCCGGAGGCTGAAGAAATACCTCGATGTTTTGTCCGGGTTGAGGCGCTCCTTTCAGGGATTTAATAAACGGATTCCATTGTGGATAGTTGTTGAAATCGGTGAGGATATTCCATACGGTTTCAGGGCTGGCCTGTATGGTGATTTCGGTATACAGGAGTTTTCCGTGCTTGATGATTTGACCTTCTGGGTTTTGGTTCGGCTGGGTTTTCATGGTGTTGAGGTTTTGTGCCCGGAGTCCTGTGATGCCTATCAGGATGGTGAGCAGGCTTAGTTTGTATAACATGGTGTTTAATTTGACAGCACAAAGTTGCTACAGGGAGGAGGCTCAAAACGATAACAAAAGATAATAAAAAGCAGAAAGCTTATTTTTTGAGAACGCGGTTGCGGATTCTACTCATGCTTACGGGGGTAATGCCAAGGTAATTGGCGATATAGTGTTGCGGAATACGCTCAATGATTTTTTTCTTGTTGCCTTGTATAAGTTCGAGGTAACGCTCTTCGGGGCTGAGTGTGAGAAGGCCCACCATACGTTCTTCCAGGCCAATAGCCAGGTATTCGGCAATGAGGCGCCCGAATTTCTGCCAGTTGAGGTTGATTTCAAAAAAACCGGCCAGCACACGGTAAGGAAATACAATAAGCGTCGCATCGCTCAGGGCTTCAATGGTGAGTTGTGAAGGTTGCCCGGTGATGCAGCTGATGTAGGAGGTGATGAAATGATTTTCGAAATAAAAGTATGTGGTTCGTTCTTCGCCCTGGTGTATATAGAAATGGCGGAACATACCTTCGAGTACAAAACCGATTTCGTGAGCCTTTTCTCCTTCTTCGGCAAAGCGGTCGTGTTTGCGGATTTTACGTATTTCCAGGTGAGGCAGAAGCATATTCCACTCGGCATCGCTGAGTTTTACAAAGCGTTCGATCTGCTGGCGAAGTGGGGTATACATGTTCATTCGGATTAACGTTCGTATAGTTCAATGGGTAACTGATCGGGATCAGATATAAATGTGAAGCGCCTGCCGGTGTATTCATCCACGCGAATGGGTTCTGCCGGAATGTTTTTCTGAGTGAGGAGTTGTATGCAGGCATCCAGGTTCTCCACTTCAAATGCGATGTGCCTGAGTCCGCTTGCTTCAGGACGTGAGGGGCGGGGAGGCGGCGAAGGAAAGGAGAATAGTTCGATAAGGTATTGCCCATTCAACGCCAGATCAAGTTTGTAAGACCGGCGTTCGGCCCGATAAACCTCGCGAACGATGGTAAAGCCCAGATCCTGTGTGTAAAAGGCTTTGGAACGTTCGTAGTCAGAGCAGATGATGGCAATATGGTGAATGTTTTTAAGCGGAAGCATGGCTATTGTTTTGTAACGGCACGCATGGGATAATATTCATAACGGTTCAGTCCATTGGCGGGGTCCTGTTTCATGAGCTCCTGTAAGTGAGATTCGCTTTCGACGGCAACCACGGCCATCCCAAATCCTCCTTTTGGATCCATCACTGGGCCAAGCACAATCATAGTGCCATCCTGTACAAAGGGGGCCCAATAGGCTACATGCTGTTGCATGATGCTGCGTTCGGCTTCCGTCATATCGTTCATGAATGACGCACGCGGCGGATTGAGGCGAAGAAAGTAATGTAGTTTGCTCATGGGGTTTATTACTTCAAACGAAGTTAGAGGATTTGATGGGAAAAAGAAAGAACAGAAGATGGCTGTTTCATAATCGAGTACAAAAAAAAACAGGTTGCCACGAAAGTCTTGGAGGGAAGGCTTTATAGCGAGACCGGATAATTAATTCCATTTCCTTTTGTCCGACGGGCCGGTATCATGTTATTGCATTCATGCTGTTATTTTTTTGTAAAGGCGTTGTGCATTCTCAAACTCTTTGTTGCTGAAAAACACGAGGTAAATTTTGGTGAGGCTGTCGTTGTATTGTATAAACTCCGCAATGGTGCGAACGGCCACCGTAAGCGCTTTGTCGAAAGGAAAACGGTAGGCTCCTGTGCTGATGGCCGGGAATGCTATTGTTTTGATTCCATATTGCATGGCCAGTTTCAATGATTCTGTATAGCAGGAGGCCAGCAGTTGTTCTTCATTTTCACATCCATTGTTCCATACGGGCCCTGCGGCATGAATGATGTATAATGCCGGGAGGTTAAATCCTTTTGTTATTTTGGCTTTGCCGGTTTCACAACCTTTCAGTGCCCGGCATGCATCCAGGAGTTCTGGTCCGGCCGCGCGGTGAATAGCCCAGTCAACACCGCCACCTCCCATAAGGGCGTTATTGGCGGCGTTGACAATGGCATCTACCTGTAGTTTTGTAATATCGGCCTGTATGACTTCAATAACACTCATTTGGAAAGCGATGTTTTTTCCAGTTGATTGTTGATCCGATTTCGGATCTCTGACAGGGATTGTTCATTTACCATTTTTCCGTTTTCGAATACAGTTTGAAGGAGCCCTTGTTTCTCTTCAGTCCAGGAGCATTGGTCTTTTAAATGAAGTGTGCCATTTTCTTCGTACACGCATAAGAGACCTTTGGCTGATTTTTTTGTTCCGTCATCGGTTTTAGGATCCTTGAAAATATTGCGGGCTTCGCCGTTTACTTCACCATAGGTTGCTTTCATGGCAAAACCGTAGGTATCGCGGGTTACGTATTCGTATGTATAGGAACCAATGCCAAGCACGACATTGAAAGATGCAAATCCTTTTTCCCGGAGTCCTTCCAGGATGGCTTGCTGGCGTTGCAGCGTGATGCTGTCACCATAGATAAGCCCGATATGTTCATCCAGGAGTTTATAACCTTTTTCGGTAATGGTACCGCCAAAGGTTTCCCACATACATTCTATAGCGCCTTTGTATTCCGGGCTTCCGGGAGTGGCATCCTTATCGCCAACAATGATTTTTACAGGGTCACCGCTATCCGGGCGAATCACTACTTTTCCGGGACGGGCGAGAATTTTGTTTTTCAGCTGAGGCAGATAGTCTGTGATGACTTGCCAGAAATCCCAGGTGTCGGATACGATCGACACAATACCTGCAGGATAAAGTTCGGTGATCAAACGTTCAAAAGTACCTATTTCATTGTCTTTTGTGCCCATGCACATCACGGAGTGTTCAGTGGCAGGCACACTGCCGCCAATGAGTTCCCTGTCCGAATTTCCTCCGTAGTATAATTCATGAAAATCAATAGCCGGAACAGTATCTGTCCCGTAGAATGAAAGGAGGTGCCCGGCGGCACTGATGCATGCATCTTCGATACCGCTCATACCTCTGAAGCTGAAGTCATGGCCTTGCCAGTATACGAAGTCGATGTTTGTGTCGCTTACAGTATTCCGTGCATATTCGTTGAAAGTTTTTCTATATTGAAATGCCGTTGTTGCACTGGTAGATGGTTTCCAGAGAATAGCCGACATGAGGGATTCCAGGTAATTGGTGAGCCAGAAAAATTTCGGTTTGGTATTGTAGACGGTTACTACCGGAATTTTTGGTGATACGATTGTGCCTTCAGGCAGGCCCTTAACAACCAGGGGGAGATAGCCGAGGTCATGAAGTTCGGCAATGTGCTCTACCGGAATACTGTCTTTCCCGAGGGCATTATCCATGCGCCGTTTATAATCGGCCACAACCTTTTCTTTTGGCAGATTAAAAAATCCCTCGTTCCATTGTTTGATGAGGTACTCTTTGACAAAGTACTGCAAGCCAAAGAATACGAGGTTTTCGTTACCGGCCTGGCGCGATTTGCGTGGAGTAAAGTTTGAATACACCATTTCGGTACCTTCGGGGTACTGGCGCCTGTGGTCGGCTTTGTAGAAGTCGATTAACATTAAAGGATTGATTCTCATAAAGCAATTGTTTTTATATGGTTTATTAATTCGGTGATTGTTTCCAGTTGTGGGATATCAAAGCGTCTGCATACGATATCTATGTTTCCTTTGCGCCAAAAGCCATGCGGGCAGCAGACGACTGTTTTTTTGCTTCGTGCAAATAATCCAAGCTCCAGTAAACTTACCGGCGATTTTGTTTCAGGTGAAAAATAAAACAGGATGAGGTCGGCTTTTTCAAGACCATGGAGTTCCCAGGTTACCTGCTCAAGAAAGCCAGGATTGCCGATGTCTTGTTTCCAGCTGCTATCCCAGTCGGTGCGCCGCGGATTCAGAAAGCAAATGTTTTCTGTTTCCTGAAAGGCTGAGGTAACCTGACTTTGCCAGTCTTCTGCGTTTCCCATTTCGATGGAACCTGCGAGGAAGATGGTGTAGTGATTGTCTGAATCCTTCAGGGAATATGGGGGCTTAATTATTTTCATAGATACCGATGCGTTTAGCAATGGATGGATTTTCGATTTTTAAAACGTTTTCGAAAGGAACCAGGAGATCGTTGCTATATCCGGCTTTTAATTTTTCATATTCATTTTTTACAAAGGGCGTTATGTCATCGATCCGGCTGATCCACTGCGTAGCAAATTTTTGTAATGTTTCTCCTTTGAGTCCGAGTTGTATGGCCCGGCGGTCTTGTTTTTTCCCGACCGGATCATGGTCAGGGTCCCACTGGATCCGCACTTCCGTTTGTTCAAGTTCTTTTTGCCAGGCTTCTTTTGTAGGATACACATTCTGGTTGTATGAGCTATGTGTAGCTTTTGACAGGATGGTATAAAAGTGTTCCAAGGGTAGTGTAATGGCCAGGATGTTTTGCTGATGTTCTTTAGAGGCCCATCCGGCACGGTACATCATCCAGAGAAATCCGGGTTTGATCCATGACATGCGACTGAAGCTGTAATGGGGGCCTCCGAAAACCTGGCGCTCTGCAGCGTATTCCGCAATAAGCGGATTAAACGCCTGGTACACGGTGATTGTGTTGTTTTCCAGGTGCCCAATAATGTGTTTCCCCTGTTTGGGCAATCTTTGTAGTTGGTCTGTATATTTTTCAAAATGCATTGTATTAATCTTTATTTCTTCCCTTTTCGCCGGGATAGAGTGTTTGCACGGTTTCGCTTTGCCAGTATTGTTTTGTGGATACCTGCATCATGGTTAGCTTGCCATGAAATGCGGCACCGGTATCAATGTTCCATACGTTGAGGGCCTGCATAGGCGTGAACACATTATAATGGGTTGTAGGTGTATGCCCGATATATATATTCCGGAACAGGCTCAGGCGTTTTGGAAAAAACAGGTCCTGTGTGGTCAGAGCAGGATCTGCAGAGAGTGCTGTTTCCCAGAGTGTACGGTCCCATGAATAATCCGAAGCATGTACTTCTTTGGCTGGGCCATGCATGGAGGTGTATCCGGCGTGTATGAATAAATCATTGTTTGCATCCACATAATAATCCTGCATCCGGTTGAAAAATTCCAGATGCTGTTTTTTTATTGCATCAGACAGGTTGCAGTAAGCGGTTACGGTAGATTGTCCGCCATGGAACAGCCATGTTGCATCGGCTTTGCCGCTTTGCAGCCAGGATTCACACCAGGTATCATGATTGCCCCTGATGAAAATACACGAATAGGTTTGCCGCAGTGTAATCAGGTAATCGATTACTTCAGCAGACTGACTCCAGCCATCGACGTAGTCGCCAAGAAAAATGAGGGTGTCGGCGGCCTGCAGGGGAGCCTGTGAAATAACCTGTTCGAGAGCCCTGAAAGCTCCGTGGATATCGCCTATGATATAGGTTTCTGGTTTCATGCGATGAGTTTATACATGACATCGGTGCGCAATACATATTTTGTTCCACGGGTGATGGGCTCACCGGCATGCCTGATGCCATGGTAGAAAACAAGTGCAGTTCCCTTTTTGGGTTTGACGGTATGATACTGGAAGGTGGTTTCGCCGCCTTCAAAATCATCGTTCAGGTAGATCAGCAGGGTAAAGTAGCTGCTTTCTTCGGCATTACGAATGTAACTACCGTCAATATGTTTTTTGAAACGCTGACCAGGTTCGTATTTATAGAAGCGGAACATTTCATTTAGACCCAACACGTGGCTGTTCGCAAAACGTTCCTGAGCAAATGGTTTGAATCGGTCCCAGATTTTTCCGGCTAATTCATGATCAATGAATGTGATTCGTGAATTGTTACGTACTGCTTTCATCATCATTTGCGTGCCATATACCTGAACTTTGGCTTCTTCATAGCCTTTTTGTTCACTCCAGATAATATAGTTATCGCATTCGTCTGCGGTCAGGAAATCTTCTATCAGGTATATAAAAGAATCCAGCTCGGTTTTTTTCATGTTATTCAAATTGAATGTACTTAACAGGAACTTCATGGCATAGCCAGACACCATTTTTGGAATGGTAGAAGGTATATCCGTCGAGGTGCATGGCGGCGGCATTTATTTTGAGGATGATGGGTCTTCCTCTCCGGCTTCCTACTTTCACAGCGGTTTCGAGGTCTTTGCTGAGGTGGACATGCTGCCTCTGCATTTTAAGGAGACCGTTTTCGCGGATCGCATCCATGAATTTTGCTACTGTTCCATGGAAGAGGTATTCCGGTGGTTGCTGCGCATCGAGTTGTAAATCAACCTGCACGGTGTGTCCCTGGTTGGCTCGTATGCTCATGTAGTCGTCGCTGAATGTGAAACGCTGTTTATCATTTGTAAAAACAACTTCTTCCAACAGATCGAAGGTGAGTTTGTGGTTGTGTGTGTTGCATTTTTCAATGAGTTCATCGACCGATACCCAACCGTTTGCATCCATGTGGATTCCGATTTCTTCGGGTTTATGTCTCAGTATAAGACTGAGGAATTTGCTGATATGTTTTAAATCTTTCATGTTAATGTGTCCAGATAAGGCTAAGAGGGTTCATGTTCCATTGGTATTTCTGAGCTTCTCCAAATTCTTTAAAATTCATTTTTTCACCAAGTATAATTTCTTTGTATGCCTGATACATCTGTTTAGCTGCTATTTCAGGCTTCATACGACCAGTGCCTGTACACAAACCTGGAATTGCGACAGATAAAATGTCGGGAGCATGAGTTGCTTTTATTAAAATGGCTTTCATAGCCAGGTAAGCATTTACAGAAGTATCAATGTTGAAATTGGTTGGTATTCTCATTGTTGGGGCCGAGATCAGATATGGAATCACCTGATCATTGGTTTCAATGACGATTGCCTGGCCAACGAGTAATTCACCTTCAGGAAGAGACTTGATAATTGTTTGCAGTCTTTTCTCTAAATCCCAACCAAATCTGACAGAGAGCTGATAGTCGAGTCCCCCATCCATAAAGCCGAATGAATTTGCCGGGCTTACGATAGCAGAGCATGAGATTTTTGTGATGTCTTCATCGGTTATAGAGACGTTTGGTTCGTTATGAAAATAAAGCCTCCAGGCCTCTATCAGTTCGGATTCAATGGCGGATAATATGATATTCAATGGTTTCATTTTATAGTTTGTTTAATTCATCACGCACTTCCATCAGGGCAAATCCCAGCAGATTCTGACCTTTCCAATGATGGGGTGTTAGGGCGTCGGAGTGATCTTCTGAAAGTCCGATCCCCCAGATAGGATCAACCGGACTTGCTTCTACAAGTATTTTGGAACCTGTTTTCCGGAGGAAGAGCGAAAGGTCTTCATGTTGCGAAAATTTCAGAAAATTACCCTGTTTTACAATATTGTACTTTTTGTTGTCCCAGACCGTGGCATCAAAATTTCTGATCTGTCGCCCTAGGTCTTTGGCGTCTTTTGGATTTTCTTTAGCGAGTATTTTTCCGGCGATCTCATCGTCTTTAAATAAGCGTGCTTTGGATACCATCATATAATGTTCTGCGGTTTGATACATGGTGTCATTCTCTTTGAATGCAGCAGGCCACCATTGACTGAAACAGGTTTTGCTGATAACACCTTTGCGGGTAGCCCGGTGTCCCCAGAAAAAGAGATAGTCTTTTGTTTTGTGGTCTGCTATTTCAGCTTTGAGCCACTCTACTGAATATTTCATTTCAGAACAGATTATATTGTTTATAGAAATCAGTTTCAACAATGTTTGAGATGGAGTTTGAACTGCACACACTTTTATACCCGGCTTCTTTGAGACGATCCAGAGCATTGTGACTGAAAATGCCATGTGATGCTATGAAGTACAGCTCCCCGGCATCTTTCGCTTTCAGTGCTGTGCCCAGTTCAATGAACGTGCGCCCTCCATCGCAGATGTCGTCTACAACTACGCAGGCTTTTCCTTTCAGATCATCTGTGTTTACATCACTTTTAATGATCTGTCCGGTTGAGAGGTCGCGAACTTTAATGCCTGTGGCAATCCGGCCTTTGTAATCAAGTTTGGAAGCCAGTTTATCCACTTTTTTGTAAGCACCCAGGTCTGGCGATACGAGTACAAAATCTCTCAGGTTTAAAACATCCAGGAAATGTCTGACCATTGCATGGTTTGTTATGTTTGTGCAATTGTTTATCAGAGCGACAGAGACATCGCTATGTGCATCAAAAACAATTACCCTGTTCAGGTTCAGGCTATTGATGATGCCTGCAAATACCTTCACAGACAGAGGTTCGCCGACGACCATAATTCTATCCTGGCGGGCGTAGGGAATATAAGGAATAAAAACTTCGATGTATCCGACGTACATGTTACGCAGTGCATCCACGGCGAGGCAGAGATTCATGATGTCGTCGGAGGAGTTTAGCCGGGTATTGATTCTGACTTTATCGGTGTCATTGAATTCTTTGAGAAATTTCACATGGCATTCACCGCCTGCAAATTTTTTCAGTTCCACTGTTTCATTTGATTCAAATAGGTTTATCGTTTTCATGGCAAGAAGTTTTATAATTCGAAGTGAAATCCTTTTTGTGTTAGTTCCTTGTATGCTTTATTGTTAAAACTGTAATAGCGGGCTGCTTTACGGGCTACATTTTTTTCTTTTTCATTGAGTTCAGTAAGCAGCCCCATGCCTAATATTTTTTTTCTAAAATTCCTTTTATCGATGGGGTTTCCCAAGATGGCTTCGTAGAGCGTTTGTAATTGCGACAGGGTAAATTTTTCATCCAGTAATTCGAAACCAATGGGCTGGTAGGAAACTTTTCCTTTCAGACGCTGAATGGCCATTTTTACCATTTTTCCGTGGTCAAAGGCCAGTTTGGGAAGGTTGGAAATTTCGAACCATTCAGCTTTAAGTGTATCGCGGCCCGCAATAACATCGTACTGATGTTTGTTCACAAGGGCGAAGTACGCTACCGATACAATGCGTTCACGCGGATCGCGATCGGGTTCACTGAACGTGTAAAGCTGTTCGATGAAAACATGTTTTACGCCTGCTTTTTCAAACAGAATTCTTTTGGCACAGGCTTCTGTTGTTTCTTCGATAAATACAAATCCACCTGGAAGTGCCCACTTATTTCTGAATGGCTCTTTTTCTCTTTCGGTGAGAAGTAGTTTCAGTTCACCGCCATCGAAACCAAAAATGACACAGTCTGTTGCAAGCGCGGGTCTTGGAAATTCGTAGGTATGCCGTGTATTTTGTTTCATCTTAGTGTAATTTATACACAAAGATAGTTTTTTTTCAAAGGCAATACCTGTCAAAGTGTAAAAAATACACTAATAAGAGTTAATGCGCTGAAAATCAATGACATTTTTTTGCAAGAGAAGCAGAGTGAGAGGTTACCAGAATTTCCACCATGGTTTCCTGGTTTTTGCTTCCGGGGCAGGTATTGGGTTCGGTATTTCCTTCAACGGCGAAGGTTTTGGTTTTGGTTTGAAAATAATTTCGTGTCTATACTGATATTGATCCAGTATTTTCCGCACACGCTCAGTATATATTTTTCCTTTTACAGGATCTACCTGATTGATGAAGTTGGCATAGCCTTTTAAGGAAGCCAGCAGGTTGTGAGAGTGATTCCAGTGTTTGCCCTGGAGTCCGTGTTTCTCAATCTGGTAAAGTGTAGCTCTGAATTTTTTGAGTTTTTTGCTGTCAACCGATAATTTATTGTTAACCACAACGCCGGTAACTTCATGGCGGGCACCTTTTCTGAGAACTTTGAATTTATCAGGATGGATGTTGAAATTTTCGGTGCGAATTGTTTTCTTAATAAAACCTATGCAGGTTTTTATAGAGTCCTGTTGGTCCGCAGAAAAAGAAAATGTCATGTCGTCGGCGTACCGGGTGTACGTAAAATGATATTTACGGGCAAGTCCGCTCAATCTGGCATCAAGCCTGCGGCAGAGATAATTTGTGATGGCCGGGCTTGTTGGGGCACCCTGGGGTAAAGCACGGTTACCACTTTTTACGAAATATTTTTTTCCGTCGAGCTCTACTTCGTCTGTTTCTGATTCCGTGCAGATAAGGGCCAGCAGCGTAGCTATTTTTTCATTGTAACCCATGCCTCTGAACATGCCTTTTACACGGGGATAATGAATGGAGGGGAAAAAATCTTTCAGGTCAATGTTGATCAGTAAAACCTTTTGAAGATGGGGTTGTGCATTTGTAACAATTGATTTCCTGAGTGTAAACCCATGTGCATTTTCATGTACAGGCAGCTTGTTGAGTATATAATGCAGTATCCAGTGTTGTGCCTCTTTGAGTTTAGGCATTGGTGCTGATATTTTCCGGAAGCCACCGGTTTTTTTAGGCATCTGAAACTGCCTGTAATGGCTCACTGTACTTACGGGCCTGTTATAGGAAAGAAAACGAAGTTCGCCGATCCCGATTCCCATTTGAGAGGCCAGTTCTTCGGCAGTATGAATGAGCGGTAATTGTTTTTGTTTTAACTTGTCGGACTCACCGTCTGCTGTTTGTTGCAGGCCTTTGGATACGGTGGGACCCAGGTAGATAATATCTTTTTGTTTGGAGTTTTTCCAGTCCTGTGCCCTTTGTTCTTTTTTTTCTTTACGCAGGCGTTTGTTTTCGGCAATCTTTTCCCTTGATTTCTGGAGACGTGCTGTCCGCATTTCCTTCAGCGCTTTTTCACGATCCTGATACTTACGCTGTTTCTCCAGAAGGTCGTAGAGTTCCTTGCTGAGTCTGGCTTCCTGCATGATGAGCTGTTCAGGAAGCGACGATTGCCCTTCGGTTTCATTCCAGAAACCAAATTTCTTCATCTCCTCCAGTATGACGGCATCTTTGGATGAGTTCTTTATACGATCGTATATTTCCTGGCGATTCACGTTTCTTTAAAAAGGAAGAGGCAGTTTTCTTCGTACTACTTGAGGACTGGATTGGTCAACTCAAGCAATACGCACCTACTGTATTATTTCACTTCCGGGAAGTCTCACCGGAAATGATACAGTAGGTGCAGTATTGCAAAGTAAAGAACAGGCCAGTGATGCGTTACTGAGCTGTTGGCATGGATCGCGATACACGAACCGGGTTGCAAGATGTAATACTGCCTCTTCCAATGTTTTTATAATGATACTAAAAAATATTAAATAGTTTTTTTGTTGTTAATTCTTTTTCGCGATACTGGATGTTCAAAGCGATCATGTGTCCGCATGGACCCTTGTATAATTTATTCTGTGTGTAATAATGGCAAGTACATGTCGCGGAAACAACAGCGTCGTCTGTGTTGAAATTAATTTCCGGATGATATTTTTTTCCTTTTTCTGCAACAGTTCCCGTGAGTTTTCTGTTTCCGTTTGGCAGAGTCTGGTTACCTGTAATCTCTACAGCACCACTTCCTGCGAGGGTTCTGGCTTCTTCTTCGCGCTCGTTGGCAAAGCGTAGTTTTGAACCGTCCAGCGGTTCCCGGCTTAATTCACGGATCCTGAAAACTTTTTTATTGATATCGTACATAGCGCGCCCCGATTGTGCAAAGGTCATGAAAGCACTCATCACGGTTTTTGTGTCGGTATTTAATTCGCCCGCCAGTTTATCTGCAGTATTGAACCACGGTTTTCGCAATGCGGAATATACTTGTTGTGCTGTCATGGGGTCTACCTGCATGCGCGGTGCCAGAAGGTCAAAATTTCCCTGATTCGACCAATCGTTGGCAGTCCATCCGGAGAGCCCGAGTGTAAAGCTCATATCGCCCATGTCGGCAATGAAAAAAGAGGGCAGGCCTGTGCCCATGAATATGGCCCGGAATGATCTGGTTACCGGAATAAGCCTTTCGAGCAGGAGAAGCCTGCGCCGCCCCCATATGCGGACTTCGGTTTCTTGTGCGCCTGTATACACAGAGCGCGGACACTCCAGTATAAAATTCCAGGGCTCAAAAATAACACGCAGCGGTTTTCCCGGAGCAAGCTGAAAACGCAGTGAACGCGGTCCTTCTTTTTCCTTTTTTCGTTTCAGGTGAAAGCAGATATTATAGATGTCCATGGGGTGAAGCTCTATCTCACTTCCCCCGAGCATCATAGCAGAGTTTACCTGAAGTAAGCCTCGTACCCAGCTTTCCGGAACATCAATCTTTGTTTCCTTGAATGATTCCTGATCGCTTGTCCTCACTTCGAATCCACCCGGATCAATCACAAATTTTGTTTCTTTGTAGCTGCGGATTTTCTGAAATTCGTCATACAGTGCAGAGGAATAATCGATATTGGTTGTTCCGCATTTAAAATCGTTGATATTGGTAAATACTTCGTAGCTACAGCTTAAACGACCATAGGATGATTCGTCTTTGCTGAAGCACTCAAAGAACAATTCATCGGGATGTACAGTAATGATAGGATCCAGTACGATCCACATGTCTCTGTCTGCTTTGTACAGGTAATCAAAATAGCGGCGCCTGGCTTTGTGAAAGGGGCCCAGGAGTTTTTCTTTTTCCTGGCGCACATCGCTCAGTTCCTTTCTGAGGACCTGGATTCTTTCACCGGCATTTTGCATGGATTTCATGAAGTCTGCCAGCCAGATATCTTCCTGTTCTTTAGCCCAGGCTTTGTAGTCGGTTTTATCTTTCGGTTTGAAACGGTAATCGGATACAACAATATCATGCAATGCGGAAACGGCCTCACGAAACGGTATGTGTTTATTCAGAACGCCGTGAAAAAAAGTAGGCTCACGTGTCACATCCGGCGAAAAATTCATTTCGGTAGATGTAGCACTATGGCTCACCTGTGTGTCACCTTTGAATTTATAATTGAACAGCATGATTGTGACGTTTGGATGAATATACGGGAGTGTCGTGAATCTGCAACAGGAGTTGAACGCCCGGGAATACTTTTGCCATGCGCAGCATGGCTTCTATGTAGAGGGCCTTATCCTGCACGGATGCCGTGGCCGACATTCTGTTGAATATGATAGCAATGAGCGCTGCATTTTCTTCCTGTTTCAGCGCTTCTTCGCTTAATAACCGGACTGCTCTTGTTTTGGCGATACGTCCTTTGTTGACCTGCGATAAAAGCAGGATGAGGAAATCACTCAGCTTTTTGAGCATCTCATGGTTATTGCGTGCATAACGGTCGAGGAACCCCGAAGCAAATAATTGCATGCGGCTGTCGGGGTGTTGACTCAACCTGAGCAGGTAATCGAATCCATTATCTTTTTCGAACCAGCGCGTGATCATTTCGCGGCCAAAGGCCTGTACTTCTTCATGAATGCTGTCGCACAGGGCAATAAAAAGTTCGGGTTGCCAATCCTGTTCGCTAAAGTGTTTTCTGAAATACTCAAAGCCAAATTGTCGCACATCGCCCCAGCCGTTATCAACCAGCATAATGGTTTCTTTTTTTTCTTCCCGGATTCTCTGAATGTTATTGCTGTAATACTGTTTCACAAAATCACGGTTTCGCATCAGTGCGGAACCTGCCAGCTGATTCAGTTCCCTGATGCTGAAGGTGTGGTTTGATTGAAGCAGGAGCATATTACCCAGTTCCTGTGAAGCAAGGTAGCGGGATGTGCAGAGCGAAAGAATTTGTTTGGTGGAACTATGCTTCAGGTATGTAATAAGTTTGTTGGAAATAAGCCCGAGTATATCCTGGTGAAGCCCCTCATATTTTTCCTTAACCGTGAGAACGGGGATGAAGAGGTTAATAAGACCCGGACCTGCTTCGGGTTCAATGATAAGAAGCCTGTCAATTAAAGACTGCGCGGCCTGGCGAACATCCTGAAGTGGAGAAAGGCAAAGGCTGAGTATAAGACTTTGTTTTTCCAAAAGGGCTTTATCATCGACCAGGTTCAGTAAATCAATAGCTGCTTTACGGGCCATTTTACTTTCTGATTCCAATAACGAAAAAATAATCTGGTCGGGAACCAGGCCAGGAGATACTCTTCGCAGCACAAGCAGTCTTCCGGCAAACCCTTGTATATATACATCCTGGCTTTTGAGGAGAGTAAATATCAGTGCTGGATCCAGTTCGTGAATGGCTTCAGCGAAGCAGGTTTCGATAACGTCTGTTACAGATCTGATGTATTTTTCATCTGCCGGAAAACCAGAAAGAAGAAAGCGATTAAGCACCTCCTTTTGTGTAGACGCTTGTGCTTTATGGCGGAGCAGAAATTGTTGCAGCCATTGGTGTGAAGCCGGATCATGGTTTTGGAGAAGAATCAACAAGAGCTCGGTGTCGTTACAAAAGCGCAGAGGCTCTTTATCAATACATTGCTGCGCATAAAGCCTTGCGTCTTCAGGCTGGGACAGGAGTAACGCTGCAATTAATGCGGAAGATGGAGTTTTGGTCTCAAAAAAATCTCTGACAAGCTCAAAGGCAAGCAGCTGGACCTGCAGTGAAGGATTTTTCAGAAATTCAATGAGGTGCGTTTCCGTAATATGTGTTTTGAAAGCCGCATTGTTGCGAAAAACAAAACAGGCAAATTGACTGACCCGTTCGCAGCAACTCTTTGAAAGCAGGCGGATAATATCTTCCGGCGCTTTGTTCCACAATGTCGCGAATGCTTCTTCGCGCATGGGATCAAATGTGGCACCGGGTGTATAAGGAGGCACACATTCCCAGCGTGTACGTTTAGGTTTGAGTATATAACGCGAGCTTTGTCCGTATAGAATATAGTATAAACTGCCAAATGAAGCGTAACTATCGTACCAGGTTACTTTCTCAAAGGTTGAATAGCCACCGGTCTGGCTATTGTATACATAAGAGGTCTTAACGAATTTTTCAGGTTGAACGAAATCTCTTTTGTCATCAAAACTTAATAAGATATCCGTTGCATATTTTGTATACATGGGAGATGCCAGTGTTCCCATTCGTCGTAATGTGCGAACAACCCGTCTTGCAAAATAAGCCTTGGTTTTTTGAGAGAATGCCAGTCTGCTGTCTTCTTTTTTTAATTCGGCAGCAACATCTACCCATTTACCATCCAGATATTGATAAGAAGATGAATATCCGGCACGGTTCTCTTCGAGACGCTTGGTCAGAATTCCATATGCAGCTGTATCGTTGAGCATTTCACTGATTTTGAAAATCTGGCGGATCGCTTTAAAATAGCCGGCTTTTACGGGAATCCCGGCCAGGCCTTTCAGCAGAAGGCTTCGTAGTGTATCCTGTTTGATGGATACCAGATATAATGTGACCAGGAAGGTGGCGGAACCCTGGTTGAATTTTGTAAAGAGATCAGATATAAATGTTTCGAGGAACGATCCCCCGGTTTGAATAGCCTGCTGAAGGCTTGCCGGCAGCGTTTGTTGAAGGCGTTTTATTTCAGAAGACAATGCAGCCTCGTCGCTTACATTCAGAATAGCCGCTTCGGTCAGCGAAATAATATGAGAGGGCTGTGGTTGCTGGTGGATTTCTTTAAGAAACGGTAATGCCGCCGGGTCGCCCAATCGGCCCAGTGCCCATACGCAACTATAAAGCTGCAATGGGTCTTTTTTGTCGGCCAGTTTAATAATAAGCGGAGTCGCTTCGGTAATACCTGTTTCGCCGGCGCGCCAGATAATTCTTGATAATGGCCAGCTCTCGTGTTCATCATCATTTAATGCTGCTTTGAGCAGCTTGAGAATGGTTTTATGCCGCTGGTCATTATTTTTAGGCCTCACGGGCGAAATGTCGGCTATAAAATTAGGGTTTTCACCTGTAGCCAGGTAGCCTTTTTTTCTCTTCTCTGTTTCCAGTTCGCCGAATATTTTTTCGGCATCGTGAAGGCTTACAGGAAATGCTGTTTTAGTTCCTTCCTTGAGGGAAGCGCCGCGCCGTCCGTACCGGAAGTTAACGACATAAGCGTCATCACTGGTTTCGATAAGGTCTATTTCGTAAACCTTATCGGAGTTACCCTCCTGAAAAAACAGTTGTATGGATTTAATCAGTTTCAGAAAATGAAAATTGCTACTGCTAAAATAAATGACTGGTTGAAATCACCATATTTTTTGATGAACAGTTATGAAGGAATTGTTAACCGTTCAGAGGGTGGTATATGATCCATTTTTCTTAAAATGTGTGTCGTACTATAGGCTCATTTTATTTCTTTGCAATGCCAGCTAATTCGGCTTCGATCACAGCGAGTTTAGGGTGTTTGAAATGGAATAGATTTTTGTATATCCCAGACGCTTCGTTATAAAGCTGCCTGGCATTATTGAAACGCTTTTTTTGTGATTGAATACGTGCTTGGTGAATCAGTGTTTCTGCGATAAGTGTGTTTTGCGTTTTGAAGGTTGCCTTGTAAATAGACAAGGCATTGTTCAAATAGGTTTCCGCATGATCTAAATGACCTTCTTTGGTAAGTAAGATTCCCTGATTCTGAAGCACCGTGCCATAGTCGGGATGCCGGGTTCCTTTTGTTGTTTTGAGAATAGCAGCAGCATATATAAACAGGGTATCGGCTTTTCCAAAGGATTTTGTTGCAGTCATTACAAGTCCCAGGCCATTAAGTGTTTTGGCGTATACGGGTGTTATTGCTCCAAGAAATCGTTTTTCTATTTGGAGTGCTCTTCTGTAAAGAGAATCAGCAACTTCGTAATTCCCCCTGCAATAATAGATGTAGGCTCTGTTCTTCATGGATCCGGCAGTTTGAAGGTGGTAGTTGCCATACCAAAGGGAACGTGCCTTTAGTGATTTTTCTGTATAAATTTCCGCCCGGTCAAAATCATCAAAGTCTTCATACATATCAGCTAAGTTGTCATAGGTGATTGCTGCAAGTGGACTGTTTTCATTGAAGTGCTCTTCAATCGTTGCAAGTGTTTTCAGAAGCAGAGGTTCTGCGTCATTATATTCGGAAAGCGAAATTTCTATAGATGCCAGATTTAAACATGAATACAAGTATTGAGAACTGTTTACCCCAGATATTTTCTTGTTGATTTCACGGCTTTTCAGTGCAAATGTTTGTGCTTTATCATATTCAGCGAGAACACGATGAAGATTTGCTAAATAATTCAGTATCACGGCAGATTCACTGCTGTTTTCCCCGAAATGATCGTTGGCTTTTTTTAACGCAAGTGTGTATAAAGAATCTGCGGCTGAAAACATAGACATATCCTCAAGGTTAGAACCCATTTCCTCCATCGTAGAAAGTATATTTTCTGAATTTTCAAATTCCGCGTCCTTATAGCTATTTAATGACGCCCGATAGAGCGAATCAGCTTTTTTTAACTGCCCTCTGCAATTGGCATTATACGCCAGTCGTTGAAAAATGTCCGCCTTCTTCGAAGGATCATATGACTGTTCAAGGCAGATTTGCAGCAATGAATCGGATTGCCTGTATGATCCATAAGCAGAGTAATTAAGCCCCATATAATATATGGCTGTATGGTATTGGTGTGTTGGCTCAGAAAACAGAGAATTGGAAAGTGCAAGCACGCATCGGAATACGGAATCTGATTTTTCATATTGTCCGGCTATGTAATATGAGTACCCAAGTGCATTTAAAGAACTTTGATAAAGTTCTTCTAATGTGTCCTCACGTACTCGCCCATAGTGTATAGCTAGAAGTGCTGATTCAACCGATTTATCAGTCTCATTCCGTTCAGCCTGTTCGAATGCATTTTGGATACATTCTTCTTGCAGAATACTCTTGTATTTATTGGAGTTCGACCCATAGAAAATGGTTGTGCGAAATTTATTTGGTAGAAGTGTAAGTAAAACAAGAAAAATTAATGGCACGCTGTTGCGGATAACAACAGCTCTGAGATAAGATTTAACTTCTTTTTTTCCATAGTTACTTAGGAATAAAATCAGCATTAGAATTGCAATCAAAATGGATATAATAGAAATTATGGACCAAATTAATTTGGAGTTGTAAATAACGGATACCGTTATGACCTCGAGGATGAAAAAACAGACAACACCAAGGATGATTCCGTTTAATACAGATAGAAATCTTCCAAAGCGTATTTCCTGTGGAGCGTTGAATATTAAATACCCTCCGATTGAAAATAGCAGAAACAGAATTAAGCGAATGATGATGGAAAATGCATAAGCTATTGAACTCTCGGTTCTTAAAGAAATTAAAGCGAGAAGGAACAAACTGAAAGCAATGATTTCAAGGGTTTTTTGTTTCATGAAAAACGTAATTAGCCAGAGACTGTTGCCGGAAAAGCTAATCTCTATTATAAAGATATCATATCAATTGATTTCCGCAATTTTTTTGCTGCCACTTCCGGTAGACAGTGTGTAGGTGGTAGTTATTGATACTTTACCGAATTGAAGTAGGCTTCTATAAGTGCATTGTCATCTTTCTCTAAAGGCGTAAATGTATATATTCGGATGACGGTTTTATTATGTGAAAAAATAACGGCGTTAATGTAAATTTCACCCAATTCAGGCAGACTTATTTTTGTTTTTTGCCATACACATGGAGCTTCCTGAAAACGACCATTTTCATTCCTGAGCATTTTCCCATGTTGCATGGTCTCCAGAAAGTAACTCATGCTCCTGGCTATATGAGCAACTTTTGCATCATCACTTTTTAAGAGGGTGTCATTTTTAAAAGTGTAAACATCTACTCCATACAGATAATTGGTGTGTGTGCCTTTTTCAGGATAAGCATATTGATAGCTGGCTGTTGTCAGCATGAAATTGTCCTGAACAGGCGAAATATGGGGTTCTCCGGGGAATGGGGCATAGACACCGGTAGAGGCGATCTGATAATATTTTCCGAATTTTTCATTGTCAGAAAATTTTGTCCCTTTAGACTGAGCCAGCGTGCTGCTAATTCCCAGTATAGAAAAAACGAGAACAAGAAATTTTACTTTCATAGTGTTGTACGCTGCTATTGGATTATACATACAGCGTAAATATAATGAGATTTTGTTTGGTTGTTCCTGTGTTTCCATTAACCGGTGTTGCCCCCGAATGTTCTATTTGCAACCTTGCGCCGTCCAGATTTTGCGGGTAACATAAATGTTGGCATTGAGGTATGGCCCCATTGTAGGAGAATTTGTCCAGGTGCTACTTGTGCCAACATATACACCATCCGCAGAATAATAGTCGTAAGCATCCGGATCAATACTGCCAAATCTGTATAAGGTGGTATTGGTTGTGCTTTCCTTACATTCTTCGATCCAGATGCCCGCTCCTTGAATACAGGCCTGGCGTTTTGGGCAGGAGCCGGTTCGTTTCAGTTGGGCAATGTCATGTTTGAGCCAGGTTGGTATATCTTTCGGATAATCTTTCTTACAACTACCCAACAAAAAAAGGGTGAGGCAAAATAATGTGCTGAGGATGAATTTCATAGGATGAGTTTTAAAATGAATGACCAAAAGCAATACCTGCGGTGATAAAGGAACGTGAAATATACGGATCGATATTTCGCGCCAGTAAAACCCCGACTTTAAAGAAGAAGTCTTCTTTCGGAGGCTGATAACGGTACCCTACACGAAAACCGGTGTAATTATTCAGGTCATAAAAGTCACCTCTGTAAGTTCGTATTAATGGTGTGTACCCAATGCCGGTTTCCAGTTTGTGTGTTTTACCAAGAAGGAAAGATAGTTCGATGGGTATTAATTGTGAAGCTCCGCCATGCAACAGGGCATGTTGTGGCCTGGCCTGAGACAGGGAATAGCCGATCCTGGCAGAAACCCCGATTTTTGTTCTGAGCGGAAAAAGACGCTCATAATTGAAAGAGTAATAGCCGGCATTTCCGGCCAGTTCTATGTATGTTGTGTTTCTGACAGATTGTTTGAGTGTGTCGCCCGCCAGATGCATTGCACTGTCGGATTTCTGTAGAGAATATGAACAAAGCGAATGTGTGGTCAAAAACAGCAGGATAATGAACACTGTCTGAAATTCAAATTTGAACTTAGTGTTGTAGACTTTCATAGATTAAGGTAGAAACGCGGGGAATAGCAAAATATTGTGGGTTTGTTTTTTTCACCCGTGGCTATCCTCACTAAGTTATAAGTCGTTGTATGAAATTTCGAAGTTGATTATGGTCACGTTGGGGTTAAGCGATATCGGGTTTTTTGCGAAATGCGGGAAGAGAACTTACGAAGTCAGCAGAAGCCTTTACTCAATTGATGTACTGCGTATCGTTCAGGAAGTTTAATTTTGGAAAACACTTTACAGGCTTATAAGAATCAATGAATCCGATAATTCCCGTGGATTTCGGTTTTCACTTATGATTTATAGCTATGTGAGTAAAGCGAGATGTACCACGTGCCTTTGCGCACATTGAAACTGAAAGACCATGAAATTATTTTCCAGCTTACTGCTTTTTTTATCTCTCATTTATTTTTCTGCTGCCACAGCACAAAGTCCGTCCTGCGGCGATAAGGCTATTGAGACCATTCAGCAAAGTAATATCCGTGATTATAACCGGATTATGCAGGACATGAATCTGCAGATCAAGGGGTATATCGATGCGCACTTTCCGGCGGGTAATGGAAATGCATCACGTGTAGCCAGTACAACAAGCTACGTGATTCCCGTGGTATTTCACATTGTGCACCCGGTGGGTGATGCTTATGGGAGTGGAGCCAATGTTTCGTATATGCAGATTCTGTCGCAGGTAAATGCCCTGAATGCTGCCTTCGCGAAAAATTATCCGGCATACAATGGCCAGAGCCATGCTTCTTATGCGCAAAATACGCATATTCAGTTTTGCCTGGCTTCAACACCGATGCCTTCGTCTGTGTCTTTTTACAATGGCCCGGGTGGTGTCGAAAAAGGGGTGATGCGCTACGCGGATAATACACTCACCAACCACCAGATGAGCAATAGCGGAGCTGCTTCATTGCTTGCACTGACCCATCCTTCCGCTTCCTATTTTCCTTTCGGAAACTACCTGAATATCTGGGTTGTGTCATCGATCGGTAATAGCAGTACCTCCGGAATCACCATGGGCTACGCTCCTAAGCCACTCATGGGTGCTTATCCATTGGATGGTATCGTGATGCGTGCTGATGTTATCGGCGACAACACAACGGGCAATAGTTTTGCTTTGGGTTACGGACTTACACAGGGGAAAGTGCTTGTACATGAAGCGGGACATTATTTCAACCTGATGCATATTTTTGAAGGAGGTTGTGCCGGCGCCAATGCTGCCGGTTCAGGAAGTGATGCCTGCGACCTGAACGGCGATATGATCTGCGACATTGAACCCTGCACCACACAAAACATCAGTTGCAATGCGCCGGTGCCCAACACATGCGTGGCCACATATTCTACAGGCACAACAGCCAATGATATGATCGAAGATTACATGAGCTATGCCGATGATGACTGCATGAATACGTTCACACAGGACCAGACACTTCGCATGCATGCTACCCTGAATACAATCCGCTCTACCCTATGGCAAACGGGGAACCTTGCAGCTACCGGTGTAATGGGCACAGGCGGATGCTCCAACTCAACGTTATACATCAGCATTATAAAACCAATGGGCAGTAGTTGCCTGAATACACCCGTTGCCTTGTCGAACAGCACTCCCGGAAATACAGCCAGTTCCTGGCATTGGGTATTTAATGGCGGCACACCGGCCACAGCAAACACCAACAGTGTATCGGTTACATACACGGCACCGGGTATTTATTATGCGAAACTGACCGTGAGCGATGGTACGGTGAGTGTAACGGACAGTGTACCTTTGGCAGTGACAAGCTGCACACTGGATCCGAAGAAACTGAACAGGAGCAACTGGTTATTCGGTGATTCCTGCTCCATCTCCTTTGCGAGTGGTACTGCCGTACCGAATAACCTGGTAAAACAGAAACAGACCATTCGTTGTTTTGAAATGGCGGTGAGCATGAGTGATTCCCTGGGGAATCTGTTGTTTTATTCAGACGGTGTTGATCTGTGGGATAACACACACACCAAGGTAAATACAAGCCCTCTGTTTGGCTGGGATATCAGCTTGGTCAGTCCGGCCTACAAAGGTTCTTCGGTGTTTGGATTCATGAGCTTCCCGATGCCTAAACAACCCAATAAGTATGCTTTGATCTGTGCGCCTCCCAATGAAACAATCGGGTCAGCGTTAAGTGCTTATGATAAAGTATCCTGTGTTATTTATGATGCTGTGAATAAACAGGTGAGCCCTTACCAGAGCTGGACCGATCCGAATGTCAACCCGTCTAACATGACTTTTCTGACGGAAGATTTGTGCATTGTTCCCCATTGCAATGGTGTGGATTACTGGATGATCCTGCGTGCCTATGTCAATAGCTCAACCAACGGGGGTTTTTATGCATTCCTGATCAATGCCAATGGATTTAATACAAGTTCTGCTCCTGTGGTTTCCATTGTTCCGAACCCGCCAATCGGTTTGGGCGGGATCAAGTCCAACGCAGCCGGAAATAGACTGATTTGTAACAGCTGTTCCGGACACTTTATGTTATACGATTTTAATGCAGCGACGGGTGTTGTATCCAATGAGGTTCCGGTTCCTGTCACATTACCCTTGCAAACCAACAGTTGCTGTATTGCAGGACTTTTCAGTCCGAACGGTAATTACCTGTATCTGAAATATTCCGGTACATCCACAGGATTTATTCAGAAGGTGGCTGTAAGCAGCATGTCGGTACTGGCAACGTATACCAGTTCTTCAGCTAATTACGGCCCGCAGTCGTGGGGTTACATGGAAGTGGGGCCCGACAATAATATTTATTTCGATTCCAATAACTACTGGTACCTGGGACAGATTGTTAATCCCGACTCGCCGACACTCTCGGGTATGGGTTCTGCTGTTGCATTTAATCCGGCATATCCGAACTGTTCTACTAATCTGTCGCTCGTGAATTATGTGGAAGCCGATAAGCCCGCTGAAGTAGATCCTTTGCTGATCCAGAATGTGAATTGTACCACGTATTCCTATTCCCTGAGCCCGTGCTGGGCGATTTACAATGCCAGCTGGAATTTTGGCGACGGCAGCCCGTCTGTCGCTGGTGCTGTGGTGTCGCACAGTTACACAAGCGGCGGGGTGTATACCGTTAGTCTTACCCTGAGCTACAATGGCCAGAGTATTCCGGTATTTACCAAAACCATCAGTGTGGTGGGGGCCTCTGCATCTATCAGCGGACCATCGTCTATCTGCAAAGGCAATACCTTCGCGAACAGTTACAGCACTCTGAATGTGCCCGGTGCCACTTACAATTGGCAGGCGACCAATGCGGTTATATCCGGACCAAACAATATACCATCCATTCAGCTTATCTCGGGTGGCACCGGGGTGGCAACTTTATCTCTGCAGGTGATCAGCGGTGGTTGCATGGCAACTACTACCAAAACGATAACGATCGATACAATTCCGCATGTGTTACTGAACAGTTTACCTGTAAGCGGTTGCGTCGGGAGTAGTTTTACGCTGAGCGGTTCACCGGCAGGAGGTAATTATAGCGGGGCTCACGTCAGCGCCAATGTGTTTACACCTATGAGTGCGGGTACTCAGCCTGTATATTATACCTATACCAATGCAAACGGTTGTAGCAGCACCGGCTCGCTTTCAATTATAGTAAATACCTGTGTGGGTATTAATGAAGCTGTTGCTACACCGGATTCCTGGAGTCTGTACCCCAACCCGACATGTTCATACATTCATATCAGCAGCGATATTGTTATACTGAAAGTAGAAGTGATCAATAACATGGGGCAGATCGTAGCGGTTAAAACCAATATCCGCCAGCTGCAAACAACTATGGAGCTCGGAGAACTTGCACCAGGTGTATATGTGGTACAGGTTTATACAGAGAGGGGCTTGTTGAGACGGAAGGTGATGCGGGAGTGATTTCTGCAAAAGTGCAAAATACTGTAAAATAAAAAAGTCCGCCGGAGCGGACTTTTTTATTATTTGTGGATCACAACCTTGTATACTTTGTTTGAGGCGTGTGTCGATTTTGATGCACTGTTGGGTGATGGTCCGTCGGATTGGATACCACCATAGATATAACCGATCACTTGTCCGTCTGTTAAAGCGGCGTAATTCAGAATTTTGTAATTGGCGTTGTAATATGTAATTCCCGGGTGTGGTATAAATACGGCTTCGGCGCCGATATAGCCTGGCAGGGAATCAGGATTGGCGAGCAGCATGGTTGTATCCTTGTTATTGGCAAAAGAACGGATATTGGTACTGATCACTTTGGTCCAGTTGGCAGCACTGAAATTAGCCTGGGAATCGCCGATGCCGCCGAGCAGGCTGGTCATCATGGATTTGGAGCTGCTGTCGTACATGCTCACAAAGGCAGTGGAGTAAATGTTTGTCCACTGGTTATAGCTGTCTACACGGTAAGAGGGGTTTTTCGAATAATCTACATAAATCGGGTGAGAGAAAGGATTTCCGGCAGACTGAATACCGCCCGGCGTGTAGGTAAACACGCCCCCGTAAATAGCCAGCCCGATGCTGCTGCCATCGGCGAGTACAGACGGAGCTACAACCAGGTCGCGACGGTGAAACTGTGTGGTGGTATCAGGCAGGCCATCGGTAATAATTCCTGCCGGAAGGAGTGTAAGGCTGTTTACGCCATTAAAGCCGTTGACGGTAAGGTTGAATAATTTAATGGTATCGAGGTAGCGTTGTATACTGTTTGTACCGGCATAGGTGCCTTCAAAATTATGGCCGAGGTTCATGTAAAAACGGCCATCGGGCATACAGTAGAGTTCTCCGCCGGTGGCCCGCACCAGGTCGCTTTTACCCCAGTTGATAGCTTTTTTGAACTTCGCCGGGTTGTTTGTCATCACAGCTTCTATGGCATTGTCGAGTTGCATGCGCATGAAATAAGAATAGGTTTTATTGGCCGATACGTTGGTGTCGTTTGTTACACCGTAGCCCCCGCAGGCATAGAGATAGCCTCCCTGTTGGGTGCTGGCGAGGTTGGTACACAGGAATACATTGCCGGTATCACCTCCATAGCTGGGAATTTCCATGGTGTAGAGACGCTGTATGGCGGGATCATATACATAAATAAGACTATCAGCGAGGCGTTTCGGGAAATTCTGGTTAACGCCGAAACCGTGGAAACCGTTGGTACGGCCGGAGAACATGATCCATTTTCCCTGGCTGACAGCATGCACAAACGACATGAGTTCAGGCAGGTTTCTGAAACTGGTGTCTTCACTCACAGTGAGTGTAAATGTTGGTGTTGAACCGGCGCTGCCGGTAGTTTCAGAGCTGCGGTGACAGCCGCATATAAACAGGCTGGCAACTCCGATAAACAGGGTAATAATGTGTTTCATAAAAGAGGTTATTGGGTTTTGGTTAATTGCTGTAAAACAACAACAATTAACCGAATTGACTATAGGTAGAAATACCTATTTTGAAAATGCAGGTAAAAATACCCGGAAGAAGAAAAGTAGATTCCGAAACAGGTGTTCAGCATCACGGAAATCCGTTATGACCATGTTAATTTATCGTTATCGGCTGTGCAAAGGCCAGGCGGAGCCTTTGCGGTTTACACCTGGGATTGTGCTGTTATGTGTGAATTTTTTCGATCCATGAAAAATGCTGTTTCAGCATCTGCTCTTTGTTGTTGCGCAGGTATTCGAGGTAGGCTTCGGCCACGGGCGAGAGTTTCTTTTTCTTCAGCCAGATGAGGAGCCATTTCGATTTGATGGGAAATCCTACAGCGGGAAGAATTTTCAATTCACCGGTGAGAATTTCATTCCGGATGCCGATTACAGGAATGATGGCATTGCCAAGACCTGCAATAACAGCCTGTTTCACAGCTTCATTGGAGGTGAGTTCCATTTTACGACGCACCTTCATTTTGTGTTTTTTGAAATAGCGTTCCATCACCAGGCGTGTTCCGGAACCTTCTTCCCTGAAAATCAATGACATTTCATTGATCTCGCTTTTGGTGATGGGCTTTTTTGGTTTTTTTTCGTGCTTGTTGCCAACCAGCACCAACTCATTATCCACAAGAGCTTCATGATGCACGTCCATGCCTTCCGGCAAAACGGAAACGAGTGCAAAATCCACTTCGTTATTCTGCAGGCTTTTTATCACCCCCGATTTGTTTGTGACGTCTATGACCAGGTCGATCCCATCGTTCTGTTTGATAAATTCTGTTAAAAAAAAAGGCATCACATATTTTCCGGTCGACACGGCTGAGATGACCAGGCGGCCTGTCAGATGCCCTTTATAAGCCATGGTTTTATAATTGATGGCATTTACTTCGTCGAGGATCCGTTCGGCCATTTTATAGATCTCATGCCCGAAATCAGTGATATAGAGCTGTCTTCCGACAACCTCGGTTAATGGGATATCGAACTGCTCCTGGAGATTTTTCAATTGGATTGATACGGCAGGCTGGGTCATATGCAGCTCTTCGGAAGCGCGTGTGATACTTTTGAGCTGAACCACCTTGGTGAATACGTGTAACTGGTGAAGTGTATAATCCATAAAAGTGATTTATGTAAATGATGTCAAATATAAATATAAATTATAATCAGTCAGAGGAATTGCATTTGAAATTTCTCTCATAACAAGCTTTTCCGTATATCCAACTGACTGACTTTAACATATTTTTAGAGTTTGTTGCGGAAGTTAAACATAAAGATAATTTATGGTATATATAAAAAATATAAATACAAATATGTTACGATGAATTTCGAATTTTGCATCGTTTAATTAATGCCCTCACAAAATCTCCATGTTATCCCTGGCCCTGAGCTCCCAAAATACAAATTCCCGTATGTTGCCCCAAATGGCATACTGGATGGGTTTAGCCTGCCGGAATCTCATCGGTCGGATCTCCGGTAAAAAAACATTCGTGTTTTTACTGTTTCTTCTGAGTATGAGCACATCTGTTTTTGCACACGCTCACAGTCGTACTTCACGGCATACGGATACAGAGAAAAATAGCTGTATGTCAGAGCTGAGTCAAACAGCCAGTCTGCAAACCGATCTTTCATGTTTAACGAAAGCTTCTGAATTCCATGCAGAAAAACAAAACGTTCGCCTTTTCATTCCTCTTTTCGAAAACGAAGAAGATGATGATCTTATTTCATTCAGAAAACTCTTAACCGGAAGCAATTATTCCACTTCCGTTTTCTTAGCCCCTGCAAACGATTACCATTCAACCCAAGCAGCAAGCATGTATTCATTCAACAGGGAACTTTCGTATAAGCCGTTTCAACTTTACCTCATGTTCGAGGTATTCAGAATATAGTAGCCGGTTCAGGCTGCACCTGCGGCCTGACTCTCCACCAGGTTATTTTTACTGTTCCGTTTTCACAAGCAAATAACTAACACCGGATCAGTTCGTTGTGACAAACACAACAAAAAAATCATCAACAAAACCGTATCGTTAAAAAAGAACAACATCATTATGAGGAAAACACTCATTTTCGTTAGCATGTGTGCCCTGATCAGCATCACCGGCTGTAAATCCGAAAAAGAAGAAAAGGAAGAGGAAACCAAATTCCTGGTGACCAGTCCATGGAAAAAAGACACCCTGATTACAAGGGATTATGTATGCCAGATCCGCTCCATACAGCACATCGAGTTAAGAGCTCTGGAACGCGGGTATCTGCAAAAAATTTATGTGGATGAGGGGCAGTTTGTAAAAGAAGGACAGCTCATGTTCCAGATCATGCCGTTGATTTATAACGCAGAGCTCCAGAAAGCACAGGCCGAAGCCAATTTTGCGGAGATCGAATACCTGAATACCAAACGATTGGCCGACAGCAACGTGGTGTCGCCGAATGAGCTGGCTCTGGCCAAAGCGAAGTTCGACAAAGCCAAAGCAGAACTGATGCTGGCCCAGACACATCTTCAGTTTACGGAGATCAAGGCACCTTTCGATGGGATCATGGATCACTTCCATGTAAGACAGGGAAGCCTCGTGGATGAGGGCGATCTGCTGACCACACTCTCTGACAATAGCCAGATGTGGGTTTATTTTAACGTGCCCGAAGCGGAATACCTGAACTATAAAACAAATGCTACTACCGAAAACCTGCTGAAAGTAAACCTGCTTATGGCAAATAATCAGCTCTTCAATCAATCGGGTGAAGTGAAAACCATTGAAGCCGACTTCAACAACGAAACCGGTAACATCGCTTTCAGGGCTACTTTCCCGAACCCTGAAGGACTCCTCCGTCACGGTGAAACAGGAAATATTCAGATGAGCATTCCGCTGAAGAATGCCATCATTATTCCGCAGAAAGCTACTTTCGAAATTCTTGAAAAGAAATATGTGTATGTGGTGGATAAAAACAATATTGTGCATTCCAGGGAGATCAACATCGCTTCGGAAATGCCGGATCTCTATATCATTAAAGATGGGCTGAATGAGAACGAGCGCATCATGCTCGAAGGTATCCGTAAGGTGAAAGACAATGATAAGATCACTTACGAATACCAGGAGCCTAAGAAAGTGATTCCGACATTGAAAGTATATGTTGAGTAATGTAAACAGTTAAATAAAAACGTAAAATGTTCAATAAATTCATTCATAGGCCGGTATTAGCCATCGTTATATCGCTCGTTATCCTCTTCATGGGGATGCTGGCTATTAAAACACTGCCTACATCACAATTCCCGGAGGTAGCACCGCCGGTGGTGATGGTGAGCGCATCCTATCCCGGTGCCAGTGCCAAGTCGCTGGCCGAATCGGTGATCATTCCGCTCGAGCAATCCATCAACGGTGCCTGGGGCATGCGCTACATGACCTCCGATGCCACGAGTGCGGGTGAGGCCAATATCCAGGTTATTTTTAATCCGGGTACAGATATCAACCAGGCCCTGGTACAGGTGTCGAACCGTGTACAACAGGTTACAAACAGGCTGCCTATACTGGTACAACGCGAAGGGGTTATTATTACCCCGGTTATTCCGAGTATGCTCATGTATGTGAACCTCTACAGTAAGGATAAAAACGCTAACATGAAATTCCTGTTCAACTATGCAGGGGTCAACATGGTGCCTGAACTGCAAAGGATCAACGGGATCGGGCAGGTAAGGATCCTCGGTAGCCGCCAGTACGCCATGCGTGTATGGCTCAATCCCGACAGGATGCGTGCCTATAAAATTTCGCCCGATGAAGTCATGCAGGCGCTTAGCGATCAGAGTATTATCGGAAAACCCGGTCGTATTGGTCGCGGTGACAGTAAACAGGCCGAAGCCCTAGAGTATGTACTGGCTTATTCCGACCGATTCAACGATCCCAAGCAATATGAAAATGTAATCATCAAGGCAAATCCCGACGGGGAAATGCTTCGCCTCAAAGATGTGGCTTCCGTGACACTAGGCAGTGAGTATTACGATATTTACTCCAACATGAACGGCCACCCTTCGGCAGCGATGGTACTTAAGCAAACCTACGGCAGTAATGCGAGCGAGGTGATTGAAAAAGTGAAAGTGAAACTCGATGAACTCAAGAAAACATTCCCGCCGGGTATGGATTATGAGATCAGTTACGACGTTTCGAACTTCCTCGACGCCTCTATCGAAAACGTAATTCACACCCTGCGTGATGCCTTTATCCTTGTGGCACTCGTGGTGTTCATATTCCTCGGCGACTGGCGTTCTACGCTTATTCCGACACTGGCTGTACCCATCTCTCTCATCGGTGCGTTTGTATTCATCCAGCTCTTCGGACTCACCATCAATATGATCACACTCTTCGCACTCGTACTCGCGATCGGGATTGTCGTCGACGACGCCATCGTCGTCGTGGAGGCGGTGCACGCCAAGATGGAAGAAGAGCATCTCTCGCCATACAATGCTGTACGCAAAGTAATCAAGGAGATCAGTGGGGCGGTTATTGCCATTACCTTACTCATGGTATCGGTATTCGTACCGGTGTCGTTCATGACAGGTCCCGTAGGTACATTCTACAGGCAGTTCTCCATCACCATGGCGTCGTCTATCGTGCTTTCGGGAATTGTGGCGCTGACTGTAACACCGGTGCTTTGTGCCATGATCCTGAAAAACACACACGGCAAGCCGCGCAGAAAAACATGGTTGAACCGTTTCATCGACAGCTTCAACCGTGGTTTTGAAAAACTCACAGGCCGCTATGTAGGCTTATTGAAACTCATTGCGCATCGCAGGATTGTAACCGTTATTTTATTTGCAGTTTTCAGCCTTGGTATTTTCCTGATTAGTAACAATCTGCCTACGGGCTTCATTCCAAGTGAAGACCAGGGGATGTTATATGCGATCATTCAAACACCTCCGGGTTCCACACTCGAACGTACCAATGATCTTTCCAATAAACTCGAAGAGATTATCCAGAAAGTGGAAGGCGTTCAATCGGTATCATCCATTGCCGGTTACGAGGTACTTACCGAAGGTCGCGGATCCAATGCCGGTACCTGTCTGATCAACCTCAAACCATGGTCGGAGCGTAAGCATACGGTGAGCGAGATTATTTATGAACTCGAAGAAAAAGCAAAGGAAATTCCGGGTGCTACCATCGAGTTCTTCGATCCGCCTGCTGTGCCGGGCTTCGGTGCTGCCGGTGGTTTTGCCTTACAGCTTCTCGATAAAACCAATAGCGGGGATTATAACCAGCTCGACAGGGTAACCAGGGATTTCATGAAAGAACTGGGCAAACGCAAAGAGATCACGGGGTTATTTACCTTCTTCAGCGCCAACTACCCGCAGTATGAAATAGAGATCGATAATGAACTGGCCATGCAGAAAGGCGTAACCATTGGTAATGCCATGAACACACTTTCTATTTATGTGGGTAGTACCTATGAACTCGGTTTCATCAAATACCAGCGTTTCTTTAAAGTATTCGTGCAGGCTTCGCCGGAGTTCCGACGGATCCCAACCGATATCATGAACCTGTATGTGAAGAACGACAAGGACGAAATGGTTCCTTTCTCGGCTTTCATGAAAATTAAAAAGAAACAGGGTGCCAATGAGATCAACCGTTACAACATGTATAACACGGCTGCCATCAGGGGTGCACCGGCCAGGGGTTACAGTAGCGGTGAGGCGATTAAAGCTGTACAGGAAGTAGCGGCGAAATCACTGCCACATGGTTTTGATATTGACTGGGCAGCCTTGTCTTATGATGAAACACGCCGTGGTAATGAAGCCATTTATATTTTCATTATTGTACTGGTGTTCGTGTATTTCGTTCTTGCGGCACAATACGAAAGCTTCATTATTCCGCTTGCAGTTGTGTTCTCGCTGCCTGCAGGGGTTTTCGGATCATTCCTCTTAATTAAAAGTATGGGGCTCGCCAACGACATCTATGCCCAGGTGGGGCTCGTGATGCTCGTGGGCTTACTCGGTAAGAACGCGGTACTGATCGTGGAGTTTGCCGTGCAGAAGCAGCGTGATGGAGCCACGGTACTTGAAGCAGCCATCGAAGGGGCCAAGGTACGTTTCCGTCCGATCCTCATGACCTCCTTCGCCTTTATTGCGGGCTTGATTCCGCTGGTGCTTGCACACGGTGCAGGAGCTATCGGTAACCGTACTATTGGTTCTTCGGCACTGGGCGGTATGCTCTTCGGAACCGTGTTTGGTGTAGTGATCGTACCGGGCTTGTATTTCATTTTTGGAAAAATGGCAGAGGGACGTAGACTTATTAAAAACGAAGAAGACGATTCATTAACCGAAAATTTTGTTCATCAAATAGATAATTTTCCACAAACCGATGAAAGTGACGATCATGCTAAATAAAAAGAGATTATATAAATACATAGGAATTGCCTGCATATCCGTGGTATACACAGCCTGTATACCACGGGTGGCCCAGCGTGCAGAGAATAAAAAAGTACCTGACAGTTACAATGGCGGCAAGGATACACTCAATACGGCTAAAACCAGGTGGAAGGATTTTTTCACCGATCCTTACCTGGAGGCGCTTATTGATTCGGCCCTGAAAAGAAACCAGGAACTCAATATCATGCTGCAGGAAATCAATATTGCACGCAACGAAGTACGTGCACGCAAAGGGGCTTATCTCCCGTTTGTTGGTGCCGGTGCCGGCGCGGGTGTTGAGAAAGTGGGATTGTATACCAGCCAGGGCGCAAGCGATGCTACCAACCAGATTATGCCCGGGAAGAAATTCCCGGATCCGCTTCCGAATTATGTGATCGGCTTGAACGCCTCATGGGAAGTGGATATCTGGAAAAAACTGCGCAACTCTAAAAAATCAGCGATCCATAAATACCTGTCGACCATCGAAGGCCGGAACTTTATGGTGACACACCTGATCGCTGAGATCTCCAATTCGTATTATGAATTACTGGCGCTCGACAACCAGCTTGATATTCTGCGTAAGAACATCGAGATCCAGCAGAACGCTCTGGAGATCGTGAAGCTCGAGAAAACAGCAGCCAAGGTAACGGAACTCGCGGTGCGTAAGTTTGAAGCCGAAGTGCTCAAAAACCAAAGCCGCCAGTACTACATCATGCAGCAGATTACAGAAACGGAAAACCGCATCAATTTCCTGGTGGGTCGTTTCCCGCAGCCTGTGTCGCGCGATTCGAAAGGCTTTACAGACATGGTGGTCGATACGATTCATGCCGGTATTCCATCGCAGTTGCTGGCGAATCGCCCGGATATCAAACAGGCAGAGCAGGCACTCATTGCCGCACGCCTCGATATCAAAGTGGCCCGCGCTGATTTTTACCCGACCTTTATGATTACCGGGAGTGCCGGATACAGAGCGTTTAATCCGCAGTTCCTCATCAATACCCCGCAGTCGTTATTGTATTCGCTGGCCGGAGAACTGGTAGCTCCGCTGATCAACCGGAATGCCATCAAAGCCAATTACTATTCGGCTAACTCCAAACAGGTGCAGGCTGCTTACAACTACGAGCGTACCATTCTGCAGGCTTATATTGAGGTGGCCAACCAGTTGTCGAACATCAACAACCTGCGCAAGAGTTACGATCTCAAATCAAAACAGGTGCAGGCACTCACGCAATCGATCGATATTTCGACCGGCCTCTTCAAATCGGCTCGTGCCGATTATATGGAGGTATTGCTTACGCAGCGCGATGCCCTCGAATCGAAATTCGAGTTGATCGAAACCAAAAAACAGCAGATGAATGCCCGTGTTAATATTTACCAGGCACTCGGTGGTGGCTGGAATTAACAGGATACGATAAAGGATTGTGATTTCCCGGAGGATGCTTGGTTCTCCGGGATTTTTTATTTAAGTATTTTGTGGTCTTGTTGTAATAGTAGTGTCAGTGATATCCTCGTAAGTAGCATACCAGCAGTTCCTGCCGAATAAGGCAAAAGAATAAAGGGCTATGTTTTCATCCCCGGTAATCGTTTTGGGAACTTTGTGCGGATAGATCCGACCAAAGGCAAGGGTCATCAGTAAGAAATGCACATTGTTTTCAATAATCGTAGAATCTTCATTGGCATGCTCAGCACTGTCGTATTCAATTTTGTCTATGAGGAATGTGTTTTCTGATGCAGCGAAAAACGCTTTGTATTCAATTTTTCCGGTCCAGCTCCTTACAAAATAGAATATGTTATTCCATGCATAGATATCCCACTTATCTTCCATGCTTTTTGCTTTATAAGCGGCGCCCTCTATTTTTGAACCGTTGTGGGGATATACGAGGTGAACGGGCAAAGAGGCTTTGCGATTAAATTCAAAGCCAACAAACTCCTCGCCTATACTGTGTCTTTGATGAGCAAAGGATCTGGCAATGGACTCATCGGATGTGGCGGATAGCATGCTTTCTGTAAGGCTGCGGCAGTCGAGCAGGCGTTTGTTAAATGGATTTTCCGGTCCGATATCATACCATTTAAAATGGTATTTACTCGCTTGTGGCTGTTGAACTTCTGATTCCTTGGGTTTATTTTTCTTTTTAAAAAAACCGAACATATTCAATGAAATTTATAGTTGTTGCTTTAGAATGCTGTTAAGTACGTAAATCAAGGAATCTACCCAAAAGCTTATCAGTGATTTCCGGACTTGATGAAAAGTAGTTTAATAATTTGTTTGCTACAAGGGTCTTTACATCTTTACGTAACTGCGGCATATCCAGTTTGCGCTTTGTGCTTCCGGCATAAGAATAGTCTTTGCCTTTTACGGCAGCAATAATGGTCAATTGTTGCTTTAGTTTTTTTCTGTTTATCAATACCTTTGTGTTTTGCTTTTCAGCGGCTTGCCTTATGACCTGGGTGACGCCGTCTAAAATACCGTCTTGGAGTGAGCCGCCATAATATAGTTCTGTATTGCCCGCATAGGTTTTCGTAAATGGCTGATATGGATAGCAGGAAATAGCAGAAATGGTAATCTGATAGGAGTAATCATTTATTGAGTCTTCGATTTCTACTCCTGAAAAATCACTATAATGTATATTCTTGGAGGCATAATAGTCAAGTTGATCAAAGATCCCTCTGGGGGCGAGAAAGACATTTCTCTGAAAGTCATTGTTTGTTTTATCGCTGGCGATGATTTTGAGCCCTGGATTCAGAAAAGTGAATTGCCGGAAAAAACCTGTTAGGTGGTCATAGTGAAAGTGGAAATTTTTGAGGATACTCATGTCTATAGTCGCTTCCACGATCATCACGGGTTCACCTGTGGTGATGCTATTTGTGTGGCTTTCGAATGAGCCTTTCATTCCATGGAAAGTGTATGAGCGATCAGTGCTGTTTATTGTGATGGTAATTTCAGTGCTCAGTGCAATAATAACAGGAAGGCCCAACTCCGTCATTGTGCTATCTTCTTTTTGCATCTGCGCAAGGGAGCCAGGGATCTTATCGGTTGAGATTCCGCTGAAGCGGAGAACGATCTTGTTGTCGGGAAGAAACGTTATGTCAAAAACAGGGTTTTCAGAGTTCTGTTTCAGGATGTCTGAAAAAAGATATTCAAGGAGCTGTTTGAAACCGTAAGTGTCTGTATTTCCCAGATACATGGCTGGACGCAGGCGAATATTGTCATACCATGTGTTTAATTGAGATGTGCGGATGGTCATTGTTTAAAAACACTTTATCCCTTTAAGATACATGTTTTTCAGGAAAATAAAAAGCAAAGAGCTCTTTGTTTACGGGGAATAGTAAGGGTTTTCGTCAGGTTTTCTTCAGGAAATCGCCGTCCACGATCAGGAGTTTCACGCCATGGGCGGAGATGGAGCGGTGAGAGCTGAGATCATCGGATACCACATAGCTCTGGCCTTTTATAAGTTTTATTTTTTCGCCGGTACTGAGTTCACTCACAAAGTCTCCTTCGAGGCAGTGAACAATATGCCCTTTCCGGCACCAATGATCGGCGAGGTAGCCGGGGGAGTATTCTACCACACGCACACGAAGGCCCGGAAACTGCAGAGTTTGCCAGTAGGCCACACCACTTTCGCCCTTGTGTTCGGTTTTTTCGATGTTGCTCCAGTCTATGCTTTGAAAAGGAATGTGGCTCATGTGTTGGGTTTTGAGTAAAAGTAAATTTTTTTAATGAGGATTGGTTTTTACAGAGCAGGTATTAAACAAGCTTATTCATCCGAGGCGTTAGGCAGATAGATGCTGAATGTAGTGCCTTCGCCCGCTTTGCTTTCGAGAGAAATCTGTCCGCCCAGTTTTTTCACACAATGTTTTACGGTATACAGGCCAAGTCCACTGCCACTGGCAATGCTGGTGCCTCTGAAAAACATCTTGAATACTTCTTTTTGTGCTTCCTCCGAAATGCCAATCCCGTTGTCGGCAATGGTTATTTTTATTCCCCGTCCTTCATCAGCAACATGTATCCGGATATAGGGGTCTTTCCTGTCCTGGCCACGGTATTTAATAGCATTGTGAATGAGGTTCTGAAAAATGGTGCAGACCAGTGCTTTGTCGGAATAGAATTTATGCGTTACCTGAATGTTTTTTTCGAACCGGATGCGGTCAAAACCTTCGGTTGTTGAGAAAGAAAAAATAACCTGGCTTATTTCTTCTTCAAAGTCGATGAGGTGCAGCTTTGTTTTCCCCTGCCGTATTTTTGTCGTTTCGAGCAGCCGCATCACAATCTGGTCAAGCGTTTCTGCCTGTTGCTTTAACATACCGAGGTAATGCAGGGCCATGGCATTGTCTTTCAGGTCGTGCTGCGCAACGTTGATCAGGCCAAGGGTTGTTGAAATAGGAGAGCGAACATCGTGCGAAGTTTTATAAATGAAGGTTTCCAGGTCATCGATGGTTTCCATCAGGTCAGTGATTTCTTTGCTGGAAATTCCCAGCCCTTCTCCCACCTTAAAAGCGGTGAGGCGAATGTAAATGCTCCCAAGGCTGGGATGAAGCCTTACCTGGTCGGTTACGAATGTTTTACCGGTTTTTATAATGTCTTCGTAAATCGCATAGCGCCCGGAGGGTTTGCAATCCGGCGATATAACGCTGATGTTCTTGCCGAGGATGTCCTTTTTTTCGAAACGCAGTGCTTTCAGAAAAGCGGTGTTGGCGTCGAGAAGGTTCAGGTTTTTGTCGTAGAGCGAGATCAGCATTTCAGACTTCTCGAAAAACTCAGCGCGGTAATCCTTATTTTTTTTATCCTCTTTCATAGTCGATTAAACCCTGCATGGCGTTTTATTTTGTTTTTTTCTCTTTAGAACGGATCAGTAGCACATAATTTCCTGTCGATACGATACCGGTTTTGTAGTTTAAAACAGCATGCCCCATACCTGCGAGTTTCAGAATGCCTTTGTCTGCAAGGGTTTCGTATGTGTATGTGATTGGACCTGTTTCCGTTTTATACCTGGGGTCGTAGTTCAGAATGGTTAATACACCATCTTTGAAATTCCAGATAGAAACATTTTTATGGATGGAATCTTTTGGGAAACTCAGCTTCGATAAAGCAATTTGTTTGGAGTGGAGGACCGTGGAATCTGTAACTCCCGGAGTTGAAGTCCAGGTGGAGCCATTCAGCTTGTCAAAAAACATAGCCTGCCCGGAGCAAAGCATATTTGCAAGTACGAATAGGAGTATGCATGTGGTATATCGCATCTCTGGCCGGTTGAAACGGGTGTGCATAGACCTGCTATAAAATAATAGCGTGCCATGCGTTCTTAATTGTTATAGATGTATACCTAAAGTAACAAAATTATACTGAGATGTGAAATAGGTATAATTACCTAATTGGAATGAGGGGAGTAGCGCGGCGGAAAATACGTATTATATGCATGAGTTGATGCATATATGTTGATTTGTTGTTCCCCGGAAGATCATATCAAACCCTTAAATGACGTCGGATTAGAGGTGTTATTGTTTAAGGGAAGGCCCAGGTTAAGTTTATGTTAACTGCGAATGGATTTTTTTTCTTCAAAATAACAGGAAACAGTATAGACGCGGCAAAAGCCGGGTTGCGGAAAGAAATACAGCTTTGTTTGCAGGTTGCAAATAAAGTTGTCGATCAGGCGGTTTTGCCGAGCCTGTTATAAAGCGGAGCCGATCTCAGGGCCTCTGACAGTTCATTGGCCAGGGCATCGTGCCAGAGGGTTTTGTTTTTGAGACCGATGGGCTTATCGGCATAGTGAATGGTTTTCATGTGCGCATGCCTTTCAACTTCCTGTTGTTGCACTTCCTGCCTGATTTTACGCAATTGCTCGGCTCTGTATGCGGCAATAAGCTCCGGAAAAAGATCCATTTGGGTGCTTTGTTTCACTGTTCTCATGGCGTTTAATTTTAATATAAAGTTACCACGTCAGGTAGCTAAACGTTGCCATAATTTGTAGCAAAATACAGTATAATCTGCATTACAGAGGGTTTGACTGGTTATTTGCCCTGGATTACGGGAGTTTGTAGAGCTTTCAGGTCAGAGATTGTGGTTGGTGATAACACCAACCAGGGCCGGAAATCTGTGGCTTCTGAATCCGATCCGTGAGCAGAGATTATTTCGCTCCGCGTGCCGCTGAAGCTTATGCTTGCGCTGAAGCTTCAGCATAGGCGCATAGCGGAGGCGCTTCGCTCGCAATGACTGGTGACCATCTGCAAAGAATCTGCGGGTTCTTAATCTGCGCGCATCTGCGTGAAATAATGAAAAACGAAACAGAGATTCCCCCGCTTTGGCCGGAATAACAAGTGTCTGGTTTGATGTCAATAGGTCCTTAAACCAAAATAACACTAAAACACATAGCCCACAATCAGCTTGGCATAAAACGGTGTGCCCGGTGTGAAGTGCAATTCGTCTATAGGTTTGCTTTCATTGCGCAGGCGGGTTTCGGTATCGAATTGTGCTTCGTTCCATTGAGTGTTCAGGAGGTTTTCGATCACCAACCCGAATTTATAACGTTTTACTTTGTAATTGGCCGTAAAATCCATTACACAATAGCCATGCGCAACGATGGTATTGGATTCATTGGCAGGGCGGTCTTTCATATACCGGTACCGTAAACTGAATTCCAATCCATTGTTGAATTTAGCAGTTAAACCTCCCGTAGAGGTGAGAACAGGGGCTAATGGAATGTAGTAATTGGTTTTTCGTTGTTGTCCAAAAAGTGTGTCAATGAGGCGGCCTTGCGAAAAATTGAGATCCGCATCAGCAAATAACCAGGTTAATATCTGTGATCTCAGGCTCACATCCACCCCATACCTCCGGCTGGCGCCCCGGTTTTCGGTTGTACCATCGTCGCCTACATACACGAGTTCGTTACTCAGGTCCATAGCCCACACGGCCGCTGATATCACCGTTTTGCGGATGTGAAACAATGTGCCAAGCTCCGTACTCACTGCTATGGGTAAGTGGTGCTGTGTTTTGTCTTGCACTACTGAACGCGCGTCGTTAGAATGGTAGCCACTGCCAGTATTGAAAAAGAATTGCAAACGGTCGTTCGCTGTATAGATCAGGTTGAGTTTAGGATTAAAGGCCGACTGGTAATTGAATCCTGTGTAGTTTTTATGCGCGGAGTCTGTTGGAATCAGGTCTTCCACATCAAATACAAAATAATCGTAACGCAAACCCACTTCGGCTCTGAAATGACTGCTGAACCGGAACACTTCATTCATGTATATGGCACTGGAGCGCTGGTGAATGAGCGCATGAGCTTCGGCGTTCAGGCGGATTCGCTGTGGGGCATGCCACAGTTGATTTTCAATTTCATCAGAACGGTATGTGGCACCCAGCGTAAAGCGGTTGTGCATTCCCAACAGTGTATGCCCGCTTGTATATTTACAGTTGAGTCCGCGCACCGTACGATTGTCATCCTGTTCAATCATATCGCCGTTTACCGGATCGTTGAGGAAAAAGGTAAAGTCCGAAAAGAGTTTGAAACGGTATGTGCTGACATAGGCCTGGGCTTCAAACTCACCTGAACCCAGCTTTGTGTTGTAAACCAGGTTGTAGTTGTTACGTTGAGTCGTTCCACCTTCGTTAGGGTCTATGCTGCCATAGCGGGAGATCAAACCGGAAGCAACGGCCCTTTCCGGGATTTGGCCGGAGGCATTCCAGGAGGAACCAAAGCCCGATACAGTCAGCTGAATTTTACTGTAATCGTTCAGGGCCACTGTGGTTTTGGAGAAAATATTGACACGTTTGAAATCCTGGTTGATCTTGAAATAACCACTGTTATTGATAACATCGGCGGCAAAATACGACGATACCTTGCCAGGGCTGAATGGAAGTTTAAGCAGGGCCAGGCCCCGTGTACTGGTCATCGAACCTGTTTGCGGCACAGAGCCTCCTTCGAGTTGTATGAGATTGTTGGGGAGCGAGTCGTAAGTTTTAAAGTTAACAGCTGCCCCTGTCGCAAAATCGCCATAAAGTGGAGAAGATGTTCCTTTGAACACGTTCATGCCTTCAACTACTTCGGGAATGAGAAAATGCAGATCGGCATAACCCTGTCCATGCCCATGGCTGGGCATATTCACAGGCAGGCCATCTACAAAGGTCGCAATGTCGGTACCATGATCGCAGTCGAAACCCCGGATAAAAATTTGTTCGGCTTTACCGCCACCGGCGTGTTGTGCGATGAACAACCCCGGTACTAAACGTAGTAAATCCTGTGCTGAGTTTTTCGGACGATTTGAGAAGCTCGCCTGGCTGATGTATGATGAGGAAGCAGCAGATACGGGCTTGTCGGCGGCAATGGCAATTTCGCCCAGGCTAATGGATTTTGATACCAGCGATACAGGCAGATTTAAAGTATCTGTTGAGTTGATGATTATTTTTTGTGTTTGTTTTTCGTACCCGGCTTTTTCAAATTCGAGTTCGTAAGCACCATAGGCAAGATTCACCAACATGAAATTTCCCTTACCGTTGCTATGCACATGGTTATTGGTTTGGTCTATACTGATGGAAACATCCGATAGGATGATCCCTGTTGTTTGATCACTTACAGTTCCGCGGATGGTGCCCGTTTGGGCCAATAATGCATACGTCGGGAACAGGTGTAGTATCAAAACATACATGCACCGTTTCTTCATAGGTCATGAATTTTTAAGAATTAAAGAATAAATAAAAGTATGAATACGTGTATGACATGGCGTGTGGGTTATCGGATAACTCACAGACATGCAAATGCAGAGCCGCCGGAATACATGGCAGCATAATACAGAACCGGAAAGGCTATGATAGTTCGGGTGGAGGAGTTATGACGGCCTGTGAACAGGCTTGTAGCAGCATATTACAAAATCTACCGTAGAAGGTGATTACAAAAAAACCGGAAAAATGAAAGTGTGTTGCCGTCGTAATATGTTCCTGTAGTTCCTGACCGGATTTCTGGCCAGATTTTTCGTTGGGAACACTGTGTTCATGATCATGGTCATCTGGTTCGGATAATTCTTCTTCCAGGTGATGGTGGTCATGATCGTGGTGTGCATGGGCCAGGTGTTGTGCTTCCCAGAATGTATGGGCGAGCACATCTGCTACAACGGCCGTCAGCGGTTTTAGCTGAATGCTTATGTAGGCCACAAGTATAAGATATAGGGGGGCCTTAACCACACCGCAATTTTATAAAAAAAGCCTGAATAAATTCTGAGGTTGAATAAGATCAGTCTGTTGTAGTTTGAATTTTATAACAGGGCAGGTTTAGCGCCATTGCAGGTGATAACACCTGCAAAACACGAATGTTGCAGAAGCATTAATGCATTCTAAGGTTGAATAAGATCAGGCTGTTATAGCTTGAATTTTATAGCAGGGCAGGTTTAGTGCCATTGCAGGTGATAACACCTGCAAAATACGAATGTTGCAGAAGCATTAATACATTCTGAGGTTGAATATGATCAGGCTGTTGTAGTTTGAATTTTGTAGCAGGGCAGGTTTAGTGCCATTGCAGGTGTTATCACCTGCAAAGTGCGAATATTACAGAAACATTGGTTTCACCTGGCATCACTCCAGCAGCGAAATACCTGTCAGGTTTGCTTCGTTGTTTTTCAGAAAGGCATAGGTGATACTGTCTACCCGGCAATCGATGAACTGCACTTTTTTAAATTTTCGGTTGTACTTGAAGAAACTGTTCAGGATGGTGGCATTTTTAAACTTGACATTGTAAAAGGCGCAATTGTCAAAATTGCAGTCTTCCAAGGTGCCCTCGAAGGTCACATCGCTGATGCCCATGTTTTTAAACGAAGTGAATTTCCATACGGCCCCGGTCACAGTATTGTTCTCAAAGAAACCATCGAGGAATTCAGCGCCGGAGAAATTGGCTCCGGTGAAATCGCATTTCCCGATATTATTTTTTGAAAAACCGGCATCGATAAAAGAGCCGTTTTTGAATTGGTTGTTCAGCAGGTTCGAAGATTGAACCTGGCTGTTTCTCATATCGGCAGAAGAAAAATCGCACAGTTCAATATTGTTTTTTCCGAGCATGAGGCCCGACAGATCGGCGTTCACAAAGCGGCAGTTCTTCATGTTGGAGGAACTGAATTTCTCTTTCAGGTTTTTCAGGCCCGAAAAATCGGCATCCACCCAGTTTCCCTGCGACATATCCCAGTTCCAGTCAAATTTTTTGGCTGTGCCGCTTTTTGAATTCCCGGCTGCCTGCAGATCGGGTTTCCCGGGCAGGTTGGTTTCGCTTTCTTCGGTGCGAAGGTTGTTGGCGAAGTAATTGAGATCGACTCCGAAGATTTCTGCCAGCCGGTTTAGGGTGGTGATGTCGGGCATAGACTCTCCGCGTTCCCATTTGCCCACGGCCTGGGGACTTATGGAAACCTGCGCGGCCAGCTCGGCCTGTGAAAGGTTGATTTTCTTTCTGGCTTCGGCAATTTTATTGCCAATTGTTTTTGAATTCAGCATCATGATAAATTGTTTTTGTGATCCCGCAAAGTTACCCTGCCCCGCAGGCGCTCTGCAAATAAAGCCAATTACTTATAGTTGTATATCAGCTACAATCCGTTGTTTTTCGACAACCACCGGTTGTTTTTACAGTATTTCCCGGAAAAGGTTCTTGGATTTTGCTGGTGGGGGTTCTGGAGTGTATAAAGAAGATCTGTTTCCGCCGATCAAAGTCTTACTGCTGGATCCGCAGGTGAAAAACAAAATCCTGTTTGGTTCAGATTATTACATGGTGGAGCAGGAAGAAAGTGAGAAAGAGTTTATTGTAAAACTACGCGCTGCATTAGGAGAGAGTGATTTTAAACGGATCGCGGAAGATGATATCAAACTGTTTTTATTCACAGGGCAGTAATTAGTATATTTGATTTCCCAACCAGTAACCCTAATATTACAAAAGGCCCCGGTACTATGTGCCGGGGCTTTTTAACTTTTATAGGTAATTGGAATAGCAAGATTATTCAAGCCATAGCCTGATGCCGGTCGATAAATGACAAGAATGTTTTTTTCATGGCCATAAAAACTATTATCGGATTTGTAGCTTAGAGTAACTTCAGTGCTGTCTTCATTATTCAGGACAGGAATGTGTTGATCGATTCGCGTCTTTACAAAACGGATACTTTCATTATCAGGGAATTGAATGTTTGATATTAAAAAGAGTTCATAGTTATTGACTCTGAAATACAGGTCATTATCTACTTTCTCGACACTTAAATAGTCCTCACGAATGATGGTGTCATTCTGGATGAATTGTACAGACCAATTGGAGCCATTACTGAAAAATACCTCGAGTTTTTTCCTATCATCAATCAGTTGTTGGATTTCTGGGGCCATAGTTATCTTAGCCTTGGCCCATGCTTGAATTAGATCAGGGTTACTGGATTCGATCCAATAATCTTGATGGTTTAATATAAAATAACACCATTTCTTTCAAATTTGAAATAGGTATAATTACCTATTTTGAAGGAATTGCAGCTTCACCGCTGGTTCTTCTGTGTCATGGTGCAAATGAAGGCCAATTTTATACACTTCAATTTTTTGAAAATCTAACATCATTCTTAATAAAAGGAATTAGGAAGCGGAATGGGAGTGAAGAAAAATCAGAGGAGTCACGCCGCTCTCGCTTTGTTTATCGTGGAATTTGCAGAATGCCGGCCTTATACATTTTTTCGTTAAGAAATTCAGTGGCACTCAAAGGGCGAAGGGAAGAGCGAAGATGATTTAGGCCTCTCGCGAAGCGCTTTAAATCATCAGCTTGAGAGACTCTGAATTTTAGAAAAAAGGTATAGAGCCTTGAATTTTTGTTTCTTTTGTTTCAAGACAAAAGAAAAACGAAAGTATAAAATGAATTATGGGATTGCGGTTTCACCGCGGGCCCTTCTGAGTCATCGTGCAAATGAAAGTCAATGCCTCTGTCGCGGCATTGCTTTTTTGCTTTTCGTCTGTCATTCAAGCGAGCTTGATTGGATAGATGTTGGTGCTGGCGGGAATTGCCTAACGGCGAGTCCCTTCGGGTAGAGTAGCCAATGAAAGTCAACGCCGCTATCGCGGCATTACTTTTTTGTTTTTTCAGTCTTGCTCAAGCGAGCTTGGCAAGTCCTCAAAGCAAAAAAGGATTGATGCCATGCATCAATCCTTTCATTTACTTGTACTCCGGGCGGGACTTGAACCCGCACGACTGTTAAGGTCACAGGATTTTAAGTCCTGCGTGTCTACCAATTCCACCACCAGAGCAAAATGGTTACAAAAAAAACAGCCCGTAAAGGGCTGCTCTTTGAGCGGAAAACGGGTCTCGAACCCGCGACCTTAACCTTGGCAAGGTTACGCTCTACCAACTGAGCTATTTCCGCTTGTATTTTAAAGAACATCCGGTTTTTTCAAATCGGGACTGCAAAGATACTGGTTTTTTCAATTTCGCAAAATTTTTCCTCAAAAAAATTAATCCCCGCCAATCAATCGCTTTATATCATTGAGTTTCATCAGGGCCTCCACCGGAGTCAGTGTATTAATATCGGTTTTCATCACCTGCTCCCGTACCTGCTCCAGTACCGGGTCGTTGAGCTGGAAGAAACTGAGCTGGAAATCGTCTTTCCCCCTGGTTTTCGGGGCTGCTGCCCCCTGTTCCTGCCGCATCGGCTCTATACTCTCGGCCAGCTCCATTTCATGCTCTTTTTCAAGTTTTTTCAGGATCTCACCGGCCCGGTCAACCACCTGCCGCGGCATACCGGCCATACGGGCCACATGAATCCCGAAACTATGCTCGCTGCCGCCTTCTGCCAGCTTACGCAGGAAAATGATTTTATTGTTGACCTCCTTCACCGATACATTGAAATTGCGGATCCGCGGAAAATAATTGGTCATCTCGTTGAGTTCGTGGTAGTGCGTGGCAAAAAGGGTCTTGGCTTTATGTTTCGGATGCGAATGAATGAACTCGGCAATGGCCCAGGCAATGGAAATCCCATCGTAGGTAGAGGTGCCGCGCCCGATCTCATCGAGTAATATCAGGCTGCGGTTGCTCAGGTTATTGAGGATGCTTGCCGTTTCGTTCATCTCCACCATAAAGGTCGATTCGCCCGACGAAATATTATCGCTGGCACCCACGCGGGTAAAAATTTTGTCTACAATGCCAATTTCGGCGCTCTGTGCAGGCACAAAACAGCCGATCTGGGCCATGAGCACAATGAGGGCCGTCTGGCGCAACAGGGCCGATTTACCACTCATGTTAGGGCCTGTGATCATCATCACCTGGCAGGTGTCATTGTCGAGAAAAATGGAGTTGCTCACATAATCAGTTCCCAGGGGCAATTGTTTTTCAATAACCGGGTGACGGCCTTCCGAAATACGGATGGCATACTGATCGTTGAGGGTTGGTTTCACATAACCGTTTTCATAAGCCAGGCGGGCAAAAGCCACGAGGCAGTCGAGGCGGGCTATCAGCGATGCATTGAGCTGCACCGGGATAATATAATCGGCCAGGTCGCGCACCAGGGCTTCGTAGAGAGCAATTTCGAGGGCACCGATCTTTTCCTCAGCACCCAGAATTTTTTCTTCGTAGGTTTTTAATTCCGGCGTAATGTAACGCTCGGCATTGGTAAGAGTTTGCTTCCGGATCCAGTCCTGCGGCACTTTGTCTTTATGCGTATGTGTTACCTCCAGGTAATATCCAAACACATTGTTGTACGACACCTTGAGCGACGGAATGCCGGTGCGCTCGCTTTCGCGCTGCTGAATCTGCAGCAGGTAATCCTTACCCGAAAAGGCAATGGCGCGCAGTTCATCAAGTTCGGCATTCACACCTTTGGCAATCACGTTGCCTTTGAGCACGTTCACCGGCGCTTCTTCATGGATTTCGTTTTCGAGGCGCTGGCGCATGAGATCGCATGGGTTGAGCTGCTCGGCTATTTTCTGAATCGGGGCATGATTGCAGGCCTCTGTCTGCGCTTTGATATCGCCGATAATGGCCAGCGATTTGCGCAGGTGTACCAGCTCCCGCGGATTGATCTTGCCTGCAGCCACTTTCGAAATGAGGCGTTCGAGGTCGCCGATCTCGTCGAACTGTGTGCGCAGGCTTTCCTGCAACGCCTGGTCTTTGCTGAAAAAATCAACCACATCGAGTCGTTCCTGGATCGCCGGGATAGACTTAAGCGGCAGGGCCAGCCAGCGTTTGAGCAGGCGCGAACCCATCGGTGTTACCGAGCGGTCGAGAATATCCACGAGGCATTTGCCATTGTCGTGGTTGGAACCAAAGAGCTCGAGGTTGCGAACAGTAAAGCGGTCGAGCCACACATACTGATCTTCTTCCACGCGCGATACAGCAGTGATGTGTTGCAGTTTATCGTGCTTGGTTTCGCCCAGGTAGTGCAGAATAGCGCCACAGGAGGCTATAGCCAGTGCGAGGTTGTCGACACCAAACCCCTTGAGTGAGTTGGTGCCAAAATGTTTGGTGAGGGCTTCGTAGCCAAAGTCGCGGGTAAATGCCCAGTCGTCGAGCCCGAAAATATAGAAACGTTCGCCGATCAGGTCAATGAGCGCCTGGCGTTTATTTTTCTGATATAGAATTTCGTTGGGTTTAAAACTCTGGATGAGTTTTTCGATATAGGTGTGTGTGCCTTCCGCAATGAGGAATTCGCCGGTGCTCACATCCAGGAACGATACCCCGGCCATGTCTTTTTCGAGGTGGATACTCGCGAGAAAATTGTTGCTGCGGTGTTCCAGTACTTTATCATTGAAACTGACACCCGGCGTAACAAGCTCGGTGATGCCGCGTTTCACAATACCTTTTACCATTTTGGGATCTTCGAGTTGATCGCAGATCGCTACACGGTAACCGGCACGTACCAGTTTGGGCAGGTATGAATCGAGGGAGTGATGCGGAAATCCGGCCAGTTCGATGTGAGAGGCCGACCCGTTGGCACGTTTCGTCAGGGTGATACCAAGTACTTTCGAAGCCTTTATTGCATCTTCACCAAAGGTCTCGTAAAAATCGCCGACACGAAACAGTAAAATAGCATCCGGGTATTTCGCCTTGATGCTGTTATATTGCTTCATTAAGGGAGTCTCTTTTACTTCTGTCGTTTTTGCCATAGGGATAGCTAATATACAACATTCACGGGGCATGGAGCGCCCGGAATTATTCACAGAAATAAGGGTTTTTGTTAATTAGTCTGAATAAAGGGTAGGAGGTGGGGATTCTAAATGGTTTGTCCCTCCTGGGCTGGGGGTGCGGGGTTAGAATGATTGTGCAATTTTTCGTGTATGAAAGTTCATGTAAGACGCCCGATCCATGGCCCGCCGGATTTACCACCAAGAAAAAAACTAAACAGGGATATGTTCGGCTCCTCCGGAGCCGCAGGCAGTAAAATCATGTCTACTTATATTAATCATGTCAAGCCCCTCCGGGGCTTTTCTGCAGGTTCTGTAAACCTTGGTCCGCATAACTGGTTCCCCGGCCCCGGCGGGGCCAAATATTATTAATAATCATCCGTCATGTCTGGATTCATTGCTCCGTAGGAGCAAAACATTAAACCTTTTTCTTTCTCAGGTACTCCATTACCTGCACGGGGAACAACAGCAGGCTCAGGCAGTAGAACAGGTCTTCGAGTGGGATGCTGTATATCCGTATTCCTGAATTTTCGGCATCATTGTAACTTACAATTGGGATAGCTGTGATCAGCCCGTCGAAAAGAAGAAAAGGAATAAGCGACACCAGGAAGGCCAGGTAAAACCAACCCATGAAACGGTTCTTGAAAACAAACTCGTTGACCACCACCAGCACCAGCGCTACGGCAGAGTTGAACAGGGTATAGGTGCGGTTATAAAACACCACACAGGCCAGCAGCATCAGTACACTTAATACGATACTTATTTTTCGCGCATGTGTATTTATAAGATCCCTGGAGATATAGGCCCGCAGTACATCATAAATAAACACGCAGGCATAGGGTGCGCAAATAAAAAACAAAACCTCTTCAATGGGCAGGTTAAACAGGTATATTCCGGAAATATAACCGGGGCTGAAACTCCAGATCCCCTTGTCGGTAAACCATATATCCCATGCAATAAAGAAAATCGCATTGATGATAACGCCCGGCCACAGGTATTTCCACGATTTATAAAAGGCTACTTTTTTATCGAAGCTGAGCACAAAAGGGAAAAACACACTGGCTATGTCGAGCCACAGGTAGGTATGATGCGGATTGAATGTATAGGTAGCAGTAAATAAACCAATGAAGAAAATATACTGAATCACCAGAAACCATTTGACAGTGTGATTTTCCCGGGGTCTGAGCCAGCGGCTTGCCACCAGGCTGAGGAAAAATGAAATGATAAACCAGGCCACAAAATTACGGCCCGGTACATGGTCGTTTTGCCAGTACCAGAAATCGAAACGCGGCGCCACCTGCTCAATAAAAAAATCGAGGGTGGTCATGAGCAGGGCGGTGATAAATGCAGCCGGCACGGGATGCAGCTGGCGCGTCCATTGTATGCAGCCATAGAGCAGGAGCAGCCAGTTAATGCCAATGAGCAGGGGGACATCCGGCAATTTAAAACCCAGGGCTTCGCCATATGTATAATGCCCGAAAATGACGCCGCTGCGCACGCCTGCTATTTCAATACCAATGCCGGCCAGGATCAGCCCGAAGGCCGATAGCCAGAACGACAGGGATTGTTTCCACGCAGCCGACAGGACAAGCGCGGCTGATAATAAGAGGTTATAGGGCGTGAGACTACTGAAATACAGGGGATTCACCAGGAGGCCGCAAAAGCCAATGAGGTGAAACAGGAGCAGGATGCCCACGCGCCAGTATGTTTTAATGAATGTCAAACAGGTGTTTGTTTCCTGCGAAGATACAAATTCAGTTTCAGGCTTTACCTTCTTTCTCACGAATCATATCGCTCACAATTTTAGCACTCAGCAGGCCGAGCGGAATACCACCGCCCGGATGCACGCTGCCTCCACAGAAATACAGGTTTTTGATCCTGCTGCTGAAATTGGCATGCCGCAGAAAAGCAGCATATTTATTATTGGAAGCATTGCCGTACAAAGAGCCCCCGGCAGAACTGGTGCGCTGCTCAATGAGGTAGGGATCCTGCACATCTTCAACCTCTATGTATTGTTCTATGTCGGTATTGAGCACGCGGTTTATTTTGGCTACAATGTGCTTACGCATCTCCTGTACATATTCTATGGGTTTGCCCGATGCATTATGTGGTACATTCACCATCACAAACCAGTTCTCGCAACCCGCCGGAGCATCGGTAGGTGTTACCTTGGAAGTAATATTGATATAGGTCGTCGGATCATGATAAGGTTTCTTGTCGCGGAATACACACCTGAACTCCGCTTCACCATTGCCACTGAAAAGAATATTGTGAAGTCCCAGTTCCTTGAATTCTTTTTTAATACCCCAGTAAAAAATAAGGGCCGACAGGGATTTTTCCTGCTCCAGTATTTTCCGTGGTGAGTGATGCGGGTCGAGGAGTTTGCCGTACACGTGTTTGATGTCGGCATCGCTCACGATCATATCGGCTTTTATATCGCCCTGGCTGGTAGCCACACCCACAACGGTATTGCCGTCGAGCAGGATTTTGCTGACACGTGTATTCAGTTTGTATTCTGCACCCAATTGCACACTCAGGCTGTGCAGGTGTTTGGTAATATCATGCATGCCGCCCACAGGTGCAAAAGCGCCGATGTTGTGTTCGAGATGCGCAATGATATTGATAATGGCCGGCGCCTGGTAAGGATCCGAACCGTTGTATGTGGCAAAGCGATTGAACAGCTGAACAGTTTTCGGATTTTTGAAATTGGCACTGTTGACCTCGTTCATCGTTTTGTTCATTTTGAACTTGCCGATATTCAGGATGGCTTTGGCCGTTTTGAGATTCAGAAAATTGGAGAGTTTATGCAGCGACTGGCGCATGAAGATATCGGAGAGCATGGTATAAAGCAGGCCGCTGAAGCGGAGCTGCTTATAGACGGACTCTTTGCTCTCCCCCAGTTTCTCAGCGACTTCAGCAGCAAATTTTTCTTTGTCGGGATAAGCTTTCAGGCGGGTACCATCTTCGTAAAAATAATTGCAGATGCTTGGCAGACTGATGTATTGAAAGGGTTGATGGATCCCGCTCACCGCCGTGAGTTCATCTATGAGTTCAGGAAGTGTAAATACCGAAGGCCCCATGTCGAAACGGTAAGCGCCCAGGTCCTGTGAGGTCAGTTTGCCCCCCACATAACTGTTGGCTTCTACAACGGTTACTTTGAATCCGGCAGCCGAAAGGCGCACGGCTGCTGCCAGTCCGGCCACTCCCGAACCAATTACAACAATATGTTTTTGCGACGACATCATCCAGAAAATGTTTAAGATACAGCGATAAAAAATCTCCCCGAATGTATCACTTTAAACCGAAACATGCGACGATGATAGATGTCAGTTTATATTCCGGCAGACGATTTTTTTAAAGGTTTGCAATTATTGCGTAAGTTTAAAGCCTTAAAGAAAAAGACAGATGCCAACAGGTAAAGTTACAGTGATCGGTTCCGGATTTTCAGGCTTATCAAGTGCCTGTTACCTGGCTAAAATGGGATACTCGGTTACCGTAGTCGAAAAACACGATCGCGTCGGGGGCCGTGCACGAAGCCTTTCGGAGTCGGGCTTTGTATACGATATGGGCCCGAGCTGGTACTGGATGCCGGATGTATTCGATGCATTTTTTGCCGACTTTGGCAAACGCACGTCTGATTACTATGAACTCATCCGGCTCTCTCCATCATATAAAGTCTTTTTTAAAGACCGCGTGATTGATGTGCCTTCCGATATCAACGAACTTTATGCCCTGTTTGAATCGGTTGAAAAAGGCGCCGGCGAAAAACTGAAACAATTTCTGAAGGAAGCGGAATACAAATACCAGGTTGGTATGCAGGACCTGGTTTACAGGCCCGGCTTATCGATCACCGAGTTTATGGACATGCGATTTCTGAAAGGTCTGTTCAAACTCGATGTACTTAAATCCATTCACACGCACATCCGCAAATATTTCAAAGACCCGCACCTGGTCCAGCTGCTTGAATTTCCGGTGTTGTTCCTGGGCGCATTGCCGAAAAATACACCGGCCCTTTACAGCCTCATGAATTATGCCGATATGGTTGGCGGAACATGGTATCCGCAGGGCGGCATGGTTAAAGTGGTGGAAGCCATGCACAGCCTGGCCCTGGAGCTGGGCGTAACATTTGAGCTGAATGCCGATGTCTCCAGGATAGATGTGGAAGGCCACACAGCTAAACAACTCAAAGGCACCAAACCACAGCAGGGTTTCGATGCACTGGTATCATCGGCCGATTACCAGTTTACAGAGCAAACGCTGCTCGATGCACCATACAGGCGCTATTCTTCAGCTTACTGGGAATCACGCAAGCTGGCGCCATCGGCCATATTATATTATGTGGGGGTCAATAAACCACTGGATCATTTATTGCATCACAACCTGTTTTTCGATGAAGATTTCGAACAGCACGCTAACGATATATACAAAGATGTACGCTGGCCTGAGAAGCCCTTGTTGTATGTGAGCTGTTCTTCCAAAACGGATCCCACGGTGGCACCGGCCGGACAGGAAAACCTGGTGATCCTGATTCCTGTAGCACCCGGACTCGAAGACACTGCGGAAATCCGCGATCGCTATTTTGATCTGTCAGTAAAACGTATTGAATCTCATATCGGCATGTCGTTTCGCGAAAACATTGTATACCGCCGCGATTTCTGCATGCGCGATTTTGTGAAAGAATACAACTCGTTTAAAGGCAATGCTTACGGACTTGCCAACACACTGCTGCAAACAGCCATCCTCAAACCAAAGCTGGTGAGTGCCAAAGTACATAATCTGTTTTACACAGGGCAGTTCACCGTGCCGGGGCCGGGTGTTCCGCCATGTCTCATTTCGGGGAAACTGGCAGCAGAGCAGGTCAGGAAGTATCTGCAGACAAAACAGGGCTCCTGAATTTTCGTCGCTTCAGGTTCAACAATTTTAACAATGCTGTAAAAGCCGCATATCGGCATTTTCATAAAATTTAGTATCTTCATACGGTCATTCTATGAAGGAACTATTCGACAGAGTCAGCAAGAGCTCCAGTAAACTGGTGACGAATACCTACAGCACCTCATTCTCGCTCGGGATTCGTTTTCTGAACAAGCAGTTCAGGGAACCGATCTATGGTATTTATGGCTTTGTGCGTTTTGCCGATGAAATTGTGGACACCTTTCACGACTTCGATAAAAAACAACTGCTGACCGAATTCAAACGCGATACTTATCATGCCATCGAACGCGGCATCAGCCTCAATCCGGTTCTCAACAGCTTTCAGAAAGTAGTGAATGACTACCATATCGATCTGTCGCTCGTGGACACATTTCTGAAAAGTATGGAAATGGATCTCGAAAAAAAGTCATACGACCTGGAAGGCTATAAGGAATATATTCTGGGTAGCGCCGAAGTCGTTGGTCTCATGTGCCTGAAAGTATTTGTAGAAGGCGACTCCAGGCGTTACGACGAATTAAAAGGATATGCCATGGCCCTGGGCTCGGCATTCCAGAAAATAAATTTCCTCCGCGATCTGCATGCCGATTACCTGGGTATGGGACGTGTGTATTTTCCGCACCTCGACCTCGATAAACTCAGTGCAGAAACCAAACACGAAATCGAATGCGATATTGAAGCGGATTTCAATAAAGGACTTGAGGGCATCCGCCTGCTGCCCAAGAAATCACGTTTCGGTGTATACGTGGCTTACATTTATTACAGGCAGTTATTTCATAAAATTCAATCGCTGCAACCTGAGAAAATCCTGGAAGAACGCATCAGTATTCCGAATACCCGGAAAATGGTGTTGTTTGCAGGCTCCTATGTGCGCCACAGTTTAAATCTCCTGTAACAGGCCCTGCGGCCATCTATGCAACACGATAAGGTTATATTGGTAGACGAACAGGATCGTGAGCTCGGACAGATGGAGAAACTGGAGGCTCATCAGAAAGGATTGCTTCACCGGGCTATTTCGGTTTTTATCTTTAACAGCCACCGCGAATTGTTGCTGCAACGCCGTGCCGCAGGCAAATACCATAGTGCCGGACTCTGGACAAATACCTGCTGCAGCCATCCATGGCCCGGCGAAAGCACGAAAGAGGCTGCCGGCCGACGCCTTTACGAAGAAATGGGATTGCATGCCGAGCTTCAGTTCAACACCAGCTTTATCTATAAAACAGTATTCGACAACGGGCTTACCGAACACGAACTGGATCATATATTTACCGGAAACAGCAACGATACGCCCCTGCCTGATCCTATGGAAGTAGCCGAATATAAATGGAGCTCCCTGGCAGATATCCGCCGCGATATGCAGATGTACCCCGAAGAATATACATCCTGGTTTAAAATCATCATGGACTCGCATTTTAAATAAATCAGGCAACACGCTTCTACAGAAAACAGAATAACAAAAAAACTTTGTATGGATTGGACTTACCTCGAGAAATTGTGGGAACGTACAGTAAAACCAGGCGGTCTCGCAGATGCTGCGGAAAACTCCTGGAGCCTCGAAATAGAAGCCTTGTATAAGCAGGGAATCGGTATGGAAAAAACACTGCAGTTTCTCTACCGCGAAAAACCGGATCTGACCATGTTTAAAAAATGGATCGAAGCGGAACGTGATCCGGCTTATAGCCTCCTGGCCACAGATGATGAACCGGCCCTCAGCAGAGAGGACCTTGATTTCTGGGACGAAAACGGCTATGTGGTTTTGAAGCAGGTTGTTTCACGCACCGATTGTGAAGCAGCACAACAGGCGATCCTGGATTTCCTGGGAACCTCGCTCCTGGATCACGAGGGCTGGTATAAAAGCCATAGCGCACAGGGTGGCCTGATGCTGAACTTTACCAACCATCCGGCACTGAACAAAAACCGGCAGACTGCGCGCATCCGCAAAGCCTATGAGCAACTCTATGCGCGCAAGGATATTGTGATGACAATCGACAAGGTGAGTTTTAATCCCCCGGAAACAAATTCTTTTTCATTTCGCGGAAGTCCGTTACACTGGGATACCAGCCTGAAACAACCCATCGCTTTTTCCTTGCAGGGCCTGCTTTATCTTACAGATTGCGGTCCGCAGGATGGTGCATTTCATTGCGTGCCCGGCTTTCATAAATCCATTGGTAACTGGTTGCAGCAATTGGCGCCGGACGAAAATCCCCGCGAAGCAGCACCCCGGAGTTTAAAGGCAATACCGGTAACAGGCCAGGCCGGCGATTTTGTGATATGGCATGCAGCACTGCCTCATGCAGCTACCGCCAACCACGGAAAATACCCACGTATGGTGCAGTACCTGACCTACCTACCCCTCGGCTTTAAAGAAGAAACCGAGTGGATCTGAGCTGCATGGCTATGCTGCATGCGACGGATATGGTCTTGTCCGGACCTCTTTTAAGGGCAACTCTTTTTTCTCAGGCGATACATGTGAATGCTGCCGGCAGTGTTTTTTTAGTATTATTTTACTTACTTAAGTAAATCAGAATTTTCTTTTTCCACTTGAAATTTTTGAATATCTTTTCATAGATTTTTCATTACAAAAATGAAACTACTGTAAACGTTGGTGGATATCAATTAAGTAAATCAGCAAAAGAGTTCCCGCCTTCCGATTACTCCCTAAGAAGTTTCTATTGCAAGAGTGCACCTGCGCAGGCTGTAGATAAGCCTGTTGTTTTCCATTTTCTGTTTATAGTTTTTATTGCTGTATTAATATTCGAAACAGAAGCACACATACGAACCAATTTAACATCTGAACAACATAGCATATTAGGCTAAACTAACTGTGCAGAAGAATATAACATGGTGATATATTCTTACCCGGTGGTTGTTTTGTGTTTGATTATGGGATGATGAGAATGATATCGTTCTGATATATCCCGGTTTCAATGTGCTTGTTTTGAAAGGCCGATAAAATAAGGAGTCAATATATAATACTAAAAACAAGGAATATGATAACAACTAAAGTAAACAGACATGTGAACTTCGCGGGAAGCGAAGATAAATTTCTTCCGGAGTACAGAAGAAGCGTCATGGAGTCAGCGAAAAAAACAAAAAGGACCTGCTTACTTGTGTTATTTTGTCTGGCGCTGCAGATAGAAAATACTTGCGCCCAGAGTCCGGGTGGCGTCAGTTCTAACCTGCGGTTATGGACAAAAGCCGACTTGGGTATTACAACTTCAGGTTCTACTGTAACAGCGTGGACAGATAACGCAGGGGTTAATACCTTTTCCGTACTAGGAACGCCTCAATATACTGCTAATGCCCTCAATTTTAATCCGTATATTAAATTTGATGGTAGTAGCTACTTTAAAGGTAATACGTCTATTTCTAATATAACAGAAGCCTTTGTAGTTGCTAGTATTACTAATACGAGTGGAGTTAATTCCTCAGGAGCTATTGTGGGAAACACCTCATTAGCTTCGGGAAATTATTTTTTCCATACAGAAGGTGGTGTTCTATATTGTGGAGGCGCAGGAGTTTACTCAGGTAATCCACTTGGCAATAGCATCCCTTTTGCTTTGATGAACTCTGATTATTCTTCTACACCAGGGTCGGCCGATGTTATCAGATATAATTATGCTTCTTTAAGCAATACCGCCGGAGGAGACCCGGTGCCATTTTCCGCTATACCAACTATTGCTAGCAGAGCTACAGAACCGTTGTCAAATAACAGCGGCATTGCAGAAGTAATAGTTTACAATTCCTCTCAGGCAGGTGTTAACAGGCAAAAGATAAGCTCCTACTTAGCCCTCAAATACGGCATTAGCTTAAATCAAACCACAGCTACCGATTATATAGCCAGTAATGGCACTACCATTATGTGGAACTCTGCGGCAGCGGCAGCAGGCTTCAATAATAGAATATTTGGCTTGGGCAGAGACGATGGTTCAGCCCTCAACCAAAAAGTATCGAGTTCGATTCATGCTGGCAGTATCCTCACTCTGGCAACCACCAATAACTTTGTACTTGCCAATCAGGATGTTTCCCGGACAGCCTTAAGTGCCGATTTGAGTTTTGAGGTGGTGGCCGATAACGGAGGAGCAGCCTCATGGACCAGCACCGGTGTTCCGGCAGGATACAATATTTTAAGCCGCCAATGGCAGGTTCAGGAAGCCGGTACGGTTGGTTCAGTGAATGTACAATTTGATGTCGGCAATGCCACCTTTGATGTACCTGCTTTATTGACCGGCACCTCTTATTATTTAGTAACCGATCCTAATGCCGATGGTAATTACGCAGATGGTGTAGCCATAGCGCTTACAAATACGTCCGGAAATTTATGGGCCGGTACGTTTGATTTTACAACAGGCACTAAATTCACATTAGCATCAATGATTACGGGCTCGCCCGGTGGTGTCAGTTCTAACCTGTGGTTATGGACAAAAGCCGATCTGGGAGTAAGCACGAGTGGTTCAAACGTAACTCAATGGACCAATCAGGCAGCTACGCCCATGACTGCCCAGGCTTCTCAGGCGGCCTCCAGCGACATTACCCTGAATACCAATTATTTTAATTACAATCCGGCAATAGTATTCACCGGAACTTCAGGTAAAATGCTGACCGGGACCTTTGCATCGGCACCGGCTAATCCGGCACTGTTTTTTGTGGTGTCGCAAAATACGGCATCTGCAGCAAGATGTTGTTCAAACACCTATGCGCTGAGTCCCGCAGGGGCAATGGGGGCAAATTTCGATCCTTCAACGGGCTTTTATGGCGTGGATGGCTCCGGAATATTTTGCTCCGGAACCCCCAACCAGTTAAACCAAAAAGTACTGGTACGAACGGATTATGATCAGGTCACCTCCTCAAACAGTGCCCGGACGTATCTGAATTCTTTAGGAATGTCAGTTTGCGGGGGCGGCGGAGTTATTACACCGGATGGAATCTTTCAGATCGGCGGAAGGACTTATGGTGGGCTCCCGACCAGAATTTTTCCCGGTGTTATTGCAGAAGTTATACACTACAATACCAATACCGGAACAAGTGCCACAGATATACAAAAAATAGAATCCTATCTGGCTCTGAAATATGGCATAACCCTGGATCAGACAAGTCCTACCAGTTATCTGGCGAGTGACGGTACCAACATGTGGAATGCAGCCTCTGCGGCGACAGGCTTTAATAAAAACATTTTTGGGATAGGCAGAGACGATGCCTCTGCGCTGAGTCAAAAAGTATCGGGCTCGGTTAACGCAGGCAGTATATTAACCCTGGCAACCACCAATAATTTTGTACTTGCCAATCAGGATGTTTCCCGGACAGCCTTAAGTGCCGATTTGAGTTTTGAGGTGGTAGCCGATAACGGAGGAGCAGCCTCATGGACCAGCACCGGTGTTCCGGCAGGATACAATATTTTAAGCCGCCAATGGCAGGTTCAGGAAGCCGGTACGGTTGGTTCAGTGAACGTACAATTTGATGTTGGCAATGCCACCTTCGATGTACCTGCTTTATTGACCGGCACTTCGTATTATTTAGTAACCGATCCTAATGCCGATGGTAATTACACTGACGGTGTAGTCATAGCGCTTACAAATACATCCGGAAATTTATGGGCAGGGACGATTGATTTTACAACGGGCACCAAGTTTACATTAGCCACAAAGATCACGGGCTCTCCCGGTGGAGTATCTGCGGGATTAAGAGCCTGGTATAAAGCAGATGCTGATGTATATAGTGATAACGGCATCACCTCAGCCAGCGATGGAAACGCCATGCAACAATGGAACGATCAAACCAGCAGCGCGTTGCACCTTTCTCAGGCAACCGCAGCTCTAAAACCTGTTTTTAAAAACGGGAGCCTTGGCTTGTGTAATTACAATCCCTATGCTGTTTTTACTGATAATAATCTGCAGCGGGCTGCTCCGGGACTCTTTGTTGCGTCTACTTCTTACCCTCAATTCAATTATTATCTTCCCTATATTGACGATAGCAATACCGACTTTGATTGGGTGATATACCAGGGAACCTCAGGGGTAGATCGTTTTTCCATTAGTATGAATTTCGGCGGTGCTACCAATGGAGACATAGATTTACCAACTACCAACAGGGTTTCGTATAATCATACCAGCATTTTCGGCGCCAATAAATTACACTTATCCTCCTATAAGGCCAATACCAATGGCGTGCATAATACCGGGGCCGCACCACAGGAAGCTTTATACATTGACGGTACACAACAGGCTTCTAAAAGCACGTATAGTCCTTACGTGGCTACTAATACGACTTTTCAAATGGGTGATAATGATATAGCAGCAGACGCGGCTAACAACCCTTTCACCGGCAAAATACCAGAATTTATACTTTATACAGGTGCTTTGTCCCAGGCCGAGCATGAACGTATAGAGTCCTATCTGGCTATAAAATACAGCACATCGCTTTCACACAATTATTTTGCTACAACCGGCACAACAGTATTTGCACTGACCACAACCTACACCAACAACATTATAGGGATTGCCCGCGACGATGCCGGTTCCCTGAATCAAAAGCAAAGCAAAACCAATGACGACTCCCTGCGTGTATACATTGGTACACTGGCCGCTAACAATGCCTCAAACGCAGGGGCGATTTCTACCAACACGGCCTATATAGTAATAGGTGCCAGTCCTGGTCGTTTGTGCGCAGGGAGCAATAACAACGAGAGGCCGGCATCCTGTTCCTTGTACGGACGTATTGAGCGGGAGTGGAAAATAAGCAACACAAACTTTTCAAATAGTTTTGCTTTGGATATTAAGCTCAATGCCTGCGCCACTGCCAGTTTGAATGTAGCAGATCTGCGGGTTTTGATTGACGACGACGGTAATTTTGCAGCAGGAACCACCAATTGTTATTTCAACGGCGACGGTACAGGTATAAGCATCAGTTATGCCGCTCCAATTATTACCATCAGCGGCATCAGTAATACGCATATTCCTCAGAACAGCAGCCTGTATCTTACGATTGCATCAAGCAGCAGTCTGACACCTTTACCTGTGGGATTATTGGATTTTACAGCCACTTATAATAAAACAGGCCGGCATGTGGATTTAGCCTGGCAGACAGCCTCTGAGGTTAATAACGATTATTTTACAATAGAGCGGTCTCTGGATGCGCAAAACTGGGAATTTGTTCTGCAAAGAAACGGGGCCGGTAATAGCAATACACAGCTGAATTATCAGGATGCCGATACGTCACCCTACAGCGGTTTGAGCTATTACCGCCTCAAACAAACAAATTTTGATAACACTTATACATACGCAGGTATCAGGGACGTGCAGGTGGGTGATGATGGCGATAATTTATTCATTTTACAGCCAAACCCTGCAAACACGTCTATAAGTTTACAGTGGAGCGCCTCGATGACCGGAATGTTTGGTGCTGCAGCCGGACGGATTTTTATCTATAACTCATTTGGACAGGTTGTGCAATGTGAAAGTATCATGGCTAAAGAAACACGAATAAAGCAAATAAACATTGAGTCTTTGGCGGAAGGCATGTATTGGATCAAAGTAGAAGGCATGTCGGGTACGCAATTGAAGAGTTTTGTCATAGCAAGGTAATATGCCGGCCCGGTAATTTTAATATTGTAAGCATCGGCATGGAGCTGTTGTGAAATTCCAGTGATCCATTTGGCCTGTATGCGCCGCTGATATCATAAAAAAGCCCCGGCATTGCCGGGGCTTTTTTCGTAAAAATCGTTGCGGTGTTTACGCGTCATAATCGATCACCACTTTCTCAGTGATCGGGTGCGACTGACAGGTAAGAATAAAGCCTTCTTCCACTTCCTTGTCGGTCAGTGCAAAGTTGGCATCCATCTTCACCTGGCCTTCCAGAATTTTGGCGCGGCAGGTACAGCATACAGCGCCTTTGCAGCTGAACGGTGCGTCCACACCGGCTTCGATACTGGCATCCAGAATACTGATGCTGCTTGTTTCGAGTTCAAACTGCGTTTCAACACCGTATTGCAATACAGTCACCTTGCTTTTTACATTGGCATGTACAGTGTCGCCGCCTTCTGCTTTTGCAACAGCTTCAGCAACCGTTGTAAAGTATTCGATATGAATTTTTTCTTTTTGGATTTTTAAATCTTCCAGGGCCTGTTTGATGTTTTCCATCATCGGGCCCGGGCCGCAGATAAAATATTCGTCGGCATTCACGCCACCGTAATTTTCAATCAGGGCTTTGGTTTTGTCAATAGTGATCAGGCCTTTGCAAAGATCAGCCACCTGGCCTTTCGGATTGTCATATACATTCACCACTTTCAGCTTATCTGCATTTTCAGAAGCCAGTTTTTCAATCTCAGCTTTAAAAATCACAGAGTCTTCATCGCGGTTGGCATATACCAGTGTGACGTGGCTTTGTTTTTCGATATACAGCACACTTTTCAGAATACTCATCATTGGCGTGATGCCACTGCCACCGGCAAACAGCACGTAGCTTTTTTTATTGCTGCCCGATAACACCGAATGGAAATTTCCCATGGGTGTCATCACCTCTATCGTGTCGCCCACTTTCAGTGAACGGTTTATCAGGGTAGAAGCACGGCCGTCTTTCACTTCCTTAATGGCCACCCGCAGCTCTTTTTCGCTGTACGGGCTTGTACATATACTGTATGAACGACGGATTTCTTCACCATTGACGGTCAGTTTTAGTGTAATATACTGGCCCTGCTTGAATTGGTATTCGGTTTGCAGTTGTGGTGGGATGTCGAATGCCACTGAAACGGCATCAGCAGTTTCGCGGCGTATGTCTTTTACTTTTAAAGTGTGAAAACGGGCCATTGCTAAAATTTAAGATTGGCAAAAATAAGATAATTACTTAGAATATCAGCATTTTAAAATATGACGGTTCTCAATGAAATCCACGATCAGCCATCTGCCCATATCCCATGAATGATCGTGACTCCATGAAACCGGGTGACCTTTTGCTCCCGGTTAAATCGTTTTGCCGGCTTTCCGGGCAAATTATAGCCCCCCTTTCCTTTGAAATTCATGCTTTTTCAGTTAAATTTGCTTACTCACTAACACGATCCGCTTACATGGAACAAAACATCAATTTTGAAGACATTTTTGAGTCCAAGCTCGCTAAAAATGATTTTATCGAACCGAAGGACTGGATGCCGGATAATTACCGTAAACACCTGATCCGCCAGATCTCCCAGCACGCCCACTCTGAAATTGTAGGTATGCTGCCTGAAGGTAACTGGATTACCCGCGCCCCGAGCCTGCGAAGCAAAATAGTGCTGCTGGCCAAAGTTCAGGACGAAGGAGGCCATGGATTGTACCTCTATACAGCTGCCGAAACACTCGGTGTGAGCCGCGATGAGCTGCTCGATGCCTTGCATACCGGCAAAGCAAAATATTCATCCATCTTCAACTACCCGACCCTTACCTGGGCCGATGTAGGAGCTATAGGCTGGTTGGTTGACGGTGCCGCTATCATGAACCAGGTGATGCTTCAACGCTCGTCTTACGGCCCATACAGCCGTGCCATGGTGCGTATCTGCAAAGAAGAAAGCTTTCACCAGCGCCAGGGGTATGAAATTATGACCCATCTGGCTTTTGGTACACCGGAGCAAAAACAAATGGCACAGGATGCCCTCAACCGCTGGTGGTACCCAACCATGATGATGTTCGGCCCGCCGGATAAAGACAGCCCGAACAGCGAAAATGCCATCAAATGGCGCATTAAACGCGAGACAAATGATCAGCTGCGTCAGCGTTTCGTGAACCAGACCGTGCCGCAGGCCGAATACCTTGGCTTGACTGTGCCGGATGAAAAACTCACATGGAATGAAGCCAAACAGGGTTACGATTTCAGTGAGCCTGACTGGGTGGAGTTCAAAAACGTGATCAATGGTAATGGTCCATGCAATAAGCAACGCCTCAAAGCCCGTAACGATGCGCATAAGAATGGTGCATGGGTGCGTGAGGCGGCGGCGGCTTATGCTAAAAAGAAAGGCGAATCTACAGCTGTAGCCGCCTGAGGCTTTTCCCAGGTCTAAGCTCTCGATACTGTAATCTAATATCTCAATACTGAACTAATATCTAAATACTAAAATCCAATTTGATTATGTCTGATTCTCAAGGCCCGGTATGGGAAGTATTTGTTCAACGTAAATCAGGTCAACCCTTTGTACATTGTGGCAGCTTACACGCTTTCGATAAAGAAATGGCATTGCAGAATGCCCGCGATCTATATACACGTCGCGGCGAAGGCATGGCACTTTGGGTAGTTCCGTCATCAGCCATTGTGGCCAGCAGTCCCGAAGATATGGGGCCTTTCTTTGAGCCGGCCAACGATAAGGTGTACCGTCATCCTACATTTTACCAGATTCCGGATGCGATCAAGCACATGTAATGTATAGTAGACTATTTATTATTCTGTAAATCCAATGAGCAACGCATTATTTCAATATACATTACGCCTGGGCGATAGTTCCCTGATTCTGGCACAGCGCCTGAGCGAATGGACCGGTCATGGCCCTTTCCTGGAAGAAGATCTGGCCCTTACCAACATTGCCCTCGATACACTTGGTACAGCCAAATCGTTTCTAGAGTATGCTGCGCAGGTAGAAGGAAAAGGCCGCACAGACGATGATCTGGCGTTCTTCCGCAATGAGCGCGAATTTTTTAATCCACTGATTACCGAACAACCCAATGGCGATTATGCCAAAACCATGGTGCGCCAGGTAATCATGGATGTATATCATTTATACCTCTATAAAGAACTTGCCAAAAGCAAGGATACAACGTTAAGTGGCATTGCCCAGAAAGCCATCAAGGAAGTGACCTACCATGTACGTCATTCCGCATCATGGCTCGAACGTTTCGGCAATGGCACCGATGAGAGTCATCAGCGTGCACAGGACGCCCTCAATGAACTGTGGCAGTATACACAGGAATTATTTGAAACCCCCGGGTCGGAAAAAGAACTTCTGGCACAAGGTGTTGCCGTAAACCTTCAGGATATTCAGGCGAAATGGGAAACCCACGTAGATGAACTCATCCGTAAAGCAAATCTGAAAAAACCGGAGAATGTATTCATGCAGCGCGGCAGCCTCGACGGCATACACACCGAACACCTCGGGTATTTGCTGGCCGAAATGCAGCACCTGCCACGCATGCATCCTACCGCTAAATGGTAATAAACCATGAAAAAACTGCTTTGTGCCATTTTGCTTGTGATGTCGTTTGGGGTATTTGCCCAGACCAGATCAAAAAGCGTGGTTGTCAGAATAACCGAAGCACAGTTAAAGGCCGCTAAATCATTGCACGATATTGTTGCCGAAATACCTTCTGATTGTATCGTATACCAGTTTAACTTCGTCATGATCATACATTCATCACAGCAGACAGCGATTGTAAAATATGGTGGTCGTGCCGATTCGAACATGCCTGAGGACAAATTGGGATTATTTACAGCCTGGAAAAAAGGCGATAAATTTTTTATTGAGAAGATAGATGCAGGTTGTTCAGGCCCGTATAATACTGCTTCTTACAAGATCATGGTAGAATGAAAGAAACCTGGAAAAAACTTTCCCCGTATTTTGTTGATGTCTGGCAATACATCGTCATTATTGTGATTATGATTATTGCCGCTATTTTTATTTTGTAAATGCTGCACAGTCCCGGGCATATTCTCTCTATTCTGCAACAGGTGCCGGATCCCGAGATTCCGGTTATATCTATTGTGGAGCTGGGTGTGATCCGCGACATACAGGTGAACGGCTCTGCGGTTGAGGTGAAAATAACCCCCACTTACAGTGGTTGCCCGGCCATGAAACAGATTGAAGATGATGTGCGCGCTATCCTGAAAAAGGAAGGATTCGAAGAGGTTATTGTGAAAACCGTTTTTGATCCGCCCTGGACAACCGACTGGATTCCGGAAGAAGCCAAAGAGAAACTCCGCCGTTACGGCATTGCGCCACCGGAGCATACCACACAGGATAAAAGCTGGCTTACCGGCAAACAGAAAACCGTGTTATGCCCGCGCTGCCGGTCGGCCAATACACAACTCATTTCCCAGTTCGGAAGCACCGCCTGCAAAGCGCTCTATCAGTGCAAAGACTGCCTGGAACCTTTCGATTATTTCAAGTGTATTTAGTTTCACGGCGTTACACGTGGATGCTCCTTGTTAACCCATTCTGATTTGCACTTCAGAATCCTTGCGTACTTGCTATTTTTTTTTACATTTACTTAAGTAAATCCCGAAGCGCATGACCGATATTTTCCCGGATATCATCCATCAGTTTCTCGAACATGTCATCATTCTGAATAACAAGAGTGAAGTGGTGTTTATTTCCAATGGCATTTCGCACCTGCTTGGATATACTGCCGAAGAAATCAAGGAACACGGACTCCCTTATTTTTTCATTAATCCCGAAACACGACTCGAAACATTATACAATAAAGTGGACCGCTTCGGCGAATGCTTCTTCACCGATAATATCCGTCACAAGACCAGGACCTACATCAATGTGGTGTTCCGTGCCTCACAGATCGAGAAAGACGGGGAGCTGTTTTATGCTATTTTCATTCGCGACAATACGCAGCAGCAAATTGTCAGGAAAGATATCATTAAGAAAGCGCTGACCATCGAAAACCTTTCCAAATCACGGAAAATACGTGAGGGTAAATTGGATGAGGCCATTTATGAAATTCTCGAACTTTCGTCGCGGGCGACCAATACCACCCGTGTGAATGCCTGGGTATTTGATAAAGATAAAACGGAAATTCAGTGTATCGGAAATTTCGATGCCCGCGAAAACAAACTGGTGCCGCAATCGGCTTTGCCACGTATCGCTATGCCGTTTTATTTTTCGCTGTTCGAAACGGAGAAGATCATCATTACCAGCGATGCATTTACCGAAACCAAAACGGCCGAACTATATGAGTTTTACCTCAAACCTCACAACATTCAGGCTCTTATGGATATCCCCGTTCGTATTGAAGGTGAAATGATTGGCGTGATCTGTTTTGAAAATGTTGGCTCGCCGCGCGAATGGACATTGCAGGAACAGAAATTCGGACTGGTAACGGCCCAGATGATCTCGCTGGCCCTGGAAACGTATGAAAAGAAGAAAGCACGGCAGTCGCTCGAAATTTCGCTGAACGAACAAAAAGTGCTGTTGCAGGAAATACACCACCGCGTAAAAAATAACCTGAGTATTGTAGCCAGCCTGATGAATCTTCAGGCCGAAAAATCGCATGATGAATATCACCGTCGACTGTTCGAGGAATGTAAAGACCGCCTGAACTCCATTGCTACAGTGCATGAGCTCATTTACAAAGCCAAATCCTATGCACAGCTGAACTTCAAGGAATACCTCAATGAGATTCTGGATCACCTGGGACATTCCTACAGCGCCTCTCAGCATATTAAACTGGTGAAAGGTATTACCGACGTTCACCTCGATATTTCGTCGGCCATTCCACTGGCGCTTATTGTCAATGAACTCATTACCAATGCCTATAAGCATGCATTTAATGGGCGTAAAGACGGTGTGATCGAAATCTCCCTGCTTGAAAACAACAAGCAGGTATTCCTTACAATCAGGGATAATGGGGTTGGCTTCGATGATTCAAAAATTCCGGCCAAGTCGATAGGCCTCGATATTCTGAATGGACTTGTCGACCAGATTGATGGCACCTGCCAGCGCACCAATAAACCGGGCGAAGGAACAGCATATAAAATTTCCTTCTCTAAGAAATAAATAGCATTTTTAGCAAAAAATTCAATATGTCTTTCATCATTACCGAATTACAGGGAAATGTGGCTGTTATCCGATTAAACCGCCCCGACAAGTTCAATAGCTTTAACCGCGAAATGGCCTTGCAGCTACATGCTGCACTCGATGAGGCTGAAAAAAATAAAACCGTACGCGCCATTGTGCTCACAGGCGAAGGCAAAGCCTTCTGTGCCGGACAGGATCTGGCCGAAGCGATTGACAACAGCGGCCCCGGTATTGAACGTATTGTGGAGGAGCATTACAATCCTATCATTATGCGCATTCGTCATATTGAAAAACCAATTATTGCAGCGGTCAATGGTGTAGCTGCAGGAGCTGGGGCAAACATTGCACTGGCCTGCGATATTGTATTTGCGGCACGTTCAGCCAGTTTTATCCAGGCATTCAGCAAAATCGGGCTCATTCCGGATAGCGGTGGAACATTTATGCTTCCGCGCCTCATCGGTTTCAATATGGCAAGCGCCCTGATGATGACCGGGGATAAAGCCACTGCCGAAGAAGCCATGCAGTATGGTATGGTTTACAAAATATTCGACGACAAGGATTTGTTAAGCCAGGCCCTGGTCAATGCGCAACACATGGCGGCTATGCCTACCAAAGCCATTGGCCTCACCAAACGATTGCTCAATGCATCGTATCAGAATACACTGGCTCAGCAACTCGACATGGAACGCGACATGCAGGTTGAATCCGCAAAGAGCTACGACTACAACGAAGGAGTAAAAGCTTTCCTTGAAAAACGCAAACCGGTTTTCAAAGGCGAATAGAGTAAACCCTCGTTAACCCGAAGAAATAGGCAAAATTTTATATTGCCTTTACGCAAATTATACTAACTTGGCCTTAGCATTTTCTCATTATCCCGAGTATGAGAGTTTTTGGATTATTTTTATTGCTATTGCTTTATTGCAGGTTTTTTTCGCAAAATCCTGTCAATGGATTTGCCAATATTACCGCAATCAGTGGTAAAACCCTTACCCTGTCCAACACCACGGAGACCTACGATACGTTTGAAGATGGTGAATATGTTATTGTGATGCAGATGCAGGATAATGCTATCGGGACAAACACCACCAACGCTTCCAGTTTTGGGAACCTGGGAAGTATTCAGTCTGCAGGTCTTTACGAAGTAGCCATGGTTGCTTCGCATACCGAGTCGGCCGGACTTCCTAATTCTGTGGTATTAACAGCAAATCTTTCCAATACCTATCATATCAATACGAATGCAGCGGTACAGCTTATTTCATATCCAACGTTAGGTTCACCGAATTATACAGTGAGTTCAGCTATTACAACAGCGGCCTGGAATGGCACCGTGGGTGGAGTAACGGCGTTTGTTGTAAATGGTACATTGACTCTGAATAGCAGCATTACAGCTACAGGTTCAGGTTTCAGAGGCGGTTCCAAAAATACACCAAACGGCTACAGCAGCTGCGATAACTCCACCTATGCCACATCCATTGCGATGCGTTACGCAGGTAAAGGCGAAGGGATTTATAAAAACACAACGGCCGCTTATGGTGGTGGACGTGCTAAATTATTAAACGGCGGCGGCGGCGGTAATGATGTGAACTCCGGTGGCGGCGGCGGCGGTAATTACTCTGCAGGTGGCGACGGCGGTCTTGGCTGGGTGCCTGCAGGTACGGGTTGTGCCCCGTCGGCAGGTGGCCTCGGAGGGCTCTCATTAAGTTCGAGTATCAGCGCGTCGCGCGTATTTATGGGCGGCGGCGGCGGGGGCGGACACGAAAATGATGGCGTCGGTACGCCTGGTGGTGCAGGCGGCGGAATTATATTTATAAAGGCAGATATGCTGAAAACAAACAGCTGTGCCGGAATTTCCATCACATCCAATGGGAATACACCTGCCAATGCTTCAAACGATGGATCAGGCGGCGCCGGCGCCGGTGGCTCTATTGTTTTGAATATAGGTACATATAGTGTTTCAGGTTCCTGCCCGCTCACGATTACATCGAGTGGTGGTAACGGAGGGTTTAGCAATACCTCAGGCTCAGTACATGGCGGCGGAGGCGGTGGCGGACAAGGTGTTGTTGTATTTTCAGGGGCACAGCCTACAGCCAATGTCACAACAAGTACAACACCCGGAAACGGCGGACTCAGTTGTGTCGGTTGTACAGGGACCGTTAGCGGTGTAAGTGGTAGTGGACCGGCCAATGGCGGCGTTATTCCGGCATCCACAGGCCCACTGCCGGTAGAGATGCTCAGTTTCAATGCCACACTGAACGACGCTAACAATACGGTTTCGGTGCAATGGAAAACAGCCATGGAAATACAGAACAATTACTTTGTTCTGATATACAGTACAGATGCTGCCAGCGATGCCAAAGAAATCTCTACCATCCAGGCTGAAGGCAATTACAGTACCTATGAGTATATTCACACATCGCCTGTTGTCGGGCCAAACTATTACAGGCTGAAACAGGTTGATATAGATGGAAGTGAGCACTATACCAATTGGGTTAGTGTGACTATCGAAGACAAAGAAGATTCTTTTGTAGATATTTATCCGAACCCGGTTCGTTCAGGTAGTGAACTCATGGTGAAATTCAAAAGCCTGGAATACAAGCAGGCTCAGCTCATTATCCGCAGCATGACAGCCACGGTTGTTGCCGAAAAAATTATAGTCCTTCAGGACGATCAGCTCGAGTACAGTGTCCAACTGTCGGAACTACCTGCGGGAACATACATGGTTGAGATTGATACAGATGGTCGTACAGAACACCGTAAGCTGGTTGTTATTCATTAATTATCCCCATTTTAGCATTATTTAAGAGCCCGTGTTGATTCATCATAAACCAACGTGTATTATTTTTGTTATGCATATTAATAAACACGTTGTATATGGATTTGTCACTTAAGATAGATACCATAGATGGTATTAATGAGCAGGAGTTATTCAGGGAGTATTTCCAAAGGCAAAAGCCCGTTATCATTAAAGGACTCCTGGATGGCACAGAGGCGGGCCGGCTCTGGTCTATCGAATACATGAAACAAAAGCTGGGACATGTGACTGTGGAAGTGTATGATAATACGCTCCCAAAAATAACAGCCTACACACACGGCGATTTAACCATGCCTTTTCACGAATTTGCGGATCACATCACCAGGCCTGAAAAAGCCCGTTACCGTTTATTTTTGTTCGATGGTTTTAAACACGATGAAAGCCTGCGAAAAGAATTTCCGTGCCCCGGTATTTTTAAAGGCTTACTCGGTAAAATAGGCTTCATGTTTTTTGGTGGTGTAGATACGCATGTAAGGATGCATTATGATATTGACATGAGTAATGTGTTGCATACACAGTTTACCGGTCGTAAGCGCATTCTGCTGTTTGCACCCGAGTATAACGATCTTTTGTACAAAACACCATTCAATACATTCAGCATCGCTGATTTTGCAAATCCGGATTATGATAAATTTCCGGGGTTGAAATACGTGAAGGGGTATGATATTACCCTCGAACACGGCGACTCGCTGTTTATGCCCAGTGGTTACTGGCATTACATGATGTACCAGGAAGGTGGATTTGCAGTGGCTTACCGGAAAATGGCACACAGCATCATATACAAATTGCAGGGTTTGGGTAATCTCACGTATCGGCTGTGGATCGATAAACTCATGAGTGTCTTACTGGGCAAACGGTGGCTTAACTATAAAATGAAGTTGGCGCACCGCAGAGCTGATAAGGCGATCACCGATTGGGAATTGCGGGAGTATGGATTGATTGAGCACGATGAACTCCCTGAACCTGAGATCCAGCATAACAGTGAACCTTTGCCACATGCGGCTTAACGGAAATAGCTGAGCAACATCTGCGATAATAAGCCGGCATTTACTGATTCAATAGGATGCTTTGTGTTCGGAAGCATGTACATGGAACTGTTTTCGAGTTTGTTTCTCACGTGCAGCGTTTCATCCAGACCTACCATCACATCAAAATCGCCAAGGCCCAGCATCACAGGGTTGTGTATGTTTTCCAGTACATCGTCATTCAGTACGGGATGGTGGCCAAGGCCTATCATCAGGTGTGATGTATGAAACAGGAGGTCTTTCCAGCTGGCGCCATGTCTTTGTTTCAGGGCTTCGGCAAACTTCGGCACTTTTAACTGAATAGTGTCGGGCTCCAGCATTTTTATTTCTTTATGCGCTGTCTCAGGATCCCATTTAAATTTGGTGCCGAGGGTTGCTATTTTTCCAAGTAAATCAGGGTGTTTGTATGCCAGGTGTAGAGCCACATAGCCGCCCATGCTGTATCCGAAGACATGCGGCTTATGCAATTCATGCGAAAGGATGAAAGCATGCAGCTCATTGGAAAATGTATCGATGCTGAATTCATCGGCCGGGAAAGGACTGTGGCCATGTCCGGAGAAGCTGAAACTATAGACCGGCCGCCCGTCTGCCGATAGAATTTCTTTCAGCGGTTCCAGCTGATCGGCTGCACCTACGGCTCCATGAAGTAAGATAATTGGTGTCATTTCTTAAATGTGCCTATTTGAAACATATATGGATTGGCAGGTAAACATAGCACCTGACGGCCTTCCCGTTATGCAGGGCTGGCTTAAAAGGAGATAGTTTAGAGATGACCTGGATGACTGCCTGATCCAGTTCCGGGCTGTCACTTTTTTTAGGTATGGTTATATGGGTAATACTGCCATCCTCCTCAACAACAAAACGTGCACTAGGGGTTTTACCGATCCCTTGCTCACGCGCCTGGCAGGGAAATTCAAATTTTTGTAGAATAAATTTCATCATCGCTGTTACTCCTCCGGGATATTCCGGCGGATGTTCCGTCACGGTATAGATACCAAGACTGTCGGGGCCAATAACTTTTTGAGAAAAAGAAACAGAAGAAATAAATAAAATAAACAGGCCATACCACAATTTGGTTCGGTTGCCAGCCTGGAATTTCATGTTAAGCTTTTTGCTTGAATTTATTGATGGCGTTCACGGTGAATTCAGAAAGCACTAAGGTGCCGCTCATACCCGCACGTTCTACCAGGAGTGTGTCCCAGTTTTCGGTGCCTTCCCACATCACTTTTTTAAGCATGGCCATAGCTTCCGGGTTGCTGGCTGCCAGTTTCGAAGCAAGCGCTTCAATGCCTTTGTCCATATCAGCTGCATTTGCAAACAACTCGGCATACAGGCCTTTTTCTTTGGCCCACTGAGCGCTTTGCCATTCGGTGGCATTGATGGTTAGCTGGCAGAAAGCAGATGTGCCCACTTTGCGTTCAACGGCAGGGCCTACTACGAACGGGCCAATCCCTACAGCCAATTCACTGAGTTTTACAGAAGCACCCTCAACCGCAAAAGTATAATCCGCAGCAGAGGCAATGCCAACACCGCCACCAACAGCTTTTCCCTGCACACGGGCAATCACAAATTTAGGAGCTTTGCGCATGGCATTAATCACCGCCGCAAAGCCCGAGAAGAACTTTAAACCTGTATCAATATCTTTTATGGAAATCAATTCATCGAAACTGGCACCTGCACAAAATGCCTTGTCACCCTCACTTTGCAGAACGATTACTTTCGCCTGAGCATCTTTTCCCATCTTTTCGACTTCAGCCGCGAGGTTGCGGAGCTGAGTGCCAGGCATAGAGTTACTCTGCGGATGAAAGAATGTGATGTATGCAATTCCGTTTTTTATTTCTGATTTTACGTAGCCTTCCATATTAGAGTTTTTAATTCTTGGTTTTTAGTGCTTAATAAAATTAAGCAAGAATTGTTACCGGGTTTTCAATAAACAGTTTTAACGTTTGTAAAAATGCTGCACCGGTTGCACCGTCTACAGAGCGGTGGTCGCAGGCGAGGGTCAGTTTCATGACATTGCCCGGAACCACCTGGTTGTTTTTCACCACAGGTACCTGGCGTATCGCACCAACCGAGAGAATACAGGATTCCGGACTGTTGATGATGGATGTGAATGATTCGATGCCGAACATACCCAGGTTCGATACAGTAAATGTATTGCCTTCCATTTCAGTTGGCTGCAATTTGCGATCCTTGGCGCGTTTGCTGAGGTCTTTCACTTCGCCTGATATTTGCGTCAGTGATTTCTGGTCGGCAAAACGAACCACTGGTACTACCAGTCCATCTTCGATCGCAACAGCAACACCAATATGAATATGATGTTTCAGTCGGATCTTATCGCCCATCCAGCTGCTGTTTACACGCGGATGGCGACGCAGGGCTGCTGCACAGGCTTTGATCACCAGGTCGTTAAACGATACTTTGGTGTCAGGCAAATTGTTGATGGCTGCACGCGATGCCATGGCATTGTCCATGTCGACTTCGATGGTTAAATAGAAATGGGGAGCCGAACTCTTGCTTTCCATCAATCTGCGGGCAATGACTTTGCGCATTTGCGAAGCCGGCTCATCGGTATAACTTTCCTGGCCGAGGGCTACCGAACTAACGGTTGACGCACTGCCGCTTTTTACTTTGGTATTTGCCGGATTAAAGGACTCAACATCCTGTTTGGTAATACGGCCATTGTCACCCGTGCCTGTAACCTGGCTCAGGTCGATGCCTTTTTCCTTGGCTAATGCTTTGGCCAGTGGCGATGCTTTGATGCGACTGTCGTTGCTGCTAGCGGCAGTTTGTGTTGCCGGTGTTGCTGTGGTCGAACTCACAGATGACGATGTGTTTTCTTTTTTCGGGAAGGGCACTTTATCGCCATCGGCAGCAGGAGCTGCCAGAGAAGCAAGAACGGTTTTAATATCTTCATCGCCTTTTCCTAAAATGGCCAGCACGCTATCTACGGCTGCGCCCTTACCTTCTTCCACACCTTTGTGTAAAAGCACGCCATCCTGGAATGATTCAAATTCCATGGTGGCTTTATCGGTTTCGATATCGGCGAGTAATTCGCCGCTTTTTACTTTATCACCAACGTTTTTATGCCATTTGGCTACCACGCCTTCTGTCATGGTGTCGCTCAGTTTAGGCATGCGAACAACCTGTATGCTGGCAGGAAGTGCAGTAGCTGCAACAGTGGTTGCCTGGGTTGCTGCCGGGGTTTCTGTTTTTGTTTCAGGTTTTGCAGTAGCACCGGAGATCAGGGCAGAAATATCTTCACCTTCTTTTCCAAGAATGGCCAGAATAGAATCAACGGGAGCTGCTTGTTTTTCCTGAACGCCGATGTGAAGCAATACACCATCCTGGAATGATTCAAATTCCATGGTGGCTTTATCAGTTTCGATATCGGCCAGCAATTCACCGCTTTTTACTTTGTCGCCCACTTTTTTGTGCCATTTTGCTACCACACCTTCTGTCATGGTATCACTTAATTTGGGCATCCTTACAATTTCAGCCATTATAGTCAGTTGTTAATGTTAAGTGTTTAGTTCTTAATTGCTTTTGTTTTCAATAAATTTTCCTGAGATGTTTTTACAATTTTGGTCAGAATTTTTATGATCTCATTTGAATCATGAATGTATTGCTTTAAGTCAATGTCGTACCATTTTGAGTCATTCAGAAGCCTTAACCAGTACATAGTTTCCCGTGCTTCTTTTGATGCAATAGCCATTTTCATAACAAAATCTCTCTTTGATTGTCCGGCGCTTGCTTCATTCACGTTGGCCCCAATAGATGTACCACTCCTTAATAGTTGCTTAATAATTGGATTATTATCTTTTGTGATTAGTTTTTTATAGAGTTCTATTATTCTCAACGAAAAATCAAATGTTTTCTGTTGAATAATACTTTCTTTATATAGTTCCTGATCTTTCAAAAATTAAACACTAAAAACTAAGAATTTAAAATTACTCCAGAATATACGGGTAATCCGCATCCGCATACACATCCTTGTACAATTCACTTGGATCCGGGTATGGACTTTCTTCAGCAAATTGCACCGACTCATCCACCAGGGCTTTTACACGCGCTTCGGCAGCTTCAATACCGGCATCATCAATCCAGCCGTTTTTCTTCATCGTGTCAATCACTTTTTCGATCGGATCCTGTTTCTGGTATTCTTTTACTTCTTCTTTTGTACGGTAAGTCTGGGCATCACTCATCGAGTGGCCTTTGTAACGGTATGTTTTCATTTCCAGGAAAGTTGGTCCGTCGCCGCGACGTGCACGGGCAACAGCTTCCTCCATGGCTTCGTGAACGCTTTCTACGGTGAGTCCGTCTACCGGTTTGGATGGCATGTCGTAAGCCAGACCCAGTTTCCAGAGGTCATGTACGTTACTGGTACGTTCTACCGAAGTTCCCATCGCATACATGTTATTCTCCACGATAAATACCACCGGTAATTTCCATGTCATGGCCATGTTAAAGGCTTCGTGCAGGGCACCCTGGCGCACAGCACCATCGCCCATCGAACATACACATACATTGTCGGTACCCAGGTATTTTTCGGCAAAGGCAATGCCGGCTCCCAGAGGGACCTGCCCGCCTACAATACCATGACCTCCCAGGAAGTTGTGTTCTTTACTGAAAATATGCATGGAACCGCCTTTCCCTTTGCTGCAGCCGGTGATTTTGGCATACATTTCGGCCATCACATATTTTGGGTGAAGTCCCAACCCGATAGGATGGGCGTGATCGCGGTAGGCAGTAATGTGTTTGTCTTCTTTTTTAGTAGCGCTGACAGTTCCTGCTACAATGGCTTCCTGGCCTATATACAGGTGGCAAAAGCCTTTGATTTTTTGTTGAACATAAACCTGTCCGGTTTTTTCTTCGAAGCGGCGCATCAGGAGCATAGACTCGTACCACTTCATATATTGTTCCTTGGAGAACTTCGATTTTTTTTCTGCTGTTTTAGCCATAAAAAGCCACTTTATTTAATGTTACAAAAATAGCAGAAAATATGGATACCAAAGCAAATTAAAACAAGGGAATTATTTGAGGTATTTTCGGTTAAACATCAGTGGCAGCAAGGCTTCGATGCTATTGGCCACATAAATCTTTCCGCTCTCGCCCGACATGATAATGCGGATAGGGCTCGCATAGCGGGTTTCGTATTCGGCAATGGCCTGCCGGCAGGCTCCACAGGGACTCACCGGATCATTAATGACCTGGTTTTGAGCTTTGCATGAAATGGCAATTGTTTTTACGGGAACTCCCGGAAACCGGGCACCAGCATGGAAAATAGCAACACGTTCGGCACAAAGTCCGGATGGGTAAGCAGCATTTTCCTGGTTATTGCCAATGATCACTTCTCCATTTCCGAGCAATACGGCAGCCCCTACAAAAAAATGAGAGTATGGGGCGTAAGCTGCCTGTAGAGCTTCCTTGGCCTTTTTCACAAGGTCCTGTTCTTCGGGCAGGAGGTCGGCTTCCGAAGCATAAACTTCGAATTCAGAATGGAGGGTGAGTTTTTCGATCTGTTTACTCATAAAACAAATTTGGGAGAATAAAGATAATGAAAAAAAGAAGGCAAACAAGCGTGTAGCCTCATTTTACAAACGATACGCCAGGGTATTGTCTAATATTAGAATAGCAAAAGAGGGAAGGCCTTTTATTTTTTGTAGATCAAAGCAACAGCATAGGCGTTTACACCCTCGCCACGCCCTACGTAACCAAGCTTTTCGTTGGTGGTGGCTTTAATAGAAATATCATTGATGCTGATGTGCATGATAGGCGCAAGTACATCCTGCATGTGTTTAATATGTGGATTTATTTTCGGGGCTTCCAGGCTTAGCGTCGCATCCACGTTACCCACGGCATAGCCATGCTGATCGAGCAGGGTCATTACTTCAGCGAGCAGGAGTTTACTGTCGGCACCTTTGTATTTGGGATTTGTGTTCGGGAAATGAAAACCGATATCGCGCAGATTGGCTGCACCCAGCAGGGCGTCGCAGATGGCATGCAGTAACACATCGGCATCACTGTGACCTACACAGCCTTTGTCGAATTCCAGTTTAATGCCGCCAAGCCATAACTCACGTTCTTCGCCAAGCGGGTGTACATCGTATCCAAAACCTATGCGGATATTAACCATATCAGAATTCAGCAATAACGGTTTGAGAACCTTTTACCATCTCGCCGATATTTACCTTGATCTTGGCGTTTGTCGGGAGGTACAAATCCACGCGCGAACCGAATTTAATAAAACCCATTTCGCCGCACTGCACGGCTTTATCGCCTACTTTGCTGTACATCACAATACGGCGGGCCAGTGCTCCGGCTACCTGTCTGAATAATACAGATTGTCCGTTGGTTTTATGTTTCACCACAATGCTGGTGCGTTCGTTTTCAGTGCTCGACTTCGGTAAAGAGGCTACCATAAATTTACCGGCGTGGTATTTCGCATAAGTTACCTCCCCGGCAATCGGGTAGCGGTTTACGTGAACATTCACCGGCGACATAAAAATTGAAACCTGGATGCGTTTATCTTTGAAGTATTCACCTTCTTCGGTTTCTTCAATCACTACCACTTTTCCATCGGCCGGAGCAATAATAGCGTTATCGTTCAGTGTATGTTTACGTGTGGGGTGGCGGAAAAACTGGAGTACCACAATCAGCAGGAAGCCGCTCAGCAGGTAAGCAAACCAATGTGCGATTGCAAATGTGGGAAAGAAATAATGCGCAATGAATGTAATAATAGCGCCAAACAGCAACGTTATAATGAGAGTTGGAATACCTTCGCGGTGGAATTTCATGATCATCAGAATTTGGGCAAAAATAATCAATTTTATCCAAAACACCGTTCGGCTTTCCGGATATCGGGTCTTGTGTTATCTTTACATCATCAGGCTTAACTAAACTCCCGTATCATGAGTAGAAACCGCTTTTTGAAACTGCCGCTTCAGTATAACGTAAACCGGCTTCTGACTGACCTGGATGAATGTGTGAAAACGCACTGGCAGTCTCATTTCAATACAGCCGATTATTCGGGAGAATGGACCAGTATTGCGCTGCGTTCGGCCTCGGGAAATACCGACGATATATATGCGCTCCCGGCAGCAACGGGCTTTCAGAATACACCCCTGCTCGAAACATGCACTTATTTCAAATCGATTGTAGACGGGTTTTTATGTGAGATCGAAGCCGTTCGTTTATTATCATTGTCTCCCGGCAGTCATATCAAAGAACACCGCGATCTTCACCAGGGCTATGAGTATGGTTTTTTTCGCTTACACATCCCCATAAAAACAGTGCCGCAGGTTGTTTTCCGTGTAGATGGTGTGGATATGGATATGCAGCCCGGTGAATGCTGGTATGCCAATTTTCATCTGCCGCACAGCGTTCAGAATAATGGTTCCGAACCGCGCATTCACCTGATTATCGACGGGAAACGCAATGCCTGGTCGGATGCGATTTTTGCCGGTGCCGGTTATGATTTTGAGGAAGAAAAACAAAACCTGGCTTATGATCGTGACACCAAACTGAAAATGATTGAGGCTCTGGAAACCATGGATACAGAGGCTTCCAGGGAACTGGTCCGGAAACTGAAACTGGAGATCCAGGGCAATTGATGCAGCAGAAAATGTCCGATATGCAGAAATGGATTCCGGCCCGTCTCATCCGGCAACAGGAGCAGTTGCTTTGCAAATGGCTCTATGCGGATGATATACCATATACAGATCCTTTTTTTGATGAAACCCTGGCTAAATGCCTGAGTCATCCGTTTAACTCCAAACCTTTTGCCTGTGTAAGCGCTATCAGTGAACTGGAGATGCTGGCTGATGCTGTCGAATCCGTAGAGCCTACAGCATTTATATTTCATATTTCCCGGTGCGGATCCACACTTCTGTCGCAGATGCTGGCCATTCCTTCCGGTTCTGTTTCTCTGGCCGAAGTACCTTTTTTTGATGAGATTCTTCGCTCGGTTTCGCTAACCGAAACAGAGAAAGACAAGGCTCTGCAGGCTGCCATCCGGCTCTACGGGCAGAAGCGAAAGGGTAACGAAAATCAGTTGTTTATAAAACTCGACAGCTGGCATGTGTTTTTTTACGATACGTTTCGCCGCCTTTATCCCCATGTACCTTGTGTGTTTCTGTATCGCGATCCATACGATGTGTTGCAGTCGCATCGCAAGCACCGTGGCATGCAGGCCGTGCCGGGAGTTATTGAGCCGGCCGTGTTCGGATTCACACCCGATGCAATCAGCCACCTCGATCAGGATGCATACACGGCCCTTGTGCTCGAACGCTATTTGCAGGTGTACCTGGAACTGCGCGAAAAATCAGGCCCCTCGCTCTGGTTCAATTATGCAGATGGGCCGGCAAACATGATCCGGGGTATAGCGGCTATGTCAGGTCATCATTGGTCGGCTGAGGAAATGCAGCAGATCGGGGAGCGAAGCCGGTATCATTCCAAACATCCGGCAGTGGCCTTTAAAGAGATACTGAGCCATGATCAACGCCCTGCATATCTCGGTCCGGCAACCCGGTATTATGAGATGTTGGCACAGAAACTTTCATCAAAGGCCTGATTACGCCGTGCCGGACTTTTTCACCGGGCGACTTATCTACAACAGGGGCTATTTTTCGACAATTTTCCGCAGCTGTTATGGGAAAAAACATATATTTGGGTGCTTAAAAAAATATTAATAAAAACACGATCATATGAGCAAAATTAAAGTAGCCAACCCGGTGGTTGAATTAGATGGGGATGAAATGACCCGCATCATCTGGAAATTTATCAAAGACAAACTGATATTACCGTATCTGGATGTAGATATCAAATACTATGACCTTGGTATCGAATACCGCGATCAAACCAATGACCAGGTGACCATCGACGCTGCTGAAGCCATTAAAAAATACCAGGTTGGTATTAAATGTGCCACCATCACACCCGACGAGGCCCGTGTAAAGGAATTCAACCTGAAACAAATGTGGAAATCGCCGAACGGAACCATTCGTAATATTCTGGACGGAACCGTTTTCCGCGAGCCTATCGTTTGCAAAAACGTACCACGCCTGGTAAGCAACTGGACTGCGCCGATCATTGTAGGTCGTCATGCGTTTGGTGATCAGTACCGCGCTACAGATGTTGTGATTCCGGGTAAAGGAACACTGACCATGAAATTTGTAGGAGATGACGGACAAGTGATCGAAAACGAAATTTTCAAATTCAAAGGTCCGGGCGTTGCTATGGGCATGTACAACACCGAAGAGTCGATCCGCGGTTTTGCACACTCCTGTTTCAACATGGCTCTGAGCAAAAAATGGCCGTTATACCTGTCTACCAAAAACACCATCCTCAAAAAATACGATGGTCGTTTCAAAGATATTTTCGAAGAGATTTATCAAGCCGATTATAAAGCGAAATTCGAAGCAGCCGGTATTGTTTACGAACACCGTCTTATCGACGACATGGTAGCTTCTGCTTTAAAATGGAATGGTAATTTCGTATGGGCTTGTAAAAACTACGATGGCGACGTACAGTCTGACTCCGTAGCACAGGGCTTTGGTTCATTAGGATTGATGACCTCTGTATTGGTTACTCCGGATGGAAAAATCATGGAAGCTGAAGCAGCGCATGGTACAGTAACCCGTCACTACCGCGATCACCAGGCCGGTAAACCAACCTCTACAAACCCGATCGCATCTATCTTCGCATGGACACGCGGCCTGGAGTTCCGTGGTAAACTGGATGGAAACAAAGACCTGATCAATTTCTGCCAGACCCTCGAAAAAGTGTGTGTGGAAACTGTAGAAAGCGGTAAAATGACCAAGGATTTAGCAGTTTGTGCCTATGGTAACAAAGTAAACCATGGTGAACACTACCTGTATACCGAAGAATTCCTCGATGCCCTGGATACAAACCTGAAAAAAGCATTGGGTAAATAAAAATCGTACCTTTGTATTCCCGGGTTATCAATTCAGATAATCCGGGAATTATTTTACATGAGCAAAGAACTGGTAGATAAAGTAGAAGAAGCCCTTAAAAGCATCCGCCCATACCTGGAGGCCGATGGTGGCGATGTGGAAGTGTTGGAAGTAACCGACGAGAAAACCGTAATGCTCCAGTTAAAGGGCGCCTGCAGCACCTGCAGCATGAGCCACATGACCATGAAAGCCGGCATTGAAGAAACCATCAAGCGCGCGGTTCCCGAAATCAAAGCCGTTCAGGCCATCAATAGTTGATTCATCCCCTCCTGTATGACTTTCAGCAAAGTCAATTTCAATACCGGGCCAAATATTATTTTCTTTTCCCTGACGGGTCTATTTCTATTAGCGATTGTGACCTTGGTTATTATTTTCCAAACATGGTATTTGTGTTTTTATTTCCTGCCGTTTACCCTTGTCATACTGCTGAAACAGTCCTTTAACCGGATCACGATCGACTCTGTTGGTGCCAGGGAACGCGGGCTTATGCGAAATACCCTGGTTGCATGGGAGAGTATGCCGCTGGTTTCACTGGTACGTATTGATAGGCATGGTCGAAAGACCATTACAGAAGAACAGGTTGATGATTATTTTGCCCGCTCAGGTGTTTTCATTTCTGTGAAGAATTTCAGCCTCGGAAAATATGGGAACAGGAATGATTCGGTGCAGCGCGAAATTCTTTTCGAATACCGCCCGGAGGCCTGGAAATACCTGAATGAGAAATATCAGGAGGTTTTGGCTCATAAAAAAGCATAAGCGGGCCTCCATATTTGGGTAGGTTTTAACGTTTTTGTACCTTTGCCAAAATTTTTCAATCACATGATTACCACCGATATCGCCATTATAGGCGCAGGCCCTGTAGGTTTGTTCGCCATTTTTGAAGCCGGACTCTTAAAAATGCGTTGTCACCTGATCGACTACCTTCCTCAGGCGGGTGGACAGCTTTCTGAAATATATCCCAAAAAACCTATTTACGATATCCCGGGTTACCCAACCGTACTGGCACAGGAACTGGTAGATAACCTCATGAAACAGGCAGAACCGTTTAAGCCTACCTTTACGTTTGGCGAACGCGTAGAAAGCCTTGATAAACGCGGCGAACGCGACTTTGTGCTGACTACCAATATGGGCACCGAAGTGCATGCGAAAGTGGTAGTGATTGCCGGTGGACTTGGTTGTTTCGAACCACGTAAACCGGAAGTGGAAGGCCTCACGCAATTTGAAAACGGAAAAGGAATCAATTACATGATCCTGGATCCGGAGAAATACCGCAACCAGAAAATGGTAATTGCCGGCGGTGGCGACAGCGCCCTCGACTGGACTATTTTCCTGAGCGATATCTGCTCCGAATTAACGCTGGTTCACCGCAGCGAATCGTTCCGCGGAGCCCCCGACAGTGTAAACAAAGTCATGAAACTGGCTGAAGATGGAAAAATCAAACTATTGCTGAATACGAATTTGTCGGCCGTGAGTGGTAATGGTAAACTGAATAGCGTGTCGATGGTGAACAGTAAAACCAACGAAGCAACAACCATAGAAACCGATCACCTGATTCCTTTGTTTGGATTAAGTCCTAAACTGGGGCCTATCGAAAAATGGGGACTCAATATTGATAAAAATGCCATTGAAGTAAATACCGATGATTACTCTACCAACGTGGAAGGTATTTATGCCATTGGTGATATCAATACGTATAAAAATAAACTGAAACTCATTCTTTGCGGTTTCCACGAAGCGGCACTAATGAGCCACAGCGCCTATAAGTATATGAATCCCGGTGTGAAATACACCATGAAGTATACAACCGTTAACGGTGTAAATACGTTCTGATCTCCGACTTTACATCCCGCTTTTGAGCTGCGTTTATCTGCGAGAGAGAAAGAGGACTGAGATTGCTTCGCTCGTCATGATGAGTGGTGCCGATTTGCGCGTGTCTGCGTGCAAGGTTCCCGCTGATTTCTGCCGATGAATACGCTGATTTTCGCTGAAAGGCTGTTATTCTTCTGCGTGAATCTGCGTGTTCTAAATCTGCGTGGATCTGCGAGAAAGAAAGAGGACTGAGATTGTTTCGCTCGTCATGATGGGTGGCACCGATCTGTGCGTGTCTGCGTGCAAGGTTCCCGCTGATTTCCGCCGATGAATACGCTGATTTCCGCTGAAAGACTGTTATTCTTCTGCGTGAATCTGCGTGTTCTAAATCTGCGCATATCTGCGAGAAAGAAAGAGGACTGAGATTGCTTCGCTCGTCATGATGAGTGGTGCCGATCTGTGCGCGTCTGCGT
>JAFDXR010000010.1 GCA_018267825.1 Bacteroidota bacterium | reverse complement strand
CAGAGAATGTTGTTGCCAGTGATGGTGACCAAAGGAATGTATATGGTCCGGTGCCACCACTATAACTTACAACTGCTTTACCGTCGCAGGCATTATAACATTTTACATTTGTGCCTGTAGCCACCGCAGTGAACACTGCCGGCTGGGTAATGGTAATATTTGTAGATGCTGTACAACCTTTACTGTCGCCTACATTCACTGTATATGTTCCTGCGGCAAGGTTATTGGCATTGGATGAGTTACCGGCACCGCCTGACCATGTATATGTATACGCAGGTGTTCCGCCAGCTGCACTCACAACAGCAAATCCGTTGCTGTCGCCATAACATTTGGCATTACCGGAAGATGTTATACTTGCCGTAAGAATGGTTGGTTGTGTAATTGTGGTTGTTCCTGTAGCTGTACAGCTATTCTGATCGGAAATGTAAACCGTATAGGCTCCGGCACAGAGTCCGGTCGCTACCTGGGTTGTCTGAGGATTAGACCCGGTCCAGCTATAGGTAACCACGCCCACGTTATTGGATGGACTTGCCGAAGCAATACCATTGCATGCATTAAAACAGGTTACAGCTGTATTCGTAATTGATACAGCTAATGCCGGAGGATTTGCCAAAGATACAGAAGCTGTTTTCACACAACCTTTACTATCAGTTACGGTTACAATATAGTTTCCTGGCAACAGGTTAGATGCTGTGCTGGCCGTACCCGCACCGCCTGTCCATGAATAAGAGTAATTTGGTGTACCACCGATCGGACTTACTGTAGCACTACCGGTTGCAGAGCCGTTACATTTAGGATCTGTTCCGGCAACATTTACTACAAGCAGGCTTGGTTCGGTAATCGTTACTGATGCCGAAACCACACAACCATTCTGATCTGTAGCAGATATAGTATAGAGACCTGCGCTCATATTGGTAGCGGTTGGTGTTACCTGATTATTACTCCAGTGATAAATATACGGGCTTGTACCACCTGATACCGAATAGGTTGCTGTACCATTATTACCGCCGTTACAGCTTACATCCGTTTTGGTGGTAAGTGTCATAGTAGGTCCGGCCAGATTTGGAATGGTCACTGCAAGATTTGCAGTACAGTTATTGGCGTCTTTTACAATAATGGTATAGGTGTTTGCTGAAACGCCTGTTACGGCATTACCTGTTGCACCATTACTCCATGTATATGTATATGCTGCTGTACCGCCGCTTGCTGTGACTGTGGCTGATCCGTTCGCTTGGTTACAATTGGCAGGTGTGACTGTTGATGTAATTGAAACCGCAGTTGGTTGGGTAACAGTCACCGATTTTGTAATCGTACAGGAGTGTGCATCGGATACAGTACAACTGTATGTTCCGGCAGGCAATCCCGTAACAACAGAGTTCGTGGAAGCCGTAGGGCTCCAGATATAGCTGTACGGAGCTGTACCCCCACTGCCACTTGCCGATACAATACCGGTACTGGATCCAAAGCAGGCTGCTGCTGTAGATGTTAATGCAGCATTAATAGCCAGGGGCTCAGTAATTGTTCCGTTGGCAAAAGATTTACAGCCGTAGAAATCGGTTACCTGAACCGTATATCCGCCCGGGCCGAGACTTGTTGTTGTGGCAGCACTACCACCCGAAGGGCTCCATACATAAGTAAATGGCGCTGTGGCGTTACCACCCATAGAAACCGTGAGGTTACCATTGGCTGCACCAAAGCAGGTTACGTTATTGATGTTGGATATAGTTGCTGTTCCGCCCGTGATCTGACCAATGGTTGCAGCAGCTGTTTTCACGCAACCGTTATTGTCTGTTACCGTCACTGTATAGGTCCCTGTTGGTAATCCGTTGCTGGTTGCAGCAGATCCGCCACCCGAAGTCCATGAGTATGTATAAGGTGAAGTACCCCCTGAAGGAATTGCTGTAGCCGTTCCGTTAGATGCAGTACAATTGGCGCTACCTGTTGTTACAGCTACGTTTATTGGTGTAGGCTGGTTAACAGTGGTTGTCTGCGACAATGTACAACCATTATTGTCTTTAACAGTAATGTTATATACACCTGCGCTTAAGCCTGTAAATGTTGTGCTCACCTGGTAGCCACCACCATTCAGTGAATACTGGTATGGTCCTGTTCCGCCGGAGCCGCTGGCGGTAATGGTACCGTTTGTACCGGCATTACAACTTACATTCAAAGGTGTCAGGCTCAAAGCAACAGCCGATGGCTGAGTTAAACTGGTTGTGGTTGTTGTAAAACAGTTGGCAGCATCTTTTACGGTAACGGTATAAGCCTGGGCTGTTAAGCCTGTGAATATCCCTGTTCCGTTGCTGGTACCACCCGGTGTAATACTATATGTATAGCCGCCTGAACCACCGCTTGCACTCACAGTAAACGAACCGTTACTGCCACCGTTACAGGTAATATTTGATGTTGCCGAAACGTTTGCCGAAGGGCTACCGTTATTACCAACGGTGAAAGGCACGGAAAGTGTACAGCCATTCGCATCTTTCACGGTCATGGTATGCGAACCAGCTGCAAGGCCTGTAAACACCGTTGGTGTATTAAATGCGCCGCCATCTGCCTGGTATTGGTATGAGGCTGTACCACCTGTAACACCGGTTACAGTTGCAGTACCATTAGCCGTACCACAGGAGGCGTTACCCGTACTCACAGTCATGGCTGAAGGACCTGCCACGCCACCTACAACAACTGTTTTGGAATATGTACAGCCGTTATTATCTTTTACAATAACCGTATAGGTACCTGCTGCCTGGCCTGTGAAATTGGTTGTACTGTTAAAACCTGCAGGACCAGGGCTTACAGAATATGTATAAGGTGCTGTACCGCCGGTTACTGTGCCGATGCTGTATGTGCCGGTACTGCCTACACAGGCAGTTGGGTTGGATGTTAATGCCACGTTTGTTGGGCCGGTTGCATTACCTACGTTCACAGAGTTTCCAATGGTACATCCATTGGCATCTTTCACTGTAATGGAATAGGTACCTGATGCCAGACCTGTTAATACCGGGCTTGTTGTATAGGCACCGCCGTTTACTGAATAAGAATACGTAGGTGTACCGCCGGTTACAGTTGGCGTATTGATACTGCCATTGCTGGAACCACAGGAAGCGTTGTTTGCACTAAGTGTAATCGCCGTAGGACCCGGGATGTTTGTGATATTAATGGATGTTGTATAGGTACAGTTGTTGGCATCGCGCACAGATACGTTGTATGTGCCGGCCGGAATATTGGTTGTACTGGTCGCTGCTGAATAAGCTCCTCCGTTAATGCTGTAATTATAAGCCGGTGTACCGCCTGAAGCATTTACCGTGAATGATCCGTTTGATAAACCACAGGTTGTATTGATGCTGGTAGTGGCAACACTGGTAGGGTTCGGAAAAATGATAACCGTTGCTGTTCTTGTATCGACACAGCCGCCATTATTTACATTGTGTGTAACGGTATATGTTCCGGCCGATGTAAATGATACAGGACCATAGTTGGCACCACTGCCCGCAGCAGGAGCACCGGCTACAGGACTAAAACTATAGGTATGTGTTCCACCCGCAGTGCCGGTATTGGTGAATGTAAAACTGTTTCCGTTTAAACACTGGTTGGCCGAGCTGTTGAATGTAGCCGTAGCTGTAGGAGGCGCGGCAATACTGGCTACTGCAGTTTGTGTACACGATTTTGAATCGGTTACGGTTACAGTATATGTTCCTGAAGGTAATCCGGTAGGGTTGGCGCCGGAACCCGAAGGTGTCCAGGCATAGGTATAACCCGGTGTGCCGCCGGACACAGTAGTTGAGATAGAGCCTGTACCCGCACATGTTGCACCGGTTGGTGTAGCATTAACTACAAGAGCTGTAGGTTGTGTAAGAGTTACCGTTGTTGTTGCCGAGCAACCGCTTGTGGCAGTTGTTTTAATGGTATAGGTTCCTGCTGCAAGACCACTGAAAGTTCCGCTGGCCTGGCCTGTACCACCATTTAACTGGTATGTGAATGGCGAGCCTGCACCTGAACCGGTTGCCGCAATACTACCGGTTGAAATATTATTACAATTGAGGTTTGTCGGAACAGCCGTCACAGAAGGACCGGCAATGGCAAATGTAAAACAGGAAGCTGATGACAGGTTATTACATGCATCTGCTACGTTACCCGCAGTGTTTGTCAAACAAAAGGTGTATGTGCCCGTTGTAGTAAGTGCCGGGGTAAAGTTGATCAGGTATTGATTTTCGTACTGAGAACCACCGGTACAGGCAGAACCTACAACACTTGTAATGGTATATGGCCCACCGGGACCTGAAACCGAAAAGTCGCCATTGGATACTGTATTACATTTCACGTTCTCACTGAAGTTGATCATGATCTGATTTCCTGCACAACCCGGAGTTGCGGTTGCACCAAGCATGGTAGGCGGTACGTTGTCATAAATAATCGCCATACCGGAAGTACCCGGAGGCGGGAAATATAAGTCATATCCATTTGCTGAACTGGAGAAGTTTGAAATATTTAAAACAAAGCTTTGTCCTGTTGTTACCGCAATGCAGGAGCTTGTCTGGTAATTGCTGGTATTCGGATTGGGAACAAGACCGGTATTTCCGTTTTGATTCGGGCCACCCCAGGAAGGATGCTGGGAGCCTGTAGCAGAATAGGATGTCTGGCCGGAATAGTTACAGGCAACCTGCAGCGCCGAGTTGTTGGCAATATCACTGCAGTTGAAACCTGTCAGATTAAATAAAGCCCAGTCATAATCATTGCTGGTGTTGTTCGGATCAATTAAGAAACAAAGCTGTCCTGAGTTCTGTACGGTGAACTGATACCACACATCATTTTTCTCACCGGAATATAAACAGCTGAGTGCTGTATTAATTTCATTACCCACGTTACCTGTACCGGAATATGAGTTAGGGTTGTTGTAAGTCGACTGACACACAGGAATCGCATTTAAACAATCCTGGTTGGTGGGTGCCAAAGGCGCTGTAGCTGTGGCTGTAGCGCAAATATCGAAAGCTCCGATCTGGTCATTGTTTTCGTCCCACACCCGGAAATAATACGTAGCACCCGGAGTAAGACCGCTGGTTGTGATAACCGGCATGTTAACGTTACCATTTGCCGTACAGCTTACCAGTGTAAGTGCGCTACAGGCGCCGGAGTACATGGCCATGGCGCAGTCGTTGAGGGCTGTACCATACGTGGTTACTGTAAATGAACCAGAGGCAGGGCAGACAACGGAAAACCAAACATCGCCGCCTGCGTAGTTTCCGCAACCCGGGGCCGTAACACCCGCGGTAGCGGTTGCGCCATTATTATTGGCCGTGGTTTGGGTACATGTATTGCCAATTGCTAATGGAATACTGGTACATGGATTATCGTTGATAGGCTGCGATAAACCCAGCAGGCCAAGAAAGATAAAAACATAAAGTAATACTGACTTCATAGGTTATAGTGGTTAGTGTGGAGTGTGTGTATCTATTGTAAATGCGGGTTAATTGTAGCTGAATCCTTTTTCAGACGGAAGATCATGAGGATCATAACTGTCTACGACCTGAACATGAATGGTTTGTTTGGTCTTAACCTGGCTCATGGCGCTTTCTTCAAATTGTTTGAGCACAAAATCATGAAGTTCATAAATGCCTTTGGTAGATAGCTTCGGGAAAATGCAGATCAGGGATTTATTATCTGCGGATTTGAATGCCAGTATATCGGGACTTTGCGATTTCAGATCGCTTCTGAATTTATCGAACCCTGCGTCTGTAAAGCTATAAGTATAATCTTCCTTACAAACGAAATAAGATTCTCCGGAAATAAGAGAGGGGTACTTGTCGTTAAAAATAGTGATACTGTCCGTTTTTAAAACCACTTTGTGGGTCTTTTTGATTTGTTGGGAATAACAAAAAAGCATTGTCATTGTAAAAATGACAGTAAGTGTGTGTTTCATTGGAGGTTTTGTGTAATTAATGCAATAAAAATAATATTATTCCCGACACTTGCAAATAATTTCCAGTAACTGAAAGGCAACTTTTAGTCATTAAAAAGCGGTCTTAGGGCATTGGAAGGTGGTTTTCAACATGTTGTTAACACGTTTCATCTACAAAACAGAGGGGGTGGCCCCCTGGTTTTAACAAGTCAGGAAATATTTCCTTTACAGGAGCTTAACTCATATTCTGTAAAAGAGAATCGTCTACCAGATTTGGCAGTGTCACTTTCAACTGAGGGGTTCTTTGCATTTCGCGTTTTATCGCAAACAAGGCTTCTTCATTCCTGGCCCATGACCGGCGCGCTATGCCATTGTTTACATCCCAGAAAAGCATTTGCTTCAATCGCCTGTCGGCATCTGTAGTACCATCCAGCACAAGCCCGAAGCCTCCGTTGATGACCTCGCCCCAACCCACACCACCGCCATTGTGAAGACTGATCCAGGTTGCGCCGCGGAAAGCATCGCCCACAAAATTCTGTACAGCCATATCGGCAGTATACCTCGACCCATCATAAATATTGGACGTTTCACGGTACGGCGAATCTGTACCACTCACATCGTGATGATCACGGCCCAGGACAACCGGTGCTGAAATTTGTCCGGCGGCAATAGCTTTATTAATCGCTTCTGCAATTTTAATCCGGCCTTCGCTGTCGGCATACAGGATACGTGCCTGTGATCCCACAACCAGGTTATTCTTCATGGCATCACGAATCCAGGCGATATTATCGCTAAGCTGTTGTTTGATTTCACCAGGTGCTGTTTTGTACATATCCTCCAGCACAGCCAGTGCAATTTCATCTGTTTTGCGAAGATCGGCGGCATCGGCACTTGTACACACCCAACGGAACGGGCCGAAACCATAATCGAAACACATCGGTCCAAGAATATCCTGTACATAGCTCGGGTAAATAAAATCGCCGTTTGGTTTTGTAATCGCCGCTCCGGCACGACTGACCTCCAGTAAAAATGCATTTCCATAATCAAAGAAATACATGCCTTTTTGCGCCAATGTATTCACGGCATTGGCATGACGCACCAACGTTTTCTGAACTTCTTTCTTAAATCCTTCGGGATTCTCAGCCATCATGCGATTGCTTTCTTCCAGGCTCATCCCTACCGGATAATAGCCTCCGGCCCATGGGTTGTGGAGTGATGTCTGATCCGAGCCAATATCAACACGCATATCTTCTTTTACCAAACGCTCCCAGAGATCGACAACGTTACCCTGGTAAGCCAGTGATACGGCTTCTTTCGAGGATACGGCTTTTTTAATACGGGTTATCAGTTCATCCAGATTTTCATGAACCTCATCTACCCAGCCCTGCGAATGGCGCGTGCGGGTTGCTTTCGGATTGATCTCAGCGACCACAGCAACAAGGCCTGCAATTTTTCCGGCTTTTGGTTGTGCTCCGCTCATGCCGCCTAATCCGCAGGTTACAAACAGTTTGCCCTTGCGGTCTTCTTCACTTTTCGATACTTTGCGGGCTGCATTCATTACTGTAATGGTTGTACCATGTACAATACCCTGCGGGCCAATGTACATAAAGCTTCCGGCTGTCATCTGGCCGTATTGGGTTACACCCAGAGCGTTGAATTTTTCCCAATCGTCGGGCTTGCTGTAATTCGGGATCATCATGCCATTGGTAATCACCACACGGGGTGCTTCGGCATGCGATGGAAACAATCCCATCGGGTGTCCGCTGTATAATACCAGGGTCTGCTCATCAGTCATGGTAGCGAGGTACTGCATGGTAAGCAGGTATTGAGCCCAGTTCTGGAATACGGCACCGTTTCCACCATAAGTAATCAGCTCGTGCGGGTGCTGCGCCACTGCATAGTCGAGGTTATTGCTGAGCATGTGCATAATAGCAGCAGCCTGGCGGCTCCTGTGCGGGTACTCATGAATGGGGCGGGCATAAATTTTATAATCGGGACGAAACCGATACATGTAAATCCGGCCGTATGTTTTAAGTTCTTCGGCAAATTCCTGAATCAGTGTAGCGTGATGTTTTTTATCAAAATACCGCAGGGCGTTACGCAGAGCCAGTTTTTTTTCTTCGGCATTCAGTATTTCTTTACGCTTCGGCGCATGATTGATATCAGTTTCATACGCTTTGGCAGGTGGCAATTCAGTGGGAATACCACGTAAAATGTGCTGTTGAAAATCGGCTGTTGTCATATAGCAGGATAGAATATTTATTTTTCCTTTTTGTCGAATGTTCCCGTTTTCTTATTGTAACCGTAAGGACAGTGTTTACATCCGCTTTTGCAGCAATACCCACGTTTCAGATGGTATTTTTCGGTGAACACAATATACCCTTCGGGGCTATAATAAAAGTCTTCGGGATCCAGTTCCTTTTTAAACATTTCAGAAACAAATATACAGTTTCAGACGCTTTGATTTCACTTTTACAGAATAGAGCCCTGTAACAAACCGAAACCTGTTAAAAATCAGCCAAAAGACACCTCAGATATCATCAGAAACATACATTTGTAGCGTAATTTTACAGTATGAAATTGTTTTACTTCATGGTTGCCTGTACCATTGCATTATCGGGCATGGCTCAGACTGCTACCGACAGCGTACCGAAAATTCCATTCGACGGTATGGATTTAACCTGGATCAACGGACAAAACCGGCAATCACATTTTCCGCTGGTATTACGCGACAAAAAAACAGATGAAGTTATTCTGACCGGTGTGAGTTATCTCGACACCTATTACAATTACAATTTTGCTGATCCGATCGATAATACGCAAACAATTTCATCGACTGTAGGCCGCCACAATGAGTTTACGCTGAACATGGCCAGTATCGGTATGGAATCCAATTACAAAAATATTGTCGGGCGCCTCTGGCTGCAATACGGGCAAATGGCTTCCATTGTACAGGACATTGATATCTCTGTGAATAAAGGGCGCAATACCAGCATCAATAACCTGAAATACATTCGCGAAGCAGCAGCAGGCTACCATTTTAATAAGTGGTACGGCGTGAATGTGGAGATGGGAATTTTCATGAGCTACATCGGCCTTGAAAGTTATATGACCCAGGAAAACTGGTGCTACCAGAGGAGTCTGCTCTGCGACTTTACACCATTTTATTTTTCAGGGGCTCGCGTACAGGCTTTCCCCAGCAAAAAATACAAGGTGGAGCTCTGGCTGCTCAATGGCTGGCAGTCGTACAATAGTTATGCAAAAGGCCCGGGCGTTGGTTTCTCGAATTATTTCCGGCCCAATGAAAATGTGCAGCTGGTAGCTAATTTTTATGGCGGACACGACACGCAGCAGGCCGATACACTCGGCCACCAATCGACTCGCTGGCGCTTTCATCACGACAACAGCATCGTGGCCAGGTACTACAAACACAAAGAATCAAAAGGTTTATCGCAGGCCGGATTCAGCCTCAATTCGCATTATGGTTTTCAGTCAAACAACCAGAAGGGTGATACCGTTCATGCGAATCAGAATTTCATGACCGGTGTTTCGCTGGCAAACCGTTTATGGTTTTATAAAAATAAAATAGGCTGGACCCTTCGTGGTGATTACCTCACCAACCAGTCTGTTGTGAATGGGGTAAACACATCACCTTACCTGGCGTTTACACCGGCGGCTCCTTCAACGGTTCCAAACGATTATGATCTCGCTCTCAGTAAAAACGAAAAGCTTCATTTGTTTCAGTTCACCAGCACCTTCGACATCATGCCGAATGATTTTGTAACCTTCCGCCTGGAATACATTTACCGCCAGGCCAACATGCCTTATTTTGCAGGTCATGGAGGCACCACATCGCCTTCGGGACTTGTGAACGGACCTACCACACTAATTCCATGGAAACCGGATCTCCGCAAAGAAGAAAACCGGATTACAGTGGCCGTTAATTTCAGATTATAATTATACGCTACACTCCCATAATTACCCCGCTTGAGTTTAAAGGCTACCAGATCGGTGTGCTTCGCCTCGACCTGATTCATCCCGAAATAAGCGGCAACAAATGGTTTAAGCTACATCTGAACCTGGAGGCAGCCAGGCAACAAAAAGCCAGGCGTATTATCACTTTCGGCGGTGCCTTCAGCAATCACATTGCTGCCTGTGCAACAGCCTGTAAGCTGGCCGGTTTCGAATCGCTGGCTATTGTCCGGGGCGAAAAAACCGACCCCATCAATCATACGTTAAAACACGCTATGCGCGAAGGCATGCAACTTGAATTCGTGAGCCGGGAACAATACCGGCACAAAACTGAAAGTGATTTTATACGGGAGCTTTTGCAGCGTTTTCCGGATAGCTATATTATTCCGGAAGGAGGCGACAATGCCTTGGGTGTTGAAGGCTGCCGGGCTATCCTGGGGGATCATAGTGCGGCATATGATCATATTTTTTGCGCCGTGGGAACCGGCACAACATTCAGGGGACTTGAGCAAAGTAAAACCCCCGATCAATGGCTCAGTGGGATTCCTGTATTAAAAGGCTTTGACGGGTATACCGGTCTGAAAGCAAACTACAAAACAAATTATCATTTCGGCGGATATGCCAGCCATACGCGTGAATTGCTTGTTTTCAAGGAATGGTTTGAGATGCAGTACCGTATTCCGCTCGACTATGTGTATACAGCCAAACTATGCTATGCTGTATTCGATCTGATCCAAAAAAATGAAATAGAAACCGGCACCAGGATACTGATTATTCACAGTGGTGGATTGCAGGGAAATGCAGGCTATGAAACACGTTACAACCTGAAACCAAGTCGCCAGTTGATAGATGCCCAGGGATAAACACGTCCAATATTGACGCTGCCATAAGGTTCTGTAAACTTAAAGAACCCAACACCTACTGTAAACGAACTCACAAAGCGATCGCCTTTTGTTTTCATGAATCCATTCTGAATCTGTGCCGTATAGCCTGTGGTGCCTCCGGGTCCGCCGATAAACCCACTTACCGACATATCAGTACCGTAACGAAACCTTGGGCCTACAATATATTTTAAACCCGGCCTGATGTCTGTATAGAAATTGAGGTCGAGGCCTGTAATAAAGTTGATGCCACGTTTTGCATTGTATGCGGTAGTGGTGGAATCGTAACTCGATGAGGAAAACGGAAACATGTTATAGGTAAGGCTGGCCGGAATCATAATACCAACGCTTTTATTGGCCAGGAGGCGTTCATAGGAAACAGTGAAACGACCTAATCCGAGTTCAGGTAAATAAAATCCAAGTATATTGTCGGGCAGTGTAGCTTCATGCTCTTTCCATTCACGAAGTTTGCGCTCTTTGCGCTGGGCGCGGGTCTCGTCCTGGGCAATAACAGAAGGCGTTTCCTGGTTATCGCCAAAAATAAACATGGTGCCGTTTTTATATTCAGCCAGGAGCACTTCTTTTTTGGAAACTGTTTTCACCACTTCCATGTTCAGGGTATCCTTGTAACTGATGGTGTTTTCGGCAATGGAAAGTATTTTTCCGTGAACCATTTTTCCATCACGGAAAAAAATCCGGTCCTGCGCTTTGAGAAGGCAGGCCATGGAAAAGAGGAGAACAAACAGAATATATCGGAATTTCACGTACATCGTAAATTAAAATCTGTAACCAAAACAATAACCTAAGTAAATTTTCGGGTAGTTCGCAGAACCTGTAACCGCCGGCGAATTGCTGGTGAGGCCGATTGTAGCGAATATTTTAAAGTTGAACTGCGGCGATACACGCACCAGTAATCCATTGGTAACGCCTACCATAAGCTGCGATGCCGTTGCACGTGCAATGGTGGTTTTCTGAAAAACAAATCCGCTGATGGTTGTATCGTGCAGCTCTGTTTTGTCGTATTTCATCTGCATGTATTTCCCGAAGAGTCCTACAAAATATTGCGCCCGGCCGCGGTCCGAAGGAAAGAAATTAGCACCGAGCCCTGCGTCGAATTCTTTTTTTGCATTCGGGTAATCATGTGTAAACAGGCCATTGAAAAAAGGCTTTGAATTATTGAAGTTATAACTTCCCATGGCAGTGAGGCCAAGTTTATTATTCAGAATTTCGCGATCGTAAAACACAGCCAGGTCTCCATTCATCAAAGCCAGCGCATTAAGCGACAGAAAATTTTTGCCCACGTAGTAAATCTCGTTGGGGTTCTTTTTCTCCGGCTTTTTAACGGCGTAGGTCTCTGTCTTATTGGGCGAGTAGTTCGGTGGATTCGGATTTATGACTTCTGTTGTTCCGTTCTGATAATTGATCAGCACCACATCGCTTTTTGTGATCACGTATGTAGGGCCGTCAGGATTATCAAAGTCTTTATACTTTACTTCGTATGAATTTATTTCAACGACTTTAGCCCTGTATTTATTACCGGCTGTTGTATAAATAATATCCTGCGAGAATGTGGTATAAGCTACCATGAGGAACAGGATTATGAGACAGCGTTGTTTCATCAGAATTCTATTTTGGGCCATGTTGCAAGTACAACAGGCAAGTCTAAAGGTACTTAAATAAACAGTCTTAAACAATGCGATAACGCAAAAAATGCGGGCCGTAGTATGCTATTAAAGAAATTTTAACAGGCTGCTATCAGAAATAAAGATCCTCGGTTTTGAGGCGCAGGTAGCGGTTTACCGAAAGGGCTGCACTCAACCCGGAAATGATGATACCTACCAGAATAATAAGGCCGAATAAGGCTGCCAGGATGTTCTCATCCTGAAGTTGTTTGAGTTCCGGAATATAGCTTGTGAGCAATACGAGAAACCCGCAGACCGCTGCCACGGCAATAATTCCTGAGATAAGTCCCTGGCGGATTCCTTTATATATAAATGGTTTTTGTATGAACCCCTTTGTAGCGCCCACGAGGTACTGTGTTCGCAAAAGAAAGCGCTTTGAGTAAATGGATAAACGTATGGTATTGTTGATGAGAACAACCGCCACCACCAGTAACAGAACGGTAAGCACAAGAATGCAAATGGCAATGACACGGGCATTCTGATTGAGCTGCTTTACCATGTCTTTATGGTAGATAACCTCTTTGACATAGTGCTTCTGAAGGAGTTCCTTTTCAAAGCCCGCCAGACTGTCTGTATTGGCATATTCGGCATTGAGTTTTACATCGAGTGATGAAAGGAGGGGATTATACCCCAGGAAAGAAATAAAATCCTCCCCCAGATCTTTTTTAAGTTTCTCGGCGGCTTCGTCTTTGCTGATATAATCCACATGTTTCGTGAATGGTGAAGAACTTAATTCCTGTTTCAATAAATCAAGCTCGGCATTGGTGATAGTGTCTTTCAGAATAACCTGAAAACCTATATTCTCCTTCACATGATTGGAAAGTTTTTTGCCATAAATAACCACCAGGCCCAGAAGGCCGAGCATAAAGAGCACCAGGGCCAGACTTATGACCACTGTTGCTGATGATGTTACCAGCCGTTTATTGGATAATTTATCAGACACAGGAGCGCAAAAATTAATGCTATAAAAGTACAGGCGCAGCGCATCGCTTCAGGCCCCATGGCAGCTTAGTAATTAACAATCTCCTGTTAAGTCTGTCTCATGCTGTTTTTTGAGCCTTAACCTGTGCAAATACGCACCCTGGGGATGCCATTCAGCGACCCTTTATATCCTTTTCAATGAACTTTTTTTATATACCTTTGGCTCTTAACCAAATTATTTAACCATGAAAAAAATCCTCTACGTTATTATCGGGCTATTTGTTGTATACCTGATATTGTGCCTGTTTGGGCCGTCGGAAGTGAAAATTGAGCGCTCAGCTGTTATCAATGCACCAGCCGATGTTTTAAAAACCAAAATGGCCGACCTTAAATTCTTCCATGAATCCTGGTCGCCATGGACTGAAAAAGATCCGAATATGAAAACCGAATACAAGGGTGAAATGGGACAACCCGGTTCATCCATGAGTTGGGTGAGCGAAAAGAAAGAAGTAGGCAGCGGCACAATGACCTATGTAAGAACCAGTGGCGATACAATCTGCCAGCTATTAAACTTTGAAGGACATGGTAACGCCGACGTTTGTTTTGTTGTAACTCCTGACAATGGTGGCAGTAAGGTAAGCTGGATCATGCAAAACAAAGTCGGCTTCTTTGCAAGGGCTTTCATGTTGTTTATGAATATCGACAAAATGGTTGGTCCTGATTTTGAAAAAGGGCTCAGTAAATTAAAAACAGCCATGGAGCAAATGCCGGCTGCAAGCACTGCCGGTAAATATGAAGTTAAAGAACTCAACTGGGAAGAACACACCTTCTTCGGCAAAAAAGGAACTTATAAATTTGATCAGCTGGCCAGGTTCTTTGGCGAAACCTTCCCACACCTTTTCAGCGAAACCGGAAAAGGAAAAATTCAGCCGGTGATGGCCCCAAGCGCTATTTACTTTAGCTACGACGAGCAAAAAGGAGAAACCGAATGTGCTGCTGTGGCCTGCGTTCCTAATGGCACTGAGCTGAAAGGTCTCGAAAAATTTACAGTACCTGCCTCTAAGGTATTGCAGATTGCATACTATGGGGCTTATAACAAAAGCGGAGATGCACACATGGCCATGGATGCTTACATCAAAGAAAAAAATCTGACACAGGGATGGGTAATCGAAGAATATGTGACCGATCCGATGAATGAAAAAGATACAGCCAAATGGCTTACCAACATTTATTATGTGATCAAGAATTAATTGAACTATCTGCTTCATGATAAAGCCCCGGCAAGCCGGGGCTTTTTTATTACCTGCAGGCTTAAAGCCGGGCTTGTTGACACGTCTGAATTATCTGAATATGCTTATCTTTGCTCCACATTTTAAAGCCCGTTATGCAACAGACCAATTCAATCCAGCTATTCGAAAAAGCAAAAACCTATTTCCCCGGAGGTGTTAACTCCCCGGTAAGAGCATTCCGAAGTGTAGGCGGTACGCCCTTATTTATTGACAAAGGTAAAGGCTCTCACATCTGGGATGCAGACGGGAATGAATACATTGATTACTGCGCCAGCTGGGGCCCGCTGATTTTGGGTCATGCCAATGATACCGTTTTAAATGCCGTTGAAAAAACCATGCGAAACGGTACATCTTTCGGTGCACCTACCCGTCTTGAAAACGAACTGGCAGACCTCATTTTATCCAACAATCCGCATATCGACAAAATACGTTTTGTAAGCAGCGGTACCGAAGCCGTGATGAGCGCTATCCGTCTCGCACGTGGCTTTACCGGCCGCAGCAAAATTCTGAAATTCGAAGGCTGTTACCATGGACACAGCGACTCTTTGCTGGTAAAAGCAGGATCAGGACTCGTTACATTCGGCAATACGTCATCAGCGGGCGTGCCCGAAAGTTTTGTAAACGAAACCATTGTCGTGCCTCTGAACAGCACCGAAGCTGTGGAACAGGCATTTCAGCAGTTTCACAACCAGATTGCCTGTGTCATCATTGAACCTATTCCTGCCAACAATGGCTTATTGCTGCAGGATAAATCCTATCTCGAATTTTTAAGAACCATCTGTACAAAACACCAGACGCTTCTATTTTTCGATGAAGTGATCAGTGGATTCCGCGTAGGCTTTACAGGTGCTGCAGGTTATTATGGTATACAACCCGACATCGTAACTTATGGCAAAATCATTGGCGGCGGTTTCCCTGTGGGTGCTTATGGAGCACGTAAAGATATTATGGCTCGCATTTCGCCCGAAGGAGATGTATACCAGGCCGGTACACTAAGCGGCAACCCCGTGGCGATGAGTGCCGGTATTGCACAACTCAGCGAGTGTCTCAAACCAGGCTTTTATGAGTCGCTTGCAAAAAAAACACAACAGCTCATCAGTGGACTTAATGCCCTGAATATTCCAGGTATGAAAATTTTCAGCGTTGGTTCTATTTTCTGGCTTGCCTTTACGGAACGTGAAAAAATTCAGAGCGCCGAAGATATCGACCCAAACAGCATGGCACACTTCAGAAAACTATATCACCCTCTGCTTGAAAATGGTGTGTACCTTGGCCCTTCGGGTTATGAAGTTGGATTTATGGGCGAAGCGCACACAGAAGCCGATATTACAAAAACCATCCAGGCATTTAAAACTGCCGCAGCTGTATAAGATTACCTGCTCATGTATAGCACAACGGGGATCAGTAGTCCCTGTATAAGCATGAGTCCATCGATAAATAGGTAATAAAAAACACTGCGCCGGTGATCGTTCGTTATGGCCGCCATGATAAGCGACACCAGCATGAGACCATCGTTTGTATATTTTACATGGGCCGGCAATGCAGCCAGATGAAACAATCCTGCGCTCAATACGATCAAAACAGCGGCGATCAGTTTTGCTGAAGATGTTCCAAATGTGTTGGCATAGGTTCGTGTACCATTTGCAAAGTCGCTTACGGCATCTTTTACATCGAACAAAACACCCAGTGCCGATACAAAACAAAACTGTGATGCCAGGAAAAACCATGCCGCCTCATTCAGTTTTTTCGCCTCGAGAAAAGGCACAAAACCACAACTGATCATCCAGACCATGCCCAGCAGAAAAGGCTTTACGTAGCCATAACGACGCAGGTTGAAGGGAGGCATATAGTAGAATGTAGACACAACCTCAGCACCTGCCATAACACCGATGGCTGTCCAGCTCAGGTTATTGCAAAGCGCCAGTAATATGATCAGCGCCAGCAGGATAATAATGAGCAATGTTTTGCGATGCCTTAATACCCATTGTGAACGCTCTGTACCATTGTGTTCACGTGCAATAATATACCCACGCTGCACATTATACTGCACAAAGGTGGAAAGCAGGATGAAAAACATATAGGATACAGAATCCCATGAAAACGGAATCCCTGCTACCCGCTGTGTGAACAGTACCTGCGACGCCGCACAAAAGGCGATGTACACATTGGCATACACCAGTACTTTCACAAATAGCGGATATGTCTCACGCGTTGTTTCCAAAAACAGCAAACGCATTTTTTGTGGTCTGTTCAGCTACCGCTTCAACAGAAACCTGTTTGATCTGCGCTATTTTTTCGGCAACCAGTTTCAGGTAAGCGCTCTCATTGCGTTTGCCGCGGTAAGGCACCGGTGCCAGGTAAGGCGAATCGGTCTCCAGTACGAGGTACTCCAGGGGAATCTGTTCAACCACTTTATCGAGGCCCGCATTTTTGAAAGTCACAACACCGCCGATACCCAGTTTGAAATTACCGAGCTCCAGTATTTTATGGGCCTGCTCCAGTGTGCCGCTGAAACAGTGGAATATGGCTTTGGGCAATGTTGTATAAGATGTAAGAATGGAATAAATCTCATCAAAAGCCTCGCGGCAGTGGATCACTATGGTGTAGCGCTGTTCAAGTGCCCAGTCTATTTGTGTACGAAATGCATGGCGTTGCTGTTCTATAAATGTTTTATCCCAATACAGATCAATTCCTATTTCACCGATTGCCGCAAAACGGCGACGCCCCAGCCACTCTTTCACAATTGCCAGTTCCTGCTCCACAGTTTCGTTTACCGAACAGGGATGCAGTCCCATCATGGCATGGCAATGCTCCGGGTATTTTGCTTCCAGGGCAAGCATGCCTTCTATACTTGTACTATCAACATTGGGCAGGTATAAATGTCCGATACCAGCCTGCAGACAACGCTCTATCATGGCGTCACGATCATCATTGAATTCTTCCGAGTACAGGTGGGTATGTGTATCAATAAACATTGACTTAAATTTTGTAATTTCGTCTGTAAAATTACAGAAACATTATGAAGAAACTGATTTTATTCCTGTCCATCGCCCTGGTATTTACAACGTTTACACAATGTAAAAAATACCCGGATGGCCCTGCAATCAGTTTCAGAGGAAAAGCCGAACGTGTGGCAAATACCTGGAAGGTGACCAAGTATATGGAAGACAACGTTGATAAAACATCAGATTTCAATAATGTTTACACTTCCTATATATTAACCACTACCAAATCCGGCGACTATACCATCAGTTATAAATTCATGGGCACACTGGCTTATAATGAAGCCGGCAGCTGGAAGTTTGACAGCAGTAAAAAGAACCTGATTCTGACACAAAGCTCTCCAAATAATGGAACTGTTACAACCTGGCAGATCCTGAAACTCTATGAAAAGGAAATGTGGGTCAGGGATATTGACAACAATGGCAAAGTAATCGAAGCCCATTTAATCCCTCAATAATTGTCCCTTGAAAATTCTTATTGTCAGATTCAGCAGTATCGGTGATATCGTACTTACCACCCCGGTTGTGCGCTGCCTGAAGCAACAAATACCCGGCGTGGAGATTCACTACATCACCAAGCAGAGTTTCCGGCAGGTTATTGAACACAACCCAAACATCGACCGTTTTTTTTACATCCAATCGTCGGTGAAAGAAGTGTTGCCTGCGCTGAAGAAAGAACAATACGATTACGTGATCGATCTGCATCACAACACACGTACACTTCAACTGAAACTGGCACTCGGGGTTAAATCGTTTTCATTCGATAAACTCAATAAAGAAAAATTCATGCTGGTGCATTTCCGCATGAATCGTCTGCCCGACAAACACATTGTGGATCGTTATTTCGAAGCCTTACATCCGCTCGGCATTACAAACGACCGTAAAGGCCTCGACTATTTTATTGACCCGCAGGATGAAATAAATACAAAAGAGTTCTTACCGGACATATTCAGCCAGGGTTATTATGCATTGGTTGCCGGTGGCTCTTATTATACCAAACGAATTCCCGAAAACAAATTAAAAGAGATCTGCACAAAGGTAAAGCTTCCGCTGGTGATCCTGGGCGGACCCGAAGATGCAGCTGTGGCTCAACAGATCCAGGATGCATTTCCTGAAAAGGCATTTAATGCCTGCGGCAAGGTGAGGCTCAATCAATCGGCATCATTAATCCGGCAGGCACAGCATGTGATCAGTTCCGATACAGGGCTCATGCATATTGCAGCAGCCTATAAAAAATCCATTACATCTGTCTGGGGAAATACCATTCCTGAATTCGGGATGTACCCTTACCTGCCCGGCGATGGCAGCAGTATACTGGAAGTGAAAAATCTGGGTTGCAGACCCTGCTCCAAACTCGGTTTTAAGAAATGTCCGAAGGGCCATTTCAAATGCATGAATGATCTTGAAATTCCGGATCAGTTATAATGAATTCTATACAAAGAGTGCTTTCAGCTCTGTAGCATCATGTGGTTTCATACGGCCTGCCAGGATCAGCGATAACTGCCGGCGGCGCAATGCTCCATCAAAACGTTTCTTTTCGAGCTCTGTTTCCGGTGTCAGTGGCGGTACCGGTAATGGCGCTCCATTCTGATCGACTGCCACAAATGTAAAAATCGCTTCATTACATTTGATCTGCTCCCCTGTTACCGGATTTTCAACAAACACATCAATAAACACTTCCATGCTGCTTGTAAACGCGCGGCTTACTTTGGCTTCGAGTGTTACAACGCTGTTTTGCTTAATGGGATTTTCGAAGCTGACATTATTTACTGTAGCAGTTACAACAACCCGTTTGCAGTGCCTCTGGGCGGCAATAGCCGCTGTAATATCCATCCACTGAAGCAGTTTGCCACCGAATAAATTCCCAAGGTGATTGGTATCATTGGGCATCACCACTTCGGTATTTATGGTTAAAGATTCTTTGGCGGTTTTAGCTTTCAGCGAATTCATGGAATTGTTTTTAAGATGGATAAATGCAGGATTCCGGGCTCAAAATTAGTATCTTTGAATGAAATAACGAATTATATTATCCATGGATTTTTTATATATCAAAGCGCTCCACATCATTTTTGTAGTGTGCTGGTTTGCCGGTCTATTTTATATCGTGCGCCTTTTCATATATACGGCCGAAGCCAATAAAAAAGAGGAACCTGCTAAGAGTATTCTGACGGAACAGCTTCTCACAATGCAGCGAAAGCTCTGGTATATTATTACCTGGCCATCAGCCATCGGTACCACCATTTTTGGTTTCTGGATGTTGCTCGAGGTTCCCGCCTATGTAGCTTTGCCATGGATGTGGCTCAAGCTTGTATTTGTAGGATTTCTGATGATTTACCACATCCAGTGCCATGTTATTTTCAAACAGCAGAAAGAGGGCGAATTTAAATTTTCGTCGTTCAAGCTCCGCCTGTTCAATGAACTGGCTACTATATTTCTCGTAGCTATTGTATTTCTTGTGGTGGTAAAGAGTACAGGCGGCTTTGTATGGGGCATGCTCGGCTTATTTGCCTTTGCCGGACTCCTGATGCTGGGCGTGTTTCTGTACAAGAAACAACGTGAGAAGAAAAAAACAGAAGAGCCTGCAACACCGGAAATTCAGGAAACTTCAACACCTGAAAACAAGCAATAGATACTGTATGGCACATAAACGAAAAAGCCCGGCATGCCGGGCTTTTTCGTTTTCAATACTCAGGGTTTGATTAATGGTGGTGCCCATGCGGACCATGTACGTGACCGTGTGCCAGCTCATCTGCTGTAGCTTCGCGTACATCCAGCACTTCGCCTGAGAAATGCAGATCATGGCCAGCCAATGGATGGTTGAAATCCATGGTTACATGACTGAATCCTACTTCAGCAACAGTACCCATTAATTGGTTACCATCAGCATCATTCATGGCTAACTCTTCACCCACTCTTACGCGGGTGTCATCAAATTTACCATCCACATAAAATGCTTCTTTGTTGATCTTTACGATCATATCCTGTTCTACAAGTCCGTATCCTTTTGCCGCAGCAATTTTAAAATCGAAAGTATCTCCTACTTTCTTATTCAACAGGTTCATTTCGAAATCAGGAATCAGTTGTCCAACGCCGAATAAGAATACAAACGGATGATCTTTGCTTGTTTGTTCAACCAATTGTTCCGCTTCGTTGTTTTTTGATGCCGATAAATGGTAGTTTACCGACACGACTTTGTTTTGTGTAATTGTCATGATTATTGCACCAGCATTGTTAAATCCTGGATTTGGTTTTTATTATTAATTCAGATCAAATTTAATGCCTTGTGCCAGAGGTAATTTCGTACCGTAGTTGATGGTGTTGGTCTGGCGGCGCATGTATGCTTTCCAGGCGTCGCTTCCGCTTTCGCGGCCACCGCCTGTTTCTTTTTCACCACCAAATGCACCACCGATCTCAGCACCACTGGTACCGATGTTTACGTTGGCAATACCACAATCACTGCCGTTGGCCGACAGGAACTGCTCTGCCTCGCGCATGTTCAGCGTCATGATAGAAGAAGACAAGCCTTGCGGCACACCATTCTGTAAAGCAATCGCTTCATCCATGGTTTTATATTTCATGATATACAGGATTGGGGCAAATGTTTCGTGCTGCACAATCTTGAATTCATTTTTTGCTTCGGCAATAGAAGGGGTTACATAGCAACCACTCTCGTAGCCTTTACCTTCAAGTACATGACCATCTACAAGCATTTTACCACCCTCGGCCTTCAGTTGTTCAATGGCATGCAGGTAATCTTTTACAGCGGCTTTATCGATCAGCGGACCTACGTGATTTTTTTCGTTAAGCGGATCACCGATTACCAGCTGCTTGTATGCATTTACCAGTTTCTGTTTTACTTCTTCGTAAATGCTCTCATGAATGATTAAACGACGAGTACTTGTGCAGCGTTGACCCGCAGTACCTACGGCGCCAAACACGATACCCGGGATACACATATTGAGGTCGGCATGCTGTGATACAATGATGGCATTGTTTCCGCCTAACTCCAGAATAGCGCGGCCAAAACGCTCAGCCACTTTCGTCCCTACAATTTTACCAACACGGGTTGAACCTGTAGCCGATACCAGAGGTACGCGTGCATCTTCGCACATTTTTTCACCGATAGAGCCCGGGCTCACGAGTAAACAGGAAATACCTTCAGGCAGATTATTCTCAGCAGCTACCTCGTTCCAGATATGCTGACAGGCCACTGCACATAAAGGTGTTTTGCTGGATGGTTTCCAAACACATACGTCGCCGCAGATCCAGGCCAGGGCTGTATTCCAGCTCCATACAGCTACCGGGAAGTTAAAAGCGCTGATAATACCGACAATACCTATCGGATGCCATTGCTCATACATACGGTGGTTTTCGCGCTCAGAGTGCATGGTTAATCCATAAAGCTGGCGCGATAAGCCCACAGCGAAATCGCATATATCGATCATTTCCTGCACTTCACCAAGACCTTCCTGGTAGGATTTCCCCATTTCGTATGATACCAGTTTTCCGAGATCCGCTTTTTTAGCGCGTAATTTATCACCGAACTGACGTACAATTTCGCCACGTTTCGGGGCTGGTATGTTTCTCCAGTACTGGTAAGCCTGTGAGGCAACACCAATAATTTTTTCATAATCATTGAGATCAGCGGCTTTCACCTTTCCGATCAACTTGCCGTCTACAGGGCTATATGATTCGATGATGTTTCCATTAGCAAACCAGTTCTTACCGGTCGAACAACCATCATTTAACTCTTTAATTCCGAGCGATTTTAAAATATTCTCCATGTCTAGGGTATTTTTTTGAAAGGTTAAATATACAGATTTTCCTGCCTGGGGAACCGTTAAAAATTAAAAAACCCCGGCTTTTCGGCCAGGGTCTTCGTATAACAATTAAACTAAGGAAATTAACGGTTTACAATGAATTTCTTGGTCAGTTTGGTTTTACCGTTTACGAGTGTGGCAAAGTAAATTCCTGAAGGAAGGCCTTCCGTAGCAATAGCCACATTGTTTCTGCCGGCACTAAGGTATACTTTATTGACGCTTACGGCAGTGCCGAGGGCGTTGTAAACGGTTACTGTGATCTCCTGCTCCGCAGATGTATTCAGAACCACCGAAGCCGATTCTTTCACCGGGTTAGGGAATATCTCGCCGATCGTGTTAAACAGGTTTTGGTTACTGGCTACACCCAGTGGATTGTTGTATTTAATCGTTACAACAGCGGTATCGTTCGGGTTGCTGTTGTTAACAAAGCGGTATTGCACATCGCTCATGCCTGAAGAAGGCCCGTCGCTGAAGTCAACCAGCAAAGGTCCGCCGGCATTGGTCTGGGCATCCTGGCCGGCAGTCAGTGTACAGGTAGATACGCTTGTGCCTGGTCCGTAACAGTGTCCGGCAAAGCAAAACTGCGTGCTTGCACCGGAGTTCATAAGCAATTTTGTGCGGGTTACAGTATAGGCACAGGTATTTGAGCTTGTATTTTTAATATTGATCTGTGTAGAAACAGTTGCACCCGGGGAGGCTCCAACATAAACAATCCCACCATTTGAAATGTTTGTTCCAAGGTCGAGATTGGTCATTTGTATGCTCGATTGAGCCACAGCAAATGTACATGAAAGGCCGGCAATAAGAGTAAACAGTTTTTTCATATGCAATTATATTTATCCAAAAATACGCATTCTGAAGCGGTTTCTGAAAGGTTTTAAGCCATATTTAGGATTTATTATCATATTCCTAAAAAAGAAAAAGCCCGGCCAAATGGCCGGGCTTTTCACTAAACAAACATTAAATAAACAACACTAAATTATCTTACAACGTTCAGTTTTTTGCTGATAGAACCTTCTTTTGTAGCGATAATAACATTGTAAGTACCTTCAGCCAGGTTAGCAGTATTGATGGTTACATTGTTCTGACCTGCAGTTAAGCTTGCAGACTGGGTCATAACAACTTCGCCTAATACGTTGATCACGCTGATTGTAGCATTTCCTGAAGTATTTACATCCATCATCAGGTTAGTTGATGTTGTAGCAGGGTTCGGGAAAATAACGGCACTTTTCACAGTTGAAGCGATTTCTTTCACACCAACAGTTTCAGGGTTAGAAGTTAATTTAGCCTCTGTAGCGTTGAGAACGGCACGTTTCAACTTGCTTGAGTTGTATTCATAAACGATACCAACCAGGTAAATGTTATCTGCATTGTAACGGAAAGCGTTTCCTGTTGCAGTTGGCAGTGTGTAAGTATATGTTTTAGAGTAAGTCTGACCTTGTGTTCCACCTGTCATTGGGATGATACCGGAAGTACCGTAAGCAGTACCGGCGATTTTGTCAACCACATGCTGGTGTTTGTATTGGCTAGGGAACATTAGGGCTGTAGAAGACTGACCTGAAACCAAACCGGTTGTTCCGACATGGTACCATTCGCTACCAGATGTTGTGTAGAAATAGCTGTGTTGGTTCCAGTCGTTATCTGTCTGATCAGCAGGATCACCGTAAACGTTGTTTTCGATAACGTACATGTTGATGCGGTAGTCGCCTTTCACATCACCTAAGAAAGTGGTGTTTACAGTAGCAGAAATCTGGCGGGTACCGCTGTTGTAAGTTACGTTAGAGAAAGTTACAGTAGCAGGAACAACCATTGATTCGCGCTGAGAAGCGTAATTGGCCCAAGTGCTGCGATCCAGACCAACTTCACCGTTATCGGCAAAGAAATACTGATCTACAACTGCTTCAGGGAAACCAGAAGCGTAGTCAGCGATAAGGCTGTTACCTTCCGTTGTGCTCATGTTATCGTTATCGTGTAAAGCTGCAGTTAATACGTTAGGATCAGAGTTGATCAGGTCACGCAGTTTGCTGTATCCATCAGGACAGTAGCCGCACCATGCACCTGTAAATTCTTCAACGAATACTTTTTTAGCCGGTACTGCAGTAGAAACTGTCAGAGGACCTTTTGCTGTATCGTTTGTATTTACCTGGTCGTTTGAACCGTTAACACCGCTCACCCATACTTTAACATCGTAGTATCCGGCTGTTGAAGTATTGAATGGTGTAGCAAAGGTCATTTGTTGTGATCCCTGGTAACCCAGTGACGGAGACACTGCAAATGTTTGAGATACCACAGAACCTGTACCAACCTGGTAGCTTAATGCTACGCTGGTTAAGTTTGAATAACCCAAGTTTTTGATAGTAGCCATGATAGAGTTACCGCTACCAACGCTTGTGTATTTATATGTATCTTCAGATACAGCCATCACGTCGCGGGCGTTTGCGAGGTTCTGAACAACGATATCATCTAACCATAACTGATCCATGTCGTTGGAGTGGTTACGGAAAGCGATACGGATGCTTTGACCGGCATAAGCGCTTAAAGATACGCCATGCTGATTCCAGCCGCTGCTACCTTCAGAAGCGATGCTGAATACCATGTTCGGTGCCGTAAAATCACCTACAACAGGTGCAGAGCTTGTATTGGTTGTTACATAAACCTCATAACCATCCGGGTAAGAACCATCAGGAGCAAGACCTTCCCAGGTTAATACGGTGTTGGCGGCGATACCGCTGATGGTTGGTGTAATTAACCACATGTCAGCTTGCCCGGCAGGGTTTAACCACGATGTTGATACAGCAAAGGTATCAGTAAGCGATGATGGTTTTTCGGATAACCATGCTTTCTGGCTTTGACCGGCGTTACAGAATGGAGCATTGGTTGCACCGCTTGAGCCCGATGTAGTAGCCGTTTTGTTACCATTATTAATGGTAAACATAGAAGATGGGACATCGCCGTATAAATATGCTGCAGATGCGCCCGTCGATGAGCTTGTAAGCGGCGAAACCGAATTGAATCTTTCGCTGTAAAGTACCTGGGCAGATGCTGCACCGGTAACCATCGCCAAAGCCATGATGTTAAGTAATTGTTTTTTCATTGTGTAGAGGTTTAAAAAAATATAAAGTAATTTTTTCTTGGTTGCCTTGTTAACCTAATAACAATGCAATTTTAATGATTTAAAAAGGTACAGCCTAGAAAATATTAAAACAAAAATGGTAATCCTACATCTTTTTAGCTGATATGAATATTTAAATGACTATAGTAACATTGATAAGCCCATTAAAAGCGTACATTTACCGCCTGCTATGTGGACCGGAGAGGCTTTTTGGAGTTTAGCGGCTCTAAAAAAATTAGATTTTAATCGGAACCTTTTTCTCGAAGGTTTGCGGGGATCCTCATTTTCTTTTTTGATTGCCGATCTGTTCCGGCATACCGATAAAACTTTTTTCATTGTTTGCGCCGACAAGGAGAAAGCCGCTTATATCCTGAATGACCTGCAAAGTCTTCTCCCTGAAAAAAACATTCTGTATTTCCCGGAAAGTTATAAGGTTCCCTACAAAGAAGAAAAAACAAGTAATGCCAGTGTTCAGGAACGTGCGGAAACATTAAGCGCGCTGAGCAAGGATACTTTCAGAGGCGTGATTGTTACTTACCCGACAGCGCTTATAGAGAAAGTAGCAAGTCGCCAGGCTCTCAGTAAAAACACCTTACTGATCCGTAAAGGTGAAAAGCTGAGCCTGGAGTTTATCCAGGAGTTTTTGCAGGGCTATGATTTCGAACTCGTCGACTTTGTTGTAGAGCCCGGGCAATATTCAATCCGTGGGGGCATTGTGGATGTGTATTCATTTGCCCATGATCTGCCATACCGGATTGAACTTTTCGGAAACGACGTGGATGCCATTAAAACCTTTGATCCCGCCACGCAACTTTCCAATCATCAGTATGATTTTGTAACGATCATTCCGAACATACAATCGCACCAGGTTATTGAAACCCGCCACCCGATCACCGATTACCTGCAACGCGATATGGTCCTGTGCTTTGATGATATGACACTGGCTTCCGACCTGGCCGATAAATATTTTGACAAAGCTGAAAAGGCTTACCTGCAGCTCAGCGGCGAAATAAAGCACCTGGAGCCTTCGGAACTCTATATCACCGGCAAACAACTCCTGGAACTTTTAAAACCCTATACTATTTTTGAGTTCGGTGTTCACTCCACACTTGGGGCAGACAGCATTTTATTCCAGGAATCGCCACAACCGCAGTTCAACAAGAATTTCGAACTGCTGATCAATAACCTGAAAGAGAACCGGACAAAGGGTTATAAAAATTACCTGGCCACCGACAATGCCAAACAGGCAGAGCGCCTTCATACTATTTTCAATGATCTCCTGGCCCGCGAACACCGTACAGCCGAAACACTCATTGAGCATGTGAACATCAATATTCATGAGGGGTTTATAGATCACGAACTGAAGATTGCGGTTTATACGGATCACCAGATTTTTGAACGCTACCACCGCTTTCATTTGAAAGAGAACCGCTATAAAACGGCAGAGGCTCTTACCATTAAAGAAATTCTGACACTGGCACCGGGCGATTTCGTAACACACATTGATCATGGAATCGGGCGCTTCGGAGGACTTGTGAAACTCCATGTGAATGGCAAGGAACAGGAAGCCGTAAAGCTCGTATACAAAGATAATGACTTCCTGTATGTGAGTATTCACAGCCTGCACCGCATCAGTAAATATACCGGTAAGGAAGGCAACGTGCCACGCATTGATAAACTTGGCAGCACAACCTGGAGCACCCTGAAGCAAAAGACAAAACGCAAGGTGAAAGAGGTTGCATACGACCTCATCAAACTATATGCGCAGCGTAAAGCCCAGGAGGGACATGCATTTCCGAAAGACAATTACCTGCAGCATGAACTCGAAGCATCGTTTATATACGAGGACACGCCCGACCAGGTAAAGGTAACAGCCGATGTAAAACGCGACATGGAAAAACCACACCCCATGGATCGTCTCGTGTGCGGAGATGTGGGTTTCGGCAAAACCGAAATTGCCGTGCGCGCCGCTTTCAAGGCTGTGTGCGACAGCAAGCAGGTAGCAGTGCTTGTACCAACCACCATACTGGCCTACCAGCATTACAAAACGTTTTCCGAACGACTCAAAGGTTTACCCTGCAATATTGATTTTATAAACCGATTCCGTTCGGCCAAACAGCAGAAGGAAACACTGGCCAAACTGGCCGAAGGAAAAATCGATATTTTAATCGGCACGCATAAAATTGTGAGCAAGGATGTGAAATTCAAAAACCTTGGGTTGCTCATTATTGACGAAGAACAGAAGTTTGGTGTGGGTGTTAAGGACAAACTGAAAACTTTTAAAACCACTGTCGATACACTCACGCTTACAGCCACACCTATTCCACGCACCCTGCAGTTCAGCCTGATGGGAGCCCGCGATTTATCGGTGATCAGTACACCACCGCCGAATCGTTACCCGGTACAAACAGAACTACAGCCTTTCAACGAAGAAATTATCCGCGATGCCATTGCTTATGAATTAAGTCGCGGCGGGCAGGTTTTCTTTGTGCATAATAAGGTACAGAACATTGCGGAGGTAGCTGGCATTTTGCAGCGCCTGGTGCCGGAGGCCCGCATTGCTATCGGGCACGGACAAATGGATGGCGACAAGCTCGAGGATATTATGCTTGGGTTTATTGAAGGCGATTATGATATACTTGTGGCAACAACCATTATTGAATCGGGACTTGATATCAGCAATGCCAATACCATTATCATTAATGACGCACAAAACTTCGGACTCAGCGATCTTCACCAGATGCGGGGACGTGTGGGCCGGAGTAATAAAAAAGCATTTTGCTACCTGCTTACTCCTCCGTTTATTAATCTCACCAACGAAGCCCGTAAGCGGCTCACCGCACTGGTCGAATTCAGCGACCTCGGAAGTGGTTTCCAGATTGCGATGCGCGATCTTGATATCCGGGGAGCCGGAAATCTGCTGGGTGGCGAGCAGAGTGGTTTTATCAACGATATGGGTTTTGAAACCTATATGAAAATACTGAATGAAGCCATTGAAGAACTCAAGCAGGAAGACTGGTACAAACAGTCTGTTGAAAATGAAAACCTCGAAAATACTGATAAGTCTGTATTCTCCAGGCAGTTTGTAAGAGAAACAACCATTGATACAGACCTTCAGTTGCTGATCCCGGAAAGCTATGTATCAAACTTAACAGAACGCCTGCTGCTCTATCGCGAGCTCGACAACATCACCAAAGAAGAAGAGCTTCTGACCTACGAAACAAATCTGCGCGATCGTTTCGGCCCTTTGCCTACAGAGGTAGCTGAGCTCATTAATGTGGTGCGGATGCGCTGGGTTGCCATGTCGCTGGGCTTCGAAAAAATAGTGCTCAAAAATCAGAAGATGCTGGCTTATTTCTTGAGCAAACAGGATAGCGACTATTACAATTCGCCTATGTTTAAAGCGGCGCTTGCCTATGCACAGAAACACCCTATGCAATCGAAACTCAAGGAACAGAACAATAAACTCTGGCTCACCATCGAGTCGGTTGAGAGCATTGATAAGGCCCGCCACATACTCGAAAAGATCATGCTGTTGGTTTAGGTGCTGAAGTTTTTCACTTACCTATCAAGTAAAGTTTAGTAAGATTTTGGTGGCTCTGTTGATTTCCTATCTTTGGTACAGCATTTGATTTTGCAGAAACCAACCAATTTAAAATACATCCAACCCATGAAAAAAGTAATCGTATGTGCCATTGCCTTAGCAGGGCTTACACTCACTACCAACGCACAGGTTCAGCAACGTAACCCGGCCGGTACCCGTACCGATCAGCCTGCCAAACAGGAGAAAACACCTGAGCAGAAAGCGCAGACCAATGTCGACAAACTAAACAACCTGGTAACACTGACCGACGATCAGAAAGCTAAAATTTACGAACTCGCCTTAGATAAAGTGAAGAAGTCTGACGAGATTCGCGAAAAATACAAAGGGCAACCTGAAAACCGCGAAGCTGCACAAAAAGAAATCGGCGTTGTAAAAAAAGAATATCGCAAAAATGTGATAGCCTCATTAACGCCTGAGCAGGTTGAAAAACTGAAAGCCATGGCCAAAGACAAAAATCAGCAACCAGGCAAAGCCAGCACGACGGCTACCAAAAGTAAAGCAGAAGGTGTGCCGACTGAAGATCTTATTGACGATAAAGAGTAACAGAATCAGTGCCCATAAAAAAGCCATCCCGAAAAGGATGGCTTTTTCATTGTAGCACAAAATCGTATCAGTCTTTATTCTTAACAGCATCATAAATTTCTTTCATAAAGCCGGAAGCAAATACGAAGTCTATCAGTTCTTTATTATCGGTTTTCAGTATTCCTTTGCTGTTACCGGCCCACCAGTTCTTTCCTTTATAGATATACATAATCTTCTGACCGATCTCGATCACCGAGTTCATATCGTGTGTGATCACAATGGTTGTCATGTTCAGCTCTTCTGTAATCTGTTTGATCAGCTGATCAATAACGATCGATGTCTTAGGGTCCAGGCCGGAGTTCGGTTCATCGCAAAACAGGTACTTCGGATTATTGGCAATGGCACGTGCCAGAGCCGCCCGTTTTTTCATACCTCCCGACAGCTCGCCCGGATACAGATTATTGCGACCCTCGAGCTGCACGCGCGACAGGCAAAAATTTACACGTTCGTTTTTTTCTTCACGACTCATGGCCGTAAACATATCCAGCGGAAATCGCACATTTTCTTCGACCGTTAATGAATCGAACAATGCACCGCCCTGAAATAACATGCCAATATCCTGGCGTACTTCCTGTTTTTCTTTTTCCGGAAGCTTCGGGAAATTTTTCCCGTCATACAACACCTCGCCTGAATCAATGCTATGAAGTCCCACCATCAGTTTCAGAATGGTTGTTTTTCCACTACCGCTTTCCCCGATAATGAGATTGGTTTTGCCCTGCTCGAAAGTAAACGATACGTCATTCACCACCAGCCTGTCGCCAAAACTCTTTGATATGTTACGAATCTCGATCATGTGAGGAATAACTGCGTGAGGAGGAAGTTGAAAATAAGAATGAGGATGCTGCTGTATACAACTGCATTTGTACTGGAGCGGCCCACTTCGAGGGCACCACCCTGTGTAAAGTAACCGAAGTAAGATGCCACGGATGTAATGATGAAGGCAAACACAATCACCTTTGTAAAGGAGTACCAGAGTTTCCAGGGTTCAAAGAAAGCCTGGATTCCGAAAATATACTCATAAGACGTACAGGCATGGGTGGCGATACCCATAACGTAACCCCCGTAAATACCAAGAAACATACTGATGGCAATAAGGAAAGGCAGAATAAGAATACCTCCGGCCACCTTAGGCAGAATAAGGTATCCTGCTGAATTGATCCCCATGATTTCGAGCGCATCAATCTGCTCGGTAATACGCATGGCGCCAATCTCCGAAGCTATATTGGATCCTATTTTACCGGCCAGGATGAGACTCATAATGGTTGGGCAAAACTCCAGCAGCATGGATTCGCGTGTTGTGAAACCAACTGCATAAAGCGGCACGATAGGACTTGTGAATCCGAATGCAGCCTGGATGGTAATAACCCCACCCATGAAAAAGGAAATAATAGCAATGATCGGCAAGGAAGTGATGCCGATATTATTGATCTCATGCACAATCTGACGCCAGTAAACCGATAGCTTTTCAGGCTTGCTAAACGTGCGTTTAATAAGCAGAAAGTAGCGGCCGAAATGAAAAAACAAAGTCATACGTATACAGGAACGCTAAGATACTAAAATTAAACCATATCTTTGTTACTGTTCGATACTCCGTTACACAGATTATGAAACGCTCGGCATACACCCTGATTATTGCAGCATTGGCAGCATCCCTGCTATGCTCCGGTTGTTTCCTGTTTCGTCCTAAAAACGGTTGCGATACCTGTCCGTCATTCAGTCATAAAAAGAAAAAACACTAGTCACTTTTATCACCTCCGGCATTATGTCTGCACCAGATCACCAAATTGTACCAAAGCGCATTGCCATTATGGGTTCTACCGGCAGCATCGGCACCCAGGCCCTTGATGTGATACGTGAAAACCCTGATCATTTTACAGCCGAAGTACTGGTAGCACATTCCAATGCCGACTTACTCATTACACAGGCCCTTGAGTTTAAACCCAATGCTGTGGTTATTGGCGACGAAAGCAAGTATAAACTGGTGAAGGATACCCTGTTTGAGCACGACATCAAGGTATTTGCAGGCCCTAAGGCCATTGAGCAGATCGTGGAAATGGAAACCATTGATATGGTATTGGCTGCTATTGTAGGCTATGCCGGACTGGCCTCCACCATCAATGCCATCAGGCACCGTAAGCATATTGCGCTGGCCAATAAGGAAACGCTGGTAGTTGCAGGCGATCTTGTAACGCGCCTGGCTATGGAGCACGGCGTGAATATATACCCGGTAGATTCGGAACATTCCGCTATTTTTCAATGCCTGGCGGGCGAATGGGAAAACCCCATTGAGAAAATATATTTGACTGCCAGTGGCGGCCCTTTCCGCGGTAAAGACATTTCATTTTTGCAAACCGTAACCCGTGAACAGGCCCTGCGCCATCCCAACTGGACCATGGGCGCCAAAATCACGATCGACTCTGCAAGCCTTATGAACAAAGGCCTTGAGGTGATTGAGGCCAAATGGCTCTTTAACCTGAAACCTTCGCAAATCGATGTGATTGTACACCCGCAAAGTATTATTCACAGCCTGGTGCAGTTTGAAGATGGAAGCATAAAAGCCCAGATGGGATTGCCGGATATGAAATTGCCGATACAATATGCCATGGCTTATCCGCAACGCCTTAAAAATACCTTTCCGCGCTTCGATTTTATAAATTACCCGAACCTGAGTTTCGAAAAACCCGACCTCGGCACATTCCGCAACCTGGCCCTGGCTTTTGATGCCATGCATAAAGGCGGCAACATGCCTTGTGTGCTCAATGCCGCCAACGAAGTGGTGGTGCATGCCTTTCTGGAGGAACGTGTTGGTTTTCTGCAAATGAGCGATATCATTGAAACCTGCCTGGCTAAAACCAGCTTTGTGAATACACCGGCCTACGAAGAGTATGTAGCCTGTGACCTGGAAACCCGCCTGATGGCAAAAGCCCTCATTTAACGACCACATGCCGGTAAGGCTTCTCATTTTCCCTTAAATTATTTAAAATTCGGGGCGAATTGCTGTTTCAACCCGCCCCATTTCGTATATTCGTTGTTTGTTTTAAATACCTTATGATCAAATTCCTTCAGCTCTTTCTGAGCCTCACCATTTTAATAACCCTGCACGAATTCGGCCACTTTTTCTTTGCCAAAAAATTCAAGTGCCGGGTCGAAAAATTTTACCTCTTTTTCGACTTCCTTTTTCCGTTTGCAGGTCTCCTGAATTTTTCATTGTTCAAGAAAAAAATCGGTGATACCGAGTATGGTTTAGGCTGGTTTCCGTTTGGCGGCTACGTTCAGATTGCCGGCATGGTAGATGAGCAAATGGACAAAAGCATTATTGAAAGTGAACCTCAGCCCTGGGAACTGCGCAGCAAACCAGCCTGGCAACGTTTGCTCGTTATGATGGGCGGCATCATCGTGAATGTTATCCTGGGTTTACTCATTTTCTGGATGGTGTTGCTGGTGTGGGGTAAAGAAACAGTACCTGTAAATAAATTACAATATGGCATTGCTGTTGATTCTACAGCTTATAAAATGGGGCTTCGCGACGGAGATCAGCTACTTTCCGTTGATAAAAAACCGGTGAACTCACTGCTGAAGGTACCTGTGATTATTGTGATGAATAAGGCCAGGGAGCTGGAAGTGAAACGCAATGGGCAAAACGTCACCATTCCGATTTCGGAAGAAAACATCAGCCAGATTCTGAAAAATTTAAAACACAGCCCTTTTATTTCTGTCCGTTTCCCGTGCGAGATCGACAGCTTTATCCCTAACGGCAATGCCATTAAAAGTAATTTAAAAAAAGGCGATCATCTCATTGCTATAAACGATGTAAGCGTACCTTTCTTTAATAATTTTGTAACAGAGGTCCATAAACACAAAGGGCAAGCAATTGACATTACCTATATCCGCAATGCAGATACACTTAAATCCCGCGTTCAGGTTGACACAAGCGGGTCAATAGGTTTTTATTCTGCCAGTAAAAAATACGTACCGATCGAAACCCAGACATTCTCATTTTTTGGCGCCCTTGGTCAAAGCTTCAAGGATGGCTGGGAAAACATTGTGATGCAGGTGAAACAGTTTGCCGTCATATTTACCGTAAAAGACGCTCACCAGCAGGTTGGTGGTTTCTACAGCATGTATAAACAAATGAATGATACATGGATCTGGCGTGATTTCTGGATGTTCACCGGCTTCCTTTCGCTTGTACTTGCCTTCATGAACTTCTTACCGATTCCTATGCTTGACGGTGGTTATATTTTATTTATCCTGATCGAGATGATCAGTGGCCGTAAGGTACCAGATAAGGTAATATATTATGCTAACTATGTAGGGCTCTTCCTTATTCTTGGCCTGATGATCTATGCCAATACAGATTTTTTAAGAAATTAACTGTAACGAATTTTTAAAAATGCGCTTATACTCTTTGGTGACATTACGCCTGACATATTTTTGGATGGTTCTGATGTGCATAAGCCTATCTGCTGTAGCCCAGGAAAAAACCATCAACCTCGATAAAGACAAACCGGCCAGTAACCGCGAGATTCTGAGCAAACATAAAGTCATGCTCATTCCTTTCGAAAACCGGATGTACATGAGTGAGATCGATCAGCTGATCAATAAAGAAACCAAGCTCAGCGCCAAACAGATCAAAGCTGCTTTCCGCGACGGACTGGATGATCAGCTTTACAAAAAACTCAAATCGCGGATGGGTGTGGTGAGCCTGCTCGACGATACGGCCAAAACCAAAAAAGATCTTGAGAATATATACCAGTACCTGGCTTACGACTATCAGAAAGTGCCCAACCAGGCCAATTATTCACCACCAAAAAACGAGAAAGAGCAAAAAGGGATTGAAAAAGGACAGATTGTGGTAGAAACCAACAGTGATGCGCGTTTCATGAATGCCAAAATAAAAAATGCCACACTGGTTCCTTTTCTCACAGGCAAATACAAAACCGATCTTTATGTATTCGTGAATCAACTCGAAATCCGTTCCGCCAATCCGGCACTGAACTATGATCTCAATGCCGATAACCCCCGAAAAATTATTGTACACTACACTGTATATACTTCCGATGCCAAAGAAATAAATTCAGGCATTGCCGAAACAACATTTCCGCAAAACATCAACAATCCCACAAAAATTGTAAACAGCTATTTCTCTGTTATTGCTGAAACAATTGCCGCCCGTGTTGAAAAAGCCCTGCTCCCTAAACCGCAGCATTAAACTTTTTACGGCCAGAACTGTTATATTACAGTCGTAAAAACAACCCATATGAAATATACCCTACCACTTCTTGCCCTGGCCATTGCATGCCAGGTACATGCCCAAAGCTGCTGCCAGCTAAGCGCTCCAGAGGCTTTTAATGAATTTGCCAAAGACGGAAAATTTGTCAACTCCCACTTCGATCCTATTCCATTTGTACTACAGGACCCCAAAGGGAGCATGGTTCATTTCAAAACCCCTGATGGTAAGGAAGCCCAGGCTTATGAAATAAAATCAGCGAAGCCATCCGATAAATACGTGATTGTGATTCATGAATGGTGGGGGCTCAATGATTATGTAAAACAGGAGTCTGACAAACTCTGGTCGGAGCTTGGCGATGTCAATATCCTGGCGCTCGACCTGTACGACACTAAAGTAGCCACCGTGCGCGACAGCGCCGCAAAGTACATGCAGGCCGTAAAAGCCGAACGTGCCGAGGCTATTATTCAGGGCGCACTCGAGCATGCCGGTAAAAAAGCAAAAATAGCCACTATTGGCTGGTGTTTTGGCGGAGGCTGGTCTTTACAGGCTTCTATTATTGCCGGTGCCAGATCCAAAGCATGCATCATGTATTATGGTATGCCTGAAACCAATAAAGAAAAACTCAAAAAATTAGAAGCACCAGTACTCGGTTTGTTTGCCAACAAAGACGCCTGGATCAGCCCGAAGGTGGTCGACGATTTTGACAAGGAAATGAAAGGCCTTGGCAAGGTGATTACCGTAAAAGAATACGATGCCGATCATGCGTTTGCCAATCCGAGTAACCCTAAGTTTAATAAGGAAGCTTCGGAAGATGCGCATAAGCTGGAGCTTGAGTTTTTGAAACTGCACCTGAAATAAAGGTTCGGCTGGCCGGATTTTGCAGGTTGGGCTTCTATATAAAACAAAAAAAACCGGAACTACTCCGGTTTTTTGTTATAATGGATCGTGAATTTATTTTTTCAGGGAATCGCGGATCTCCATCAGCAACTTGTCGGTAGATGATGGCTCTGCCGGAGCAGCAGGAGCTTCTTCCTGTTTTCTCTTCATGCGGTTCATCGCTTTAATGATCATAAAGAGAACCAAAGCCGTTAATAAGAAGGTAATGATAGAGCTGATAAACAGCCCTAGTTTGGCGCCATGCCATACATAGTCTTGAAGCGCTGTAACATTGGCGGCTTCCAGCAACGGTTTTAACATCAATGGTGTGACCACATCTTCGATAAGTGACGAAACAATTTTATTGAATGCACCACCGATGATTACACCTATTGCGAGGTCAACTACATTGCCCCTCATCACAAACTCTTTGAACTCTTTTACAAATCCCATATTATTTTGTTTTAAATACTGTTATGCAGCAAATATAGTAAACCCTTTATGAACGACACTGAACGACGTGAGTAATGTTTTACTACAGTGGTTTATTTACCATCCAATGCTTTCATGATCTCATCCAGTTTTGGCTCGAGGATGATTTCAGTGCGACGGTTTTTCTTACGGGCCTCCGGCGTTTTCGCAGGATCAACCGGGAAGAACTCACCACGGCCGGCAGCTGTAATACGCTTCGGATCAATGGTTGAGTTCTGCAGCATGATTTTAGTTACCGATGTAGCACGCATCACACTCAGATCCCAGTTATCTTTTATTTCGCCGGTACCTTTCATAGGGACATCGTCGGTATGACCTTCAACTAAAACATTGATGTCAGCATTTTGTTCCAGAACCTTAGCCACATTCTTCAGGGCTTCAATTCCTTTGGGTTGCACATTGGTTTTACCGCTTTCAAACAATAGTGATTCATCCATACTTACATAAACCTTTCCGTCTTTCTGAGTAATCGTGAGTCCCTTGTTTTCGAAGTTGTACAGGGCATCCTGAAGTTTTTTCTTCAGATCGTTTGATGCCTGGTCTTTTTTCTGAATCAGGTCTTCAAGCTCATTAACCCGTGCTTCGCGGATTTTCAGCTGAGCAGCCAGGGCATCCAGATCCTGTTGTTGTTTATTCAGTTTGGCTTCGAGAGCCTTGAGTTCATCCTGTTTCTTGAGGAGCTGTTCCTGCGTCATCTGAAGATCGCTGCTGAGTTTGGCATTGTCTTTTTCAGAGCCGGCCAGCATGCGGTTATATTTATCCAGTAACTGATCGTTAACCTGATTCAGCTTGTCGTATTTGTTTTGAAGCAGACGCAGGTTAGTGCCCATGATAGCAGTATCGCGTTGCAGACCGGCTAACTCCTTTTCTTCTTTGGTCATTTTTTCTTTTAACTCAGCCAGTGTGCTTTCACAGGTTTGAGCAGCGGTTTTTAGTGTATTCCGCTCCGTTTCGCAGGCATTGAGTTTATCCTTTGTTTCTTCGAGAACCCGTTGAGGTACGCAAGCAGTAAATGCCAGGGCACCCGAAACAACCATTGCTAAAAATAATTTATTCATGTTATACCAGATTAGATATAACAAAAATAGGCTTACTGTGCAAGCCTATTTTACTAGTAACATGTATTTATCAACAGTGCTTTTTTTATTTGTTTTTCTCCTTGGTTTTGTCAGAATCCAGAAGCATTTCGAGGGTTACAGCCTTAAGCGGCACCAGTTTGGATTCGCGGAACGTATCATTCCATTTGATCTTAATGGTACTTTTTTGCATATCGCCGGCTCCGGCCACCTCGTTAAAATGAACAAAGAAGTCTTCGTATTTGCCTTTTTCCAGCAATACACCGTTGTATTTTTTCACATTGGCATTGTCCTGCCCGTTTGGCATCACGGCTGCGCATTTATAGGGATCCAGAATTCCGATGCCGCTGCCTTCGTATGTACAGCCAAATTTAGCGGTGGTTTTGTCGGTAGCCTGTTTGCTGTCGATGAGTTTACAGGTAAAGCCGCCGGCCTGGAAATCGTTTTTAGCAGGAGGCAATGTAAAGTCGGGGGCTGCCGATACGGGAGCATTTCCAGCCACCTTATAGATCCCCTTGATTTCGATATTGAATTTTTCAACCTGCATGGCACTGCCCTTGAAATCGATCGTCTTGGAAGCCTCTTCATTCGGAGGGATCACAAGGTCCTTGTCGGTACCTGCTACATTGAAATCACCGGCAGAATAAAACATTTCCTGCGGCTTGAAAATGAGGTAATCATTCGTTTTATTGAACACCCGTATTTTGAACTTAGCCCAGGGAGCCACAGCCTTGGCATCAATAATGTAAATCTTGTAATCGTCGGTCTCAAACGACAACTCCTTATATAAGTACTGATAACCTTTGTCGAGTTTCTTCTCTTTTTGCGAAAAAGCAACAAGGCTCATTAATAAGCCCATGGCGAACAATAATTTTTTCATAATCGGGTAGTTTAAAATCCAGTTTAAATCTACATGTTTTTATGAGACTTTGAAAATGAGCTCTTAAAACAGCCTTATTCGGTTTAGAAATCCAATTTTCAAGGGTTTCAGGTTGACTTTTTGGGATGGGTTTATTATATTTGGTTACACCAAATTAAAACCTAAACACACAATGAAAAAACTATTACTCCTGGTTGGGGTCTTGTCAGGGTCTTTTGCATTTGCCCAAAATGCAAATAAATTCTGGAAGCCTGCCAATGAACAAACGATTACAAAGTCGGGGGAACGCGAAATCATCCCACAGCGATATCTGACCTATTCATTGAATAACAATGAGTTAAAGAATGCTCTGTGGTCAGCTCCTCATGAAAAAGATGTGACATTACAAAATTCGCAGGCAGTTATTTACCTGCCCGCACCGGATGGTAAACTCCAGGCTTTTGCCGTAGTAGAATCGCCATGTATGGATGCCGAACTGTCAAAGTCGTTTTCAAATATCCGTACTTACAACGTCAGAGGTCTCGATGATGTACATGCCTATGGTAAACTCGACTGGAACGATTATGGTTTCCACGGCATGGTACGCACACCAAACGGAAGCTTCTTCATTGATCCGTATTGCCGCAACAACCAGACAGAATATATTACCTACTACACCTCTGATTTTATAAAAGATCCTGCTAAACGCGCTGAAGAAATAGGCGTACTTGGTGCCGAAGACCAATTGAACCTGGTGAAAAAAGAAGCGAATGAATTGAACATAACGGCTGCCTGTATCGGTACCAACCTGCGCACTTACCGTCTGGCTGTGGCCTGTACCGGTGAGTATGCCGTAGCTGCTACCGGTGTATCGAGCCCTACTACCAGCCAGATTCTTTCTAAGGTGGTTACCAGCGTGAATCGTGTGGACGGTGTTTATGAAACCGAAGTTGCCGTGAAACTTGTACTGGTGGCTACAACTACCGTTGTACTTTATGGAAATGCTACGACTGATCCGTTTACCGGGAATAACAATGGTAACACCCTGATTGGTGAAAGCCAGAGCGTGATCACAGCCAGTGTGGGTACTGCCAATTTTGATATCGGTCACACCTTCAGTACCGGTGGTGGCGGATTAGCCCAGTTAGGCTGCGTTTGTAAATCGACTTCCAAGGCGAGCGGTATTACAGGCAGCCCTTCGCCTGTAGGCGATCCTTACGATATTGATTATGTAGCTCACGAAATGGGTCACCAGTTTGGAGGCAACCACTCTTTCAACTCAACCACAGGTTCATGTGGTGGCGGTAACCGTAACGCCTCAACCTCTATGGAACCGGGCAGTGGTATTACCATTATGGCTTATGCCGGTATCTGCGGAACCGACGATTTATCGGCACACAGTATTGCTTATTTCCACCCGGTAAATTATGATGAGATTATTGCCTATACTTCTACAAGCAGCGGCAGCACCTGTCCTGTAAGCAACAGCACCGGCAACCACGCACCAACCGTAAGCTTAAGCATTGTCAGCATTAACGTACCTGCTTCTACACCTTTCTCACTCACTGGTTCAGGATCCGACCAGGATGGTGATCCTTTAACATACTCATGGGAAGAGATGGATGCAGGTACAACTGCAGGCGCCTGGAATAATGGCAGCAAACCATTCTTTATGTCGTATGCACCAACCACATCCGGCACACGTTATTTCCCTAAACTGTCTAATATCCTCACCGGCTCTACAACCTATACAACATCAAAAGGTGAGTTTTTATCGCCGACAGCTCAAACACTTAAATTCCGTTTCACAGCCCGCGATAATAAAATGGGTGGCGGTGGCGTTTGCTCTGCTACAGCTACAGTGGTTGTTGCAGCCAGCGGACCTTTCAGCGTAACATCTCAAAATACAACCGGTATTTCTTATGCCGGTGGATCTACACAATCCATCACCTGGAGTGTAGCCAGTACAACAGCTTCACCGGTATCATGTGCCAATGTCAACATTCTTATCTCTACCGATAATGGAAATACCTGGACAACTGTTCTGGCCAACACACCAAACGACGGTACGGAGTCTGTAACCATCCCGACAGTTCCTACAACAACAAATACCTGCCGTGTGAAAGTGGAATGTGCCAACGGTGCTTTCTTCGACATCAACGACAAGAGCTTTACCATTACCAATGTAACTGGTATCAATGAAGCCTCTGCAGGAAATTCGTTTGCAGTACAATTATATCCTAACCCATTCAACAGCGAAGTGCAGATTGAAGCATTTAATCTGAACGAATCAGGTGTTACCAAATTAACGATGGTGGATGTATTGGGTAATGTCGTATTGCGCGATGATATCAGTTCTAATGGCATGCTTTCCAAGAGCTATAACCTGGAACATCTGGCCAATGGTGTTTACATTGTACAACTCACCAACGGCAACAAAAAAGCCATTGTACGTTTAATCAAACAATAGTATCACCGCATGTACAGCTAATAAAAAAACCCCGGCAATGCCGGGTTTTTTTGTTTGTAACCTTTTCCTGTTTTTTCCGTTTCATGAATATGGCCCCGCAACGCATCCGCTATATGATCCCCGTATTGGTTTCTGCCAGGCTCTTTGCCCAACAGGAAAGCGGATGCAGCGATATAGAGTTCGGATCAGTAACGGTACCTGCATGAGCACGTCTTATGTACGCAGCATGGGTCTGCCGGCACAGGCCCTGCATGAATACAGCCGAACCAATACACTGCCGCATCCTCAAACCTTTAGCCAGTTTACCTACGCCTTCCAGTATGGAATGTTTCTCTGGGTCAAAGCCACCGACCGGGTAAGCATTAAACCCGAGATAACAGCTTCTTTTTCCAATTACAAAATAAGCGATCCTGCATCGAGACGTCAGCCGACATATGCCACATCTACCGATCTCTCGATCGCCAACCAGGTCGTACTTGCCCTGAAACCAAACAATACGCATGGTATTATCAAAGCCGCCAAGTGCATGAGTTATTACCTCACAGGCAAACAGCCCTATCTTATTTTCGGGCCGAAACTCAGCTTCCGCAAATTTGACCGGGGTTTTATACACAAGGGCTTTCAGAATGAAGCCACTGTGGGCTTTGTAGCCGGTTATGGTATTAACTATGGTTTTCATAACATGAATATGGCGCCTGAAATAAAATATGGCCTGGAAACAACCGCTGAAAATAAAATCAACAACAGACAAAAATTCATTCATACCATTTCCGTATCGATCAATTTGTTTTAGGTAAAGCACGACGATACGTCCGGTAAAACAACAAACTACACCACACTGAAACCGGCTGATGGCTTGGCCGGTTTCTTTTTTGTTTTACCCTTCCCCTAAACGGGTTCAGTTATTTATTCGGGCTTCCGGCTTAATGATTTCATAATCACAGTAGAGCCCTGGCTTAATAGTACCCACCTAATTTTGCATTCTAAATCCTGTAGACATGAGACCAAGCCTGAAAGCCAGAAAACGCCTGAATCTGAACGCCGAGTTACGACTCAACAGCCATCGCAACAATATTGCTGCAAACGATCCTGTATTTGCAGAACTTTTATTCAAACAAAATAAATCCTGGACAAAAACCTGGATGAATCAAACTTCGAAATATGCAAAGCCTGCTAAAGAAGCCGATATTCTGTCGGAATACCGTTGGTGGGAGAACTAATTCCAGATTATAGCGAAAATCCAATCTCTTAACCTGCTTGTTCTTAATGCACTTTTGGGTAGAAGTGACTCTATGAAACACATATATCCTGCCCAAAGCTATAACTAAAAAAAACCTCTGTTTCATTAAGATAAAAGGCAAACTCCGGTTGCTGGTGGATTTAGTGATGCACTACCGAATCACCATTTAAATACAGAACAGACAACAGAAGGCCTAGACTCGATAAAATTGTATGAGAAAACAATAATTTCATTAGATCCATCATTATCAACATCTAACAGTATCATCTCATTCGTTCCAAAAGCAATACTTCTATCAAGTTCTTTGACTCCCAAAACAGTGGTATCTTTTAATATAAACAAAAATGGATTGCCTAGTTTATCTTTCTCTAAAACAACATATTCTGACTTATTTAATAAAACAAGTCTCTCTCTCCCCAATTCAGTGAATCTTTTGCTGCTCCTGAGGCTATCATATTTAAAATCTAACTCTCCAAAATCTTTAAATATGGCTATGTTTTCTTTGGCGCTATAATAGTATTTTATAAAATCTGCGGTTTTCACTTGAAGCGAATTAATCAAAAATGTTGAATCACCAGACATTTTATACTGCACAACGTCTATTTTTTTTCATCCAAGCTGCGACCGAATACTATACTATTCGGCTTAAATAAAATATATCCATCTTGATCGACATAATCCTGACATATCATTCTTATACTTCGGCCTTGCGAAAAACAGGACGAAAATCCAAACAATATTATTCCGATAATAACTTCTTTCATTTCAATACCCTTTTTCACGCATGCAACAATGAAGCAATCATATCCAGAAGATACAAAAAAGTAAATTATACAAAAAGTGATTCTATGAAACACATATATCCTGCCCAAAGCTATAACTAAAAAAACCTCTGTTTCAATAAGATAAAAGGCAAACTCCGGTTGCTGGTGGATTTAGTGATACACTACCCAATTTTCACAAAAGTGATTACTGATACATTACCCTTCCCGGCATAGGCGCACCAAAGGTATAATAATCCGTCGTGCTTAATACTTTCGGCAGGATTTCATAAACTTGATAGCCAACTAACATAGATGCTGCAACAGGAGATAAAGTGATCTTTACGTACATTAGTGATCTATTATCACCATTTTATCCGCATGATAAATAAAACCTGGTGGGTCAATTAAAATTTTACTATTTGTAACTGGTTTGATTGCTTTAATTTTACGTTCAAGTTCCGAAAATTCTGTGTCTTTTTTGCGCACGATTAAAAAGTCATAGGACTCAAATTGTTTAACCTTTCTGAAATCTTTAATTCTTGCAACTAAATACTGCATGCATAAAGTTGTATCTAGATTGCGGATTAATATTGAGTAACAATTTTCAGAACGAGCATGGCGTGGGCTTTGCAAGTTAATCGAATCCATAAAAACCACTTGCCCTTTCATATATATTGTATCTTGAGAAAATAAACGAGTTGAAAACAAAAATAATATCACAAATACCTTCTTCATAGTTTTATTTTTTAGTTGGAGTTGGTTCAATAGGTATAACTCCTTTCACCTTAAAAATATTATAATTATACGTGTTATTGGATTTAATACACTACCTATTTCATATCATCAAATGGGTCCTCTGGAATTATATCGAACCCCCATTTGAAAACGCTATGATCAAAAGGTTTAATATTCCTTTTTCTAATCTCCGTCAATCCTAATTTTCGAACTTTTCTTGACCATGAAGCATACAATTTCAACATTTTCTTCCTATACTTTGCTGACACTTCTGAATTATGTATATATCTAGAATCAATCTTTTCATCATTGTTAGAGAAGTCGTCCGTAAAATATCGGAACTTTCCTTTTTCTACCTCTATTTTAATATAAACCCCTTCAATAGAATCTTTGAGCTCATTGGGGAATGCTAAATAGCATGTATAAAACATTCTAACAAATGGTCTAGTACGCTCAATTAGCTTTTCACAATGAGAATAATCATATTGCTTCATCCCATTTAGCGATGAAAGGTTGTTATCCAGAGGATCAAAATGCTTAAGGTGATTTTTCATATATACTGGCAATTTATATGAAACAATATCTTTCTTGTGTTGAATAATTTCAAATATTACCTCAGATGTATCTAATGCAGTCAAATCAGGCTTATTGCCAAAAGAAAGGTCATAGAATGTTTTTTGGATCGGATCCATTTGCTTATATAATGTCGTATCTCCATTCCTATTGACTAATACTTGGGCATGAGAAAATGATGATACTGTTCCCAATAAAACCAATAGACTATACTTATTGAGGTTTTTCATCGCTTACTGCTTTTTTAACGGCTTTCTTTGTTACATTCTCGCCAAGCCTTCCATTCTTTCCTACTTTCTTTAACAATTCAACTGGAGCAACTTTATCTTGCCCGCATGAACTTTTAGCCCTAAAGAACCGAGCTCCTGCAATTGTTTTACCATTTTTATCAACAATTGTTTTCCCTTTCCAATCTACATACATTCCTGTAATTGAGCGATCTGTCCGTAAAGGCCCACTACCTTCTTTAGAATCAAATGTAACTCCATTAAATACTGCGGCGTGAGAAGCTCCTCCTTCATTACTAAGCTTGCAGGGCCTGTCGTCGGAAAGTCCGATTCCATAAGATAAATATCATGAACCTTACTATTTGCATATTTTTTTATTAAAGCCTCGCCATCTGGAATTGAAAGCAAAGTGCTATATCCGAATTTTTCGCCTTCTTTCCACCCTTCATTTGAAGCTGGCCCCCATTGGAAAGTGCCAATATTTGTAATTTGACCTCTAGAGTTAACATAATATATGCTATCTCCATTTATATCCATACTACTTATTGGGGAGTTACCTGCATATAAATATGGCGAATAAAATGGGTGGATTTAGTGATACACTACCGAATCGCAATTACCCAAGGCTGGATGTTTTTCTAAATATAATGGCGTAATATCCTTAGCAGGGTAGTCATTTTGCCCGAACTCATCAAGGTTATCTAAAATTACAACACTATAGATACACTTTTTACGAAGATTGAATTTCTCATTATTAGTCCAATATGATAACAATGTATCAGAATGTCGTTCCTTTAAGATAATATCAAAATCTCCAGGGGCTTTGACTATAGAGACAACCCCCTTGAATTTACCTTCAGGAGTTAAATCGTCTATATACTCTTTCAAAGAAAAATAAAAATTTTCGCCTCTTGTCTTCATCGTCAGTCCTTGCCATTCTATCTCTTTTTTTTGACTAAAATTAGTTTCTAATGCGTATATAGTGTCTTTAAAAACAAATTCTTCTCTAGTTGTAAAGCCGCCAGTTCCTAAATCTTCGCCACTTCTTTCATAGTAATACCAAAAGTTAGATTTCTTTTTGAAATTGATGTGTTTTCCTGAAGGCATAATGATGTCAAATAACCCATTTCCCTTCTTAACAAGGATATAGTTCGATTTCGGATCAGATCTGTCTATTTGATTTTCAGGAGACATCCTATATTCATCAAATTTAGCGTATGCGATATAGTTAGTTAATTTGTCCCTGCATGAAAGTGACCATAACCCAATCAATATAAATAATATTTGCTTTTTCATTTTATTTAAACTAGTTACCTTGCATGTCTGGAGATCTTTTAACATTCATCCCATCATCCGTTTTATTCCAGTAAAAGACACCTCGCTCATTTATTTTAAAATCATATATTTTAATCGCAGGTTGACCTGGCTGCGCCAGTATATAATCATTATAATCTGTCCCTTCTGATCCCTCAGTTCTTATCTCGAAGTAAGGAAAATCATCCGTTCGCCCAACTCCCACATGCCCTTTCCCTCCATTTAACTCATCACTTCCATCAAATCTATATCCAGCGTTTACTCTGTGATTAGAGCTAACGACTGCTGCGCCCGTTTCAGAAGCCATTTTAGAAATAGCTTTTATACCCCAAGGATTACTTCCTCGTGTAACCTCACATTGGGCAATAAAAACCAATTTCCCTTTTAAACCTTTTCCAAGACTAGTGAAGTCCGAATTATGATACATTACTGTTTTACCAATCTTAAAATGGCCGGCACTCGAATGATTTGACAATGTGAAGGCATTTACTTTAATGTCCTTCAAAGCCAAAAACTCCAACCCTTTCTCAAAACCCTTAATATCATCTACTAGCATTATCGGTACTTTCGCTTCAATAGCCGCATTATAATCAGTCATCAGTGTTTTATCAGAAGCATAACTTGAAGGCAAAACCAACATATTTCCATGCTTTGTACCCTCTGTTGCATTTATAACCGAATATCCATCACCTCCAAGTTTAGTCTCATTTTGTTTCCCCTTATCTTTACCCCCTCCTCCTAAGAAATCAACTGTTCCTACCGGAGAGTTCGAAAAATATGCATACGGGGTTTGCCATGGATATTCTTTCCTCAGTGGATCGACAGATAAAAACCGTCCTAGTCGCGGGTCGTAAATTCTCAGCTCATAAGCAATGCTGCTACCTACCCCTTTAATCTCATCATCTTTCTCCTTGCCATTAAACCCATATCTATACACATTCCCCTGATAAGTCCTGCCCATCATTGGTGCACCAAACGCATAATAGTCGTTGGCGGAAATCATATCCGGAAGGTACGAATCTATCGTGATACTATTATCACTCTGATGTTTTTTACAGCAAAACAAGAAAAATACTAAATGTAACTCCCGCCTTTTCTAAATAAAAAAGCCCCTAAAATAGGGACTTTCAAAGGTTCAACTTTTACAAAAGTGATTCTATGAAACACACATATATCCTGCCCAAAGCTATAACTAAAAAAAACCTCTGTTTCATTAAGATAAAAGGCAAACTCCGGTTGCTGGTGGATTTACTGATACATTACCGTTTGGTACATTACCCCATTACCATACATTACCCCTATGGATAATACTCAAGTTTCTCTTTTAGGTTTCGAAAAACTACATTATACGATTCACCCACACAACTACTAACGTACAAAGACAATTCTTCAAAAATAGCCTTTTTACATACTTCTTTAACAATAAAGAATTTAGGAGCAAAGCATGACTTTACGCTATTTTCGACTTCATATTTAGATTCAAAGAGATTGTCAATTTCCCTTATCAATCCTTTTTTATTACATAGGTCGATAAAGAAAATATCAATACCTTCAGTAGCTTCATATGCTATTCTAATTTCTAATCTTTCGAAAAGGAAATCATTTTCTTTAAATTCCACAGAATCAAAAAAACCGATATCTTGAATATATATTTCTTTTATATATGGCTTCATTGTATTACATCCGCATGTGCATTAGTTGTACCTTTGTTCGAATTTCCCCATTTTGTTTTATCGTCCGGCCTTGTCTCAAAATTTGCCTGAACTTTTCCTACATTCTTTTTAAATGCCCCAGGCCTAAAACGCTTTAATTTGTTTTCACTTACAAGCTCTTCTATAGACCCATCTTGGCGATATACTGTGGTATAATTCTCACCTACAAATTTCTTCCCAGCCTCAAGCAATTCATCTGCAGAATATTGACCAATATTTTCATATGCTAATCCCTTGGTTGCATTATTGGCAGAATTTAAAATGTTATTTATTCTTATATTTCTGTTTTTCGTTGCAAGATTAACGTTACTATAATGTATTTGCAATAACCGTAGAATTGCAGCCTCTGCTAAACCAGAGAAGTTCAAAGACATTGTTTCAATTGGGAATTCTCCCTTTCTAGCATCTGTCTTCCCATCAGCCTTTTTCCCCATATAGTACCATTTGTATACTGGGCCAGCGCTCATCTTTTGGATACCGTACTTAGAATTAACAACCTCCTTATGTTCTGTAGTTTCCATAAAAACAATTGTCCCATTATCTTTAAGTGGTTCATATATTGGAATTCCCATTGCATGATGAACAACATTAAATGTTTCAACATCTACCTGACCGTCAAATTTTACCCCATAACTTAATTTGCCATTTACCTCCATATAACCGTAAATAATAACCCTCGCCTCTCCTCCATCGAGATCAACAGCCATAATAGGTGTATTTGATGCAAATTGATATGGTGTAAGCATCGGGTATGATTTTGTTAAAGGATCAACACTCAAAAACTTACCTAAACTCGGATTATAAATTCTCATACCATAGTCCTGTGTTCCTTCACCAGTACCGACAACTTCATTATCATTCTCCTTGCCATTAAACCCGTACCTATACCCATTGCCCTGATAAGTCCTACCCATCATTGGCGCACCAAAAGCATAGTAATCGTTGGTACACTACCCCACTACTACTAATTACACTTCTCAAACATAACACACCCGATAGGATCCTCCCATAAAAAATCCTTACTAAAAATAGCGCCATTCTGAAGGCAGATTGAATACGACTCCATAAATTCTCTACGTGAAAAATCCATTGCAAACTTTATAAGATCATTGTACGTCAAATTTACAAAGCCCTTCTTTGAAAAATATTCTGAAACAAGAGCTTTTCCATACAAGTTGTTCTCTCTTAAATCAAAATAATTATATTTTTCCAATACCATTACCTCATCCTCACTACGTTTCTCCATTTTAAACCCTGCAATTGGGCGAAGGCTATCATTTAGTAAATAAATAGCTGATAAACTACCTCTTGAATATTTACCAGAATCGCACTTCATAAATGCAATTTTTAATTTATGTAGTTTATCTATCAGTATGTAAGATCCACTATAATAGAAAACAGCAATTTGTTCACTACAAGCTGTGCATCGCAATCGTATCCGAGACTTATTATTAATTCGCAATGACATCATAAGATTGTTTGATTTACCATCACGATAAAATTCAAAATATGAATCCCGCTTTCTTCCGTTTCCTCTCTTCAATATAGGATCAGTCACTTTATTCAAATAGAAGGTATCCTTTAATCCTAGTTCGATGTCTTCATAGGAATACTCAGCATTCAATAAGCTATCGATAATAAAATCCAAAGACAAAATGCTGTCTCCTAAATTTAGCTTTCTAGGGCTCGTTAAGTCAGCGAATTTCGACTCAGGATCAGCTTCATCTGGAGGTTCGCAAAAAGAAAACAAAAATGTTTCTATGATTAGAATTATGAAAAAACAATATCTCATGACATTTTATTAAAGAGGTTTCTTGAAAGGAATATTCAGTATTTGCTTATCAAAAGTCCCTTTTTCTGTATTGATCTTTATATTATAAAAATTTGGTAACGTTATAATCGCTTTACATTTTTCTCCATAAAAGTAATGCTTAAAACCGCCATAGTACTGCCCACTACTTGTTGGTTTCACAAGGAATCTATTAAGATTTGGAGAGTATGCTTCACCATTAGATATTGTTCCGCTATTATCTGTATCGAACGGGTGATTAAATGACATTGTACAAGCATAATTTGCAAAAAGATTTCGTTTAGTACCATTTAAGAAAATCTCACCCACTCTACTATTCAAATCACCACTCATAGCAATATTACATCCTGACAACATAATATTCGCCGTACCAGTAAGCAATGTCCCAATATACTTTAAAGATTTGACGTTTGGCGAAGCTGGATCGCTAAGCTCATCATATTTCTCATAAGGAGTAAGATAGAGTCCGCCTCCTGCATTTCCATGCGAGCGAATTAGAACATTCTCAATAATAGATGTTTTATCACCGTAGTATTTTTTCAATATTCCTTCTCCCTCTTGCAGGTTATTAACAACAATGTAATCAAACTTGCCTGCCTCCTTTTTCAATTTAGCTTCATCTAGCTTTCCATCTTGTTCCTTAATAATAATCATCAAGTTTTTAGATCCAGTTAAATTCACAAAATTCTTTTTATCACCTGTAGATCCCCCATTTTTATTTTCTTCTTTTGGTTTTTCATCACCATTTCCTGGAGAATCACCATGAATATCCATGAAATAAACTGGATTATCATTAAAACATGTATAATCGCTCTGATTAACCTGAGGAATTGGATCAAGATTCCATCTCCTACCAAGTCTCGAGTCATACTCCCAATACTCCGCTGTATAAGCGCCTTGGAATATCTCGTTATCTTTTTCCTGTCCATTGCTTCCTCCGTAACGATAAACATCACTGTTAAATTTACGACCAGGCATTTCACTATGGAAAGCATAATAATCGATAGTGCTCGTAATATCCGGAAGATACGAATCTATTGTTAAACTATTGGCACTCTGAGGCCATTTTTTATCGGTAATTACCGCAAGCACATTGCCCAGGTGGTTGGAGAGTTCATAGTCTTTTTCGCCCAGGTTGCGGCTCGCATTGTGTGGGTCAACCGTAGGGTTTGCTATGAGGTCGGTGTGCAAGCGATGCATGCCCACACGGCTGCTGCCATATACATGCTGTTCATTTAAATACAATGTTGGAATATCGATTGGATTCGGCTCCAGACTATACACCGCCATCACATTGCCCTGCGCATCGCGCATGTAATAGGTAGTGGTATTGAGCCTGCCCCTGAATACGTGCTTGCTGATGCGGTTCCCCATGGCATCGTAAGCAAACTCAATGGTCGGTTTTGCCGCTGCGGCCGTGTAGGTAATGCGTTTTATTTTTCCATATACCGTCCACTCTATCGTGGCAATACCCTCCGCATCGTCGCGAATTAAATTCCCGATGGCATCGTAACCATAGTTATTCGCGGCCTGGTCGTCCACATCGCCGGTGTATAAGCCCGCATTGGTTTGTGCATCGTGTACATGGTCGAGCTGGTTGGTACCGGGTTTATAGAGATATGTGAAATCATCCATAAGGAGATTCGCTGTTTGATCGCCATTGCGGGTCACGTTCATGATGTTACCATTGGCATCGTAGCTAAACATCTCCTTATAACGATCATCGGTACTGTTGTTCCAGGCATTGGTCGTTTTATTAAAATCTTTATCCGAACGTGCCGTGATGAGCCTGTTGAGCTGATCGTAACCGTACTCATTGAGTTGCGGCCGTGGTGCATTGAGCGGAATAGCAACATTCGTCACAGGATCAAGCGCCGTGACATCGATGTTGAGGAAGCTGGTGCTCATCTGGCTGATGTTGCCATTGTACAAGGCCGGTGAAGCCACACTGTTGGCAAATACCGAGGCATCGCCCATAAAGGCCGCCGCCGGGGTATTGAAAGCCGTGTTGGTGGCTTTGTAATCGCGCTCCGTGATGCTGAGGCCATTGATGTGTCCGTCGTAATAGCGCAGGCTGTAGCCGGCTGCATCCGAAGCCACGTATTTGTGCAGGGTGCTGTAACCTGTGCCCGAAGGAGCGGAGGTCATGGCATCTTTGCCAATGTCGTTGGTGGCACTCAGCACCGTGCTGTTCACACCTTTGATCCAACCTTGCAGGGTATAGGCATAATCCGTTCCCTGAACTTTGTTGTCGCCGGTTTCCACACGGGCCAACGGACCATGCAGGTAATAGAAGTACTTGGCATCGCGGTCCCAGATCACGTTATCATGACTGGTATACACCTGCGTGATGCGATTATCCGCATCGTACTCGTAGCGGTGGTAGGACTGATCCGGTTGCCCCGCCTGGTAGCTCACGGTGTTTACCTTACCGCTCACGAGGTCGTAGGTGTATTGTACTTTTTTGTATTGCTGCCCGGTAAAGCCCGCCAGGGAAGGATTGTCCTGGATGAGCTCATTGACGTTGCCATGCACATCGTAGTTGTAATAGGTGGCATGGTTATAAGTGGCCGGGTTGTTATCGTCCAGATCCTCGATGGTGCTGGCGGCCACGCGGCTACGGATGTATTGCTGGGTTCCCGCCGCAAAGGTGCTGAGCGGAATAAATGGTGCATAGCCCGCATCGTCACCATAATAGGTCGTGGTAACCTCGTGCAGGTCATTGACGGTGAGGTTGCCCGGATAATACGGATTATTGAGGTAAGAGGTCAACAGTGTCGGGCTTGCCGCCAACAGGTCGTTATTGATATTCATTTCTCCCACCTGGCTGATGCGGCCTAAGGCATCGTAATGCGTGTAGGAATATAATTTGGCCGTGGTGGTAGAGGCTGCATATTGCTTGGCATTTTGCGAAGCCACTAAACGGCCCAGGGCATCATACCAGAAGTTGGATGTACCGCCATCGGGCGTATTCTGGTTCTTGAGCTGGTTGAGCGAGTTGTAGGCATAGTCGGTGGTGAGCGTATGCGCCAGGTTGTAAGACGGCACCGGTGCTGTGTTATTGATGTTGTTCACCAGGTTACTGTTACTCAGGCGCTGCGCATTGATGAGGGCCAGGTTCGCCGGGTTGGTCTCCAGCACTACCCCTTGCGGCGGCACGGTTTTAATGAGGTTTCCAGCCTGGTCGTAATAATAAAGCGTGTAATGGTATTCGCCCAGCGGATATTTCATGGTGAAGTGTTCGATGGCTCCGCTGAGGCATTTGGCAATGTACTTCTGCGTGAAATCGGTTTTGAGGCTATCGATATAATTATCATAAGCCTGGCTTCCGTTGGCCGCTGCTGCTTCGAGGGCAAACTGTACGCAAGGGTTTTCATACGGAATGGTCGGCATGGTATCCGGATCGAAATCGTCGACACAAGGCAGGAAGCTGGTCACATCACAGGTATTGGTAAGGGTAATGTTGTCCATGCCTGCTCCAAACACATTGGTATTGCTGGTATTGTTGGCGCGCAGCTCAATGCGGATTGGCAGATTGCCGGCGCTATTGAGGTACATGGCTGTGTTGACCGATATCGCAAAGTCGAGCAGGTTCCAGTTGGGTGAGTTGGCCGTCACCGGTTTGCTTGACACCAATGTATTATTGAGGTAGAGATCGAAAAAGCAGGAAGGCGGAGCCGCTAATAAATATTGAAACGTCACATCAAAGCAGGATGGCACCTGGTCTTTATGAATGTCCACGTCTTTTTGATACATGATCACCTTGTTATACAAATCACAGGTGCGTAAGAAATAAGACTGGCCCGCATAGGCCGGAATGGTAAGTGTTCCGGAGCTCAGTGCCGTAGTTTGTGTGTACTGCTCATTTGCGAGGGTTGTCGCATTTGGCACATAGTAACTGCTGCGTGGGCAATGCGGGTTAATGGTAAACTGGTTATCATAGGCCGGTGAGTTTTCAAAATCCTCGAGCACATAACCATTGGTAGTGGTGGTACCACTCGTCACCGGTGTCGGGCTGCATGGCACGCAATCGCGGAGCGCAAAACAGGAGGTATGTCCCTGAATGATGCCGGTAGTGCTATTGGCGTAGGTGGCTGTGATCAGGAAGTCGTGACTCTCGCCATTGGTGAGTGGTGTGGAGAGTACCGTCATGGTACTCACAGATGTGATGTTGGCAATGGTATGATTTGGGTCTGTATCCATGACCTGGAGACTGATGCTGCAGCAGGTGCCTGTACTCGCCGGCATAGACGTGGTGGCACTGGTACAGAAATTACCCACCAGTAAGGTACTCGTACTCGCAGAGGCATCCATGGCATAGAGGTAGTTTACCTGGTTTACGGTAGTGGTTGGTGGATTAGAGCCATTGCTGCTTGTGTTGAACATGCCCAGTGAGTTGTTCAGTGATGCGCGCAAAGGCACGGTGAATTTACCCGCCGACGTAAAGTCTTTCACCGCTGTATTGTTCCACACACCCTGGAATGAAGTAGTAGTGAGGAGTTTTTCGAGATCAGCCTTTACCTGATGCTCCGGTGTGGCGCAATCGGCGTTGAACTCACAATTGGTGAGGGTGAGCGGATCCCAATAGGTTTGACCTGCCGTGGTTTTGATACCTACATAGATATCGACTGTAAAGGTGGAGATGGTGGAGCCCGATAACTGAGCGGCCGTGAGAATGAGGCTATTGGTCGCTATGTTTGAATTTCCATCGACACTATTGATGGCATAAACACCCGTGCCACAAAGCGCCGCACTGCCCGGCGACACCTGGATGGTGGTAGGAGAAGGGCTTGGCGAGGTATTATCATAAATGTAGAAATTATTACTGGCCGGATCTTTTTTCCACATCCATTGTCCGGCCGGAAGAAACACACCTACCGAGTTGAGGAAATAAGACTGGTAAGGCGATTGCATGAGGTCTATGCCTGTTGTAGAACACAGGGCGTTATTGGCGGCCAGGGCGCTCATGAGATTCTTAATGGCAAAGGCGCTCGAATTCGGACGGCAGGGTTCCTCAAAGGAACAGCCGTTGAGCGGAATACAGGTTGAGCCGGTAAGCGTTACTGTGGTAACAGCCGAAGATGTGGTGTTGACCAGGTCAACCTGAATGGTAAAGTTATCCTGGCCGGCGCTGGTGCCTGTGTAGGCAAGGTGATGCACCTGTGTGATGGTCCAGGCCGAACCCGTGCCGATGGTATTGTTCCATGTTGGTAAGGGACTCAGGGCTCCTGTCGAAGGCCAGTTGAGTACTGCCGAACAACCTGTAGAAGAAGACCCTGCGAAACTACCGGTGAGTGTTAGTCCACCGTTGGTAACTACGGGTGTCCAGGTAAAATACTGATAGGCTGTATTCACATTTCCTCCTACGGCCGTATAGATCAATTGCGAGAACTGAGGGATGGTGGAGAGGTTGACATTGGTTTCAATTTGATTGCCAACTGCCAGTGTATTCAATAACACTTCGAGATCGACGGCATTCGGGCATTTGCCGGTTTGTGCATATACATTGGCATTGCTGCTGCTCAGGTCGAGGCCCATGGCATCGTCGGTAGACGGGAAGCGCTTTACTTTGCCACTATACCAGGCGGCATCCGTGCCCCAGAAACCGCAGGACTGCGTTGGTACATAATACCAGTTCACCGGGCTAAAGCCACCCCCAAAGCCGAAGCCAAACCATAGCGGATACAGAGCCATAGGGATGCTGAAAGGATTAAAATTGCTATTACCCACACAGGTGTTACAATTTTTACAATCGAAGAGCGCAAAATGCTGAGAGGCTTCGCTCTGCAATTCCTGCTTCATCGACAGGTAAAGGAATTTATATTTCTCGAAGGTCTGTTTTTGTGTGGCGGTTGTAGCCATGATCAGATCCTGCGGATTTGCTACCGTTGGGAAAGGGAACGAGGTAGGGTTGCTGCCGTAGAGTTGCGCAAAATTATTGGCGATTGAATAGGCAAACTGGTAAATGGTGAGGCCCGAGCCCGGATCAGACGCATGGCGTTTCTGGTAATTGTAGAAACGGTTTACAGCCGCCTCATAGAAAGAAATACCTGTACCCTGGTTGGTAGTATATAAGTTTGTTTTCTGGAATGAACCGCGGCCACCATTGAAGTAAGGATCGTAGGTCATCGGTGTCAGGATTTTGTTCAGGTCTGCGGAGGAAAGCAAAGCCGGGTCTTCGATGATCATGAGCAGGGAGTCGAAATCTTCGCTGCATCTGATGGTTGATGTATGCGAGTCGTAGGTAATGGTATAAGGCGTGAATGCGCCGGAAGCAGCGGGATCTACAAATGTCGGATCGCTGTTTTTGATACACCACTCGTAGTAACAATACTCCGGATGGTATTTCACAAGGGATGTGGCCCAGCCCGGGTTCCACTTCTGCACAAAATCATACACATCGGCCAGTTGTTGCGGAGCTACCTGAAAACTTCCTCCCACGGTAAGTCCGCTTGGGATGGTCACACCGGTAGCTACCGGTGGCAATAATCCTGAAGGCGTCATCACCACGTCGATCATGGCCAGTGATCCGTCATCGTTGACATACGGTGTTGTCGGATTTCTCCAATTGGCAGCGCTTCCAATGCCGCTGATGTTGCCATTTACCTTTAATGCATTACCACCGTTGAGCACAGAGAGGATGTATTGCGACGGATCGCACACGCCATTACCAGCATCCCATTCGGCATACTGTCCACCCGGACTTACATCCGACAGCATGGCCAGGTAAGAGGTTTCGCAGGTGCTGATGTACTGGCAAGGCTCGCGGCAAATACGCACCAGTGTATCATATTCTCCGGGGCGGTAATTGGCCGGATCGCCCAGTGCCGTTACACACTCTTCGCAGGTAAGATGGCAACCCGATGTATCCACTTTCGATTGAGCATCGTTGATGAAATCCTGCTCGGTTTTAATGCAGGTGTTATTATCAATGTATTGCTGCAGGTAGTAAGCCAGTGCATCGCGATTGATGGTGAGTGTTTTGTATACCGTGTAATTCCCCTGATCGAGGTGAACGGTTAAAGGATCGGGTGTCAATGTGAAAAGCACATCGCCTTCGCAATCGGTATTGAGCGATACAATGCCATCGTGTGTGGCGTTGAGCTGCGAAGGCTGAATATTGCCTACTACTTTGCGGATTTTGGTAAAGCCGGTCGGATTCTGCGAGCATTTGTCCACAATATTGATCTCGAGGTCATACACGCAATCATAGCAGAAGTTCTGGCTGTTGCAGGCATAGGTAAATCCTGTTCCTGTGACATCATAATGAAATTCGTAATTGCCGCTCTCCGGCACCAGGATTTCATTTTTGAAGATGAGGGCATCACCCGCAGCGCTCACGTCGTTGTCGTCATAGGGCGTATCCGGATCATTCGGATTCAGTTTATTGAGCAGGTCGGCTGTGACCGTTGTGGCATTGGCTGCATACAAGGCCGTTCCGCTGGCGTCTTTCAGTGCGGTAACGTTCTGTGGATTCTGCCCGGCAAGTGCTGTTGCAATGGTTTTGCCCGACATATCCATATAGGTAATGCTCACCTGGCCGTTGGCATCCACCACCATGTTTTTCTTGTAGTGTTTGCGATAGCCCACTTCCGAACCGAAGAGGCGGTTCAGCTCATCCTGCGAGGCCGGGCTGCCATAAAAATATTTGGTTTCGTGCCCGGAGCCCAATTGATAATTTTCGCCGACTCCACCCTGGCGGGCAATGCGACCTGTGTTATCGTTGACGTATTCGGTTTGCGTGTATGGCAGCAAACTGGCATCGGGCACATAACCCTGCTGCATCGTTTGATACACGCTGCTACCGGTGTAGGCTGTGAGGTAAATGCTGTTTGGTGAATAATATTTGGAGGTACCATAGTTATTGTTCATGGGTACTACCGGGCTATTGCAGGTACCACCAGTACCTGTGGCATCGCCATCAAATAATTTTTTGGTAAACGGCGCCGAGGTATTGGCATCGAAGTTGAATGCCGAAGCGGAGCCATTGCTGTACTGGTAAAATTTAATGGTTGAATTTGCCATGGGTTCCGGAACCGGCAAAGCCTGCACGGCAGGGCGTCCCTGGAAGTCATAATAGGTTTCGGCCACAATGGCGAGATTCTCGGAGTTGGTTTTAGTCACCGACTGGCGGTTGCGGAGTGAGCCATCGAAATAACTGATCACTTCTTTTTTCTTACCTTCTTCGGCATAGGTGGCTTTGTACTGCCAGTTTTTGAGGGTTTCGTGATCCGTAGAAACCGCATAGAAATAAGGGGTGTTGATGCCTGTGGTGCCCGGCAATCCGGGCGTGAAAATGGAGGTATTCAAGCTTGTCATGTCCGGCCAGGTCCATGGTGTAAAGGCATACAAATCAACCGGTGTGCCGGCTCCACCCGACTGAATACGGCCCACACCGCGTACCCGGAAGAACACCCATCCTTTTTCAAAAATATTGCTCACCCGGTAATACTGGTTGGCTGTGCGAACGCGGGTAGAGTTATTTCTGAAGTTGATCTCATACGAAAAGCCACCGGCTGTATTTACATCCTGGCTCACCCAGGTCCACTCCAGGTCATACTCTTCAGCGCCATCGATATGCTGCCAGTTCAGTTCAATTTCATCGCTGGAAGAAACATACACTACTTGGATCGGATTGGAAACACCGGAAGACACATAAGGCACATGAATCAGATCTGAACTATACACCCGGTCGGCATCGATCTCCGCTTCGAGGAACAGGTTAGACGGAATGGCTGTCGCCGGTGCATTGGTGAGGTTATCTGTTACCGATAAAACCTGTACAATGATATCATAGCCTCCATTAAAGGTATATACCGATTTATCGTTGTAATTGCCGGTCCCCTGTTGCGGTTTATATGCTACATGCAGATCGGTGATCACCGACTGTGTGGTGAGGGGTGCAAACACATAAGGATTGGCCAGGGATTTATAAATGATCTTGACTTTGAAGGTGAGATCGTAAGCATTGTTATAAGCCGTTGCATAATGATCAACGCCTAATGTGACGCGACTGGCCACCGAGGCATCCACAAAACTGAGTGCAGGCGAGCAGGTACTCCCCGACACATAGCAGATCTTATTGTCCTGCACATTCAGTATGGTAGAAGCCGTGAGGTTTGTACCACTGACCCTCGAATTGGATAATTCGTGTGAAGCAAAGGCTGCTGCCTGTGAGAGAAGCAGTACCAACATGGTCACCAATTTGCCGAAGCTGTTTATCCTGTTACGCATAATTATTTAAGCTTTTGATTATACACTGTATAGTTCGAATATTTCCCTGTTCCTTTGTATTTCTTAGACTGGAGTACTTTAATAAATCTGTCTTCCCGGAAGAGTTCCGGATTGTCGACTGGTGCCGGATTAAAGTTTTTATAGATCACTTCCACGCGTGGGGGTTTCTGTTCATTGAGTTCTTCGTCTGAATCCATGCCGCTCACCACCGGGCTTTTATAATACAACACCAGTTTCGTGAGTGCATAGTTCACGGGGTTGATCACCACTTTAATGGTGCTGAATTCCGCACTGAGGTTGCTCCCCAAATGCAGGGTGTATGTTCTCCCGGATTTATCCTGTTGCATCTCAATTTTGTCGCAGAGGTGAAGCAGGGTATCAATCCCAAAAGTCACCGCCTGCTGCTTGGCATTGTAGGGATCCAGAACCACGAGGCTGTTTTCATTATTATCGGCCACAATGGTGTAGCGGGCATTCCGCATGGTTTCTACATTATGCAGGTTGCTGTAGCTGTTCTCTCCTATTTTCAGATAGCTGCCTCCCGAACTCTCCATGAATTTGGCACTTGTATGATCGGGATAGTAGAAATACGACATGGTGACGGAGAAATTTTTCGCATAGACTGCATTCATTTTTTTGAAGTCAGCAATGGCCGACGATGTCGGATCTGCTTGATTTTTCGGGGTCAGTGTGAGAGAATGTTGTGCAGTCAGGGATGAATATCCCTGGCTAACCGCATCAGCAGAGATTTCTCCACTACGGTCAAAATGACAAGTGCGGTTGACATGACAAGCTTCAATGCGGTCGACGTGACGGGTTCCAATTAAAACAGAGTTCAGGAATCCGGCCAAAGAAACGAAGCCTATGATGATATATATGGCAACAGACTGTAACATGATTAACGCTTGGTATGGTTTTTAGTTTCCTGAATGGTCATGATCCCTTTTTCTGTTTCTTTCTTCACGCGGATCAATGATCCTTCTTCATCGTATTCATAGAAAGTCGCAAAATTGTTGGCATCCAGCTCCGCCACATATTTCAGGGATACCGGGTTATATACAAAGGTTTTGATGTTACCGGAGTAAGGATGCACCCTCACATCGTCGAAATAGCTATCGTATGAGGTGCTGGTATTGTTGAGCGTTACTTTGATATCGCCAGCGCTGCCGCCTGGAATATCGAAGCTGTATTCATAACGCTGCCAGCCGTCGATGACCGATGATTTGGAGGTTAGCGTCAGCGCTACCGGGCTGCCACTCAGAGATATGGTAATGCCGGAATGCGTATAGTTTAATGGTGCCTGAACGCCTGTGGTTACCGGAACCTCTTTCACCCAATAGCCCACAATATATTTCGCAGAGGTGTTCATCGGAATAGCCGGATCATAGGTTTCAGGACCAAATTTGCCAATGAAATCCTTGCAGGTGAGTGCATAGGCACACAGGGCTGAATAGCCGGCGGTACATGGCGATGTGATCAATTTACGTGTACAGCTGATGGATTGCAGCGTTGAGGCTGAAACCTTCATACTATAAATCCCCGTGTGGGACTGTGTATTGTCGAGATAGGTCTTGTATTCGTAAAAATTGAAATGACGTTTGGTGCAATCGTGTATGTAATCATAATCCTCAAAGCCGTCGTAGCCAACCTGGTTGTATTTGGCATTGGAAGCTACGGCGATTGGCAATAGGTCATTATAACCATATACAGCGGATGAATAGCGGTTCAAGGCATCGCGGTTCTCTACCTCCAGTCCATTTTGATTATAACGCGTAGCTTCTGTGGCAAAGGTCCAATAGCTTGGATCCGTATTCCAGTCGTTGCCGCTATTGGCTTTCCAGTAGGGTTGATAAGGAATAACGGTGCCGCTACTATTTTTCGTGACGATGTAGCCATCCTGGCGCAGGTTAGTGCCGGAGGCAGAGCCCCGCTGCCTGTCGGCCAGGTAAGCGTAAGATTTGATCATTCGCCAGTTACCTCTTAAGCCATAGACAAATGGATTCACGATATCGCCGAGGTTTTTACCGCAGATGGTGTTTGTCGGCGGTGTCGGTTTACATTCCGCCAGAGGCCAGCATGATCCTGTAGAGGTCACAGTAAAACATGTTGTCGGCTGAACAAAACTGGCCACAGTATTTGTGTATGCCGCACAAATCACCAGAGATGATGTACATGTTGCAGTGTTGGTAATAAGGCTATAGCTATTCAGATTCGTAATGTTAATCGCATTCCAGTTTAAGCCCGACGGCAGCGTTGCAATGAGATGTCCACAATTTTCCACAGGACTATTGAAGCAGGCCGGATCGCAGGCTACACCAAAGTTGGCAACATTCGGACTTGTAGAACTTGGAGAGCAATACCATTGCAAACCATTTGAGTTTGGCATTGAACCGGGGACGTACAACGCAGCCGAGAATCCATGGCTATAGGCCGGTACCGGTGTCGGAGAATACACTGTAGCAGAAGAAAAGTTCGGGCTGCCACCAATATATAAAGGATTCTGGAACAGGTGATCCGTCACCAGTGTGCTCATAAAGCTATAAATATTGAGTCCAATGGCACTGATTTGACATCCGCAATTGCCGGGTGTCTGATCTATATTCCCCTCCTGCATCTGCCATTTATCACCAAACTCCACTGCACTTGTTTTGATGACGCGTGCAAATGAATTGGTGAGGTTGATGCTTGGCTCCAGCACACCATTGTTGTCGATATCAATTGGGTTGATGAGTGTGGTGAGGTTTCCGATATTGGTCGATTGCTGGTTGCGACGACCGGAGCGGATCACTTTGATGTTATAGGTACCATTGGCCACTGGTAAACCATTGGCATCGATCACTGAAATAGAAGATCCCGGAGCTGTGTTACATACCCAGCCTTTCAGTTTGGTATTGGATCCGGTTTCTACCATCGCCAATTCATCTCCTACATTAAAGTAAGTGCCAATAGCCGGTGAAGATATTCCTCCTGTTGTGAATAGTACGCCTCCAAAATGAACTCCCACATTGGTATAAGCAGGCCCCATACCAGTATACCCCCAGTGCGCCGGGTAGTTGAAGGAATAGAGTTTATCTTCAAACTCATTTTGAGTCTGACTCAACAATAGCTCACCGGTTTCATGATCGTAGGCCAGGTTATTGGTTTCGATGCGTGAACCGGCATCATAGGCAATGGTTTTACTCAATACCCCATAGCGGTTGATCACTTTGGTAAAGGCTGCGGTGCGCATGCGGCTTTCCTCGCGGCTGAAATCAGGCCAGATGGTTGGCACAATGCCAGGGAAGATGCCTACCAGGAAAGCGGAGAGATTGATCTGTGCGCCGCCCACAATGGTCACGGTTTTATTTTCGCGGAAGTCGGCCACGGCATCATATTCCACACCAATTTCTTCATTGTGGATCACGCCTGCCTTATCAATCGTCACGAAGTGGTTTTCGAGGCGGTTGGCACGCAGGGTCGTATTACTGAATATATCTTCCGATACCGGCTCTGTGTAACCATTGTTTCCTTCTGTTTTATAATAGTATTCTATTTTCGAGATCGGATCCGGTTTACCTTCGGCGTACACTTCCATGCCTTTTTGTTTGCCATGCATGTCGTTCAGTTCGATCGAATAACCCTGGCTGGCTACATAGTAATCGCGCGCTAAGATTTTGAAGAGGCTGGCGAATGGCGGTTTAAAATGTTTATCGGCATATTGGGTCCGGCGCACAATGACCGGGTAATCTTTGGCCGTATAAAACTTATGCAATACATAACCCGTAGCATGTGCTGTGACATTGACCTGATCAGTAGCTGCAGTGCGCTTGAGGTTACTCACTTTCACCTCGCTATAGCCTACAGTCGGCGACGGGAAGAAGGTTTCGCCAAAAGGTTCTTCGTTGAAGAAACGATCGCTTGGCACCAGGGCATTTCCTTTTTTGCCGTAGAAATTAGGCTGGCGCCAAGGGTTCTCATCACCGCCAATCATGGGCTCATAGGCCGCTACACCCGAACTGATGGTTTTTCCATTTTCGGTTTTGGTGTATTCGTATTGCTGACCATAGGTTGAATTTTCCTGGCCGGTCATGGTATTCCACTCATCACTGATCACCAGTTTCTTGACACGGCAACCACCTCCCAGCTTATGGCCGCTAGGTTCATAGAGGCGAATCCATGATTTGTGCGTCATGAATTCTTTACCGTAATCTTTATCGCGGAGTTGTGCATTTGGTCCACCCACCACATTGAGGGCAGCGATCAGGTTTTTGGTGATGCTCGAGTTGAGTAATGATTTCACCACATCGGCCACACCACCACCAGGCTGTGTGGTAGCATCCCAAACCACCTGGGGAAAATGAATGCGACCGTATTGCCAGGCTGCTTTACAAATCGGGTTTACCTGTGCAGAAGCCGTATTATCATTGATCTTCACGGTTTTCAATTTCACATAACCATACGTTGTGCCGCCACTGGTAACAGTACCACAATCATTGCCATCCACCTGGGCATAGCCCGACACATATTCGAAATAATCGCCGACATTCTGCGTTGCACTACCACTGCCCTGCTTGGTGAGGTTCACCAGGAAACGGAAATACATATACTTATTAGCGGAAACCATATCGCGCACATAGCTTTGTTTAAATTCCTGCGCCGAGGAGGCATACGCATTGTATGGCAGATTAAAGAAGAGGTAGCATTTGTTGGTATTGCCGCCAGCCGCGCCCATGAGCGTTTGAACCGAAGCAGCTGAAGAAATATTTGGCGTTGACAGAGCGTCTGATGCTCCAACAATTTTGAACATGCTCATCGCTGGCTTATTCTGTACATAGGCATAATCATCGGACTCATAGTCGACCGTGATTTTTGCGCCAGATGGCAAATCCACTTCGGAGAGCGACCAGGCCGATGCATACATACCTGCCAGATCGTGTGCATAATCGGAGTTTTCATTGTCGACATAAGGAAATTCGGAAGTCGGCAATGTGGCTGATGTGGCCAGCATATCGGCAGCAGATGTTACCGTATTCGGTTTATAATTGCCCCAGCGGTCGTATGCTTTAGGATCGTAAGCAAAGTTATTGTCGATAGTAGATGTAATACTTTGCCCATGGTATGTTCCTGTCAATGTTTTGACAGCTCCATATTTGAACTCGTACTTACTGAAAGCTGCACGATTGGAGGTGCCGTATGTAAAGTAAACCCGTTTGAGGGTGAGTTTACCACCATGACCTGAAGGAATGCTGCCGCTTCCATAATAACTGTTATTCGGCACTTTAGAGCATAACGAGTAATCGTATTCGAAATGCGCTACTTTGATCGGCACTGCTTTGTATGCACCGCCGGAGCTGATCTGTTTATCGAGGTCGGGTTTTGCATACAGGGTGATCGTCTTCAGGTACTGCATGGAATGTGCCGAAGAAGAAGGTGTGATCTTTTTCCCCATGTGATCGACCTGTAAACCATCTTCACGGTCGGCTGTTTCGAACAAAGCTGTATAGTTTTTAGTTTCGATCTTCGTCACGTAATAGAGATCTTTTTTACCATACACAAAGTTACCCTGGTCATCCTGGGGGCCTGCTTTTTTTGTAGCCTCGTTGTAGTTAGCGCGGGCAGAACCATTGGTCATGGATACCGGTGTACGCCACTCGTAATCAGGCACTGAGGTGTAGGTAAATACTGTATAATTACCGAGATCGTCGGGCGAAGGTCCGTCGCCACTCACATCCACATAGTCGGGCGACAATACAGCCGTAAGCATATAGCTGTGTGCATAGGCTGGCATGGTGACTTTGTTGTAGTAATTATCGATACCACGCGTATTGGATTTGGAATCGTCGGTACCCGGCACGTAACTGATCTGCCCGAATTGGGCGTCCGCGCCCGATTGACTACTGCCACTGATGTTGAAGGTGACTTCTTCCTGGGTATCGTTATAAGCCGGCAAGCCATACACATAGCGCATCCCATCCGGACGGAGGGCTGTGACCTCCGCAATATGATGTCCTTTGGCAGAACTACTGATCAGGTTGGTATAAATATTTTTTTGCAAACCAAAATCTTTGGCTTCATCGAGTGTGAGGTAAGAGATCACCTGGTTGCGTTTGTCGCGCGTAGTCCGCTGATGTTGCGCTACAGCCTGGGTATTTAATGAGTTGGTAGCGCTTTGCACTTCCAGTTGATTTGTGGCCTGCTGAAAAGGTCCAGCGGTAAAGAGTTTAACACGGGCCGGATCGTATTTACCGATAGAATTGAAAATTCCCGGATTATCGTTCACGGACTTCTCGCCCACTTCTTTAAAATAAGAAGGTTCGTATGTTGCATTGGCCCCTGTTTTACGGAATTTCAATACATTCTTCATGTTATTACCCTGGTTCCATTTACCGGTACGGGTATTCACATCCACAATCGACAGGTTAATTCCACCATGCGCCGTTTGTGTCACACTCACCTCTCCACCCAGAGAGTAGCTATCGCTGGTTGTGTTAGCTTCGTTGTCATAAACATAACCCACATCGCTGCGGAAAGGGCGGAAGGTTCCACCCATGCCCTGACCCGTAACACTATATACATCGTAGGTAAGGTTTGGTAAAGGCAGTGTATTCATACCCTGGGAAATGGCTCCGTCTTTCTCACGGTTAAAATCCATCATGGCGTCTTCCAGATCCTGGCCATCCTCGGAATGAATATATCCAAAGGCCGGAAGGCTTTTATTTTTGGTGGCCAGCTGCTGTACGGAATAATAACCGCCCGCATCCAGGGTTACATCGTTTCCGAACACGTGTAAGCCCAGCTTAAAGGATAAGGCCACCGAGTTGTTCACCATAGGGTACTGGATATTCGGCGCATAGGTAGAGGCGCCAAAGCTGATGGAGGATCCGGTACCCATGGAGGCGCTGCCTCCTTCTTTCTTCTCGCTCATGCCGATTCCTATAAATGAAGTCGGATCAAAGTAAAAATTCCGCGTTGTCTTTTCCCGCGACACATTTACAGAGGCATTAACGGACACATCTTTTAATCCGGCCCGTGAGTTAAATGTTGCACCCACCCCCACACAGGCAGAGGTGGTCGTGGTCACATCATTCTTTTGCTTCTCATCCATTTTGTACGAAAACGAAACGGATGGTGAAATGCTCAGGCCTTCACTGGCACTGGATTTGATCCCGAGGCCGGCGTTCATGCTTCCTTTACCGCTATTTCCCGCAGAGAGGGCGAAGTTGGCATTTTGCTCGATCCCGATCCCTGTATAATTGTTGTAGCTTACACCAATCCCTACCGATAAATTACCGCTGCCTTTGGATCCGCCGCCTTTACCGCCCCAACCAAAAATTTCAAAACCAGCACTCACATGTCCGCCATAGGTAATATTATCTTTCATATTAAATTCTTTCTCCACTTCATCGCCATCAAAATCATCAGGAATTCCGCGCATGTTACGGTTAATAGAGCCTACATTGAGGTTCCAGCCGAGGCCTGTCCAGCTTGCTTCCTGATCCATACCGATGCCCGAGTTATAGGCAATGTTAAGCGGGTATCCGCCCACATCCATCAGGGGGATATTGTATTTAAAATCCCCGGTGAAAATATCCACCATATCGGAAGTATTGATCGGCTCAAAACTCTGAACCTCCGGTTGAGAAGGACCACTGGTAAGCGCCATGGCCACATTCGGTTGAATGATCTCTGATAAAATATTCAGCGCAAGGAAAAAACACAATCCTCTGAAATACCTGCTTTTTCTGATTCGAATCAACATAAACTACTGATTTAATTTTTTAATACTGGTAAATGCTTTATATACTCTGGTGTTACTGTAAACTTAATGGTGCCGGCTGCCAAAAATCGATTGTTGATTGTTACCGTTCTCTCTCCTTCGCCCTGGCCGCGTTTAAATCCAATCACAAACCTGTTCTCAGGGGAGATGCCATAATTACGTTCATAGTTATAAATGATACAGGGCAAAGAATCGCCTGTTTTTATAGTTTCGTAAATGTCATGTTGCATATCGAAGGCATAGTATTGAATCCTGGCCGAATATTCTGCATCGGTAGTCAATTTATATTTGGCAAGTTCATCCGTATAATCATCAATTTTTACCTGGTAGAGGTAATAGTCATATTGTTCATACTCTGCCAGTGTACTATCGGTCTGAGTGCCTTTCATGGCTGCATCCGGATTATTGAGCAGCAGCATATAATCAGCAGGTAAGTAGGTGAGCGAAAATTCCACGTTATTGATCTTCTTTACAATTTGTCCTTCTTTTTGATGTCCGAACCAATCGACATACTCCCGCGGTCCCAATTCAGTAACATGCTGACGTGAGCAGGTCACGAAAGCCAAACCAGCGAAAACGAGCGCAAGTATCTTAATGTGTCCCTTTATATTTTTCATTGACATAAGTCACTACTTCTTTGGTTACGTCGCCTGTTTCTTCGGCATACATTAAATTACCCTGTCCATTAGCCCCCAGTATAAAACTATACCCTTTCTCTTTGCCGTAATCTTTCATATACTGGTTCAGTTGTTCCCATACCTGATTGGTATATTGCTGTGCCTGCTGCTCATCTTCTTCCCGGAACTGTTTTTCCTTATAATACAACTGTGCTTCAATGTCCCTGGCGTGCTTCACATCAGCTTCCGTTGGTTTCTCCACACTCGTTGCATAGTTCAACTGGGCTTTCAGGCTATCCATCACTACTTTTTTAGCAATCTGGGTAGACTCCAGCTTTTTCTCCAGTTCTTTTTTAAGTGTGAACTGATTATACAGCTCGTAGGTATTGACATACACTACGCGTTTTTTCATTTTCAACTCAACCAACAAATACAGGTTTAGTCCAAGTAGCAGGATCAATCCTGATGCAATCGCGATCTTCTTTATCATAATCAGTTATAAATAAAACGTGCCGTCCACCGTTCATTTTTTTCGTTGAACACTTCAATGCTATAATATTTGCCGGAGACCAGACCAAGACCCGACAGGTTGAGTTCATAACGGTTATCGCCCAGAACCTCGGGTTTAAAAGGCAATGAACTCACCGGGTTATGATTATCATCGTATATTTTGTAATTAAGTCCCGAAGTTTGTTTCGTGTACTCTTCTTCAAACTTAAACATCAGTACTGCATTTTTAATCAGGTATGCCTCACCGTCATGTGCATGTTTCAACACAGCATGATAGGGCTGTGCATTCACAACTACAAACATATCGGATGTAGCCGAACAGCCATTAGCATCTGTGACAGTGAGTGTATAATTGGTAGACGTCGATATGTTGCTGCAGGTTGGATTTGGAATAGTCGTAGAGTTTAATCCGGTAGCCGGCTGCCAGCCAAATGTATAATAAGGCGAAGTGGCTAATGGTGTGCCACCGCTGCCACTCGGGCTACCACCGATGCCTGCAGAACCCGGATTGCTGATATACTGATTGGGTCCCGCATTGGCGACAGGCAACGGAAATACAGAGATGCTTGTGGTCAGCGTATTCGTACAATTGTAAATTTTGGTGGAGCCTGTAACGGTATAAACCGTTGTTACTGACGGGCTGATGGCGAGTGACGGACCTGTGACGGCGCCCGGGTTCCAAACGTAGGAGAAAGCGCCTGTTGCCGTTAAGGTGGCAGTGTTCCCTAAACAAACACCCGAAATACCGGATGTTAAGGACAGCACCGGATTCGGAGCAACTGTAAACCCAACGGTCTGGGTATTGCTGCACCCTAAAGCCGATGTTCCGGTAACAGTGTATACAGTTGTTGTTAATACCGATGAAACCGGTGTCACGGCAATAGAAGCTGATGCCACAGCGCCGGGATTCCAGATGTAGGAGGAAGCACCGGTGGCGGTGAGTGTTGTCGTTTGCCCACTACACAAATAAAGCGGGACAAATGGCACTGAAACAACCGGCAAAATACACGGCTTGGCTTTCACCTGAAAGTTATCGATCCGCAGAGTTCCAGTAGCTGAAGCCCCACTGGCCATCAGGCGGAAGTACAATGCCGATGGATTGTTGATGGCTGTAATGGCACTGAGGTCGAATGTACATTCGGCAAACGAACCATTGCCTGGCGCAGCCGTCGTAGCAAAATTGGTATAGGTTGTTCCGTCGGTACTATATGCCAGCGTGATGAGTGTGGCACCCGTATTGGAACGCTGAGCCTGCACATAGAGTTTATATGACATATAATTGATAAGTTCCGACCCGCCCAACTGAAACTGAAAATAACGGGTATTGGTTCCGGACGAGTTAACCATGGCAATGGCATTGCCTGCTGTAGCGTTGGTAGCAAATGCATTGGCTCCGCTGCTGATACCGGTGTATGTCTGCCAGGCCTCTGTAGAGCTGGCGTTGCATGTGATGTTTGTAGCTAACACGGGCGACAAGGTGGCGTAGGATGTTCCTGAATTGAAATCATAATTAACCAACACGACGGGGGTACCGGTGTTTACATTTACCGTGGTGGTTTGTGTATTCGCACAACCTGAACCGGTTCCGGTAACTGTATAGGTTGTTGTAACACTGGGGCTTACCACAATACTGGTGGTATTGGCAGCTCCCGGGCTCCAGGTATAGGATGAAGCTCCACTGGCCGTGAGTGTTGAAGAACCTCCGACAATGATATTAGGATTGGAGTTGCTGATGGTGATCGACGGCAGAGCTGTTACATTTACAGCCGTTGTTTTGGTTGCCACACAAGCCCCATTGGCACCTGTTACTGTATATATTGTTGTTGAAGATGGACTCACGGAGACGCCCACAGTGGTTGCACCTCCCGGACTCCAGGTATAACTTGTTGCACCGCTGGCCGTGAGCGATGTGGAACTACCCGCACAAATGGAAGGGGTTGGATTGCTGATCGAAATGACCGGCATGGTGCTCACAGTAACTACTGTGGTTTTTGTAGACACGCAGGACCCATTAGCACCGGTTACTGTATAATTTGTGGTGGAAGAAGGGCTCACCGAAATACTTGCCGTTGTGGCTCCACCCGGACTCCAGGTGTAATTAGTGGCCCCGCTCGCTGTGAGTGTGGCTGAACTACCCACGCATATTGTTCCGGAAGGGGATGCAGAAATATTGATTACAGGCGAGGTACAAGCGACTCCCTGAACCTGAAAGTTATCGATACGCAGGGTTCCGGTGCCTGAAGCCCCACTGGCCATGAGTCTGAAATAGATTGCAGACTGATAGTTCAAAGCAGAAATAGCACTCAGGTCAAACTGACACTCCGCAAACGAACCATTGCCGGGAGATTGTGTGGTGGCAAAATTCGTATAGGTTGTTCCATCCGTACTATACGCTAATGTAATGGTTGTAGAGCCGGTGTTGGAGCGCTGCGCCTGCAGATATAATTTATAGGAGGCGTAATTAGCCAAGGCCGAACCACCCAACTGAAACTGGAAATAGCGGGTGTTGGTACCGGAAGAGTTTACCATTGCCAGGGCATTTCCCGCTGTTGAATTTGTTGTAAAAGCGCTGGCACCACTGCTTATACCTGTATACGTTTGCCATGCTTCGGTAGAGCTCGCCGAACTGGTAATATTGGTAGCAAGAGCCGGACTAAGGCTGGCATAAGAGGTCCCCGAGTTAAAATCGTAATTGACCAATGTTGTCTGCGCCGTCAATCTGTAAGAACCTGTAAGTAATACAAGACCAAACAGCAGAAACCTGATTGCATCCTTTAACCTATTCATATCGTTTTTTAAATTTTGTTTTTGATCTTTTCATTCCTGAATCCGTTCTGGAGATTGCCGGTACCTATCAGGGTTCCAAAGCCCTTGTTATGCTATATACAGCAGATATATTCCCCTGCGCATCTTCTGTCTGTACCTGGTAGGTATAGGTTTTCAATACCAGAGCCGTTGTGCCGAGGATTTGCGTGATGCTATTGTTTTTCATGCAAAGGATACTTCCGCCGGCTGCGATGACAGGCATGTCAGCTGTGTTATAGCTGACACTATATGCCACGGAATTGTTATCGGGATCAATGATCTTGCAATAAATTCTGGACACCCCGCTCCATGTTTTCATATGAATAATGGCTTCCGGTAATACCTGATCGTTAGCAGCTCCCATATAGGAAACCTCTACAGTATCGATAGTGGGATGATTATTGGTTTGAGAAAATAAATTAATCTGCCATAAACAGGCAAGAATAAAAATGAGCGTTGTCTTTTTCATATATTGATTTTTATTTTAACGCGATTGCTCTATAGTCTCATCACCGTAGCAAATACTTTTCCGGCTGATGCCTATCCTGTATCTTTATAATTTGTTCTATTAATTTCAGATGCCATATTGCCGCAGCGTTTTGCAAAACACACTCCTGCATTATCACATCAAAAGACTTCACACAACGTATTGTATCGGCAATGAAATTATATCAATTTTAAAAAAACGTACTTACCGTTAAGGCAGTTTTTAGCACAAGCAAAACCAAAGTAACATTGTTTTATTCAGACCTGTTCTCCAATTATACAAGTGGTAACATTTATTTAACAACTGGTAAACAGCTCTTTGAGAGACCATTCCGGGACAATGCAGTTACAATAATATTCATAATAACGCTGTACTTCCCCCGGTTTCGTATGCCGGTTCATAAATTTTTCCTCCCATGCCAAAACATAGTAGTTTTAATCCTATCACGGTATTTACCCAGTACCTTTTCGGAAACGGCCTGTAAATAAGGGACGGGAATAGTGCGTCGGAAAAAAATAATTGTATTCTTTAGAAGAATTTATTTGAGCTGAAACTGAAAATGTGAATAACTTATCACTTTCCAATCACGGTAATTACCTACTGTTTTTGATTTAAACCGGGATAGGATTCATGATGCATTGAAAAGGGGCAGGTCAAAAAATGAATACAAAGATCCGAACCTTTTGTAATTTGGTTAAAGCAATCGGTTCAGTTATTTATTCGGACTTCCGGCTTAATAATTTCATAACCACAGTAAAGCCCTGGTTTAATAGTACCCACCTAATTTTGCATGCTAAATCCCGCAAACATGAGACCAAGCCTGAAAGCCAGAAAACGCCTGAATCTGAACGCCGAGTTACGACTCACCAGCCATCGCAACAACATAGCTGCAAACGATCCTGTATTTGCAGAACTTTTATTCAAACAAAATAAATCCTGGACAAAAACCAGGATGAACCAGACTTCGAAATATGCAAAGCCTGCTAAAGAAGCCGATATTCTGTCGGAATACCGCTGGTGGGAAAACTAATTCCAGTTTATCCCAAAAATCCAATCTCTTAACCTGCTTGTTTTTAATGTAATTGGGCAAAAGTGATTCTATAAAAACACACATATTTTGCCTAAAACTGCAACTAAAACAATCCAGTCTTTCCATAAGATAAAAGGCAAACTCCGGTTGCTGGTGGATTTAGTGATACATTACTACCTACATTACCCCCTACATCGTATTATATGGAAACTCTGAACAATACAAGACTTTGATCTCTGCGCCATTATTTACAAGTCTCCAAAGTGCTATGTCATATTCACTATCTACTTTTATTCTGAACCGCTTATTATTTAGAATAATAAAGAACTCATCCGTGTTCTTTTTAATTTTGAATTCAAACCATCGACATAGGGTAAAATTAGGGTGAAATTCCTGAGTGTTATCACCTTGCTCAACCATAAACCCCGATGAAAGAGCACCATTATTAGATTCTATTGATGTTACGAAATATATAAACGTAGAATCATGACAGTAGGACTCTGAGATACAACTATAACGATTATTATTCGAAGTAATCGTTAAAGAATCCTTTGTCCAACTATAGGCTATATTAAAAATAGTGTCATAGTGGAAAAAGGAGTCAACATTTGTTTCCAAAAAGCTTTTATGTTCCTTAATTGGCTCATATTCATAAATAACATTTTTCTCTCTGTTACATGATGTTAAAACAAAGCCAAGTATACCAAAAATAACAGTGTTCTTAATCCAAAAGTCGCACTCTCTGATGAGACGTGTATGATTTATTTTATTCGCCAGCAAAATCAGTGGTCAATTTGATCGGTTTATGCACTCTTTTCTATAAACTCTTTCTTTCAATATGGCACCATTCAAATTAGAATAGACCCATAATCCATCTGCAATTCCTTCATAGTAATTTCTTAAAACAACAGCTTCAGTCCCAGAAACTGTAAAAGCATCGTTCTGGTCTTTTAATAACGTCATGCCATTGATAAAACTGCCAGCTATTTTTTGATTATTTAAGGAATCTATCAGAACAAAATGACATGATGCTTTTGCCCTAAGACCGGTAAAATGAACATATAGTTTGTTTTTGCAATCCTCATAAAAAAAAGTAGAATCTGTCTTTAGGTTTTCATGATACAGTCTTATCATTTTAATACATGATCCTTCATTGATATCATGAAACACATATTTCAAATCAAATTTGAATATTTCTTTTTTACTTTGCGCCACGCACAAAAAAGGCAAGAGCAAAAACATTTTAATAATCAATCGTTTCATTTTATTTCATAGCTAACTAATTTTACACCCGTCACTCCAACTTTTGGAACATTTATTTTATTCGATTTCTTCTTAGCATCAATAGTGAGTTGTGGGAAAACTTGTTTTTCATCGCTTTCGCATATTGACCTTCGAATTGAAACTCATCTATTGATTTTGGTTTCGTGTCTCCATTCATTATCTGCGAACCTTCGTTTATTGTTTCCACTATTTCTTTTAAACTCTCAGGTGATGAGTTACCTGTTGGTCTTATAAAAGTGAAATCACTTTATTTTATTTTCGTCTCTTGTCTTTTAATTTCTACTGCACCTTCGACAACGTGCGACCCCTCATCGTCTTTAGCAATAGGTGTAGGCAATGGCTCCATTTTACTTTTCTTGCTATCGTAAACTTTTTGTTGAATTTCGTTAAACTTACTGGAGGTATGTGAACTTAATCTTTTACCGCTTAGATCGTAATCATTAACTAGGACTTCATTGCCACTTTGGCCAATACCATTTATACATAAATGTTGATCTACAACTTGGCCATTATTATCAGTCGCATAATGAATTCTAATCATTGCAATTTCACATTACCTACATTACAAAAAGTCATTTAGATACATTACCCTATGCTTTTGATTGTATCACTACTAGTATCTTTTCATTCCCCATTATTTGTTCTTCAACAAACACATCTGTGCCTGGTAAAAACTCCCACTCTTCATCTTCTGAATCATATATATCAAATCCTTTGACTTTATATACATGATCTCCAATTTCCAATGCAGGAACTGGTCTATAAGCAATAGACCCTTCATTAAGCAGTTGAACATATATTGTCTTTTCCATTATTGTTTAACCTTCTTTCCTCAAAATTACCATTTAAATTTAAATCCTTTTCCTCCAACCTGTAAGAGTTCTTTTGTCGCATCATCTATTACAACAGATTTTCCTGTAGTTGGATGCTCGTATCTTGTCGCACCATTACCTTTATTAACCATATTGACTGCATCGCCAGAACACTCAAAGTTCCTGTATCAGATTTGTTTGATTTTCAACTCAAATAAAAAGACCTCTGCTTAGAGGTCTTTCATAAGTAAAATTTTATAAAAAGTGATTCTATGAAACACACATATTTTGCCTAAAACTGCAACTAAAACAATCCAGTCTTTCCATAAGATAAAAGGCAAACTCCGGTTGCTGGTGGATTTAGTGATACATGACCAATACCCGGGGCCATTAATTACTCCACGCTCTTGCTTATTTTACGAAAATCTTTCTCGGAAAAGTTGTACGAAACCGGGGTATAATTGTAATAAACAATATTACCTGTATTGGAGTTGATCACCGAAATGTATTTATCAGTACCACTCTTGGCCGGTAGTACATAGTAGATTCCTTGCGGGCGACTCAGAATGAGTTTATTGATTTCTTCATTTGTCACCATTTTATAGGGGTATTTATAATCGGACATCAGGTCCTTCTCGTCAAACTTTTTATTTTCTTCGCCTGTAAACATGTTATACTTTATAAGCATGGTGTTAGGCACATAAAGTGTATCATTTTTAAGTTTAGCTATTTCAGCATCCTTGCTGTCTGAATACAGGGAATGGGTTTCACCTTTGGATAAATAATCATTTATGATCTGAATATAGTTTTTAATATAGCCCGGTCCCCAATTATACACCTCAACCTGTTTCAGGTACAGTGGCCGGATCATGGTACTATAACCTACTATTGTATTATGACTCGCCGAGATCTCGATGCGGGCGAAGGATTTCTTTTTACCACTTGCATCATTCATCCAGAGATTGAGATATACAAAGCACAGGCGTGAGTTATCTTTAATATTTTCTTTCACATAACTACAGATGTTAAGAAATGAATAGGTATTATCAAACTTGTCCTTGTCGTATTCACGAATCTGAATGAGCTTGAACTTGCTGATTTTCCAATACTTTGTAAAGATCTCATTCAGTTTCTCCACATCGTCATTGTCTTTGTAGATGAAAATGGTTGTGGTTTTTTTCAGGGCGTCGAGGTCCTCCTGTGAAAAATTACCGGCACTCAATTTCTGCAGCTCAATGGGGCTGATTGATATTTGGGCTTTGACTGTGGACAAGACAAAACACATAAAAAGGACAGAGCAAATAAAGTATTTCATAAAATCTGTTTTCCATAAATTTAGGCATTACCTGTTACATACGCCACACAACAAGCCAATTAAATGATATCATAAATTACAGGCAAAATCAGGTTAACATTATCAAACTCACATCCTCTTAAAAATGATTCTATGACACACACATATTTTGCCTAAAGCTATAACTAAAACGATCCTGTGCTTCAATAAGATAAAAGGCAGGCTCCGGTTGCTGGTGGGTTTAGTGATACACTACCCTCAAGTTACAATGTGGAACATTACGCTCATTAGCCTATCTCAGCAGAACTATTCTAAATTCCACCCGTCTATTTTTCGCTCTGTTGACTTCTGTGTCATTTGGCACCAAAGGGTTTTTGCTACCAAGCCCTCGATATGTAATCCTATTAGGTTCAACTCCATGCTGTATTAAATAATTGGCAACCGTCTTCACTCTTGATTCACTTAAACTCTCATTATCTTTTTCTCTTCCTGAATTATCTGTATATCCATATAATTCAAGAGCCGCATTAAAATGTGTTTTCATATAAGAAACCAATTTATCCAATTCATAAAACGAGTCAGACAATAGCGTACTTTTTCCGTTCTCAAAAGTAATATTTCTTAGTTCAAGAGCATTGACACTTGTGCTATCATAATAACTTTTCACAAATTCGATCTTAACACTATCTTTTGCCGCTTCTGTTTTAGATTCATCACAGGAGCATTTTGCACTATCTTTTATTTCAAACAAACTCACATCATCTATATAGTAATATATTTCATAAAGGTTATGTTTAATGGCTTTTTTCAGATTAAACATTCTGTTTTCTAAATTAAACCACCCAATGGTCAAATATGTGCACCCTTCATATTTACTACCATCTATTATTCCATTCAGCGTAATCCATTTTCCTTTCTGATTTAACATATTCTCAGACGTTAAAGCAACATGTCGGATGTTTGCAAATAATGATTTAGAGCTACTTTTGATCTTCTCTTTTGTTAGGGCAAAATCAATTTCATTAGTGGCGAGGTATGCCTTATTTGGCAGACATGCATGAAGCAAGAAACAATACTTTTTTTCGGGAAGTATCTTTTCTTTTAATTTCGTAGAGACATATTCTGAATAACCCTCCGAAGGGAATAAGCCAAGGCCGACATAAGCATCCCCCGATAATGGCTCCTGATTTCCACAGTAATTTGATGGGATTTTATATAATCCATCGATTGCGCATCTATTAAAATAATCCGGAGATGCATGAGTAGGATTAAACCAATTTCTGCAATCACTTATGTTAGAATATATACTGGTCCCTTTTTCACCTGGACATCTTCTATGTTCTTCAAAACCCTCATTCAAAATAAGATTTTGAGAGCTCAACATGCAGTAATTAAAGGCTCCAAAATATATCAATAATCTTAAATATAATCTCATCGTGTTTTATTATTTTCCGGCTTTATTATGAAGACACCACCACACATCTCCTCGTCACTGCATCTGCAATGCCGCGATCATTATTCTATGCAAAGCTAATGAAAGAACACGGCAGGTACCCATTGAATTTTTCATTTTAACGCCCGGAACTTAAATGTCCTAAATAGGCCTCTTTAATACTGCTGTTTTCAAAAAATGATTGATGATACATGATCCAAAACCTACAGATAGTCTATTTATTGAGGTATACTCCCAAAGACAGGCCGAGAAACGGTCCACCTGCTGAGAATGGAAATCTGGTTGTTTTTGCATTATCCTTATAGATCGCGAGATCAGGGTCCGTTGCACTGTATATCTGGTGAGAAACGGACGTGGCTGAACCCGAGGTCTGTTCCAGGGTGATTCCACTTGCTTTCTGATAAACCGGAATCTGCCAGCCGATATTGAGTCCCCAGTATATACGCTGCTTCCGGTCATTGCAGATGGTCAACATAGGATTGAGCAGCCAATTATCAAGATGGCTATACACATTTAATGTACGGGCATCATACGTATTGGTGTACGAATGGTATTTTCCGTGATGTGTCACGGTAAAGGATGCATCAAATGCATTGTCCAGTGCCGTAATATCACAGTGTTCATTATTGATCTGTCCGATCCTGGTGGTTAACTCCGTTCCGACAAGGCTCAGCGAAGGTTTCAGGGTGAGCGAAAACCTCGCCCCCATGCGCAGATCGAATGCATAGCCATAACCGAAAGAGCCGTAAGAAGAATGGGTATAATTGAGCGGCCCGCCGAGGTTGACCATAAAACAATGCGACTTATAATCCACTTCAAAGTTACCCATGAGGTAAAGCGGTTTTTGACTATAATGCGAAGACGGTGCAGACTGAAACACATAGTCATTTGTCTGGCCGGTATTCAGATCATGAACCCGGTAATTAAACATTGCTGAAATGCTGCCGGGATTATTTGTCTGAGTCTGCCCCGCACTCACGTACAGAATCAGGTACCATCCTTTTTTCTTTGAAACATCCGTGCTGCCAGCTGAGCCCATACGACGCTGTGCCCCTGCATGAAAGAAATTCAGACAAAAGATACAAGAAAGGATGGATAAACGAACGATGTTCATGCGTACAATAAAAGGCTGGTGATATACTATACAACATCACAAATGTACTGTTTAATAGCAGAGCCATGTACCAAAGAGTGCCAATAAATCCTAAGTACCGTTGCCATAAAAAAAGGGATCCCTTGCAGGATCCCTTTTTCGTTGTTGTTGTTTATAATTATGCGTCCAGGTCGCCGTAGTCCAGTTTTTTACGCTGAAGGGCCAGGATCGCACGCAGCACGAGGATAAGGAAAGGAACGTACATAGCTGCTTTTGGTAAATCGAAATGATTGAGGATAATGATCGATTTACGTTTCAAACGCTCTGTAATGAGATACATGGCCGGAACCAGTAAGAGTGTCAGTACAGTTGCAAACAATAAACCAAAAATCATCGTCCAGGATAACGGACCCCAGAATACTACACTGTCGCCGCCAAAGAAAATGTGCGGGTTGAGTTCGCTAAAGAGCGTCTCGAAATCAATATTCAATCCTACTGCCAGCGGAATCAATCCGAGAATAGCTGCAATGGCGGTAAGTAATACCGGTGTCATACGGGTGCGACCGGCTTCTACAGTGGCCTGGTAAAGGCTCATGCCACCGGCTCTCGCAAACTCGGCAAACTCAACCAGAAGAATACCATTCCGCACGACGATACCACCGAGTGCGATAATACCCACACCGGTCATAACGATACTCATATCCATTTTGAAAATGGCCGTGCCGAGCAATACCCCGATCACACTGAAGACGATCTCCGACAGGATAATGAGTGGTTTACCCAGTGAATTGAATAAGCCCACGAGTACGAGGAGCATCAGTCCGATGGCAATACCCATGGCTGTACCGAGGAACGATGCGGTTTCCTGCTGTTCTTCCTGCTGACCGGCAAATTTCACCGTTACATCACCATGCGGTTTGTAACCCGAAGCTACTTTCTGCACTTTGGCTGTGATCTCGTTCGGATTATATCCTTCTTTCACATCCGACGATAAGGTAATAACACGTTTGTTGTTTTTACGCTTAATACCCGCAAAGGTGTTGTCGTAGTGAATATCACATACGGCCGACAGAGGAACGCTTCTCACCTGTCCGCCCATGTTCATGTCGCGGTAAGTGATTTTCAAATTCCGTAAAGCCTCAATATCGATACGCTGATCGGATTTGTAACGTAACTGGATCGGATACTCATCGTCAACATCTCTGAATTTGGATGCTTCGATACCATATACCGCACCGCGGATCTCCATGGCCAATTGATAAGTAGAAATACCTTCGCGGTTGGCACGTTCACGGTCAATATCGAATACCACTTCAGGTTTGTTGCTTTCGAAATCCGATTTCAAATCGGCAACACCTTCTACTTTCGCTGCTTCGATATATTTTTCGAGTGCAGATGCATTATCCACGAGGTCATTAAAATCATCACCGGAAACTTCGATACTGATCGGTTTCGCGGTTGGCGGACCATTCTGTTCTTTGTTTACTGTGATCTCAGCACCCGGAATACCCCAATCCATTGCCTGCAATTGTTCCAGGAATTTACCGGTAGATTCGCCATGGCGTTTTTCAAACTCCACGAAGTTAATCGCAATCTTACCACGGTTCGGGTATGAGTTCTGGTCGGCATCACGCGGGTCGGTTGTACCTATGGTTACGTTGGTAATGATCGACTCTACGATGTCGTTATTCTCACCTACCACGGTATACATTTTCTTCTCCACTTTACGCATCAGGCTATTGGTAATAGCCGGATCAGTGCCTTCAGGTAATTTCACGTATACATAAATGTTGTTCGGATCACCCTGCGGGAAGAAGATCACTTTCGGGCCGCGGGCCACAAAGAACATGATAGAGCCTACAAACAGGATCAATACATATACCAGGGGTCTCCATGGTTTTTTGAGAAACCATTCGAGCAAGCGTGTATACTGTCTCTGGAAAGCAGGCCATACTTTAAACTGCCAGGTTTCAATAACCTTATAAAGCCACATGCGGTGCAATACCAGGAAGAACGCCAGGAACACAACGAAGTTTCCAATACCGATATGCCCACTGAGGTAAGAGAAAAGCGCTACAACTGCATACAATACCAATTGCATTTTTGCTTTCTTATTCAGTTTACCGTGTTCTTTTGCTTCTTCTTCGTGCGACTTCATGAAGTCAACCGCAAATACCGGGTTAATAACATAAGCCACAAAGAGCGATGCCAGTAAAGATATAATGAGTGTAACCGGGAGGAAGTACATAAACTTACCGATAATGCCCGGCCAGAATGCCAATGGAATAAATGGCGCCAGGGTTGTAATGGTACCTGTTAACACAGGCAGGAACACTTCACCGGCCGCCATTTTAGCAGCGGTCTTAATGTCGCGCTTGCCGTTATCGAAGAGGCGGTGCGTGTTTTCAATCACCACGATGGCATCATCCACCACTATACCCAGGGCAAGCAGGAATGCGAAGAGTACGATCATGTTGAACGTAAACCCGATGCTTGGCATGAGCAGGAACGCAATGAACATAGAGAGAGGAACCGATAAGGCCACGAATAACGCATTGGTTACACCCATGAAGAACATGAGTACGATCGTTACGAGAATAAACCCGATGATGATCGTGTTGATCAGGTCGTGCAGTGTTACCTTTGTTTTCTGACTCTGGTCGCCGCTCACGGTTACTTCCAGCCCTTTCGGGAACTGGTGAGCCTTCATGTCTTCGATAACCTTGTAAATTTTATCGGAAGCATCGATCAGGTTTTCACCCGAACGTTTAATGACGTTGAGGGTAATTACATTTTTACCTTTTGAACTCGAATAACTTTCCTGGTCTTTAAAGGAGTCAACCACCTCTGCAAAATCCTTGATGAATAATTTCGCACCGGATGCTGATGTCACCACAATGTTCTCGATTTCTTTCGGGTCTTTAAATTCGCTCTTCACACTCAGGGTTGGCTTCATGCCATCGAGTGGCACAGTACCGCCGGTAAGCGAAAGGTTTTCGGAAGCAATCGCACGCTGCACATCTGTTAGTGTAAGCTGTGCGGCCTGCAATTTGTACATATCGATATTTACCTGTATTTCACGATCCAGTGCCCCTACGAGTTTTACCTCATTGATCTCTTTCAGACCTTCGATACGGTCCTGCAGATCCTCGGCATGTTTTTTTAGTTCTTTCAGATCGTAATTACCTGCCACGTTGATATACATGATCGGAATCTCGGAAAAAGCAATTTCCTTGATCATCGGCTCACGGGTCAGTGTCTGCGGCATATCGGCGCGGGCCTCATCTACGGCATCCTTCACCTTTTGTTTGGCCACATCTACTTTCACATTGGTATGAAACTCCACCACAATAACGGATACATCCTGTAAAGAAGTACTCGTGAATTTTTTCACACCCGATAAAGCCTTGAGTCGTTTCTCGATGGGCTTGGTGATGGTGTTTTCAATATTGGTAGGAGAGTTACCACCATTAATGGTATTGATATAAATGGTCGGTACAGTAATATCCGGGAAATTCTCTTTTGGCAATGAGTTATATGCCTGAATCCCAAACAGACAGATAAACAGTGTTACTATATAAATAGTAATCTTGTTATCTATGGCCCAGCTGGAAAGTTTAAACTCTTTGATTTTGTCTATCATAACACAGTATTTTTCAAATTATTTTTTCACTTCAACCGCGTCGCCTTCGTTTACAAGGTCATAACCCTGAACGATCAGCTGCTCGCCTTCTTTGAGACCGCTTTCAACCTCAACCATACCGTTGTATTCGCGGTTTGTTTTGATAGATCTTTTTACCACTTTGCCATTTTCAACCACGTAAACATAACTTTCTTTGGTACCGCGCTGAATATATTTCACAGGCACAACAATCTCAGGCGCTGCCGATTGAAAATCGTTGATACGCAATTTGGCAACCATATTCGGATGGTATTCTTTTTTGTTGTCGAGTAATACTTCTACACCAAACGTACGGGTCATCGGGCTGATAGCGCGGGAAGCATAGTGCACTTTGGCCACCAGTGAATCATGCATGTCAGGAAAAAGGATCAGCACTTCATTTCCGTTTTTAACACGTGCTGTATAGCTTTCTGCCACATCGGCTTTCACTTTCATGTTCGAGAAATTGATCACGCTGATGGCATTCAGTCCCGGTGCTACGACCTGACCGATTTTAATATTCACAGCATCCACAGTTCCATTGATCGGAGAAATAATTTTGCTCATGCGTACCTGTTCCTGCATGGTAGCCATTTTATTTTCAAGGCTTTCCTTGTTGGTTTTTGCCTGCAGGTACTGAAGCTCTGTGCCGATTTTCTGATCCCAGAGATTTTTCTGCTTCTGATACACCTGGGTGGCCAGGTCGAGGTTGGTCTGCAGATCAGCCAGTTGCTGTTGTGTAGCACGGGCATCGGTTTCAGCCAGTACCTGACCTTTGCTTACCTCATCACCTACTTTTACATTTATTTTGGTAATTGTGCCGGGCATTTCGCTTGATAAGGCCACGTTTTCGTCGGCATCAATACGGCCCTGTACTTCGATATAGGTTTTAAAAATCTGTGGAGTCAGTGCAAGGGTTGTAACCTCCATCAGTTTTTTCTTAGTGGTATCCTGGCGGTCGAGTTCTGCCTGCAGGGAATCGATCTGTGTTTCAAGTTCCGATTTTTTCTTTTTAAGCTTCTCCAGCTCAGCTTTTTTATCAGGGGCTCCGCAAGCTACGAGGAGCGTTGCGATGGTGATGAATACAATTTTATTTTTCATATGCATAGTTTTATAATAATGGTGATCGGTATTTTTTATTTAACTAAGGTTCCGGCAGCTTTTTGATAATCGATGCGGGCCACCAGCATATCATACACCGCATTGTAATAATTCGTTTGTGCTTCTTTCAGAGAGGTTTCAGCTGTTACCACTTCAATGTTGCTACCAACGCCTTGTGTGTATTTTTTCTGAGCCACATCATATACATGTTGTGCCAACTCCATGTTTTTCTTTTGGGTCAACAAGGTTGAATAGGCATTGGTATAGGATATTTCAGATACACTGGCTTCCATATCGGCAAGCATTTGCACACTCTTTATGTTGTTTTCACCTTTCAGAGCAGCAATCTTGGCTTGCTGAATACGGTTGTGACGCTGTAACCCATCGAACAATGAGAGGTTAATCGTTCCACCGATCAGTGCAATTTTATACCATGATTTGCTGCCATCGGTGAAATCAAACTGCTGGCGCTGCGCGTTGTAGTTATATGAACCATAGGCTGCAATGGTTGGGAGGTATCCCAGGCGCTGGCGCTTGATATCGATCTTATATAACTTCTGCTGGCTTTGCAGTAACTGATAATCCGGGCGTTTGGTTACATCGATTTTGCTTCCTGAAATATTGGTTATTTCTTTATCATCAATGGCAAGTGTATCGCTCAGTGTGATAGCGTCACTCATTTTATAACCCATCTGAAACTTCAGCATGGTTTCGGAAAGTCCGATGAGGCGGTCTGTTTTTTCTTTCTCGGTGAGCAGGTTATTATATTGTACCTCCAGGCGTTCCACGTCAATTTTCTCGACAAACCCCTGATCATTGAAGGCACGGGTGTCGTCCAGTAATTTTTTCAGACGTACAATATTTGCATCGAGTAATTTGATGCGTTCCTTGTTTACCAGCACATTATAATACGCTTTGGCTACACTGGCTGTTAACTCTGATTTACCACGATATACACTAATACGCGACAGGTTGATGAACTCTTTTGCAGCTTTCAGGCCCACGATATAGTCGCTGCTGAAAATAAGCTGTGAAATACTTCCACCACCTGTTGCATTGTATTTGGTACCGAATTTTACAGCAGCAAATTGACCCGGAGGCCCTCCGAAAAACTGGGCAGGGATCAAGGATGTAGGAATTTCGATGTAATCTTTAACATCTAAGCTGGCACTTAACTGAGGGAGACCCGCGCCCAGGAGTTCTTTACGACGGTAGGTCGCATTTTCAACATCCAGCTCGGCGTTCAGGTAATTCGGGCTGTTTTTCATGGCATAGTCAACCGCCTGCTGCAGCGTAAAGCTGGAGTTGCCCGGGGCGTTTGATGTTTGGGCGTTCATCTGCGTCATACAGGCGCTGATAAACAGGATTGAAAAGATATGTTTTGGTCTCATAAAATTGATATGTATGATGCTATGTTGTTATTCTTCTTCTACGACTTGTTTGTATTTATTAATGAGCTTATGTCCTTTGAATGTACAGATCCCGTATAAAAAGTGTTCGGCCAGGGTTAGCTGAACTTCCACGATACTGAATTTGTCGGCAGGATACACGGCTGCATTAAAGGTGAGTTCAATTTCTTCCATCCGCAGTCGCGATAAAATCCGGGTATTCACATCCGGGCGAACATAACCATCGCGTTTTCCTTTTTCAATAGATTTCTCAACCATTCCAAGGATAAAGTCTTCTTTGAAATGCTTGATCAGTTTCCAGGATTGCGGATAGTACTTCTGTAATTCGTAAAACAGAAGCGGATTCACTTTGCTGAAAATTTCCGTGATGTTTTGCATCACATTGAAAACTTCTTCAACCACATTATTGGCTCTTTCATAACCATTGATGCACATCCGTTCATCTTCTCTGATATGGGCCTGCATGAGTTTATGAACCACCTCGTCTTTTTCCTTGTAATACTGATAAATGGTTTTCTTTGACATGCCCAGGTGCCGGGCAATATCATCCATGGTCACACTGCGTACACCATACTTGAAAAACAGTTCCTCTGCCCCCTTTAATATTTTTTCTTCTGTACTCATGTTGAAATTCGGGCACAAAACTATGGAAACTTTTTTTGTCTCGCAAGTTTCCTGAATATTTTTTTCAATCACGGTTTTCCGCAGCACACATTAGTATTAATTTACTTAATTTTACTTTTTTTAACACTTTAGGTACACTATTTGCTGTAACGCTCATATTCCCGGTATGATTGTAAAACGTTTTTTTTATCTGTTTCTATGCTACGTCTGTGCTTCGCAACTGACCGGGCAAACCGATACAACGTTTTGGTTTTCAGCGCCTAACATATCACAGGGATTAGGTGATCGTCCTATTTACCTCTATTTTAATACCTATTCACAAGGTGCAACCGTAAGCATTAACCAGCCGGCTAATTCCAGCTTTGTTACTATTACTAAAGTAATTCCTGCCAATGCAATAGATTCAGTCAACCTGACTCCCTGGATAGATAGTATTGAGAATAGCATCTCCAATAAAGTACTGCGGCACGGACTCCATATTTCATCGACCGCTAACATTTCGGCCATGTATGCTTTAAGAGCCGGTGCCAATCGTGAGTACTTTACCTTAAAAGGCACCAAAGGCATCGGTACCAATTTTTATATTCCCATGCAAAGTTTCTGGGATCAAAGCCCGGTAACCAGCCCAAAGTCATTTTCATCGATCGAGATTGTAGCCAGCCAGAATAATACTACTGTGCTCATTACCCCAAAAACAAACATTATAGGACATTCGGCAGGTATTACCTACTCCGTTTCGCTTCAAAGAGGACAAACCTACTCCTGCCAGGATACCGCCTATACTGCCTCGACCAGCCTCGGCGGCTCCATTATTTCGTCAGACAAACCGGTAGCGGTTACCATGCATTCGAGTGGCCTGAGCCAGGGAGGCTGCCTCAGTTCAGTGGGAGACCAGATTACAACAACAGATTATATAGGCACAGATTATATTATAAACCGCGGTGCAGGGATACTTGAAAAAATATTTGTACTCTCTACACAAAACAACACATCGATTACAGTGAACGATGGGGTAAGTAACCTGAGCCAGGTGATTAACTGGGGAGAAACATATACGTATACGCCTACCCAGGCTATTACATATATTAAAACCAACAAACCGGTATATGTGCTGCATGTAAGCAGTTATGGCTGCAGGCTCAGCGGGGCCCAGGTTCCCGCGTTTTTCTGTTCGGGAACATACACAACCGCTTTCACCAGAGCATCATCGGACTCGTTTGCGGTGAACATCTCAACGCGTACCGGATTCGAAGGCAGTTTCCTGCTGAATGGCAGCAGCAGCCTGGTTCCAGCTTCGGCGTTTACAGTCGTGCCGGGTTCATCGGGCAGCATGAAAAGTGCAAGAATTTATTATAATACCACAACTATTCCGGTAGGCTCTCATAATGTGCTTGTAAATACAGGTGATATTTTCGGCCTTGGCATTCACAATGGCTCAAACACAACCGGCAGTGCCTACGGTTATGTTTCTGAGTTTGCCGCATATCCAACCATCAATGCAGGTGTTGATTATACGGTATGTGCAAATGGCACCGTTTTATTAAACGGCCAGGTGGGTGGCGGAAATGTACAGGGAACGTGGTCGACCAACGGCTTTGGTTCCTTTGCGGCAGCGGCTTCTGCATTAACCAATACGTATGTTCCCAACCAGGTTGATACAACACTGAAACCGGTTCGCATCATCCTGAGCTCAAACGGACCATGCCCTCAGCTGAAAGACACCATTAATATAACGGTCGGACCATCGCCGCTTGTCAATGCATCTATCGATCAGATTGTCTGTGCCAACAATAGTGTGGTTCAACTCAACGGGAATGTGTCAGGAGGTGCCACAACAGGCATCTGGACATCATCCGGCAGCGGTGCCTTCAGCCCCGACAACCTAACATTCAATGCCACTTATACGCCCAGTGCTGCGGATACAGCGGCAGGTCTTGTGAAACTCGTACTGAGTTCAACCAATAATGGCAGCTGTGCCGTAGAGCGCGACACCATGCTCATTACAATTAATAAAGCGCCATTTGCCGATGCGGGTCCTGCGAGCTATTCGGTGTGTGCCAATAATCCTACACTTACTGTTAACGGAACTATTTATGGTTCTACCAATACCGGTAAATGGTCGAGTTCGGGAACAGGTGCGTTTTCGCCAAGCAACATCCAGCTGTCTACAGGTTATCTGCCAAGCAATTCTGATATCGCTGCAGGAACGGTTAAACTATACCTGACCTCTACCAATAACGGAAGCTGTTTTCCGGCCAAAGACAGTATACGCATTGTATTTACACAATCGCCGCAGGTAGATGCCGGTGTTGACCTATACTCCTGCAAGAACAATGCATCCACGCTATTAAACGGTTTGGTGACCGGACCTACAACGACGGGAATCTGGAGTGGTGGCGCGGGAACGTTTGCCCCGTCAAACACAGTATTCAATGCCACCTACACGCCATCGGCCGCTGAACTGAGTAATGGATTTGCAGATCTGACACTGACCTCTACCAACAACGCAAACTGTATAGCAACTAACGACCAGGTGCGCATCAATTTTGTACCGAAACCCCTGGCTAATTTCAATTTCAATAATGCCTGCCTCCATAACACAACTTCTTTCACTGATTTTTCATTACCTGCCATCGGTACACTGGATCAATGGCAGTGGACATTTGGCGACGGCGCTGTAAGCACTCAACAAAACCCTGCGCACACATACTCTGCCACAGCCAGCTACCCTGTAAAACTTGTGGTACGTAATACGTATGGTTGTTATGATACAACGATCAAAACGCCAGTGATATACCCGCTTCCGAACAATGGATTCGGCGTGAATCGCATTTGTACGGGAGCTTTCCTGAACCTGAGTTTTTCCGACAGCTCCACGATTGCTGCTCCTGAAAATATTCAGACCTGGTTCTGGGATTTCGGTGGTGCAGGGCAAAGCAATCTTCAAAATCCAATCCAGTATTTCCCGGGTTCGGGCTTATATAATATCACATTAATTACCACCTCCAATCATGGTTGTAAAGACACGCTCGTAAAACAGATCACGCTGAATCCAAGGCCTATTGCCGGGTTTGCCTACTCCCTGTCGGGAGGCGTGAATGTAGGAACAACGGTGAACTTTGTAGATACTTCCAAGTACAGCACAGGCTGGTCGTGGAATTTCGGTGACGGTTCGCCTGCGTCAACACTGGAGAATCCAAACACGATTTACTATGCCAATGGTGTGTTTGTCGTTGTTCAGGTGGTAAGCGATTCATACGGCTGTACAGATACGGCAAAGGTGGCTATTAAAATAAATAATGTTACCACCGAAATTTCAACGCTTATTCCAAATGCTATTTCTCCGAATGGCGATGGCAAAAACGATGTATGGAAACTCGATTTCATTGAGCTGTTGTATCCGAATGCGGAAATAGAAATATACAACCGCTGGGGTGAACAGATGTTCCAATCGACCGGCTACAAGGAAGCCTGGGATGGGACTTACAAAGGTGAAAAGCTCCCGGTGGCAACTTATTATTACGTGATTAAATTAAATGATGCGGCCAACACAGAACCGTTTAAGGGTGGTGTGTTGCTAATACGGTAAACATGAACAGAAAAAGGTTCTATATTCTCAGTTTTGTATGCTTGATTGCTATTGCAGGCCAGGCACAGCAATTGCCGGTGTTTACCAATTACCTGCTCAACAGTTATGCCTATAATTCGGCTGTTGCCGGTTCCACGCCAAACGCAAGCATCAACCTGAATTACCGCAACCAGTGGGTGGGTTTCAACGATGCACCGAAAACCTATCTGGCCAGTGCATACGGTGGCGTAGGCAAGCAACGCAAGGTGGCACTCGGCGGATTGGTTGCTTCGGATAATACAGGTTTGCTAAGCCGCACATCGGGTTATGTAACGTTTGCCTACCATGTTAACCTGAACAAAAATTACAAACTCGGCTTTGGTATTTCTGCCGGTATGATCCAGTACCGCATCCGTTTATACGATGCGAAAGTGGCTGACAAAGGAGATGATCTTTTATCCGGAAATATTTTGTCGAACAATGTATTTGACTCCAATGCCGGCTTATACTTCTACAGCAAAAAACTATTTGTAGGCATTTCCGGATCACAATACCTCGCCAATAAAATCACCTGGGTAAATTCGCAAAGTCACTTGTCGCCGCATTTTTATGGCATGGCCGGCTATACATTCGACATCAATAAAAACTTCTCCTTACAGCCTTCCGTATTGATCAAGTATAATCAACCAACACCGGTGCAACCCGAATACAGCCTGCGGGCCTATTATAAAAACGCACTCTGGGTTGGCGTCTCCTACCGAACCAAAGATGCGGTGAGTGCCCTGGTTGGTTTTACGCTCAGGGAAAAACTCCGCGTAGGTTATTCATACGATTTTCCTGTAACAAAGCTCCGCAGCTATACGAGTGGTTCTCATGAAATTATGCTGATGTATAATTTCACCAAACCCAAAAAGAAACTGAATTCCGACGAAATTGAATTTAATGATATTGACAACAGTATTAAGAACAAATTAAAAAAGCAAAATGAAGAAGGCGCTAAATAGTCTATTACTGTTCGTCCTGCTTGCGTTCAGTAAACCGGTATTATCGCAGATCGATACGGTATTCTGGTTTGCAGCACCCTGGGTAACGCCGGATCACGCCGGACGAATTCCTATGGCCCTTCGTATTTCTACCTTTGGCAATGCCACAACCGTTCGTGTGAAACAACCGGCTTCGGCCTACGACACTACTTTTACGATTGCGCCAAATACGATCTACTCTAAATTTCTTTCACATATTGTCGATTCACTCGAAAGCAAACCAGCTGATACCAGGCTTCGCACCGGGGTCCGTATCACATCCGATTATCCGATCACAGTAGTATATGAATTCATTTCGTCGGGCAACAACCCCGAAACATACTCTCTGAAAGGACAAAACGGAATGGGTACCGAATTTGTGACACCCTTTCAGACACTTTGGAACAATAAAAACCTCGGCGCCGGTAAAATTCAACCTTATTCCATTTTCTCGGTCTGTGCCACGCAAAATAATACAACGGTATGGATCACGCCCCGATGTCCCATTGTTGGCGGGCATCCCGCGGGACAAACCTTTTCCATTACACTGAATGCGGGCCAGGTGTATACGGCGCAGAACATTACACAGATTGAGAATGTAATCGGCAGCAATCTCAGCGGCTCTATTGTAACATCCGACAAGCCGGTGACTGTAACCGTGAGTGATGACTCTGTTAACCCATCGGGTGGAGGCGGTTGCTACGATCTTATGGGCGATCAGATTGTTCCGGTGGATGTTATCGGTACGGAATACATTGTCAATAAAGGATTCCTCAACACCGGATCCGACGAGAGTATGTTTGTGGTTGCCAAAGACAACTTTACCTCTGTAACCATCAACGATGGTACTGTAACAACCGTGTTACTGAACCAGGGTGATACCAAGCAATACAGCATCACACAGGGATTAACGCATATTCAGGCCAATAAGCCGGTGTATGTGATCCACATGTCGGGTTATGGCTGCGAGCTTGGTGAAGCCATTATACCGCCACTGAACTGTTCGGGTTCCAATCAGGTTAGCTTTACACGTACCAACTCCCAGTCCTTCCTGTTGAACCTGCTTTGCAAAACAAGTGCTGTTGGTTCGTTTACACTGAACGGCAGTACAACACTGGTGCCTGCTTCTGCATTTACGGTGGTGCCAGGCACTGCCGGCGTTTGGAGTGGTGCACAAATCAGTTTCAACACCACCGACATTCCTGTCAGTGCAGCCAGTCTCATTTCGAATAATTCAAGCCCTGATTCATTATTTTCCATGGGCGTTATCAATGGCGGTGCGTCTACTGGTTGTCTCTACCATTACCTGTCTTCGTTTCTGCGTAAAGTATTTATCAATGCCGGAAACGACAAGAACATGTGTACGGCTACTACTACCGTGGCGCTCAACGGTACCATTTCTGGCGGTGCCAGTACAGGTTTCTGGGCAAGCACCAATGGTACAGGAACTTTTACAAATGCCAATAATCTGAATACGGTATATACCTTAAGTACCAATGACCTCACCAAATCACAGATTAAATTTGTACTTACCTCTACCGGAAACTGTAACCCGGTAAGAGATACAATTGTGTTGAATTTATTCCGCTCGCCGATTGTGGATGCCGGAAATAACGATACGCTTTGTAAAAACAACATCAGCCCTGTCAACATCACAGGCTCCCTGCAATATGCTGCAGGTGCTTCGTGGTCGGGTGGTAGCGGCGGCTCATTCGGAAATACAGGGTCACTGAATACAACCTATCTGCCATCACCGGCAGACCTCACAGCAGGCAGTGTGAAACTGAAACTCACATCTACCGGAAGTTTCAATGGTTGTCCGAATACATCCGACAGCCTTATGATTCATTTCACCCCGGCTCCTTTTGTAGGTGCGGGGGGCGATGTATCGGTGTGTGCCAATAACCCCACGGTTGCTATTTCAGGAACCGTATCGGCTGGTGCAACAACGGGTATATGGTCGGGAACAGGCTCCGGGCTGTTTTCTCCATCTACCACATCTTTAAACGCTGTATACCAGTTAAGTCCAGCCGACATTTCGCAAGGCAACCTGGTCATTCGTCTGACCTCAACCAATAACGGACGCTGCAAGGCCGTATACGATACAATTATTGTAACCGTAACACCAAAACCCAATGTGGATGCAGGCCTGAGCGATACCATCTGTTCGAGTAATACCTTATATAATCTTGCCGGATCCGTTACAGGAGGTGCTTCAGCAGGTTTCTGGACCAGCTCCGGAAATGGTACATTCGGCAACGCCAACAACCTTGTAACCAGTTATACCCTCGGACAAATTGATACACTGAATGGCTATGTGAAACTCTTCCTGACATCTACCGGCAGCAACTGCCTGGCCGAAAAAGATTCAATGACCCTTACCATTGCCAAAGCTCCGCTTGTAAATGCAGGACCTGACCGCCTTGTATGTGACAACCAGTTGCTGATAACAAGCGGTAATGTCACCGGCTTTACCAACACCGGCGTATGGAGCACAGCAGGTACAGGTGTATTTACGCCCAGTGACTCGTTGCTCACAACGTACTACCAACCTTCTGCACTTGATATTGCACAGGGTTATGTGAAACTCATTCTCACATCAACATTCAATGCCGGTTGTGTGGCAGTGAAAGACACTGTGAAACTCACATTCAAAGGAGCTCCGGATGCAAACTTTGTGATGCAGAATCAATGCGTGAAAGACAATGGTTCTTACACGGATAATTCAACAACACCAACCGGAACGGTGACAGCGTGGTACTGGGATTTTGGTGACGGCTCTGCTACATCGATCGCCCAGAATGCCCAGCACATCTATAATACACCGGGTACTTATACGATATCGCACGTAGCCACCTCGAGCAATGGTTGTACAGATACTGTCAAAAAACCCATTGAGGTTTATTTTCTGCCACAGGCTTTGTATTTCACCAATACGGTGTGTAAGGGCAACAATACGCAGTTTATAGATTCTTCTAAATCCGTATCGGGAAGTATCATTGCGTGGAACTGGAATTTCGGAGACGGTGTAACCACCGGTGTGCAAAATCCGAAGCATGCGTATGGAGCTACAGGAACCTATACCGTAAACCTGACCGTAACTTCTTCGTTTGGCTGTAAAGACACTATTAATAAAGCCGTAACGGTTATTCCGGGACCAAAAGCCGATTTTGATATGAATCCGAATCCTGTAGAGGCCCTTGCAACCGTAAATTATACGGATCTCTCGACCGGGCCTGCTTCTCTGGTGTCGTGGTATTGGAATCTGGGCGATTTGTCTGTACAGAATGTGCAAAACCCTCAGCATGCCTATGCAGATCATGGCGACTATACGGTAACCCTCATTGTTAAAGATATTAATGGTTGTGTGGACACGGTGCGGAAGGACATCAGCGTGGTGTTACTTCCTGAAGTGCCTACAGCGTTCTCACCAAATGCCGACGGGCAGAATGATATGTTCCTTGTGCGCGGCGGTCCGTTTAAAACCATCCACATGCGCATTTATAATAACTGGGGGCAGCTCATTTACGAAAGCAGTGACCAGGCCCTTGGATGGGACGGTACATTCAACGGAACCGCGCAGCCGATTGGTGTATATGTATGGGTAGTAGAAGTAGAAATGTTTGGCGGAAAACAAATCAAGCGAACGGGCGATGTGACGCTGCTCAGGTAGATCATGAAAAAAATCATATACATATTCATCATCATGGCAGCCACCGTATTGAACCCGGTGAGGTCGCAGGATTTTCACCTGTCGATGTACGATGCTGCACCGCTTTTTCTGAATCCTGCATTAACCGGTGTGGTAGATGCTTCGTGGCGTGTACATGCCCAATACCGCAATCAGTGGCGGGCTGTGGCTTTTAAGCCCTATAACACCGCACTTATAAGTCTCGATATTCCGAAAGGGAAATGGGGCTTCGGCGGGCAGATCATTGAAATGCGTGCCGGTGTGGGAAATTACAATGTATTACAGGGGCTTTTATCGGCTGCTTATGCCGTGCCGCTCGACAAAGAACAGTACAATCATATATCACTTGGTATCCAGGCCGGCATTACACAAAAACGTGTAGAGTATGCCCTATACACCTTCGATAACCAATATACTTCGGCTAACGGAGGCTATTTTGACAAGAGCATTTCTTCAGGTGAAAATTTCAACACCCAGTCTTATATCATTCCACAGGTCAATGCGGGTTTCATGTATTTCTATTCCAAACAACAGGCGCGTCTCAACCCGTTTGTAGGTTACTCGGCGTTTAACCTCACCAATCCGCGCGAAACGTTTTTCGGTTATGACAATAAATTACCGATCCGGCATTACATTCAGGGCGGTGTCAGGATCAACATCAACGAGTTGTTTTACATTTTACCAAAGGCTTTGTTCATGCTGCAGACCAATGCTTCCGAACAGACTTATGCCTGCGACATGGGTTATTTCCTCAAAAATGAAGAAATGTATTTGCTCGGTGGGGTAACCTATCGCTATAAAGATGCCAGCATTGTGTATGTCGGTTTTCGCAAAAACAGTTATATCGCCAAATTCGGCTACGATGCCAACGTATCGGGATTGCACGATGTATCCAAATACCGCGGCGCCTTTGAAATATCATTTACCTATATGGGCAAAAAATCCAAATCCAAAGAAGTGCGTCATTGCCCAAGGTTATAATCTGTATGAAAAGAATTTTTGCATTTATTATATTATGTATTGCCTGTCTGCAGATTCATGGCCAGTCGAAAAAACTATGGCTGAAATATGCAGATGAGTCTTTTGTAAAAAAAGATTACCCGACGGCCATTAACTATTACACAAAGGTGATGGACGATACAACTGTTCTGAATGAACTGGTATTGCCCTACGAAGCACAACTTGTAAACCTCAAGATAAGCCACCTCAAAACCGACTCGGTAAAAAAAGCCCCTGCCAAAACACAAAAAGAGATTACAAAAAGTGATTACATCAATCACCAGCTGGCTCATTCTTACCGTCTGAATTATGATTATACCAATGCTGTCAATTATTTTAAACTGGTAGTCGACAATGCTTCATACCCTCACGATGCCTATTACTATGGACTGGCGCTCATGCAGATTAAGGATTACAATGGCGCCATGGGTGTATTCGAGAAATATGTAAACTCTGCTTCTGCCAACGATTCACTCAAAAAAGCCATCCAGAAACAAATTGCTTCCTGCTATTTCGCGCAGGACACGGCCAGCTACAAGCAGATGATCCACGTGAAAATGCTTGACACCATTGTATTTAATCACGGCACCTCCAACTTTGCTCCACGATACTGGGGCGGACCAGGTAAGCTCATTTTCACAAGCGCAAGACCAGGCGGTGTATTGCTCGATCCGGAGAAACAGGAGTCGCGCTATCTATGCGACCTGTATTACAGCGAACTGAAAGATACCGGATGGTCAAAACCCGTTAACTTCGGCCGGCCTGTAAACACGGGGCTTCACGATGGCGCCGGCATTTTCTCGTCAGACGATATTTTATTCTTCACCCGCTGGTCGGATGCCAATAAGGATGAAGCCTTCATATACATGGCCAAAATGAAAGACGGCCTCTTTTATGAAGCGTATAAATTAAGTGAAACCGTGAATAAAGCCGGCTACAAAGCCATGCAGCCCTTTGTGTCTTTCGATGGCTCCAAACTGTTTTTTGCTTCCAATAAACCCGGCGGCAAGGGTGGATTTGATCTTTATGTGTGCAACATCGATGAGAACGGACTAACCGGTGAGGCGGTAAACCTGGGCCCTATGATCAATACAGCCGGCGACGAGGTCACACCGTTCTACCATACCATTTCAAACACCTTATTCTTCAGTTCCAACGGCCATACGGGTATTGGCGGGCTCGACATTTTCAAGAGCTCCCTGAACACCGACGATTCGGTATACACCATGCCCAAAAATCTGGGCCGCCCGATCAACAGCAGTAAAGACGATGCGTATTTTATTCTCGATCGTCTTCAGACCAAAGGATACCTCGCCAGCGATCGCAAAGACTGTCCCGGCGGAAACTGCTACATGCTTTATGAATTCGAGAACGAGCCTATTGCGTTTGACGTCAGCGGTTATGTATTCGATGCTACTACCAACGACCCCATTCCAAGTGCACTCGTTACCATCAAGGATGTGCATGAAGACCAGGAACCTATTTATCTGATCACCGACGATAAAGGCTTCTATAGCTCGCCCCTGCTCGGTAATATGGAATACTTTCTCAAAGCCCAGAAAAAAGGATACTTCGCCGATGCCGGAAATATTACAACCAAGGGACTTACCGAAACCACGCACTTCGATAAGGATTTTTTCCTGAACCAGATTCCTAAAACCGACATCGTGATTGAAGGAATTGAGTATGACCTGAATAAGGCCACTCTGCGCCCGAAATCCATGGAGATTCTGGACAAAATCTTTGACCTGCTTCAGCTCAACGACAACATCAGTATTGAGATCAACTCGCACACCGATACCAGGGGCAGCGATCGTTACAACATGAAACTGTCACAGGCCAGGGCACAATCCTGTGTAGATTATCTCATTTCGAAAGGCATCAAAAAAGAGAGGCTCATCCCTAAAGGATACGGCGAAACACAGCCCCTTGTGAGCGATGAGGAAATTGCCAAACTGGAGCCTAAAAGCGATGCTTTCGAGGCGGCCCATCAGAAAAACCGTCGCACCGCCTTCCGCGTTATCAGCGAAGGAAAACTGGGTGGCAAATAATTCCGCGCTGCTTTTTGGAGCCCGAAACTCCCCTTATTCCATTTCAAATATTTACAGTACCTTCGTGTAGTCTTTTTTGACGGTTATTTATTACCTGATTATGCAACACAAGAACTTCAAAAACATTGATAAAGTGACCTATGGCCGCGGTGCATTTGCACAGCTGGCTGAAACGGTAGAACCTATACGTAAGGAAAACAACCACTACTTTGTATATGTGGTCGATCATTATTTCAAAGGCAAAGAACTCGCCGGAAAACTCCAGAATAAACCGGAGGACCTCGTTTATTTCATTGATGTGGATCCGCATGAACCAACCACCGAACAGATCGATACGCTGCGCGATGAAATTATCGGTAGTAAAGGCGTGCCGAGTGGAATTATCGGAATTGGCGGCGGCAGCATCATGGATATTGCAAAAGCATTGTCGCTGATGGTTACAAACGAAGGCTCTTCAACGCTTTACCAGGGACTTAACCTGATTAAGAAACCCGGCATCTATCACCTCGGTGTACCGACTATTTCGGGTACCGGCGCTGAAGTTTCGATGACAGCTGTATTAACCGGCCCTGAGAAAAAACTGGGTCTTAAATGTGACTGGACTGTGTTCAACCAGGTTATCCTGGATCCGGAACTGATCGGTTCGGTGCCCCGCGACTGGTGGTTCTATACCGGTATGGACACATACATTCACTGTATAGAATCTGAGAATGGCATCCGCAATAATGCTTTTAGCCTGGCTTATGGCGAGCAGGCCCTCAAACTCTGCCGCGAAGTATACCTGGGCGATAAATCAGGACAGACACCTGAAAATGATGATAAACTGATGGTGGCTTCCCTGATGGGTGGATTAAGCCTTACATACAGCGAAGTAGGTGTGTGCCACGCACTGAGTTACGGTCTATCCAAAATACACGGAACCCGTCACTGTTATGCCAACTGCGTCATATTCCAGCACCTCCACGACATTTACCCGGTAGGTCACGGAGAATTCATGCAGATGATAAAAACCCATAACATTGAGCTTCCGCAGAACCTGAGCAAGGACTGGGATGATGCAACACTTACCGCCATGGCTACTGTATCTATTAACCTGCCGTTTATGTGGCACCACGCATTTGGCGACGACTGGCAGAGAACCGTCGACATCGATTACATCAAAGGCTTATTTAAACGCCTCTAAACCAGTCAGCACCTTTAATACACAAATTCTTATCTTTGTACCATGAGCAAAAAAATAGTTAAAGTAGGTTCAATTCCATGCGGCTCCGATGATTTGTTTCTGATTTCGGGTCCATGCGTTATTGAAGAAGAAAGTATCATGATGAAAACCGCTGAGAAGCTGAAAGAAGTTTCCGAGCGTTTAAATATCAAGGTTATTTATAAATCATCTTTCCAGAAAGACAACCGTAGCAGCCTGAAATACTACGATGGCCCGGGCCTGTCGGCCGGTGTGAAAATGCTGGCGAAAGTAAAAGAGCAATTCGGATTCCCGGTGCTTACCGACATTCACTACCCCGACCAGGCAGCAGCTGCCGGCGAAGTGTGTGATGTACTACAAATCCCGGCTTACCTTTGCATGCAGTCGACCTTACTGGTTGCCGCTGCAAAAACCGGAAAAGTCGTGAACATTAAACACGGCCAGTTTCTTGCTCCGGATAATATGAAACACCCGCTGCAGAAATGCATTGAGTCGGGTAACGACCAGGTGATCCTGACAGAACGTGGCTATACATTCGGTTACAACGATCTTATTGTTGATCCGCGTGCGTTCTATCACATGAACAATCTCGGTTACCCGGTTGTATTCGATATCACACACTGCGTTAGAAAATACGGCATTCCAAGTTCTGATGCCAAAGGCGGTGCCCGTGAATTTTTACCTGTGCTTTCGAGAGCTGGTGTAGCAAGTGGTGTAGACGGTGTATTTATTGAAACACATCCGGAACCCGAAAAAGCTCTTTGCGATGCCGCATCACAGTTGTGTGTATACGATCTGGAAGAGTTTCTGAAACCACTGATCGACATGCATAAGCTCGAAGTCAGGTACCGTAAATAAATGTTATGATGAAGCGGATAAAACTGGCAGCACTCTCACTGGTCTGCCTGGCAAAAATAGCCGCTCAGTCGACCGATACGCTCTGTTACCAGCAAACACTGGTGATGGCGAGCCTTCTTAAACACCACATTTCCCCACCTGAATTCAATACACCTGTAAATGTACAGGTGCTTGGTTTATTCATGGAACAGGCTGATCCACGCGGATTGTTTATTCTGGAGGCAGATAAAGCCACCATGCTTACCACCGTGCAAACCGAACCTGTCGCCGATGTGTATTGCCGCCTTCTTCACCAGAGTATTGCTCTCTTCAAACAAAGGCGCAACCAGGTTGATTCGATTGTGACCGTACTCGAAAAAACACCCTTCACGTTTTCTTCCAAAGACAGCATCACCTTTGTTGGTCAGAAAACCGGAAAAGTCTATGCAAAAGACTTACGCCACCTGCGAAATCGAATTGAGCGTAGAATTAAATACGACTGTCTTAACTATTGTATCAAGGCAAGAGAAGGTGAGGATCCCGAAAAGCTCACAGCGAAAGACCTGGAAACAAAACTCGCCGAGGCTAAAAAAATAGCGATTATTAAATACAGACGTTACCTCAGCGAATTCAACCATGAAAACCACCTCTCACATCACCTGGCCGATATACTCAGCAATGCCATAGCCATGCGCTGCGACCCGCACAGCAATTACTTTGACCCCTTCGAAAAAGAAAATTTCGACTCCGGACTCTCCACTGAAGAAATGTCGTTTGGATTTTATGCATCCGACAACGAAGATGGCGACATCATTATATCGGGCCTGTTGCCGGGCGGTGCCGCATGGAAAAGCAATAAACTGCATGAAGGCGATGTAATACTTGGTTTCCAGTTTCAAAACGAAAAAAAAACAGACCTTCAATATGTCGACATCGATGAGTTTTACGAACTCTTCTCTGCCTCCCATGCTGTTGCCGTAGAACTCACCATACGCAGAAAAGACAACCAGGTTATAAAGGTTCAGCTACAAAAAACAAAAATTCAATCCGTAGAAAACACATTAAATAGTTTTGTTTTATACGACAGTACGTCACGATTTGGCTATATACCAATCCCGAGTTTTTATACAGACGATGAAAATGATGGCCGGCTGGGGTGCGCCAATGATGTAGCTAAAGAAATCATTAAACTCAAAACTGAGAACATTTCCGGGCTCATTCTGGATCTGCGCTACAATGGCGGCGGCTCAATGTACGAAGCGATGGGGCTTGCGGGCATCTTCATTGATGAGGGGCCTGTTGCAATTTTCAAATCAAAGGCTCCCAAAGCCAGTGTTCTTAAGGATCTTAACCGTGGTTCCATTTATGATGGTCCGCTTATTATAATGGTGAACACCAACAGTGCGTCGGCTTCCGAATTTTTAACAGCAACCCTGCAGGACTATAACCGCGCTCTTATTGTCGGTTCCACAACTTATGGAAAAGGCACAGCACAAAACATTTACCCTGCGGATACGCTCATGAGTCGTGACAAAAAAGGTAAACTCAGCAGCAGTATTGGCTTTGTTAAAATCACCACCGGGAAATTTTACCGCATCAAAGCTGTAAGCCACCAAGGCAAAGGTATTGTGCCTGACGTGCATATTCCTGATATGACTGAACGAATTGCCGGTCGTGAATCTGACGAAAAGTACTTCCTGCCGGGTGATTCCGTTAATAAAAAAGTAGTATATACACCTCTCGACGCCTTTCCGGTTGAAAAACTGAACGCCCTCAGTGGAACACGTGTAACCAACAGCAAAAGTTTCGGGGCTATTATAAACCTTGGCGACAGCATTGCACATTCGCGTGAAAAAGACTACAAAATGGCTCTGACATTTTCTGATTACAAACAATATTATAAAAAGCAGGAAGCAATTGGTGACCGTATAACGGCCGCCCTTGCTTATACAAGCCCGGCCTACAATATCAGCAACAATGAATATACCCGGGAACTTATCAAAATAGATGAATTTCAACAGAAACTCAATGCAGGAATCCGAGAGAACCTGGAAAAGGATATTATACTAAACGAAACCTTTTTAATCTTAAAAGATCTTATTACTTTAACTAAAAAATAAACTTATGAATCTCAAAACTGTTTTCAGTAAAAAAACGCTATTGGCCTCCGTTGCTTTTTTATGTATTCAATCAAATATTATTAAAGCCCAGGACCTTGGTACAGCCGGGGGTTACCTCGATTATGTTGGTAAAGAATTTAATGACATTGAAGAAAACACCTGGGATTATACCAGTTCTGTAGCTCATGGTAAGAGTGCACGGAAGGTGGAAAAACGCCGCAAAGAGGTGATCAGCGCCAACCAGGATGCTATTAAGAAAATAAAAAAACTTTCCGCATTCAATGGCAGCAGCGCCTTTCGCGATTCGGCCATTTCATTTCTGAACACCAACTACGCTGTATTGAACTACGACTATGCCAAAATTATTGACATGGAAGAAGTAGCCGAACAGTCATACGACCTTATGGAAGCTTACATGCTGGCCCAGGAGAAGGCTAACGAAAAACTCCGGAATGCCGGCGAAATGATTAGCAGTGAGTATAAAAAATTTGCCGAAGCAAACAACATCAAACTGATCGAGTCGAAAGATAAGGTTGCCAAAAACCTGGATGTAGCAAATAAAGTGTACAAACACTACAACGAGGTTTACCTCATTTTCTTTAAAAGCTACAAACAGGAGGCTTATTTGCTGGATGCAATGCAAAAAGGAGATGTGAATGGCATGGAGCAAAACCGAAATGCCCTGGTAAAAACATCCACAGAAGGCAGTGCCAAAGTAAAAGAAGTAAAGCCATACCAGGGCGATGCCAGCGTAAAACTGGCCTGCGACCAGTTACTCAATTTTTACAAGGAAGAAGCAGAGAAAAAATTGAAAGATGCCTCTGCATTTTATGTGAAAAAAGAAAATTTTGAAAAAATCAAAACGGCTTTCGATGCCAAAGCACCAGCATCAAGAACCAAAGCCGATGTTGATCAATACAACAAAGCCGTGAACGAATACAACCAGGCCTCCAATCAGTTTAATGGGGTCATTAATGAATGTAACCAAAAACGTTCACAATTGCTGGATAATTGGAATAAGGCAGCTGCCAGTTTTACCGACAGGCATGTGCCGAAAAAATAAAAAAACGCAATCGAAAGGATACAATCCCCGTTATAACTGCATAACTATTCCAGAGCAGCATTCGCCCGGGCTATTGAAATATCGTTAATTCATTTGTTTAATATTACATGGCATGAAACCACTTTATGAAGTGATCAACCAACTCTCTGCGCTCGAAACAAAGCTGAACAGAAGTGAAGAATATGCACGTTATTTTGCAAGGTGCAAACAATCCTTTGAAGATATGGGGATTACATACTACTCTCCCATAAACGAGAAATATAATGAAACCCGTACCGATGTAGAGGCAAATATTGCCGGGGCCGAAACCGCCAATATGATTATTACCCAGGTCATCAAGCCTGTGATTGTTCACAATGGTGTTCTGGCCCAGAGAGGAATTGTTATTGTAGAAGGGAAATAAACTCAATCTGGTATCCATTCAAAAAACCTTGCATGAAGACAATCAATTATGGCATTGACCTCGGGACAACCAATTCTCTGATCGCGAAGTTTGATTCGGGTACTGTTGAAGTTTTTAAGAACCCGGTCGGTTTCAAGGAAACACTTCCCAGTTGTATCGCATTCAGAGGTGAAAGAACACTTATAGGAGACAAAGCCCGTGAGTGGCTTTTGAAAGACCCGCTTAATGTGTTTGCGGGATTCAAACGCAAGATGGGAACTTCTGACAACTATTTCTGTCCCACCAAAAATGAATTTTTTTCACCCATGCAGCTATCCTCTATGGTATTAGCTGAACTGAAAGGATTTGTGCACACCCAGGAAAAACCCGACTGTGCCGTGATTACCATACCTGCAAGTTTCGACACCGTACAAAGTAATGCCACCAAGAAAGCAGGTTATGACGCGGGTTTCCGCGAGGTGGTTTTATTGCAGGAGCCAATCGCTGCATCACTGGCTTTTTTTAACAAAATAGCCGACAACGAGCTAAGTAAGGGCAAGTGGCTGGTGTATGATCTTGGCGGAGGCACATTCGACGTAGCACTCATAGGAATTACCGAAACTGAAATGCGCGTGATCGACCACGTGGGTGATAATTACCTGGGAGGACTGGATTTTGATCACAGCATTGTGATGGACGTGCTTGTGCCAAAACTCATAAAACAGACATCCATTCCGGAACTGTCGACCGAACTTAATAAACGCCAGGGCAGGTACGAAAAGCTATACTACATTCTTCTGTTGAAAGCAGAAGAGGCAAAAAAAGAACTCAGCCAGGTTACGCAAACTGAAATCGAATTTTCATACGATATCACCGGAAACGGGGAAGAAGATTTTTTTCTGGAATTTACACGCGAGGAACTGAACGCCTGTATAAAACCCCGTATTGAAAGTACACTCGACATGATCCGGAAAGTACTTGAAAGAAATGCCGTATCTCCTGCTGATATCAGTGAAGTTATTATGATCGGTGGCAGTACATATATTCCCTATGTGCGGGAGGTTGTGCATAGCAGTACAGGCATTAAAGTAAATTGCTCCGCAGATCCTACAACTGCCGTGGCTGTTGGCGCAGCATACTATGCCGGCAGTAAATCCAGCAAACTGGAAGAAGAAAAAAAAGAACCTTCGGTAAACACCGTGGGTCAGACGGATACAGAAATACTTCGTTTTGAACTCTCCTATAATAAAACAACCAAAGACACCGAAGAATATATCACAGGCCTCGTTCAAAATTACAGAGAAGGGCTTCAGTTCCGCCTCACACGCTCCGACGGTGGATTTGACACCGGAATAAAACCATTGAAACCAAAACTGGGAGAATTTGTGACATTACGTTCCAACGGATTAAATGAATTCCGCCTGAAAGTTTTTGATGCGCACATGAACGAAGTCCCCTGCCAGGCAGATACCATTGGAATTACACATGGTCTTTTCAGCTTATTCGGACAGCCATTACCAGAGGATATATCCATTGAGGTAGATGACGTTGAAAACAACACAACCAAATGCCAGGTTGTTTTTGAACGCAATAGCATCCTCCCGCTCACAAAAACGATTTACCGCGAAGTAAGCCGGACCATCAAAAAAGGATCCGACGACAAACTCATTATTCATGTGCTCGAAGGCAATAGCAAAGCACACCCGAATACAAATCAGGCCATCGGCATTATTGAGATCAAAGCCACACAGCTCCAGGGCGACCTCATCAAAGGCAGCGATGTGGAAATACGACTTGAAATCACTGAAAGTCGCGATGTCAGTGTGCAGGTAACCCTCCTGCTATTCAATCAGCAATTCAGCAATGTATTCAGTCCGACTGAAAAATACATTAGTATACAGAAACTTCGGGAGGAAATAAAAGAAATCCGGAACATGCTCCACGCTGAAATTGAAAAAGCAGCCAATAACGAGGATTTTGAAAAAGCCGCGGATATACAAGTCCTGGCCGAAAAACTCCAGAAACTCTATGAAGATGCAATGGCTCTCAAAGAAGATGATCTGTCTGATCTGAAATACCAGATCGAAGAACAAAAACGCAAACTGGCGCAACAGATTTATGGCTCTGAAAACAATCCAAGACTGGTACAGGCTAAGGCAAACTATTTCGGATGGCGCTCTACTATTCAATACTGGTGCGAAACATACGCCGATATGCCCCAGGCCTACAAAGAAGAGCATGAAGCACTGAAACAGCGTGAACCGGGAGCTTTTGCCAGCAACAGCTTTTTTCAACTCGACAGTCTTCAAAAGGCGCAAATGAGACTGATCAATAAAATGGTATTATACACACCCTCTCTGCTTGTTGTTTTTTACATGCATTATGCCAACCTGGATGAAAGCGAATACAAGGATCTGAAAGCTGCAAGGGCTACTATTTCAGCCGCTGAAAAGGCACTCGAAAGAAAAAACTACGAAGAACTACGCAGTCATTTTACGCATTTACTGAGCCTGACAAAAGATTCGGTACAAATGGAAAAAATTGCGGGTACCGGCTTAGGATGATCAAAACATGGAATTTGTAATCACAACATTAAAGTCATTTTCGATTGTATAAATCCCCTCTTCATATTTTATCAGAGCTCGGCGAAGAAGAAATTAACCTTTCGGATTCCGCTTCGCTCCTTCGTTTGCGAAAAAAATGGCTGGCCGAATTCGAGCTGGGCAATTCAGTGACAATCGATATCCATGGTAAACCCTATACCAAAGATGAGATCATTAAAACCATCGATGTGCTGATGGGAAATCCGCAAATGCCGCTTCATCAATTCATTTTTTCGCATAAAAACCTGCTCGATTTCCTGGAACATGATCTGTCAAGGGTCTCTGCTGCCGAGTTAAAAAAACTGGATGTCCCCGAAGCGCTGAAGCACGAGTTGAGCCCTCTGCTTCTTGAAAGATTATCATACAATCTTAAAAAATCGTTTCACACCAGGAATTTTGATATAGCCGGCGAATCTGTTTCATGTGCAGATCTCCTTACCGAAAGTGACCGCATGGAGTTTTATGATCAGATCAGTAAAAATCTCAGCAATCTGGATGAACACATCCAGTCGGTTAGCCGGAATCAATTCCAGAACATTACTTCTGAATTTGCATTTCTTAAAAGAGTTTCCTTTGCTGATTTCCTGGGCAAGTTGCCGCCTGAATTTATGGATTCCGTCAACTCACTGGTCTCTACCATCATCAACACGATGGTTGCTTACCAGCGCATCAAGAACCACGACAGAGCCCTGCTGTTTTATATCAGCAACATACTCTGTAAAATAGAATGTGATGAAACGTTAAAGAGCCTGGTAAAATCCAACCACAAAATCTTTCAGAATAACTACGACGCAGGCTCAGGCAGTTCAGGCGACGGACTTTCAACAAGCAGGATTTTCTATCTTATTCTGATGGCCATTATATTTATCGCCCGGATGGCAACATGCAGCAGAAACTCCAGCACTTATGACTTTTCAAATGCTCCCCGGATTACATTCACACAACCCAAAGCGCAAAGTGAATACAAGGATTTCGAGGATTATAGAAAATATCGCCTGCAGAATCAGGAATTGCATACGTCGTTACCCGAACTCAATACCCCTTTAGCCATAGATAGCAGCCTGAGTGGCGACACCCCTTTCCGCTATATACTGCGTAACTCATCCCGTTACGACTATCAGGACACAAGTCTGAAACGCGTTATTGTCAGAAACAATACCGGACACGATCTTATAATAACAACGTTTGATTACAATAGCGCCAAAGCCTATTATTTCTTTAAAGGGCGCCCCGACACGCTGAGCTTTACATCTTCCGATAAAATCAGTTTCTACTTCGGGGATACCCTGGCTCAGTTCGAAAAAACCTCAAACATCGTCAACGATCTGCCGCTTAAAAACCTGTTTGAGGTGTACTTCAGGCATTGCGATAAAAAAGCCTACTCTCTTTTTGAGAAAGACTTTGTTATTGATTTCAAAACCACAGGCAAGTCAAAAAAAACGAAAAAGAAAAAACCATTGCCCACACTCGATCTCAATCCTGAATTTATTGAGTCGGGGCACTATGAAGACGACAAACTGATCGTCCATACAAACGATCAATAATTCAGATTAACTGAATATAACGCTTCGCATCGACAGGGAGCCCATATCGAGTGTGTCGTTGAAGAACTTCAGGGAATCGCTCTTATCGCGTAAACCCATCGCGTATATCAACGGAATGTAATGATCTGTTGTAGGTACAGCCATGAGTGCTGCTTTACCCTGTTTCTCATAATCGATAAGCGCCTGCGCATTATTGGTCTCGATCATATTTTTCGAAAACGTGTCGAACTCCACTGCCCAGTCAAACGGCGTACCTCCATCCCACTTGATCATGCCGAGATTGTGCACAATATTACCGCTGCCAATTATCAAAACACCTTTGCTCCGCAAAAAAGCCAGCTCCTTTGCCAGGTCATAGTGATACTGCATGGGTTTGGTAAAATCAATACTCAACTGAAATACAGGAATCTTCGTCTCCGGAAACATAGGCTTTACTACCGACCAGGTACCGTGATCAAGACCCCATTGAAAGTCTTCATGAACCGTTGTGTACTTCACCTGGTCGATTGTCATTTTTGCAAAATCCACAGCACCGGGCACCGGATATTGTTGCCGGAACAGCTCATCCGGGAATCCTCCAAAATCATGAATGGTTTCAGGATGTTCAGACATAGTCACAAATGTGCCACGTGTAAGCCAGTGTGCCGATACACATAAGATCGCTTTTGGTGGTGTCAGCTTTTTACCCAGCTCCTGCCAGCTTTTGTGGTAGGCATTATCGGTAATAGCATTCATAGGGTTTCCATGCCCTACAAACAGAACCGGCATTTTATCGCTGGCCTCAAAGCCCGATGATATATTTTCAAATGCTTTTAAATTCATAGCTGATAAACTTAAAGGAATAGATGCTGTTAATTTCAAAAAATCACGCCTGTTCATGATAAATGAATTGGTACTGTAAAGATATAAAAAACAACTGTTGTATATACAACAATTAAGTTAAATATCGTCAAGAAGCCGATCGAATTACACTATTACTGGGTATTATCGTCGCCCCAGTGCTTGGCCTGCTGGCGCGAAAAGCGGATTCCCAACATGATTTCGTTGGTTCCGGTAGAATATTTACGCAGGTTGGATGTGGTAAAATCGTATGAATAACCAATCATCAGGTAGTTCTTATACATAAAGCCCACCAGGGCTGTAAAGGCATCGTGATAGCGATAACCAGCTCCCAGCCATACCTGTTGCTTATATATAGCACGAACGCCCAGGTCGATTTCTACAGGGGCCGGATTCGCGTATTTTGTCAGGAAAGAAGGCTCGATCTGAAAATCCTCGCCGACATCAAATTTATAAGCACCATTGATAATGTAATGTGTAGCCAGTGTACTTTTTTTGTCGCCATCCTTATAGAGGTTCAGCGGACTCTGGTATAATTGCGGTGCTGAAAAACCGATATAGAATTTATCATTGTATACCTGTAAGCCCGCTCCCAGCTCCGGAACCACCACAGTCTGGTATTTAATCAGGAGGTTTTCATCGCCCGGGTCATGCAGTGTCAGTTTATGCCCATCGATACCCCATTGCTGTATACCCGCTGAAATACCCAGGCCCAGTTTTGTTTTCCCTTTCAGGCGGATATGATACGCATACGACAGATTAATCCCGATACGACGTGTTGGTCCCACAATATCCGTATAGATGTGCGTACCAATACCCATGTTCTTCTTTTTCACCGGGCCATGTACAGTCAGCATATAGGTTCTAGGAGCATCGGTTAGCCCCTGCCACTGATAGCGGTTATTGGAGCGTGCATCCACATATTCGTTTTTACCAGCAACAGCCGGGTTAATAGCCAGGTCGTTGAGCATATATTGTGTATACTGCGGCAATTGCTGGGCACGTAAGGCACCCAGGCCAATCATCATACAAATAAGATATAATAGTCTTCTCATGATCTTTTATCTGAATATGGTTAACGGACCTGTGTATGCATCCGGATAAGACGGGTGATTCAGGTTGATGACATAATAATATGTACCTACAGGAAGATCCTTGCCTTTAAATCTGCCATCCCATGGCACACCGTAGCCTGTAGAATAGAATAGCCTTTCTCCCCAGCGGTTATATACCTCAACTGTACAATCCGGGAATTGCTGAATATTATCAATAATCCACGTATCATTCTTTCCATCAGAATTCGGAGAGAAGCCATTTGGTATTTTAATCTGCGGGAAGATATCGACCGTAATGGTATCCATGCCTGTACATCCATTGGCATCAGTTACTGTTACCGTATATTGGGTGGTAATGGTATTCGATGCTGTTGGATTGGCAATACTTCCGTTATCCAGGCCAAATGCCGGTGTCCATGTATAACTCACGGCCGTCGGGCAGGTCGGGTTTCCGCCAATTTGCGTGGATGTCATGATAGGGATACTTACAAACGGTCCGGCATCTACAACCGGCGGTACATTCGATGTTACCATAATTGTATCGCTGTCGGTACAGGTTCCGCCATTGGCCACGAGCACAAAGGTTGACGTTCCTGTGGCAGGGTTTACAACAACAGTTGTTGTATTCGCTACAACCGTATTGGCAGGGAGTTCAAGCCACTGATAGGTTGTACCGCCAACAGAAGCATTGCCATTAAGCGTAAACGGACCGCCCTGGCAGAACGATGTATCGTTGCCTGCAACGGCATTCACAATGAGTGTAGATGTCAGCACAATACTGGTGTCTTTCGAGCAACCCGATGCATCGGACACATGCAATGAATAGGTCCCTACAAATATATTATTCAGGTCCTGGTTATTGGATGAAGTCGCACCCGACCATGTATACGTATATGACGGTGTACCACCGCTCACCGTAATATCAATCGTACCGTTTGGTGTTGCACTACACGACGGATTAGATACAGCCGCTACAAGTCCGAGAGAAGGCGGATTGTTCAGCACAAACGTTTGTGTTGCCGTACAACCAAGCGCATCTGTTACAGATACAGAATAATTGTTGGCGCAAAGGTTGGCGAGAGCCGGTGTAGATCCGGGACCAGGATTCCAGGCGTATGTAAACGGTAAGGTACCACCAATCGGAATGGCATTGATGGAGCCATTACAATCATTGTGACACAATGGGTTGTTTACATCCGGCGTACTGAATACAATCGGGTTTGAATTGGAAATAGAGAATGTTTGTGCACCACTGCAACCGGTATTATCCGTTACCAGCAAGGAGTATGTACCTGCGCATAAGCTACCTACCGTAGGTGTCGAAGCACCTGTAGACCACTGTATGGTGTAAGGACTTGTACCGCCGGTGATAGTCACTGTAGCGGAGCCATTACATGCTGCCGAACAATTTACGTTGGTGGTTGTGAGTGCAGGTAACGGCCCGTTTATAGAGTTCATGGCAAACACCTGGGTTTTGGAGCAGGCATTTGCATCGCTTACCGTGAGTGTATATGTACCTGCCGGTAAACCGGAGAGTGTGGCTGTATTTCCGGCCGGTAACCAACTGTAAGTATACGGACCTGTTCCACCGCTCACCGTTACCGCAATAGAACCGGTGCTTGAGTTACAGGAGGTTTGCGTTACCAGCGGCGTTACTGTAAGATCAGATGCTGCACCAATCGTAACACTGGCCGTGAATGAACAACCAACAGAATCGGCAATATTACAGAAGTAAGTACCTGCGCACATACCTGTGAGTGAAGAGGCGGCTGAATTATTATGTACCCAATGGTATGTATAAGGTGCTGTACCGCCCGATGCTGTTACTGTAACAGAACCATCACAGGTTGCAGCACATGATTCGTCTGCTTTGGTAATACTGGCCGTAACCGTGCTGGAGCTATTGATTACCACATCTGTATCTGTTACACAACCTATATTATCGGTAAGCTGAACAGCATACACACCGGCACAGAGCCCCGAAACAGTATTACCGGTTTGTGTGTTACTCCAAACCACCGTATAAGCTCCGCCATTTCCACCGCTCGGAGTCAGTGTTGCCGAACCGTTACACAGCCCGCAGGATGGATTCGTTACGCTTGGGTTTGGCGCAATCTGTGAAGGCGAAGTAATATCGCCCGGTGTGGTATTGAAGCAACCATTGGCGTCTGTGATAGTAACTGAATAAGTCCCATTACACAGGTTATTGGCCTGCACGGTTGTCTGTCCGAGCGGATCAGTCCATTGATATGTGTATGGAGGTAATCCGCCGGCCACGTTTGTAGCCAGCAAGCTTCCGCTACAATTGCCAAAGCAGGCATTGTTGGTGGCAAATGTATTGCTGGTGATAGTGATGAGGCTTGGTAAATTATAATTAGCTGTGAACGTACAGTTGAGGGCATCGGTAATAGTTACCGAGTAGGATCCCGGACACAGATTACTGATCGAAGAGCCTGTTGTACCATCACTCCATGAATAAACATAGCCCCCGTTACCACCTGTAGGACTGAGTGCAATGCTACCATTGCAGTTGCCGAAGCAGGTTGAACTGCTCAGGAGTTCATTATCATCGATCACCTGTGGTTCCGTAATGGTTACAGGCATAAACAATAAACAGTTATTGGCATCGGTGATCTGCGCCGTATATGAACCCGGGCATAAATTGGTAATGAGCGTATTGGTCGATACAGGATTTACCCAGGCCAGTGTATACGATGGCGTGCCGCCCACCGGATTGGAAATAGAGGCCTGACCGTTGCACTGGCTGTTACAGATCACGTTTGTAGAAGTAAGTGTGGCCCCGGTTGGACCATTGGAGTTACTGAGCGGTATAGAGATTGTAGCTGTACAGGATGCTGCATCGGTTACAACAACCGTATAAACACCTGCTCCCAGGTTTGTAACAACTGAACTCGTTGAAACAATGGGCGGAAGCCAGTTATAGGTAAATGGTGTGTTTCCAGTAACCGGTGTTACGGTAATGGATCCGTTATTCACACCGCAGGCTGCAGGCGACACAGCAGGATTCAGCGTAATGCCGGTCGGCGATACCAGGGTTATTGTCTGCGTATCGGAACATCCGTTAGCATCGGACACCATCACGGTATAACCACCTGCGCAGAGGTTTGTGATGGTCTGGCTGCTTTGCGGAGGGGCCTGCCAGCTGTATGTATAAGGAAGCGTTCCGCCTACCGGGTTTGATGTGGCTTTACCATCGCATCCACCGGAACAGGTCGGGTTTGTAAAAGACGCATTGGCTAAAAGTGCCGGAGGATCTGTAAGCGTCACAATACTTTGTGCTGTACATAAACTATCGTCGGTTACAGTTACTGTATACATGCCTGCACATAAGCCGGTTGGATTCTGAACGGTTCCGCCTGCAGGAATCCACTGGTAGGTGTAATTCGGACTTCCACCATTCACCGTAGCTGCAATGCTACCGTTACAAACCGCATTACATTTCGGGTTGGTAGGTGCTGTTGTAACTGTAAGCAGCGGCGGCTGAATAATCACAAAGGTATTTGTACTTGTACAACCATTGGCATCTGTCACAGTACCCTGGTAATTACCCGCACATAAATTATTTACAACAGCCGTTGTATTTGGTGGCGGCGAATTATACAGGTACGTATATGGCAGCGTACCTCCCGAAGCGGTAAGTGTGGAACTTCCGGTACATTGTCCGTTACATTTAACACTATGCGCTGTAATGGTAGATGTAAGTAATGGCGGTTGACCTATGCTTACGGTGCCGGTTATGCTACAGCCCAGGGCATCAGTGGCCGTAACTGTATACACACCCGGACAAAGATTTACAATAGTATCCAGCGTCGATCCTGCAAATGGGGCCAATGGAGCCCAGTTATAAGTGTAAGGACTTGATCCACCGGATGCAATAGCTCTCACCGCTCCGTTGCAATTACCGTTACATAATACATCTTTTTTATGATAAGTCAGTGTGAGCGAAGAAGGCTGCGTGACCGCAAAGGTGGCTGTAGCCGGGCATCCATTGCCATCGGTGACATTCACCGTATAGTTATTGGCACATAAGGCAGTCGGGTCCTGAACGTTTCCACCGGAAGGTGTCCATGTATAGTTGTAGGTTCCCGTTCCCCCTGCCGGTGTCAGGTTTACCGAGCCGGTACAGGCACCATTACAGGTTGCATTGGTAATAACTCCATTGAGAGTAACTTTCAGCGGTTGTGCCACATTGATGGTCTGCGATGTTACACAACTGTTAACGTCGGTTACCTGCACGGCATAATTACCCGCACAGAAACCCGTGTTAACGGAATTGCTTGGCGCCGCACCTGCAGTCCATGAATATGTAAATGGTGAACTTCCTGACGCGCTTACTGTTGACGCGCCCGTACATTGCCCGAAACAGGCTACCGAAGTTGTTGTTACGGTCAGTGTTGGTCCGGCCGGGTCGCTTAATGTTGTAATAATCGTTTGTGTACAAAGATTGGCATCCTTAATGGTAACTGAATACGTTCCGTCGGGCAGGTTAGTTAATGGGTTGGAAGTACTGCCTCCCGGCGACCAGGTAAATGTGTAAGGTGCAGTACCGCCTGCCGGGGTTACTGAAATTGATCCGTCGCTGGAAATACAGGTGGTTGGGTTCACCGAGTTGAATGTGGCGGTCAGTGTACTTGGCTCTGTAATAGCAACGGTCTGAGTTTTTGTACAGCCATTGCCATCCGAAACATTCAAAGTATATGTACCGGCACACAAGCCTGTAACTGTAGGTGTTGTTTGCCCTGTCGGAAGCCATTGGTAAGTCAGGGGACCAGTTCCACCGGAAGCTGAAGCTGTGATACTTCCGTTACAAACTCCGTTACATTTTACATCCGTTTTATTAACCGTAAGCGTTATAGCCGGAGGGTTGGTAAAACTTACCGTACCGGTATTTGAACAGCCCAGGTTGTCGGTAACTGTAACTGTATATACACCCGCACATAAATTTGTAGCCGATTGTGTTGTTTGTGTCGGCACTGTTGTGTTCCATGTATAGGCATACGGCGAAACACCACCACTCACATTGGCCGTTGCAACACCCGAACATCCGCCGTTACATTGTAATACCGTACCATTTGTAGTTACTACGATGGATACAATCTGCGGAATATTGACAACCTTGGTCGTTGTACAGCCATGGCTGTCTGTTATAGTCACAGTATAATTTCCTACACAAAGATTGGTAGCCGTTTGGTTGGTGCTTACACTCGTACCTGTTGAGTTTACCCAATTATAGGTGTATGGTGGTGTGCCGCCACTCGGATTGGCTGTTGCCGCACCGATACACACATTACAACTTGGCTGTATATTACTGATAGTTGCTGTAAGTACTGTGGGCTGGGTGATCGTAGCACCTATGGAAGAAATACAACCGTGGGCATCGGTTACAGTAACAGCATAGTTACCCGGACAAAGATTGGCTGCGGTTACAGACGTTGTTTGTGCAGGAACAGAGTTCCAGCTATAGGAATAGTTCGGAGTTCCGCCGGAGGCCGTTACGCCGACAGTTCCGTTACAGGCACCGGCACAGGTCACTGTGCCACCCGCAGGCGTAAGTGTTATAGCCGGCGGTGCAATAATAGATGTTGTTTGCGTGGTAATACAGCCTTTAAAATCGGTAACTGTTACTGTATAATTTCCTGCACAGAGTGCAGATGCCGTTGGAGCTGTTGTTCCGGTTGGGGTCCACGAGTAGGTGTAGTTCGGCGTTCCGCCGGTAACACTGGCTGTAGCCGCACCATTACACTGGCCGTTGCAATTCACATTGGTTGGTGTAATAGCCACCGTCATGGCTGTTGGGGAGGTCACATTCACAGAAGCTGTGGCTGTACAGCCTCCGATGTCGGTTACAGTGGCAGAATAAACACCCGTACATTGATTAACCAGTGTTGTGGCGTTTGACCCGGTGCTCCAGGTATAGGTGTAGGCCGGTGTACCACCTGCTACTACCGATGATATGGTGGAGTTGCACTGGTTGGCACAGCTGATCGGTGTGGCCGATAATGCCAGTGTAATCGGATTAGGCTGATTAAGGCTCATGGTGCGTGTAAGTACACAACCATTGGCATCTTTGATGGTGAGGGTATAGTTTCCGGCACAAAGTCCGGTAAAAGGAGGTGTTCCTGTAACAGGCGCTCCAGCTGTTGGCTGAAGGGTATATGTATAACCCGGTGTTCCGCCACTTGGTGCAGCGCTGATCGATCCGTTGCACTGACCGTTACAGGTCGGGATCACACTCGAAACATTCGGCGTGATGGTAGACGGTTGGGTAATGGTAACGGTTCCGGTATTGGCGCAACCATTGGCATCTTTGGTATTAACAGTATAGGTTGCCGGGCAAAGGTTTGTAATCTGGCTGGTTCCCTGCCCTGTAGGGTTCCCAGGACTCCATGTATACGTAAATGGTGAAACACCACCTGAAGCCGTAACAGAAGCCGTGCCGTTACAAAGTCCGTTACAGGTTACATCTGTATGCGATATAGCCAGGGAAATCAGTGGGGGCTCTGTTATTGTATAGCTCTGGGCAATAGTACAGGCAAGTGCATCTGTTATCGTATAGGTATACACTCCTGCACAAAGATTTGTGGCTACAGAGCCACTCGATACAGATGGTGTCCAGGCATAGCTATAAGGAGGCGTACCGCCTCCGGGCACTGAATTGATTGCTCCGGTACATAAACCATGACAAAGCACATTGGTTCCTGTGGGTGTAGTAGTAAGAGGCGGTGGCGATGTAATTGACAAAGTCACTGTTTTAGTACAACCCAGGTTATCGGTTACATTAACCGTATAAGAACCCACACAGAGACTCGTTGCTACAGAACTGCTCGAAACACTCGGACTCCAGTTGTAGGTAAACGGTGCTACACCACCGGTAGCTGTTATGGTTGCGGTGCCGTTACAGGAGGAGGAACACGATAAATTACTTTTCGTTACTGTCAGGGTAATTGGCGGTGGTTGTGTGATGGTGGTTGAATAGGTTGCCTTACAGTTTTTACTGTCGGTCACCGTTGCTGTAATAACCCCTGCACACAGGCTTCCGGTTGTTGGCCCTACAGTGGCATTACTCCATACCGTGCTGTAGGCTGCTGTACCGCCGGAAGGTGATACTGTGGCTGCACCGGTACAGGTACCACCGCATATAATGTTGGTCTGGGCCCCGTTCGGCAGTAGCACTGCCGGTTGCGCGAGATTGGTTGTAAATGTATTTACGCAACCATTGGCATTGGTGGCAGTAATCGTATAAACACCGGCACAGGCCAGTTTCAGCGTATCTTTTGTTACTATACTGCTATGCGTTGTAGCCGAAGGGCTATAGGTCAGCACAATTGGCGTAAGGGCTGAAACCACATTTACACGGATTTGGCCGTTACACAAGCCATTACAGGTAGGTTGTGTCGACGAGAAAGATAACAGGGTAGCCGGTGGGTTTGGCATCAGCACAGAAACAGCCGTTTGCTCCCCCAGCGCATTGGTTACCAGGAGCTGATATGGTGTACTGCAGGGACACATGCCATTCACGGTATAGGTTGTGCTGGCATACCCGATTTCCACGGGCGGTAAATTCTGACATAATGGAGTGGCTACTTCGGCATTGAGCCATTGCAGGTCGTATGGCGGGTTTGTACAGCCAGATAAGCTGATCGTGGCAGTACCGTTACAAAGCTGAAAGCAGGTAGGTGCTGTGCTGGCTGTTACAGAAGCTGTACAGGATGCAGGGGCCAGGGCCGCAAACTGAAGTCCGCCGACACCGGCAAAATAATTGTTCTGCTGCTGACTGAGTTGCGACTTATCCAGGATCAGACGGTTTTTGGAGCCCGGACTTGTTGCCAATACGACCGATTGGGATGTCCAGCCGTTTTTAGCCAGCATGGTCACATTATCCAGATAGAGGTTTGCATTATCGACGTGCAGCGTGTTTCCGAGAATGATGGAGTTTTTAAGTGTGAAATGCCCCATAAGCGTAAAATTCCCGGTAGAATTAAAACTCCCGAGTTCCACAGTATTATTGGCATTCAGTACAACATCATTGCTGAAATTATTGTGAGAGAAATTATATTTTACGGCATGTTGCGGCGACAGCAAAAGCTTACCATTCAACTGAAAAAAGAAGAATTCATTTACGTCAACACCTTCATAAACCGTAAGATTAACATTGGAAGAGCTTACCAGGCGTACTTTTGCGCCATTGGTCAGAGAAGCCTGGATCGTGTTTGCCTGAGTATTCTGCAGGATGTGGACAATGGCGTCGGTTGAAGAGGAATTATTATCGAAAATAACATGCGTTGATGCATTTGGTGCAATACCTGCCGGAACCCCGCCACTTGTATAAGACCAGTGATTTACATCATTCCAGTAACCTGCACCACCTATCCAGTAGAGATTCTGGGCTGATAAAAAACAGGAAAAAAATAAAAGAAGGGGAAGTAAAATTCTTTTAACCATACCACATTTCTGTAACATATTTTAACGTTTACGAATTTAAAGGAGTTTAGGTTTCTAAATATAGCCAATTAATCAGGTAATTAACAATTTGATTGTGTGAAACTTAAATTTCAGCGATTAAATGTATTTTTGCCTGAATGAGCGCTCAGAATCACGTAAATCCGTGGCAAACCCTTACCACCGAAAAAGTTTATGAATCGGCATGGATCGAAGTACATAAACATGAAACCATTAATCCTGCCGGGAATCCTGCTGTTTACAGCGTTGTTGGATTCAAAAACCTCGCTATAGGTGTTTTCCCTTTAAGCGATGAGGGTTTTACCTGGCTGGTGGGTCAGTGGCGGTATCCCCTGAATGCCTATAGCTGGGAGATACCGGAAGGCGGCGGGCCAAAGCCTGAAAAACCGGAAGATGCGGCCCGGCGCGAACTCAAGGAAGAAACAGGTATTGAGGCAACAACATTACAGGAAATCATGCGGATGCACCTGAGCAATTCGGCCACCGATGAACTCGCCATCGTGTATCTCGCTACAGGACTTCATTTCGGAGAGTCGGAACCCGAAGAAACAGAAGATCTTCAGGTAAAAAAAGTGCACTTTTCGGAAGCGCTCAACATGGTACTTCGTGGGGAAATTACAGATGCCATCAGCGTTGCAACCATTCTGAAAGTAGATTATATGCAGAAAAACGGACTCCTGTAATCATTCGTAAACTGGCACAAAAACTTATTAAAATTCAACGTATATTTGTTTTCCCGGCCCAGGGAAATGTCGACATAGAGATAATGCATTTATGAAGCAACTGGTAGAAAATTTTACATTACAATTACAGGAAGCACTGGATATTGCCGGCAAAGCAAGCCTGAATAAAAAGGCAAACATTCAGCACATTGTTATTACCGGCCTTGGTGGCTCGGGGATCGGCGGCACTATTATGACCGAACTCGCGGCGCATGAGTGCCCATACCCTGTGATCATCAATAAGGATTATTTTCTCCCTGAATTTATTGGTCCGCACAGCCTGGTGATCGTTTCTTCATACTCGGGCAATACCGAAGAAACCATTTCGGCCATGCAACAGGCTATCGACAAAAAAGCGCAGATCATTTGTGTGACCAGCGGTGGCAGAATCCTTGACCTGGCTAAGCAGCACGGCTTTGATCACATTATCATTCCCGGTGGAAATCCACCCCGTTCCTGTATCGGTTACTCCCTTATACAGCTCATCAAAATATTTCAGTTCAACGGTTTTGTAAAAAGCGACCTGCTGGCTGATGCGTCGGCTGCTATTGCCCTGCTCAACCGCGAAGAAAAAGCCATCCAGGCAGATGCTTTGATACTGGCCAAAACCCTGCACCGGAAAATACCTGTAATATACTCCCTGGGCAGTTGTGAAGGCGTAGCCGTTCGTTTCAGACAGCAAGTCAACGAGAATAGTAAAATGCTTTGCTGGCATCATACCTTCCCTGAGATGAATCACAACGAACTTGTAGGTTGGGCTGAACCACATGAAAACATGGCCGTTGTCACATTCCGTACAACTTATGATTACAAGCGTACTGTGAAGCGTTACGACGTCTGCAAACCTATTTTCGAAAAACAGGCCGCCACTGTTACAGATATTATGGCAAAAGGTTCTTCCCGGCTGGAGCAGTTCCTTTACCACATTCACCTGGGCGACTGGGCATCCTGTTATATGGCAGATCTGAAAGGTGTAGATGCCACAGAAGTAGATGTGATTACCCGGCTCAAAAACGAGCTCGCAAATTTTTAACCGCCGCCCCCGGGTGTTGCGGTATACCTGTTCTTTTTATTTAGTAGAGTCCTGTGAATACCGTTTCTGTGAAAAATACCCTTGTACAATTTGAGGATCTCGGCCTCATGGATTATAAGCAATGCTGGGACTACCAGGAAAATCTTTTCCAGGAAACCATTGCCATCAAAATGCAAAACCGCGACCAGCAGACCGGGATACCGACTCCCAATCATCTCCTGTTTGTAGAACACCCGCATGTATATACACTCGGAAAGAGCGGCGATGCCTCTCACCTGCTCATCAATGAAAGCCAACTGGAAGAAAAACATGCCGGTTATTATAAAATAAACCGTGGGGGGGATATTACCTATCACGGCCCCGGACAATTAGTTGGCTACCCGATACTTGATTTAGACAATTTTTTTACCGATATTCATAAATACTTACGGTACCTCGAAGAAGTTATTATTCTCACGCTCGATGAATATGGCATTAAAGGTGGCCGGAGTAAAGGGGAAACAGGCGTGTGGCTGGATGCAGACAATGTGTTTAAAGCACGGAAAATCTGCGCGATGGGAATTCGCTGTAGCCGCTGGGTAACCATGCACGGCTGGGGATTCAATGTAAATGCCGACCTCAACTATTTTGGAAACATTGTCGCCTGCGGCATACAGGATAAAGCTGTAACAAGCCTGAACAAAGAGCTTGGCCAGGAAGCAGACATGAACGTAATTAAACAACAGTTAAAAAAACATTTCAGTACCCTGTTCGAATGCGAGTTTAAAAACAAATCATCATGAAAACCATCGGCCGCATCTTTAAGTTTCTCCTGAAAACCATTCTGGTGCTTATTCTGGTTCTTAATCTGATTATTCTATTTTCAGGCCGCTGGTACCTCTGGAAGGGTATCGCAAACACATACCTGGTAGGGCGTTCCGGCCCCAGTGCCACGGAATATACGATTTTCGAAAACCGCCGTATTGATGCAGGCACATCGCAGGCCTGGCCGATCTCAGGGGCTTACAATACACGCACGCTCAGTCCTGACCTCGAAGAAAAATTCAAACAGATCAAATCGCATGCGTTGGTTATTATCCGTAACGACAGCATTCTGCATGAGCAATACTGGGATGGTTTCAGCGATACATCACATACCAACTCCTTCAGCATGGCCAAAACCTATGTAGGTGTATTGCTGGGCTGCGCTTTAAAAGACGGCAGTATCAAATCGCTGGATGAACCTGTATCGACCTATATTCCTGCGTTTAAAGAAGGGGCTAAAGCGAAAATTACCCTGCGCCATCTCGTGACGATGACTTCTGGTATCGACTTCAACGAAAGCTACGCAAACCCTTTCGCATATCCTGCCGAAGCTTATTACAGCACTGACCTGATGAAGGCGACTCTGAAATATGATGCCGGCAGTGAGCCCGGTAAAGCATTCAAATACCTCAGCGGAAATACAACCCTGCTTGGTTACTGCATCAGTGCGGCAACGCATAAACCGTTAGCCCAATACCTCAGCGAAAAACTCTGGAAACCTATGGGCTGCGAACATCCTGCCTACTGGAGCCTGGATAAGAAAGACGGCGTAGAAAAAGCCTATTGCTGTATCAACAGCAATGCCCGCGATTTTGCAAGACTCGGAAAACTGGCGCTGCACCATGGCAACTGGAACGGTCAGCAGCTGGTAGACACGGCCTATATAGACGAAGCTGTGAAACCATTTCCCTGCATCGATGCGGATACCGGTGAGCCCAATAAAAAATATGGCTATTCGTGGTGGGTTACTGAATACAATGGGCTGAAAATATTTTATGCCCGGGGAATCCTGATGCAGTATATTATCTGTATCCCGGAAAAAAACATGATTATCTGCCGCCTGGGTCGCGAACGGCGCCCGAAATCAAATGATTACTGCCCCGTAGATGTAACCTATTGTGTACAGGCTGCGTTACAATATGAAAAATAACCCGCGAATGTAAATTCGCCGTACCTGATTTATGATAAAAGATATAGTATTTCCTGAAGTTGAAGATGTAGCCGTAGCTGTGGTGCAGCAGCATGAAGGCCTGGATGAGTACGATGTGTACCTGATCAACATGAAATTTGCCGACATCAAAAATGTACTGGTGGTTTCGAACGGCTATGGCGACATTGATAACAGACACCTGAAAACAAGCACCCTCAGGCATTTTGTAGAAGAGGTCAAACAACATTCGTTTGTAAAAATTGAACCCATTCAGAAAGAAGTATTCGGATTAAGCAATGAGTACTGGGTCAGTTTTACACTCAACGGACAAATGTTCGATAAACAGTTTATATTTTTACCGGAAACCATTATTGAATCAAATTTCACGCAGGTTCCGCTGATTCATAAAAAAGGCGTCCTGATTCGTTAATTTAACTGAAAATGGCTGCAAAGATTAACCGCGAATGGCATGAAAAACACCGGATGCCTGAAAATGCTTCATTTGAACAGCGCGTGGCCTGGCACCTGGAACATCAAAAACACTGCCAGTGCCGGCCCATACCTGAAAAGCTTCTGGAGCAGATGAAACAAAAAGGTCTTACCAAATGAAAGTGAGTGCATGAAAACATTGTCTTCATCTCCGTTTAAGATTGCCTTCGAAAGTTTTTTCGTTTCCCTGATCATTGTTGTCCTGTTTGATTTACTTGCCCTTGAATTATGCCGACAGGTAAATTCATCCGACCTGCTTTTTTACAGCATAGTATTTATCAGTAGCATCACCCTCATCTGGGGGATCTTTACTGTTTACAAAAACAAGCGGGCTTACAAAGGCTGGATCCTTCTCTGGTGCGGCATTCTGAACGGGCTCCTCCTGCCGTTTTTTGCATTATTATCGATTGCCGCAAGTTGCTGAGGCGAACAAAAAATAATCTCTTTTTCTGAGAAAATTTCCCCTTTTCTGATGTAATCTATGCCACTGGTGAAAGTCAAAATGCTTCAAACAACCATTTTAGACAAAGCCTGTAAATTACAGGACAGGAATCTTTTGAAATTGTTAAAAATGTGCTATTTTTAGTTCTTTCAAGCACACAACATGGCCACCACTATTTTAGAAGATCAGTCTGTGAAAACAAAAATTCCCTTAGAGGTTTTAAAACAAGCTTATTCGCTCATGTGTACTGCCAAAAGTTTGGCAGACCTGTATGAAGCCAATAAGGAAGTCACCGCGAAGTACGTACATGCTACATCCCGCGGTCATGAAGCCATCCAGATTGCCCTGGGACTTCAGTTATTGCCACAGGATTACCTGAGTGCCTATTACCGCGACGACAGCATTCTGCTTTCGATCGGTATGGAGCCTTATGAGCTGATGCTTCAGTTGCTGGCCAAACGCGACGATCCGTTTTCAGGTGGGCGTACCTATTATTCGCATCCAAGCCTGCGTCGCGACAACATGCCTAAAATTCCCCATCAATCAAGCGCTACAGGCATGCAGGCTATCCCCACCACCGGTATTGCCATGGGCTTACAATACCTTGAACTGAACGGTCTTGCTGCCGATTTCAAAGGACTCAATCCACTTGCTGTATGCTCCCTGGGAGATGCCAGCTGCACGGAAGGTGAAGTTGCAGAAGCCTTCCAGATGGCCGTGCTTAAAAAGTTACCGATTCTTTACCTGGTCCAGGATAATGAATGGGATATTTCGGCACATGCCCGCGAAATCCGTGCACAGGATATTACCGAATATGCAAAAGGGTTTAACGGGCTCGAAACCCGCACCATCAATGGCACCGACTTTATTCAATCTTATAATACCGTTAAGGAAGTTCTCGATATTATACGCCGCGAGCGCCGGCCTATGCTCATCCATGCCAAAGTACCCCTGCTCAATCACCACACATCGGGTGTTCGCAAGGAGTGGTACCGCGACGACCTGGAAGAGGCTGCAAAAAAGGACCCGCTCCCACGCCTGCGCAACCAGCTCATTATTGCGGGTGTGGATGCCGCCGAATTAAAACAAATTGAAGAAAATGCCAAAAATCTGGTGGAAGCCGATTACCAAAAAGCCCTGGCAGCAGAAGATCCAAGACCCGAAGATTTATTATTGCATGAATTTGCACCAACACCTATAACCGAAGAAAAAGGGAACCGTGCACCGAGCGGCAAGCAGGCAACCGTTATGGTCGACAGTGCCCTTTTTGCCATCCGTGAACTCATGGAAAAACATCCGGAGTGCCTGCTTTACGGGCAGGACGTGGGACGCCGGTTGGGTGGTGTATTCCGCGAAGCCGCCACACTGGCACAACAGTTCAGCGATAACCGTGTTTTCAATACCCCGATCCAGGAAGCATTCATCATCGGATCGACCGTTGGTATGAGTGCCGTTGGCCTCAAACCCATTGTAGAAGTTCAGTTTGCCGATTATATCTGGCCGGGCCTCAATCAGCTCTTTACCGAAGTAAGCCGCTCATGCTATTTAAGTAATGGCAAGTGGCCTGTAAGCTGCATCATTCGTGTACCTATTGGGGCCTATGGCAGCGGCGGACCATACCACTCCAGTTCTGTGGAGAGTGTACTGGCCAATATCCGCGGCATTAAGATCGCTTACCCAAGTACCGGCGCCGATTTAAAAGGCCTGATGAAGGCTGCCTATTATGATCCGAATCCGGTGGTAATGCTGGAACATAAGGGTTTATACTGGAGTAAAATAAAAGGAACCGAAGAAGCCAAAACCATTGAACCCGATGAAGATTATGTTGTACCTTTTGGGAAAGCACGCCTGGTAACAGAAGCCCGAGCGGAGCAGGTTCAGAGCGGCAAGTCGCTGACCGTTATTACATATGGCATGGGCGTATATTGGGCAAAAAGTGCTGCTAAACAGTTTGATGGACAGATCGAAATCATTGACCTTAGAACCATTTTCCCGATGGATGAAGAGATGGTATTTGCGAGTGTAAAAAAACACGGCAAATGTATTGTGCTTACCGAAGAGCCTGTATTCAACGGCTTTGCGCAAAGCATCGCTTCACGTATCACCCAGAATTGTTTTGAACAACTGGATGCGCCTGTACAGGTTATCGGTGCAGAGAATCTGCCGGCTATTCCGCTTAACTCAACACTGGAACGTACGATGCTGCCAAATGCCGATAAAGTTCAGGATGCTATCCAAAAACTACTGGCTTATTAATTCATGAAACACATGCTTATATTCAAACACAGCCGACTCCTTTTTATTCTGGGTATTCTGTTTTTTGCTATGCATTCCAGGGCGCAGGCACCGGCGCAGAATGATACCTTAAGCGTTGTTACCAAAAAAATGCTGGGCGAATGGGATTGGGCCGAAACAAAAACCCTGGACAGAGGCACAGTTGCTGTCAAGAATGCAGAAGTGTGTCAATGCTCCAAGAAAATAGTATTCAATAAAAACGGCAATATGGATTATTACGAGAATGATGTCCTCATCAATTCAGGTCCGTATGAAATTTCATTAACCGACGATGGTAATTTTTTCCTGAAAAGCCCTGTATATAATGATCTGTTTGTGATTAAAAAAGATGGTGTATTGGAAATTGGCACCATGGGCAATGGCGGATCCGTGTACTACTACGAAAAATAAAGCCTATGCGCAGATATGGTGAGTACATCCTGGTTCTTGCGCTGCTGATTCCCTTATTGTTTTTAAACACCCGTAACTCTCACGACTGGGGTGATGATTTTGCCCAGTACATTCACCAGGCACAAAACATTTCAAAAGGCGTTTCGCAAAACGAAACCGGTTATGTATTTAATCCGGGAGCGTTCCTTGGGCCACAAGCCTATCCGCCGGGATTCCCTTTGCTGCTTGCTCCCGTTGTTTCGGCCTGGGGGGTTGATTACGCAGCCATGGAAGTATACCTGAGTGCATTCCTGATGCTGGCCTGTTTCACCGGCTTTCTCATACTCAGACACTTTTACAGTTTCAGCACAGCTTTTATTACAACACTCATTATTGCCTACAACCCGGTCACGATCAGTTTCAAAACAGAAATTCTTTCCGACATCCCGTTCATGTTTTTTTCGATGCTGGCACTGTGGCTGGCGATGAAAAAACCACACTGGCTTTATGCTGCCGGTACAGGTCTTATTCTTGGTTTCGCTTCACAGATCCGTTCCATTGCTGTTGTTTTGATGTTGGCGGTATTGCTGCAACAGATACTAACGCTTAAACGGGAAGACCGTCTGTCGTTTCAATCACTGCGGCTGCCGGCTATTTTACTCGTTTCCTTTCTGCTGTGTTATTTTGGCATTCAATGGATCTGGCCTGCAAACAGCGCTTATCCGCAGTTTTTTGATACCAACACGCCTTATCAAACGGCGGTTATTCATCTCTCCTCGCATAACGAATCGTTACACAAATTTTTCAGGGATTATGATGTGAAGGATTATTTCTTTATCAATTGTATAGCTGCTTCCTGCCTCACTGCTTTTGGCCTGCTCGGTTTTTGCAGAAGCCTGGCCGTTCATAAAGCCTCTTTATTTAACCTTTACGTGCTGGGCTACCTGATTATTATTGTGAGCTACAAATTTGGTGATACAGGTCTTCGCTTTGTGTTTCCGTTGTTGTTCCTTATTTTCTTTTATGCGATTCTGGGATTAAAGATGGCTTTTTCGGGCTGGATTCTTAAACCATCCGGGCTCTCATTTCTGTTTGGGTTTTTTATTTTGTTCTCCTATTATGAGCCACTCGCAAATATGCATGCACAAAGGCACGCAATCGCCGATGGTCCATGTACACCGGAGGCCACAGCGTTGTTTAAATTCATACAGTCGCAGGTTCCACCCTCTTCTGTTATTGCTTTTGACAAACCAAGGGCTTTGTCGCTTTACACCGGGCGGTCGGGGATGTGCCCCGATAATACCCTGGTTGGGGAGCGGCTGCTTGATCAGCTGCATGCGTTTCATTGTTCGTACATCCTTACAAAGGAAAATCTGAGTAGTGCTTCGCGAATCTCAGAAATACAGGCAGACACACTGCATTACAAATCTGTTTACAGGAAGGGTGGTTTCGAGCTGTCGAAACTATACCACTGATCCCTTTGTTGTTTATCCGGTTTGGCTGGTATAAGCCCGGAGCACGCAAATCCGGATAAGTCTTAAGGATTTTGCCAGGTATTCAGAAGCCGCAATCGTTTCGGTTACATAGCGCTTATAATGGAAATTCCGGGCAGGAAGGCGGCAGTCCGGCGATAAAACTCCATCAGTAAAGGTGGAAACCCCGGAATTTCAAGGAAATCAGGCTGAAAAACTACCGAAAAATTTGCGAAAAGCTCCTTCCTGATGCTGTGCAATTTTAAGGTTCGTACCATCACGCATTTCTACAAATTTCCCTTCAGCTCCCATAATATAATTCTTAACGTAATTTATATTGATAAGGTGTGTACGATGAATCCTGAAAAAAATCTCAGGGTTTAAAACACCAATAAATGTTTTAAGTGTTTTGGCAGATGTGTAACTTTTTCCATCGGCCATGCTAAGCTTTGTATAATTCCCATCCGCCTCAAGCCTTACTATATCAGAAACCGGTAATATATAAAACCCTCCTTTACGGCGCAGCAGAATTTTATCTTCGTATTTTTTATTCTGAATAAGCCGTGAGTCACCATGCAGCTGTTTACCCGCATAGTACTCCTGTACCTTTGAGATGGCCTGTTTCAGTTCGTCCAGAATAATAGGTTTCAGAATATAATCGAGGGCTCCTATTTTAAGAGCATCAATGGCATACTGATCGTAGGCTGTAATAAAAACAACCTGAAATTGCCGGTTTACAATAGATTCGAGAAACTCAAAACCATTGACCTTCGGCATATTGATGTCAAGAAACACGAGTTGGGGATTCAGAGTCTCTATTTTGGACTTTGCTTCGAATGCAGAAGTTGCCGTTCCTGCAACTTCGATTTCGGGGCAATAATCTCTAAGAAGAGCGCAGATACTATCAATTATTTTTAGTTCATCGTCAACTACGAGGGTCGTCAGGGCTTTCATAAGGTAAAATAAGTGTATACTTTATTAATAAATAAAGACTACGTCGTGGCCCGTAAAAATGTGTTGAACGCTCAAATGTAAGAGGATTTTTTTACACCTGAGTAAATACCATGAAAATTATGAGAAAACAAACATGGCTTCCGGTTTATCACGGCTATCCGTAGTCCCCACTGTTTTCGGGTATTACCATCCGGTTTCCACAATCCTGATCATCATAACAGCATCTCTTCATCCTGATGCTTGTTAACCATTTTTAAAGGTTTTCTATCACGGCAAACAGGGCCCTGAAAAATAAATGATTAGCTTTGTGTTTATGTTCGATCTGATTATTCACTGGAATCCGAGCCCCGAAATTTTTACTATTCCGGGTATTGACTGGCCCGTAAGATGGTATGGTTTAAGCTGGGCACTGGCTTTTATAGGTTCCCATTTCGTTATGAATCGTATTTACAGAACCGAAGGCCGCACCGAAAAAGAACTGGATATACTCACACTATATATCGTACTTGCTACCATCATTGGAGCCCGTCTTGGTCACTGTCTTTTCTATGGCCCCCTGTTCGATGAAATAGACCCCGTAACGAATCGCATCGTACAGGAAGGTTACCTGAGCCACCCGCTCAACATGCTTAAGGTATATGAAGGAGGGCTTGCCAGTCATGGTGGGGCCATCGGCATTATTATCGGTATGTGGCTCTATTGCCGCAAAACAAAAGAAAGCTGGCTGTGGTTGTTTGATAAGCTGATTGTAGTTGTTCCCTTTGCCGGTGCCTGTATCCGCCTTGGCAATCTCATGAACTCCGAAATTATCGGCAAACCAACCGATGTTCCCTGGGCTTTCGTTTTCAGCAGTGTCGATAATCAGCCGCGCCATCCGGCCCAACTCTATGAAGCTATTTACTGCGTCATCCTCTTTATTTTATTTTACTGGCTCTGGAAACACAAACGGCAGGCATTTGGGCCGGGCTTTATGTTCGGTTTATTTTGTGTGCTGCTTTTTATCGAGCGTTTTGCCGACGAATTTCTGAAAGAAAACCAGGAATCCTTTGAGAATGCTTTACCAATCAATATGGGACAAATCCTGAGTATTCCGTTTATCCTGATTGGTATCTGGATGATGTTTCGCTCCAAAAAACTACAGCATGCACCGGCACCTTCCGCTGTAAAAAAAGCAGAGGAGGCCCCTGAATCCTGACTTTATCTAATTATTGGGAGCACCTTTTCCGAGCCAGCATTTTACTTTTTCGAGCTCGTCCGGCTGAAGTGCTCCACCGGGTGGCATGTCGCCCAACACAACCACCCTGTTGTTAAAGGTGTTGTTATCTACTTTTGCTTTCACGCCAACATACGCTGTAAAATCGCCATTGCCGGAACCACTGCTATGGCAACCAACGGTAGCACATTGTGCATTGATCAGAGGAGCGATATGCTTTGCATAGCTGATCGAATCGCAGCTGCCGCTTTTGGCAAGCAGAGCCGGGTTCAGGCCTTTGTCATGCGTACAGGACCAGCCCATAAGCAACAAGATGGGTATATAGAGTCGCTTCAGCATAATGTATTTCATTTGACATGAAACTCCCATAAAGTTACGACTATTCTGTCAAACCGGTTTTATTACCCATTAAACCATTTGCTCCGAGGAATGGCCTCGCCCCGGTTCAGTTTCCCGACATGGCGAAGAGACGGCACATCGGTAACCGGATGCCTGAGAAGACATGCTATCAGTATGATTTCTGCCTGTGCCAGAATACCAACCCAGAACGCAATGCCGAAACTCATGGCTGCGGAAGAATCCAACATAACATCGACAAAAAACCACAGCAACAATACAGCCCAGAATTTAGACAGGATGGTATGAAACGAAATACGTTCTCTGAACCTGATATTCCCGAGAGCGATGATAAACAGCTCCGAAAAAAACAGGATGGCAATCTGCCAAATATGCTGCATCAGAAAAACCCTTTGCGTGGTACAAAGTGCAAAGAGGCAGCTGAACCAGAAAACCGTATCGGCCTTTGTATCCATCACCCGGAGTTCCTTACCGGATACACCAATGCGGCGGGCAATGATGCCATCAAACACATCGCTCAGAATGGCATATATGCTCACCGGAATAATGTATGTTCTGTGCAAACCCGAGATGCACGACACAAAAATAAATACTGCACAGCCTATCCTCGACAGGATGAGAAATTTCGGAATATGTTTTAATAGATTTTTCATTTGCTTCTGTTCGTTAAATAATATATTGATACTTTACCTTGAAATCAAGGCTCCTGAACTGATGATGCCCCGCCGGAAAAAAATGAACAAGTGGTATATTATCCCGGCCGGCAATTGCCATAGACTCGCGGAAGTCCTGATTGATTTGTTCCAGATTCAGTAAAAATAAAGCCGCCAGATCCTGTGTTTTTAATATGTCAGGCATTCCATGCGATTTAAGTTCCATGTAAAATTCGAGTTGCTTATCTCCAACGTTATTTTCACGGGTATGCATACAGAAATTATTAATCTGATCGCGTAGGGTCTTGCTCATCATAATACAATCCTGAACATGCTGCGGGCAGATTTTACAGCCATAGTATGAAACCGATGCATCGCTGCGCCCGTAAAGAAACAACAATGGCAGGTCTATTTTGGGCCACTGAAATTCAGATGTATCAATACCGCAGCTCCTCATAATTCTCTTCAGGTCTTTTAAGCGCAGTGTGTGGCCCTTATCGTAAATATTATACCGGATTTTGGGCACAACATAACCCGGGCGGCAGAGCGTGAAAAGCAATTCGTTATTCGAATTCTGCTCAATATAAAAATCAGCCGGATTGTATTGGAATACCATGGGCAGAATGTTTGTATCCATTAACAGTTTATTTGCCAGAAGTTTGTTGGTCATTAGCAGTTTCCTGATTTCAATGGTGAAATCGTTTTCCGCTGCTATATTAAGTTCCAGATCAGAAGCTCCATAAGACCCATAAACTTTTCGTATACATTTCCTTTGCATGTACTCTCTCAGGTACTCCGACATAGATTCGCCCCCGTAAATAAAACTGACGTTATACTCGCTCCAACGAATATCAGATCGGTCGGTGAGATTTTTTAAAAATGGTGGATAGCCCATAATAATATATGAATAAGCCGTTCCGAAGTGCTTTATAGCCTGTATTATTTTGGAAGCGTCGGGACCCAGAGATTTGAGAACTGCATGCTTTTCAAAAGCCGAAGAAATATTCATGCCGGTTGCCCAGGGACCCAGCGCAAATGCGTTGATGATAATCTGGCGGTTGCCGGGAATAAGGCGTTTCAGGGAAAAGCGAATGAGTCTCTGATTATATTCACGTTCACGCTTTCCCCTGACCCATTGCATGGGCGCCCCGCTACTACCCGACGATTCATCAATAACACTTCCCTTTGGTATGAACCCATGAATACAACAGCTCTCTATGGTATTCGATTTCGCGAAGTGATTTTTATCCAGAACAGGGAGCAGCTTAATCGCCACAGTTGTGCTAAGCGACTTAAACATGGGCATAGGCAATTTCACGTAAGCAGGTACACGTTGTCTTGCCTTGAAGAACTCATGCAACATCCTTTGTTTTCCAATATAGGCGCGTCCCTTTTCACTGTATGGAACAAATGTCATGGCAAGCCCTGGTTCCCTGATCGCGCACATACGGCAAAACAAAGCATGCAGCACCGAAATAACAGCTGCACGGCTATATAAAACACAACGAATAAATTTCTGCACGAGGGGCATCTCCCATACGGCCTTCATGGTGCGTCTTTGCACATAAATCGTTTCCATATTTTCCTAAATTAAAATTGTTTGTAATGGTTTTCTGACGCTGGCCGGGGGCATTTTGCAATGTCCGATCCTGGCTATAAACCAGACGTTACCAGTTTGTTTCAGAATATCTGTTTCCAGTTTTTTGTGTGCATCCATGTTCGTTACGAGGTTGCCGAAAGGTTGCATATATATGCCTGCCTTGGTAAGTGCCAACCATAGATGCAGTAAGCCTTTGCCGCAGTCTATCCAATCTGTGTACGCACCGAAGGAATGGTTTAACCATAACATCGTATGGGTATTATGCAACGACTGCTTAAAATGATGTTTCAGCAGGTGTTTTTTGAATCCCGATTGAAACCGCTGCGGGTATGTGAAAAACCGGTGTGTAATTCCATCCGGCTGTCCCATACATACCGCTGACAAACCGTCTCCTGTGATTTTATCTGAACCCGAAGTGCGTATCCATGTGCCTAATTCACCACGATACTCATTGTTATACAGATCCTCAAACAGTGTCTCTACGCATAAGCACCTGATGTCCGAAACCGTTTTGGGCTCGGTTACAAAGCCGCATTTAATACCGAAGGCAGCGGCTTCAGCTCCCAACGATACTAATATAGAGTCGGCAACAGGCTCAGATGTGTAACCAAAACGCGCAGTCCTGCGTCCATATACTTCCTGCAACGAGGTCCGCGGTGCAACACCAGTCTGTTTCAGTTCGAGGCCTGCAAAAAGTGTCAGACCGGCATTGGCCTTCAGCGCCTCATGCGGCTCAAATGTAACATGAACTTCATACCCTTCCAGAGATGCAACGAGCGATATCATCTCAACAAACATGGCCATGGTTATCGTCATAAATGCCGATGATCTGTCTGCATACGCAAGGGCTAATGATGAGTTGTAATATACAACTGCCCGGGTATCACTTTCTATTTTCACACGCCAGGGTTGAATATTATGAACCGAAGGACACATCATCGCATGCTTAAGTATTTCACGCCAGAGTCCAGTCCCCTGTGGATTATTTTCAATCCTGGTGAAAAGCTGCGGGAAACACGCCGCTGGAAAAAATCCCATGGCAGCAGTTGTCAGAAATCGTCGCCTGTCCATATAACTTCTAATAATTTATACTACTCAGGATAAACTCCATCGCCTGCCCTTTGGCTTCGGATGCATAGCGATGGTTCAGATCCGAATACATGTGTTTAACCGCAACAGCAGATCTAAATCCTGCAACGATGAATCCTGTGATCACAATAAGTTTTAAAATGGTTTTCATGGTTTACGTTTTTATTGACACAAAACTAAGGCTCCTGAACAAGGGCATAAAACGGATAAGCGCGCTGCATTTTCAAACTCTAAGGAACATTGCAGAAACGGACATGCAGGTTTTGTAAATGCGTTTGTTTTTGCATTTTTTGCAAATGAAAGCGCCTATCTTCGACTTTTTTGCAAAAAATCGTATCTTTAATTACTGACGATTACAAAAAATAATGGCTAAAACGCTTAAAACCCTACCCATACAATCTGTTTTCATTCAAAAACTGAAAGAAATACTACCTCCAAATGTTGGACTGGCCGAAGAACTGGCCGACGTACTGGATATAAGCCTCGATAGTGCCTATCGCCGGATCCGTGGTGAAACAGACCTCAGTATTGATGAAGTGTTTCAGCTGACAAAAAAATATGCCATATCCATTGATAGTGTGTTTTCGAACCTGGGCGATACGGTTACCTTTACCTATACCAAGCTTACCGATAATGCCGGAAACTTCGAGCACTACCTTTCGCGCATCCTTTCACATCTCAAAACCATTAATTCGTTTCACGACAAGCGCATTTTTTACGTGGCAGAAGAAGTGCCGCTGTTTTTCTCGTTTTATAGCAAAAAACTGATCGAGTTTAAGCTTTTTTACTGGCAGCGCAGTGTATTGAATGTTCCCGATTACCAAGGTAAAAAGTTCGAATACGGTGTGATCCCGAAAGAGCAGGTGAAAATTGCCCAGAAAATCCTGGAAGAATACAAAACTATTCCCAGCGTTGAAATATGGACCAATGAGACTATACTCACCGCTACCAAACAGGTGGAATACTATTTTGATAGCGGAGTCTTCAAAAACAAAGATGTACCTATTGAACTTCTGGAAGAATTCCGGCAGATGATTGAATATATACGCGACTGTGCCGAAACCACCCGCAAAGATAAAAGTCAGCCCGAGGATACATACCTGCTTTACAACAGCGATGTGGTACTTGGAACAAATTGTATTTATGTGCAAACCGGCGAGTCCAATTATGCGTATGTTTCATTCAATACCCTGAACTCGCTCACAACCAATAATCGCGAGTTTTGCGAAGAAACCGAACACTGGGTAAAAAACCTGGAACGGAAAAGCACACTGATCAGTGGTGTGGCTGAAAAACAACGTTTCCAGTTTTTTAACCGGACCGAAAAACATATTGACAGTGCTATTGAACGAATAAAAAATCACTAAACCATGATCCGCAAGAACACTTTCAGCCCTCCCCGCCTGCTCATCGTAAAACCAACCTTATACATCCCTGCAATTGGGGTTATTTTATTGATGGTCTCCTGCGCCCTGTTTAAACCTTCGCCGGAAAAACTGACAAAGCGGGCCCTCAAAGCCCATGAAAAATACGACGCAGTTATTGTTCCCGGTGTTCCTTTTGTTGAACCATACTGGGACCGGGTGATGCAGATGCGTGTATTGTGGGCAGTACACCTTTTCAAAAAAGGATATACAAAAAACATCATCATGAGCGGAGCCTCCGTGTATTCGCCTTTTGTGGAAGCTCAGATCATGAAAGCCTATGCTGTAAAGCTCGGTGTGCCTGAGCAAAATGTATTTACCGAAGAAAAGGCCGAGCACAGTACTGAAAATGTATGGTACGGGTATAAAATAGCAAAAGCACACAACTTTCATGCAGTAGCATTAGCCTCTGATCCCTTCCAGACCAGGTTATTGCTCAGGTTTGGGAAGCGCCGTGTTAAAGACATCAAGTACCTTCCGGTGTTGTTTGATACCCTCCGTACATTACCGCACGATACACCAAGTATTGATTATGAAAAACTGCGCGTTTCGAATTTTGTGCCATTACCTGAGCGCCAGAGTAAATGGGAGCGTCTGAGAGGTACCTGGGGTAAACACATTGATTTTAAGGAATAAACCCATTATACGATACGCTCGTATTTCTGAAAGGTATATGCGTATTGATTTTTTTCATCGGCAGGATGTGCCTCTTCCCATGTCAGCCTGAACTCCCCCGGATCCAGTTCCGGAAAAACAGCATCGCCATCAAAGGTATGATGTACCAGCGTTCTGTATACTTCATGCGCCTGATGTAGTGTTTGCCTGTAAATATCACTGCCCCCGATAATAAAAACTTTTTCTGAACCCGATGTTTCTGCCAATGCAGCCCCGACACTATTAACCACCGTTATATCAAAGGCTTTATCTGCATTAAAAGAACTATCGCGTGTTATGATCACATTTTTACGCCCTGGTAAAACACGACCAATCGATTGAAATGTCTTACGTCCCATAATAACGGGGCAGCCCATCGTGGTCGACTTAAAAAATTTCAAGTCAGCCGGCAAATGCCAGATCAGCCGGTTATCATGGCCAATAACATGATTTTTGGCGGTCGCAACAATCAATGCAATAATCATGTCCCGAAAATACTAAAAATAAAGAAGCCCCCTGAAAAATCAGGGGGCTTCTTTATTCTGTGTGTTGTTTTAATTGACTGTTGGTAGTGTGTGTGTGAACAGTCATGATGGTGATATGCTAGTCTTTTATAAAGCGGGTAATGGTTTGTTTACCCTGCGCTTTAATACGCACGGTGTATAATCCTTTTGCGTAGGCTTCTGTATTTACACTGATCATATCCTGAGATACCTCAGCATTGTATACGAGACGACCTGTGGCATCATAAATCTCAACATCCACTTTACCGCTGATGTTTGTCATTTTGATATTCAATGCATCATGGGCAGGATTCGGATACACAGAGATTGCAGGAAGCTGTTGCTCCTGAATGCCTGTACAATTACTTACCATAACTGTTTTTGCATCTGAATTCGAACAGTTGTTGACATCAGTGTACAAATACGTTACAGTGAATGTTCCTGAACCTGACACAGATGGATCAAAGTTGCTTCCGCTTACACCCGTACCTGAATATGTACCACCTGCAGGAGAACCGTTTAAGGCTGTTGCCGGGCTGTTGATACAAAGCGGACCGGCAATCGGAGACAGGGTAACAGCCGGAAGAGTGTTAACGGTTACTGTTGCTGTTTTCACATCGGTTGTTGCACATCCTGATAAATTTCCGCTTACAGTATAAACCGTTGTTGCAGAAGGATTAACAGAAATGCTTGCGCTGGTTGAACCTGTGTTCCAGGTGTAGCTTGTAACACCTGCAGCTGTCAATGTAGCTGTAGAACCAGAACATACCGTTGATGAGTTCACCGAAATACTTGGTGCACTTGTCACTGTTACCATACATGTAACTGCGCTGCCTGCACAACCGGCGGATGACTGGCCATTGAGGGTATACGTGGTTGTAGATGATGGAGAAACGCTGATGCTGCTTGCATTAGATCCTGTGCTCCATGTATATGTTGCCGCGCCCGATGCATTTAACATGGCTGTACCACCTGCACAAATGGTTGCAGAGTTTACAGAAAGTGTTGGTAATGCATTTACATTTACAGTTGTTACTTTGGTATTGGTACAGCCATTGGTTGTACCTGTAACTGTATACGATGTTGTTGTTGTTGGCGACACCGATACACTCGCTGTTGTGGCGCCTGTATTCCAGTTGTATGTTGAAGCTCCGCTGGCTGTTAATGCAGCAGCCGAACCCTGACAAACAGTTGCACTGTTAACAGATACCGTTGGTGTTGTTTTAACCGTAATGGTTGTTGTAGCTGTTTTAGAACATCCTGCTGCACTTCCGGTTACAGTGTAGTTTGTTGTTGTAGCCGGGCTCACCGATAAGGCCGCTGTTGTAGCACCTGTATTCCAGGCGTATGTTGAGGCGCCTGTAGCTGTTACCGTGGCTGTCTGACCGGAACAGATTGTAGAACTGCTTGCGCTTACAGATGGAAGAGGTGTTACAGTTACCGACGATGTACTTGTATTTGTACAGCCGTTGGTTGTACCTGTCACTGTATACACTGTCGAAGCTGTTGGTGTTACACTGATACTGGCAGTTGTGGCACTTGTGCTCCAGCTGTAAGTTGTTGCGCCTGATGCTGTGATTGTTGCAGACGACCCCTGACACACAGAAGCTGATGTTACCGCTACTGTTGGCGTTGTTTTAACTGTAATAGAAGTTGTAGCTGTTTTAGCACAACCTGCACTTGTACCTGTTACAGTATATACGGTAGTGGCCGATGGGCTTACAGAAAGTGCTGCTGTGGTAGCGCCGGTATTCCAGGCATAGGTTGTTGCGCCCGATGCTGTCACTGTTGCTGTTTGCCCGGAACATACAGTGGCCGATGTGGCACTCACTGTTGGAGTCGCATTCACGGTAATAACCTGTGTGGCCGTATTGGAACCGGTGGCATTGGCTGCTACCAGTTTCACTGTATATGTACCAGCTGCTGCAAATGTTACAGTTGGATTCTGAGCCGTGGCGCTGGCAGCAAAAGTTCCACCGGCAGGTGTGGTCGACCATGCCCACGTTGTAGGTGTGTTGGTAGACAAGTCGGTTAACTGCACAGCAGTACCGCTACAAGCGCTGCTCGATGCTGTTGAGAAACTTGCCACCGGTGCAGCGTTTGTTGGCACATAGTTTACATTAATATTATCGAGATAAACGTTATTTCCATAAGCGCTCACCGATTCAAACTTCAGATAAACAACAGGCTGACCAGCGTATGCAGCAAGGTTCACACTATCGCGACGCCACTGTGTATTGGCCGTTGGAGTAAATGATGTTGTTTGAGCACCTGTAACTGTAGCCAGACTGGCGCCTCCTTTATTATAGATACGTGACCAGGTTCCGCCGCAATCTGTAGAAATCCACACATTTAATGAGTCGTTGGTTGATGTATTATATACTCTATGCGAAACATCGAAGCGTACGCGCAATGAGCTATTGGCTCCGGTGAAATTAAGCGGTGGAGTCCTGAGGGCATCGCGCTGGCCCGTTATATCTGTATTTCCGGAGAAATTATCCATCCGTGCACAGGCCGTTGAAGCCGGTGTAACCGGTATTCCTGTTGTATTCGCCACGCGGGTCCAGGTATTGGCTGCATTCAGTGTATTCGTTGCAATTTTCGTCCAGCCTGCAGGTACGAACGTGGTTCCTTCGAAACCTTCGCTGAACGGAAGTGCAGAACCCGTAGGAGCTGCTGTAATTGTGAACGTTGAAGTGAGTGTATTGTTTGGAGTATACTGATCGGTTCCGCCATTTGGTGAAGAAACCACTACAGAGAACGTATGCGAAGCACTGGTTAAACCCGTGTAAGCATTGAGTGTTAATGTTGTTGTGCCGTTCGGTGCCAGGGAACCTGTCCAGTTGTATACCTGGTTGGCTGTCGCATCCATTTTATAGGTAATGGTTGCGGATGTCATTGTTACTGTACCGGTATTGGCTAACACAATTTTTGGTGTGACACTATTGTTACAGGTCGATGATCCGTTTAATGGGGCAATAATAAGATTTACGGCAGCATCCAGTGCATAGGAGTTTACCGGTGTACATCCATTAGAGCTTGCCAATACGTTCCATGGTGCTGTTGTAACAACAGCCAGCATGCGGCTGCACTGGTTTTTAGTAAAGATGTTCATCACGGCATCATCCGTATAATCCATGTAGTTCATGAACATATCACCATTGGTGTTGGTCACGTTAGCACCACCTACACCATCCGGGCGTGTACAGGTATTTGGTTGCCACGGAAATGTCGGTGTACCATAATTACAACCAGCCGGCGAAGTTGTACCACCTTTTTGCGGAGGAGTATCCGGGCATTGGTCGCTGGCGCCGCATTGTCCGGCATCTCCCCAAATGTGAATCAGGTTAAAGCAGTGACCGAATTCATGCGTTCCGGTACGTCCTTTATTAAAAGGCGCCTGTGCGGTTCCCATGGTTCCGGTAGCTGTGTAGTTAAGCACCAGACCGTATGTATTACTCAGGGAGCTTGTCGGGAATTCACCATAACCTAAGAGCGGTGACGCGAGCGGGCACACCCAGATATTCATGTAACGGGTTACATCCCAGGCATCATCCCCCCCCTGTGCACTATATTTTACCTTATCATCTGTAGTGAACGATGTGACTGTGGTCGACTTGTGAATAACGCCTGTAGTCGGGTTTCCACTTGGGTCGCGCTGTGCGAGGCAGAAATTAATCCCTACACCGCCTGCTACCGAGCGAAACACGGTGGGTGTATTTACTGTATCTGCGTTTAAACGATTAAAGTCGTTATTAAGTACGGAAAATTGGGAAATGGCCTGCGCATCCGTAATATTCTGCGCTGCAGTATTGTATACCACGTGAATAACCACCGGAATGGTAATGGTGGTAGATGCAGTACGCAACGCCTGAAAGGTATTGCTCTGCATGTACTGCTCGATCATCTGGTTGTACTGTGCATAATCTGCCGCGTAGTTCTTTCGGTTCTGCATCAGATAAGCATGGTGATCCATGGTACCGCATACCCTGTGCGGGGTTGTTGGTTGCTGTGTTTGTGTCTGGCCCATCATGGCCATACCGGATACTGCTAAGGCAAACGTAGCTATTGACTTCTTCATGTGTGTTTAGTTAATCGTTTTGGAGTGAGGACGTTTTTGTTCATTACTAACATAGAACATTTATACCCTAATGTCAAGTTAAGCCCGGGCGAATTTTACTAAAAGAATAGGACTCCTAGACCCGCCAATACTGAAGAAACACGGGGAAAAACTGAAGTTGTTTCGGTGAATTACTTACTTATATCGGTGAAATTAAAACATAAAAAAAGCACCACGGTTAGCCGTGGTGCTTCAAAACGTCAGAAGACCGTTTATTCTTTTACAAATCGTTTTACAATCTGCTGATTGGCAGATGAAATAATACGGCAAGTGTACACGCCTCTGGCAAGATCAGAAACATGAATAGTTGTTTGTTCCATATGGATGGTTTGCGATAAAACAAGTTTACCCATGGCATCATACATTTCAATCGCTTTGGTTTGCGGCAGCATATCCTCGGGTACATAAAGTGTGAGTAGATCGCTGGCAGGATTCGGGAATACCTGGATATTTCCGGATGCCTTGGCCTCATCAATACCTGTACATACAGTTACCACTGCCGTAATCGCTGTTGGGTTTGCCTGGCATGGTGCTTTCTGTACCTGCCAGTTGTAGAAGTAATAATAATATGTACTTCCCGCATCAGCACCTGTAATGTTTACAGCTCCACCGATATTGTATGGGTAACCGGATCCGGCATTATTACGCCAGAGATCAACCAGGCTTGTAGAACCCGTTCCAAGCTGATAGCTGGTGCCCGGTGTCATTGGGAAATTGAGCGTAACCGTTTGGGTACCGGTTGCAATATTAACGGTAGCCGATTGTACAACCGTGCCGCTCGAATTACGAAGCTCTATAACCCTGTTACCAGCACTGTTTGCAACAACCACAACGGTTTTTAATGTACACGGTTGCAATACATCAAAAATCAGATAACGGCCGGTGGAACCATTGAAGTTGGAACCGCTGCCAAATGTGGTATACGTGGCAGGCCCACCAAAAATAGGTGTCTGAGTTACTGTGTTCACTGCATAATAGGTTGTGGTGGTATTGATTGTTGGCGTTGTATAGGTATTTCCCGTTGCCAGCAATGTGCCTCCGGTAGCTGCATTGTACCAGTTCACTACGCCGCTTCCGCTTGCTGTCAATACACCGGCTCCACTGTTACAGATAGAGGTTCCTGTACCTGTAGCCGATGTCGGTGCATTGATGGTGATATAGCTTGTTTTCAATACAGAGTCTTTGGTGGTGACTGTGCCACAACCCGTAGCAACCAGTTTCACAGAATATGTTCCATTGGCTGTGTAGGTATGGGCAGGGTTTGTGGCAGTGCTTACTGCACCATCACCAAACACCCATTTAAATGTAGAGCCATTGGCTGTTGTATTGCTGAAGTTAACCGTTGCAGGCAGAATACAGGTTGATGTCTGATCGGCTGCAAAATTCGGGCTGATGGTTCCGGCAACATACTGAGTTCCTACACCCACTGCATACCATGCATTAGTAGTCTGAACCACTTCATTGGAACATGAGCCATATAAATCTTTCGCAGCCTGAATGGTGTAGTTGCGCACATTGGCATAGGTTGTTGTTGGTGTCATGTAGGTTGTAAGAGCACGGTAAGCAATCGCCGATGCCTTAGCCATGGTTATACCTGATACGTTGTAAGCCTGGCTATTGTCGTTTGTTCCGCTGCCACCTACTGAGAGCAAGTAGAACCAATAAATACAAGGCCCATCGTTGGTATGTACTTCGCCTGAAGCATCCCAGTATGTACCCTGGTATGTGTCGGGTTGCTGCAATGCATTCGGATTCGACATGTTACGGATACCGGTACCACTCGGCATAATATCTTTTCCCATAATCCAGTCGTGCTGGCTTGGGCGTGCAAACCATTCGATGCATGTACCAAAAATATCGGCAAAGGCTTCGTTGAGTGCTCCGGCTTCACCACTTCCCAGATTTGCCGTATTAGATACAAGACCATGGGTGATTTCGTGACCGCAAACATCAAGTGCCGTCATAATGGTGAAGCCCTGTGATACATCACCGTCTCCATAGGTCATCTCCTGGCCATCCCAGAATGCGTTTACATAATTCACATCGTAGTGCACATAGCTTAATAACTTATAACCGGCATTGTCGATACTGTTGCGGTTATAAGTAGTCATATAATAATCGTATGTTTTTTCAGCACCCCAGTGTGCATCCGTGGCAGCCTGGTTCGATGTTGTAATGGTCCATGTATTGGTTGTATTTGTGAAATCGGTATTTACGTAATTCGTACCGTTGTTCAGGTTATAGGTCTCAATCCCTTGCCCGCGACCAGCTTCCCGCAAGCGGTAACCACTCGTGTAACTATCGGTAGTAATAGACTGTGTGCCGCTGTATTTGGTATTAGCCGTACCTACCGCATCAGCTGTACAAATGCGGTTTACCTCTTTTATAACAGTTCCTGTAGATGCATCCACATAAACGTCTGCACGGTATAACGGCTTGTCGGCATAAATATTAAATTTAAATGCATAGCGGAATATTACCTCTTTTGTTTTTTCATTCATCTCCGGCAGTAAAACAATTTCGCCTTTCGGGTCGTATGAAAAATTCGGGTTATTGAATACTTCCCTTTTGTGGGCAATCTCGGCTTCATTCTGCCATTTATAATGCTGGGCATTTACCTTTTTCAGGGCGAATGCCAATGCCTGCTGTTCGGTGAGGGAGATGCTGTTAAGCGGCGAAATAGTTTTAAACCATTCACCGTTGAATGCTGTCATTTCCTGGTTTCTTGCGTGTGAAATGATAACAGCATCTTCGATTTTGTATCCTTTAAAATACTCCATGTACTTGGTATGTTTCATACCAACCTGATCGTATTCCGTTTTGAATGGATAGAACGTCACATTATCATTTTTGATATACTGCGACTGCATCCAGGCCGGAAAATCGGACTCTGCAAGGTGTTTGTTTACAAAGCTCACGTGGAGCGGAAGGCCTGTTACGGAAGAATTAAAGTCGGTACGAACGCCTTCTGTATTCTCCTGGCCAAGCATCATGGTGCATAAACATGATGCTACGAGGGTGGAATAAATTTTCTGCATGTGTGTTTGTGTGTTAGTGTTGTGATAAACCTAAAACATAAAACAGGAAAAGTCAAGAGGGCTCAAATTAAATTCGACGAATTATCAAATTCTTAACGCACTAAACGAGTTTAGCAGTACTTATTCTTTCACAAAACGCTTTACTACAGATTCTGAAGATGAATGTACAATGCGACATGAGTAGATTCCGGCATGTAGCCCGCTCAGGTCTATTTTATTGAAACCCTGCGCACACGAGCCGCTTAATACAATTTTACCGAGTGCATCAACAAGCTCGTATCGGGCCTGGGTATTGGGTTTCGAGGCATCACTTAACTCAATGGTGAGACTTGATCCGGCTGGATTCGGAAACAAAGTAACGCCTGAAGAGCTATAGGTATTTTCCGAAATACCCTGAGGTGCACTGCAACTCCAGTGAATTTCAAAACCGGTGTCTTCCAGGAAAACATCGGATAGCTGAACAACGGTAACCGTTCCGCTAGCTGCAGAAATTGGCAATCCGTTATTTGGCAACAAGGCTCCTGTATAACTTCCAAGCAATGTGCCCCCGGTTCCGACACCATCATAAAGGTATAAATAATCAAAGTTGTTTTCCATGGCAAAGGAAGTAAACGTGAGTGCAAGCTGTGTTCCGGGGGGTGACGCAATGGTTACCTGGCTGTTTGAGTTGCCTGAATAGTTCATCGTTGGTCCGCCGTCATCATATAAGGTGCCTGCACAGGCCGAATATGTTACAGGACTCTGAGAGGTTGGCGGCATATTATAAATACACGGATTAGACGGATTGATGCTGACGTAGTTAATCTGTGTCAGACTGTCTTTGGTGCCCATGGTACATCCGTTCACAACGAGTTTCACGGTATAGTTTCCGTTCGCTGTATAGGTATGTACAGGATTATAAGCTGTACTGGTTGATCCATCGCCAAAATACCAGGTGTAAGTAGCTCCGCTATTGGTTGTATTATTAAATGTGACAGTGGCAGGCGCCGTACAGAGTGTGGGTGTAGCTGCAGAAAACCCCGGTGCTATCACTCCATTGATGTAGGCCGGACCAACACCCACGGCATACCATGCATTGGTGGTTTGGATCATTTCTGTAGAACAGGGGCCGTAGAGGTCTTTGGCTGCCTGGATCGTATATTGCCTTACATTGTTGTAATCGGTCAGCGGAGTCATATATACGCTCAGAGCCCTGTAAGCAATGGCCGAAGCTTTAAGCATGCTCACGGATGTAACATTGTAACTCTGGCTATTGTCATTGACACCACTCCCGCCATTACACAGGAGATAATACCAGTAAATGCAGGGCCCGTTATTGTTGTGCGGCTCTCCACTGGGATCCCAATTCGCACCCATATAAGTATCGGGTTGTTGCATGGCTGCGGGATTCGACATATCTCTGAAACCTGCACCACTTACCGTCACATCTTTACCCATGATCCAATCGTGGTTGGATGGCCTGGCAAATGCTTCGATCGTGGTTCCGAAAATATCGGCAAAACCTTCGTTCAGCGCATCCGCTTCACCACCGGAAAGCTGGGCGGTATATTGTACAAGGCCATGGGTGATCTCATGCCCGCATACATCAAGTGCCGTAAAAATATTGTAACCCATGCTCATGTCGCCATCACCATATGTCATGCTGTTTCCATCCCAGAAAGCGTTCACGAAATTATTGTCATAATGCACGTAACTTATCAATGCAAGACCATTACCATCAATACTGTTACGTCCGTAGGTCTGGCTATAATAGTCGTATGTTTTCTCCGCACCCCAATGTGCATCGGTAGCACACTGATCTATTCCGGTTGATGCCCAGGAAGTGGTGTTATTTGTAAAATCAACAGGGTTCGTCTGATTGGAGGCATTGTTCAGATTATACGTGATAATGCCGTTACCACGACCTGCTTCCCGCAGCCTGTATGTTCCTGCAGTGAAATTGTCGGTAACAATATTTTGCGTACCGCTGTATTTGGTATTGGCTGTAGCCGGTACATCCGTTGTACAAATGAGTTTTTGTTCGTGAAGAATTGCGCCCGTCTCAGCATCTACAAATACATTGGCCCTGTAGAGCGGTGCAGACGCATAAACATTCATTTTATACGCATACTGAAATGTGACGTGTTTTTTCGCTTTATCGATCACCGGCCATAGTACCAGTTGCGGTAAGGGTTTATAGGTAAACGCAGGATCGTTCAACAACTGCTGCATGCGCTGTTCAGCTGCTTTATTTTCCCACATATAGGTCCGGGCATTTACTTTCTGTAACGCTTTCTGAAGTGCCTGATCTCCGCTCAGTGAAACCTGGTTCAATGGTTTGATATCTCTGAACCAGTCGCCATTAAAGGATTGTATAAGACCCGAAGCTTCATGGGTTATCACCATACTTCCTTCGATCGGATTTCCTTTATAGTACTCCCTGTATTTTGTATGCAGCATACCGAACTGATCGCGCTCTGCAGCTATGGGCGTTACAACCAGGTCTTTATTTTTCAGATAAGTGTTCTGCATCCAGGCCGGAAATTCCTGAGCGTGCAGCTTCAGGTTTTCATCTGTTCTGACCAGAAGCGGAAGCCCTGTAAGCGATGAAACGGCTTGTGTTTGTTGTTGTGCAGGGAGTAATACATGAAGGCCTGCAAAAGCAAGCGCAATAAGGCGGTAACGCATGTCTCTGTTTTTTTGGTGTATTTAAATCTAGGGATTAAATCTTGCAATGTCAACCCGCTTTGTGTTATCTTTAAGCTTTACTAATTTTATTATGACTCCTGCTATTTGGTATAAAACCCCTGACCTTTCTGAAATTAATGCCATGGGCATAAATACGCTGGGCGAGAGCCTTGGCATCCGGTTTACGGAAGTGGGGCCTGATTCCATCACGGCAACCATGCCGGTTGATTCACGCACCAAACAACCCTTCGGCCTTCTGCATGGCGGTGCCAGTGTAGCATTGGCCGAAACACTCGGAAGTGTAGCGTCACTGTGGGTTGTAAACCAGGAACTTTTTTTCGGTGTTGGTGTTGAGATCAATGCCAATCATATTAAGGCTGTGCTATCGGGAACTGTAAAGGGTGTTTGCAAACCGCTGAATATTGAAGGTAAAAATCACGTGTGGGATATCCGTCTTTACAATGAGGATGGCGAACTTACCTGCGTATCGAGGTTTACCTGTACCATTGTGCCGAAGAATCGTTTTCAGGCTACAGTTAAATAGTAGTCGCAGACTGTGCTTCCTTTTTAATCTCTTTTCCGGCAGGGTCAAAGTTCAATAACCACTCCATGGCTTTTTCTTTACTGTCGAACATTCGCATTTTCACTTCCTGCCCATGAATCAGGTTGATAATAAAATTAATGATGAGCCTGTGAGCCAGTGAAGAAATAACAACGGCGATAGCACGAGTCATGGCATTGCTGCCCGGTAAAGTAGAGTATTCGCGGGCTTCTTTCGTAATGGATGTATCGGTTCCGGGCTCTACCAATATTCTGAATTTATCCGTTCCGTTGAATTTCGATTTCAGAAGGTCATACTGCCATTGAGAATCTGAGACCTGAACCTCTGCATCGTTGTCGAGATGGATATTTACTATACCATTATCCAGAAAGTAAACACGGGCAATGCGGTGGGAATAAGATTCAAGTACTTGTGCCATAAATCACGTGGTAAAACGGGCACAATATAATTATTAGTTTCAGACTCTGAAGTTGAACTTCATTTTTCTTTTGAGATTTAAACTGTTAATTATCTCCTGTAAAAAACAATTGGCAGACACTTTTTGGCGCTCTTATTTCCAGACCTCTGTGCCTTCGCTGCAATTGCGGCAAATATCGATTTCCTGCCTCGATTTTAAAACCGCCTGCCTAAAGGTGTTATACGTGCTATCATGCCAGATCTCGGCAAACGACTTCTGTTTCAGATCGCCGAGCCGGTGCGTAGCATCTTTATCGAAGCAACACGGAACCACAAGGCCATCCCAGGTAATAACACAGCTGCTCCACATCCGCCAGCACTGATTGAGAAGCGCATTCTTAATGGAGTAGCGCCCGTCGGCTTCTTTCTTATAACGGCTATATGTTTCGTTTATGGGTATAAGGTCGTTGCCCTGTTCATATTCATAAACCTGCGCTGTTTTCAGTTTTACTTCATCCACGCCAAGTTCTTTGCCAAGACGCTTTATATCATTGATCTGATGTTCATTGGGGCGCACCACGAGGAACTGAAACACGACATAAGGTGTTTTGCAGCGCAATTGTTTTTTCCACTTCAGTATGTTTCCGGTGCCTTCTATCACTTTCTGCAGATCGCCTCCTACCCTGTATTGTTCATAGGTTTCCTGAGTGGTACCATCAATGGAAATGATGATACGGTCGAGCTTACTCTCCACCGTTTTCCGGGCATTATCATCGTTCAGATAATGTGCATTGGTGGAAGTAGACGTATAAACACCTTTGTTTGAAGCATAAGACACCATCTCCAGGAATCCGGGATTGAGATAAGGCTCTCCCTGGAAATAAAAAGTCAGGTAGATGAGCTTTTCATGCAGCTCGTCGATCATTTTCTGAAAAAAGGGAACAGACAGCATCCCCGTAGGACGTGTAAACTGGCGGAGTCCGCTGGGGCACTCCGGGCATCGCAGGTTACAGCTCGTTGTCGGCTCTACCGAAATACTCACCGGAAAGCCTTTCATGTGTGGCACTTTGCGGCGCTTCGAAGCATAATAACTTTGCGTTACGGCAATGGCATTGCTGATTTTCTGAAAATTCAGTTTACGTATAATCCGCCAGTTTTCTGCTAAAGACATGAGTCCGTAAAGGTACGAAATAACCTGCAAAGATCGTGTTCCGGGTAAATCAGGAACCCTCATAGGGGGTCGTTAACCGACCATGTGGTACCATTCACCGACCCGGCTCTGCCTGTAGCCTATATGCTGTTGTACAACGTTGAAAGCTGCTGTAATTTTGACCCATCAAATAAATACAACAACAATGGAAAATCAAACAGAACATAATCAGCAGGAAGAGCTCTGGAGGAACTGGGAAAAAAGCCACCGTCGCGGAAAAATCTTCGGAGGCATCCTGATCGTTACGGCAGGCTCTTTATTTCTTGCAAAAGAACTCGGCGCGCAAATCCCGGAATGGGTATTTACCTGGAAAATGCTTTTAATAGCCATCGGTTTATTAACGGCCGTGAAACATAAATTTTTGCATCCCGCCTGGATTGCCCTCGTGATGGTTGGTGGTGCCTTTCTGATCGGTGATCTGTATCCCGCGCTGGCCCTTAAACATATTATCTGGCCCGTGGTACTGATCATTTTTGGCCTCTTCATCATTTTCAAGCCTCGTCGTCGTCACAAGCCTTGGCACCAATGGAAAGACTGGCATGATAAGCATCAGCACTGGCATAAAAAACACCACCACAGCCACTATGGCTACGGCTACAACTGCGGAACTGAAACAGCAACCAACGATGAATACATTGATTCCACAACGTTCATGGGTGGTGTAAAGAAAAATGTGACATCCAGAAATTTTAAGGGCGGAGATATCACGAACGTCTTCGGTGGTGCAGAGGTTAATCTGAGCCAGGCCGATTTCGAGGGATCCGCAACACTTGATATCACAAATGTTTTTGGTGGCACTAAACTGGTTATTCCTTCACACTGGAAAATTCAATCGGATCTTGTATCCATCTTTGGCAGCATCGAAGATAAAAGGCCTATTCAGCCTGATACCGCAGTAGATGCGAGTTCCAAAATCCTGATCCTGCGTGGCGTCTGCTTTTTCGGTGGTGTTGATATAAAAAGTTATTAATCCCTAATCCATTATACTATGCACAGATACTTAGCCAAACTGATGTTTAACATCAATATCGACAACGGGACACACAATACCCAGTTCGATGAGCAAACCCGGTTGCTGGAAGCACGCAACATAGAAGATGCGTTTCATAAAGCACGCGCCATTGGTAAGCAGGAAGAAGAAACCTTTGTGAACCATGACAATAAACTGGTAGACTGGAAATTCATTGACGTGACGGATCTGTATGCCCTCGAACAATTAAAAGACGGCGAACAGATTTACTCGACCACTTACGAGCGCGAAGATGCCAATTCATTTATCCGCTTTATCCGTCAGAAATCGATGGTGATTCAGGCAAAAAGTCTAACCTTTGCATAAATCAATATTCTGGCACACAGCACACCATATCCTGTACGAAAACTCCTCCTGGCCTATATAGCCTGGTGGAGTTTTTGGGTATTTGTACAGAGCATCCTGCTCCACCACATGAACCTTGGCTGGAATCTTTCCGTGGTAGATGCTGTGGTATCAAACACCCTGATGGCCCTGGCCGGATTTGCCACCACCATGCTGTACAGCTATTACCAGCCCGGCCGTGGAAACCGCATTTACCGTTTCATATATAGCATTGTTATTACGCTTTTCTTCGGCGCCGCCATGAATTTTGTGCTGCGCCATGTGTTTTCCGATGATCCGGATTACCTGCTTTTCCTCGAACGCTCTATGCCCGTACGTTTTGTGTTTTCTTTCATGATCATTTCATTTATTTCGGTACTGAACTGGTTGTGGAATACACTTAAGGAACAAAAGGAATACGAAAAACGTAACAACGATTCGGAGAGGCTGGCCCGTGAAGCAGAGCTTAGCAAACTGCGGCAACAACTCCAACCGCATTTCTTATTCAATAGCCTGAACTCCATCAGCGCCCTGGCCGGTTCAAAACCAAATGAAGCCCGGAAAATGATTCAGCAACTGTCTGATTTTTTAAGAGGCACCCTGAAAAAAGATGAGCAGCAGGTTGTGAAGTTTGAAGAAGAACTGCAGCACCTGAAACTATACCTCGATATAGAACGTGTGCGTTTTGGGCATCGCCTCAATATTGATATACAGGCTTCCGACGACAGTATGGACCGTATGCTGCCCCCCCTACTCCTGCAGCCTATTGTTGAGAATGCCATTAAATTCGGGCTTTATGACACTACGGGTGATATTATCATCACGCTGCGTTCGTATACCGAAGGCCCGTATCTGCACATTGACATTACCAATCCATACGACCCGCAAACCAGCAGTCCCAAAGGCACGGGCTTTGGCTTAAGTTCCGTTCAGCGCCGCTTGTTTTTATTATATGCCCGCCAGGATCTGCTCATGACAGAGTCTGCAGACCAGCGATTTATTACCCGACTAAAAATACCTCAAACGATATGAAGAAAGTTGTAATCATCGATGATGAACCTCTCGCACGAAGCATTGTACTGGAATACCTGCAACCGTATGCCGATATGACTGTGGCCGCCGAATGCAATGATGGTTTTGAAGGTGTAAAAGCCATTCATCAGCATCAGCCAGATCTTATTTTCCTGGACATACAAATGCCCAAGATCAACGGTTTCGAAATGCTGGAGCTACTTGACACCGCTCCACCGGTTATTTTTACAACAGCCTTTGACGAGTATGCCATTAAGGCCTTTGAAGCCAATGCCATGGATTACCTGCTGAAACCCTTCAGTAAAGAGCGTTTTGATGCAGCGATTGAAAAATGGCGTGGCAAATTCAACCAGGCTCCTGCAACAGAAAAAAACATACACCATTTACTGGAAAGCACCGGTAAACAGCCCGACGAAAAACACCGCATCGTAGTGAAAAACGGGAGCGACATCCGGATCGTGCCAACAGACGATATTTGCTATATTGAAGCCTACGACGACTATGTGAAAATATTTACAAAAGACACGTATTACCTGAAAAAGAAAACCATGAACTATTACGAGCAGGTGCTTGATGGTTCTGTATTTTTCAGAACACATCGCTCGTTTATCATCAACCTGCAGCAGCTCACGCGCATTGAACCGCTGGAAAAAAACACATATGTGGTATTGCTTAAGAACGGAAAAAAAATACCCTTGAGTCGTACAGGATACAGCAAGCTGAAAGAAACACTGGGCGTATAGCCTAGCTCCGGGGTTTCCCCTGAACCATGCGCCAGCTCTCCATAAATACAGCATAAGAGCTGTATACAATCACAATTACAATAAGCAGACTGATAGCAGGATCGAGCCATTGCCAGCCGGTTGTATAAATAAGTATACCGGCTACAACCACGCCTGCCGACACCATGGCATCAGCAAGCATGTGTACATAAGCCGAACGTATATTGATGTTATCTTTACGATCCCTGTAAAATAGGTAAGCTGTAATGGCATTCACCAGAATACCAACAGCTGCTACTATTGCTACACGTATACCACCTACAGGCTCAGGATGATTAAACCTCTGCACGGCTTCCCAGGCAATAATGCCAACAGCAACAAACAAAACCAGGTTGTTTAAAAATGTGAGCCACGCCGATAGTTTCTGATAGTGTATGGTTTCTGCTGTTCCACGATGGCGCGAAGACAGGTACACCGAAAGCCAAGCCAACAGCAAACCCGCCACGTCGCCCAGGTTATGCCCGGCATCTGAAACGAGTCCCAGAGAATTGGTCTGAAGCCCCACCACAAACTCCACAACAACAAATGCCGTATTAAGCAGCAGCCCCCACGCAAATGCTTTTGTGTAGCGTTGCGCAGCATGTGTATGATGGTGATGGCTGTGGTCGTGCGGCATAGTATCTTAACGAAGATACGTCTTGTTTTGTTGCTATGCTATCGCGTAAAAAAGGTAGGTGATTGTTTACTATACTTATTCCTTTATAAATCTCAGGGTAAGAGGATCATTACCAAAATAAAGTTGAACGACATAAACCCCGGAGGCCAAATCAGATACGCCTATATCAAGTCCATCGTCGTAACGATTTAGAATATTTACATGAACCGTTTGTCCCAGGTCGTTGACGGCCCTGATATCTGTAAGTTCGAAAGCCCTCTTGGAGTAAAAGTGAAAATAGTCACCGGCCACGGGGTTTGGGTAAATGCGTTCTGTGCCATTGGTATAAACCGGATGATCATAAAAGCTGAAACTTTGCGCACTGAATGCATTCGTACAAATGGTTTTGACAAGCAGAAACACCGTATATACCGTATCGACGTTGGCATAACGATGGTATACATCACGTCCGCCATTATAACCATAAAGATCGGCAACACCTTCATCTCCAAAAGACCAGTGGTACTCAGTCATAGGGCCTGACGAAGTATCCGGAACCTGAAAATGTACCAGAATAGAATCTGTGGGTACCCAGGCCAGCGTATCGTTCTGATAATATAAAGTCGTGTCTTTCAATATCTGGAGTGTAAACGTGGGGTTCAGTGTATTGGCCATCTGTACATTCAATGGCACCGCTATGGTATCCGACATATTTCCCTTTGTGGCGATCAGCGTAACGGTATACATTCCTATGGCACTGTAAAAGTGTATGGGCGATTCTTCTGTGGATGTGGTTCCATCGCCAAAATCCCAGTAAGACTGATCGAAGCAAACCGAACTGTTTGAGAATTGCCCGCCGCAGGGTTGATAATCGAAGTTTGCCGTGACCGTATTGCTCACATGCAGGAGTTTACTGGTCGATACAATGTGGCCGTTATTGGCGATCAGTTCCACGCGATACATTCCGGTGTCGGCAAACATATAAGAGATGTTGAAATTGGTGGATGTATACAACGTATCATAAGGAAAGCCTGTTGCATCCAACTCATACACATTCCAGATATAAGTTACTCCCATTTGGGTGGTATTGATAAAATACGAGGAGTCGCCGTAACAAAAATGGTTGATTACAAAATTGGGAATTGGTGCCGGATGAAATGCCACATGATTCGTATTCGCCAGCGTACTGCGACCATATAACAGGATCAGGAGAGTTATAATTATATAGACCTTTTTCATCCTGCTGATGGTTCAGGTTAGTTTTGATTCCTTTTATTTCGGACGTTCGCAGGCTTCATTTGCTTTTTTATTCAATCCAAGCCTGATATTGAGGTTCACGGAAAACGCGTACATATCGCGAAGCTGTATACCATAGTAATCCTGGTAAATCGGCAATTCATACAATACCGAGATATTGTACTTTTTCCGGATATTATAATTAATCTGTGGTACGAATACAAATCTATAGCCACCGGACGATGTGACCTTTACATTGTCGCGGTAAGCATAATCCCTGATCTCATTGCGCAACTGTGCAATGGCCGTCCAGTTCCTGTAAAATGTTTTACTCACAAAAAACGAGGTCAGGTAGGTGTTTCCTTCTTTATAATTACGAATGCTGTTGCCATTGATATTCACTGTATTCATTAAAAAAATACGAATGTCTGTCCGGTCAAACGCTTTAAATAAAAACGACCGGAGTACCAGGCCATATGCTCCATTGCTTGGTTGAACATCCTCTGTAAGTTCAACCCCGTTTACAACCTGGGGTTGTTTCGACCAGGGCATTTTGACACCGATTCCCATTGTAAACTCAATATCGCGGGCGGTATCTTTAAAGATATTGTATTTGCCACCGAGTGTTACAGACGAACCTCCGTATCCATTCAATGTATACCGGGCATAGGGCAGATCAAAATTTTGCGTGCGGTTAATGTAGTAGCCTCCCTCTGCCTCGACCGTGAGCCGACGGGTCAATCCATATCCAAGCGACAAACCAACAAAGTTACTTGTGGCATTTTTTACAAACTGAAAATCGGAGGCATGATCATTCTGCATATAACCTGCAGAGTATCCATGCTTTTCATACGTATTGATCTGCAACATATATTTCGGAAGAGTTCCCTGGTTGGTATTGCCTCCGATAGGATTACATCCACCGCAACACTGCGCAAAGCCTGCAGTGTACTCCAGAAGCAGGGAAACAAAGATGAGTAGCGTTTTTTTCACCGGAGCAGAATATTAATTAACCTGAATGACTACACTCTTACTCTCGGAATTATTATTGCTGTCGGTTACTTTGCAGGTAACTGTATGGCTACCGGTGCAGCAGGTACTCGCACCAAAAAGAACGGTGCTGCCGCTGTTGAATATATCACCGGCCGATGCAGACCACGCATAGGTAACACTCCCGGCCACATCTGCATGAACATTGGTAACATTGCCCTTGGCAATTGTATCGTGATCCACCTTAATACCATGAAATGTAAATGCTTTGGTACCGGATGGAGTGCTGCTTTTCTTCTTGCAGGCATACACCATAGCAGATAATCCTAATATAATGTAAAGGGCAATTCTTGTTTTCATGGTTGGAATTTTCGGGGGTAGTGGAATTAAATTCAAACGTACTTTTACGTTCATACTAAGGTAGGCGAGTAATTTGCACTTGTCAAGAGCATAAGTGTTAAAAAATTGCCTTTCGATGTTTTTTTCAATACGTTTACATGACATTTATTCTAAATGCAAATGCATGAAACACCTTCTCCTGATATTTCTTTTTTTTCTTGGCTTGGCGGGGGTTTCAGGCAACATCATAAACGCTTCAAATTCTGAAGAAAAAAGCAACCTGTATCACCCAGCCCCTATTCCCAACTTTACCATTTCGCATTTTTGTATAGGTGATACTACTTTTTTCACCAATACAACCCTGATGGGCTCCTCCTATATATGGACGATTGATTCAGCCGGAGGAAAAAACAACGTGGTGTTTTCACAGATCTATACATCGACCAATACCAATATCGAGTTTGTTTTTACACATCCCGGGACCTATAAAATCTCTTTAACAGCAAACAACGGGCACATTGTAACTATTACGCGTATTATTGAAATTGATTCTACAACAACAGCCAACTTCGATTACCAGATCTGCGGCAGCCAGTTTATGAACATGTCTGTATGCTACGATTCCTGCCAGTGGAATTTTGGGGACGGGCATACATCGACAGAGGAATCGCCTGTGCATTTTTACGACAGCGTGGGGGTATACGTAGTTACACTTATTGCTTCAAAAGGCAGTATGTCTGATACGATAACCGACTCTGTAAATGTAGTTAGCACGAATGACCTCAACGGCCACTTTGTTTCAAAAGCCGGCAAGGATTCTGTGATGTTCCTGGCCTGTGATTCTGTGTCAGGACCGTTCACCGAGTACCACTGGTCATTTGGAGATGGAGCTGTCGCCGATCTCTATGTAATCGGCGGTGGCCGAAAAGTGTACCACACCTACACCCGAAAAGACACTTCCTATACTGTTTTTCTGCTTGTGAAAACAACCTGCCTCAATGCTTTTTCAGAGGGCGCCGTGTTTGTTCCCGACAGTACACCGGTTTACGGCACATACCTTTACCCGAATCCCCTTGCAGGCAATACACTCCACCTGGCCACCGACAACAAAGCCGATCTTATTTCGCTTGATGTTATGAATTACCTTAGCCAGCCGGTGGATGACTATAATATTACAGAAACTACACGGGGCTATAAAATCGATTTTCTCGACCTGGCCCAGGGCGTTTACTTCATCCGCATGCAGTTTGGCAATGGCATTATAACCCGAAAGTTTATTAAAGAGTAGCCTGTTTTATGCTGGGTTGCATCATCTGAAGCTTTTCCGTTCAATAGTTCTACCGGATCAGTTTATGCTTGACAGCATACATCAGTACTTCAGCCACCTTATTCACACCTATTTTGCGGTAGAGTGTTTGCCTGAGTCCTTCAACGGTTCGCTGCGATAATCCGAATTCATAGGCTATTTCACGGCTTTTCATTCCGTTCGAAATCATTTGGATCAGGCGCTTATCACGCTCGCTCAGCTGTTTGTCCTGTTTGAGTTTAAGCTTTTCGAGTTTTCCTTTCTGACGCGCGGTTAGTTTAGGTGGGGTTTTATAGCCTTTTGCAATCCGTGTAACTACGGGCAATGTATGATTGGTGATTTCTGAAAGCGATTTCAGGCTATATCCTTTATAAAAATGAAGGTATATGATCTGCCAGCGTTTCAGCTCATTTACGGTTTGTGCCTGCTCCAGATTCTGTGCAGCAAGGCCTTTGGGTGTTGTTGCTATTTTAATTTTCCTGGGAGTGATCTTCTGTTTTTTTGTTTGCCTCATGATGTTCTTTGTTTTTGTGTTGTCTGTATTGTTGCGGATGCCTGTTCTGTCCCATTTTCACAAATCATTTCCAAAAATGATTCTGAAAAAATCCAGGCTTCATTATATTCCATACAGATTAAATTTCTTTTTGTTCAGTAAAGCCCTACCGGAAACTTATAAAAAACCTTAATTTCCAGGCGTTTGACCGTATGAAACAACAACAGCCTGAAAACCGGTTCCGCTATCCGACCGGCAAAAGCCGTTATGGGACGAGTATAAAAGGCAAGATTCCTGCCAAAAAAACTAAACTCTCTTTAGATTTCAATAGCAACCGGATCCGGTTGCCTCTTTTCTTTGACTATTTCTGCTGAGAAATACAAACCCCCAAACTTTCGTTTGGGGGTTTTGCTTGATGTGGTACCTCCAGTACAACGATTGTACTGCTAAATTCCACTATAATTAAGGTTTGAGAAATAACGTTTTTGTAAAAGTAGCAAATAAGTAGCAAAAACTGAATATTATTTTGGAATTCCTTTTTGCTCTATCGGTTTTTTAAAAAACATCATTGGATCTACGGCAGGCAGAATTAACCCTTGAAGAAAAGTTCCTTCAGTTTTCAAAATAAAAAATCCCCTTGTCGTTGCTATTACTATTCCTACTAAAGAAGCTAAAAGCACATTTGGTATCTTTTCCTCATTTTGGGCTATTATTTCTTCGATATTTTCGAGGTCAAAAATGCCTGTTGAAACGATTTCACCGAGTTTATTAATTTTTTCTTCCTCACCAAAGACGTGAGTAGTTAATACTATTGATATATTTTTTTTAATAATATCTACACCTATCCCAATATTAAATTCAAACTGAACTTTGGTTAAATCCAAAGCTTTAGCTATATCTACTGGGAGACTAGCTACTAATTCAAATTTATCTAAGCTCATCTTAGATATTTTCATTAACATCTTAATTTCTTTTAATGGCTTTTCCATTTATTTATTTTTTAATTTAAACAGTCAGCATATGTAAAAGGACTGCCTACTTTATTATAGGTTGGTACATTTTGTTTTGAAAAAAACGAAACGTCTTTGGAAATAGATGTATATCCATATTCTTTAGAACTTTTAAAGCATATTGCTTGTTCAGAATTAGCTTTTACTGGTTGCACAATATAGATTTTTTGTATCGCTTCTTCTGGCAATAATATTAAACGTTCTCCCAAAACTTCTTCAATTTTACAAATTGTTAAAAAAGTAAAGTTGTGAGTTCCTCTCATCCACTTGCTAATTTCTGCCTCTTTTTTGTTAAGCATTTTAGCTAAATCACGCTGTGTTTTACCTTGTTTCTCAAGGATTCGATTAATTGCTTTAGCTGTTCCCATCGACCTAGCAATCATGCTTTTTATTTCGGCAGGAACTTTTTTTGCTCTTTCTTTTATGCTATTCTTCTTCATCATCTTTTAGTTTTTCAGTTTCAATTTCAAATTCTAGATTGCCCAATAGTTTACAATTATAAATACTTGCAGTGCCTTTACCTTTAAATCTATTCCATAAACTTCGACCAACTTCATTTAAATCAGAAACAAATTTATTTAGCAGAGGGTCTTCTTGATATGTTCGTGTCTTTTTATTTCCACCGTTTCCAAGTACAACAATACAGTCACTTACTCTAAAACAGTATAGTCTTAATTTTCCACCGTTTACTGGCAAAGCTTTTAAACTACCTCCTTCTGGTCTAAAATGTGCTACATCCGCACCATCTTCACCTATTTTATCTAGCCAACCTAAAATAATATTAAAATCTCGTTCAAATTCCGCATCACCATCATATTTTCCAAAAAATTTATCAAATTCATTATCATTTTCATCTAAAAATCTAAAAGTGTAATAATTTACATTATCACATTCCTCATAAAGTTCTATGCTAATTCTACGCTTCATTTATAAGTTAAGTTACAAAATTAAGAATATTTATTTATTTGCAAAAAATATTTAAAACATTGATATATAATTAGTTATAAAATAACTTATAAGTTAAGCATTAATTTGTCTTTATATAATGCGAGAAAAAGTGATAAATCAACGTATTATATTAATAGTTTAATTGCACATTAAAGTAAAATTAAAACATATTATAGCAAAAATACGCTATAAAATATAGCAATGTGCTTGTATTTAAGCTTTCTATTAATAAGCCAAAATTGTTAATTTAAATCAACAGAACAAGAAAAGTATTAATAACTATTGACTTTAATAGTCGTTTTATATATCATTAATTCGTTACCATTACGTTGTATATGTTTTGGTTTAAGACTCATTAAATCAGAAACACGCAAACCAGTATAGCATTGAAATAAAAACATATCTCTGAATAAACTTAGTTGCTTATCATACGGTTCAAAAACTAAATTTTCTATGTTCTCTAGTTGTTCCCATGTAAGAGCAATAATTTTCACATCATGCTCTTTTACTTTCAAATCATTACAAGGGTTTTTCTTTTCGTATAGCCCTTTTTTTATTGCAATCTCAATGTACTGTTTAAAATTTTTATGGTGTTTTCTTATGGTGTTTTGCGTAACATATCCAACTAGGTATTTTACAAAGCCATCAGCAAAAGCAAAATCAATATCATTAAATAATATATCTCTATTACTGTTATACGCTTTCAGTTTATTCAATGTATTGCGATGCGCTCGCTTTGTTACTTCTTTAATTTTAGTGTTGTTTTCTAATTCGTTTGTTGCAAATTCACTAAACGACATAGTTTTTATTTTACTGTTTTTTAATAACTCACTTACACTTTCTAAATCAAAAAGTTTGTTGTTATCATAAGCCATACGTTGCGCTTTCATAACCTTTTCAAATAAAATATCTAATTCGTTATTTAAAGTTTCAGCGTGCGGGTGTCTAACTACTCTCTGCTTAACATCGTTCCATTCAGTATTTAAAATATAAATTCTTGTGCTATAATATCGCTGTTTACCGTTTCCATAGCAACGTAATTCAATCAGTCCCTTATTGGAAACCTTTTTTGTAACTTTTCCTTTACGGTCAAAAACATAATCAAATATTATTTTCTTTTTCATTTGGCTTTAGCTTTGTTTTGCTACCTTTTTTGCCATATTTTTCAAAAAGTAGCAAATAGGTAGTAAAAAAGTGATTAATCATCATCATTTTTAGTTGTGCAAACCTAAATACAATTTCGCTGAATGTTCCCAAAGCCCTTGTCAATACTGAATAAAACTCAATAATGCTCAATAAAAAAGCCCACTCGTTTGAGTGGGCTTGTGGTACCAGTGGGGGAAAGGTCGTACTATGAAGTCGAGGATTTCCATAAAATATTGGAATTCACCGGCCTTTTAGAACCTTTAACCGACTGATACAAATTTCTCAAAGAACCCCCTTGTGGGCTTCGGGTATAAAGATAGAAATTACTTAAATTTTAACAACTAAAAAGGGGCTGAAATTAGCCCTTTTTTTACTTCTGTGCGCTTAATACCTTGTAGATGGACAATCGCTTCAGTTTCCTGAATTTTATCGGCAAATCGTAAATTTCCTGAATGAGACCTTTTCCGTATAGCTCCTCCATGTAAGGACGTGTAGAGTGGATTTGTTGCTTTAGCTCTTTTATATGTAATTCCTTTTGGTTGGTTTGGAAGGCGTATTCTGCTGCCATACCATGAATGCCCAAAGGCCTCTTCTTTGTTCTTGCAAAAATTTTATGGTAAACACGATCCACCTTGACTTCGAGTTCCTTTTTCCGATTAATTTTTGTGACTTTCATGGGAATAAAAATATGGCATTATTGAACATAAAAAAAGGGGTAAAAACACCCCTTTTTCAACCTACATTTCTTTGAAATCTATAATCTCTACTCTTTTATCAGTAAAAGGAAAGGTCTCCTTAGACTGCGTATAATCACTAAATACCGTAATGCTTGAATTTTTATAGTTCTCCTGTATTTTTACAGAGTATTTACCCTTTGATGCTTTCAAAAAGCCCTCACTTTTCTTAATCATATCAACGCACATAGATTGATTAAACTTCGAGTATCCGGATGGTTTATATTCAATAACTTCAATTTCTCCTTTTTTATCTTTTTTAAAAGACAGGTAAGTAGTGCCCCCCATTTCTCCTATCGAAAAATTGAATCTAAACCAATTATAAAACTTAACTGGGTACTTTTTGTTTTCAAATTCAAAAATACCCGGTGTTTTCGCAACTATTTCATTTTTCAATTCATCAATGTACTCTTTTGGAAGGTCAGTATATTCAGCATATTTAGAACCTTGCTTTTTAACATTATCAATGACTCTGTAAAGTTTTCCGCTTTCATCAAAACAAAATCTCAAATTATACAGATAGCTTCCTTTACCTGTACCACTAACATTATTTGCAAGGTATTGCTTGTATTCAGGATTCCTTTCAGAAGTTTCATTAAAATACTTAATCATTATTTGTGAAAATTTTTCTGTCTTGGTGATTTCAATTTCCTTTCTATTTGTTACACGGCCATCAATATTGAAGGGATCTCCTGTAACATCCAATCCTATGTTCAGATTCTCAACTTGCTTTAATTTTCTTTGGTCAGATTCGTTTTTTTCATTTAGTTCAAGCGTCTTTTGCTTCTCACTTTGTTCCTTTTCTATTTTAGTAATAACGTCTTTAGTTAATGTGTATTCAAAAAGCTGAATATTCTCTATACATTGATTCGCAAATACAAAAGTGCCAGGCATAAAAATCAATTCCGGCACGCCAACGCTATTAATATCTTTGTATGCAAGGGTTTTAAAGTCAAAATCACTTGTAACAATTCTTTTTGGCGTAATTTCATAACTAACCCCATTTGAGTATGGAATTTTTTTCATCCCTTCAAAAATAATTGCATAACTCTTATCTGCTCTGTAAATCGATCCGGTAGAAACATAAAAAACAACATTAGGTTTAGAGAACAGCATAGCATTGCAAAGGGAGCCAGACTTAAAGGATCCCTCACTTAATTCTACTGGAATAGTTTTAGCAGTTTCTAATTTCCAGTATTTTCCTTCAGGAACTTTTCCGCCAATTTTCCCAATTACAATAGCTTTTCCTTGCGTTTGAGGAATAACAGTACTTGTGAGTAAAAAGAGAATAGCGATTAGGTTAATTTTAGTTTTCATAATATGCACAGGTAAATTTATCAATAAAATACAAATATTATACTTTGGTTGAAGCCAAAAGGGGGCATTTAGCCCCCCCTTGTTTTGAGATAATCAAATTCTATGAATTCTCTTCGCCTCATCAAAACCAACCCATTTCCCCTTGCTATCAAGTCCTCGGTTTGCCAGTTCCCGGCGCACCAAATAAATCAAGTCAAAGTCTCCTTCAATTGCTTCAGATAAAAGTTTGTTACTTGTTAAACTGAAGATATAAGAAGGGTTATCGTCATCAGGTCTGTTCTCGTAGAAACGTGGATCAAACTTCTCACGTGATTTTCGTTCTGATTTAGAATTTGCCTGATCCCAAATTTTCAAAGCTTCAGCCATCTGAATCAGGAAGGCGTTTAAATTCGGGTTCATTTCGTTAACCGCTTCTGTAAAGTTTACGCTTCTGTCTTCAGCGATTTCCAAAATTTCAATGTACTCCGCATCAGTAAGTTCTAAATCCCACTCTCTTTCAATAACTCCTTTTAAAATTCGTACTGTTCCATTAAAAACAAGCCTTGATTTTTGCTTGGATTCCTGAGCCGAATGTGCACCAGCTTTTCCCTGTCGTTCTCGCAGTCTATCCTCACCAGTTTTTGTAAGCTGACCACCCATCTTCTTCCAAATTTCAGGTGGTATCTCTTCTCTAATGATAGTGTCGGCATCCATAGCACGATTCATTGCCTCCTTGTACTTTTTAGCCTTATACAAGCGATTGATTTCCTTTAGGACAGCGTGGTCTTGTTTATCCAAGTGTTCAGGCTCAGTCCAATCTTCGGTGTTTGCAGTTTTCTTTTTCATAGTGTCTACGTTCGATACTTTCTTTTTATCGTCCAAGTTCTTTCTGCTTTTTCTGACACCATTTAACTCTTCTGCCTCGCTAATGGAAGAATCTCCAAAAATGTTTAACTCTCCGCCCTGATTAAAACGTCCATACTGCGCTGCTTTTCCTTGTTCCGGGATTTCAATCACAACATCAACATCATGTTGAAATTCATTATTGCCTTTGAACTTTCCGCCTTTGGTCGCTTGAAAAATGTAAATAAATGATTTGCCTTTGTTGTCAGCCTTTAGCTTTTCCAAATCTTTAGGTGTAAGGCCGATTTTATTTACGGAGTCCAGGAAGATAAAATCGTAAGCGGACAGATCCGATGGAAGCGCATCTGAAACAAATAAGTTTTCATGTGCAACATCTTTGTCCTTCAATTTCTTTTGAAGTGTTGCGTCCAATTTCTCTTCTTTAGCAACGTACAACACCTTGCCATGATTACGAGCTAAGTATCCTGCAAAGTCAACGCATAAATAACTCTTGCCCATTTTAGGCATTCCAAAAACCATTGCAGTAAAGCCGGGAGCAGGATCACCAATAAACTCAAGCCACTTGCCCTCAAAACCAAGAGTATTGAATTTAAGATTTGTAAAGTCCTTACTCGACATGATGTTCACAGGCGTATTCCCCAAGCCATTCAAATTCTTCTTTTCCTTCTTTGACTTTGCATACTGCTCATCAATGTCATCGTAAGCGTTCTCGTATTTTTCAATGATAGCCTTTAACTTTTTTATAGTCTCAGTTCGAAGCATTATGTGCTTCGCATTCCGCATAGAATTGAAAGCCTTTAGTGCAGAATCCTGCATCTCCATTATTTCCTTTGCAACAGGAGATTTTTTTGTGATCTTCTTTTCAGTGATTGCGTTTTGCAAATCATCAATAAATAGCCCGATAGTATTTTTGTATAGGACTTTATCATGGAAGTCAAGGTAACGTAAAATGAATTTTATCTCCTGAGATATTTCAGAGTATTTATTTTTAGCCATTCCCAAGTTGCCCTTTGGCTTACCTTCTTTTGAAGCTATTGCTTTCTCTAAAGCTGCTTTTCTGATTTTTATTTCAGGAGTTAAACCATCTTCTAATTCAGCATCCTGTTCCAATCGGTAAATCATTTTTAATTTATCAAGCGGTAGGTCTTTATATCCTGCTGCATCTTTTTTGGCACGTTCAATTAATGGATTTCCATCGAGTCCTGCGAGATTGTCCTTTCTGTCAATAAACTCATAGAGTTTTTCAAACGCTAAATCAAACACTCTTTTTACTTCGGGGTCGTTATCATAAAGCCCCCAGTCATTTCCATTGTTGGTTTTCTCCTGAATAACCAAGTGAGATTTTTTTAGCACTTCCGGCAGATTATCAAATCCAACCTCACTAATGGCTTTAAAATAGTTCTTGGTCGTTATTTTCATTTTGTAGTAAATTTTAATCGGGTTAATTGTTTGGTTAAATTTTGCAGTTCCTTCTTATCCTTTGGATTCAAGCTGTGCATGAACGATCTTGCTTTGCTTGGATCATAATTCATCACGATCATTTCCGTTTTAACTTTATCGGTATGTTTTGTAACGGCAACATTCTTTGTCACCTTTTGCACTTTCCATTTGTATTTTTTGATGTAGGTGTTTAAAATTTTTGAGGGATAAGAACTCAGCAAAAATTTTCCTTTCACCTTGGCCAACGCATCGAGTAGTTCTCTGTAATCGTTTTCCGAATAACCCTTATAATGACCCTGATCCGAACCAATGTACGGAGGGTCGGCATAGATAAATGTTTCTTTCTCATCGCATCTTTGTATTACTTTGATTGCATTATTATTTTCTACTTGCACCTTGGCAAGTCTGTCTTCGTATTCTTTTGTAAACGCATCTCTTTTATTGGCGAGTGCTGCTTCTTTTGAATCATCCTTTCCAAAACCCCACGAACCTATCATCCCTGCGAAGCCTTGATTGGTAAGAACCCACAATGCCCATGCACGCTTCACATCCGTAAATAAATCCGGATGGTCATAAACAACCATTGCTTTTTTGTACAATTCTCTGCTATGAAGCGTTGCTTTAATTTCTCTTTGCAGTTCAGGAAATTTCGATTTTAATACCTTAAAGAAGTTTACTATCTCTCCATTGATGTCGTTAATTACTTCCACCTCTGATTTTGGCTTGGCAAAGAATACCGCACCACCACCAAAGAATGGTTCGCAATAAAGTCGGTGTTGCGGAATCAATGGAAGCAAATATTTTAAAAGGGTTTGTTTCCCTCCGTAGTATGTTATTGGTGTTTTCATTAAGCTGCTCTTTTCAAATTCATTAATTCGAGTTCCATTTCAAGAATCCATAGATCTGATTCTTGTTTAGTTGATTGCTCGCCAATCATCCGTTTGCCTATCTCTTTCACTACAGGTACACTCACAGCATTGCCTAACATTTTATATCGCTGTGAATCGGATATTTCGATTACCTCGCCATCAAACAGACCATACCTTGTCCAGTTATCAGGAAAGCCCTGTAACCGCTCACATTCAACAGGAGTTAATCTTCTAAGTGATCCTTTGCCAAGTGTATATTGTTGTACTCCTGTATCGAGTGTATTGGCAATTCCTTTTCCGACTCTTCCTCTTCTTTTGTTCGCTTCAAGAAAAGATAAATTGATACTGTCACCCTCTTTGGCAGTAGCGTATCCTTTCTTTGTTGCTTCCGGTACATGGAACATTACCATGCTGTCCTTTTGAACGGTTGTTAGCTGATTAGCAATTTTGTCTTTCCTTAACTCAATTTTTCCCTCTTGCCCTTTGTAGTTTCTTGTTCTATATGCGGCTCCACTTACGATTAATGGTTGTCTTGTATAATCGCTCTGCGTTTTAATTGCAGGGCTTTTATCCATTTGCTCATTTACCCATTTATCGGTGGAGTTTTTCCAATGCAAAACATAAGGTGAACGATGAGAACTTTCTCCAACCTTTGTATCAATAGTCGGACTTACCTTTTTCCCTTCAGATGTTTTTTGATTGATCTCATTATTCCCTTGACTGATTTCTCCGATAGGAAATATTTGTTGTCGGGGTGTTCCTCTAAGATATCCGACAAGGTATATCCGCTCTCTATTTTGGGGTAAAAACCAGCAAGTATTAAGCAGTTGCCATTGGCACTCATAAAGCCCAAGGTTGGCAATCGTTTGAAGTACGACCTCAAAGTCTTTCCCTTTGTTACTGGAGAAAAGTCCTTTGACATTTTCAAAGACAAAAACATCGGGTCTGCACTCGTTAATGATTCTAATTGCCTCAAAAAAGAGTCCGCTTCTTTTGCCTTTGAGCCCTTTGAATTTTCCAGCAATGGAAATATCCTGGCATGGTGAACCAAACGTGATGATGTTTGGTCTTGGGATTTTATTCCCTTTGATTTTTGTGATGTCACCGAGGTTCTTCGCATTTCTAAAATTGTATTGATAGTTCGCAACTGAGTATTTGTCTATTTCCGAGAAGGCGTGGTTCTTAATGATAAATCCAGAGGCAAGGAGGCCTCTTGCGAAGCCTCCTGTACCGCTGAATAAATCTAACAGAGAGATTTCCCTTTTCATTTTTTAGCTGTAGATAAGGGCTTTTCTGTTGTTCCACACTTTATCGAAGTTTCTGTTGCCTCCTGCCCATTGGTAAGAGTAAACTCCGTTTGTCTTGGTTACTTTTTGAATCGCCCATACCGGAGCGTCAACAGCAGAACCCGGAACGGCAAATCCATTGTAAACAACATTAGCGTTGCTCTCATCTACCAATTTAGGTTGGAAGAATGTCTTGTCATCTAATGAGTTTACTTTGGCTTGCAGGTTTCCTACAACTGCCTGAAGGTTTTTGATTTCTCCGATCTCCTCAATTTGTTTTGCTTCAGTCGCAGTTCCTACTACGTTAGTTTGAAGCATATTAATGATTTGGTCTCTTAACTCCTCAACAGTTGCTGTTGCAGGTGTTGTAACATCCGCCTGATCGAGAAAGATGTTATTCAATGCGCCTTGCCCGATATCAATTTTGATAATGGTATCTCTGACGATTTCCACCTCTCTAATTTGATACTTCAACACGAAACGTGATGCTCCGTTTTCTGTGATCTTTAAACTTGCTCCGTTATTTTCAATAGTCGTTGCCATAATTAGTCTTTTTTGTTTTTATTAATAAATTCAACAATGCTCTCTCCGATTATTGCTCCCATGAAACCACCAATCATCACATAGGGAGCTGCATCTTTCTGTGCTGTTTTAGCATAGAAGTACATCAAAAGAGAAGCTGCAAGTGTGGTGGTTGAAACGATGGTTTTTTCTTTCATTCTTATTGCTGTGATTTTATAAATAGAGTTGTAGTTATTCCTGTCATTATCATTAGGCCGCAGGTGAGCATTTTATTTTCAAAACGCTTCTTTCTGTTTGCTTTTAAAGCTGTCTTCAAGTCTTCGGCTAATTGCATTTGCCTTTGCTGATTCTCTTTTTGTAGATCGTACATGGATTGGTAAGTCCTATTGCACATTACAATTTGCGAATCCCGGATTGCGACTGCCTGATTGAGAGAACTAATGTTTAAACTGCACAAGCTATCCTGCTCATTGCTTAATTCATTCAGCACAACAACTTCCTTTCGTAATGTGTCACAAGGAATATTGCTTGTTACAAGCGTTTGCTGTTTCTTAAGCAATGCACGGGTTACCTGTAGTTTTACATTCAACTTTTGGTTTTCAGTTTTCAAAGAATCGGCAACCTTATTGAACTCTTGCTTCGCTTTTTGAAAATTGCGCTGAAGCGTTTCCGCTAAATTGCCGGAGTTGGTAATCTCCTTTTTGATTTCTTTTACATTTACCTGTTTTGGTTTGTCCTCGCAACTCTTTACTGCGAAGAAGCAAACGATGATGCCTATGACAAAGGCAGAGAATATCTGTTTCATATTTATTCGTTTTTAAATTTTACACTTGTTTTTTCTCAATAGAGTACCCGAAGCAACCCGCTCCTACAAGGCTGATGAAGCCATAAAACATATGTTCGGGCATTTTAATTTCAAAGAACTGATCCGCAATCCAACTCACAAGAAGCACAATCACGAACAAGACTGTGACTACTTCACGCAAGCTGTGGTTTCCGTTTTTGTCTTTTAGCAATTGTGCTAAAGCTGTTATGAATTGATTTTTCATTTGTGTTTTTTCTTTTTCCTTTTTAGAATTCCCCATAAGGCAGTTAATCCCAATGCCACAGACACAGTTCCTATCGCCCAACGCTTAAAGGTTTGTCGCTTTACAGCCCTGAAATCAATCAGGGTGTATGTAAAACTGTTACCGTATAGCGAACTGTGTTTTTCACAAAGACTCATGAACTCGTTAAAGTCTCTGATGTCTGCGAATACCTGACAACCTGCGGAGTATTTGTCCACTTGTTTGGTCACACCATTCAAACTTGCCCGGTGTATGTTGATGCCATACATTCCTTTGCTTTTAGATCCGTTCCTGAAATCAAGCTTTGCATCTCTGTCGTAATCTCGTATTACAGTGATTGGTTTTGCCTGAACCAATGCTTTGTACTTTCCCTGATGCAAGCCAATTCTGTACGCTCCTTTGTATTGACCTTGTGCTAAGATGGCAGTACCTTGAGGTTGCATAGGATTACGCAACCAAAATGTACCTGGATCGGTCGTTGCCTTGTAGACATGATAAAACCACTTTAAGGGGGCTACTTTGTAAAAGACATGAATCTCATCATCAAACTTGTTGGGGATGGTACTTGTTGACCTAATCCCGACTATATTTAATTGATTTGGTTTGGTGTAGATTTCATATCCTTTGCTTCGTAGAATTCCTTTGATCTTCGATAGCAACATTATGTGGCATTTCCTAAATCGGGTTCATACTCACTCAACCACTTCTTTACATCAAAGCTTGGGCAAGCTTTATGCACATCAGGGAAATCGCGATGTCCCAACACCTGTGCTTGAGGATACTTCTCTGTCAGAGAAACTATCAAATCAAACATGGAATGCTTTTGTGCATCGCTTCTGTTGTCTACCTGCTTGTTGTCCTTGTCAACGCCACCGATGTAGGCAATGTTGATGCAGTTAGAGTTGTGAGCATAAACACCGTTACTATTCTTACTCTCATCCAACAACTGAAGGATATTACCTTGGCGTTGGATCAAGTAATGATAGCCGGGAGTATCTCCCCAACCACGTTGCTCTTTCCAGTAGCGTTTGATAGACTCTACAGTTGTGGTAGGTGGAGTAGCGGTGCAATGCACCACGATATATTTAATGTTTCTAAGATTTTTCATTTTTAAATTCTTTAAAGGATTTCACTTTCTCTTTTCTCACCCTGAATAGTTCCGTACTGTTTTTAGGAATGAAATAAATCCAACCTTGATGAGTAAACTCCTTCACTCCAAGAATGATGTGCTTTGGTATCTTCATGGTCAGTTTTCCCTTCACCTTGTAGATTTCACATTCTTCAATTGAAACGACTTCTTCACCATGTTTTATTAATCCGGCAAAGCCTTGTCCGCCAACAAAAGTGTTGTAGGTTGTCTCGTTAATAGTGGTTGGTAGTTTAGCCCTCACTAAAGCTGCTTCCACTTCTTTTCCGAACATTCCATCCACACCATATTTAGGCAGTATGCTCGCACCGTACTTCTTCACCAGTGCATTTTGAAGTTGACTTACTCGGTTTCCTTTACTTCCTCTTTTTAGAGGAAAATCATCGTTCCTTGTTGTTGGAATATTGAAACTTGCTGACTCAGTCGGTGCATCTGCACTTTCCTGATTTGCTTTTTTCTTATTTCTCCAATAGTTCCATCCCAAGAAACCTGCGACTCCAGTTCCTAATACGCTCAGTCCAATCAGGATCGTTTTTCTTTTGTTGTGTGTTGTCTTTTCCATTATCCCTTTGGTTTTGATAGTATTATTTTCATGTAGTCATTGTATTCCCACATTTCCAACTCTCCCTTTAGGTCGGTCATCATATTGCTTCCATATAGCTTTTGATAGGCCACGCCTGTAATCACAAATGCCTTTTGTGTTGGCATTTCATTGAACACCGCTTTTATTGCGTCTTCATCCGTACCGGGCAAAAAGCCGTAACTTTTATCAAATGCTGCCTTTAATCGCTTTGCCCATCCGACATAACTGTTTACAGCTGATGGTGGTTTGCCACCTGTTTTATCGGGCTTCTGTGCGATGATTTGCAACATCTCATTGTACTCGGTAGTTTGTAGCTCATCACTTAGATCAGTAATTAAGTTTGAGTTGTATAGTTTTTTGTAGGACTCCTGGACTTGGAGAAAAACCTGCTTACTTGGTATTTCCCTTAACGTGCTTCTTACTTTTTCGGTATCTGTTCCCCACCATCCGTCATTATCAAATGCCATCTTCAATTGTTTGGCGTAGGTTGCAGGTGTACCATCTTCAAAGGATTTTTTCTCTTCACGATTGGCAACACTTTTAATCACAAATTTTCTCCCAAAGAAAATACCACCGCCCACGATCCCTAATCCTATTAAGGAATAGAGAAGCTTCTCCTTCAATGTTAAATCATTATTGGTGGTATCCTTTTTCATCTTAAACTCCTAATGCTTTTTTTGCTAATGCAGTTTTTACTGGATCGTTTTGAACGATGTCAGCCAACTTCACAATCTCTTTCGTGTTAAGCTTCTTTGCTATCGTTGTTAACGCTTTCATTTTTGAGTCGGCTTCTGCTTCAGTAGCCGCTTCGATGGTTATTTCGTAACTAAACTTTTTCATCTTCTTTTTTAATTTCTAAAAGGTCAAATACTGTTTCGATGTGTTTCGGCTCTTCTACAAAGGCTTGTAAAATGTTCATGATTTTATCAAGTTGCTCCTGTGTAAAGTGTGTCTCAAGTTGCTTTAAGAAACCAAGTTGTGCTTTCACTTCTTCGCTCATTCCTTCTTCACTCGGACTTTTCTTTTTGAAGACCACTTCACTTTCAATTACCTCGGCTTTACCATCTTCTGTTGCTTCTTTAGCAATCAAGCCAGCAAGCGCATCACCACCCGGAAGTTTAGCAACCCAATGCGGATTACGTTTTACCATCCCTTCAACAATGATGGAAGCTACTTCTCCAAGATTCACATCACCCAAGTGTAACTTCTTACTTTTGTACACATTGAGTTTTTCCTCTAACTCATCAATGTAATCCTCCGCTTCTGTGAGCTTCTTCTTGCAGGTTTCGTAATCTCTCTTAAGGAGATCCGTTTGCCATCGTTCTCTTTCAACAGACAATGTCTGCATCAAACGCTCGTTTATTTTGTTTTCCAACTCAATACCGGAAAGCCCTTGTTGAATTGGTGTTTGCGTTTGTATCGGCAATTCACTGTTCTTTTTCTTTTCCATGTAGAAAGTGAACTGTTGATAGCGATTAGAGTTCTCGGTATTATAAGTGAATACCTTTACTGTCTCGGTGGTATCATCGAGATACACCTTGTGGTCATCAAGAGACTCTATTCTGTTTGTTCTCGGTACAACTTTTACATCGTCCACATACACCTCAAAATATTTCCCTTCGCCTTTGTCGTTCATGTCGTGAAGCCACATTTTAAATTGCGACAGTTTCACGTCATTGTATGGATTGGTATGTTGCATTACTTTTCTTTTTTGATTTTGTGTTTTGGTATTACTTGGATGAATCGCAAGTGATTAATACCGGATAAATAATTAGTGATCTGTATTTTGCTTTGATGCTCATACTGCATTTCATTTGCGTTCTTTTCGCTCAGGTCGAAAATTCCCGTTTCACTTTCCACTCTCACGTTTTCGGCCTCTTCAACGAGGTAATAGAACTGATTGAATGCATCAATGGTTTGTTCTTCATTTGGTTGTAAAACCAAGTGACGGAATCGGATATAGTAATCCTGCTTGTATCCCAATTCCTGCATCCTGCGTGGGATGTATTCTAAGGCAAGGTTTATTGTCATTTTTTATTCCTCCACATTAATCCATACATAAACCGTTACTTCGTACTGGATGTCCATTTTTTGAGATTTACCAAGAGCATCTAAGTACCATCCTTGAATGATTGTTGACTCGGCATCCACCTTCACGATCTCTTCAGTTTTTTTATTGCCGTGCGTAAAATCATTAATCGGGAATCCTGACTTTGAATAATCTGCGTAGTCAAGGTTTGCATCGTTTGCAAATACATCCGCTGCATAAAACCAATTTGCTTCTTCACAACTTTGCAATTTCAACTCGCCAATCAATTGGTTTCTTTTGAACAGCGTTCTCGATTCCTTACCACTACTTGTAGCCACCAAATGCACAAGAACATCCTGTATTGCTTCTACCTTTGGTGCTTCTTTGGGTGCAGGTTGAACAACAGGCCCATCCGATTTGGTAAGCAATCTTCCACCGTACTCTACACCGATAATATACTTGGTGTCTTTAGGCAATTTTATTTGGAAGTGCTTCCGTTCCCCCTGAAGCTTTATATTTACCTTGGTTATTATCACTTGCTCTTTCATCATAACTCATCCTCCATTTCGCAATCGAGATACAAACTCACTCTGTATGGGGTAAACACCGTTCTGCCATCGTCCAAGTCCTTGTAGGTTAATTGAACTCTGCCGTTACCCGGTGCAACACCGCCAATATCGTAGTAGCGTTGTTTTGGTGTTACGTTAATTCCTGACATCAACAATTTGCTTTCATAGTTGTCCGGAAAAAACTCTTCTTTGTTGATCTCAATTTTTTGTGTTCCTCTGTAATAGAGTAAATCGTCCTTATCTGATGTAACCAACACACCATGCACTTTCACAATGTTCTTCTCTAACTCAAAAGTGTCGCTCACGGTGGAGTTTGCCTGAGTTATTTTTATGTCAAATCTTTTCTTTACTGCTTTTAACATGGTATTGTTTTTAAAAGCCGGGAGAGTAATCTCCCGGCATTAGGTTAATGATTAAGGAGTAGTGATAGTTCCGTGTAATCCAACATACAGTTGGGTTTTTGGATCAAGACCTTCCATTGAGCCTAACTCCACAGTAAACTCAACCAAGATATCATCGTGAATCAAACGTGGGTTTGCCAACTTGAAATATCCCAACGGAAGTGCGTGCATATTCTGCGTTTTGAATGCAGCGATGCTTGTTTCCGGAACGATGATCTTCTTGTTTGCTTTCAAACTGAATTCACCGTTTGCGATTGCAGGGAAATCTTCCAATTGAACGAATTTTGAACCGATGATTTTGTCTGTGGTGTTATCCGCAGGAATCGATGCCAACAAAAAGATTCCGCTTACCAACAGAGCTTGGTTCTTTGGCAACTTGGCGTTGCTGATGTTACGCAAACCAACTTCTTTCACATCCTGTGTCTCAAATAACTTGATTGTTTTTGAATTCACAGGTTTGATGGAGTAGATGATTGTATCCGCTAAACGCAAATCTCCCTTTGCCAACGCTGATTTAATGTGAGGTGGCAACTCACGGAAGTGCTTCTCCATTTCTGCACGAGAACCTTTGCTCGCTGCTCCTGGACTCGCCAATTTATTGATCGCACGTTGACGAGCCACAGGGTTCATTCTGCGGAGTGCGCCCAACAGTTCTTCTCCTTCTGCGCCATCTAATCCCAATAACGCTCCGGCATTGTTGTACTCTTCTGTACCGTCTAAAATTTCTAACATACTTTTTGTTTTTAATTGTTTAACTTATTTTTTGTGTGATGGATGTTTGATTTTGTTTAGTAGATTTTATCTGAGGCATCTACTGTACCTACTTCTTCTTCACCGTTCAACAGGTCGTCTTCGACTCCGTTAACTTGATTAAAGTTCATTGCGCTGTTTTGGATTTGCTTTTGGATTTTGTCCAGTTCGCTCATGTCCAAGGCTCCCATTGACTCTTCGGAATTCGGATAGACGAAGTATTGCACTTGACCGAGACCATTTGTACCCTCATCAGTTTTTTCTTCTTTCTTTTCCTTTGCCTTCAAAACTTTGTCAAGGAAGATTCGTTTTTTCATATCGTCTTTGAATGCGAGTAATCGCTCCTTTACACCATTCAACCCCGATGCAGGCTTGCCGTTCATTCCGGACATGGCTTGATATGTTCCCGAAGCCATCATCCCAACACCAAGAGCTGATGCGAGTCTGTTTTTAGCGTAGTGACCAACTCCTGTAACTGCTGCTCCAACCACGAACGACAATCTTCCCAACACAGCTCCTGCAACGCCTCCTCCGATTACGCCAACCACAATGTCCTTTCCTAATTCGGTGGCCGCATCTTTTACTTTCTCTCCGGTGCTTCCTTCAGCTGTACCGTTAAGTTCTTTTCTAAGTGCTGCTTTCTGATAACTGTTTTTACTTTTTGCCATTTTCTTTCTTTTTATTCGTTTGTTCTTTTACATATATGCTACTGCTTGCTTCTTCTTTCCTTTGTTTCCTCCTTTCCTTTTTTTCCTTCGTTTTGTTAAACCTTTCAATTGTCCTGAGACAGCAGGAGTGGGTGCAGGTGGTTTTGGTTTGTTCATCATTTTGTATCCAAGGAAAAGCAATCCAATTCCTGTTACTCCGATGGCAGTTGGTTTCAACCACTTTTTATTTTTCTCCCAAAATCCGGCAGGCTTATCTCCACCTGATCCTGAGCCGCTGTCGGATGTGCTGTCGGAAGTATTCGCTGTTCGCATCATCGCTTTTGAATTATCTCCGCTTCCTCCTCCGTCACCACCTGATTCTCCACCACCTCCTGAACTGCTTGTGGTTGTTGTCGATTCTCCTGTGTCGCTGTTTGTGATTTTTACATTTGTAGCTCCTTGAGATACTTCTTCAGCCGATGTTCCATCTCCTGCTTGTGATTCAGGATTTTCAAAGTCTTTTCCTTCTTTGTTTTTCTTTGGGAAAATGTTTCCGATCCCTTTTAGTAGTCCTGCAATTGCACCGATGATTCCTGATGCTGCTGTTATGGAAGCTGCTGCTGCTGTAGCTGAACCGAGTTCTCCAAATCCGTTGAAGTTCTCATCGTGATACATTTCGTTTCCAAGTAGTAAGCTTGTCGAAGTACCTTCATCCAAACCACTCATGTCGTCTACGATATATCCTAATCCACTTACATCGTGATTCTTGTTTCCTTTACCTGTTAAGATTGCTTTCTTTAGATTTTCAGGTTTACCACCGGCATCGTAAAAAATCTTCTCAAGTTTCTCACGCACTTTGATTAAGCGGTCGAACTTACTCATGTCAATTTCTTTTTGCTTCGCCTGTTCATTTGTCAAGTATGAATACTTTAATCGTGAAGCAACTTTGAATAGGTTAAGTTTCATGCTTACTAATACCCCTGCACGAATAAGGGCTGTCGCAGGGTTTGCACGATTGGTCAAGTGAAGCCCCTTATGAATAAGGTTCTTTAATTTTCCACCTTTCTTTCCGCTGTTATCTGCTCCGGGAGGCTGACTCATTTTTTTGAAGAGTTTAATTTTTCCCAAATCGCCTCCCTCTAACTCTTCCCAACCCATTAGGTCTTGCACATCTACATTGTTTGTGCTGGGTACGCCATTTAAATATTCTAAGTCCATGTTTGTATCTTGTTTTTCTGAGTATGGTTCTTCGTAATTAAATCGGTCTACCACACAATCGACCGTGATGTAAGTTCCTCCTGCCGTTGGCACTATTGGATAGATATGCTGAAAGTGATCCTCTCTGTATTTTGTGATTCGTAGCTTGTGCTTTATTTTTAAGTTGCTCAATATGCTACTGATAAACACCGTATAACAATCGCAGTCTATTCCATGATGCCTGTCGTGCCATCCTCTTGCCGGACTTCGTATTTGTTCACGACCATCAGCATCTTTTTTATATGCGATGTGTTGGTAAACAAACTCCCAAATATTACGGCAGGTTTCGTACACATTCTTTCCTTTCAGAAGCGGAGCAATCTTCGCAGTTTGAAACAAAGTCTCTCGCACTACCTGCGGAATGAATCGCACCGTGTCTGTTACCGTTGCTCCCTTCTTGATTGTTGGATCAAGGAAGAGTGGCCTCGGAAACAAGTGGTCATATTCTTCACCGCTTTTTATCTTTCGTTTTTTAGTTGCTTCCATTCTTTGCTCCGATTAACTGTACTTCATCTGTTTTTTCATAAGGAACTTTTTTCCAACCCAAGTCAATTGTTGTCATGGTCGTTACACCGATCTGAAAAGCTTCACCGTTTTTTACTGCTTGCAGTAAATCTTTGGCAGTAGAGAGGAGGCTGAACATTGGAATGCGTAACATTATCGCTTCAAACTTTGCCTCTCCGAATGCAGGAAGTGCTATGTCCTGATTGACAGATTGCGAACTTCCTATGCTGCTCCCTTTCGATAAGAGCTTAATAAAAGGGAACTTCAGCTTTAATCCAGTCCGGGTTGGATTTTTCAATTGCACATCTACTCTGATAACCACACCCTGCAAATCCACTTTGTGCAATTTCGCTGTCGGAACAATCTCCAGGTTCACCGAGGTCTTATTCAATCTCCACAGATACGCTCCCCCTGCTACCAAGCCTCCTCCTATGCCTAAACTCAACAGTATTTTTTTAATGCTTGCCATTTACTTTTTCTTGATCTTGTTGCTGAAATATTCTCCGCCTACTTTAAAAGCCATCCAAATTGCACCACCTACAAAAGCTTTTATTGCGTAGTCTGCGAGTCCTGAGTAATCGATGTTTGCGAAAAGGATACTTGCCGTTAAGAGCATACTTCCTGTTCCATCTTGCGCTTGGTGGTTGTGTTTAATTTCTGACATCTGTTTTTCTTTTTTTAGTTGTTGTTCATCCATCACGGCACAAAGGTGAATCACTTGTCTGAGTCGCTTTCCTGATTTGAAAATTTTTTTTGAAAGGCTTTTAATCTTTTTAAATCATTTTAATTTTCTTTAAAAAGAATAGGTCTTTGGCATACCTAATTCCTTAAATATTATTTCGACTTGCTTAACAGACCAATATGCTCCGACTCTTTTTCCAACTTTATCCTCAATACCTTTCATCCATTTAGCGAATGTTGGGTAGGTTACCTGATAGAATTTGATTAGTTCTTTTGTCAGGTAAGGCTTTAGTTCTATTGTTACTTTTTCTGAATTCTCCATTACTTAATTGTTGATTTGAAAATTGATAATACTGTTGTTGAATATTTGTAGAAGGTCGAACTGCCTTTCTGCAATTAACTTTTTACGATATGTTACAATCGTTTTGATGGTTGGTTCTTGTAAGTATTTGGTGATCGCTTTTGCAAGAAGAGTTATTCCTTTATTGTATTCAGGAACTGTTATGCGTTGTAGACACACCTCTTGATACCAACCTTCTGTGCCTGTTAAACCTTTGTGGTAATGTAGATTTAACCAATCAATTGGTTTTGAAAGATAACGTCCACGCTTACGACTTACATAGCGTTTTGCGAGACACACACGCTCGATGATCTCTTCAAAAACCTTTGTCGGATTTTTATGCGTATTATAATGTTCTGCAATTAAGTTCTGAAATTGTGCTTCTTCTTTTCCGGAGAACTCATTATTGCACCACAATGCTGCATGAATAAATATCCATGTGTTATCTACGATGTTGTTTAATGGATTTGATTTACCTCCTTTAATTACTCTTAAATAAGGGGCTGCTGTTTTGATTTTTTTTACTGCTGACATTTTATTTAGTTTTTATTGATTACTTTTTTGTGTTGTCGTGATTGACGATACAAAGGTGTGGCAACAAAAACTGGCACTTTCCGCAAAGCGCACCGATGTTTCAAACTTTGTAGCAAAGCGCAAAACTTTGCATTGATGTTGATCAATGTTTACTAAAGAGCATCAAAGTGTTTCAATGTGTACCAAAACGCTTCGATGTGAATGGTTTGAAAAAAGGATTGAATTCTTTTTAAGAATATTTAATCTGAAAATATTCCGGGATTATAGGGGGAGAACCGGGGGAGATATGGGGATGATTGAATTCTTTTAATTTCTTTGTAGGATTTTTAGGGGTTTTTTATGGGATGATTTCGGTGGCACTTGCGAAAAAATAAAAGGTGACCATTCAGGTCACCCATCCACAAATATTTCCGTAAAAAAAGTTGGTTAACCGAGTTTAATGCATTGTTCCCGGCAAGCCAATAAGCTCGATAATTGTTTTTACTTGGTTGACTGTATAATAGCGTCCACGTTTTTCACCTACTTTATCCTCAAATGGCTTTAACCAAGTGTTAAAGGTTCTGATTGAGATGTTGTACTTCTCTGCTAACTCTCTCTTAGAGTAGCCTTTCAACTCGAATTTGTCTGTCGTTATGCTCATGTCTCTCTATATCTAATTGTGTCTAACTACGAATACTTACTTAAAAACTCATCTTCATTTGAATTAAAAAACAAAGCGAGTTGATTTACATTTAATCTTTGTTTGCTTTTGTAATTGGTAATCATGTCTCGCAACTTCATGGGTTGTTCTCTTGGTATATCCAATTCAGAAGGTTCTCTTCTGCGGATGTTTAATGAGTTAAACTGACTTAACAAATACTTCTTTTGTCCATCGGTGATTACCCCGATGTCATTAGCTCTATATAAAAGTGCTTGCATGGATACTTTCCACTTCCTTTTTAAATCAGCTAATAATGCAAGTGTAACTCCATCTTTGAAATCTGCTTTGATATCCTTTTCGGGCATAAGGAACTCCGCAGCAAATTCATTTGCTTCATGGCTAATGTCACGCATAAAAGAAGGTTGGGTTTGGAGATGCATTACTAAATGCCCCAATTCATAAGCTAAGGTGAATCGTTGGCGATCCCCCAAACTTCTTTTGTTTGAAAACACGATTGGAAATTTTCCATTCGCTAAAATGCTCATACCATCTACTCGGTCAGTATTAAAATCGAACCCTACCACAAGTAGTCCATTTGATTCAAGTACCTCTGTTAAATTAGGTATTGCGCCCTTTTCGATTTTCCAAAGTTTGCGAAGTTTACGAGCAGCTTCGGCAGGTGATCCTAATTTCTCCGCATCAAGAACAGGCAGGTTTATGTCATGTTGACTAATGGCCTTTAAAAGCTTTTCTATGCTAAGGCGATAAATATTAACCTGTGCCTCAATTGGAATTAAGATTTTCTGTGCAACTTTCTCACGCTTTCGCAAAGCGATGGCAGGTGGGAGGTTCTCACCTTCCTGATAAAAGAAATCTTCCGGATAATTTAAAGTTTTAGAAAGTTCGCTTAAGTGATGCTTTCCAACTTCAATAAACTCTTGTTCAATTCTCGACATATGAGATGTCGAAACATTGAGTTTTTCAGCTAATTCAAGTTGAGTTATTCCCCTTGACTCTCTTGCCAAGGCTATCATTTTAGGATTTAATTTGTTAGGGCTCACTTCTTATACTTTTTCTTTAACCGCATATCAAAAGTATAAATTTACAGCAAAATTGCAAAATAAATCCCCTTAATTATCCCCCGTAAACTTGCATTATATTGAATATCAGTGTATTATTCTCTTAGTGAGATTTCTGAAATAGCTTTATCAAGAACTTTAGCAATATCATCCAATTCGAACTCTACCGATGGTGGGGTGCTATCTCTCTTTCCATGAACGATATAATTTCTGTGATCTTTAATAATATTTAATTTTTCCATTGTATCTTGATCAATAATCCCCTCAATTAAATAAAAAATTCCGGCGAGTTTATCAATGCCTGTGTTTACAAATCTTTCTCTTGAATGGTAATAATCAAGTGGGTGTTCTGCTTTTTCGTTAACTACAGTTTTAATAGCTCCGTAGGAGGTTCGATATTTGGCAAATACAATTTTTTCAAATGCAGTAACAAGAGAAACAACTGAGGAATCATAATGAAGGGAAGTGATTGAATCTACAAATGTCAATGCAGAATTTTGTTTTTGAGAATAGACACCTTTTAAACCTTGTGGAACAAGGTTATCTAAATAACTTTTTTCTACGCTAACCCTTGGTAAATCCCTATCAAGGATATTTTTAATTGTCAAAACACTATGGTAGATAAGTCTTAAATCCTCATTTTCTATTGTAACCATTCATTAATTTGTTTTATGAATAATTGCTCTCCTAATGGGAAATGAGTTCGAGTATCGTAATTCTTCGCATAAATCCAAACAGTTTCCCCAGTTTCCATTATCTTTCTTAATATGGAAACTTTTTTGTAAACATTCCCCATTAAGTAGAAATCGATTCTTCCATTATAATCAGAAGTAACTCCGGCAATCGGATCAAGCACAACGGTGCTTCCATTTTTAAAACTAATTTCCAGTACTGGAATTAAGTACTCGCCAAGATTTGTTTCAAATCTTTTCGCAGTCAGTAGACTGAACTTTAAAAAACCTTCACGCTCATAGTCATTAAGCCATTTGTACATTACTGTATTGATAATGTTTTTGACATCTTCAACCCATTTGTTCTTGTACTCCGGCCAATTCCTTTTAGGAGCCTCATTCAAAATTTCCTCAATTTTTTTAAGACGTTCTTTTAAAATCCCTGAATATGAAGGGTATTCAACATTTTTAAGCAAGTTAGCATCTATTGTAGTGACAAAAGAATCATCTTGAGTTGCCCTAAATTTTTGTGCTTTTTCCCCAAACTCTACGAAAGTGAATTTGTTTTGCTTTTCAAGTTCATCAGAATTTTTTGTGTGCTGAAAATATCCAACCATTTCAGTACCGTCCTCAAAAATAAGTTTTGTGGGCTCTGTAGTTGGAGCATATACCATTGGAAATTGTGGGTCAATGATGTTGGCTATTTGATCTTTTGTCATCATAATTATATTGATTGAAATAGTATTTGCTTGTTCGTTAGGGTAGTTATGTCTATTGAACTGACATGGGTTAAGTCTGACTTATATTTTACTTCATGGACTTCATCAGGAATATCCACTTTCTCAATCTTTTTAATGTCTTGATGTCGATATAATTTACAAGATTCCTTGGCTATTTGTAAGTCATATTTCAAACCAATAGACTGTTCTAATGTTGATCCGAGCGTACGACCGACAATAGAATTTAGTTTTTGAATTAAATCCGGGTCTTTCACCTTATTCGAAATAAAATCAACTAAATTCTCGATTGAAATACCAGTATTACTTGGTCTAACAAATAAAGACACAATCAGCACCTGTTGATCCTCCAAAGGATTTAATTGTTCCGATGCGAAAATATGAATGCGTTCCATAGATGCACTACTTTTGACTTCTATTTTTTCTACTCCAAAATTAAAATCAAACTTTTCTTCGGGAAGATTATGCCAATAGTTTAATAGCACTTCCGGATTTTTAGAATTATAAATAAAAAACAATTCCGACCATAATCCTTGTACAGTCTTTGTTGGTAATTCATTTAAAGCTCTAAAAACTTCAACAAAACGAATTAAAGCATCTATTATTTGTTGTGAGTTAGCTTTAGTATTTAGCGTTTTTATAAATGTTTCGGAGATTTTTAAAAAATATTCTTGCAACCCCCTTTCATTACTTGTGAATGTTATAACAGTAAATTTATTAGTAGTTTCATTTCCCGACTCTGTTATCTTACATTCTATACTTTGTTCTAACTGAAGATATTTTAATTTGAAATTTTTAAATGCAAGGCTTCTAATAGAATTATCTGTTGGAATTAATAGAACAGGGTATCCTTCACAATTTACTGCAATTCTGAAACTTGAAAATTCAGGAATAGGGGTAGCATTAAAAGTAACAACACTTTTTTCTTCGGGAATATTTAACGAATCAAATAGTTCTATCAAATTCATGCCTGTCTTATAATATCTTGACTAATATGTTCCGGAATCCAAATTGCAAGTGTTGGTACACTTGTATAATTCGTGTCTCTAAAATCAAGTAGATGTATTTGAATCGTTAAAAGATTCGGATTTTTAATTTCAGAATCTCCTGGGTATATGACTTCACCCACACGAGGGTTTCGACCTTGGAATAGTTGCTGAATTTCATTGTTCTTTAATCTCCTTGTTCTTCTTGTCCAATTTTCAATGGATGATGCACTCATTAAATATATTAAGCATTGTTCATTAGGGTTTTCTCTCAAATATCTTTTTAGTATACCTCTCAGACTTGAATATGTTGCAGAATCACTTTCTCTTGTAAAGCGGAGATTATTCAACAAATTCTCAAGCACGTCATTTAATGATAGTGATGCGGTTAAATGCTTTTGTTCATTTGTTCTTTGGAGATGCCCAGCATCCACATTGAACTGATTTGCTTTTGGAGAAAGAAAGTTAAATACTGCTTCTCTGTTGGTGTCAATATACTCTTCTGTGTCATGAGGAGCATTAATTCGAAACCACTCTTCTCCAAAACGATCACGATCTAAGTCATCATACAAAACATTAGCCCTTGTTAAATTCAGCATTCCGTCCAAAACTGTCTTTCTTTCCCAATCATTTAGTGGCCTATTGTTAACATTGAACTCTTCTAATTGCTCTCGGACGTCCTCTTCGTGTTCAACAATGCTGTTATACGAATCAATAGTAACCTGATCTAAAAAGACTCTGCAATATCCTAAGTAACTTCTTTTATAACCATAGAAACGAGCCCTTTGTTGAATTGTATCAACATTTCCTACACCAATATTTCTTGGCATATAAGTAACAGTTAAACCTTCTACGGTAAAACCGCGATCCATTGATTGACCTCCAACTAATATCCATGAATAATTTTGCTGCCAATTTATTTGTGGTGTTGCTCCCCGTCTTGCATTAACCTCTATAATTGGAGTATATTGTATAGCATGGACTAAATTAAAATCAGTTAATTGTTCAAACGGAGGCAAATCAGCGACAGTCATTTGAAGATCATTATATACAATTCTAAATTCACTTAAGAGTTGTGCCTTTTCCTCGTTGTTTTCGCCCGAAAGCAATCTTCTCCAACCCTCTTTAATATTATTGATCCAACTGTAAAATGTAATATGATCTCCCTGAAGTCTTGATGGATGAATCAACATAGACCTATTTCGTTGTCCATGCAATCGATATGATTGAAGAACTGTTCCAGCAACTACACCCAAATAAAAATACTTGAGTGCTCTGAGTAAACTATCAGGAGGCTCATGAAGCGGTTGGTTTGTTGGTAAATCGGCTGGAGGAATTTCCACGATTAAGTTTGGATTTTCGTGAAAGAAAGTAATCCCTCCAGTATAATCGCCACCGGGTGTCAAAAGTTTGATGAAGTTTGGAGACAATCTATCTAATATGTTAATGAAAAGGTTCGCTTGTGGAGTTGCTGTGTACTGTAAAAATGTATGGTGAGGGAAAGTATTTCTCAAAGCGGTAATTCTCCTATAAATAGTAGAAACATCGTTCTCTGTTAAGTCTTCTATGTCGATTCCTTGCCTTGCAGCCCATGCAGCTCTTGTATTTAAACTTGCTTGATCTCCCTCATCGTCAATGATAAGTGTTGGCACTCCTTGAAGGTTTATCCCATCAAATAATTCGGTCAAATTCCTTAGTCGATTACCGTTTTTCATTACAGTAATTAAGATAGTGCGGCATCTATCTTTGGGGTAAGTGGGATTTGACCATTGATCTAAAGCATTCGTAATTGTATCAAAGTCTTCTTGAGTTTCCGGATTAATCAACTGAGTCCACTTTTGCTCAAATCCGTAGCGAGTATCAATTCGCAAATCCCCACGCAATCGGTCAGTTGATTGTTCAAGGAGGTTTTTTGTTGTACCGCCTAAAACAATTACAATTCTGTAATTGTTATCTCGAGCTAACGCTGTTAACGTGGTAAAGGATAGTGTTTTCCCACTTTGCACATAGCCAATTACAATTCCAGTTTCACTATTCTCCGCTGAATTAGGATTGCCACAAACTTGCATTATTCGATAAGTCTCATCAAGAATCCTTTGTCCGGGTTCATTGAAAATTCCTTCGGCATTTGCAAATCCCTTGCTGCGTAGTAATCCTGTTGTTTCCTCCCCAACAAAAGGAGTCCACGATTGCTCTGAATTTGTATTTTGTACTTCAATTACTTCAGTCATTTTAATTTGGTTTTGATAAATTTGAAATGAGTTCGTTGAAATTACGTCTCACATCTCCAATAATTTTTGGCCCTTCTTTAGCAATAACTTCTGATAATCCAAAAGCAGCGGCTATCCGCAAAATAGGTTCAATTTTGTTCGTATCTGTTCCAGCAAACTCAACCATGAATGGGTGAGTAAGAGAAAGTCTGATGCCAATTTGTCGAACAGATTGGTCTTGAGTTTTTTCTTTAATAAAACTATCGCCAACTTCTATCAACTCTTTTAGGGATGGGTCATAAGATAGTTCAAGAGAAACTTTCCAGTTTACTTTATTAAACCGTATTTCAAATTCCCTATGTAAAGTTTTATCAGTCTTTATTAATTCTTTGTGTTCTGGAATTGAAACTACCTGCGTGGAAGCGTTAACCACATCTGCAACAGCTTGTGGAGCTTTCTTTTCAAAATCGCTTACCGTTTCATCCAATGCTTTTTTTGCAGCTTGGTATTCCTTTTCAGTTGCTCTAACCCTATATTGTTCGGCTTGTTGCAGTAGTGGGAATTCTTTATTACTTAGATCATCTTTAAGCAACCTCAAAAAAACGTCTAAATTCTCATCCCACTGTATTCCTTTTTTTGTAAAGCTAACGTCAAAGCCTTCCAAGTGTAATTCGCCAAAAACCCTTTGGTATCTGAAGCTATTAGGATTACCAAAAATAAATTCAGGTCTAAAACCATTATCAAAACTACCTTCGATAACACGGCCTCTCCTAAATAAAGCAAATCCTGCTTCTGCTGTGGATGCCTTTTCTCTTATGGCAACGAAACCATGAACACTTAACCCGTCCTCAATTGGGAATGAAATCTCTTTCTTCCAAAGAACAGGTTCACCTTTAGGATCGTCATACCTTGGTACTTTTAATATTTTGGGCTCGGTATATGTTAGCACTTCACCGTCTACCTTTAAGGTAAGAATTCCTTTGCGAATAAACTCCCTGTAAATACTTTTTAAATGATCCTTAACTTTCCCAATGCCTCTACGTCTTGGCATTCTGCTAACATTAAAAAGTTCTATGGTAGTATAATGATGATTTTTATTACACGGTTTTGCCTCAACTTCTAACTCCTCCAATTTATCTTCATAAATTTTTTTCATATCGAACCGAATACACTTTTCCACATCTTCCCCAAGTGCCGTGGTTGTGACTTTCCACTCATCGGCAAACCAACAAGAAGCAGATTTCATACCCATTCCAAATTCCGATAGTCCTGAATTATCCATTGGAATCTCAGCAGCTCTGAATGCTCTGGGATAATCACTCGCATTTATACCTGCCGCATTATCTCTAATTGTAATTTTATTTTCAGGTTCGTTGATTTCAATGGTCACTAATAATTTGAAATCATTCCCTTCAATTTTCTTAAGAGCAATTTCATTGTTTAGATAACTTGCTATAGCATTATCAACGAATTCAGCTAAAGCAAACCATGTCTCATATTCCAAGAATTTTAGAACAGAGAGCATAGTTACTTGCGGTCTTATGCTAACTTTTTCAGGCTGTTTCATACTCTTTTTTCTTTTTCGTTTTTGTATGAGCTTTTCCGTTAAGTGGTTTCTTTTTTCTCACATAGATAAGTTCCTTTGCAATCATCTTAACTATTTTAGAATTAACAGCATTTCCTAAAGCTTTAAACGCCGGGTTGTCTAATTCAGGCAGTTCAATTCCTTCTAAGGATTGTAATTTCAACCCTTCTTCTCTTGAAATATATCTTTTTTCCCAACCGATAATTGGTATTTGTGTATTAGTGCAAACTAACGATGGAAAGAAATCAACCTTTTTAACACGGATTCCAGATGCCCTGAACTGAATAATGTAATTTTTCAATTTACGTTCCCCATCACCAACATTCCATTCTAATTTTTGCCAACTTTGAGAGTCGTAGTTCGAAATTTGTTTAACGATATCTCTTATGAACTTTTTATTCTCCTGATAGAACTTGCGGTTGTTCGCAATGTATCTTCTTTTCCAATCAGGAAATTCATCTTCAACTCTCGCATAACTTGGTAATAGTTGGAATTGATCCTCCTTGCTTAAGCCACTTAATGATACTCCAAAATTTCCTCGGTATTCAGCAAGTTTATTTGCAGACATTTTATGAGGGAAAGTTTCTTCATAAGGGTATGTAGCTCCGAATTCCATACTCCAAATTGGGAAGCCAGGTATTTTAACGTCATTTGGTAAAGCATCAATAAATTCTTGCCATAGTTTTAAACACTCAATATTTTTCTTGGGCAATTTTTTTGCGGTGATAGGATTATCTTCTATAAAATTATATATATCATTTTCACTTAAGCCCGTTTTTAGCTTATCAATGTTATCAAAACTAAAGTGCTTTAACCCTCTAAGCGAACCAACGATGAAAATTCTTAATCTGTGTTGTGGGACGCCAAAATCATGAGGGGAATAATTTCTGTGATCAACTTCATACCCGAGTTTCTCAAGTTGGCGTTTCATATAAAGCCACGTCTCTTCATTGTCATGTTTAGCAATGAACGGGACATTTTCCAAAATGAAATATTTAGGTTTTCTGTAAGAAAGAATTTTTATAATATCATCAAATAAAGTACCTCTTTCTTTATCTTCTCTTCCTAATTGCTTTCCTGCTTTAGAAAACGGCTGACAGGGAAAACCAGCGCATAAAATGTCGTGCTTGGGAATAACGTGAATGACTTTATTTGTAATCATTCTTATATCTCCTTCAGGTCTTATTCCCCAATTTTCTTTATATAATTTTCTTAAGTTAGGATCAAGTTCACTCGCAAATACGCACTCATGCCCTAATTCATGCAAGGCTTTATGAAAGCCTCCAAGTCCTGCAAATAAATCTATGAATTTTAGCATACAAAATTTACTCTTTTTTAAAAGGGAAATATAAGCATTTTAACCGAATGATTGTCAGGTTTTTAGCCTTTTATTTGATGGGTATTAATAATCAATGTTTTAGAGGCTTCTTCAATTTTCAGTTGAGCCAATTATATTATTGATAACCATTTTTCAATCGTCTTTTTCGTTTTTCCAGTTTCAAAAACTAAATCTCCTTGCTTAATATTTTTGAAATCTGGGTTTTGAGAAATAGTTTTTGCATACACTTTTTTTAAAGCGTTGTAATGTTCTTCAAATGGTCTTGTAACATCAATGCTGTGAGGTAATTCAATCTTTGAGGTTAAGTTGAATTTTTCAAAATCCCCTTTTACGAGTTCAAATATTTTTTTCTCCTTATCATTAATGTTCAAATTTTTAAATTCGGTTTGAACAATCTTCCAATAGGTCATCCAAAGAATTGAAACTGTTTGTAAGTCTCTAAAATTTCCATCAAGTGGCAATAGGGATAACCAATTATAGAAATCCGAAATTGATGGTGGTTTAAGATATTCATACCCCTTTGCTTCATTGAACTTCATCCCTTCCCAAACTAACATGAAATCAGGCTTTACAGCTTCTCTTGTCTCTGAAATAGAAGGAAGTTTTACTACCAACTGCGCTATTCGGTCATAGAAATCAGGCAGTAGTGTCTCGTTTTTCAACTCTGAAATACTTCTGTTACTTCCAAAAATTGGACGCACCGAAACATAATGAATCTCATCACCCATCATTCTACGTAAGGAAAATTTTCCTTTCTCTTTTCCACTACCAACAGTTTGCATTGCTGTGAGAAGTTTTGATTTTACACGATCATCAAGATGATGCACCTCGTCAAGGAATAAAAAACCTTTGTCAGCTTGCATTAATAGACCGTTATGGCCTTTAGGATTCGCATTTGTGAAAGCGTGCGGCTCATATCCGAAAATATCCGCTTCAGCGTTGTCGTGATTAAATGAAGCGCACGATGCCTCAACGAACTTGTTCGCAAATTGTACCTTCTCTTCTTTAAGAATTTCACTAATTTGTTTTATCCAACGTGATTTTCCTGTTCCTCTCTCGCCAATAACAAGCAAGGAGAATCTTCCTGGGTTAGCCATAAAGTAGTACAGCTTTTCTAATGCAGCTTTTCTAAGTGGATGCTGATCCTTAATTTCTTCTTCGAATTTCTTATTCATGAAATAAAGATACATATTTCTAATTAGAAGATATATTCTTCTTTACAAATCACCATAGCATTGATATGCAGCTAATTACAATTTAGGCTCTGTAATGGCACGGATATAGTCTATTGTTATGAAAAAACAAAAATGATAGAAACAGATAAATTTTCAATTAGTTCAAATGGACATTGTCAAGCTTCGAAAACAATTCCGGATCAAAAAGCGATTAGAACAATTATTGCATCATCCAAAAAAAAGTACTTAAAAGAAAACACAGTTTTGATTGCAAGATACCAATGGCTAAAACGTAATAAACTTTCATTACCTGAAAAAATGGAATTGCCCAATTTATGTATAGTAATAAAGGAAGGGAAACTCATAAGGGCATTCTATTCAAACGTCTTAACACACATAATAAAAAAGCAAAACTATTATTTACAAGTCTTAAATTAAATGAGAATTCTAAAAATCATACACGGATACCCGCCACTTTATAATGCAGGATCAGAAGTTTATAGTCAATCAATCTGTGAAGAGTTATCTCAAAGCAATGAGGTATATGTTTTCACAAGAGAAGAGAATGCTTATTTGCCTGACTTCACAATTAGGAAGGAATCAGTAAATAATAACCTAACTATTTTCTTTGCAAATATGGCGCAAGGAAAAGATGGATTCCGCCATAGTGAATTAGATGATATCTTCGGAAAAATTGTTGACGAAATTAAACCTGATATTGCACACATCGGGCATTTAAATCACCTATCTACAGGGATAGTAGATGAACTAAAAAAAAGGAGGATATCTGTAATCTTTACACTTCACGATTTTTGGCTTATGTGTCCGAGAGGGCAATTTTTACAACGCAACTTTGGAAACGCTAATCATCTTCAACTCTGCGATAAACAGGAAAATAAAAAATGTGCCACTAATTGCTATAACGCCTATTTTACTGGGCAAGAGGATAATTTACAAAAAGACATTTCATTTTGGTCTGACTGGATTGCTTCAAGAATGAAGGAAACGAGAGAAATAGTAAACAAGGTTGATTTGTTTATAGCACCCTCTATGTATTTAAGAAATCGGTTTGTTGATGAGTTTAGAATTAATCCTGAAAAAATACGCTACATGGATTATGGTTTCCCAACTCACTATTTGACACCACATGTAAAGAAGGCACAAAGTGAATTATTCACTTTTGGATACATAGGTACTCATATTCCGGCTAAAGGAGTAAATCTTCTGATAGATGCTTATTTGAAACTAAAAGGCAAAGCAGTATTGAAAATTTGGGGTTGGAAGGATCAAAGAAGTACCAAGGCTTTGGTTCAGAAGGCTCAAGAAGTAGGATTGCCAATAGAGTTTAAAGGAGAATACATAAATAAAAATCTTGCTGATGAAGTGTTTTCGCAGGTTGACTGTATTGTCGTTCCTTCAATCTGGGGAGAGAACTCTCCGTTAGTTATTCATGAAGCACAGGCGTGTCACATTCCTGTAATTACGGCAAATTATGGTGGAATGAAGGAGTATGTTAATCATAAAGTTAATGGCTTGCTGTTTACACACAGAGACGCAGTAAGTTTAAGTGAACAAATGCAGTGGGCTATCGAAAATAAAATTCAGATGATAGAACTTGGTAAGAGAGGTTATTTATTTAGTACGGACGGGAAAGTACCTGAGATAAAAAGGCATTGTAATGATCTATTAAGTATCTATAATGATATTAAGAAGAGCAAAAAAAATAATGATTTAGGGAGAATTACAATCGATACCAACCCTGAAGATTGTAATCTAAGTTGTACGATGTGTGAAGAACACAGTCAGTTTAGCAAGTACATTGATAATTTATACAAAGAGACTGGCATAAAAAGACGTCGAATGCCTGTCGAATGGCTCGATAAAATATTTGTGCAAGCAAAAGAATTAGGTGTTAAAGAAATCATTCCATCTACAATGGGCGAACCTTTATTGTATAAAGGGATTGAAAAAATTTATGAACTGGCTCAGCAAAATGATATTAAAATAAACCTAACTACAAATGGTACATTCCCAAAGAAGAGCGTAGAAGATTGGGCAAAAACAATAGTGCCAAACACCAGTGATGTAAAAATCTCCTGGAACGGTGCTACAAAAGAAACATCCGAAAAAGTAATGATTGGAATTGACTTTAAGGAGGCGGTGGAAAATGTAGAGAAGTTCGTTTCTTTCCGTGATAATCACTTTAAAATGGGTGGCAATTACTGTCGGATAACATTTCAGTTAACCTTTATGCAAAATAATATGCATGAATTAAGCGAGATAGTAAAACTTGCTGCGAAACTTAATGTAGACAGAGTCAAAGGACATCATCTTTGGGCTCACTTTGAAGAGATTAAGAAACTTTCAATGAAAGCAGATTCAAATAGCATTAAATTGTGGAATAATTATGTTGTTGATGCAATAGAAACTGCGGATAAATATCGAAGACCAAATGGTGAAAAAGTTATTTTAGAGAACATTTACACGCTTGAGGATATAGAGAAAAGAGAAGTTCCTGAGCAGTATAATTGCCCTTTTCTTAATAAGGAAATTTGGATTTCAGCAACAGGGAAAATCTCACCTTGCTGCGCTCCGGACAAAGAGCGAGATAAGTTAGGGAACTTCGGTAATATTCAAGATGCTTCATTAAGAGAGATAATAAATGGAACAAATTATCAAAATCTCGTAACTAACTACAAGAATGAACCATTATGTAAAACATGTAATATGCGTAAACCATGAAACAACTAAATATTATAAACCGATTAAACAAAGTTTGGGAATCAAATGAAGGTATAGATATTGCCTTACTATATGGTTCTTTTGGGAGGAACGAAGTCAATCCCAATTCAGATATTGACACTCAAGTTATTGTCAATGGCAATTTCAATGTCATAAAATTAATTGATACACTAAAGGAAGAGTTTAGTAATGAAATCTTATCAATTGTTAATGTCAGGATGAGAAACAAAGTCGTTGTTTATTTCAATGAAATACCAAAACTGGAAATAGGATACTCAAAAGCAATTGAAGATATCAATAGAAACTATTTGGGAAGTGAAATAAACAATATTTCCGAAACAATTTTATATCAGAGAGTTCCATCTCTTTATGATATTGGATCATACCTTGCACAATTGGTGAGAGACTCAGGGAACAACAGAATCGGAAGTCATTCGAAACACTTAATTGAAGACTTGGTTCAGAAATTCATTTATGAGTTTGAGAGTTGCTCAAGTAATCATAAAAGAAGCGATGGTTATAAATTTTACTTCTTTTATAATATCGCCTTACATTGTGTTGTTCAGCTTAGACACCTTTTGCACAATGACACTCGCTTTAATTTCCTTCCAAAGTATTTTATTCCGGGTATGGAGAATAAGGAAGAAATGAAATCATTTTATCAACTAACAGGGTCAATTTTCTTACCGGATGCAAATAAAAAGAAAAGACTTCTTTTGGATTACTTTTATGAAGTGTTGATAAAACTGGAGTATGGCGAAATTAATCAAGTAAAAAAGTCATTAGAAGCAATTTTTGAACGAGATTATTTTTGGAATTTGAGAGACATAGCAACCTTTAATCCAAGGGTTAAAAAGAACTTTGTTTATAGGACTGCAACTCTATCAGCATTTCAAAATGATGACAAGTTTGAAGACTTAATGAACACATTAAAAATAAAAACGATTGTAGACTTGAGGGCGGATCAGGAGTTAATAGAAATGCCTTACAACGAATCCGTATTAAGTAAAGTGAATTATATACACGCTCCGCTTGATCCTTGGAATCAACCTGAGTGGTTTAAAAAAGATTATCAATATGGTAACAATGAGGAGATTGCATACAGATATTTTGGAATGGGTTGTAAAGATTCATATTTGAAGGCTTTTAAAGCTTTGATTAATGAAGACGAAGGAAGTGTTGCAATTCATTGTTTTGCAGGGAAGGATAGAACAGGGATATTTATTTCAATGCTTCACATGCTAAATGGAGCCGATGAGAATGTGATTTATAACGATTATTTAGCAAGTGAAGTTGATGTAAAGAAAGAAAGGCTTGATATAGTTTTGAATATAATAAAGGAATCGGGAGGCATAATACCATTTATGAAGTCTTGTGGACTATCAGAACAAGAAGTTACAAAATTGAGAAACAAATTATTTTTAAATTAAAATGAACTGGAAGAACATAAGGTTAGCGGAATGCAACACCCATTTCACCATAAATGGCAAACAAATATTCGGGAAAACATTTTTAGATGCTCTCAAATTTCATGCGCCTGGACTTGCCCCTGTAAAATCAGACGAAGGTTGGTATCATATCAATACCGATGGGAATGAAATATACAGCCAAAGATATTTGAGGGCGTTTGGATATTATTGCAACAGGGCATCAGTTATAAGTGAACACGGATGGTTACATATTGATGAAAAAGGGCAACCATTATCAAATGTTATTTATAAATGGACAGGTAACTTTCAGGAGGACTTATGCAGTGTCAGAGACAAGGAGGACAAGTATTTTCATGTCAAGGTTGACGGAAGTCCAGCATATAAAAGTAAATACATTTATGCAGGTGATTTTAAAGATGGTTATGCTTGTGTTAAGACCGAAGAAGGATGGCAACATATCAATGCGGAGGGCAAAGAGTTAAATGGAAATAAATTCAATGACTTAGGTGTATTTCATAAAGGAATTGCCACTGCTAAGGATCATATCGGTTGGTTTCACATAAATAAAGTTGGTAGTGAAATTTATCCACAACGATATTTATTTATTGAACCTTTCTATAATGGAATTGCCTTAGTGAGTAATTTTAATGGAGTAAAAGAATTAATTAATGAGCAAGGCAAAACAATTCTTGAAATTAAATAGACAAATTGAAACGATAGTAAGAAATGAGTGATATAAAAAAGGAGGAAGTAAAAACAGTTGTTATAACTGTATCCTATGATACAAGCCGAAGCAAAGGGTCTAACGACTTTTATACTTTGCAAGACTTAAAAAAGTGGTTGGATAACAATCCATTAATAGCTGAAAAACTCGGCTATACAAAAAAGAAGTAAGTAACCTTTCAACCTCAAGCAGAACGCTTGGGGTTTTTATTTTGATACAAAAGATTAAAAAGGATTTAAAATCTGTATCAAAAAATTCAAAAAAATTTCCAAACCAAGAAACCATCTTTATATACGGGCATAGTTTTGCCCTGTGTGTTGTTTAACCCTATATCCCCCGAAAATAGACGATTCTTAGTGGTATTTGCCATTGAGTATGGCATTTAATTTTTGAACGTGCAAGTTTATTCCCTTGATTTTTTCCCCTCAAAAAAAGAAAGCAGGAATCGCTACCACGTTCCCAAAAGTGTACGTAATTTTTCAATAATAACAAAAATGGAGAAGGTTGGAAACGCCTGTAATGACGAGGCGAGAGAGCATGATATAACGGTTGAAGAAGTTTTAGCTACAGAGGGATTTAAAAACCTCAGCGAAGAACAAGCGAAGGAAGTTGTTGATTTTGTTAGAACAGTAAGTACGGTTTTTTATTCCCTCTATAAAAAGCAATACGAACCTGAAATTGTAATTGAAGACAATGAAACAAATAACAATTATGAACCAATAAAAAATGCAGCATGAAAGGATTAGTTTTATTCGATCAGTTTGCAAAGGGTAAATCGCAACACCTTAAGCGAACAAACAATTGTGTTATTTACACAAGGGTATCAAGTAAAGAACAAGAACTGGGTTACAGTTTAGAGACGCAACGAAAGGCGTGTGAAGAATACGCTAAGAAGCATCAATATTCTGTGATGGGAGTTTTTGGCGGAACTTATGAAAGTGCAAAAACAGATGAACGTAAAGAGTTTAACCGGATGCTTTCATTCGTAAAAAAGAGTAGAGAGAAAATCTCCTACATTATTGTTTATAGCGTTGACCGATTTTCTCGATCAGGTGCGAACGCAATTTACATTAAGGATCAACTCAGGGAACAAGGAATTTATCTTGTTGCGGTTACGCAACCCGGAGATGCTTCAACATCGAGTGGAGACTTTCAACAAAACATTCAAATTATTTTTTCGCAGTATGATAATCAGTTGCGAAGAGAAAAATGTATGGCAGGAGTTCGTGAAGCTTTAATGAAAGGAGAGTGGTGTCATAAAGCACCCTACGGTTACGATGAAATTAAAGAGAACGGTAAACGTAAAATTGTACTGAATGAAAAAGGCAAACTTTTACAAAGGGCATTTCATTGGAAAGCAAATGAACGAATAACGCATACAGAAATTTCTGAACGATTAGAAGCCCTCGGATTGAAACTTGACGAGAAGCGATTATCGGGATATTTCAGAAACCCTTTTTATTGTGGGCTTATGGCGCATTCAGCTTTGAAAGGACAATTGGTGGAAGGTAATCAGGAGAAAATGGTTTCAAAAGAAGTGTTCCTGAAAGTGAATGAAATTTTAAGCGAGAATAAACACGGCTATTCATGCCACGAAGAATCGGAACATATTCCATTAAAGCGATTCTTACGGTGCGATCATTGCGGCTCCTTTATGAGGGGGTACGTGGTAAAAGCCAAAAACCTCCCTTATTACAAGTGCAACACCAAGGGGTGCGGTAATAACAAAAGTGCAAGGGAAATCCACACGTTTTTCGAGAAGGTATTGGCTTCCTTTAGCTTGGTCGGAAATGACGCAATTAGGGGCTTTGTGGCGAAGCAAATCATGGCAAACTATAATAAGGAGCATAAAGAAAAGGATCAGTCAAAGGAGGGCTTAAAACGCCAAATTGTGGAGATTGAAAAGAAGCTCGAAAGGTTGGAGGAAAGGCTAATAAATGAGGAATTAACCCTTGAAATTTTCAATAAGTTCACGGAGAAATTAAAGCAAGAAAGATTGGATTTGGAGAAGAACCTTGTAAAAACCCAAAAGAGGGTGTCGAACCTTGAAAATTGCGTAAATATTATAATGGACTTTGCCGCTAACCTCCCGAAAGCGTGGGGTTTGATGGCTTATAAGGACAAACAATTGCTTCAATTTTTACTCTTTCCTGAAGGAATCCGCTACAGCAAAAAAATCAACCAGTGTCGAACCACAAAAGTAAATTCGGTATTCACGTACATCGCCCATTTGGTGCGGGATATGGCGGAAATAAAAATGGGGGATTCCAAACTATTGTTTGAAATCCCCCACTTGGTGGTACGTGGTACCTCCAGGAATCGAACCAGGGACACAAGGATTTTCAGTCCTTTGCTCTACCAACTGAGCTAAGGTACCAGCTCACCGGTTTACACCGGAATTGGGTTTGCAAATTTACTACATTATTCGTCTTATCAAAAAAAATATTAAAAAAACTTAATCTCTCCCGATTTCCGGCCTATTTCCCCTACTTTTACCGCCTTGAACCTCATTATCGATATTGGCAATACACGCTTTAAAGCGGCGCTCTTTGAGCATAAAACCCTCGTGGAGGCTCATAGCTATACTTCCAAAGCCGATTTTATGGCGGCCCTGCCCACCCTGCTGGCCCGGGCCAAACAAGCTGCCATATGCACCGTGGTCGATACAATACAGGATATCCAAAGCCTGATCAATATACCCTGCCTGCTCTTTAAAAGCGATACACCCATACCTGTACAAAATAATTACCAGACCCTGTCTACACTGGGTTCCGACCGTATTACCGCAGCCGTGGGCGCCCATGCCCTGTTTCCCGGAAAACACTGCCTGGTTATAGATGCCGGTACATGTATTAAATATAATCTCATCACAGCCGAAGGTGTTTATCTCGGCGGAGCCATCTCACCCGGTATGCCCATGCGCCTCAAAGCCATGAATCATTACACGGATCGTCTGCCACTTATTGACATGGATCCTGGTTTTGACACCTTGCTTGGTCAGAGCACCCGCGACTCCCTTCTGTCGGGCGCCCTGCTTGGTGCCGTAGCCGAAGCCGATGGCATGACCGAACGCTACAGCAAACAATATCCCGGACTTATTACCGTTATCACAGGCGGCGACGGGCCATACTTGGCAAAACGGTTAAAAAATCACATCTTTGCCGAGCCTTATCTCGTGCTGAAAGGACTGAACGAAATACTGATTTACAATTTTGAACATAAACATCTATAAACGACTCCTGAGCCCGGCCCTGCTGCTGTGCTTCCTCTTCGCTGGTTCCGGCTTCCGGGCACAGATTCTGACCTCGAGCCCGTACTCGCGCTATGGGATCGGTGAAATGAATACCAGTAATTTTTCGCACCTCAACGCTATGGGAGGCTCATTCTCGGCCTACCAGTGCGATACCGCTGCCCCATATTTTATTAATATAGGTAACCCGGCATCCCTCTCCGGACTTAAGTTCAGCACCTTTGAGGTTGGCGGACAGGCCCAGTTTACGCGCATTATCAGTGCCACCGACAACCTTAAAAAAACCAATATCAATTTCAGTTACGGCAGTCTCGGTGTTCCGCTTAAACATTTCGGGGGCATGGCCTTTGGTATTATGCCATACAGTACTGTTGGCTATAAAATCACTTCGTTTACCACAGATCCATATATAGGAACCGTAAAATATGTGTACAACGGCGATGGCGGATTTAACCGTGCTTTCCTGGCTACAGGCATAAAGCCATTCCGCAACCGTCTTGCCAATTTTTACAAATCAACGCTTTACGATTCACTCATCCGGCACTCCAACTATAACAACATTCAACGCCTGCGCCATATTAAATTCCGTAAGGAACTGCTTTCTGAATTATCGGTAGGCGTATGCGGCAATTATATGTTTGGCAGCTCCAACCAAACCACCGATGCTATTTACCCGGGCTCTATTACCTGGTACAATGTGCGTCGTCAGCGCCAGGCCCACATTTCCGACGTGTCGTTCAACGCCGGTATTCAGACGGATTTTACCATCAGCAAGGTCAAAGAGAAACAGAAAATCGACATCAAAGACAGCCTGAACAATGTGATCGGGCAGCGCGATACCGTTGTTTTCAGAACGCTGAAACATAAAGTCAAATTTGCATTCGGCGCCTATGCCAACCTGCCTACGCTTCTTAATGGTACACAAAATGATATTATATATACATACTCGCTCGATGGTTTCGGAAACGAATTACCGCTCGATACGGTTCTGAACTCATCAGGAATTAAAGGAACCATACGTATTCCGCTCGAGATCGGTGGCGGCTTCTCAGTCAAGAAAGGCGAAAAACTCACCGTGCTTGTTGATGGTGGTGTAACCAACTGGAACCAGTTCCGTTACTTCGATACCCGCAATACCTTTAAGAACAGCTACCGCGTGAGCACCGGCTTAAATTACGTACCCAATAAGTTTGCCATCCGCGGACTCACGTATCTGCAGCGCGTGCAATACCGTGTGGGCTTTACCTACTCCAACGGATACCTCGATCTTAAAAACAGCCTGATCAGCAACTACGCCATTACCGCCGGCCTCGGATTGCCTGTGGGTATTGGCCTCCGCGACGATATTGCCGTGGTAAACCTGAGTGCACAATTCGGCACCATGGGCACTACCGCCAACAGCCTGCTGAAAGAAAATTACATTCGTGTGATTGTCGGATTCAGCTTCAACAAACGCTGGTTCATCAAATACAAATACGATTAAGGTTTCTGTAACACTACATGAAAGCCTTCAACCGATTCATATTTCATCCGCGAAACCTCTTACTGGTGTGCAGTGCACTTGTTGTGATCACACACAGCTCCTGCGAAAACAAGCGTAACGACATCATGAAGATTGCCGCCAAACCCATCGTGCCCTCACAATCGGGAAAAGGTATTACAATGCTGTGGTCGGATTCTACCGAACTGAAAATAAAACTGAAAGCGCCGGTCATGACCAAGTTCGACAAGGGCGTGAAAGAACCCATGACCATTTTGCCGAAAGGTGTGGACGTGGTGTTTTACGATGAAAAAGGCAAGCCTGCTACCACGCTCAAAGCCAACTACGGCGTGATGTTTGAACAGAGCCGTCGCATGGAAGTGAAATACAATGTGGAAGTAGTGAATATAAACGGCGAAAAACTCAATACCGAACACCTCATCTGGGACGAACAAAAAAAGAAAATTATTTCCGATGCCTTTGTCAAAATAACCACTGCCAAAGAAATCATCATGGGTAAAGGCCTTATCTCAAACCAGGATTTTACCCAATACGAGATCCAGGAAATTACCGGAACGCTCCGCCTCGACGATAAAGATATGTAAGCCAACATACATGGATTTAGTGTATATTCGTAGCTCTTTTAGTTTATTTTCATGGACAAGATTTTTAAGATCCTTACCTATAGCTGGCTTGTACTGGCCGTGGTTTCCGCCTGTATGGCCGTGTACTTTCTCAGCATCAAAGACACCGATAATGCCCTGTTTTTCATTTTTGCATTCCTGATCTCCGCCGTTTTGTTTTTACTGCGACGCTACCAGCTCAAAAAACACCAGGCCCAGATTAATGCTCAAAATAAAAAAAAGTAAGTGTCCCGGTCCCTGGCCATAATCGGTGGTGGTTTAAGCGGTACGCTTGTGACTCTGAACCTGCTGAAAGTTCAGCAGAAAACCATGCGCATTGTCTGGTTCGACCGGGAAAATAGTTTTGGCAGAGGCCTTGCCTATACCACACCGCACAGTTGGCACCTGCTCAATGTGCCGGCCTCCAACATGTCGCTTTACCCCGACGAACCCGGACATTTTTTGAACTGGCTTCACGCCAACGATTATAATTATAAAGCCTCCGACTTTGTGCCCCGCAGTCTCTACGGAACCTACGCTGTAGCCGAACTACAGGCCATGACAGCAAATCACCCGCATATTCACATAGAATATGTGCCGCACGCAGCCACTGCCATCGAAAAACAAGAAACCAGTTTCCTGATCACGGCCGATACTACCTATGCTGTAGACCAGGTGGTATATGCTCCCGGCAATTTTGCACCGGCACACCCCCGCACCAACCATTCCGACTACATTAAACACCCGCACTATTTTCAGAATTCTTTTGATCCGGCCTGTTTACCAACCGTATTAAACAGCCATAACCTGCTGATACTGGGCAGTGGTCTTACCATGATCGACATGGTGCTGAGCCTCTATCACAGCCATTACAAAGGCCGGATCACCATTATATCGCCACATGGCTACCTGCCGCAATCGCATCATCAACCGCTCAGCGGCGTAGTCGACGATTACGTGGATATGTCTCAAATATTAAGTCCGGCGAAGCTCCTGGCGATTGTAAACCGCGAGTTGAAGCGGGCTACCCGGGAGGCCAAAAACCCCATGAGTGTTATTGACCGAATACGGCCCCATATACAGCGCTGCTGGATCAATTTCACCCTGGCCGAAAAACAGCAGTTTCTGAGACACCTTCGCCACAAATGGGGCGTAGCGCGTCACAGGGCCACACCCGAAAGCCTTACGATCCTGAACACATTCCGGCAAAATGATCGCCTGCATATTCTTAAGGGTCGTATTTATGACATAGAAGTACTTTCCGGGGGCTTTCAGGTTACCTATAAAGATGAAAACGACCGGGCCCAAAGCCTGGAAACCAGCTACATTATTAATTGCACCGGCCCCGGCTCCGATTACACGAGCCTCGATGATGCCCTGGTGAAAGATCTCCTGCAAAAAGGACTGATCTCGGCCGATGGCATCCGCTATGGCTTACAGGCAGAGGCCGACGGCACCCTGGCTCCCGGGTTTTATACCCTGGGTCCCCCCCTCAAAGGCATCCTCTGGGAAAGCACCGCAATCCCCGAAATCAGGGTTCAGGCCCACTATCTGGCGCTGAAAATTATTCAGGATTAATTTTTCAGATTTCACCAATAATTTTATCTTTGCAATCCTTTAAATATTCTAAGTATGAGCGTTTTAGAAAAAATCCGTAGTCGCACAGGACTACTTGTTGGTATAGTAGGGTTAGCCCTTGGTATTTTTATTCTGCAAAGCCTGTTGGGCTCGGGAGCTTCACTGTTTAAATCGGATGATATGCTGGTAGGCGAAATCGCCGGTGATAAAATCGAGGCTCAGGAATTCCGCCGTAGAGTAGATGAACAGATCGCGAAAATCATGAAAGCGAATGCACAGAATCCTGATTTCCGTATCGACGAAAATACACACCAGCAGATCGTTGAATCTGTATGGAATCAGATGGTAAATGACCGTGTAATTAAAGTACAGTATGAGAAACTCGGTGTTGCCGTATCAGACGATGAACTGGTTGACCTCATGCTGGTGCACCCGCACCAATACCTTATTCAGCAGTTAAGCGATCCTAAAACAGGGCAATTGCGCCAGGATCTTGCTAAACCTGATGGAACTATCGACGTATCCAAACTCAACCAGCTCATCAGCCAGTTGCCTCCTGAACAGGAAATGGCCTGGAAAAACCTGGAAGATGCTGTGAAAGAATACCGCACCGCTGAGAAATACAACAACCTCATTAAAAAAGGCGTGTATGTAACTACTGCCGAAGCCAAAGATGCTTTCGTTGCACAATCCAAACAAATGAGTGTTTCATACGTGATGAAGCGTTACAACACTGTATCTGACTCTGCTGTAAAAGTAAGTGAAGATGATATTAAAAATTATTATACCAAACACCAGAACGACTATAAAGTAGATGAAGCGAGTCGCAAAATCGAATACATCGCATTTGATGTGCTTCCATCCAAAGAAGATTACGAAGCCCTTCAAAAAGATGCGCAACGTATTGCTGATGACTTCAGAAAAAGAACAAACACCAAAGACGACTCTGTATTTATTGCTCAGGAGTCTGAAAACGGCGTGATCAATATTGCCAATTTCACCAAGAAAAATATGCCGGTGGCCGATTCAACCGTGTTTACCGCACCTAAAGGCACTGTATTTGGTCCGTTTACCGAAGGTACTTTCCTGAAAGTATACAAGCTGGAAGATGTTCGCTCGGTTGCTGACTCTGCAAAAGTTCGTCACATCCTTATTGCTCTTCAAAGCCCGAAACTGAAGCAACAGCGTACTCCGGAAGCTGCCAAACGTACGGCCGACAGCTTACTGACCCTGTTAAAAGAGAAAAAAGCAAACTTCGATACACTCGTGAAAACGGTATCTGACGACCTTGGTTCTATTGATAAAGGTGGTGATTACGGCTGGTTCGATGAGAACAAACAGTTTGTAGAGCCGTTCAAAAACGCCGGTTTATTGGGTACTAAAGGCAACATCAGCGTTGTACCTACACAATTCGGTTATCATATTATCGAAGTACTGGATGTTTCCAAAACACGTCATACAAGCTACAGCCTGTCGATGATCGATAAACTGATTGCACCGAGCAACAAAACATCTGAAGAATACTATAAACAGGCCAGCGACTTTGCAGGCAAAAACAGAACGCTGGAGGCTTTCAACAAAGCCGTTGACACAGAGAAACTGAACAAACGTTTGGCTGATAATATCCGTGAAAGCGACAAGAATCTACCTGGCCTCGAAGGCGCTAAAGACCTGGTAAGATGGATTTACAAATCAAAAAAAGGTGATGTAGCCGAAGAGCCGTTTGCATTCAAAGATCGCTACATTGTTCCTGTAATCACCGGAGTAAAAGAAAAAGGTATTGCTCCGCTTGATGAAGTGAGAGAAGATGTAACTGCGAAGGCTATCCGTGCTAAAAAAGCGGAACAGTTTATCGAAGAGTTTAAGAAAGCCGGCACAACCGTTGATGCAGTTGCTGCGAAGCTGACACTGACTCCTGAGAAAATGGAGAACGTTACTTTCGGTTCCTTCAACGTTGCCGGTGTAGGTCGTGAAGATGCCCTGATCGGTGCAGCTGCCGGACTGAAACAAGGTGCTACCAGCAAACCAATGATTGGAGAAAACGGTGTGTTCATGGTAAATGTAGGCATGATCACTGCGGGCCAGTTGCCAAAAGACTTTAAAAACAAACAAAAAGAAATGGAACAGATGGTTGGCAGCCGTGTAGATTATGAAATCTATGGCATCCTGAAAGAAAAAGCCAACATCGAAGATCACCGTGCGAAATACGATTTCTAATCGGAGCTCGCTTCATTTAAAAAGCCATCCCGGGGGATGGCTTTTTTATTGTGTAATAACGGCATGCTATACTGTATAACCTGTGGCGATAATCCGGGCCCCTACAAGCGATTCAGCTGCAACAGGCATAATCCGGAAAACAAATTACCTGTTTATGAAACTATAACAGGTCTTCGGTCTTACTTTCAAAAAAAATTGCGCCTGCTCACATCATTTTAATGATCGCTTTGCTTCAGACATTTCGTTACATACAGTTTATTTTTTGTTTGGACATGCATAAAATAAATACCCTCTGTTAAGCCACTAATATCAATCCGGTGGAGTCCCTCCTGCAGCACCTGGCTTTCAACAAGCTCCCCGTGAACGCTGAACACGCTCAGAACAGCGTGCTCTCTGAGATTAACGAAAACCGCATCGCTGGCCGGATTCGGATACAGTGCCGGAGTTTCCGTTTCGGCCGTAACGATTCCTGTTACAACACTGCTGCTGCAAAATACCGTATTAAGCGTATCAGCCAGAGGAGTGCCTGCTATCACTCCGGAGCCAGGACTTGTTTCCATGTAGTCGCCTGTAATCTCCCAGATAATGGCACCCCGGGCACCTTTGTTTTTAATGTACTGTGCTTTTAATCCAATGGATTGCTTATTGTCGTACGACACAAATGTTCCCGCAGCAGCGCCTCCTGTATTGCCGAGCAGATAAGGGACCTGGGCTGTATTGTCCCAATATGCCGTAAACAGGCCCATCGAAGCCATGATGTTATAATACAACGGGGAACCCGCATCGGCCTGAAATGTAATATTATCGACTCCGCAGTTTGTAGGCTGGTAAAGCGCTGTAGCGCCTGTCTGGCTTCTGCCATAGAATGCCACGCCTACATTTATTTTTGAGGGTGCCACACCATAAGTAAGTGTCAGCATGTTCCAGGCACTATTGATATTGAACGCAGGATCTCCCACATTGGTAGTATATAAGGGTGTATTGTGATTGGCGGTACAATCCCAGGCGCCAAAAAAATCATAGGTCATGAGATTGATCATATCCAGGATGCCGCTGACATTATTCCACTCGATATTAGCGGCATTGGAAGAGGCTGCGCTAAAGCATGCCGATAACAGGTAGTTCTTGTTGTGTGCCTGCCCGAGTACATTCAATGAGTCTCTGACTTGTTGCAGCATCAAGGTAAAATTATGCTTATCGGCACTGGTGCCCGAGTGGCCTGAAAAACCCGGGTATTCCCAGTCAATATCAATCCCATCAAAATGATAAAACCGGATGAGCCGGCAGCACTCGGATGCAAACATGGTGCGCGTTCCGGCCGAAGCCGCAATTGTCGGGAAATTATCCGAAAGTGTCCAGCCACCGATGGAGACCATCACTTTCGTTCCGGCATTGTGCGCCAGATCGACCAGGGATGTATTCGGATAATAGCTATAAGGACTTGTTGACCAGTTGATCTGGCCCTGCAAAAGGTTTTCATCGGCCCAGCTATCGGTGTTGGAGATAGCACCCGTTGACTCCGGTTTAAAAAAACAATAATTGATCACAGAGTATTTATGATAAGCAATGGTTGATGGTTGCACCAACTTATTGCGATCATACCATTGCCAGTTTGGGTAATACCCGATAATCTCCTTGCAGGGCTGTGCCAGAAAGCTCTTCGCAGACAGGCAAATAATTACTAAAATAAAAAATGATTTCTTCATGTTTAAAATTTTTCTGCGAAATTATTCCCTCTGTCGTTTATATCGATAGCAAAAACCAGAGTATTATTTGTTTCTTAATTTCCGAATGGCTGTTTATACCGTTGCATACACCTTTCATGAACCCCCTCAAAACACTTGTGAATAAAAGGGTTCGGGGAACTCTCTCTCAAAAAAAACAGCACCCTGTGAGGATGCTGTTACTGATTGTTATAAAACGTTTACAAAACAGGAAAGCCAAGTTTGTGTATAACATGGCTTGTTAATACACACGATTATCCGTGATGTTCGGACTTGTGTTCTCCACCGGGAGGTGTGGGAGGTAATTTAGCTTTAATGCTATCGTGCCCGGCTTTGGCCCATTTCATGAGTATAGCAGCCTGCTCCGGGCTCAGTTTGGCATTGCCATGCACCCAGGTATAAGATGAAAGAGGCATTTCCTTTCTTTCAATCTGTTCGGCCACTTCCTCCAGTTTATGCGCCTGGCGCTTTGGCGAATAGCCAGCAAATTCAGAGAAATTCAATTCTTCTTTTCCTTCTTTGATGTGATGCCCAACCCACCAGCCCACAGGTTGCAGGTTCATATACCACATAGGCTCTGTGTGATTGGAGTGACAATCATAGCACGACGTTACCAGAATATTCTTTACATCAGCCGGAACCGACAACACATGTGTTATATCCTTATCTGAATCGGCCACACCGGCATTGGCATCGGGCCTTATAAACTGAATGGCAACGAGGGCAATAGCAAGCCCCAGTATTATTTTCTTTTTTCCTGTCATATGCCTGTCACTGAAATTTAATCGATTGTTGCAATAACTTTCAATTCGATAGCGATCGGTGTTGGCAAACAATTGATCTCAATGGTCGTACGGCAGGGAAGATTATCTTTAAAATATTCGGCCCAGAGTTTATTGTATTTCGGAAAATCAACCTTCATATTGGTAAGAAACACCGTTACGTCTACGATCTTATCCCAGCTGCTGCCTGCATCTTCAAGGATGTATCTGATGTTACGGAAAACGCTGTGGCATTGGGCTTCAATATCGTAGCTTACAATATTTCCTTGGTCGTCGAGTTCCACACCGGGTATTTTTTTAGCGCCACGTTCACGCGGACCTACACCCGACAGGAATAATAAATTACCGACACGGCGCGCATGCGGATACAATCCTACAGGTTCAGGCGCTTTGGATGATTCAATTTTTGTATTCATAATTTATGGTATTACTTCAATCACAAGGCCACTTTCGTTAAGCCCCAGGTCGTCTTTTTCGGCTAATTTTTTACTTCCTTCATACACGGTAAGCCATTTCTTCATGGACTTGCTGCCAACGGTGTGATCGATGAGGAATTCTCCGTTTTTATTTGTATAGCATTGCCCTACAATAATGTCGGTCGACGTGTTATCGCCGGTTTTACTTTGATGCACGGTTACCAACAGTTGAGGTACAGCGGCACCGGTATTCTGATCTTTGACAGTGCCTTTATAACTGGCTTTCTTTTTATCGCATGCTGCCATTAAAAGCAGGGCGCAACATAACAGGGTGAATTGTTTCATGGTAATATAAATATACAATTATTTTCTAAAATGCTTTCCAACCCTGTGCGGTAAGCGGATGTGAGCCTCCTGATCTGGTAACAAGATTGGTGCCGCTGGTTTTGGCGGTTATGTGACCGATGATGGTAATATCCTTTGCCTCTTTCAGTTTTTCATAATCGCTCATGGCTACCGTAAACAGCAGTTCATAATCTTCGCCGCCGCTCAGGGCACACACTGTAGGGTCGAGACCAAATTCACGGGCGCGGTCATAGGTTTGCAGATCGATCGGAATTTTATCTTCATACAGTTCGCAACCTACTTCCGAATTGGTGCACAGATGCAGAATCTCTGAAGCAAGTCCATCGCTCACATCGATCATGGATGTCGGCTTCACGCCTATTTTATGAAGGTATTCGATCACATCGCGACGGGCTTCCGGTTTCAACTGGCGTTCAAGGATGTAATCATTCCCTTCGAGATCAGGTTGCAGTTTCGGATTATCTTTAAATACAAATTTCTCACGCTCCAGCAATTGCAGACCCATATATGCTCCGCCCAGGTCGCCGCTCACACAGAGTAAATCTTTTTCTTTGGCTCCGCTGCGGTAAACGGCCTGGCCGGCTTCGCACTCACCAATGGCGGTAACGCTGATCATCAGACCGCTTGTAGATGAGGTGGTATCGCCACCAACCAGGTCAACACCGTATTTCTTACAGGCTACCAGCATACCGGCATACAACTCTTCCATAGCTTCTACTGAAAACCGATTGGAGGCCGCATAACTTACTGTAACCTGGCGAGGTGTTCCATTCATGGCATAAATGTCTGAAAGGTTCACCACGATTGATTTATACCCCAGGTGTTTTAATGGTACATACGTCAAATCAAAATGCACACCTTCTACCAGCATATCGGTCGATACAAGTATTTGCTTTCCTGCCTCATATTGAATAACAGCCGCATCATCGCCCACACCTTTCAGGGTACTTTCGTTCTTTATTTCAAAATGCTCGGTTAAATGCTTAATCAGGGCAAACTCACCCATGGCAGATAACTCGGTTCTTGTACTGTTTTCTAACATATCTATTATTTATATACTAATATATACGAATGTACTAATCCTAATACATACGAATGTACTAATCCTAATACATACGAATGTACTAATCCCAATGCATACGAATGTATTAATCCCATTGCATATGAATGTATTAATCCCAATCCCTGCAAAAATACGAATTACACACGCATTATCTCACATTCACAATACGCTTAAACCGCACGCCTTCTGTCGAAAATCCGATCAAAAGACCAAGTCTCAGATCAGAAACTCTCAGGTAATTTGTAATCTGGTCCATGTGTTTTTTTGAAAAATAAGCGTTTCGTTTTAACTCAACAATCACCTGGTCTTCTACTAAAAAATCAAAATAATTCTTCCCAATAACTTCTTTATTAAAAACAACAGGACAATAAATCTGCTCTTTATAATTCAGTCCCAGCCTTTTAAATTCGAGTGCAAATGCTCTTTGATAAATCTTCTCGAGATGCCCCTCACCCAATTCATTAAATACAGTAAAAGCAGCTCCGACAATCTTATAACTTAAATCCGGATGAACTAAATCCTCCCGTTTCGTAATTCCCATGTGGTTTCCGATTTATAATTAAACGTTTCATGGGAGTTATGAATTCAATATTTTCCTGATTTGTATCTATTCGCAACAATTCGTATCTATTCGTACTGATTCGTATTTATTCGTAACAATTCGTATTTATCCGTATTTATTACTTTAGTTTCACGCAAACGTTTTTAGGCTCTGTGAAAAAGTCGAGTGCTTCAAAACCTCCTTCGCGCCCAACACCCGACGATTTAACACCTCCGAATGGGGTGCGCAAATCACGCAGCAACCAGCAGTTTACCCATACAATACCGGTATGCAGATTCATTGCTACACGATTTGCTTTGGTAATGTCCTGTGTCCATACTGTAGAAGCCAGGCCATAGATGGTAGAGTTGGCATAAGTCATCACTTCTTCTTCTGTGTCGAATGGGGTGATCGTAACTACAGGCCCAAAAATCTCTTCCTGGTTGGTGCGGCAACTGTATGGTAGTCCTTCTATAATAGTAGGTTCGATATAATAACCATTTGCAAATTCGCCATCTACTTTAGCACGCTTCCCGCCACAAAGTACAATACCTCCCTCCTGTTTGGCCAACTCCACATACGACAGAATTTTCTCCATGTGCGATTCAGAAACCACTGCACCTATTTTTGTTTTATCGTCGAGCGGTGCACCAATCACCAGTTTCTTTGTTTTCTCTACAAAGTCCGCCTTGAACGTATCGTAAATAGAACGCTCCACAAAAATGCGGGATCCGCAAAGACAGATCTGACCCTGGTTGGCAAACGACGATAGCATGGTTGTGGACAGCATTTTCTGATAATCGCAATCGGCAAAAATAATATTCGGGTTTTTTCCGCCCAGTTCAAGCGACATTTTTTTGAACATCGGCGCCGCAATGCTGGCAATGTGAGCGCCTGTTTTGGTGCCACCGGTAAACGAAATCACCGGCACTTTGGTGTTACTCACAATCGCATTGCCTACTTTGGGACCGAGGCCATGCACAATATTTAAAACGCCCTTAGGCAGTCCGGCTTCGATACAGATTTCCGATAAGAGGTAAGCCGTCATGGGCGTTACTTCCGATGGCTTGGCTACCACGGTACATCCTGCTGCAAGCGCCGGAGCAATTTTCCAGCTGAATAAATACAGCGGCAGATTCCATGGCGAAATGCAGCCCGCTACACCTACTGGCTGACGCAGCGTGTAATTGATTGCCGTGTCTTCCATGCTGTGTGCATGCGCTGCATAGTGCAGAATACCCGTTCCGTAAAAATGAAAATTGGCCGCTGCCCTTGGAATATCAACGGTTTTGGCCAGGTGCAATGGTTTACCGTTGTCGAGACTCTCCGCACGTGCCAGTTTATCGAGATTCTGCTCAATCAGTGAAGCAATCTTCAGCAGGTATTGCGACCGCACATCTTTCGGGGTTACACTCCAGGCCGGGAAGGCTTCGTGAGCCGCTTTTACAGCCAGCTCCACATCGCGCTCATCGCTATTCGGAATCAGTGAATATACTTTGCCGCGCGATGGGTCGTAATTATCGAGGTATTGTTTGGAAACGGGCTCCAGAAGTTCCCCGTTAATGTAGTTTTTAAGTGTTTGCATGATCGACTTTCAGAGTGGTAAATTTACGAAAAAAGCGCCTTATTTCCGTGTGGTTTATACAGGAATCATCCCCTATAAAAGGCCTTTGCGACGGGCTATAAACCAGTGATTCAGGAGTTCAGCACGGTTGTATTGCATGGGTTCTTTGGTATCATAATCAATAAGCTCACAGCCCGCCTGCTGCAGTATAGCCTGCCCGGCAGCCGTATCCCACTCCATGGTAGGCCCAAATCGCGGGTATTCATTGGCCACACCCTCGGCCACCCAACACATTTTAATACTGCTTCCTGTACTCACAATCTCCACTTCGGGATGCTGTTTTTTCAGCTGTTCGATATAAGCATATGTTTCGCTGCTCATATGCGAACGGCTGGCCACCACGCGGTACGTTTTGTGGTCCTGGGCTAAAGGGAGTTTTCCGGCCATAGCTACCAGATTGTCGAGCGTGAGCGTATGCACCGACTCTTCAATGCGCATAAAATCATGCTTGTTGATCTTGAATGCGCCAAGACCCAGTGCTGCAAAATAAATGTCTTTCAATACCGGTGAATAAATCACCCCCACTTTAGGAATCCCCTCTTCTACCAGGGCTATATTTACTGTAAACTCGCCGTTGCGCTTTACAAATTCTTTGGTGCCATCGAGCGGATCTACAATCCAAAGGTGTTTCCAGTGGCGGCGCGTTTCAAAGGCTGTATGTTCGCCTTCCTCGCTTAGTACAGGAATCCGAAGGTGTTCGAGCATTTCGCTAATCTTCTGGCTGGCTTTTTTATCGGCCAGTGTCAGGGGCGAATCGTCTTCTTTATACTCCACCGAAAAATCGGTATCGTACACGGTCAGAATTTCTTTTCCTCCGGCAACAGCAGCCAGGATGGCCTGGTATAACAAATCTGTGTAATTCATAGCTTCTGCCATACAATATACAAAAATACTCTGCATGCAGAAAATACAGGCAACCATCGTATATTTAGTGTTTCGAAAAACATGTTTGCGGTTCGTCATTATATAACGCTGTGCGTCGTGTGCCTGCTCCTGGTATCGTGCAACAAGCATAAAACCGAAACCTCTTTTTACTTCTGGAAAACACGGGGCGGAGTAGACGCATCCGAGCGGGAGGCCATGCATACCCTACAGGCCAACGTGCTGTACACGCGCCTGTTTGATGTTGATGTCGATAAAGAATCGGGACAACCCATACCTGTCGGCACCATTCGTCACCTGGACTCGCTCGCCGGCTGGCAGATCATTCCGGTGGTGTATATCACCAACCGTACCATGCTTGGCACCAGGACCGACAGCGTTGCCGGACTGGCCGGACACATTTATAAAAAAATAAACACCCTCATGAAAGGTCACTCCTTTCATGAGTTTCAGATCGATTGCGACTGGTCAGACAAATCGCAGGAGGCTTATTTTCAACTGCTCAAAACACTGAAAACATTGGCCGGGCCTGAGAAACAGCTTTCTGCCACTATCCGGCTTCACCAGGTAAAATATAAACAGCGTACCGGCATCCCCCCGGTCGACAAAGGCATGCTGATGTATTACAATATGGGCAACCTGCATGATCCGAAGGAAACCAACTCGATATATAATCCGGAAGATGCCGGTCGCTACGTGAGTTATGCAGCCTCCTACCCCATGCACCTGGATGTGGCTTTACCCATTTTCAGCTGGCAGGTGCAACAACGCGATAAAAAAATTATAGCTTTGTTATCCGGTGGGCAAATTCCCGATGAAAGCGATACGAGTCGTTTTGCCATGCAAAAAAAAGGAGAACTCTACACAGTGAAACACTCTTTTCTGCAGGACGGTTTATATTTTATGGAACAGGATGAACTCCGCACAGAACGACTCAGCAGCGACGAGCTTTTGGCTGCAGCCACTCAACTGAGTGAGCATCTGAATGATGACGGGCAGATCCGCCGGATTGTATTTTTTGATTTAAATGATTTTCACATCTCATACTATGGAACAAAAACACTGGAAAAAACTGTGGCTGTCTTTAATTAGTGGCGGCACACTGGGCGTAGTAACCGTTATGGCTTGTGCCGGAGGCGACTGGGACGCTTCCGAGGGCTCTATGTTTACACCCGAAATTATTGCGAATGATACGTACAAACCCTTTTTCCGCGACACGTATTTCCGCCTGTATGGTAGCAACGACGACGACTCGTTTCGCGATGATCTGAAACACATTAATACACAGGAGTGGTGCACGTATTTTGCACAGAAAGTGAGCCCTGAAGCCATTGACTATTGGCTTTATACTGCCTCCATGAACCAGGTAGATTCCATGATCTTTGCCCTGAAAGGTAAAACAGCCAACCTGACCGAGGCTTCTAAAAAATACAGCCTCGCTGTGGCGGATCCGGCTCAGAAAGCCATTGCTTTTTTATTCTATACCGGCTTTGCACGCCGCAATGAAACCTTTGTAGCACCCGTGGTTAATTACTGGGAAGAAAAAGAAACGCCGAAAAAAACCACAATCACTTTGGCTCAGCAGATAAGCGGCGGTCAGAAACTCCTGGCCTCTGCCAAAGATGCATTTATGAAAGAGCGCTATGTGTTTCAACTCGAACGCTTGTATTATTTCAACGGACAATACGATGATGCATTAAATCTATACGCACAGAACGAAGCACAGATCAAAAACAGCGAAAGCATGAAATGGCGTGCGTTGGGCTATAAGGCCGCCTGCCTGTACAAACAAAAAAAATACGGAGAAGCCAATTACATTTATGCCCTGATCTATGATGGTTTTGCGCCGTTCAAAACATCGGCCTACTATTCGTTTCACCCACAGAATGAAAGCGACTGGGCCCAGTGCCTGGCACTTGCCAAGACTACCCGAGAAAAAGAAATACTCTGGCAACTCTTCGGAATTTATAACGACCCCACAAGAGCCATGAAAGAAATTCTGACGATCAATCCTAAATCGGAATTGGTGGATTTACTACTGGTACGCGCTGTGAATATCGAAGAAGAAGGTTTTAATGTGCCGGACTACGATGCACATGACAAAACAACGCCCATAACGAAAAACATTCATCAGCCCACCGTTCAATTTATTAATGAAATAGCTTCAAAAGCCAATACCGCAAAACCTGAACTCTGGTATATGGCATCGGCCTATTTATCTTATGCCAGTGGCAATTACAGTTTGGCAAATGCACACCTCAAAGAAGCTGAAAAACGCATTCATACCAATGATAAGATGGCAAGCGACCAGGTTTGCCTGATTCGTTTATACGGAAAAATACGCCAGATCCAGAAACTGGATGAAGCTTCAGGAACAGCGCTTGTGAAGGATCTCGAAACAATTTACAGCAGCAGTTCGAATGTACGCACCAGCTTTGCCACACGCTGGGCGGCCGACATGATTGCCCGCTTATACGCCAAACAAGGCGAATATGAAAAAGCCGAAATGGTGCAGCCAGGCACAGTACAAAACCGCTTCAACTCCAGCGACAATGTGCTGAGCATGATTGCGTATTTTGAAAACCCGGCGAAAACACCGCTTGAGAATTTCTATCTGAAACATGCAAGCCTTCACAAAGCCGACTACCAGGATCTTCTGGCTATTCGCTATGCACAACAGAACAATCTCCCTGAAGCACTCCGCGTGATGAATGGTATAGAAGGTTATCAGAAACCTTTGCTCGGCAATCCGTTCAATATTCACATCAAAGATTGCCACGACTGTGACCACGAGGCTCCGCAGAAAGTAGCCTATACAAGTAAATTGTTTATCCAGAAAATGACCGAGATAAAGCAAACAGCAGAAACAAAACCCGCAGAAGCTGCGCAGAATTATTTCCTGCTGGCCAATGGATTTTACAACATGACCTATTATGGAAATGCACGCCTTTTCTATGAAAACCCTGTGGTTATGGAAAGCGATATGACCTGCGACCTGGCACTTAAGTATTACCTGCTGGCCTACGACAAATCAACAGACCGTGAATTCAAAACCAAATGTTTGTTTATGGCTGCCAAGTGCGAACAAAACACATTTTTTGAACACAAACCTGATACGTATAAAGGCGATTTCAAAGCCGGAATTTATTTCAGGAAAATCAGGGATGATTTTTCGGATACCAAATACTACCAGGAAATTCTGAGAGAATGCGGGTATTTTAACACTTATATCACGGGCCGGTAATAATCTCTTGCCATTACGAGCAATAGCGCCTCCGCTATGCGCCTATGCTAAAGCTTCAGCGCAAGCATAAGCTTCAGCGGCACGTGGAGCGAAGTGATCTATGTTTCTTTCACGCAGACATACACAGATTAAGAACACGCAGATTCCCGCAGATC